>NZ_JABUMT010000067.1:0-395 GCF_013336715.1 Myxococcus sp. CA056
ACCGTGCTGTCCTTCAGCACGCGCCGCTGCCACGCCGCGTAGTCGGCGTACTGCACCGGCAGCTCCGGAAGCGCCGCGCTCCGGTTCTCCAGGAGCGCCGAGTGGACCTCGGCGACCTCGCGCACCAGCACGTCCACGGACCAGCCGTCCGCGATGATGTGGTGCATGCACAGCAGGAGGACGTGCTCCTGCTCCCCGAGCTTCAGCAGCGCGGTGCGCAGCAGCGGGCCGTGTTCCAGATCGAAGGGCCGGTGGGCCTCTTCGCTGATGCGACGCGCGGCGGTGGCCTCACGCGCGGAGGGCTCCAGCGCGCTCAGGTCCTCGATGGCCAGGGGCCAGGACTCGGGCGCCGGATGAATGTGCTGCACGGGCTGTCCCTCGCGGGACGAGAAGGT
>NZ_JABUMT010000068.1:0-395 GCF_013336715.1 Myxococcus sp. CA056
AAAGTCGATCGCGAGGATCACGACGACCCGGTTGACGCGATCGTGCTCACCGCCCGCGACGCTTCGCCGATGCGCGTGTACACGAAGGAAGCAAAGCACTTCGTTTCGCACCCGCATTGGGCAGCGTATTGGCTCCTCGCGCACGCGATGGTCGGAAACGCCGAGGCGCTCTCCGATGCGCTCGAACGCGTCGAGGCGATCGACAATCCGGTAATTGTCGAGTTGCGAACGACATTGAAGAAGAAGGGCAGGTTCGAAGCCTTGCTCGAGAAACACCGGCCCGAGCTGAGCTCGCGCGACCTCGAGTCGATTCGAAGACGAGCGCGCGCCGTAGGTTGAGACGCGGGGTGTGCCGCCTCCTCTCTCGAGGTCGCTCGGCTGCATGACCTTCTCGG
>NZ_JABUMT010000069.1:0-383 GCF_013336715.1 Myxococcus sp. CA056
GTGTTTATGTTTGCAGCCAATTCCTGTCAACCAGAGAGGGACGAACGGTTCTTCCCCACTCCAGATGGCACGCAAACAACTGTCTTCACTGTGATGACTGTCCCGTGGCGCCAAGATTTTACAGCCCCTTCGTTGGATGGTCTCGAGTTCTCGGGATCATCCGCGCTGACAGGTACCGCGCTCGGCGGTGCGCCGCCCTTCCCCACTACGACCCGTCGATTCGCGGAGACAGGCAGATGCATGTCGTGGGCATTGTGTCGATTGTCCTTGAGTGCGTGTCGGCTGATCGCCGGAGGACGTTGCCCATCCGTGTGTTGCGCGCCAAGCAGAGGGGAGCAAGAAGGGCGTCGTTCATTCCATGGGGGGACGGTCCATTCAGGGCT
>NZ_JABUMT010000070.1:0-383 GCF_013336715.1 Myxococcus sp. CA056
CCCACACCACCAGGAACTGCGTTCCGTCGAAGGTGACGGCGGCGGACCGCTGGACGCGTGGCGCCACGGAGATGGCGAAGCCGCCGGTGTCCAGCACCGCCCGGTCCGAGGCCCGCACCCGGGCCCCGTAGATGTCGGACTCCGCCCCGGCGCGCGCGTCGTCCCAGACCACCAGGTACCGGGTCCCATCGAAGGCCACCTCGGGGGCGCCCTGGGCGCCCGGGTGCGCGCAGATGGGAATGCCCGAACCGTCGAGCGCCACGCCATCCGACGCACGCACCCGCCCCGCGTAGATGTCGGAGAGCGTCCCGGAGCTGCGGGTGTCGCTCCAGACCACGAAGTAGTTCGTTCCATCGAACGTCACCGACGAACTCACCGCGGAC
>NZ_JABUMT010000071.1:0-382 GCF_013336715.1 Myxococcus sp. CA056
CGATCATGCGCTCGACGGATGAGTGCGAGATGTCCCGCTCATGCCAGAGCGCGACATTTTCCATCGCCGGAAGCGCATAAGCGCGCACCATGCGCGCGAGGCCGGTGAGGTTTTCGGTAAGCACCGGGTTACGCTTGTGCGGCATCGCCGATGAGCCCTTCTGGCCCTCCGAGAAATACTCCTCCGCTTCCAGCACTTCCGAGCGCTGCAGGTGGCGGATCTCGATGGCGAGGCGCTCGATGCATGACGCAACAACGCCCAAAATCGCAAAATACATGGCGTGCCGGTCGCGCGGGATCACCTGCGTCGAAACGGGCTCGACCTGTAATCCCATCTTCTCGGCGACATATTCCTCAATAATGGGATCGATATTGGCGAAGGT
>NZ_JABUMT010000072.1:0-378 GCF_013336715.1 Myxococcus sp. CA056
CGGTACGGCTCGCCCAGGACGGTCATCCCGGACGTCGTCGCGAAGAGCCGGGCGGACCTCCTGCTGCTCGGAACGCATGGCCGTGCTGGAATCGCGCACGCGCTCCTCGGGACTGTCGCCGGGGACGTCCTCCGGGATGTGACGTGCGACGTCCTGGTGGTTCCTCCCAGGCGCCATGGGGTCCGCAAGTCCTGATGCCGCTCATTGCCCTCCTGGCCATTCCCTGGGTCTCCAGTGTCATCGCGGCACTGCTGCCCACGAGCGCCCGGAACCGCGCGGCGGGGCTCGCGGGCCTCACCGCGCTGGTGGGCCTGGTGGGCGTGGCGCTCCACTTCCCGAGCGTCCAGGGCGGAGGCCTGCGTGTCGAGCGCTTCGAGT
>NZ_JABUMT010000073.1:0-272 GCF_013336715.1 Myxococcus sp. CA056
CTCGCACACCACGAGCACCGGCTGAAACGCGGCGACTGTCACTCCTGCGCGCGCTGACCGCTGCTTGCAGCGGCTGAGAGTCCAGGGACTCAGCCCCGTTCCTCGGCCACGCCCTCTTGGCTTGCGCCCTGAGCCTTGCGCGCCTCCAGCACCGCGAGTGCCTCCTGCCGCAGCGCGTCCGTGAAGCGCCCGCGCGTACCAGCCCCCCGCTCGCTTGGCCGTATCCGTCCGACGGACGACGTGCTGCGGGGTGTTGCCGGGATGAGTGTGGC
>NZ_JABUMT010000074.1:0-254 GCF_013336715.1 Myxococcus sp. CA056
CTGCCAATGGTGAGGCGCGTGATTCAGCCTCTGCTGCTCCAGCAGATTGGCACCTGCCCGCTCTGCAACAGGGCCATCAACCCCAGAGCGCCGCCTGAGCAGCCCTCACGGATGTGACCAAGTCGTACTAAACCAACGATCTCGATTCTCGCACGACGTCAGGAGGCACGCCTGAGGTCGGCTCGGCGCAGGGATGGACAGGCAGAGCGCTGTGCATTCCGCGCGTTGAGGTAGGCATGTACCCGCACCATGAG
>NZ_JABUMT010000007.1:0-143448 GCF_013336715.1 Myxococcus sp. CA056
GCGGAGGCAGCAGCGGCGCCACACGCTGCCAGAAGGCGTCGGGAACGAGTTCGCGGACCATGCACTCAAGCTGGGGATGCCCTTCGTCGGTGGCCACCCCAGCCCTGACTTTTGTTAGGTCCTCTTATTTCCATCCCATCGGCCCCGCCTGCGAGGCGCGCATCCACCTGCGACAGACGCTCGTGGGCGACGCGGAATGGCAGCCGTTGCACGACGCGCTCGCCCACGCGGGGCCCTCTGTGAACCTGCCGCCCGCGCCCGTCTCGTTGCACAAGGAAGGGCGAGGAACCTATCGCCTGGAGCTTCCCGAGGGAGGCCCGCGACTCTTCAAGGTGAAGCTGGCGTGGTTTCCCGGCATGCGGCTGGTGAATGAGCAGGGCATCGAGCAGCCCCTCTTTCGCGCATACCCGCATCTGCTCGGCCTGGGACAAGGAACGCTTCGACTGGAGTACCAGCGGCCGCCCATCCTCTGGGCGGGCTATGTCATCAGCGCGCTGTCCTGGACGCTGCTCATGACCCTGGCGCTCATGGCGCGGAGACAGTCCAGACACCCGTCCGCCTGACGCCCCGCGACGGCGCACAAAGACTCGCAACGCTTTCGCTGGATTTAACGACTTTGCACTGATGATATTGTTGAAGCGCGGTCCTTCACCCGAATCACGTTCCAGGAGACGCGCATGGCGACGAACTTCATGGCAGCGACGATGCTCGGAGCTGGGTTGTTCTTGATGGCCTGTGGTGGACCCGCCGACATCGAGGACCCCGGTGCGGACTCGCTGACCACGCAGGGCGCGGCCCTGTCGGCCTCGCTCGCCTGCTCCCAGGACTTCAGCGGCGTCACCTGCACGGCGACCGTCACGGACGGCATTCCGCCGTTCACCTACTCCTGGACCCAGCAGCACTTCCTGTATGCGACGAACAGGACCTACACGTCCGGGCCCACTGCGGGTGGCGCCACCCGGAGCTTCTCGTGTCCCGGGCCAGATGGAACCGGAACGTTCCTCTACGACTTGAGGGCCAGGGTGACGGTGACGGACTCCACGGGAGCTTCGGTGGGCACCGGCTACGGCCCGTACTTCTCCTGCTCCTGAGCCGTTCCGTCACACCCCGCCCCACACCTGGAGTCCGGGCTCTTTCAGGTTTTGCAGGGACTGAGCGTCAGACCCCACCGCCATAGTTCCAGGAGGAGGGAGATGGTGACGGCTCAAGCGTTGTTGGTGTTCGTTCCGGTGGTGCTCGCGCTCGTAGCGGCGGTGGCCATCCGGCGCCCGCGGCGGCGGACGCGGCGACTCAAGGTTCGCGAAGGGTACCCGCCGTACCCTTCGCCCACGGTGACTGGGTGAGCCGGGGCTCGGACTGACGCCCCGGCTCGGCCCGGACGAGCCCCTCCCCCGAGGTCGCTCGTCCCTTTCCGTCAATTCAGAAGTCCTTGATGCGGTCGACCAGGTCCTCGTGTTCGACGAACTGGTTGACGTTGCCCTGGATGTCCGAGACGCGCTGGTTGCGCGCGTGCTCCGCGGTGTCCACGACGTCCAGGTCATTCCACTCGCGCAGCACGGCCTCTTCCGCATCCGGGATGGGCTTGCTGTAGGTGGAGGAGAAATAGAACATCGCGCGCGCGACGTTGCCCTTGTGCGAGTCGGGCGGCTCGAACACCGTGCGCCCCTGCGCGTCGGTTCCAAACTTGGCGCCGTTCTCACTCCACTTCACGTTGACCACCTCGCCGAAGGGCCAGTTGCCCCGCTTCGAGTTGGCCTTGCTGTCGGTGGGGAACAGGTGGTGCAGGTCGCTCTTCGCGACGCCCGTGGCGCCCTTCGACTGGGGCCAGGTGTGCTCCACGTTCATGTCGGAGTTCTTGGGCAGCTTGCCGCCCTCGATTTCCCGGCCGGTGTACACGCACGCCACCTTGCCGTTCACCACATCGAGCTCGCCGAAGATGACCTTGCGCGCCTCGGTGTAGCTCTTCACGTGCTTGCCGGAGGACGACTCCTTGATGGCGCGAAGCAGCGCGGCGTCCCGGAGCCCCTCGAAGGGGTCATTCCCCTCTGACGGCGCCGGCGGGGTGGGCGCCTCCGTCCTGGCCGGGCCCTTCTTCGCGGCGGGCGCCTGCTCGAACGTATCCTTGAGGCCCAGGGCGGCGACGTTCCGCGCCTGGGGCGACGACACATCTTGAGAGGGACGGGTCCCCACGCCAGCGGTGGATGAATTGACGAGCAGACGAGTCAGCGGGCGGGGGGAACCGACAACGGTCATGCCGGGGTTATCGACCGACCCATCCGGCAGTTGCGTTCCGTGACGACAAAAAATACGACTGTGACGGCAAGTCCCTGAGGAGGGGTGGCGGAGCTACACTCCGAGTCTCGCCCTCCCATTTCCGAGTGTCCCTTGGCCGAGCGTCCCACCATCCTCGTCGTCGATGATGATCCGCACCTGCGGGACATCGTCCGCTTCGCGTTGGAGCAAGGAGGCTTCCGGGTGGAGGAGGCCGCGGATGGACGGGCGGCGGTGGCGCAGGTCCAGCGTGCTCCCCCCGCGCTCATCGTCCTGGACATCATGATGCCGGAGATGGACGGGCTGGCGGTGTGCCGCGAGGTCCGCCGCGCGCACGAGTTGCCCATCGTCTTCCTCTCCTCGCGCGACGACGAGGTGGACCGCATCCTCGGCCTGGAGCTGGGCGGCGACGACTACCTCACCAAGCCCTTCAGTCCGCGCGAGCTGGTGGCGCGCGTGAAGGCGGTGCTGCGCCGCGCCCGGCCCGCTCCTGAAGCCGCCGCCACCTCGACGGCGACCCAACCGCTCTCGCGGGGGCCCTTGAAGCTGGACGAGGAGCGCTTTCGTGCCTGGTGGGGCGAGCAGGAAGTGGTGCTCACCGTGACGGAGTTCCACCTGCTCGCGGCGCTGCTGCGCGTGCCCGGCAAGGTGTTCACCCGCGACGAGGTGATGACCCGCGTCTATGACGACGGCGTGGTGAGTGACCGCACCATCGACAGCCACGTGCGCCGGGTGCGCCAGAAGTTCGCCGGAGTCGGCGGAGAAGTCATCGAGACGGTGCATGGCCTTGGCTATCGGCTCGCCATCCCCTAGGCCCCGCGCCAGGCCCCGGCTGTGGATGGTCTTCGCCTCGGTGGGGCTGGCGGGCTTCGTGCTCACGCTGGGCGGACTGTCCTTCGTGCGCGTCTACGACAACCAGCTCATCCGACAGACGGAGACGGAGCTGCTCACGCAGGGCGCCGTGGTCGCCGAGGTCTACCGGTCCATGCTGGCCGAGCAGGTGGGGACGCTCGACTACGGAAAGCCTCGCACCGCGAAGTGGCCCTTCCCCATTCCGAGCGACGACCAACTGCGGCCCGTCCTCCCTTCCCTCCGGGCCTCGGACGAGCCCTTGCCGCCGGACGACCGTCCACCCCTCTCGCGCGTGCCAGGAGAACCCCTGGCCCAGGACGTGGGTCAGCGACTGCGGCCTCTGTTGGAGAACGTGAGGGCGGCCACGCTCGCGGGCATCCGCGTCGTCGACGTCAGGGGCGTGGTGGTGTCCAGCAGCAGCGCCGAGTTGATTGGCGCGACGCTGGGTGACCGGCTCGAAGTGCAGGAGGCGCTTCACGGCGTCCCCACCAGCGTGCTGCGTCGCCGCCACGCAGAGCCCGAGGACACCCCCCTCGCCTCCCTCAGTCGAGACACCGGCATCCGCGTCTTCGTGGCCCTGCCCGTCCTCCACGGTGAGCGCGTCTGGGGCGCGGTGGTGCTGGCGCGCACGCCCATGACGTTCGCCAAGGCCACGTATGCGGACCGATGGAACCTGACGGCCACGGGGCTGGTGCTGCTGGGCGCGGTGGCGCTGATGTCGCTCGCCGCCGCCGCGCTGCTGGGCCGTCCCGTGCGTGCGCTGGTGAGGCAGACGCGCGCCATCGCCGCCAGCGCGCCCGAGGGCTTCGAGCCCGTGGCCCGCCCCGTCGTCGCGGAGCTGGCCGAGCTGTCCGAATCCCTGGCCGGCATGGCCACCGCCCTGCGCGACAGGAACCAGTACATCCGCTCCTTCGCCGCCAACGTGTCGCACGAGTTCAAGACGCCGCTGGCCTCCATCCAGGGCGCGGTGGAGCTGCTGCGCGACAGCGCCGAGGTGATGACGCCAGAGCAGCGCGCGCGCTTCCTCTCCAACATCGACGCCGATGCGAAGCGCCTCACCCGGCTCGTGCAACGGCTGATGGAGCTGGCCCGCGCGGACTCGATGACGGCCCGCCCCGCGCAGGTGGAGCTGGCGCCCTTGCTGACGGCGCTCTCCACCCGGGCAGGCGCGGAGGGACTCGCGCGCGTCGACGTGGGGCCCGTGCCGGAGGGGCTCACCGTGAGCCTGCCCGCCGAGGTGATGGATGACGTGCTCTGGCAGCTCGTCACCAACGCGAGACAGCACGGGGGCGAGGACGTCCGGGTGTCGCTGTCCGTGGAGACGAACACCGAGGGGTCCGTGCGCGTCGTCGTGCGCGACACCGGCCGAGGCATCTCCGAGGCGAACCGGGCGCTCATCTTCGACGCCTTCTTCACCACGGCGCGTGAGCGCGGCGGCACAGGCCTGGGCCTCACCATCTCCCAGTCGATGCTGCGAGCGTTCGGCGCGGGACTGGAGCTGCTCCCGGCCCGCCCCGCGGAGTCAGGCGCGGCCTTCGCCGTGGCGGCGCCCCTGGTTCGTCGCTAGGTTGGGCAGGCCCATGAAAACCGTGGATGAATGGAAGGCGATGCTTCGCGCCGCGATGAAAGAGGCGCTTCGCGCTCGGAACGCACCTGCCTCGGCGGTGCTTCGTGAAGTGCTGGCGGCCCTCGACAACGCGGAAGCTCCCGACGTAAGCGGCGCTCCAGCGGCCGTGGATGGCGCCTTCGCGGGAAGTGCCGGTGGCCTGGGGAGTGGTGAAGTGGCCCGACTGGCCCTGACGCCGGAAGCCGTGAGCGCCGTCATCGAACGCGAGGTTCAAGAACGGCGGGACGCGGTGGCCCTCTACGTCAGCCTCGGCAGACACGACGAGGCCAACGCGTTGACGGCCCAGTTGAACGTGCTCCTGGAGCTTCAGCGGAAGTAGCTGTTGGAGATGTCCACCGAGTAGCCCAGCTCGAGCGTGGGCGAGGACGCGGCCACCAGGTACTGACGGAAGTGCAGCACCTTGCCCGGCAGGGGCGCGCTCTCCGCCACGGCGGCGGCCTCATCCACCTGCTCCAGGCTTCCACCCTCGCGGCGGTAGTTGAACACCGCGGGGAAGTGCGCACGGGCCCGCAGCTCCGCCACCGGCCACGAGACGCGGGGCAGCGCCAGCTTCAGCCGACCGGACAGGTGGAAGACGCCCAGCTCCCGCGTCAGCACCACTTCCAGCGCGCCGCCCGTCTCACCCAGCCGCGCCGGAGCGACCTTCAGCTTCAGCACGCCGTCCGTTGCCTCCTCCACCGGCACCGGCACCGGCACCGCGTTGAGGGTGACCCGCTCCAGCTTGTGCCCTTCCGGCACCGTCAGCTCCAGCGGCTGCTCACGGTCCAGGCTCAGCGCGTAGCTGACGCGCAGCGAGGCACGCCCCTCCAGGGTGGACACCCACGTCGCGGTGGCCTCGGCGATGCGAGGCTCCATCGGCGGGCGCACCTGCGGCTTCATCGACTGCGACACCAGCGAGGCCGCTCGCCACCCCACCCGCAGCACGCCCTGCACGGGATAGACGGCGTAGCCCTCCCCCGAGGTCGGCAGCGGCTCCATCAGCGTGAAGACGGACGTGTCGGCCTCCAGCTCGAGCGGCACCGGAGAGGCCTGCGGTCCGAAGCGAAGCTGCGCGCGGCGCTCCGGCCCCGTGCCCGACGAGCGCACCGTGAGGCCCACCTCGAAGTCGTGACGCCCCGCCTTGCGCGTGAGCAGGCACAGGAAGCCATCCACGACGCCCACCGTGGCATCCTCCAGCGTGGGCAGCGCGGTGGGGTACGTATCCGCGTCGAGTTGGAGCAGGCGCACCTGCGTCCAACGTCCGTCCGCGAGCACCTCCACCTGGAAGGTCGCTTCCACCTGGAGGGCATCCGTCGACAGCCGGCCCTTGAGCTCACTCTTCACCAGGGCCTCGGTGGGAGGCGCGGGCACATCCGCCTGGCGCTGCGTGTAGAGGGGAATGAGCTGCTCCAACGGCACGGTGGCGGTGCCCGAGGGAGAAGTCGTGGCCGAGGTGG
This sequence comes from Myxococcus sp. CA056, assembly GCF_013336715.1. Taxonomy (NCBI): domain Bacteria; kingdom Pseudomonadati; phylum Myxococcota; class Myxococcia; order Myxococcales; family Myxococcaceae; genus Myxococcus; species Myxococcus sp. CA056. The sequence goes on from NZ_JABUMT010000007.1 coordinate 6,187, forward strand.
CGCCCGTGGCCAGGGCCTCCGGGGCGAGCAGCATGAATCCGACGAGGAGAGAAAGGGTCCGCATGGTGGGCTCAGCTCGCTTCCGGGGTGACAGGGGTGGCGGCGGCCTCGCGAGGTGCGGCGCCGGGCTGGGACAAGTCGGAGAGGAAGGCCCGCACGCTGGCGCGGGTGGAGAGGACCATCAGTCCGAGCAGGCCGGCGAGAATCTCCAGCGTGTAGATGAGGCCGGTGTAGCCCTCCAGGATGACGGCGACGGTGGGCACCAGCAGCGTGGCCGCCCAGAGGCCCGCCAATACCGCCATACGCTCCTTGGGGAACAGCCAGCGGGCATAGGCCACCACGGCCGCGCCCAGTCCCAGCGCGCTGAGGACGTACGCGCCATAGAAGTTCATGAAGGCGGCCAGGTACGCGAGGAGCACGAAGAAGAAGCCGTACACGGCGGCCAGCAGATACGCCTCATGCAGCGCGAGCTGTCGCTTGTGCCGCATGCCCAGCGCCGCGAGCAGCGCCACCAGGGCGAGGAACGGCACCCACGCGCGGCTCGCCATGCGGGACACCATGGAGTCGAACGTCTTCTCCGAGGGCAGGATGACGCCCAGGTTGACGCCGGACTCCAGCGACTGGAAGGCCCAGTCCAGCGTCACGGTGTCGCTGCCCGTCTGCACGGACGAGGCGGACAGCACGCCTCCCGGATAGTCGTAGTTGTCGCCCCCCTCCACGGCGAAGTGCAGGCGGACGTCGCGCGCGGAGAGCGCCGGGTCCAACTTGTAGATGAAGGAGTCGAGCCCTCGGGCACGGTAGCGGATGACGAAGCGGGCCGTGGCGCCCTTCGCGATGCGTCCCGTCCACACCAGCCGGTTGCCGGAATCACCCAGGTCCAGGCTGGCCTCCTGGCCATCCACGAGGAACTGGAGCTCCGACAGCAGCACCTGCGACTTGTCCATCTCCATGGGGAAGATGAACGCCACGTCGATGTCGTGGCCCTCGCGGTTGACCACCGCGTACTCCGCGCCCAGGTTGAAGTCGAAGCCGGAGAAGTAGCGCAGGCCGCGCTTGCGGTAGTTCATCTTCGCCAGCACCTCCACGTGCTGACGGTCGAAGGCCAGCGGCTTCAGCTCGGTGAAGATGGTGCCGCTGTGCACGAAGCGCAGCGAGGGCGCGGGTTGGACGACGGGAGCACCCCACCGGTCCTCCACGCCCGCCGCCAGCTCCGAGTTGGCGAAGTCCGCCCGGTCCGCCACCTGGCCGGCGATCACCGCCGTTGCGAAGATGACGATGAAGAGACTGCCGAAGACGTGGTGGGCGACGAGCCACCGGAAGGCCCTACGGATGGGGCCGTCGGACGTCCGCTGCGGACGCGGCGCGGAAACAGGGATGTTCATGGGCCCAGACTGGCCCCCCGGTGTGCAACCCGGATGGCCAGCCTGTGCGCTTCATGAGGAATGTTCGTGCGGAATTTGTGCAAGCCCGGGGAGATTCCCCCCGGACCCGCGTTTCACATCAGTGCACCGCGAGGTTGCGCACGTCGAACGCGCGGGTGAGGCAGGACTGGTTCGCGGTGGAGTCCAGGTGCTGCGCGCGGTCCCGAATCTCGAAGAAGCTGCGCACCGTGCCGTCCACCGGGTCCGCCACGTTGAAGGGCGTGAGCGGGTTCACCATGCCCGTGGAGAGGAAGGCCGACAGCGCGCCCGTCTCGCCAATGTGCGTGAAGGGCGTGTTCGTCTCACGCGCGTGACAGCCGTTGCACGTGTTGAACGAGAACTTGTGCCGCGCGGTGTTGTTCACGATGCCGGTGGCCCGCCAGAACGTGCTGGACGGCGTTGGGACGCGCGGGTTGGCGCCCAGGAAGTTCACGCTCGCGAAGGTGGCCGGCACGCCGTAGGTGTTGGCGAGGATGGCCGCCTGGTTGGTGTTCACGAAGTCGCGGAAGATGGTGGTGTTGTTGCGCGCGTCTCCCGGCGTCAACGCCACCGTGGTCTCCGACAGGAAGTTCGGCGTCGCGCCCGTGTCGAACAGGTGGAACTCCCGCAGCTCCCAGGGCGAGGCGAGCATGAAGTCGTTGGTGCGAATCTGGTTGATGGCGTTGCCGTTGGGCTTGGTGGGCGCCGCGCCGGCGACGACGACCTGCTCCGTGAGCGCCTGCAGCGCCGCGTTGTAGGCCGGGCTGCCCAGCACCATCAGCGGGTTCGACAGCTGCATCCACTGCTGCGCCCAGCTCTTCACGTTGAGGCAGCCGGAGATGGGCACGCCGTACTCGAAGATGACCAGCAGCGGCCGGATGACGCAGCCCGCGCTCTTGTCCACCGCGGCGAAGACGAAGCGCAGCTCACCGCCACCGCTGGAGCCGCCGTAGCCCACCGGGCCGTTGCCCTTGCCCAGGTCCAACCGGTTGAAGATGGCCACCAGCTTGAACGCCGACTTCGTCATGTCGAGCGTGCCGGCGATCTTCGGCCACGGGTTCAGGATGCGCGGCACCACCTGCGTGCGCGCCGGGACGGTCCACCCGTTGAGCGTCTGGTTCGCGTTCCACTGCAGCAACCACTGCTCGGTGAGGGCCGACGGCGTCACGAACGTGCTCGCCATCTCCGTCATCAGGTGGTTGAACGTCCACACCCCGTTCGGGTTGCCAGAGTTCGAGCACGGGTCATACGTCCGCGTCGGGTCGTTGATGACGTTCGGATGGGTGATGATGAGGGATTTGGCCGGCCTGACGTCGGCGAGCAGGCCCACGGGCGTCACCGGGATGGGCACGCGCGGACGGAAGACGTCCGACGACAGCGCCACCACCCGGCGCTCCTCCACCAGCTCGCGGTTGTTGAAGACGGCGAACGTCAGCGGCTCGTTGGGCTGCCGGTTCTGCGCCGCGGTGATGCGGTCCTGCGTCTTGCGGTGCAGCTCGAGGTCGACCTCGGCGAAGCCGGAGAACACACCATCTCCGGCCTGCTCGTCACCCTCCGTGCCTTGATCTCTCAGCACCACGGGCTTGCCCGTATCGGACACCACGGGGACCTCCGTGAAGAGGCCTTGCTGACTCTGGGCGAGCCGCACTCGGACCAGGCTGCGGGTCGCGGTGCCCAGGACGTCGTCCTGCGCCACCACGTCGAGCGACTGGATGATGGGCGCGGGCTTGTTGGTGGGCGTCGGCTCGGCCACCGCCGCCTGGGGCCGCTCCTCCAGGGGAACCGGGCTCTCCAGCGCCTCACCACCACAACCCGTCATGCACAATGCGATTGCGAGCACACCGGACCCAGCCCACTTCAGGCCCAGGGCCTTCTTCGGGGACCACTTCTTCATGGATGTCGCCTCCAGGGGATTTACGGCGACCCCTCCAAGTGCACCCCGCAGGCCAGGACCAGCACCCCGAGAGAAGCCCACACACACCAGAGGGATGTGTCTCTTGAGGCAACAACCGTCACTCGGACTGTGACTTTCCGCGCTACAGCGCCTCTCCTTTCCCGAGAGGGCCCAAAGTTTTACGGCAGCCCAGAAACCGGCTCAAATCCAGAAAATGGAGAGAGTCGAGGAGATCTACCAGGGCTTCGTGGTTGATCATCAGCTCGAGCGCGCGGGCCTCTTCGAGCTGCTCCGCGAGCGGTTCGTGGCCGTGGACACCGTGCTGTACCCGGGGTGCTTCGTGCACATCACCCCGTCGTTCTTCTTCCAGCACGTCGTCTACGTGGACCGGAACGATTTGGCGCAGGGGTTCTTCGCCAACAAGGACGGCGTGCTGCGGAAGATATCCTCCCGGCAGCAGTACGCCCAGAAGGCCCACGTGCGCTTCGTCTCGCAGGACTACCTGCAGCCCATCCCCGCGCTCGAGGAGAGCTTCGACCTGCTCCTGGCGCTGTATGCCGGAGGAATCTCCCGCGCCTGCGGCAAGTACCTGAAGGTCGGCGGGCTGCTGGTGACGAACGACCACCACGGCGACGCGGCGGAGGCCGCGGCCGAGGAGAACCTGGAGCTGGTCGCCGTGGTGAAGGAGCTGCGGGGGAAGTACACCTTCAGCGACCAGGAGCTCGCCGCGTACCTGGTCCCGAAGCTACCGCCCCGGGGGCCCGCCGCGCTTGACGACGCGGGCGGCTCCCACTGGGCCCGGCCCGCCGACTACTACGTGTTCCGCAAGACGCGCCCGGGCGCGGCGTCGCTGGAGACCGGGCGCTTCTCGGCACCGCACTGAGGCCCCTCGTTACTGAGCCTCCAACCGGAACTGCTGGCAGTCATTGTTGGACCAGCTCCACTGCTGGATGACGGTGCCGTTGGCGCTCGTCCCGCAGCTCGCGACATCCAGCACCTTGCCGCTGTGTCGGGCCTCGATGCGATGGAACCCACCGGAGGTCGCCACCGTGCGGAACTGCTGGTTTCCGCCGTTGGACCAGGTCCACTGCTGGAGCCCCGCGCCATCCGCGGTGCTCACGTCGCGCACATCCAGCACCTTGCCGCTGTACTGGGACACGATGCGGACGTAGCCGCTGTCGGTGGGCTCCAGCACCCACTGCTGGCTGGCGCCCGTGTGGCACGCCCACTGGTGAATCGTCGCGCCGTCCGCGGTGCTGGGACCGTTGATGTCCAGGCAGCGGCCGGAGGACTTGTTGACGATGCGGTAGCGGGTGGCGCCACCGCCGGCCTGCGCGGCGTTGAAGATGGCGAGCAGCAGCGACGTGTCATTGCGCGTGTCCTGGGTCAGCTCCCAGATCATCACCCCGCCGCCCTGCTGGAGCCCCAGCCGCGTCTTCGCCTGGATGGTGGCAATGCCGTTGTAATAGACGTCGCCCACGTTGTCCTTGTACGGCGCCTGCGAGTCGCGCGCGACGAGGTCCGCGTAGCCGACATACGACGACGGCGAGCGCCCGTAGAACGGCACGCCCAGCACGGCCTTCGACGCCGGCAGGCCCCGCCCCTTCCAGTAGTTGAGTGACTGGACGGCGTAGTCGTACGTCGAATGCGGCTGCCCGCCGTCGTACGCCATGATGTTGAGGAAGTCGAAGTCGGCGAACGTCGAGGTGGGGATGCCCTCGCCGTAGTAGCCGTTGGCCACCACCGCGGCCGTGAGCAGCTTGCCGCGCGAGCGCATCGCCCCGCCCAGCTCCCGGATGAGCGCCGCGTAGTTCTGCGCGGAAGCGCCCGGGTCCGGGTACTCCCAGTCGATGTCCACGCCGTCCAGCCCCGCCGCGTTGACGTAGTTGACCAGGTTGTTCACGAAAGCCGTGCGAGTGCCCGCGTTCGCCGCGAGCGACTCGAAGCCACTGTCATTGCCGTCGTTCCACCCGCCCACGGCGATGAGCACCTTCACGCCTCGCGCGTGCGCCGCCGTGACGAGCGAGCGAAGCCGTGCGTCCGTCCCGCTCGGCCCCGTGAGCCCACCCTGCGCGGTGGGCACCACGAAGGCGTAGTTGATATGCGTGAGCCTGTCGTAGGGGATGGTGTTGACGTCGCCCGCCCACGTCGGGAAGTAGCCGACGACGCGGGTCGCCAGCGCCGCGCCCTCTTGCCGGCCCAGCGGCTCTTCTCCGGAAGAGGCGGCGTCCGGCGGCCCGGAACAGGCCAGCACCACGGCCGCCAGCGCGGCTTGCACCACCAGGGCTCTCAACGGCAACACCATGCGCGACATGCGGACTCCATGAGGTGAGCCCCCGCCCCCGACATGGGGACGGATGGGTCGCGCACCTGTAGCGTCGCCCTAAACCCGCAACAACAGTTTTTCCAGAAAACGAAGAAAGACTATCCAGTCCTGTCGGACAGTTGAGAGGACCCTGAACGTGCTTGCGCCGGGGTCCGCATTTTCGGCGCGGGCTGGACGGGCGCGGCTCAGCGCGCGGCGAGGTTGACGGGCAGCGGCTTCACCCGGAGCTGCTTCGAGGCGAGGAACTCCGCGTTGAAGACCTTGGAGGCGTAGCGGCTGCCGTGGTCGCACAGGAACGTCACGATGCGCAGGCCCGAGCCCGGGTGCTGGCGGGCAATCTCATACGCGGCGCGCACGTTGAGGGCGGCCGACGTGCCCACCACGAGCGCGTCCTCGCGGGCCAGGTGGTAGAGGGTGTCGAGCATGTCCTCGTCCCCCAGGCGCATCGCCTCGTCCACGCGCGCGGCCTTGAAGTTGGCGGTGAGCCGCATGATGCCGATGCCCTCGGTGATGGAGGAGCCCGACGACTCCAGCTTCCCGTCGCGCACGAAGCAGTAGAGGCCGGAGCCCGGCGGATCCACGAGCACCACGCGCAGCGCGGGGTTCTTCTCCTTGAGGAAACGGCTGACGCCGGACATCGTCCCGCCGCTGCCCACGGAGACGACGAGCACGTCCACGCGGCCCTCGCACTGCTCCCAGATTTCGGGCCCCGTCGTCTCGTAGTGGAAGTCGCCGTTGGCCGTGTTCTCGAACTGGTTGGCCCAGAACCAGCCGTGCTGCTCGGACAGCGCGCGCGCCTGGTGGAAGAAGTGGCCGGGGTTGGCGAAGGGCACGGGCGGCACCTTGCGGACCTCCACGCCCATGGCCTCCAGCAGCTCGTACTTCTCGCGCGCCTGGTTGTCCGGCATCGTCACCACGACGCGGTAGCCGCGCTCGCGGCCCAGGAGCCCCAGGCCGATGCCGGTGTTGCCCGCGGTGCCCTCGACGATGGTGCCGCCCGGATGGAGAAGTCCCTCCTCCTCCGCGCGGCGAATCATCCCCTTGGCGGCGCGGTCCTTGATGCTGCCGCCAGGGTTCATGAACTCCGCCTTGCCCAGAATCTCGCAGCCGGTGATGCGGCTGAGAGAACCGATGCGAAGCAGCGGAGTGTTTCCCACCGAGTCCCACAGCGAGCCGATGCGTGGCGCCATCCCCCTCCCCTAATGGAGTCCGGGGAGGGAGGCAACCGACGACGGACCGGGGCCCGCTACTCGTTGCGCATCGCCTCGACGGGGTCCAGCTTCGCGGCGCGGGCGGCCGGGTAGATTCCGAACAGCAGCCCTACCCCGCAGCTCATCGACAGGGCCAGGCCCACCGCCCAGGGCGGCACGGACATGGGGAAACCCACCATCCAGTCGCCCAGGAAGACGAGCCCGAAGCCCAGGCCCACGCCCAGGCCACCGCCAAAGAGCGCCAGCAGCACGGCCTCCGTGGCGAACTGCCCGAGGATGCGCCGCCGCTTGGCCCCCAGCGCCTTGCGCACGCCAATCTCCCGCGTCCGCTCCATCACCGACACCAGCATGATGTTCAGGATGCCGATGCCGCCCACCACCAGCGACAGCAGGCACACGCCGATGCCGGCGATGGTGATGACCTGGGAGAGCTGGTTGAAGGACGCCGTCACCGACTCGTTGGTGTGGATTTCGAAGTCGTTGGGCTGGTCCGGGTCCACGTTGCGCCGACGCCGCATCAGCGTCGTCACCTCGTCCTGCGCCTTGCGGAACAGGCTCGGGTCCTTCGCCTGGATGTCGATGTCCAGCGAGCGCTCCTTGCCGTAGAGCTGCTGGAACACGCGCAGGGGGATGAGGGCCTGGTTGTCCATGCTCACCATGCCCAGGAAGCTGCCGCGCCGCTGGAGCACGCCAATCACCCGGAACGGCCGGTTCTGGATGCGCACCTCGAAGCCCACCGGGTCGATGCCGGGGAAGAGCAGGTCCGCCACGTCCACGCCCAGCAGCACCACGTTGCGGCCGTCCATGCCCTCCACTTCGTTGAAGTAGCGGCCGGACTGCACCGAGACGCCGCTCGTCATCGGGTATGTCGTGGACGCGCCGATGATGCGCACCGACGGCCGCGTCTCCGCGCTCACCGTCGACACCTTCTGCCCGCCCTGGTCGTCCGACGGGGCCACCACGCCCACCGACGGACAGAACATCTCGATGGCGCGCACGTCCTCCAGGCCCATGTCCGGGCGCTTGGCGAACTTCGCCCAGTTGAAGCGGCCAAAGCCGCCCGCGGGCCACTTGGTGAGCTGGAAGGTGTGCGCCCCCAGCCGGCCCAGGTCGCGGTTCACCTTGGTGCGCAGGCCCTCGATGAGGCCCATCATCGTGATGACCGTGGCCACGCCGATGACGATGCCCAACAGCGTCAGCAGGGAGCGCAGCGGGTTGCCCAGGAAGGTCCCCAGGGCCAGCCGCAGATTGTCCAGGAAGGCTCGCATCGACTCACTCGTACCGAAGGGCTTCCACGGGGTCCAGGTTCGCCGCGCGCGCCGCCGGCCAGATGCCGAACAGCAGGCCCACCAGCGCGGCGAAGAACACCCCGCCCAGCACCGTGGACGTCTGCACGTCCGCCGCCAGGGGCGTTATCAGCGACACCACCTTGGCGGTGCCCAATCCCACCGTCGTTCCCAGCAGGCCTCCCACCGCGGACACGCTGGCCGCCTCCATGAGGAACTGGACGACGATGGTGCGCTTGCGCGCTCCCAGCGCGCGCCGCACGCCAATCTCCCGCGTCCGCTCGCGCACCGACACCAGCATGATGTTCATGATGCCGATGCCGCCCACCAACAAGGTGATGAGCCCCACGCCTACCGCCACGCCGTACAGCGCGCCGGTGAGCTGCGCGTAGGTCTGCGCCATCGCCTCCGGCTTGTTGATGTTGAAGTCGTCGGGCTGACCCGGCTCCGTGCCGCGCAGGCGCCGCAGGATGCCGATGAGCTGGTCCTCCGCCATGCGCACCTGGGACGCGTCCGCCACCGCCATGGCGATCTCGAACGGCCGCCCCTTGCCGAAGTTGCTGTAGAACGTCTTGAAGGGGATGAGCACGAGCAGGTCCATGCTCTCGTTGACCACCTTCCCCTTCCGGCTGAGCGTGCCCACCACCTGGAAGGAGTGGTTGTCCACGCGGATGCTCCGTCCCACCGGGCTGATGCCGGGGAACAGCCGCTCCGCCACGTCCGCGCCCAGCACCGCCACCGGACGCGTCACCTCTTCATCCGACTCCGTGATGAAGCGGCCCCCGGTGATGTCGAAGCCCGCGATGCCCAGGTACTCGTGGTTGACGCCCTGGATGCGCACCGACGACATCTGCTCGCCGCCGTACGACACGTCCGACAGCCGGGAGACGGACGGGGACATCGCGGTGATGAACGGCGCCATGGCGCGCAGCCGGGGCAGCTGCTCCAGGGTGAAGTTCTTGCGATTGCGGTACTTCCACCAATCGCCCTTGATCATCCACGGGAACTTGGAGACATAGAGCGTGTTGGCGCCGAAGCTCGCGAGCTGTCGGTGGAAGGACGTGTTGAGCCCCTGGATGATGCCGACGATGGCCAGCAGCGTGGCCACGCCGATGCCGATGCCCAGCGTCGTCAGCACCGTGCGCAGGCGGTTGGCGCGCAGGGAGAACACGGCGATGCGCGCCCCCTCCAGGACATCCACCCGCAGGCTCGTCGCGTTCTTCATACGCCTGCCACCATCGGGCCGGCGACGCCCATGGCCACTTCACGCCCGGGACCGTCGGCGACAATCTCTCCGTCGCTCAGGCGGATGGCCCGAGGGCAGCGCGCCGCGAGCTTGGGCTCGTGCGTGACGAGCACCAGCGTGTGGCCCGCCTGGTGGAGCTGCTCGAACAGCCGGACGATCTCCTCGCCCGTGGCCGAGTCCAGGTTGCCCGTGGGCTCGTCCGCCAGGAGCATGGAGGGCTCCGACACCAGCGCGCGGGCAATGGCCACGCGCTGACGCTGACCACCCGACAGCTCGTTGGGCCGGTGGTGCATGCGGTGCGTGAGCTGAACCTTGTCCAGCGCCGCCTTCGCCCGCTCCCGCCGCTCCTTGGCCGCCATGCCCCGGTACACCAGGGGCAGCTCCACGTTCGCCAGCGCCGTCTCCTTCGGCAGCAGCTGGAACGTCTGGAAGATGAAGCCGATCTCCACGTTGCGGATGACGGCGAGTTCGTCGTCGCTCATGCGCGACACGTCCTTGCCGTTGAGCATGTAGCGGCCGCTGGTGGGCGTATCCAGGCAGCCCAGCACGTTCATCATCGTGCTCTTGCCAGAACCGGACTGGCCGATGATGGCCACCCACTCCCCTCGGCTGATGCCGAAGGTGACGCCTCGCAGCGCGCGCACCTCCTCGCCACCGACATGGAAGACGCGGGTGATGTCGTCCACCTGGATGAGCCGGCCTGTGCCGGCGCCGCTGCCGTCACTCACGACTTTTGACCGCCCTTCGCGCCAGGACCCTCGCCCGGTTCGGGCGCCTGGACATTGTCCCCGTGGTTCAGCTCCTTCGACAGCGTGCGGTAGGGCCCTTCCACCACGCGGTCCCCATCGCTCAGCCCGGAGAGGATCTCCAGCTCCGTGTCGGAGGCGATGCCCGTCTGCACCCGCCGCACCTGCGCCTTGTTCGCCGCGTCCACCACGAACACCACCTTGGCGAGCGTCTCGGTGCGCTTGGCCTTCAGCGCGCCGCCCTCCACCGACTCCTTGAAGTCCGGCAGCGAGCGCTCCGCGCGCACCGTCACCGCCTGGATGGGCACCAGGATGACGTCATCGTGCGTCTCCGCGGAGATGCGAGCCTCCGCGCTCATGCCCGGCAGCACGCCCGGCGGCCGCATGTCCAGCGCCACCGTGACGGGGAAGCTCGTCACTTCCGCCTCCGTGCCCGGGTTCTTGATGAGCGCCTTCTGGGCAATTTCCACCACCGAGCCCTGGAACGTCTGCCCCTCCAGCGCGTCCAGCGTCACGTCCGCGGGCTGGCCCGGCTTCAGGTGCACCACCTCGTGCTCACCCACCTCGAACTTCACCTCCATGGCGCTCAGCGCGGCGATGGTCATCACCACGTCCTCGGCCAGCTCCGAGCCACGCACGCGCTCACCCACCTCGCGCGACAGCTCGATGACGTTGCCGTCGATGGGCGACGACAGCGTCGTCCTCGACAGGTCCGCCTGCGCCTGCTCGACGATGGCGATGTTGCGCGCCAGCTGCTGGCGGGCGGACGCGAGCCGCGCCTCCGCCGTGTTCTTGCTCGCCTTCGCGATGTCCAGCTCCGCGCCGGACGCCAGGCCCTTGGTCACCAGGCCCTCCACCCGTCCCAGCTCCGACGTGGTGCGGCTGACCTCCACCTCCGCCACCTGGGAGTCGGCGCGCGCGGCGTTCTGCGACGCCATCGCCTGCTTCATCGCGGCCTCGTAGATGCGCTTGTCGATGCGCCCGAGCACCTGGCCCTTCTTCACCGGCTCGCCATCCTTGACGAGCAGTTCCACCAGGTCTCCGGAGAGGCTGGAGGAGATCTTCACCGTGGTCGCAGCCTGCACCTTTCCCGCACCGGTGATGGTGCGGGTGATGGTGCCCTTGCGAGCCTTGGCGATCTGCACTTCCTGGGACGGTGGCGGACGCTCCTTCAGTCCTCCAGCCGTGATGGCAGCGGCACCCAGGAACAGCGCACCGGCAATCGCACCCTTCCACCACTTCATTTCGTCTCTCCCGGGCTCAGGGCGCCCATGGCCCGCAACAAACTGAAGCGGGCGATTTCGACATCAATCCTGTTTTCCAACAAGCTCAGCTCCGCTTGCGTGAGGTTCAGCTGGGCATCGCGGACTTCCAGCGTGGAGCCCGCACCGGCCTTGAAGCGCTCCTCCGCCAGCCGGAGGCCCTGGAAGGCGGCCTCCTTGTTCTCGGCGGACAGCCGGGCGGCGACCATCTGCGCCTCCAGCGACTGGTGGGCGGCGCGCACCTGGCCCTCGATCTCCCGGGCCGACTGCGCCAGCGTGAGCTGCGCCTTGCGGATGCTGGCCTCGGCGCGCCGCGTCTGGGCGGGGGTGATGAACCCGTTGAAGACGTTCCACTCGAGGTTGATGCTGCCCAGGAAGTTGTTCTGCAGGCGAGGCTCGGTGAAGACCTGCTCCGCGTCCGGGCCCTGGCGGGTGTAGAGGCCACGGGCCGACAGCACGGGCAGATAGTCCGCGCGGGCGATGGAGCGCTGCAGCTCCGCCGAGCGCACCTGAAGCTGGAGCGCCTTGAGCAGCGGGCGCCGCTCGCGGGCCGAGTCGATGGCCTGCTCGATGGTGGGCGCGGGCGCGGGCTCCGAGGTGAGCACGCCCGGATCCACCGCCTCCAGGGGCTCGGTTCCGGGACGGGTCAACCACACGGCCAGCTGCGTCTGGTCCGTCACCAACGTGGTGAGGGACTGGACGAAGGTGATGCGGTCATTGCCCAGGTTCACCAGCGCGGAGATCTCCTCGACCTTGCCCACGCGTCCGGCCTGGAACAGGGAGCGCGCGCGGTCCAGCTGCTCCTCGCTGCGCTTGACGGTGGCCTCCAGCACCTGGCGGGTGGCCTGGGAGCGGAAGAGCGTGAAGAACCGCCGGATGGCCTCCAGCTCGGAGGTGTCCGCCTCTTCCTGCGCCTGGCTCGTCTGCGCATCGCGCAGCACGCCGCTCTGCTCCAGCTGCTTCCAGCGCGCCCTGTCGTAGATGACCTGATTGAGGATGAAGCCCAGGTCGTAGTCGCCCGTGCTGGTCGGCTTCGACTCGACGGGGATCTGCACGAACTCGCCCGGGTTGTTCGGGTCCGGCACCAGATTGAAGGACTTGCGGCGACCGAACCAGTTCTTGCCGACCGACGCGTTGACGGAGAGCTGCGGCAGGAGCGCCGAGCGCGTCACGCGCACGTCTTCACTGGCGATGTCCAGGTCGAGCAGCGCCTGGAGCGCGGTGGTGCTCTGGCGGCCCTGGGTGCGGACCTCGTCCAGGGTGAGGCGCGTGGGCGCGGGAGCGGCGGTGAGCAGCACGGCGACGAGGAGCGCGTTCATCGGCCACCTCCCGCCATCTCCGCTCCGGGAAGGCCCACCATCAACACCCCCGCGAACATCACGTAGAGCACCAGTGCCAGGATCAGCGCGCGGCCGCGGGGCATACCGGTGGCGGCGGCGAAGCCCAGGCCCAACAGGCCCGTGCTCCAGAGGTTGAAGAAGTCCACGGTGGACGCAACGCGCGCCATCTTCGGGCTGAGGGTCCCCAGGAACGCGCCCAGGTGCGACGGCACCAACTGCGCGACGCGAGCGACGCTGAGCGTGTGCTGAGCGGCGATGCAGAGCGTGAGGACCGCGTGGTACAGCGCGATGGGCAACAGCGCCAGCGCCGCCACGGACATCAGCTGCTCGAAGTGGGCGGGGCGATCAAACAGCCAGGACACCACCCAGAGGATGGCGGCCAGCAGCAGCGCCACCATCGGCATCACGAAGACGCCCTTGGCGATGCCTCCGACGAGCGCCTTGCGGGTCGTCGTCTGGATCTTGTCGGTCAGGTCGGCCTCGGAGATGGTCGCCATCTCCCCGGACGCCTGGAGTTCACGGATGACATCCGGGGTCGCGTCCCAGCGAAGGGAAAACAGCGTCCCGGAGGCGGACACACAAAGCGCGAGGATGAGCAGGGGCCAGACCCAACGGCGGGCTTCGACGGCGGCGGGCGTTCCCTCGACAGGGTCGATGAAGACGCGCACGGGTTGGACGAGTGAGGTCATAGAGTGAGTGGTCTCGGAGGGATGTACGGCGCTCCCCCTCAGGCAATTGCTCGGCCAGTCGAAAAATCGCGGCGGTGAACGGGCAGCCGGCCAACCGAATTCCATCCTCATGGAAGGTTGCGCGGCTTTCTACCTCAAGGATTCCGCAGACCTGTAGCAACCTGTTGCGGAAATTTTGCCGTCGGGATCGAGAGGGTGTATTCCGCTCGGCTGCACGCTTGCCGGAGCTCGAATGGTCGAAAGCACGGATCTGGCCCAGGTCCTCCAAGAAGCGAATGACATCGCCCGGAGCGTGGCCCAGAAGATTACTTCGGCCCACGTGCTGTTGGCGCTCTTCACGGTGGAGAACCGGGCGCAGCTCCTGCTGAAGGAGCGGGGCGTGGACGAGGATGCCCTCCTCCACCTGCTCACCGCGGCCCCGGCGGAGACGGACGGACAGGTTCGCGAGCTGCGGGAGAAAGCCCGGGAAATCGCCACGAGCTGCGGCTCGCAGGAGGCCGACTGCCTGCACCTGCTCATCGCGGTGACTCGGGTGCGCTGCGTCGCGCAAGAGCTGCTGGTGCAGACGGGGTTGGATCTGGCGACCCTGCGGACCACGGCGGTGTCCTACTTCGTGAGTGGGCGGATGCCTCGCAAGCTCCAGCCCGGTCGCACGCACGTCCTGGGCGCGCGCCCCGCCCCCAGCCGGCCGCTCGGTGCACCTCCGTCTCCCCTGCCCGCTTCCGCCGTGGCGGTGAGCCTGCCGCGCTCGCTGCCGAGCGCGCCCCCGGCACTTCCCCCGCTGCCGCCTCCGCCGCCACGCGTCACCACTCCCGCCCTCTCTCCGAGGGACCTCATCGACGTGGACGACGACGAGGCCCAGGCAGCGCCCCCGCCCAAGGCCGCTCCTCCCCCCGCCGCGCCCGCCGCGGTGGCCCGCGCGGTGCCGCCGCCGGCTTCGACGCCCCTCGCCGCCGCGCCAGTGTCGCGCCCCGCGCCGACGCCCGCGCCCGCTGCTCCGGCGGCCCGAGGCACCTCGCTGGCGTTGGACCCCAAGGCGTTTCCGATGTTGACGTCGCTGGGCCGCAACCTGAGCCAACTGGCCCGCGAGGGTCGGTTGGATCCAGTGGTGGGCCGCGCGCGGGAAATCGAAGAGGTCATCGACGTCCTGGGCAAGCGCCGCACCAACAACCCGTGCTTGCTGGGTGAAGCCGGCGTGGGGAAGACGGCGGTGGTGGAGGGCGTGGCGCAGCGGCTGTTGAGCTTGCGCGGGAGCCTGGCGGAGAAGGTGGTCGTTGAACTGGACATGGCCTCGCTGGTCGCGGGCACGCAGCTGCGGGGCTCCTTCTCCGAGAAGCTCAACACGCTGAAGGAAGAGGTCCGCCGCGCGGAAGGCCGCGTGATGGTCTTCATCGACGAGATTCACACGCTGGTGGGCGCGGGCTCCACGGGCGACGGCCCGCAGGACGCGGCCAACGAGCTGAAGACGGCCATGGCGCGGGGCGAGTTCCCCTGCATCGGCGCCACGACGCACGACGAGTACCGCAAGTTCATCAGCGCGGACCCGGCGCTGGAGCGGCGCTTCACGCCCGTCGTGGTGCACGAGCCGTCGGTGCCGGACACGGTGGAGATCCTGCGCGGCATCATCGGTCGCTACGAGGAGCACCACGCGCTGCGCTACCGGCCGGAGGCCCTGGAGGCCGCCGCGTCGCTGGCCAGTCGGTACGTGACGGACCGGTTCATGCCGGACAAGGCCATCTCCGTGGTGGACCTGGCGGGCAGCCGGTGCCACCGCGAGGGGCGGGACGTGGTGGAGGTCTCGGACGTGGCGCGGGTGGTGGCGAAGCTCGCGGGCGTGCCGGAGGAGCGGCTGTTGATGAACGACTCGTCGCGCCTGCTGCGGCTGGAGCAGGACCTGAGCGAGCGGGTCATCGGGCATGAAGAGGCGATTGCGCGCATCGCGCGGGTCATCCGCCGCAACTACGCGGGCTTCGCTTCGCGGCGGCCCATGGGCAGCTTCCTCTTCCTGGGCCCCACGGGCGTGGGCAAGACGGAGATGGCGCGCGGGCTGGCGGAGGTGCTGTTCGGCAATCGCGACGCGCTGGTGCGGCTGGACATGAGCGAGATGTCGGAGGCGCATGGGGTTTCGCGCCTCATCGGCTCTCCCGCGGGCTACGTGGGCTTCGGCGAAGGTGGCCAGCTCACCGAGCCGGTGCGTCGGCGCCCTTCGTCCATCGTGGTGCTGGACGAAATCGAGAAGGCGCACCGCGAAGTGCAGATGCTGTTGCTCCAGGTGCTGGAAGAGGGACGGCTGACGGACGGCAAGGGTCGGCACATCGACTTCTCCAACACCGTCATCGTGATGACGACCAACCTGGGCGCGGAGGCCTTCTCTCGCACGGGTCGTCCGCTGGGCTTTGGCTCGGAGGGCTCGGCGACGACGAACGCGCTGGAGCTGGCGGCGTCCGCGGCGCGCAAGGCGCTGCCCCCGGAGCTGTGGAATCGCATCGACGAGCGGCTTCCCTTCCGTCCGCTGGAGGAGGAAGAGGTCGCGCGAATCGCCACGCTGTTGCTGGAGGAGAGCAGCAAGCGGCTGTCCACCGAGCGCGGCATCGAATACGTCGCGGGCCAGGACGTGGTGGGCCACCTGTTGAAGTCGGGCGGCTTCGACCCGCAGCTCGGGGCGCGGCCCATGCGGCAGATGGTGCAGCGGCTCGTGGAAGGACCGCTCGCCGAGCGCATCCTCTCGGGTGAGTTCGGCGCGGGCGACAAGGTGCGCGTCGCGCTGCTCGCCGGTCAGCTCGCGTTCCAGCGGGTGCGATGAGCCCCCGCGTCTCACGGACGCGCGGCGGCAAGGGGACGGGGAAACCCGCTCCCGGGACAGGCACGGGCTCCTCTCGGAAACGTGCCGTCCGCGCAGCACCTCGTCGAGAAACGCGGCCGCCCCTCGTCATCGTCGGCACGGGGAGGCTGGGCGGTGCGCTGGGCCTCGCGCTGAGCGCCTCGGGATGGCCCGTGCGCATGCACTCGCGGAGCGATGAGGGACGCCTTCGCGCCGAAGCCCTCGGCCTGAAGCCCGCGACTCCCGAGGACTTGAGGCGCGCGCGCCTCGTCCTGCTCTGCGTCCCGGACGCGGAGGTGCCCCACGTCGCGGAGACACTCGCCACCACCCTGCCCCGCTCCGTCGCCCTCGTGCACACCGCGGGCGCGCTCTCCCTGGACGCGCTGGGCCCACCACGAGGTCGCGCGCTGGGCTCGTTCCATCCACTGTGCGCGGTGTCCTCCGCTCGCGATTCCCTCGCGGGACATACCGCCTCCATCAGCACCCGCTCGCGCGCGCTGAGAGACGTGCTCCGTCGCATGGCCGTCGACGTGGGGCTGAACGCCATGGAAGTGCCAGAGGGACACCGCGCCGCCTACCACGCGGGTGCGGTGATGAGCGCGGGCCTCATGGTGGCCCTGGCGGACGCGGCGGTCGCGGCGCTCGGTGCCGCGGGCATTCCACCGAAGGACGCCCTGCCGGCGCTGCTGCCCCTGATGCGCTCCGCCCTTCGCGGCGTGGAAGCCCGGGGCCTCGCGGGAGGCCTCACCGGTCCCATCGTCCGGGGTGACGCGGGCGTGGTGGCCGCGCATCTCGCGGCGCTGCCCGACGACGTCACCCCCATCTACCGACTGCTGTCGCGGCGCGCCTTGAAGCTGGCCTCGGAGCGTCTCCGCCCCGAGTCGCGCGCCGCGCTGGAGAAGCGGCTCAGGTGATGATCAGCGAGCCCTGAAGGCCCTTGCGCACGGAGCCGAGCGCACGCTCGGAAGCGGCCTCCGCCTCGGTGAGCCGGCGCAGGCACAGCTCGCCCTGACCCGACGCCACACCGCGCTGCAGGTCCGACAGCAGCGTGAGCGAGGCCTGGAGCATCTCCTTGCCCTGCGGCGTGTCGTTGACCGGCTTGCCAGCGGCCTTCGCCACGGCCTCGCCGAAGGCCTTGATGGTGCCGCCGAGCTTGGCAGCGTCGAAGCTGGCCAGCAGCGGCTTGATGCGCGTGGGGTCGATGCGGATGAGTCGCAGCGCGCCCACCCGAGCGAAGCCCGGGTGCAGCAGACCGATGTCGCTCATCTCGAACGCGCCCAGCAGACCCTCGTCCGGAGCGGGGTGCGCGTGCGGCACCACGTCCACGAACAGGGGCAGCGCATCCGCGCCCTGGCGATACAGCTCCACTTCCTCGTCATCCAGCGGCGGGAAGGAGGTCGGCGCGCCGATGAAGAGCAGCGGCAGGACGATGTCGTGCCAGAAGTCCTCGGGCGCGGAGCCCGTGCCATTCACCGTGGCGAACAGGTGGACCATCAGCTCGGCCAGACGCGGGGCGCGCTCGGCCTGCTCAATGAGCGTCTTCGTCGGATCCAACCGCTGGAGGGACTGGACGATCTGCCCCTCGAACTGCTGGCGAGCCTCCGCCGGAAGGTCCTGCGCACGACCCAGCGCGTTGCGCACGTCGCGGGCGAGCACGTCCGGCTTGGTCTCCAGCGTCGTCGTCGCCTTCTTCGGGTCCACGACGACGAACTGGAGGAAGCCCGGGTCGAACAGGCGCTGGTAGTCCACCGGCGTCAGCTTCGGCGCCTGACCGCCCAGGGCCTGGGCCGGGTTGGTGCCGAAGCGGGCCTGCCCCAGCGAGCGGCGGATGTCCGCCGCCAGGTCATCCAGCCGGCTCAGCTTGCTTTGACCCAGTGCGTCCATCGCCGCGCCAAAGGGCGACAGCATGATGATGGCCTCGGGAAAGCCCAGCGTGGCGCCTTCCGGAGAGTCGCGGTTGGGGAACCAGAACGCGTTGTGCTCCACGATGAGGCGCATGGCGAACGCGCCAGCCAGACCCAGGGCCACCGTCTGGTGCTCGGGCTTGTTCACCTGGAAGGGGCCACCCAGCACCTTCGCGACGGCCTTCTCCACGTCCGCCCAGGGCGCCTTGACCAGGTCGATCGGCTTGCCCTCGGCCTGTTCGAGGGCCGCGGCGACCTGGAGCTGCGCCTGGTGGACATGCTGGGGGACAGGATGCGCCTGGGGTTCCGGTTGGGACATGAAGGAATCCGAAATCGAAAGGGAAGCGGTGGGCCTCCCCTTACCGTGAAAAACGCGTTCGTGGCTACGATTTGTGGCCAGTAGGATGGCCCGCATGCCTGCTTCCCGCTGGCGCCTGCGCTGGCATGCCGTAGCCGTCTGTCTCCTGCTGACATCCTGGGGGTGTGCTTTCGTCACACCTCGTTTTCCCCAAGACATCCAGACGTCGTTCGCGCGCGACCCGATGCGCAAGCTGACGACCGCGTCACTGGAGCTCTACTACCCGGAGCAGTTGCGAGGCCCCGCGCTGCGGATGGCGGCGCGGCTGGAGGGCTGCGTGGAGCAGTTGCGCGCGCAGACCTGGCGCAAGGAGCCGCGAGCGCGAGTCCTCGTCTACATGACGAGCGCGGACTTCAACAACGCGTACGTGGTGCCGGACTACGCGAGCATCCCGCAGCAGATGGTGGTGCCCGCGAACGTGACGCTGGAGCTGTTCCACCTCTTCGGGTTGGGCGAGGTGGATGTCGGCGACGTGGCCTGCCACGAGGCCGTGCACTACGTGCAGCTCCAGCAGACGAACGGGCTCTGGGGCTTCCTCAACGACTTCACTGGCGGCCTGTTCCAACCCAACACCTTCACCGAGTCGTGGTTCCTGGAAGGCCTGGCCACGTACTACGAGGGCCGCTTCGGCAAGGACACGGGGCGTCCGCACAGTCCGGTGTGGCGGGGCTGGTTCGACTCGGTGGTGCAGGCCCGGGATGGGCGGATGGACCCGGGGTTCCTGTCACCCGAGAACCGGGCGTTGGACCCTTTCGGCGGCAACTACCTCACGGGCATGCACTTCGTGGAGTACCTGGCCACGAAGTACGGCGAGGCGAAGCTGTGGAAGCTGGTGGACAACCAGGGCACCACCGTCATTCCACCCATCGCCGTGACGCTGCGATTCAAGGGTGTCTATGGCAAGGACATCGGCTCGCTGTTCGCTGAGTACACCAAGGACCTGCGTGAGCAGCTCATCGTGCGGGAGCGGCCGCAGTCGCAGCGCGTCTGGATTCCCGAAGCGGGGTACTTCTCGCGCCTCGCCTCGCATCCGTCTACCGGCGTGACGGCCCTGGTGAGCGTGGGGCGGGAACAGTACTCGCGATTGACGGTGCGTGAGCCGGATGGACATGTGCGGTTCGAGCGGCCGTTGGTGGAGTTGCTGCCCTTCCGCCGCTGGGTGCTGGGGTCGTCGACGCTGGTCAGCGGCATGTCCTTCAGCGCGGACGGTGCGTGGCTCTACCTGGTGATGGCGGACCTGAACGCGGTGGGCGCATACGACGCGAAGCTGTGGCGCGTGGACGCTCGCACGGGTGAGGTGGTGCGCGTCTGGGATGACGTGAAGGGAATGGGCGGGAGCGTCACGCCAGATGGCGCGGCGTATGTCTATGTCCGCGTCGAGGGAGACACGGCGAACCTGAGGCGGTTGGAGCTGGAGACGGGCAAGCAGGAACAGCTCACCCACTTCGACGCGAGCGCTCCGCTGGGCCCACCGGCCGTGTCCCCGGATGGGACGCGGATGGTGTTCCCACTGAAAGGGAACCAGGGCTGGGACCTGGTCGTGCGGGAGGCGGATGGAAGCCTGCGTTGGCTGACGCGGGATGGCCTGTTCAACTACTCGCCGCGCTGGCTGGACGCGGACCGCATCGTGTTCCTGCGCGAGGACACCGGACGACTCCAGGCGCATGTGATGACGGTCTCCACGCGGGAGCTGGCGCGAATCACCGATGCACCGTTCCTGGTGATGGACGTGAGCCCCATGGGCACCGGTGAAGTGGCCTTCCTGAACAGGGATGGGGCCTCGTTCACCATCGACCGTGCCGCCGTGTCCGCGATGGCGGAGCGGGTGAACGCGGCGGTGTTGCCGTCCGGCATGCAGGCGCCCACGTCGTCTCCCGATGAAGCGCCTTCGCTGCGCGCCGAGCCGGGAGTGCCTCCCGCGAACGCGCCCGCTGGCTCCGGCACCGGGACACCTCCGCCATCCCTGGCGGACACGTCACCGATGAGCCCGCCGCCTCTTACCTCGGCGCCCGCCGTCACGACTCCCTCGGAGCAGACGCCTCCGCCGCCCGCGCCCGAGGAGCTTTCGACCTTCCCCAGCACGGCGCCTCCCGGTGGACAGAACGCGGGGATGTCGCCCGAAGCACTCGCGGCCTTTCCTGGAGCGACCTCTTCCGAGAGCCCCGATGCGGGAGCATCGCGCGACACGCTCACGGCCACTCCCAGCACGCCCGCCTCCAGCGCGCCAGATGCAGGAACGCTCGCGGCTCGCCCTGGAACCAGTGCTTCGGGTGGACCGGATGCGGGAGCATCGCCCGACACGCTCGCAAGCACCCGGGACGCGGGGACCTCGTCACCTGCCCAGGCGCAGGGACCCGCGACGTCCGAGCCGCCCCCCGGAGGTTTCACGCCCTTCCCTCCAGGTTCCACGGACACGCCAGTGAAACCCGCTCCAGTGGCTCCGCCGCTCGCGGGAGCCCTTCCGGTGGAGCCCATCGCATCCACCACGGGCAATCTCGAAGCGCCTGTCGGCGCGCCGCCACCCGACCCAGGCAAGCCCGTGACGGTCCTCACCGATGAGCCCTACTCGACGCTGGAGGGCTTCCTCATCCCCGAGTTCCGCCTCCCCTACCTGTGGGTCGCGAGGGAGAGCGACGACTCGGACGACTTGTTGTTCAGCGGTGGGTTGTCGCTCGCGGGCCAGGACCGGCTCGGCTTCCACGCGTACGCGCTGAACTTCTCGTACAGCACGCAGGACCAAGAGCCCAACGTGTCGCTCGCATACGGCAACGCGCAGCTCGCCCCCTGGTACTTGCAGGCCTCCGTCGCGCGCGTGCGCGAGAACGAGCGCACCGACCTCCAGGCCCTGGCGTACGCGTCCCGCACGTTCTGGACGACACCGGTGACGATTGGCGTGCTGGCGCTGCATCGTGAGTACGACGCCGTCGGCCAGTTCCCTCGGCTCGTCACGCGGCTGATTGGACCCGAGGTCTCCATGTCGTACTTCGCGGGTGACGCCACGTCCTACGGTGGTCTCCAGCGTGGACTGGGAATCTCCGTGAGCGGCGCCGTCTATCCCGGAGCGTTCGCGCTGGACTCGACGGTGGGCGACGTCCGCCTGGGCCTGGACGGCTTCTTCGGCGGATTCTTCGGCGGGAAGGACAACCTCCAGCTCAGCGCCGTGGGGCGCTACCTGCCGGGTGCACCCGAAGGGCTGCTCGAAGTCGGTGGGTTCAGCGCTGGCCAGACCTGGTACAGCAGCCGGCGCTCGACGGAGACGAGTCGCCTCCCCCTCCAGCTCCAGCCGGGCATCGCGTTCAGCGAGTACGTGCGCGGCTACGAGGACATCACGATTCGCGCCAGGAACGCGCTGATTGGCGGCGCGACGTACCGGTATCGCATCATCGTCGACCACGGCTGGGCGTCCACGCTGTGGCTGCTGCCGTCGCTCTTCGTGCGCAACTTCGAGATGGATGTCTTCGCGACGCTGGCGCGGACGGACAACCGGGACAATCACGGCGCGTTTGGCGCGGCCATGTCCATCCAGTTCACCATGGGGCAGGCCGTGCCCTTCTCCCTCTTCTACCAGTTCGCCCGTCGCTACGACGATGGGCTGGGAGACCTGCACCTGGTGGGAATCGGCCTCTAGGCCCTGCTACTTCCCGCGCCTCAGTCCATACAGCCCGGCGGCGCGGGCATGCGCCAGCACCCCGGACGGCACCAGGTCCGAGGGCTCCGTGCCCCGCGCCAGCAGCTCGCGAATCACGGTGGAGGACACCTCGGCCAGGGGCGGGCCCACCGTGTCCGGCGCCGGGTAGCCCGCGCGGTACAGCACGAGGACACGCGACATCTCCTGGATGCGGTGGAAGTCCTTCCAGTGAGGCAAATCCCGCAGGATGTCGCTGCCGATGATGAGGGACCAGCGCACGCTCGGGTGGCGCTCCACCAGCAACGCGAGCGTGTCCACCGTGCGGCCCGTCAATCCAGGCTCGCTCTCGATGCGCGTCGTCTTCAGCCAGCCCGACGTCTCGCGGCACATGGCGTCACACATGGCGACGCGGTGCTCGAACGCTTCCATCTGCTTGCCGAACGGGTGTTGCGCGGACGGCATCAACCACACCTCGTCCACGCCCTGCGTCGCGTGCACGTACGAGGCCGCCATCAGATGCCCCACGTGCGGGGGGTTGAACGAGCCTCCAAGGAGCGCGACCTGCACGTCAGGGCCTCACGTCACTTCAAGGTCAGCTTCGGGGACTTCTTGTCCAGGGCCAGCACCCGCGGCTCCAACACCACGTGCCCGTCCAGCCGGTACGCGGAGAAGCGCAAGTCGCGGTCCGCCTTCTCCAGCAGCGCGCACGTCTGCTCCGCGGCGCCCACCAGGCGTCCCGGCGTCAGGAAGTAGCGCGGGCCAATCTGAACAACTTTCGGCTCCGGGTCCTTGCCGTGGATGAAGACCATCGCGTTCAGCAGGTCCTCGCGCGTCAGGTCGTTCTTGTCGTGCACCACGCAGCACAGCGTATCGCCCAGCAGGTCCATCGCCTTGTTGTTGATGGTGGGGTCTCGATACTGAAGCGATTCGCGCTCCGGAACGCGCACGAAGCGCTCCATGACCAGTCGCCGGTTCTCCTCGGAGGCCACATCCGCGGGCGCCGCACCGCGCGCGGGCGTCCGAGGCAACGAGTCCTGGCTGCCGAGCCACTGGCTCACATCCGCCAGGAAGTCCGAGTCCGAGTACTCCCGGCCGCCCCGGCTCTTCTGCCGCCGCCAGAGCAGCCACTCGTCCAGGTCCGTGTAGCGCGCGCCCGTGAAGAGGAAACGGCGCGCGCCCAGGGAGCGCAGCAGCTCATAGGCCGCGTCGAAGGCTTGCAGGTCGCCGTGGCTGTCGGAGAAGACACCAATCACGTGGAAAGTCCCACGCTCAAGCGTACAGCAGGTAGGGCTCCCTTTGTCCGGCGAAGCGCTCCGTCTGGGTGGAGAATCCCTCCATCAGCCGCTCCAGGCTCCACCCGGCCTCGATTCCCCGGCGCACCTGGTCCGTCCCGCACAGCAGGTCGAACGCCGGCACGTCCTCGACGAACTCGTACGCGTCCGCCCGCCAGTCGAACTTCCCCGGGCCAATGTCGTGCAGGGCCTGGAAGATGGCGACCCCGGTGCGCAGTGACTGGAAGGTCCGCCGGTCCGTGACATGGATGAAGGCCCCGTTGCAGGACTCACCCCGGTACTTGTCGAACGTCGGGGTGAAGCCCACGGCGCGGAAGGACACGCCCGGAAGGTCCTCCTTCGCCAGCCGCGCCAGCAGCGCGTCCGTGTCCACCCAGGGCGCGCCGAACTGCTCGAAGGGGCGGCACGTCCCGCGCCCCTCGGATACGTTGGTCCCCTCCCCCAGGCACATGCCCGGATACACCAGCGCCGTGTCCGGCGTGGGCATGTTGGGCGACGGGGAGATGAACGGCAGGTTCGTGTCTGACCAGAAGTGCTCGCGGCGCCAGCCCTCGCAGGGCACCACCGTCAGCGCGCAACCGAAGCCCTCCTGCGCGTTGAACAGCCGGGCCAACTCCCCTGCCGTCATCCCGTGTCGGTTGGGCAGCGCGTACAGGCCCACGAAGGAACGAAACCCCTCCCCCACCAGGTTGCCTTCCATCGCCTGGCCATTGAGGGGATTGGGCCGGTCCAGCACATAGAAGGGCACACCCGCCTTGGCGGCCACCTTCATGGCCAGCGCCATGGTGTAGACGTAGGTGTAGTAGCGGCTGCCCACGTCCTGGATGTCGAAGACGAGCGCGTCCAGGCCCTTGAGCC
The DNA here is from genome assembly GCF_013336715.1 of Myxococcus sp. CA056. Classification (NCBI taxonomy): domain Bacteria; kingdom Pseudomonadati; phylum Myxococcota; class Myxococcia; order Myxococcales; family Myxococcaceae; genus Myxococcus; species Myxococcus sp. CA056. The sequence goes on from NZ_JABUMT010000007.1 coordinate 30,448, forward strand.
ACTCGACGCGCGGGGACAGCGACTCGAACGTAGAGCCATAGAGGCTGTGGACGGGTACGCCGGTACGGCGGTCCTTCTCCTCGCCCACGGCCACCATGTACTGCGCCTCGCCGCGCACGCCGTGCTCCGGGCCGAACAGCGCGCCCAGCGTCACGCCCGGCGCCTGGGCCAGCAGGTCCGCCAGGTGGCGGAAGCGCGAGTCCACACTGGTGGGGTTGACGATGGCCCCCACGCGCTTGCCCTTCAGCGCGGAGAAGCCCTGCTCGACCCACACGTCCAGTCCCGTCTTCACCTTCGTCACGGCGCTTCCTTCCTCGCAACGGGCCTCGCGGGCCGGTCCTCAGTCCTTGAAGCTCTTGAGCGCGTTCTGCGCGGCCACCTTCGAGTCGCACTTCCCCACGCCGAGGAAGCCGCCCGAGCCGTCGTCCGGACCCCCATCCTCCGCCAGGTCTTCCAGCTCGCCCAGCGCGCTCTGCAGCTTGAGGGAGCGCACCGCGTCCGCCGCCGCCGCGCGAACGCTGCACATGGGATGCGACAGCATCTGGATGACGCGTTTCTCGGCGTCGCCATTGCCAACCCTCACCGCGCGCGCGTAGTCGTCCAGCGAGCGTCGGGGGTTCTCCATCGCCTCGTCCAGTTGGCCCTGGAGGTAGAGGCGACGGCCCTGGTCCTTCTCCTCGCCGATGATCTTCCGCGCTTCCTTCGCCAACGCCTCACGCTCGCTCTTGGGCGCGCGCTCCACCTCGGAGATGGCCCGCGTCGCCGGGCTGCCGCTGAAGGCCACCACGCCCACCCCCAACACCACCGCCAGCGCTCCGGCGATCAGCAGCGTGCGACGGTGCGCGCCCAGCACCCGCAGCACCGCTCCCGCTCCGCCCGGAGGCATCCCGTCCCGCATCCGCGCGAAGAGCGACCTGCCGGCATGTGACGCCTGACGCCCCAGCACCACCGCGCCCGCCGCGGCCCGCTGTCCCAGCTCCGCCGCCCGCTGCCCCAGCAGCGCCACATCCACCGCGCCGCCCTCCAGCGACGACTCCGGCACACGCGACAGGCCCAGGTTTCCGTAGGGCGGCATCGACTCCGTGCCCGGCGCCTCGGCGATGGCGCCCGCGGAGGGCGCCTCCACGCGGTACGGCGCGCGCGGCACCTGGAAGACTCGAATCTTCCCAGGGATGCCCTTGAGCTCGAAGGCGCCGACCTCCCGTGAGGGAATCTCCGCCTTGTTCATCGCCAGGTAGACGGCCTCGGTGAAGTACACCTCGCCCGCCTCGGCCAGCCCCTCCACGCGCGCGGCGATGTTCACCGGCTCCCCGAAGACGTCATTGCCGTCCAGCCGCACCTCGCCCACGTTGATGGCGAAGCGGACATGGAGCTGCTCCGACTCCGGCACCCCCCGGTTGTGGTGCCACAGCCGGTCCTGGATGGCGACGCCACTGAGCACCGCCTGGGTGGGTGACTCGAACGTCAGCAGGAGCGCATCACCGATGGACTTGATGATGCGGCCGTCAAACGCCTTGATGAGCGGCGACAGCAGGGCACCGTGGACCCGCAGCAGGCGCTGGTTCTGCTCCAGCGACTGCCGACTGGTCCGCTCGGTGAAGCCCTTGATGTCGGTGAAGACAATGGCGAGGTTGGCGGTCTTCAAAGCGCGCGCAGTCTATGCGCCACGATCCGGGGCGCAATCGCCGCGACGCACCGCGACGTCATTCGTCAGCGACGCGACGGCTTGAGCGCTCGCATGCGCTTCTTCTCTTGCGGCTCCATGGACTTGCGCACCTTCGCCGCGAGCTGGGGCCGCTCCGTCCGCTCGTAGAAGTCGGCCAGCTTGCGGAGCACCAGCGGGCTGTCCGGCTGGACGCTCCGCGCCGCCAGCAGCTCCGTCTCGGCATCCAGCAGCCGCTCCTGCTTCTCCAGCACGTCCGCCAGTTGGAGGCGCACCTGCACCCACTCCGGCTTCGAACGGGCCAGGTAGCGGTAGTGGAGCTCCGCCTTGAGCAGGTCCCCCAGGGAGACCCACAGGCCCCCGAGCCGGAAGCGAGCCTCCTCGTACGACGCCCGGTGCTGCACGGCCGTCTCATAGGCACGGGTGGCCTGGAGGGAGTTGCCCCGCTCCTCCCAGAGCAGCCCCCGCAGGTACCAACCTCGGGGGTTGGTGGGAGCAATGCGCGTGGCGACTTCCAGGTGGGCCTCGGCCTGCTCCAGCGAGCCGCCCACCTTCAGCAACAGTCGCGCGGCCTCCAGGCGGGGCAGCTCCCACTGGGGTTTGGAGAGGACCAGTGCCTCCACGGCCTGGAGTGCGCCGGTGTCATCCCCGCCCGACTCCAGCGCGAGCGCGTCCGTCAAGGACATGGGTGGGGAAGCCGGGGCCACGGGTCGGGACTGCGCCACCGTCAGGGTGGATGGCTCCGCGGCGTCAGAGGCGCCCGCCAGGCAAGCCACCAGGAAGACCCAGTGCATGCGCGGCAGATAGCAGAGCCGAGCGGGGCTCCTCAATAGATCCTCTTGACGGCCGGACGGCTGCGCATGAAACCCATGACCGTGCAGATATCCCAAAAGACGCTGGAAGACCTCGGATTCGCGGAAGTACTTCGCGCGCTGACGCAGCGGTGTCGGACGGAGCCAGGCAGGGAGCGAGTGCTCGCCCGGCCGTTCCTCGACTCGGCCGAGCAGGTCTCGGAGGCGCTGGCCCTGGTGGACGAGGCGCGCGCCCTGTCCCGGGAACAGTTCTCCCTGCCGCTTGGCGGCGTGGTGGACCTGCGAATCCCCGTGGGCCATGCGGCCAAGGGCGGCATCCTGGAGCCCCGTCAGCTCATCGACTCGGCGCAGCTCCTGTTCGCCTTCGTCCGCACCCGTGAGGCGGTGGAAGAACGCAAGGAGCGGGTGCCCCGGCTGATGGAGCTGGCGCGCCGGCTGCCCATGCTGGAGTCACTGGCCCGGCGCATCGACCAGTGCTTCGAGCCGGACGGTGAGATTTCCGACCGCGCCAGCCCGGAGCTGCGCGAGGCCAGGGACAGGGCCCGGGGCCTCCACCGGCGCATCAAGACGCGGCTGGACGAGATGCTCCACGACGAGGGCTTCCTCTCCAAGCTGCGCGAGAACTACTACACCCTGCGCAACGGCCGGTACGTGGTGCCGGTGGTGTCGAACTACCGCTCGGAAGTGGACGGCATCGTCCACAACGCGAGCCAGACGGGCCAGACGCTCTTCATGGAGCCGCAGGCGATGGTGGGCCTGGGCAACGACCTGGCCATTGCCCAGTCGGTGGTGCTGGAAGAGGAGCGGCGGGTGCTCCAGGAGCTGAGCCAGCAGCTCGGCCGGGAGTCGGACCGCGTCCTGGAAGGTCTGGACGCGGTCGCGGAGCTGGACGAGGCGGAGGCGGTGGCCATCCTCTCCGCGGACCTGGACGCGAGCACGCCGGAGTTCGTCGGAGTATCGGACCTCCAGTTGCAGTTGCTGCGCCATCCGCGCCTGGTGCTCAAGGGCACGGAGGTCATCGCCAACGACGTGACGCTCAATGGTGGCGCGAAGGCGCTCGTCGTGTCCGGCCCCAACGCGGGCGGCAAGACGGTGACGCTGACCGGCGTGGGGCTGTGCGCGCTGATGCTGCGCGCGGGCCTGCCCATTCCGGTGGCGGAAGGCTCGCGGATGCCCTTGTATCGCTCCGTGCACTCCACGGTGGGCGACTCACAGGACCTGACGCAGGGCCTGTCCACGTTCAGCGCGCACGTGGTGATGCTGCGCGACATCATCGCGGAGGTGGGCGAGGGCTCGCTGGTGATGATCGACGAAATCGCCGCGGATACGGACCCGCGCGAGGGCGCGGCCATCGCCATCGCGGTGCTCGAGGAGATGCTGGCCAAGGGCGCAGTGGCGCTCGTCACCACGCACCTGGAGGAGCTCAAGGCGCTGGCGCACATGGACCCGCGCTTCTTGAATGCACGGGTGGGCTTCGACTCGAAGCGGATGGCGCCAACGTATCGGCTCCAGATGGGCGCGGCGGGCCAGTCCTCCGCCATCGACATGGCGGTCCGGGTGGGCCTGCCCCAGCGGGTATGCGAGCGCGCGCGTTCTCTGACGCTGAACGCGGGCGGTCCCCTCTCCCAGGCACTGGCGGCGGCCGAGGACGAGCGGCGCAAGCTGTCCGAGGAGCTGGAGCGGGCGCGCGTCGCGGCGAAGGAAGCCGAGGCGCTGCGCACCGAGCTGGAGAAGCAGAAGCAGACCTTCGAGCGGGAGCGCCGCGCGAAGATGATGCAGTTCAACGAGGACGTGCACGCGGCCAGCGAGCACGCGGCCTCGGAAGTGAGAGAGCTGCTGGCGAAGCTGCGCTCCGAGCAGAACGAGAAGGCGCTGTCGGAAGCGCGGATGCAGCTCCAGCAGCGGGCGGAGGATGCCCAGAAGCGCGCCCTGGCGGCGAAGGCGGAGCTGTTCCAGGTGGAGGCTCCCGGGCCCGTGAACCTCAAGGTGGGCGCCTGGGTGCACCACTCGGGGTTGAGCCGGGATGTGGAGATCCTGGAGTTGGCGGAGGGCCATGCGGTGGTGTCCGCCGGTGGGGCGATGAAGATGCGCGTCCCCACGTCGGAGCTGTCGGGCTCTCGCACGCGCAAGCCGCAGCAGGCGAAGTTCCCGGAGCGGCAGAAGCAGGAGGCGTCGCTCAAGCGTGCGGCCTCGGCGGCGCCGGCGCAGGTGGAGGCGACGAACTTCCGGTGCGACGTGCGCGGAATGCGCGCGGACGACGCGCTCGCGGAGGTGGAGTCCTTCCTGGACCGGGGCATGCGCAGCGGAGAGGAAGCCGCGCTCATCGTCCACGGCCACGGCACGGGGGCGCTGAAGCAGGCGCTGCGCGACTACCTGTCGAACTCGCCCTACATCCGGATGTACCGGCCAGGCGAGGCCCACGAGGGTGGTGACGGCGTCACCGTGGTGGCCCTGCGCGCCTGAGCGAAAGGCGCGGATTGACCTGGCTCGCGGCCACATCGGCTCGCGAGCCAGGCGCCCGGCCCTGGCTCGCTAGCGATTGCGTCCCAGGTGCTCGTGGCTGGCAACCCACTCCTCCGAGCCCAGCGTGGATGACAGGGCACACGCGAGCGACAGCTCTCCCGCGAGGACGACTCCCGCGACAATCTCCGCCAACCGGCGCACCTTGCCGCGTCCGTAGCAGTCCATCATCTCCAGGCACTCCCGCTGCGTCGGCAGGCCCGTGCCTCCACCGTGCGTGGCCAGCACGAGCGCGGGCAAGGTGATGGACGCATAGAGGTCCCCGTCCGAAGTCTCCTCCATGTACAGGCGTCCGGCGGCGGACTCCGCCAGGGCCCCCACGTCCTGTCCCGTCGCGATGAACAGCGCCGCGAGTGCATTGGCGGACTGAGAGCCGTTGTTGTGTGAGCCCGCCAGATTCGACCCTTCCGTGGTGATGCGCTGCACCTGCACCAACTGGCGCACGTGCGTGCGCATCCGTGACAGGAGCAACTCCTTGCCGATGACCGCCTCCGCCACCACGCGCTTGCCTCGGGTCCGCAGGATGTTGAGCTGGGACGACTTCTTGTCCGTGGAGATGTTGCCATCCAGGAAGCTGGCGCGGATGGCCGGGTACTGCTCCCGAATCCACAGGAGCGCGGCGAACACGGCCTTGCCCACCATGTTCTGTCCCGCCGCATCTCCCGTCGTGAAGTTGAAGCGCAGGAAGACCATCCGGCTCACCTGATAGGCCTCGATGTCCTGGAGCGTCGCCACACGGCTCGTCGACTCCGCCTGCTCGGCGATGGCCGCCCGATTCGTCCTCACCCATGTCGTGAATTCTCGCCCGGCCTTCGCGCTCTCGAAGACGAAGACCGGCGAGCGTTGCATGGCGTCGTCCAGCACCGTGCAGACAGCCCCTCCGGCCTCGTTGAGGACCTTGATGCCGCGGTTGTAGCTCGCCACCATCGCCCCCTCTGTCGTGGCCAGGGGGATGAGGTACGCGCCATGCGCATTCTCCCCCAGGATGGTGAGGGGCCCGGCGATGCCCAGCGGAACCTGGGCCACACCCGTGAAGTGCTCGCACGAGTTCCTCGCATGGCCGGCGTCGAACGAGTGGCTCGCCACATGCTCCAGCCGAGCCCCCGTCCACGCCTCCGCATAGTCCCGCCGGGAGCGGACGATGTCCTCCGTGTAGTCATCCTCCGGACAGCGCGGGATGCGACTGTCGGGCTCCGGGTGTCCCTCCTCGATGGCCTCCGTCACATGCAGACTCACGGGGCCGTGAAGTCCACACTCCAGCTCCACCTCCACCCAGTGCTCCCCCTCCCCGAGCGGCGGAATCTCGGCGCGCAGGCACAGCGTCCTGCGCTGCTCGAAGGCAACCGGGCATTCCCGCGACAGCCGCTCGCCACGCCACACGGGGCCCTCGTCCGACATCAGCACGACCTGCTCGAGCGGAACTTCCTTCCCATCCACCCGAACCACGCCGAGCCCGATGAGCCGCAGGTCCGTCAGGTGATTGCGCAGCTCGAGTTCCACCGCGCCGCGCCGATTCCTCAAGCACCGCGTCGCTCCTGGTTCGCTCCCGATACCCCTCGTCGAACTCACCACATCGCTGGCCATGACGCCCCCCGGGCCAACCAAGGCACGCTTGTTTCAAATGTCGCGCGGAGCCGGCACGACACTGCCGACTTCCCGGCAAAGCATGTTCAACGAGGCGCCCCGCCATCCAACGTGTGACAGCACCTCGCCCCGCGAGGCAGACAGGACGGGCCCGCGGGGCGAGGAACATTCAACCCCGCGGGCACCGCCCGAAGCCTCAGTGCAGCCCCGTCCGGCTGACGGAGGCCGACGAAATCTGGTCATTCCACGGCCCACCCGGCACGGCGTTGACCTCGCGAATGCTCGAGGACGTGGTGAAACACCGGCCCGTCTGGTTCGGGTGCTCGCACAGCGTCGCCTGATAGGGCCCCAGCACGGTGATGGAGCTCAGCGAATCATCGAAGCCAACGTCCCCCAGGAAGCCGATGCTCGACGTCAGACGGACGACGTTGCCCTCCTGCTGGATGTGCTCGTGCAGATACACCCCGTCGTAGGCCGAGTAGCCCTGGACCGCATACGTGTAGTCGCCCGACGAGGTCTTGTAGCCGCGCCCGAAATCCGAATACGCCCAGTTGCCGAGCCCTCCCGGAGCGCGCTTCACCACCACGGACCAGAGCTGGAACGGGAAGCGCGCGCTCAGCCGCGAATGGAGCTGGGAGGACCTGTCTCCCGAGCCTCCAGACAAGCTCCCGATCTGCCCATTCACATAGCTGGCCAGATACCCGGGCCCCACCACGCTGGTCACCGTCCGGGTCGGAAAGGCGAGGTGCGTGCAGTCATCCATCGAATCGGATTGATAGAAGGCGCCCTCGTGGTGCATCCACGCCCCCCACTCCTTCTTGAGCGCCATCACATGCCAGTTGCGCCCTGGCGCCGCGTTCTGGAGGAACGCCTGCATCCCATACCAGCGCGCCTCCGCGTCGCCCCCGAGCGTGTACGCCGTATTCCTGAAGATGGCGCTGAAGTCCGCCGGCAACCCCCTGGAGGACGGCAGCAGCCGGACGTTGAGGGCCAGGATGGCGTCAATCAATCCCGCCCCCGGGAAATCCATCATCATGATGCCCGCGCGCTGCGCCCACCCGCCCACCAGGTGGTCGATGGCGTAGTCATTCACGCCCCGGTAATTGATACCCAGGATGTTGATTCCTCCCGCCACATGTAAGGGATAAGCCATGGCGGAAGAACCACTCAGGAAGTTGATGAACAGGGTGGACGGTGAACCGCCCTGGGTCCTGTCAAGGTGCGCGCGGACCTTGTTCCATTTGTCGTCGATATCCGCGAGCTGGGACACCGTCCAGTCATCCTGGAGATTCACCGCGCCCCAGGGGATGCCGTAAGTCCCTCCGGCGAAATCGTCCACAATCACAATCTTCCCGCGAACCTCTCCCAGCGTGGGCACATGCGAGCCCCGCCAGAGGTAGGGGCTGTAGGCGGGCTGGTCGCGATACCACTCGAAGGTCTGCGCGAAACCGCGCGTATTGCTCTCCTCCGTGTGTTCCCGCTTCACGCGCATCACCACCGTCTCGGTGGGGTGCGCATTGAGGAACTGGATGGTCGTCTGGAGGACATCGTCGAAGTTGACGTGCAGGTAGACGACGCCGTGGTGGATGGTGAAACGGTCACCGATGTGCCGACAACGGATGTCCAGCGCGCGGATCCCCGCGTCGAGCTGCTGGCGCAATCCCAACGACTGGGTCTGTGTCAGATCTCCACCATAAGATTGATAGGCCATGGTGTCGTGAGTCCCAGGCATGGACAGGGCGCCCAGGCCCGTCGAGTTGGGGACCCAGCTCATCCACGCGGGGTGACTCGTCTCGATACCGCCGGAGTGGTTGTAGTACCGCCCCCTCGCGAGGGCTGGAGTCGTACCGACGATGAGCCCCAGAGCCAGCAGGAGCGCCAGGGGACGAAGCCCCGCGACAGGGAAAGACAGCGTGGACATGATTGTCTCTCGTTGACGTGTGAAGGGGTGGCGGCGACATACCCTTGCCCACGAATGGGCACACCTGAGCGGGCCTGCGTGTAAAACCACCCCGAAACAGGAAAAACCATCTTATATATCAAAATCACTTGAAACACGAATAAGCCACGTGCAATGAAAGAGCCCCTTCAACAGAAAGGTCGTGCTCTTGAGAGGCAATGTCTGGAGGACGTTCTGCGCGGCGTGGGTTGGCGCCGGTCTCATGGCTTGCGGTGCGGTGCAGCCAGAAGGAGAAGCACCCAACGGGGAGGCCAAGGACGCGGATGTCCAGGCCGCGTTGGCGCGACTGCCTGGAGCAGAGGTGGTCGGACAGCAGGAAGGTGTTCCGTTCCTCATCCGCGGTGAGCTGGGTCGGCTGACCGGGGCTGGCGGAGTGTCCGCGCAGCGCGCTCGCTCCGACTCCGGCGAGGAGGCGCGCGAGGCCCTGGCGGAGATCGCCTCCGCCTTCCGCCTGCGCAACGACGACCTGGTGTTCCGCCGCGCCACGGTGGACGCGCAGGGCCGCAAGCACCTGCGCTTCCGGCAGCTCGAGCAGGGCCTGCCCGTGGTGGGCAGCGAGCTGGTCCTCCACGCGGACCCGGAGGGCCTCATCTACGCGGCCAACGGCTCGGCGCGTGGTGGCTCGGCGCCTTCCGCTCGGGCGACAGTGGCCTCGGAGGCCGCTCGCACGTCCGCGCTCGCCGGAACGTCCGTCGACGGCGCGAAGGCCGAGGGCGCTCCGACGCTGGTGTACCTGCGTCCCGAGGGCACCGAGGAGCTCCGGCTGGCGTGGCAGGTGCGCCTGGTAGGCACCCGCGACGGCTTCAAGGCCGATGACCTGGTCTATGTCGACGCGCAGCGCGGCGGCGTTGTGGCCACGCATCCGCAGATCCACGAGGCGCTCAACCGCCGGGTGCACAGCGCCAACAATGGCAGCACCACGCCGGGCACCCTCCGCCGCAGCGAGGGACAGGCGGCCACGGGCGATGCCCACGTGGACATGAACTACGACCAGCTCGGCGTCACGTACAACTGCTACCAGACGCTGTTCGGCCGCGACTCGTACGACAACGCGGGCGCCGCGCTCATCAGCACCGTCCACTACGGCAGCAACTACGTGAACGCGTACTGGGACGGCACCCAGATGGTGTACGGCGACGGCGACGGCGTGAACTCCATCGAGCTGGGCAAGGACCTGGACGTCACCGTCCACGAGCTGACCCACGCGGTGACGGACACCGAGTCGGACCTCATCTACTCGGGTGAGTCCGGCGGCCTCAACGAGTCCATGTCCGACATCTTCTCCGGCGTGTGCGAGAGCTGGACGCGCAGCTGGGCCACGGACGCGGACGTGTTCATGGTGGGCGAGGACATCTGGACCCCGGGCACCGCCAACGACGCCCTGCGCTACATGGACGACCCGGCCAAGGATGGCGACTCGCTGGACTTCTACGGCGACTACTCGTCCGGCGTGGACGTGCACTACAGCTCCGGCATCAGCAACCTCGTCTTCGCCCTGCTCTCCAAGGGTGGCACGCACCCGCGTGGCAAGACGACCAACACCGTCGCCGCGATTGGCCCGGAAGCGGCCGGCCGCATCTTCTACAAGGCCAACACGGACCTCTTCACCCCGAGCACCACGTTCGAGCAGGCCAAGGCGTACACCGTCCAGGCCGCGCAGGAGCTGGGCTACAACGCCGCGACGGTGCAGGCCGTGACGGATGCGTGGGTGGCCGTCGGTGTGCCGCCTCCGCCCCCGGTGACGACGCCGCTGAGCAACGGCGTGCCGGTGACGGGCCTGTCCGGCAGCTCCGGCAACAAGAAGTACTACACGCTGGAGGTCCCCGCGGGCCGCGCCTCGCTGGTCGTCACCACCAGCGGTGGCACGGGTGACGCGGACCTGTACGTGCGCTTCGGCGCCGCGCCGAACTCCGGCACCTACGACTGCCGCCCGTACACCAGCGGCAACGCGGAGACGTGCACCATCAACAACCCGCAGGCCGGCACCTGGTACGTCATGGTCAACGCCTTCTCGGCCTACTCCGGGCTGACGCTGACGGGCACGTACTCGGGCGGTGGCGGGCCCGGCACGCCCACCACGGAGACGGAGTCGGGCTCGGTGACGCGCAACACGAACGTGCGCTACGGCCCCTACACCGTGGTGCCGGGCACGACGTTCAGCGTGGTGATGACAGGCACGCGCAACCCCAACCTGTACGTCCGCTTCGGCTCGCAGCCCACCACCAGCGCCTATGACTGCCGCCCCAACCTGTCGGGAGCCGCCGAGACGTGCACGCTCACCGTGCCCGCCGGGCAGACAGCGGCCCACGTCATGGTGCGCGGCGCCAGCAACCAGGCGGCGACGTACAACCTGACCATCAACTACACGACGCCGTAGCACCGGCTTCGCGCGGCACCTCACACGGCGGGCGGCTTCCCTCGGGAGGCCGCCCGTCGTGCGCTTTCCGCCCGCGCGAAGGCAGGCGGGAGAGCGAGCGCGGGGACCGCCGGGCGGTCACTTGTCACCGGGTCGCGCCCGTTCCCATCGTGACCGCATGCTCAAGCTCGACCACTTCGGATTCGTGACCAAGGACCTGGAGAAGTGCGTGCGCTTCTACGAGGCGTGCCTCGCTCCGCTGGGGCTCAAACGCATGGAACGCGGCGACGGCTTCGCGCTGTTCGGCACCGACCCGAAGTCCCCCTTCCTATGGGTGGGCACGCTTCGACCGGAGACCTGGACGGACCAGCACGGCCCGGGGCGCAGTCCCCTCCACATGGCGTTCTCCACCACGGACCGCGCGGAGGTGGACGCGTTCCATCAGCGCGGACTGGCCGCGGGCGGCCGGGACAATGGCGCGCCCGGTCCGCGCGTCGGCGCCTACAAGTACTACGCGGCCTTCCTGCTGGACCCGGACGGCAACAACATCGAGGCGTGCGTCCGGGAGATGTGACGCTCGTGGCTCAGGGCGCCTGTCCGGACAGCACCCGCTCCAGCGCCGCCGCCTGCTCGCGCTCGTCCGCGTTGGAGCTCCGGCCCGCGCGCTGGGCATGAAGCCTTGACCGGTCCGGCTCCGTCTTCGCCAGCGCCAGCGCCAGGTCCAGGTTCGCCCGGGGGTGGTCGGGGTGGGCCTCCAGCACCGGCCCCAGTACCTGCGCCGCGCGCGCGTCCTCCCCCTTCTCCAACAGCGCAATCGCCAGGTCACACGCCGGGCCCGGCTCCGATGGGGCCTTCGCGTGGACCAGCTCCAGCAACTCCACGGCCCTCGCGCGCTCCCCCGCCAGGTCCAGCGCCCGTGACAGCGCGTGCATCACCCCCGCGTCCCCCGGGGCCTCATGCAGCGCGGCCTCCAGCAGCCGCTTCGCCTCCTTCCCATCCCCCGCCTCCAGCCGCGCCAGTCCGTCGCGATACAGGTCCGTGCCCACAAGCTCTCCTTCTCACAATGCGGTGCGTTAATCCCATTCACGCAACTTCCACCCTACAGAGTGCGACAAACCAAGAGAAGCTTTCCCCCGGGTCCTCCATGCTCGTGCGCAATCCCCCCGTCTCCTCCCGCCGTCCGGTCTCCAACAGCGCTGAGTCGCCGACCGCCGAGCGCTCCAACACGGCGGTGCCGGTCCGGCCGAACACCCAGGACACCTTCGCCCGCGGCACGGACGCCACGGAGAAGACGGCCAAGGTGGGCGCGGCGCCCGCCGGGGACCACGGCAAGCTGATGAACGAGTACCTGACGGGTGCCCGCCCGCCCCCGGCCGACTTCGAGAAGGTGATGGGCTACAAGCCCTACGCCATCCAGACGAAGCACGGTCAGCGCATGCAGGACCCGCACGGCTCCGCGTCCGCGCCCGGCAAGATTGGACCGGACAAGGAGTTCGACCCGGCCGCGAAGACGCACGACTACGGCTATGACCTGCTGCGCTACTACGACCGCAAGGGCACGCCCCTGGCCGATGGCGCGCGCAAGGCGGCCGACGCGCTCTTCCGCAAGGACCTGTTCAACTACGCCAATGACCAGAAGGGCTTCGGCGACAAGCTGAAGTACCGGACGTGGGCGCAGATCTACGCCACCGCGGTGGAGGTCAACTCCCGCGTGCAGGGCTACGGCCCTCCGTGAGCGTGGCCCCGGGGGCGCGGCTGCTTCGCGCCCCCTGGCCTCACTGCATTCCGTAGCGCCGCAGCTTGTCGTAGAGCGTGCGCAACCCGATGCCCAGCCGCTGCGCGGCGCGCTTCCGGTTGCCACCCTCGTCCGCGATGGCCTGTTCAATCGCCATCCGCTCCAACTCCTCCAGCGTCGTGTCCGGCAGGCGCACGCCCGCCGCGGGTGTGGCCGTGGGAGCCGGAGCACTGGTGGGGTCCAGCCACAGGTGGCTCGACTCCACCACCGCGCCGTCGGCGAGGATGGCCGCGCGCTCCAGGGCATTGCGCAGCTCGCGCACGTTGCCCGGCCAGGAGAAGGACTCCAGCCGCTCCGACGCCTCCGGGGACAGCTTCAACCCGGGCCGTCCCAGCTCCTCGCCAATGCGGCGCAGCAACAGCTCCGCCAGTGGACGCAGGTCCTCGCGACGCTCGCGCAGCGACGGCATCCGGATGGGGAACACCGCCAGCCGGTGGTAGAGGTCCTCGCGGAACTCGCCGTGGGCCATCATCGTCTTGAGGTCGCGGTTGGTCGCCGCCACCCAGCGCACGTCCGCCTCCAGCGTCCGGGTACCACCCACGCGCTCGAAGCGCCGCTCCTGGAGCACGCGCAACAGCTTGGCCTGCAGCTCCGCCTTCAACTCGCCCACTTCGTCCAGGAAGAACGTCCCGCCCTGGGCCAGTTCGATGCGTCCGCGCCGCTGCGCCACCGCGCCGGTGAAGGCGCCCTTCTCGTGGCCGAACAGCTCGCTCTCCAGCAGCGTCTCCGTGAGGGCCGCGCAGTTGACCGCGACGAAGGGCCCCTCCGAGCGCTCACCCCACTGGTGCAGCGCCCGCGCGGCGACCTCCTTGCCCGTGCCGCTCTCGCCCACGAGCAACACCGTGGCCTGTGTGGGTGACACCTTGCGCAGCGCCTCCACCACGGGCCCCATCGACGGCGCGCCCCAGCTCAGCACCACCTCGCTGGTGGACTGACGCGCCTCCGCCTTGAAGTTCAACAGCGCGCGGCGCTCCAGCGCCCGAGCCACCGTCAGTCGCAGCTCCGCCGGACTTCCCACCGGCTTGAGGAGGTACTCGAACGCGCCGGCCTTCATCGCCGACACGGCGCTCTCCACCGAGCCCACCGCGGTGAGGATGATGACCTCCACGTCCGGCTGCTCCTCGCGCACCTTGCGCAGCAGCGTCAGCCCATCCATCCCCGGCATCCGCAGGTCGGTCACCAGCAAATCCACGCCCTGCTTCGCCAGGAGCCGCGCGGCCTCCTCACCATCCGCCGCCGTCGTCACCACGTGGCCTTCGACCTCGAGCGCCTCCGCGATGAACGAGCGCACGCCCTCCTCGTCATCCGCCACCAGGATGCGCGCCATGGCTCAGGTCCCCCTCGCCGGGACGATGAGCCGGAACTCCGCGCCACCTCCGGAATGGGTCTTCGCGCTCACCGAGCCCCCGTGCAGCTCCACGATGCGGCGGGTGATGGCCAGGCCCAGGCCCACGCCCCGCAGCCGCCCGGTGACGAAGGGCTCGAAGATGCGCTCCTCGTCTCCCTTCGGAATGCCCGGCCCGTAATCCCTCACGATGAACACGAGCGACTTGCCCTCCTGGGCCACGTCCACCTCCACGCGCTGCCCGGCCGGACTCACCTGCACCGCGTTGCGCAGCACGTTCTCCAGCGCCTGCTGGAAGCGCCCAGCGTCCAGCTCCCACTGCTCGCGGCTCGGCAGGTAGTGCGCCTGCACGCTGGACTCACCCGTGGCCTCCACCGCCGCGCGCAACACCTCGTTGGGGTCCGTCCCGGTGCGCCGCAGCTCTCCGCTGCGCACGAAGGACAGCAGGTCATTCATCAGCTGCTCCAACCGCACCGCCTCACCCACGATGCGGTCCGCCTTGGGGCGCAGCACCTCGTCCCGCTCCACGCGCTCCGCGAGCAACTGTGCGTGGCCCTTGAGCGAGGCCAGCGGGTTGCGCAGCTCGTGCGCCAGCACCGCCGACATGGTGCCCAGCGCAGCCAGCCGACGGCCTCGCTCCAGCTCCGCAGCCAGGGCCTCGCGCTGCGCCAGGGAGCGCGAGAAGGCGAAGGCCAGCCCCAGGATTCCCACGCACGACACCGCCGCGATGAACAGCAGACGCTGCGCGCGGTCCGTCAACTCCAGCGCGGTGACAGGCTCGAACTCGTAGCCGATGCGCAGGTTGCGGCGCGGCTCCTGCGGCGCCGGGTCCACCGTGGGCGCACCCCCGCTCGTCGTGACCGGGGCCTCCGGCTTCGGCTTGCGCAGTCGATGGATGAAGCGACCCCGGCCCGCTTCGATGCGCAGCAGGGGGCCGTCCTGAATCTCTCCCAGCGAGCCCTCCCCCGACGACTCCAGCACCCGCCCGTCCTCGATGATGGCCACGTAGCGCAGGCCGCCCTCCTGGTTCGCCGCGAGGAAGGCATCGAGCGACTGCTGGCTCGGAGGACCCGAGCCCTCTCGGAAGGCCTCCAACCCGGAGTGCATCAGGACGTTGGCCATGCCTCGCACCACCAGCGAGGACGACTCCATCGCGGACCTGCGGATGAAGAGCACCGCGGACAGAAGCACGGCGCACATGAGCCCCGCCGCGACCCACGGCATCCACGGACCACGCGGCCTCCAACGGGACGCGCCGCTCATCGACGATGACCCCGCTCGGGGTGAATCCCACTCCATGAGATGCCTCCGCTCGCTGCGAACTCTGCATGCACGGTGCGGAATCCGCACTCCCTTCTCGCACGGCGTGGCGCCACGCGGGCTCCCCATTGCCTGGTTGCTGTCGAGCCCATGCGGTTCTCCCCGAGGGTTGGCGCGGCGCACGGGCCGCTGGAGCGCAGTCCGAGCAGGCGGCGACACGCGTCACGCCCACCCGTCCCGGCCTCCGTGTGCAAGCACGAGGCCCACGTCTCGCCAGGGGCCCACGAAGCCCCGCCCCCACGCGGCCCTCACGCCGCGAGGCATGACCGATAGAGACCCTCGCGGACCGCATGCGGAATCCGCACTCGGGCGGCGCTTCTCGCAGCGCTCGCGCGGGTTTCCCCTGAGGTTTCAATGTGTTGAAAACTGGCAAGGCGCATGCAGTCACCCTGCTTCGGAACCGCCGGACGCGCCAGAAGCGCACCGGCCTTCAACGGGACATGGCTGCGATGACGATGCTCAAGAGAGCGTGGTTCAAGAGACGGCCCCACCGGATGACGGCGCTGACGCTGGGCCTCCTCGGCCTGGTGGCGACGCCAGGATTGGGCGCGGCGCAAACGCCCACCGGGGCTCCCGGCACCGAGCAGAACAGCGCCGCCCAGGCGCAGAAGGCTCCGGCGGACGCGCCCACCCAGGAAACGACGAAGAAGGACGCAGCCGCGCCGGTTCAGGGAACTCCCCAGGCCCCAGACAGCGCGCCGGTCCAGAGCCTCACGGCCCAGGCAGAAGAGCCCCAGGGCGTGACTGTCACGCTCGAGGAGGCCATCGCGCGGGCGCTCAAGGCGAATCCGCAGGTGGTGCAGGCGGAGGGCACCGTCACCAACGCGGCGTCGGCGGAGCTCAGCGCGGTGGGCGCCTACCTCCCTTCCCTCTCGGCGAACGCGACGGGCTCGCTCTCCAGCAGTGATCGCATCGTGCCCGATACAGGCACCGTCGTCTCCGGCTCCAACGACACGTACAGCGCGGGCCTGTCCACGTCGTGGAACGTCTTCACCGGTGGCCAGCGCAGCGCCACGCGCAAGCAGACCCGCGCGCAGTCCGGTGCGGCCGGGGCACAGCTCACCGCGCAGCGCGCCAGCGCGGTGCTCGACGTGGAGCGCGCCTTCTACGAGGTGCTCCGGGCGACGGGCCTGGAAGAAGTGGCGCGCTCGCGCATCGAGCGGGCCAGGCAGAACGAAGACGCGGCGGAGCGGCGACTGGCGGTGGGCTCGGCGACGCGCTCCGACCTGCTGCGGGCGCGGCTGGACCACACCACGGCCCTGGAGGCGCTGCGCACGGCGGAGACCCAGCGCACCTCGGCGGCCCTGTCGCTGGGACGCCTCATCGGCGCGGACGGTCCGGCGCAGGCCCAGGCCGACGGGAACCTGGGCCCCAAGCCGTTCACGCTCACCGAGGCCGCGCTCATCACGGAGCTGGAATCCAACGCCCCCGCGGTGCTCGCCGCGGCCTCCACGCTGCGCGCCTCCGAAGCGGGCGTGAGCGTGGCGAAGGCGACCTACCTGCCGTCCGTTCGCCTGTCCGCCGGCTACGACTGGTTCAACCAGGACGCGAGCTTCAACGGAGGCAAGACGAGCTGGTCGGTGCGCCTGGGCCTCTCCTACCCCATCTTCGACGGCTTCCTGCGCGAGGAGCGGGTGCAGCGGGCCAGGACGCAGGAAGTCGTGTCCCAGGCGCAGCTCGCGGACACACGGCGCGCGGTGAGGTCGGGGGCCAGCCAGGCGTTGGCTCAACTGCGCCTCTCCGCGGACCGCATCACCCTGTCCGAGCAGTCCGTGGAGGTGGCGCGCGAGGACCTCAAGGTGCAGGAAGAGCGCTACCGTCTGGGCGCGACGACCATCCTGGAGCTGCTGACGTCGCAGGAGAACCTGGTCCAGGCGGAGATCAACCTCGTGTCCTCTCGCTTCGACTACCGCATCGCACGCGCCGAACTGGAAGCGCTCGCCGGGAGGCCGCTGTGAGCATCGCCATGGAGAGTTCGACGGCGCGGGACATCGCGGACGTGGTCATCCGCGTGGAGGGCTTGAGCAAGGCCTACACGATGGGCTCGGAGGTGGTGCGCGCGCTGCGCGGCGTGGACCTCACCATCCGCCGCAACGAATACGTGGCCGTCATGGGCCCGTCGGGCTCCGGCAAGTCCACCTTCATGAACCTCATCGGCTGCCTGGATGTGCCGAGCGGCGGGCAGTACTGGCTCAACGGCCAACCCGTGGCGGGGATGACGGAGAACGCGCTCGCGCGCATCCGCAACCGCGAGCTGGGCTTCGTGTTCCAGAGCTTCAACCTGCTGCCCCGCGCCTCCGCGCTGGACAACGTGGCGCTGCCGCTGGTGTACGCGCGCGTGCCCAAGAAGGTCCGCCACGAGCGCGCGGCGGCGATGCTGGAGAAGGTGGGCCTGGGCGCACGCAAGGACCACCGGCCCAACGAACTATCGGGCGGTCAACGTCAACGCGTGGCCATCGCCCGCGCGCTGGTGACGCAGCCCGCGCTGCTGCTGGCGGACGAGCCCACGGGCGCGCTCGACAGCCGGACGGGTGAGGAAATCATGGCCCTCTTCGGGGAGCTGCATGCCCAGGGGCAGACGTTGATGCTCGTCACGCACGAGTCGGACATCGCGGCGTACGCGCGGCGGGTGCTGTTCTTGAAGGACGGCGTCATCGAGCGGGACGAGCTGAAGCGGAATTGAGCGGGACCGCGCGTCGCGCGGCCACGAAGAGACCTGGAGGACGTCGTGAGCAAGGCGAAGAAGATGGTCATCACGGGTGTCGCGGCGGTCCTGATTGGAGCGGGCGTCTACGCCACCCAGCGGAGCACGGAGCCCGCCACACCGGAGCGCTCGGCGGCCGTCGCCGTGGTGGAGCGCCGGGACATGGAGGTCGTCGCGGAGTCCGCCGGCCTGGTGGAGCCGCTGCGCGTGGTGGAGGTGAAGTCCAAGGCGTCCGGCGAAGTGCTCCGCGTGCTGTTCGACACCGGCGACAAGGTGGAGAAGGACGCACTGCTCGCGGAGATCGACCCGCGCGACGTGCAGAACGCGCTGGCCCAGGCGCAGGCGGACCTGGACTCCGCGCGCGTGCGACTGAACACGACGGAGGCTCAGCGCCAGCGCATGGAGTCGCTGCGTCAGTCCGGCTACGTCACCCAGCAGGAATACGAGACGACGGTGGATGCCTACGCCACCGCGCGGGCGGCCAAGGTGCGCGCGGAGACGAACCTCCAGCTCGCCAAGGAGCGCAGCCGCGACGTCACCATCCGCGCCCCCAGCGCCGGGACGCTGCTGGAGCGGACGATTCAGCCCGGGCAGATCATCGCGTCAGCCACGTCCAACGTGTCCGGTGGCAGCACGCTGTTCAAGATGGCGGACCTGTCCGTCATGCAGGTGCGCGCCAAGGTGGACGAGACGGACGTGGGCCAGCTCAAGGCGGGCCTCAAGGCGCGCGTGACGATGGAGGCGTACCCGGGAAAGACGTTCGTCGGTGAGGTCGTGAAGATCGAACCCCAGGCGCTGGTGGAGCAGAACGTCACCCTCTTCCCGGTGCTCGTGCGCCTGGACAATCCGGAAGGGCTGCTGCGCCCGGGGATGAACGCGGAGGTGGCCATTGAAATCTCCCGCCGCCGCGACGCCATCACCGTCCCCAACTCCGCCGTGGTGGGCCTGCGGGATGCCCGCGCGGCGGCGCTGGCGGTGGGACTTACGGAGGACTCGGTGCGCTCGCTGATGCGTCCGCCGGGCTCCACCGGGGCGGGCCGGGGCCGGGGTGGCTCGGGGGGAAGCGGCGCGGACACCGCTCCACAGGGCCCGGCGTCGACGGGTGGCACCGAGGGCGCGCCCGTGGCGGGCGGCGACAAGGGCACCGTGGGCGCGGGCACGGCCACGCCGGTGAACGTGGCGACTCCCGCGACGGCCGCGGGTCAGGACGGCGCGGGTGAAGGCCGGCGCAACCGGGGCAACCGCGACGGCCAGCAGGCCCAGGGCGACACGCGACCGGGGCTCGTCTTCGTGCAGGGCGCGAAGGGGCCAGAGCCGCGCCGCGTGGTGCTGGGCATGAGTGACTGGGAGAGCTCGGAGGTCATCAGCGGGCTGGAGGCGGGCGAGCAGGTGTTGCTCGTGTCGGTGGCGCAGCTCCAGCAGCAGCAGGCGCAGCGCAACGAGCGGATGCGGCAGGCGGGGGGCGGAATGATGCCCGGCATGGGTGGTGGTGCTGGCGGTGGGCGCGGCGGTCGTTAGTCGGCGGGAGGAGGAGGCAGGTCATGGGTGAAATCATCCTTGTGGCGTTCGACGCGGTCCTCGCCAACAAGCTGCGGTCGCTGTTGACCATGCTCGGCATCGTCATCGGCATCGCGGCGGTCATCACCATGGTGGCGTTGGGCGAAGGAGCCCAGCGCTCGGTGGAGCAGCGGCTGAAGACGCTCGGGACGAATGTCCTGACGGTGCGCCCCGGCCAGTCCTTCTCGGGCGGCCTCGGTCGAGGTCAGGCGTCGATGACCATCGACGACGCGGAGGCGCTGCGCACCAACGCCAAACACATCCAGGCCGTGGCGCCGGAAATCGAGTCGCGCTTCCAGGTGGAGTACGGCGCGGGCAACGCGAACCTGTCGGTGGTGGGCACGTGGCCGGCGTACTTCGGCATCAACGAGTCCCGCGTCGTCGCGGGCCGGATGTTCACCGACGCGGAGGACCGGGGTCGGCGGCGCGTGGTGGTGCTGGGGGCGCTGGCGGGCGGGCAGCTGGGGATTCGCGACGCCTCTTCGCTGGTGGGCGAGACGATTCGCATCCGAGGCATTCCCTTCGAGGTCATTGGAGTGCTGGCGGAGAAGGGCTCCCAGGGCTTCTCCAACCCCGACGAGAGCCTCTACATCCCGCTGTCCACCGCGCAGTTCCGGGTGATGGGCAGTGACCGCATCCGCTCCATCGCCGTGCAGGCCATGAGCGAGAAGACCATGGACGACGCCATGGCGGAGATCGACCTCAAGCTGCGGCGCGAGCACCGCCTGCGTCCCGAGGAGCCGGCCGACTTCAACATCCGAGATCAGGCCTCGCTGCTCGCGACGGTGCAGGAGACGACGCAGACCTTCTCGCTGCTGCTCGCCGGCATCGCCGCCATCTCCCTGCTGGTGGGAGGCATCGGCATCATGAACATCATGCTCGTCTCGGTGACGGAGCGGACGCGAGAGATTGGTCTGCGCAAGGCGCTGGGGGCCACGGGCACGGACATCCTGCTCCAGTTCCTCGTCGAGTCCCTCGTCCTGTGTCTGGCCGGAGGCACGCTCGGACTGGTGCTGGGAGTGGGGGGCGCGGCGGTGCTCCAGAAGCTCATGGGATGGACCATGGTGGTGGCCCCCGAGGCCATCGTGGTGGCCATCGCCTTCTCCGCGTCCGTGGGCGTGTTCTTCGGCATCTGGCCCGCGCGCCGCGCCGCGAGCCTCGCGCCCATCGAATCGCTCCGCTACGAATGACACCTTCTCCCGGGAGCAACCCGACTGCCCCCGGGCGTCACACTCCGCTCAGCGCCCGGGACGCGCGCCCGGGTCCGCCTCGAACGCGGCGACGTCGTGGTAGTAGCGCTCGACCTCGGCCTGCGTGGACGCCTTCGTGAAGACCTCCGGACGCGGGTGGGCGATGGCGTCGAGGATGGCCTCCACGGCCTCCTCGACGGGCTGGGCCCCGGGCAGCGCGCGCGAGTCCGGCCCACCGCCCAGCGCATTCGAGCCGAACTCCGTGGCCACGACCCCGGGCATCACCACCGTGACGGAGATGCCTGGGTGCGTCTGGCGCAGTTCCAGTCGGAGACAGGCGCTCAGCGCATTCAACGCGTGCTTGGCCGCGCTGTACGCCGAGCGGTGGGGCACCACGGGCAGCCGTCCCAGGGTGCTGGAGACGTTGAGAATCTGTCCGGCGTTGCGCGCCTGGAAGTGCGGCAGGACGGCCTGCATCCCGTAAAGCGCGCTGTGCACGTTGTCGCGCCACATCGACTCCAGGTCCGCGTCGGTGAGCTCGGCCACGGAGCGGGTGATGCCGCGTCCCGCGTTGTTCACCCAGACATCGATGCGACCGAAGCGTTCGAGCGCCGCGTCACGAAGTCGTTCCACCTCCGCGCGAGCCGTCACATCGGTGACGACGGCGAGCGAGTCGCGGCCGGAACGGTTGGCGACAGCCTCCAGCTCCGTCCGACGCCGCGCGGCCAGCACCAGCTGCGCTCCACGCGCCCCCGCGACCCGGGCCAGCTCCGCCCCGATTCCCCCACTTGCCCCCGTGATGACGATGACCTTGTCCATGCGTGTCCCCTCGTGACGCTCGCCTGCCCCACGGAATCTACCTGCCCGAAAAGACTCTGGCGGATTCCCGGCGATGAAGCCGAGGACTCTGTTCAATCGCGAGGACCCGGGCGCGGGCCTGTCACCAGGACGGCCATGGCGTGGGCACCGTGTTACCCTTCTCGTCCGCTCTCGCCTCGGGTCGCTCGCACATGCCGTTCAGGATCTTCTCCTTCTCGATGCTCATCGGGCTCGGCGCGGTGCTGGGCCACCTGTACATCTACCGGCGGCTGGTCCGTGAGCTGGTGCGGGGTCGCGCGGCCCGGTTCGTGGCCCTGGTCGTGCTGGGCCTCCTGACGCTGCTCCTGGGGATGCGGCGCACCGTGCTGGATGCCCTCCCCGAGGGATTCGAACGCATCGCGACGGTGACCACGTACACGTGGATGGGCGTGGCGCTCTGTCTGGTGATTGCGCTCGGAGCGACGGACCTCCTCCGCGCCCTCGTCGGCCTGGGACGGCATATTCAACGGCGCTACGCGGCCCCACCACCCACGCCCACGGCCGCCGTGCCGGAGGCTCCGCCAGACGTCGAACTCCGGGTGGACGAGGAGCGGAGGAAGTTCCTGGGGCGCGCGCTGGCGGGAGGCGCCGCGCTCGCGGGCGGAGGGCTGGCGACGTACGGGAACTGGCGCGCCTATGCACCGCCGCTGGTGACGGAGCTCGCCGTCAGGATTCCCAAGCTGCCGCGAGCGCTGGATGGGCTCACCATCGTCCAGCTCACGGACATCCACGTGGGCCCCTTCATCCAGCGCAGGTTCATGGACGAGCTGGTGCGTCAGGCCAACGCCCTCAAGCCGGACCTCTTCGCCATCACCGGCGACCTGGTGGACGGGGACGTGCCCACGCTGGGAGGCGCCGTCGCCGCGCTCGGAGCCCTGCGCTCCCGGTACGGCAGCTACTTCGTCACCGGCAATCACGACTACTACTCCGGTGACGCGGAGTGGACGGCGTTCCTCCAGACGCTCGACATCCAGTCGCTGCGCAACCGCCATGTCCGCATCGGCGATGCGGGGGCTTCGCTGGACCTGGTCGGCGTGGACGACTGGAGCGGCTGGAGACGGCGCAACCAGAAGGGCTACGACCTGGACCTGGCGCTCGCGGGACGGGCGCCGGACCGGGCGGCCGTGCTGCTCGCGCACCAGCCCGCGAACTTCAAGGTGGCCGCGGAGCGAGGGATGGACCTCCAGATTTCAGGCCACACCCACGGCGGGCAGCTCCTCCCGATGACGCTGTTCATCGGCCTCGCATGGGAGCACGCGGCCGGTCTCTACCGGCACCAGGACTCCCACATCTACGTGAGCCGGGGCTGTGGCTTCTGGGGGCCCCCCATGCGCGTCGGCAGTCCCCCGGAGCTGGTCAAGCTCGTGCTCACCACGTAGCGGGCACGTGCGCCCTCACTTCGCCAACGAAGCCCGGGGCGTGTAGCGCCAGAACCGCTGGAGGTGGCCACAGCCCTGACAGGCCAGCTCCACTTGAAGCTCCCCGCCACGGGCGGCCGTGGCGGGGACGACGGTTCGCATGGACTGCTCCGCGCGCCCGCTGCACGCACGGCACACGCCCACCGTCTGGATGAACCGCGAATTGCGCGTCACCACGCCGTCCTCGCAGGAGCCACACCACCAGACGTGATAGTCGACGGCACCGCTCTGCTCCTGCCGGCGTTGCTCATCATTCAGATGGAGGTCATCCATCTCCTCGTCGAGCAGTTCCCGCGCCTGACCACAGTGCTGGCAGACCTCCAGCTCCGAGCGCTTCGACTCCACCTGCCCTGCCGGACGATTCATGGAGAGCACGACGACCACGGCCGACACAAAGCCCACCAGCAGGACGACGAGCATGAGCATCATCGGTTCGGCTCCAGTTCCACGGAGTGCAGCGCCTTGCCCGTCAGGTCATGGATGGCGACGGTCATCACGCCACTGTCGCCCTGGATGCGGACGCTGCCGAAGTACTGCTGTCCTTCCCACGGTGCCGCGTTCATCACCGTCGCCGGCTTGTGCCACTTGACCTCCGGGCCGAAGGTCTCATCGAGCGGGCTGGGGCCGAAAGTGCCCGCGTTGAGCGGACCCGCGACGAACTCCCAGAACGGGTCGAAGTCGCGGAAGCGCGCGCGGTCCGGGTGATAGTGGTGCATCGCCGGGTAGTGTACGTCCGCGGTGACGAACACCACGTTGCGCACCTTCCGCTCCTTCAGGAAGGACAACAACTCCGCCAGCTCCAGCTCGCGTCCCAGCGGGGCACCCGGACCGTTGGCCCACGCCTCCATGAGGTAGGCGCCATCTGGCAGCTTCTCCGCCGGGATGATGAGCCCCAGCGGCATGCTGGTCGCAATCACCTTCCACGTCGCCCGGGAGGCCGCCAGCGACTGCTTGAGTCCGTCGAGCTGCGCGCGTCCGAGGAACGTCGTCTCCGGTCCCTGCTGCTCCTGCCGATTGACGGAGTTCGGCGCCCGGAACGCGCGCACGTCTGGAATGAAGACATCCAGCAAGGGCCCCTGTGAGAGCTGGCGATGGATGCGACCCTCGGCTCGCGCGGCGCCGCCCACGGGCGAATACTCGAAGAACGCCTGACGCGCTCGCGCGCCGAGCACCCGTTCGTCCGAGACCTGCGTGTACCGGGGGTCGTCCGCGAGGCTGCGCCCCGGATACCAGTTGTTGCGCACCTCGTGGTCATCCCACTGGTACGCGATGGGCACGTCGCGAGCGAGGGCTCGCAGCGAGTCGTCCAGGAAGTTGTAGGCGAAGTTCCCGCGCAGCTCCTCCAGCGTCTCGGCGACCTTCGACTTGGCGGGAGTCACCTTGTTGCGCCACACGCGCCCATCCGGGAGGACGACCTCCGGCAGCAGGGGGTTGTCGGCATAGATGGCGTCGCCGACGTGCAGGAAGAAGTCGGGGCGCAGCGCATGGACGGCCGCGTAGCCTCGATAACCGCCCCACTCCGGGTTGATGCCCCAACCCTGGCCACACACGTCCGCGCTCCACGCGAAGCACACGTCCTTGGCCGAGTCCGGTGACGTGAGGAACCGCCCGCGCCACTCCTCGCCGGTGACGCCGCCGTCCTCCGCGAGCACCCGCACGAAGACCTCGCGCCCCGCCGGCAGACCCGTGAGGTCCACCACGCCCGTGAAGTCCGTCGCGGCGGTGAGCGCGGCGCCCTCCACGCGATGCACGCCCTTCACGAGGCGGGAGTCCTCGCTCCACTCCACCACGAGCCGCGAGGCCCGGTCCGCCTTGCCCCAGACGGTGACGGCGCCGGTGCGCAGGTCTCCCATCTGCGCGCCCAGGGGCAGCGCCGGCCCGGGACGTGGCGCGCGCACCGAGCGCGTCGAGGCACAGCCCGCGGCGGTGACGGCGAGCCCCTGGAGCACGGTTCGTCGAGTGAGGACAGTCATGGTGAGCACGCTCCGAGGAAGGAACCGGCCCTCACACTAGGGCCACTTCCGCCAGGCATCCAGCACCACCGCCGCCACCCGAAAGCCACGCATGAACGAGACCTCCGACAAGAGTCGCGAATTCCGGACGCACGTATGACGTGTCAAGTCAGCGACGCGAAGCAGCCCGCACTCGCGACGACTCCCCCACCCATTTGACGACGCCCCGTGATGACAGCCATAAATCCGCCCATGCGGACATCCTAGCTTTATCCGAAAAAACTGTTTCTCTCATTGACGCTGTGTTTCGCGCTTGAAGCCAGTGCCGCTGCCGTGAGCTCCGCGTCGGCGACCGCGTTCACGGTGCCCAACGGAACGTTCGAGGTGCCTGCCCTCCCCGCCTCACCTGGGTACGCCTACGCCCCCGCCGGCTCTGGCTGGACGCTGGCAGGCGGCGCGGGCCTCTCCCGGAACGCCACGGCGTTCACGTCGGGGAATCCCAACGCGCCCGAAGGCGCGCAGGTGCTCGTCCTCCAGGCCGCGGGAACGGCGTCACGCGCGTTCAACTTCACGGCGGGCTACTACGTCTTCAGCTTCTCCACGGCGCAGCGCGGAAACGACCCGACCAGCGCCCAGAGCGTCCAGTTGCTCGTTGACGGCACGGCCATCCTGACCGTGAGCCCCGTCGGCGCGACGTACCAACGGCTCACGGCTGGACCGGTGCTGCTCACCTCCGGGCCCCACACCGTCGAACTGCGCGGGCTCAAACCCCAGGGCGGGGACACCGCCTTCGTGGATGACTTCAGGGCGTCGCGCGTGAGGGACATCAGCATCAGCGGCTTCGAATCGCCCGCCATCCCCACCAGCCCCGGCTTTGTCTATGCGCCCACGGGAAGCCCCTGGAGCTTCACCGCGGGCGCGGGCCTCGCACGAAACGGGAGCGCCTTCACCGTCGCCAATCCCGCCGCGCCCGAGGGCGCTCAGGTCCTCTTCCTCCAAGGCGGGGCCACGGCCACCACCGCCGTCACCCTTCCGCGCACGGGCTACTACCGCTTCCGGCTGAGGGCCGCCTTGCGCGCCAATGACCCGACCCAGCCCCCGGCCAAGGACGTCCGCGTCACCGTCAATGGCACGGAGGTCGGCCACTTCCGCCTCGGGAGCATCCAGTACACCGAGCACGTCTCCACGGTGCTCGCGCTGAACGCCGGGCCCGTCACGGTGAGTGTGCTCGGTGAGGACACGTCTCCGGGAGACCACACGGGGCTGGTGGATGACCTCCGGATGGAGATGGTCCACGACTGGAATGATGCCTACGTCTGGGGCGGCGCGGTGCCGACGGCGAGTGACACCGCCACCGTGGGCCTCGGCAGCGCGGTCAGCCTCCAGGGCACGCTCACCCCGGGGGCCGTCGTGGTGAGCGGCGAGGTGCTCGGCGTCCAGAACCGGCCCGTGTCCCTCACCACGCGGTATGTGATGGTGATGGGCCCAGGCTCCCTGTTCGAGCTGGGCCAGGAGCTGACGCCCTACCCCAGCACCGCCGTCATCACGCTCAACGCATCCGAGCCCACGCTCGACGTGATGGGAATGGGCGACAAGTTCCTCGGCGCCATGACCAACGCCACCGTCCGGCTGCATGGCGAGGAACGGGTGAGCTGGACGCAGCTCCAGGGGAATGTGAGCGCGGGAAGCAACAGCCTGGTCCTGAAGCAGCCCGTCAACTGGCGGCAGGGCGACGTCATCGTCGTCGTGTCCAGTACCCGGAACTGGAACGAGGCCGAGCAGCGCGTCATCCAGTCCCTCGACGCAACCAACACGCGGCTCACCCTGACGAGCCCGCTCTCCCACGCACACAGCGGCGTGCAGAAGTCCTATTCCAACGGCTCACGCACGTGGACCGCGGACCTGCGCGCCCAGGTGGGCCTGCTCACTCACAACATCAAGGTGCAGGGAGATTCCACGTCCGCGGCCAACGGGTTCGGCGGGCACGTGATGATCATGGGCAGCTCGCGCGCGTTCATCAGCGGCGTCGAGCTCTTCAACATGGGCCAGAAGGCGAAGCTGGGGCGCTACCCGTTCCACTGGCACATGCTGGGCGCCGAGGGCGCCGGGCAGTACTTCAAGAACTCCAGCATCCACCACTCCTACAACCGCGCCATCACCATCCACGGCACCGAGAGCACGCTGGTGGAGAACAACTTCTTCCATGACCACATCGGCCACGGCGTGTTCCTGGAAGACGGCAGCGAGCGCTTCAACGTCATCAAGCGCAACGTGACGCTGCTCACCCGCCGTCCCGCGCCCGGAGAGCAGGTCACCCCCTCCGACAACCAATTCAACGCCGTCCAGAACCGCACGCCGGCCAGCTATTGGATCACCAATCCCCAGAACACCTTCGAGGACAACGTCGCGGCGGGAACCGAGGGCACGGGGTTCTGGTTCGCGTTCCCCGACAAGCCCATGGGCCAGTCCGCGGGGGATTCGCGATTCCAGGACATGCCCGTCCGGACGCTCCCGTTGATTTCGTTCAAGGGCAACAGCGCCCACAGCACCATGAGCGCGTTCGACATCTTCGACAGGCTGAGCCCTGACCATGAAATCGAGCCGAACCACGGCTGGTTGAACCCGGACCTCCACCTCATCGAGGACGGCACGTGGTACGCGAACGCGATGGCGCTCTACACGGGGATTGGCGCCGGGGGTTCGACCAACAACCTCGTCTTCCGCAACAACATCATGGTCGACAACACCGTCGGCACCATGATGGCCAGCTACAGCATCGTCGAGCAGAGCCTGTTCGTGGCGGACTCAGGGGAGAACCTCGTGAGCGGCGAGCGGACCGCCTACCGCGTCTATGACGGCGCGGGGCAGGTCCGCGACTCCCACTTCGTCGGGTGGACCGCGGCCAACGCCAGTTTCCTCATGAACACGGGCGCGGCCATCAAGCACCCCAACCACACGTTCCTCCGGAACACGATGTCCCCCGCCGGGCCACCCCGCATCCGTTATTGCGACGAATCAGGCACGCTGTGCGACGCCACGGGCAAACCCACGCCGGGCACCCACGCCGGGCACCCCAAGCACCCGCGCGTCTGGTCCACCGTGCTGCGAGACCTCACGGGGAGCATCACCGGCAAGCCCAACACGGCCATCGTGTCCAACCATCCGTTCATGCTCGTGGGAGACGAGTACCAGCCGCCGAACTGGGAGTACGCATACCGGAGCGACCACCGGTTCGTGCTCTCCCTGCTCTACTACGACGAGAACCTGCAACTGAGCCCCAACCTCACCTGCACGCGCAGGAAGGCGGGGACCAACACCGAGCACGTCTACTACGTCGACGGCTACCGCGAATGGCATCAACTGCCCGTCATCGTCAACGAGGGCTATGAGTACACCTATGCCTACGAGTCGCTTCCATCGAACAAGTCAGTGCTGATGCAGATGGTGGACGCCACCCCGGGTGACTCGTACATCGCCCACTTCAAGGACTTCGGAAAGCTGGGGGGGCTCTCGTACTTTACCAATCAGGGGAACTTTCCCCCTCGCGAATCCCTCGCCGCGCTCCGTGCCTCCACCGCCTCGGGGTACTACCTGCAGCCGGGCGGAGACCTGAGCATCAAGGCGGTGGCCACGGACAGCTACCAGGGGTTCATCATCTCCTGGATGACGGACTTCGTGGTTCCACCGCTCGACACGGACGGAGACAGGATGCCGGACTCCGTGGAGATTGGCGCGAACCGGCACGCCTTCGACGCCTCGGACCTCTCCGTGGAGTTCAACGCGCTGGGTGACACCGAAGGCTGGGTGGGCACCAACATCGCGGGACAAGCGGTGAGCGGTGGCGTGTTGACCGGAACCTCCAGCAGCGCCGACGCGATACTCATCAACAGCGACTACAACTTCGACGCCAGCCGAGTGGCGACGCTCCGGGTCCACATGCGGTCCTTCGCGCCCACCGGCGTCCAGTTGTTCTTCGCCACCGACACCCAACCCGGGTTCTCCGGCGCGCGCGTGGCGACCGTGGGCCACTCCGGCGGCGGCACGTACCAGACGCTCACGTTCAACATGCAGGGCGTCCCCGGTTGGAATGGGACCATCACCGACCTGCGCCTGGACCCGGTGTCGGGCTCGGGCATCGCGTTCGACATCGACTGGATTCGAGCGACGGCGCCGTAGCGCTCCGCCTTCCCGGCTCAAGGGGAAGGTGGGCTCACCCACCTGGGCGGTTCACGCGGGAGATGCCCAGGTGGGGACGGGGTCGACGACGGAGAATCGAAGCTGACGGAGACGGGCCCGGTCGCTGATGACGTTGAACGCCGCGACGCGGTCGCCTCGGCGTTCGACTTCGAGGACGAGCAGCGGCCGCCCAAGCGGCGCGACGACGATGCCCAGGGCGCCATTCACGAAGACGGGTCGGGCGAAGCGCGCTCGGCCGGAGTTGGTGAGCGTCTCCTCCGCGACGCGGCGGGCGCCACGAACCTCGGTCTCCTCCTCACCTCGCAGCGCGGCACGGTCCGCACGGCGCACGACGTCCGGCGCCAGCACGGCGAGGAGGGCCTCCAGGTCCCCCGCGCGTGAAGCGGCGAGGAAGGCGTCGATGACCTCTCGCTGCTCGCGGAGCTCGGCGGCGGAAACCGTGGGCGTGCCCCGCACCCGCTGACGGGCACGGCTCGCCAGCTTCTTCGCGGCGACAGGGGAGCGCTCGACAATCCCGGCGATCTCCTCGAAAGACACGCCGAACAAATCATGAAGCACGAACGCGATGCGTTCCGCGGGCCCCAACGCGTCGAGCACCACGAGCAGCGCGAGCCCGACGGACTCCGCCATCACCAGGTCACCCTCCGGATGCGCCTCGGCATCGTGGGCGATGACCCGGTCGAGTTCAGCGACGTCGAAAAACTCCTCACCCCGTCGCTGGCGCGAGCGCAGCGACTCCAGGCACACGCGCGCGACAATCGTGGTCAGCCAGCCCGCCACGTTGACGACGGCACGGGCATCGAAGCGGCTGGCTCGAAGCCAGGTCTCCTGCACCGCGTCGTCCGCCTCGTCCGCGGAGCCGAGCATGCGAAACGCGACCGCCCGCAGGTGGCGGCGGGACCGGTCGAACTGCTCGGCCAACTCGGAGTGATTCGCCATCGGTCACCTTTCATCCGCGCCATTCATCATAGCGAGAGACGCGATGAACGACGCGAGAACAAGGAGCCGGTCATGCCTGTACTGATGGTGCGTTACCAGGTGGCGGAACAAGGTGTCGAAGAGGTGACTCGAGCGGTCCAGGCCGCGTTCGAGGCCGTGAGGGCACAGCAGCCCAAGGGCCTGCGCTATTCATACTTTCATCGAGCGGGCAGCACCGAGTTCATCGCGCTGCTCGACCTGGATGAAGGCATCGAGAATCCGTTGTTTGGAATCGAGGCGGCCCGAGCGCTGCAAGCCACCGTGGCCCGCTGGGCCGTGGGTGAGCCGCCGAAGCCGCTACCCGTCGAGCGGATCGGCTCGTACGGCAGCGCCCCGTAACGAGACTCGAGGCGGACCGATGGAGGCCCCGGCGTGGGTCCAAGGGTGGGCCCATCGCCGGGACTCCGGAACCCACACTCCGCGAGACACTACACGTCGCAGTCCAGCGGACCCTCCGGGGTCCACGCGCGCTGGAGCATCAGCGAAAAGGCGGTGAGCACCACGGCATCGCGCTCCTCCGCCGACAGGTCCGGTGCCATCCACAGCGTCGCGGGTTTCACCACCTGCACGGAGGCCACCGTCCGCTCATCGCGGAGCAGGTGGAAGCCGAGATAGGACACCGGCAATCCGTGCTGGGACTGGCTGGCGCTCAGGACACTCAAGCGCACCTCGCCCACCTGCGCCTGCCCTCGTACGACCGGGGCCTCCGTGACGGCTCTCTGGCGCTCCGCGGACTGCGTGAGCTCCACGCGCCCGCCCCCTTCCAGCTCGCAGAGGACACGGCTCTGGCCGCGGCCCACGGTGAACTGCCCCTTCAACGCCTCCAGCTCCGCCTGCACGCCCGTCATCTTCTCCTGGCACTCCACCTTCGTCGGACGGGATGACGGCACCTCTGAAGCCAGCGTGAAGCGATAGGCCGACTTCCGCTCGCACGCGGTGGCGTTGCGCAGCGAGCCGCTCATGAACTCGACCGCATCGGTGGCATACAGCGCGGAGTATCCAGCGGCGGACAGAGTGCCCCCCGTGCCCAGGAACCGCTGGTGCCGCTCGATGGGGACCGGACGGGCCTCGCGCGCCAACGTCTCCGGGACCGCGAGCCTCAACGGGCTGCACGCGACCCCATTGCCCACCATCAGCCCCATCATCAGGACTCCCACCCACCTCTTGCTCCACATCGCCTGACTCCCCCTGACGGGTGCCCCACGTGCTCCCCCGGCCGGGGTGCGGACGCCGCGCCTTGTCGCGGTTCATACGCAGCGAGCGCCGCGCCCTGGCTGTGACTCGCCGAGACCCGTACCCCGAGTGACCGAGCCAGGTGGCCGCTGGTCGAGGTGCCGGGGGCCGGAGGGAGCCCGAAAGCTTGGAGGGCAGGCGCGCTTGGCCTGGGTGCCAGAGCCAGGACTTCAGGTATGCTTGCCGGGCTTTCGGACCCGTGAGGCCGGGTCCCACACGATGAGCGGACAGCAGGATGAAGGGGGCCGGGGTCGACTCCTCAGGCCCGCTCGAAAGGTTCACACACATGAAGCGACTGGCACGAGTCGGTCTGGTGTTCGGAGTTCTCGCCCTGGGCGGCACGGTGGCCTGTAAAGGCGAGGAGGACCTCGCCAAGCCACACCGCATCAAGGGCAGCGATCACCTGAGCAAGAAGGAGTACAAGGAGGCCGCCGCGGCCTACGCGCTGTCACTCCAGGCGGACCCCAAGCAGGAGAAGGTCTGGGAGAAGAAGGCGTTCGCCCACCTCCAGCTCGGGGAGATGGACAAGGCCAGCGAGGCCGTCCTGAAGATCCTCGAGATGAAGACCACGCCGGCCGAGAAGGCCGAGACGTACCGGACGCTCGCCAGCATGAACATGCAGGGCGGCGCCACGGAAGCGGCCGAGAAGTACTTCAACGAGGCCCTGAAGCTCGAGCCGAAGGACGAGGCGTCCCTCGGGTGGATTGCTGAAATCTACGCCCAGCGCGGTGGTGCGCGCTCCATGGCGGCGCCCATCGTCAAGGCCGACCTGGAGAAGTCGCTCAACTATTACGACCAGGTCATCGCCCTCAACCCCAACTCCGCCAACACGTACCTCAACAAGCGCGTGGTGATGGGCCGCCTCATGGAATACGAGCGGCAGCAGAAGGAGATGGCGCTGTCGGAGGCCACCGAGAACGCGAAGGACCCGGCCATCGTCGCCGAGGCGAACGCCCGCGCCGCCGAGCACCAGAAGCGGATGGACGAGTTCCAGGGCCAGTTCGCGGACATGACCAAGAAGTTCAGCGACGCGCAGAAGGCCACCAAGGCCCAGGCGGCGAACGCGCAGTAGTCCCCTCGCCTTCCTGAAGCTCCAGGGCCTGGAACCGCGCACCGGTTCCAGGCCCTTCGTTTTTTCTCGAAGGCAGAAGCGTTTCCTGGAGGTCACGGGGTGATTCCGTCGTGCCCCCCAGGCACCGTGCGCATTACGCTGCGCCCCTCAAAACTTCACAGGGAGGCTCGTGTATGGACGTGCGCGCGGCGGTGGCGCTCGAGGCGGGAAAGCCGTTGAGCATCGAGACGGTTCACCTCGAGGGGCCCAAGGCGGGAGAGGTGCTCATCGAGCTGAAGGCCACCGGCATCTGCCACACGGACGAGTTCACGCTCTCCGGGCAGGACCCGGAGGGCTTGTTCCCCGCCATTCTCGGCCACGAGGGCGCGGGCGTGGTGGTGGACGTGGGGCCGGGCGTGACGTCGGTGCGCAAGGGCGACCACGTCATCCCGCTGTACACGCCGGAGTGTCGGCAATGTAAGTCGTGCCTGTCGCGCAAGACGAACCTGTGTACGGCCATCCGCGCGACGCAGGGCAAGGGCCTGATGCCGGACGGCACCAGTCGCTTCCGGTTGGGCAAGCAGAGCGTGCACCACTACATGGGCACGTCCACCTTCGCGCAGTACACGGTGCTGCCGGAGATCGCCGTCGCGAAGATTCGCGAGGACGCCCCGTTCGACAAGGTCTGCTACATCGGCTGCGGCGTGACGACGGGCATCGGCGCGGTGGTGTACACGGCGAAGGTGGAGGCGGGCGCGCGCGTCGTCGTGTTCGGACTGGGCGGAATCGGGCTCAACGTGGTGCAGGCCGCGCGCATGGTGGGCGCGGACCAGATTGTCGGCGTGGACATCAACCCCGCGCGCAAGGCCATGGCGGAGAAGTTCGGCCTCACCCACTTCGTCAACCCGAAGGAAGTCGAGGGGGACCTGGTGCCCTACCTCGTCAACCTGACGAATGGCGGCGCGGACTACAGCTTCGAATGCATTGGCAACGTGAACACGATGCGCCAGGCGCTCGAGTGCTGCCACCGGGGCTGGGGCGAGAGCATCGTCATCGGCGTGGCGGGCGCCGGGCAGGAGATCAAGACGCGGCCCTTCCAGCTCGTCACCGGGCGCGTGTGGAAGGGCAGCGCGTTCGGCGGCGCACGGGGCCGCACGGACGTGCCCCAGATTGTCGACTGGTACATGAACGGGAAGATCAACGTCGACGACCTCATCACCCACACGCTGAAGCTGGAGGACATCAACCAGGGCTTCGACCTGATGCACCGGGGCGAGTCCATCCGCAGCGTGGTGAAGTACTCATGACGGCGGCCCCCACACTGCTGAGCCAGCACCGCTGCTTCGACGGCACCGTCGGCTTCTACAAGCACGTGTCCGAGGCGTGCGGGGGTGACATGCGCTTCGGCGTCTTCGTTCCGCCGCAGGCGCGGGAGCGCAAGGTGCCGGTGCTCTACTACCTCGCCGGCCTCACGTGCACGGAAGACACCTTCCTCATCAAGGGGGGCGCGCAGCGCGTGGCCTCCGAGCTGGGGGTGATGCTGGTGGCACCCGACACCAGTCCTCGTGGCGCGGGCTATCCCGGCGAGGACGCGTCCTGGGACTTCGGCGTGGGCGCGGGGTTCTACCTGGACGCCACCCAGGCGCCCTGGTCCGCGCGCTACCGCATGGGCACGTACGTCACGCGGGAGCTGCCCGCGCTCATCGCCGAGCACTTCCCCGCCCGGGAGGACCGCGAGGGCATCTTCGGGCACTCCATGGGCGGCCATGGCGCGCTGGTGTGCGCGCTGCGCAATCCGGGGCGATACCGCTCCGTGTCCGCCTTCGCGCCCATCGTCGCGCCCATGCGCGTGCCGTGGGGCCAGAAGGCCTTCAAGGGCTACCTGGGCGAGGACACGGCCACGTGGCGCGAGTACGACGCCACGGAGCTGATCCGCTCCGCGAAGACGCGGCTTCCTCCGCTGCTGGTGGACCAGGGCACGGGCGACAAGTTCCTCCAGGAACAGCTGAAGCCGGAGCTGCTGAAAGAGGCCTGCGAGGCCACGGGGCAGCCGCTCACGCTGCGCATCCATGACGGGTATGACCACGGCTACTACTTCATCTCCACGTTCATGGAGGACCACCTGCGGCACCACGCCGCGGCGCTGAACGCGTAGCCTCGCGGACACCTCGCGGGGGCCCGGTGACGGACACGTCCGGGCCCTCCGCGAGCGAGCAAGCCCGACCACTCGTCGGCTTTCGCTCGGGCCCTCGCGCCCGCCTTTGACGACCCTTTCGTCGAGGCATAGGGTGGGAGATCCGCTGGAGGGCCGGGCGATGACGGGTGCACTTCCATCCACGACGACACCGTCCGGCACGGGGCGCCTGAACCGGCCCCGGAGGCTCGCGGTCGAAGCGCTCGGCTGCGGGCTGCTCGTGGTGGCACTCGAAGGAGCCCACCACGGCGCGGAGCACCTGGGAGTGAGCGCCACCGACGGGCGCCTCTTCATGTCCCTGGCCGCGGGCGTCGTCCTCGCCTGCCTCACGCTGGTGCTCCAGCCGTTGTCCGGGGCGCACTTCAATCCCGCCCTCACCTTCGCGGATGCGCTGGAGGACGGCACGCCGTGGCGGGACGTTCCGCGCTACGTGCTCGCGCAGCTCGGCGGTGGCCTGGTCGGACGGCTGGTCGCCCACCTCATGTGCGGGGAGCCCCTGCTCATCGCGACGCGTGCGCCTTCGGCCAGCTCCGCGCAGTTCCTCACCGAGCTGGTCGCCACGTTCGGCCTGCTGGTGGTGGTGCGTGGGTGCGTGCGCAGCCGTCCGTCCGCCACGCCCCTGGTCGTCGCGGGCTATGCCGCCGCCACTGTCTGGTTCACCGACTCGCGCTCGCTGGCCAATCCCGCGCTCATCCTCGCACGCGCCGTGAGCACCCGCGCCAGCGCCCTGCATGCGATGGATGTCGAGTCCTTCGTCGCCGCGCAGATGCTGGGCGCCACGCTCGCCGTGCTGCTCTTCCGCTGGTTGATGATGCCCGCGGAGAAGCCCGCGCACAGGCCCTGGTGTGTCGTCTTCCAGTGCTCGCGTCCGACCGTGGCCGAGCAGGCCGTCACGGTCTTCAATGGCCTCTCCGCCCAGGACCGGGCCCGGGCCACGGTGGATGGCGCCGCGTGTGACGGGGATGCGAACGGACCGCCGCCGCTCGTGGTGCGGCTGGTCCTGGCCGGTGAGGATGCGCCTCCATTGGCGGGAGGCGGCGCTTGCTGGCGGGTGCCCGTGAGTGAAGATGGAACTGCGGATGAGGTGCAGCGACTCCGAGCGTCACTGCGCGAGCCCATCCAGCGATTGTTGCGCGAGCGCGGATGGTCCCGGCTGCACGCCGTGGGCGACGCGGCGCACGAGGCACCACGCCACACCACCTGAAGTCTTCGCTCGACGAAGGAGAGGCTCACCCTTGATGGAAGGACTTCCGCCGGCCGTCTCCTGGCCGCCGCTCGAGACGTTGATGCGCTTGACGCTGGCCCTGGGCGTGGGGCTCTTCGTGGGATTGGAGCGCGAGTGGCGTGGCAAGGAGGCCGGCTTGCGCACCTTCGGCTTCGCATCGCTGCTGGGGGCGATGGGCGGGCTGCTGGGCACTCCGTTCGCCATCACCGCCGTGGCCCTGCTGGGTGTGCTGGTGGGCTTCCTGAACTGGCAGTCGCTGCGGGCGAACGAGGGCGCGGAGCTGACCACCTCCGCCGCGCTCCTCGTCACCGGCTTCACCGGAGTGCTGTGTGGATTGGGGCATGTGGTGACACCCGCGGCGGTGGCCGTGACGAGCGCGGGGCTGCTCACATGGAAGGAGCGACTGGCGGGCTTCAGCAGCAAGATCACCGCCGAGGAGCTGCGCTCCGCCATCCTGCTGGCCATCCTCGCCTTCGCCATCTACCCGGTGTTGCCGACCGCGCCCGTCGACCCATGGGGGCTCATCGTGCCCCGCGTGGCGTGGGTGACGGTCATCCTCATCGCGGCGATGGGGTTCGTGAACTACGTGTTGCTCAAGCTCTTCGGCACGCGCGGCGTGGAGGTGACGGGATTCCTGGGAGGGCTCGTCAACAGCACCGTCACGGTGACGGAGCTGGCCCATCGCGTGAAGGAGACGGACGGACGGCTCCAGGACGTGGCGTATCGAGGCGTCATGCTGGCCACGGCGGCGATGGCGATGCGCAATGCCGCACTGCTCGGCATCCTGTCCTATCGGGCGCTGGTGAACTCCGTGGTGCCGCTCACGCTCATCCTGCTGTCGAGCATCGGGCTCGCGCTGGTGAGGGCCCGCAAGACTCCGAGCAGCACGGCCGCCGTGCCGTCGCTGCCCCTGGAGAGTCCCTTCTCGCTCACGTCCGCGCTCAAGTTCGGAGCGATGCTGCTGCTGTTCCAGGTCGTGGGCACGGTGGGGCAAAGCCTCCTGGGCCACGCGGGCTTCTATGCGGTGAGCGCGCTGGGAGGACTGGTGTCGAGCGCCTCGGCGGTGGCCTCGGCCGCGTCACTGAGTTCGCATGGGTCGCTGTCACCGACCACCGCGGGAGTCGGCGCCACCATCGCGTCACTCGCGAGCGCCGCCGTCAGCTTCGTGGTGGTGGCACGAGTGGCGGGGCAGCGGGCGCTCACGGTGCGATTGGGATGGGCCCTCGGCACGGTGTTCGTCCTGGGCCTCGCCGGGGCCTTCGTCCAGACCCGAATCGGAGGGCTGTTCCCCTGAGCCCTGGGGCCGAGTCGAGCGGGTCGGTCCGCGGCTAACGACGCTTGCGCGAGCCGCCGCCGAGAAGTGCGAGGAGGATGCCGCCCGCCAGCGCGGCGCCGCCGCCCGCGATGTACAGCGTGGTGTTCTCGCTGTACTTGCCCGTGAGGGCCTGCGTCGCGCGCTCGGTCAACGACTCGCGCGCATTCAGTCCCGTCCACAGCAACACGCCGCCCGCGACGGCGAGCATCACTCCCACGAGCCGAATCATTCCCACGGTGACTCCTCGAGTTGAACCGAGAGCGTTATAGCGCCCCAGGAGAGCGCCCGGTGGAAATGAGGGCCGTGGGGATGGGCGTCCCCCAACGGCGTCGCCTGCCTACTCCTGCGCGGACGACTGAGCCGGCTGCTTGGGCTGCTTCGCCAGGTCCATGAGCTTCCTCATCCGGGTCGCGGTGTCGTCCTCGGGGAGGATTCCAGCCTGCTCCGCGATGGTGTCCGCCGCCTTCCGCCGACGCTCCTCCTGCAGCGCAGCCACTGCTTCGTGGTCGGGAAGGTTCGGCCCGAGTCCACCCACGACGGCGGCACGAATGCTCATCGCGGCGTTCCTCACCACCTGCGCGTTCTGGAAGACCGTCCCCTGCTCCTTGGACTGCGTCGCGCCGGTCCCGTACGCGGACACCACGCCACTGAGAAGCGTGAAGGCCTTCACGGAGACAAGCCTCCCGCCGCTCGACCCCACCGCGTCCTCCAGCATGACATGCGGCAGGACCCACACATCCGGAGAGATGCCCTTCTCACGGGCGGCGGAGATGCGATCCTCATCCGACGCACCGATTCGCGCCGCGCTGCCAGTCAGACCCGTCACAGGCACGATGCGCAACAGGGGGTCGGCGGAGAGTTCGCGCCGGAGAGATTCGTCGAGCTGCTTCCGGTCGAGCGCCTTGGAGAGCGCTTCGGCGACCGTCGTCTCGAACACGGCGACCTGGATGGGGTCCTGGGGCGAACGCCGAGGCGCTTCGGCGATGGCCTTGGCGTAGGCCTCCTTGTCGCGCTCCTTCGCGTCGATGCGTGCCTGCTCCGCCGGGTCCGAGCTGCGAACGGTGGTCTTACCGTCGAGCCCCGTCGAGGTCGTGGTCACGGTCAATCCGGCACAACCGACGAAAGCGAAGACAACCAGGGCTGAGACAAGGGCGCGCGAATACATGTCATCTCCGGGGGGACTGTGCAGGAGGACTGACCATGGACCGTCAATGTCCATGGGCACGCTCAGGACGAGGTCCCTGGAGAAAAATTCACACGGGACAGGGGACGGTGTCGCGCGCCTCGCGTGGCCCCAATGGGCGCGCGCTCAGGCCAGTCGATACGGCTCGCCCCTGAAGCCCTCTGCGCGGAGTTCGTCCGCGAGCACGAGGTAGGGGTTGTCGCCCGGGTCCAATCCCCGCAGGAACGCGTCCCATGCGGCGCGGTCCGCCGCCTCATCGAGAGGCACGGTAAGCGACTCGAACCAGGCACGCGGAATCGGTGGTTCAGCGGAATGGTCGAAGGTCCGTGCGCTGTGCGAGAACCCAGCGCTGCATGGATGGGCGGCGCTCAGTGCGTCCAAGGTGCGTTCCAGCCAGTCCTCGTACCCACTCGACGCGGGCACCACCCTGCGCGCGAGGTGCGCGGATTTGACCGCGGTCCATTCGAGCGCCGTGCGGCTCTTGCCCCAGGCGAAGTGCAGGTCATCGAGGAGGAGCAGCGCCTTCTGGCGAGGCCCGTCGGGATCTCCCTTGCGATTGACCTCGTCACGGACGTCGTCGAAGTCCAGGCTCCTCGCATAGCCCTTGTCGAGGATGGACGCCCAGGCGGCCTCGACACGCTGGAGCGGATCTCCGACATCCGTGTGGCCATCCAGCCGAAAGAGCACCCACTCCAGGCAAGCCAGGCCAAGAGCCGCCTTGGCTTTGTAGTCGAGCGACCAGACCTTCTCGACCAACTGCCGAGGCTGCGCGTTCGGATCGCTGAACGAGACAGCGATTTCGTTGCTCCAAGCGAAGGACAGCGGCGCCGAAGACAGGTCGGCGGGCATGTAGCGAGGACGGTGAAGCACGCGAATCTCCAGTCCAGCGTCCTCGATACACGTCAGCGACAGGCTTCAGCGCTTCGTCCGCCCTTTGACCGCGCCGCGCGCCTTGCCACCCGACACGGATGACTTGCCGGGCTTCGCCGCGCTCTTCGCCTGGACCTTGGGAGCCTTCGACCGGGGCGACTTCACCTGGGTCTTGGGCACCTTGGACCTGGTCGGCTTTGCCGTGGCCACCTTGGCCTTCGCGACCTTGGCCTTGGGCGACTTCTTGGCGACGGGCTTCGAAGGAGCGGCCTTCTTCACCGGAGCCTTCTTTGCCGGAGCCTTCTTTGCCGCGGCCTTCTTCACCGGAGCCGAAGCCTTGCCCGAAGCGGCCTTCTTCACCGTGACGACGGGCTTCTTGCCCACCGCCGTCGGTCTCGCGGTCGGAGAACGCGCCGCCGGGGCCGCCTCCGCGGACACCTTGGCCGCACCACGCTTGACGGCGGTCGTGCGCTTCGGTGCCTTCTCGGGCGCGGGCTTGACGCTCTCGCTCTTGGGCCCTGGCTGCGGGGCCACCTCCGTGGGCCGAGCCACAGGCGACTCGGACACAGGCGGAGCACGGACTTCCGCCGCTGGGGGTGACAGACGCTCAGGCGACTTCGCGGGGACCTCCGCGGGCCGCGACGGCGCCACCTCGGGCGTCGAACGCGCTGCGGGCTCTCGCTGCTCGCGAACCGGCGGCTTCGCCGGAGGCTCGGGCGGAACCGAAGGCTGCCAGTTCTCCGGCGCGAACTCAGGCTTCGTCTCCGCGGGCGGCTTCGGAGGCACGAACACGGACGCGGGGCGGTTGAAGCGAGAGTCCTTCGACGCGGGCTTGCCTCCACGTCCCTGCCCCTGCCCATGACGCGGCTGCGAGGGCCGGCCACCCTTCCCCACGGGCTGGCTCTGCGAGGCCAACGCACGCAGCCGGTCAAAGCCGGGATGCGGTGACGCCCCCATGCTCTCGCTCGTGCTCGGATCCGACCAGGACGTCGTCGTGTCAGGCACCTCGGGCACGGTTTCCTCGCGGACCTCTTGCGTCTCCTGCACGGGCGCGCTGCTCACGTCCGAGCTCGCGCCCTGCTCCGGCCGCACGAACATCCTCCGCTTCGGCCCGTGAGCTTCTCCCGGAGACCGAGCCCCCGGAGGACCGGCTTGCGTCTTCGCCGTGTCGTCTCGCCAGGGCTTCTTGAACGTGGACTCGCTGCGGGGAGGCGAGGCCTCCTCGCGTCGCCCCTCGCGCACGAAGCGCCCACGAGGACGCGCGGGTTCCTCACGCGCGGCCCAGGAGCGAGCCGGCGCACCCTTGGTCGTGTCGCGCTCCCACTGTCCGGGCTTGCCCGGCTTGGGCTTGCCGTACGGCAGTTGCTGCTCACGCGGCTCGGGGCGACGACGCGCGGGTGCGCCACCCTCATGTCGCGACAGCAGCGCTTCGCCCGCGAACTGGAGCGCGTCGAAGTCGATCTTCCGCGCCGTCGGATTCGCCGACAACAGTCGCACGCGCAGCTTCTGTCCCACGCGCACACGCCGCCCGTTCGGATACACGAGCGAGTGCGTCTGCTTGTCCAGCTTCGAGCCGGGCCCCAGCGTCTCCGCCTTCACCAGACCCTCGACGTGCTCGGCGTCCAGTTCGACGAAGAACCCGAAGTCGGTGATGGCCGCCACGGTGGCCGCGAACTCCTCGCCGACGCGGTCCTTCATCATCAAGGTCGCGTAGAAGGACACCACCTCTCGCTCCACCTGCATGGCCGCGCGCTCCCTGTCGGAGCACTGCATGGCCATGTCCTCGAGCTTCTCCTCCTCGCGGTCCAACATCGCCAGGGACGGCTTGCGCCCCTCCCGCGCCCAGTGCGCCTTCAACAGCCGGTGCACCAGCAGGTCCGGATACCGCCGGATGGGCGAGGTGAAGTGCAGGTAGTGCTCCGCCGCGAGGCCGTAGTGGCCCACCTTCGACGGCGTGTACACGGCCTGCATCATCGAGCGAAGCAGGAGCTGGTTCAGCGCCCGCTGCTCCGGGTGACCCGTGAGCTGGCTGATGAACGCGTCCAGTTCCTTCGAGGACACGCCGTCGTCGATGACCAGCTTGAAGCCATACGCCTGCGCCAGCGCCCCGAAGGCGGCCAGCTTCTCCGGGTCCGGCTCGCCATGGAACCGGTACACCGTGGGCAGGCCCTCGTCCTGGAAGAAGCGCGCCACCGCCTCGTTGGCGGCGAGCATGCACTCCTCGATGAGCCGGTGGCTGTCCTTGCGCTCGCGCTTGTCCATGCGCTCGGGCAGGCCGTCCTTGCCCAGCACCACCTTGTGCTCGGGGATGTCGAAGTCGATGGCGCCCCGCTCCTTGCGCATCTTCATCAGCGCGCGGGCCAGCGACATCATCTTCTCGAAGTGCGGCTTGAAGGCATCGCGGTGCGGCACGCTCTTGCCGTCGAGGACGTCCTGCACTTCGTTGTACGTGCAGCGCGCCGCGCTGCGCATCACCGCCGGGTAGAGCGTGGACGAGCGCCGCTGTCCCTGGGCGTCGAACGTCATGTCCGCCACCATGCACAGCCGGTCTTCGTCCGGCCGCAGGGAGCAGATGCCGTTGCTGAGCCGCTCCGGAAGCATGGGCAGCACGCGGTCCGGCAGGTACACGGACGTCGCGCGACGCAGGGCCTCCGCGTCCAACGCGCTGCGCTCGCGCACGTAGTGCGTCACGTCCGCGATGGCGACCACCAGCCGCCACCCGCCCGCGAGGTCCTCCACGTACACCGCGTCGTCGAAGTCGCGCGCGTCCTCACCGTCGATGGTGACGAGCTGCATCGAGCGCAGGTCCTTGCGCTGTTCGCCGCTCGCCTCTTCCTCCGACACCTTCACGGCGTAGCGGTCCGCCTCGTCCATGACCTCCGGAGGGAACTCGTCCGAGAAGCCCTGCGAGTAGGCGATGCCAATCACTTCCGAGCTGGGAGTCCCCGGCTTGCCGAGCGAGCCGGCCACCTCGCCGAACAGTCCGCGTCCCGGCTCCAACAGGTTCGCGCCCACGCCCAGGCGCACCTTCACCAGGTCTCCTTCCTGGGCCATCTGCGTCTGCGGCACGCGGATGGGGCCGGGAAGGCTGGTGTCGGTGGGCAGCACCAGCGCATGGCGGCCCTGCGTCGTGTAGACGCCCACCGCCAGCTCGCGGCGACGGTCGACGACGCGCACCAGTCGCCCCTCGTACCGGCCGGGCCGACCCGCCACTTCCACCACCACCCGGTCATTGTCGAGCGCGCGCTGCGCCTCGGCCGGAGGCAGGAAGATGTTCTCGCCCTCTCCACCCACCGGATGCACGAAGCCGAAGCCGTCGCGGTGGACGTGGAGGATGCCCTCCACCGTGTCCAACACCTCGCCGAACGCCGGACGACGCGGGCCCCGATGACCGAAGCGCTCGCGCCCCTCGTCACGACGCGACGAGCCTGGCTTGTTGAAGTCCCGGCGCTCGCGGCCACGCGCGCCGTCGGTCCGCGCGAAATCTCGCGAGCCTTGGGCGTTGGGTGAGCGGCCCTTGAAGCCACCGCCCTCCTGGCCTCGGGCACCCTGGCCCGTGAGGCGCTCGCGCGTGGGGGCGTCGTAGGGGCGCCCCTTCTCCTGCCGGGGTCGGTGATCGCCGCGCACAGCGACGACGTCCGGCACGTCGGGAGCTACGGGGGGAGGAACAGGCAGGCCGTCATCACGCCGAGGTTGGGGGCGCAGGAAGCGCTTGCCCTCCTTGACGATGTGGCCCTGACGCACGAGGTCCCGGAGGGAGCGCTTGAGCTCGGTCTGCTGGCCAGGGTGCAGGCCCGCGAGTCGCAGGAGCTCCTTGATGCCCAGCGGGTGGTCGGCGTCGGAGAGGATCTGCTGGAGAAGGTCGGAAGAAATGCTCACGGTGGGGTCGCGGCTCGGCCGCTACGGGAACGGGTAAGCCCGAAGCGGCCGGGCGGGAACCCCCCGGCGACCGACTGCTTCCCGGAACCTTCTCCAGGAAGCGAAGTTCAGGGCTTGACCGTGACGTTGATCTTGAAGGAGCGGTCCACCAGGCCCGGCGTCAGCGCCTTGGCCAGGAAGAACTCCACCTCGAAAGTCCCCGGGTTTCGGGGAGTGAAGAAAAACTCGCGCGTGGCCGAGCCGCCGTTGGGACCCGGTTCGAAGTTGGCTTCGCGCAGACCCACGCGCTTGGCCGCCGTCGGCTCGATGGCCCAGGTGAACCCGGGCTGCTCGGGCAGGCGCACGGTGAGGCCGTGGTTGAGCTTCACGTCGACGGACGTGGGCACCTCGCCCTCGATGTGGACCATCTCCATCTCGTCGCGCGACACGGCGCGAGCTTCCGACGGACGCGGCTCCACGTTCTCCGCGGTGATGCGACCACCCCAGCCGGAGAGCTTGTCCACCACGCCCATGACCTGCAGCGTGTGGCCCACGTTCTTGCGCAGGCTCTTGACGGCGGCCTTGCCCTCGATGAGGAACGACACCTGCTGGCGCGTGCCGCCGTTGGAGACGACGAGGATGAACTCCTCGCCGTTCATCTCCAGATTTCCGCGCACGGCCGCGAAGCCCTTGATGCCCGCGCCCATGCCGGCCGCCGTCACCATGGAGACTTCACCGGGCGACAGGTAGCGCAGCCGGGGCTCGGTGTCCGCGGGCGGAGCCTCCACGACCTCGGCCTCCGGCTTCTTCGCGGAGTACTTGCGCACGTCCACCACGCCGCCGTGGTTGGTCGTCTTGCGGATCATCCCGCTGACGGAGACCTTGTGGTTCACGTAGGCGGGGAGGACTTCCTGATCCGGTCCCTGCAGCAGGAACGTGAGCTCTCGCTTGTCGCGCCCCACCACCACCAGGTTGGGCATCTCGTTGAGGACGACCAGACGGCCCTTGAGGCTGCCCTCGCCCATCACGCCACGACCCTCGCCCGCGGTGAGCAACTGCTCCATCTCACGCTTGGTGAGCGGCTCGCCCGGGGGCGGCAGCTTGGTGGCGCGAGGACGCGGCTTCTCCACGGCGGGAACCGCGGGAGCGGAGGCTGCCTTTCCGGCGCCCTTGCCCGTCGTGCCCTTCGTTCCAGCGGGAGTCTTCGCAGCGGGAGCCGCCGCCTTCGCCGTCGCGGACTTCGCGGCG
Organism: Myxococcus sp. CA056; assembly: GCF_013336715.1. Classification (NCBI taxonomy): domain Bacteria; kingdom Pseudomonadati; phylum Myxococcota; class Myxococcia; order Myxococcales; family Myxococcaceae; genus Myxococcus; species Myxococcus sp. CA056. Next base: position 74,834 of record NZ_JABUMT010000007.1, read on the forward strand.
GGAGCGGGCTTCGCCGCTGACTTCTTGGAAGGCGCCTTCTCCGCGGCCTTCTCCTTCTCGACAGCCTTGTCCTTCTCGATGACCTTCTCCTTCTCGGGAGCGGTCTCGACGGCCGCCTTCTTCGCTGCGGCCTTCGCGCCCTTCGTCACCGAATCCCCGACCCCCTTCACCAGCTTCGTCGTCGAGGTAGCGACCCGCTTGGACGCGTTCTTGATCAGGTCCAGCCGGGCGGATTTATCCTTCTTCGCGGCGGACTTCGCGCCAGTCTTTCCAGCGGGAGTCGCCTTCTTGGCCCCGGACTTGGGCTTGGCCATCGACGCTGTCTCCTTGAGAGTTCCCGTGTACTTTCAACGGGTTGCCACGCCACCCCCAGGAGGACTGGCAGGCTTCGCGATGATTGGAGCTTGTAACGATGATCAGATGGGCTGTCAAACTAACACTTGATTTTCTCTCGGACTTTGGGTGCGAACCGGGCTGAAGATGACGCCCATGAACGACGCCGCGACGCTGCTTCCGGAAGACGAGGCCCGAGCCCGGGTGCTGGCCCTGGCCACGCCCCTGTCAGCCGAGTGGCTGGCCCTCGATGATGCGCTGGGCAGGACGCTGGCGGAGGACGTGCTTGCCCAGCGGACGCTGCCTCCCTGGGACAACTCGGCGATGGACGGCTACGCGGTGCGCGCCGACGACCTGGCGGGCCCGCTGCCGGTGAGACTGCCCGTGTTGGAGACCGTCTACGCGGGCGGCACGCCGCGCCAAGAGGTCCGACCGGGTACCTGCGTGCGGATCATGACGGGCGCTCCCCTCCCCGTGGGCGCGGACGCCGTGGTCATGCGCGAGCGGGTCCGCCCCGTGCCGGATGGGGGCGCGGATCAGGTGGACATCCTGGAGGCCGTGGAGTCAGGCCAGCACGTGCGGCCCCGCGGCGAGGACGCGAAGGAAGGGACGCTCTTGCTGGCCCGAGGCACCCCGCTGGGCATCCCCGAGCTGGGGTTGCTCTGGGCCCAGGGCATCCTGTCGGCGCCGGTGCCGCGCGCGCCCCGGGTGGCCATCCTCTCCACGGGCGACGAACTGTGCCGCGCCGACGAGCCCCCGAGGGGCCGCATCGTCGACACCAACGCTCCGTCACTGGCGCTCGCGGTCCGCCGCGCGGGCGGGCACCCGTCCCTGCTGGGCATCGCCCAGGACACGCGGGACTCCGTGGGCGAGTTCCTGTCGCGCGCCCACGGCTTCGACGTGGTGCTCACCAGCGCGGGCGTGTCCGTGGGTGAGCGCGACTACGTGAAGGAGGTCCTTGCCGCCATCGGGGTGCAACAGCATCTGTGGCGCGTGGCCATCAAGCCGGGCAAGCCGCTGGTGGTGGGCAAGCGCGGGAGCACGCTGTTCTTCGGTCTGCCGGGCAACCCCACCTCGTCGCTGGTCACCTTCGAGCTCTTCGTCAGGCCGGCGCTCCGCCGGCTGCTCGGCCACACCGACGTGGACCCCTCGCGAGTGCCTGGGCGCCTGGATGGTCGGCTGTCCAAGCCTCCAGGGCTGGCGCACTTCGTCCGGGTGACGGCTGCCTGGAAGGACGGCAACCTCTGGGCGCGCCCCCTGGCCACCCAGACGTCGGGCGTGCTCCGTTCCGCGGCGACGGCCACGCATCTGCTGCACTTCGCGCGGGAAGCCAGCAGCTTGTCTCATGGAGACCCGGTGGAATTGTTGCCGCTCTCCTGGGGGGCTTGAGAAACCGGAGCCGTCCATCGTGCATCTTTGCGGAGGATTTCAGGCGGCAGCGGTGGTGAGTCCGCCTTGACTTGCGCGCATGGGGGCACCAAACAGGGGGCCTCGCATCTGGAGAATGAACCATCATGTCGGACATTCGCTCACCCCAGGTTCTTCCGACCCGTAAACCGACGCAGCACCTGGAGCGGTTCTCGGAGGCGGACATCCCCACGGAGCGGGGGCCCCTGCGGACCATCGTGTTCAGGGATCGCCGCAACGGTCGAGAGCACGTGGCGCTCGTCGCGGGCAACGTGTCCGGTGAGGAAGGGGTGCCGGTGCGAATCCACTCCGAGTGCCTGACGAGCGAGGTCTTCGGCAGCTTGAAGTGCGACTGCCGCGAGCAGTTGGACCGGGCGCTGGACTTCATCACCCAGCAGAAGCTGGGCGTGGTGCTCTACCTGCGCCAGGAAGGCCGAGGCATCGGCCTGGGCAACAAAATCAAGGCGTACGCCCTCCAGTCCAAGGGGTTGGACACGTACGAGGCCAACCGCCAGCTCGGCTTCGCGGACGACCTGCGCAGCTACGACATCGCGGCGGAGATGTTGCGCTCGCTGGACGTACGCTCGGTGGACCTCATCACCAACAATCCGCTGAAGATCGCCGGGATGGTGGAGGAAGGCATTCCCGTCCTGCGTCGAATCCCTTCCCGGACCGAGCACAATCCGCATAACGTCGACTACCTGAGGACGAAGCGCGAGCGTACGGGGCACCTGATTGAGCTCTTCGCCGAGGACGACGACACGGAAGCCAAGGCCGGCTGAGAAGGCGCCTGCGCGGCGGCGCAACGCCGTCGTGCGCAATCAAGCCCGTGTGCCCTTCGAGGTGCGCTTCTGGGGAGTGCGCGGCTCCATCCCCTCCCCCGGTCCGCAGACGAAGCGCTACGGCGGCAACACGCCGTGCGTGGAGGTGCGGTGTGGGGATGAGCTGCTGATCTTCGACCTGGGCTCGGGAGCGCGTGCGCTGGGCGATTCCTTGCTCATGGGGCCCCCCGGGCCGGTGCGCGGCAACATCTTCATCTCGCACTACCACTACGACCACCTGCAGGGCCTTCCCTTCTTCGCGCCCATCTTCATCCCGACGAGCGAGCTGACCCTGAACGGGCCGTCACGCAACGGGCGCACCACCCGGGAGCTGCTGGGTGGGCAGATGGTGCAGCCCTACTTCCCCGTGACGGCGGAGGGGGCCTTCCGCGCGAAGCTCACGTACCGGGACCTCTCTCCGGGAGGAACGCTCCAGCTCGGCCCCGCCCAGGTGCGCTGGTTGGAGTTGAACCACCCGGGCGGCAACCTGGGGTACCGCGTGGAGTGCGGTGGGCGCTCCGTGGTCTACGCCACGGATGTCGAGCACGGCAGTGATCTGGACTCGGGGCTGTTCGACTTCGCGCGGGGCGCGGACCTGCTCATCTACGACTCCATGTACACGGAGGACGAGTACCACGGCCGCTGTGGGCCGGCGCGCACGGGCTGGGGGCACTCGACATGGCAGGCCGCCGTGGCCGCCGCGGACGCCGCGCAGGTGAAGACGCTGGTGCTCTTCCACCATGACCCCTCGCGCGACGACGCGGCCATGGACAAGCTGCTGCGGCAGGTGCGCAGGCGCCGCCCGGAGGCCATCGCCGCCAAGGAGTCGATGGTCATCAAGCTGTAGCCGCGCGAAGCGGGCGCGGCCGTGGCTTCATTCAGGCGTCGCGCGCTGACACCGCGCGCTTCACCGCCTCGCGCAGCCCCGCGAATGGCAGGCGCTCCATGGCGGTGGGGACGTCCACCCACTCGAAGTCATCGTGCTCGGGGCCCAGGCGGACCTCGGTGTCCGGCGCGACGTGGACGGCGAAGCCACTCTCCTCCGCGAGCACGGGCGGCAACGTCTCGCCGATGGCGAAGGAGTGACGGTAGGCCAGGTCCTCCACGGGAAGTCGAAGGCCCGTCTCCTCCTCCAGCTCTCGGATCGCGGCCTGGGTGGGTGACTCTCCATCCTCCACGCGGCCGGTGAGGATCTGCCAGAAGCCGCCGCGCTCAGGACGACGTCGCACGAGCAACACGCGCGCCTCCGGGCCTCGACCTCGCACGACGGCGATGCTGACGGTGCGCATGGGCGCAGGGGCATCCACGCGCTCGCTGTCGAACACGGCGCAGAAGCTCCGGGCGAGCGCCTCTTCCACATCCGGGACAGGGACTGCGTGCCCGCGCTCCCGCTGCATGGAGGTGACACCGGCCTCGCGGATTCCGCAGGGCACGATGAAGCGGAAGTGCTCCATCTTCGTGTTCACGTTGAGCGCGAAGCCGTGCGTGGTGAGCCACCTGGACAGGTGGACACCGATGGCGGCGATCTTCCGCGCGTCGGGCGCACCCTCCTCGCCAATCCACACGCCGGGCCACTTGACGATGGGGCCCGCGGTGATGCCCCACTCGGACAGGACCTGCATGATGGAGCGCTCCACGTCACGCACGTAGCGGCGGACGTCGCGGCGCGACTCCGGGAGCAGGAAGATGGGGTAGCCGACAATCTGGCCGGGCCCGTGGTAGGTGACGTCGCCGCCCCGGTTCGTCTCGAAGACATTCACGTCCTCCGCGGAGAGGCTCGCGTCGGAGGCGGTGATGTTCTCCCGCTTCGCGCCCCGGCCCAGCGTGAGCACGGGCGGGTGCTCCAGCAACAGCAGCACGTCACCGCTCAGGCCCTCCCGACGTGAGTCGCCGAAGAGGCGCATCAGGTTGAGGCCGTCCTCGTACTCCACCCGGCCGAGCCGGTAGACGGTGATGGTGTTCACGACGTTCCCTTCCGCCGGCCCTTTCGAAGGGGCGTCGGCTTCGTCACGTTCTCGAGTTCCCAGGTACCTGGGGGAACCCGCTGGAGGAGTGCCTGGAGTTCGTGGCCGGCGCGGGGGGAGCGCTCGGCCTCGGCGGCGAAGGCGGAGAGGACGCTGTCGGACAGCGAGGTCGCCGGCTCACGCAGCGCCAGTCGCACGCGGGCCATCTCCACGTAGTCCTCGCGCGTGGGCGGGTGCAGGCTGAGCAGCACCTGGACGTGCTCCAGGATGCTCACGGGGATGACGCCACGTACCGCGCGCGACAAGGCCTCCGTCGTGGGCACCAAGAGGCGCTCCTCGCCTCCGCGCAGGATGAGTTTCCCCGGCTCGGGTGCGAGCCCTCGCGCGCTGAGCACCACGGAGGGCCGCGACTCACGAGCGAGGAAGACGGAGAGCGCGGTCTGGTGCTCCGTGCTCAGGCGATCCACGTCCTCGACGAACAGGGGCGAGGCCGACAGGTCCTCCGCGAGCGAAGCCACCGGGGTGAGGGTCCCCCTGCCCTGTCGCTGGAGCATCTGGAGCAGGACGCTCTTGCCCCAGCCCTCGGCCCCCACCAGCAGGATGCAGCGAGCACCCGACTGGAGCGCTCGCTCCATCGACGAGCGGACATCGGGCTGACCCACGAAGTCCATCGCGGCCGAGGCACGCACCGGCGAGCGAGGACGCGCCGGGAGCGGCACAGGACTCACGTCTCCGAGCAGCGATGCGGACTCCGTCAGACACGCCTTGCAGATGAAGGCACCGGCCGGTCCCGCGACCAAGTCTCCGACCTCCGCGCGAGGGCGGCAGCAGAACGAGCACCACGCATCCAGCGCCGCGTCCGCGCGAGCGGGGCCGCGCTCGATGATTCGCGGTCCGCGCCTGCGCCTCGGCGTGGTGTCGTCCTCCGACGCGTGCGCGGCGAAGGCCTCCACATCCGAGTCTCGCGCATCGGCCTGCCCCGTCGGCGCGAGCAGCCCATCTCCGAACGGTTCCTCACCTTCCGGCGAGCCGGGTCTCCATCGTGACTCGAAGAGCTGCTCGTCCACGGCGCCAGGTGAACGCTCCGCACGCACGAACTCCGAACCGCGAGAAGGCAACGCATCCCGAGCCACCGACGGAACCATCCCACGCGGAGTGGACCCCGCCGAGGCTGCGCTCCGGCCGACCAGAAACTCCAACCCCTTCGAGCCCCCTGACTCCACCGAGGCCTCGCGCTGCGCGGACAGGAACTCCAACCCCTTCGAGTCCCCTGGGTCCGCGGAGGCCGCGCTCCGAACCGGATGAAAGCCTTGCCCCGCGGACGCCCCTGACTCCGCCGAGACCGAGCTCCGAATCGGATGAAAGTTCTGCCCCTCCGAAGCTCCTGGCTCCACGGAGGCCGCGCTCCGCGCCGGATGAAGCTTCTGCCCTTCGGACGCCCCTGGGTCCACGGAGGCTGCGACCCGAGCGAGCTGGGCTTCGAGGCGCTGGAGGTCCTCGCTCACTTCCGTGTCCAGCACCCAGGCCGCGAGCTCGGGGGACTTCCCTGTCGGCTGCGACTCCACGTCGAGCAGCGCGTCCTGGATGAGGCGTTGCCGACGAACAAGCTCAGGAAGCGGGAGATCCTCCACGGACAGCACCAGTTGGCCGTCATCTTCCTCCTCGCCCCCTTGAGTCGGCAGAAGCGTCTCCGTCATCCCTTCGAGGCGGTTCACCTCCTCGAGGATGTCCAGGCGGCTCGTATCCAGCCTGCGCGCATGGCGCAGCAACTGGAGCGCTCGGGGGGCATTGCCCGCGTTCCGATAGAACGCCGCCGCTTGCTGGAGGCACTCCACGGCGCGAGTCACGTCACCCCGCAGCTCGGCGGACTGCGCGGCGCGGATCAGCTCGCGAGGGTTCTCGGCCATACGGACAGAGCCTAACCGTCTTGGTGGACCACCGCCCGGCCTCGACGCATTCCACGAGACGCAATCGCCGGCGAGCGGTCAGCCCCCTCCCCGGCGGCCCAGGGGACATCCCAGCCTCGAAACCCGGGCGACCACGCCACCCGGGCCTCTGGGCGAGACATCACGCCATGGCCAGGAACAGCAGGTCCGGCTTCTCCAGGTACTTGATGACTTCGTAGACGAAGTCCGCGGCCACAGAGCCGTCGATGACGCGGTGATCGCACGACAGCGACAGGTTCATCATGTCGCGGATGACGATCTGATCCTTCACCACGGCCGGGCGCTTCTTGAGCTTGTGCACGCCCATGATGCCCACCTCGGGGTGGTTGATGATGGGCGTGGCGAACAGGCCACCGCTCTGCCCCAGCGAGGTGATGGTGAAGGTGCCGCCCGTCAGCTCCTCCAGCTTCAGCTTCCGCTCCTTCGCGGCAGCTCCCAGACGCGCCGTCTCGCGAGCAATCTCCGCCAGCGTCAGCCGGTCCGCGTCCTTCACCACCGCCACGGTGAGGCCGTCCGGCGTCGCCACCGCCATGCCGATGTTGTACTCGCCGCGCACCACCAGCTCCTGCGCCGCCTCATCGAAGTTGGCGTTCAGGTGCGGGAACTTCTTCAGCGCGGCGATGGTCGCCTTGATGATGAACGGCAGGTAGTTGAGCTTGGTGTTGTCACCCGACGCCGCGAGCTGCGCGTTGAGCCGGGTGCGCAGTGCCACCAGGTCCGTCGCGTCCACTTCTTCCACGAAGGCGAAGTGCGGCATCGTGAACTTCGAGCGCACCATCTTCTCGGCGATCTTCTTGCGCAGCCCCCGCAGAGGAACGCGCTCGTCCGCCCGACCCGACGACACGGCCGGCACCGCGGGACGCGCCTGCGAGGGAGCCGCCACCACGTTCTTCTGCTCCCCGCCACCCTCCAGCGCCGCCACCACGTCCGCCTTCGTCACCCGCCCCTGCGGACCGCTGCCCGGAATGGTCGCCAGGTCCAACCCGTGCTCGCGCGCCATGCGCCGGGTCACCGGCGTGGCCAGCACCTTCGACGCCTGCGCCGAAGCACCCGCCGCGGGCGCCGTCGCTTGCGCCGGAGCCGCCGCGGCCGCCTGCGCCGGAGCCGCCGCGCCATGGCCCGCCGCGTGCGCCGGAGCCGCGCCGTCGATCTCCAGCGTGACGAGGGGGTGGTGCACCTTCGCGATGTCCCCTTCCTTGCCGTGCGTCGACACGACGCGCCCGGCCTTCGGGCTGGGGACGGTGACGGTGGCCTTGTCCGTCATCACCTCGGCGAGCACCTGGTCTTCCTTGACGACGTCGCCGGCCTTGACGTGCCACTTGACCAGCTCGCCCTCCATCACGCCTTCACCGAGGTCGGGGAGCTTGAATTCGAAGGTTGCCATGGGGGGTGTCTTTCCGAGAGGAACGGGGGTTGCGTCAAGCCACGAATCGAGGCCCGGTCAGCCGAGCCGCTCGAGGCGCTCGCGCTCCATCAGGCCCTTCATGAAGAACTCGGCGGCGCGGTAGCTGGAGCGCACCAGCGGACCCGAGGCCACGTAGAGGAAGCCGTAGGACTCGGCCAGCTTCTTGTACGACTCGAACTGCGCCGGGGTGACGAAGCGCTCCACCCGCAGGTGGTACTGCGAGGGCTGCAGGTACTGGCCCAGCGTGAGCACGTCCACGCCCACTTCACGCAGGTCCTTGAAGGTCTGCTCCAGCTCCGCGTCCGTCTCGCCCAGGCCCACCATGACGGACGTCTTGGTGTAGAGGCCCTCGGGACGGTTCTTCAGGTACTCGAGCACCTTGAGCGACTGGGCGTACTTCGCGCGGCGGTCTCTCACCGTCGGCGTGAGGCGCTCCACCGTCTCCACGTTGTGGGCGACGACGTGCGGCTTGGCCTCGGCCACCGTGGTCAGGTCCTTCTCCACGCCCTTGAAGTCGGGGATGAGCACCTCGACGATGGTGCGCGGGCTCTCCCGGCGCAGCTCGCGGATGGCGGAGGCGAAGTGGCTGGCGCCGCCGTCCGGCCGGTCATCCCGGTTCACCGACGTGACGACGATGTACTCCAGGTCCATCTCCTTGACGGCCTGGGCCAGATGGATGGGCTCCATCGGATCCAACGGCGGGGGCGCCCCCACCTTCACGTGGCAGAAGCGGCACGCGCGCGTGCACACCTCACCCATCAACATCACCGTGGCCGTGCCACCGCCCCAGCACTCGGCGATGTTCGGGCAGCGGGCCTCTTCGCAGACGGTGGCCAGCTTCGTGCGCTTCACGATGGCCTTGACCCGCTCGTACCCTTCGCCGTGCGGCAGCCGGACCTTCAGCCAGTCCGGCTTGCGGGTGGTCTCAGTCACCTGGGGCAGCGGGAACCGATCAGGAGTCGCCATGGGTCGCGGGCCTTCTATGGTTTGGGCGGAAGACGTTCAAGCCTGAAGCCTCTAACGCGAGGCGTCAGCTCTGGCAGGCCCTTCGCGCGCGTCGCTTTCCTACTAATGCTCCCGCTCCGGCCGGGCAGCCCCGGACCTGGGCACCGGAGGGCCTGGATGTCCCGACTTGGGCGCCGCTGCCCCGACGGCGTGCCGGTCCATCGCTGGCCCTCCTGGTGTGCAGGCATCCTGGCCACCCGCCCCAGCGGACGCCGGACATGGAAAGGCCGTCCTCGGAACCACGCTCCGGGACGGCCTGACCTTCGACGAGCCTGGGCCTAGAAGTGGCGGGGGTGACCCAGCGTGGCCTCGGCGCCCTCGTGGACGATTTCCGAGAGCGTCGGGTGGGCGTGGATGGTGCCCGCCAGTTCCTCGGTGGTGATCTCCAGCTTCAGCGCGACGCACGCCTCGGCCAGCAGCTCCGTGGCGTGGGGCCCAATGATGTGGATGCCCAGCACCTCGTCGTACTTCTTGTCGGAGACGATCTTGATGAGGCCGGTGGCCTCATTGGTGATGGACGACTTCGTCACCGCGCCGAACGGGGCGTTGCCGATCTTGACGTCGTAGCCGCGCTCCTTGGCCTTCTTCTCCGTCAGGCCCACCGAGGCGACCTCGGGGTAGCAGTACGTGGCCGACGGGGTGAGGTCGTAGTTGATGGGCTGCGGGTTCTTCCCGGCGATGTGCTCCACCGCGAGCACGCACTCGGAGCTCGCCATGTGGGCCAGCATCGGCGTGGGGATGACGTCGCCCACGGCGTAGACGTTGGGCTCGCTGGTGCGCAGCATCGCGTCGACCTTGATGTAGCCGCGCTCCGTCTTGATGGACGTCTTGTCCAGGCCCACGTCCTCGGTGACGGGCGAGCGGCCGACGGCGGACAGCAGCAGCTCCGCCTCCAGCGTCTTCGTCTCGCTGCCCACCTTCATGGTGACGCGCACGCCGTCCGCCGTGTGCTCCACCTTCTCCACCGCGGAGCCGGTGTGCACGTCGATGCCGCGACGGCGGAAGAGCTTCTCCAGCTCCTTGGAGATGTCCGCGTCCTCGATGGGGAGCAGCGCGGGCAGGAACTCCACGATGGAGGTCTTGCTGCCCACGTGGTTGAAGATGGAGGCGAACTCACAGCCGACCGCGCCAGCGCCCAGGACGATGATGCTCTTGGGGATGCGCTCGAGCTGCAGGATGGAGTCGCTGTTGAGCACGCGCTTGTGGTCCACCGGCACGTTCGGCAGGGACTTGGGCACCGAGCCCGTCGCGATGATGATGTTCTTCGCGTCCAGGACCTGCTTGGAGCCGTCCTCGGCGGTGACTTCCACCTTGCCCTTGCCGGCGATGCGGCCGTGGCCCTTGATGACCGTCACCTTGTTCTTCTTCATCAAGAAGTCGATGCCGTTGGCACCCTTGGTGACGACCTTGTCCTTGTGCTTCATCGCGTTCGGCCAGTTGACCGTCGGGCTCGACAGGTCGATGCCGAAGTCCCCTGCCTCCTTGACGTGGTGGAACAACTCCGCCGTCCACAGCAGGGACTTGGTGGGGATGCACCCGCGGTGGAGGCAGGTACCGCCCAGACGCTTGTCCTTCTCGATGATGGCCGTCTTCAGCCCGAGTTGCCCCGCGCGGATGGCACCCACGTAGCCGCCAGGGCCCGAACCGATGATCACCACGTCGAACGTCTCAGCCACGCACGCCTCCGTCATTATTTGCGGATGGAACCCGGTGGGGCTGATAACCCCCGCTCCCGGTCGGAATCAAGGAGATTGCTCGTGCGCCGTTTCCCGCTCAGAACCCTCCTCCTGATGCTCGTGGCGCTGCTCGCCTTCACCCGCCTGTGGTGCGTGACGCACCAGGATGAGACGGCCGGGGCCTCGCCCGCGAGCTCCCCCACCCGGGACGCCACCGCCACGTCCCCCGCCTCCCTCTCGCCGCTTCCCCCCTCCCCTGAGTGCCGCGCGGTGGAGCGGGCCCTGGACGCCACGCTGCGCGCCCCCGACGAGCCCACCGTCGTGGCCGAGGCCCGCAAGCGGCTGGACGCCTGTGACAAGCCGCCCCCGCGCGCCTGTGAGCTGGGCGGAGCGCTGGCCGCCCGAGCCCCCTTCACCCAGGGGGCGGACACCCCCATGCGGGGGCTGCTCGCCGCCCTCTGCGAGCGCTGTCCCTCCAGGGTCAACGCCTGCGCGCAGACCGTGGCCCGTGCGCTGCTGGACACCGCCGTCGGTCAAGCGCCGAACATCCCCGAGCTCCAGTGGAGCTTGGAGCACGCGGGCCCAGGCACCCCGGCGGCCTGTGATTCCATCGTCCGACTGGGGCTCGCCCCCGCCGCCCAGGCCTCCGTCGACCTGCCCCCCACCGTGCGCACGCTCCTGGATGGACTGGTGTCCCGCTGCGCGAGCGCGGACCTGCTGCCGCTGTCCGTGCTGCGCGCGGCCGCCGCCCAGCAAGGCGCCCGGGCCCCGGCACTGCTCACGGCTGCCAGCGCGAAGCCGGTGGAGACCGCGCCGGTGAAGCCGGATCAGCTCCTGGGGGCCCAGCCCGCGTTCCAGGCGTTCGATGGAGACCTCCTCACGGGAGTCCCGGTGAGCAACGCGAGGCGGGGCACGCGCTGGTCGGCGGACGGAGCGCTGCGAGCGGGCTACGCGCCCACGCTCAAGCACCTGGTGGGGTTCCGTGTCCGGGCGCAAGGCCCAGGCTCCCTGCGAGCCATCGTCCGCACGCCGAAGGGCGTGGGCTTGAATGATCCAGAGGGAGGCTTCTCGTTCGTCAATCCCACCGTGTGCCAGTTTCGTGGCACGGGCGAGTGGGAGACCTGCAACCCCGCCGCGCCCCTTGTCGAGGTGGACGCGGTCAGCGTGTTCCCCGAGAGCGCGGACGGCAAGCTCCTGGAGTTGGAGATCCTCGGCGCGCGCTGAGCGCCGACGGCGTCAGGCGACCAGGCCGCGGTCCTTGGCGAGCTGGAAGATGGGCGCCGCGTCCTTCTTCAGGACGGCGCTGACGTCCTTGACGATGGACTCGCCCGACTTCGCGACCGAGAGGAAGTTGTCGAAGGTCCGGGTGAGGATGAGCACGCCAGAGATGATGACGCGCTGGAGGTTGTGTTGCAGGTCCGTGCCCTCGTAGATGAGCCACGCCTGCTCGACACACGTCTTCCTCGCATCCACGAGGAAGTTGTTGAGGATGGTGCGCTCGTTCGCGTCGGGAACCTTGGACTTCGGGCTCACGGAGCCAATGTAGATGAGACGCGAGTTGAGCCGCGTCGAGGCCTCCTCCATCTGAGCCAGCATCGCCGCGACGTCCTCCTTGGTCGGAGGATTCTGCCAGCGGGAGAAGATGACTCGGTCGATGAGCTCTGCCTTGTACGTGGTGGGGCCGTTCACGATGCCTCCGGTGAGGCGGACGGTTTCGATGCCAAGAAGCGCCCGGCCGGCGTTCTCCACAGCGCCGCGCGTCTGGATGTGTAGCAGGAACACTCCTTTCGTTGAAGAGAGTCACTGCTGCACGCGATCACTCCACCGTCGCAATCCTGCTGTCCGTATGCAGCCGTGACGGACAAATCCATCCGGGTCGACGCTGACACGGCCTGAAACGGGGTTTGATACGTGGAATGCCCTGATAGCCCTGTGTCCTGCTCACGCGAGGTGAGCCTCGCTCATCCAGCATTGCCGGGAAGTTTTGGCTTCGCGGCACGACGTGCGAGCACGGCCTTCACGTCTTCCAGGGAGAGCCCGAGCGGCCTCACCGCGACGAGGAGGTGGTAGAGGAGGTCGGCTGCCTCCTCGGCGGCGCGTCCGGCGTCCGCATCCGCGCAGGCCGTCACCAGCTCCGCGGCCTCCTCGCCCAGTTTCTTGAGACGCAGGTTGCGGTCCGCGAGCAGGCGGCGCGTGTAGCTGGGTTTTTCGCCCGGGGCATCGGGTCGGGTCGCGCGCTCGGCGAGGGTGGCATCCAGCGCGGCCAGCGCGTCTCCCCCTCCGGGACCGAAGCACGTGGTCTCGCCGGTGTGACAGGCCGGCCCGGCTTTCTCGACGCGGGCGAGGACCGCGTCACCGTCGCAGTCCGCGCGCAGGGACACCACCTGCTGCGTGTTCCCGCTGGTGGCGCCCTTGTGCCAGAGGCCACGCGAGCGCGAACGGTAGTGCATCTGCCCCGTGGCGAGGGTGCGCTCCAGTGCCTCGCGGTCCGCGTGCGCCACCATCAACACATCACCGGTGCGCGCGTCTTGAGTCACCACCGTCACCATGCCACCGCCCTTGGTGAAGTCGAGTCGGTCCAGGTCCAGAATCACGTGGCCTCCGTCGCGCCCAGGCGCTCACGGGTGAGTGTGGCCAGGGCCGCGTTGGTGGCGATGCCGTTGCCACCGAAGGAGGTCCGCCGCCCGGTCCAGTCGGTGAAGACGCCTCCGGCTTCTTCGATGATGGGTTGGAGCGCGGCGGCATCCCAGGGCGAGAGCAGCTCGTCCACCATGACCTCCGCTCGGCCCGTGGCCACCAGCAGGTAGCCGTAGCAATCGCCCCAGGTGCGGGAGATGGCCGCGTCGAGGGTGAAGCGGCGCCAGGCTTCTCCGCGCTCGGGATGCTGACGGAAGCGCTCGTCCGTGGAGAGCACCACCGCGCGAGACAGGTCCGCCTGCTCGGACACTCGCGCGCGCTTGTCGTTCCAGAAACAACCTTCCCCTGGCGCAGCCACCAGCAGCTCGCTCACGGCGGGGAAGTACGCGGCGCCCACGAGGATGCGCTCCCCTTCCGCCAGTGCCACCAGGGTCCCCCATAGAGGTACGCCCCGGATGAAGGTCTTTGTTCCATCGATGGGGTCCAGGATCCATCGGCGCCGAGCACCCGGCCGTGTCTCCCCGAACTCTTCCCCGAGGATGCCGTCGTCCGGAAAACGCGCTTCCAGCCATTCGCGTGCGGTCTGCTCCGCCGTGCGGTCCGCCACCGTGACGGGCGTGCCGTCGCTCTTGGTATCCACTGCGATACCGCCGCGGAAGTAGCCCAGCGCCACGTCCCCGGCCTTGCGCGCGACTTCGGCCGCCGCCTGCATCAAGCCCTGTGCACTCGTCATGTCGTGCTCCGGATGGGAAGGCCGCTGAAGGCGCTCGGCGCCACGTCTCCCGAATTGCGTGCGGCGTCCACCGCCCGCATCAAGCCCTGTGCGCTCGTCATGTCGTGCTCCGGATGGGACGGCTCCTGAAGCCGCTCGGCGCCACGTCTCCCGAATTGCGTGCGACTTCCGCTGCCTGCATCAAGCCCTGTGCGCTCGTCATGTCGTGCTCCGGATGGGAAGGCCGCTCGCTCGGAGCAGCGATTTGATGGCCCCTACCGTGGTGAGCCCATCGTGAAGGATGCCCGCAACGAGCGCCGCGTCCGCGCCGCCACGCGTGAGTCCGTCCCGCACGTGCTCCGCGTTACCCGCCCCTCCGGATGCGATGACGGGCACGTCCACCGCGTCCGCCACCGCGCGCGTCAGCTCCAGGTCGTAGCCTGAGCGGGCACCGTCCTGGTCGATGCTGGTGAGGAGCACTTCACCCGCACCTCGCGCCACACACTCACGCGCCCAGGCCACCGCCTCCAGCTCCGTGGGCTTGCGCCCACCATGCGTGTGGACACGCCAGCGCGAACCCTCTTTCCGAGCGTCGATGCTCGCCACCACGCACTGCGCTCCGAATCGCTCCGCGCACTCCGTGAGCACCTCCGGCCGGGCCACCGCCGCCGAGTTGATGCTCACCTTGTCCGCGCCAGACCGAAGCGCACGGCCCACGTCCTCCACCGTGCGGACGCCTCCCCCGACCGTCAACGGGATGAACAGTCGCTCCGCCGTGCGCCGCACCAAATCCCAGAGCGTGTCACGCTCCTCGGCGCTCGCGGAGATGTCGAGGAACGTCACCTCGTCCGCGCCCTCCTGCTCATAGCGCAAGGCCAGCTCCACCGGGTCGCCCACGTCGCGGAGACCCTCGAAGCGAACGCCCTTCACCACCCGGCCGCCCTTCACGTCCAGACAGACGATGAGTCGTCGCGTCAGCATCAGAGCACCTCCAGGGCCACGGAGCCCTTCATGCTGAACACGGTGCCGGAGTCCACCATCGCATCCCGCAGCGCGAGCCCCAGCGCCTTGAACGCCGCCTCGGTGACGTGGTGACTGTCCTTCCCTCGCAGCACCCGCAGGTGCAGCGTCACCTTCGCGTGCTCGCAGAACGAGCGCATCCAGTGCTCGTAGAGCCGATTCTTCAACGGCCCCTGGTAGAAGAACCGTCCGCCCGCGTCGAGGCACGCCTGCACCAGCGCGTCATCCATGGGCACCGTGCGCTCCGCGAAGCGGGCCGCTGTCGCCGGAATCACCCGCTGCACCGCCGTCCCCAACGTAATCGCCACGTCCTCCATCAGGTGGTGCGTGAGGTCGCCACGAGCGTGCAACTTCAAGTCGAGCCCCGCGTAGCGCGCGAAGGTGGAGAGCATGTGGTCGAAGAACTTGAGCCCCGTGTCCACCTGCGTGCTCCCCCGGCCCACCGACAGCTCCACGCGGATCCGCGTCTCCTTCGTCTCTCGAGTGACAGTGGTCATTTCGCGAACTCCAGCGCGACGTCGCGCGCATCCAGCCGCCCCGTGTACAGCGCCATCCCAATGACCGCCCCGTACGCGCCCACCGAGGCCAGCGCCCTCAAGTCTTCCAGCGTCGTCACGCCGCCCGACGCGTAGAGCCGGTGACGGCTGCGAACCACCACCTCGCGCATCAGCGACAGGTCGACGCCCTCGAGTTGCCCCTCCTTGTGGACCGCGGTCACCAGCAGGCCACCGAGCGGCAACGGCTCCAGCGCCGCGAGCACATCGCCCACCGTCATGCCACTGCCCGCCGTCCAGCCTCGCGTCACCACCTCGCGACCTCGCACGTCCGCCGCAACCACCACGCGGCCTGGATGGCGGCTCGCGACGTCGGCCAACCACGCCGCGTCCTCGATGGCCCGAGTCCCCACCACCACGGCCGAAGCGCCCCCTTCCAGCAGCGCCTCCACCCGCTCCAGCTCTCGCACACCCCCGCCCACGGTGAATGTGAGCCCCGGCTCGTGCGCGGTAAGTCGCGCCACGGCCTCGGCATTGGAACCCCGGCCCAGCGCCGCATCCAGGTCGACCACGTGGAAGGCCCTGAAGCCGAAGGCGCGCCAACGAAGTAGCGCCTCCAGCGGGTCCTTCACCCGAACCCGCTCGTCTTCATACGAACCTCCGACAAGCTGCACGCACGCGCCTTCGCGCAGATCGATGGCGGGAATCGCCCTCATGACGCCACCTCCCGCAAGAAGGCCCGCACGAAGGCGACACCCGAAGACGAAGACTTCTCGGGATGGAACTGCACGCCCACCACCCGGCCGCGTCGAACCACCGCGGGGAAGCGGTCCTCCTCGTGAGTCGTCCACCCCGTCACCACCGACGTGTCCTCCACGCGGCAGACGAAGCTGTGCGCGTAGTACGCGGTGTCCAGCTTCGCTCCCGACAACGTGCGGTCGCCCTCCACCTGGTTCCAGCCAATCTGCGGCACGCGTCGCGATGTCAGTCGCGTCACCCGTCCGGAGAAATAGCCCAGGCCCGCGCCCTCTCCCTCGTCGCTCGAATCGAACAGCAACTGCATGCCCAGGCAGATGCCCAGGCAGGGCAGGCCCTTCTCCAATGCCGAGCGCATCGCATCCCGCCCGGGCGCCAGTCGCGCCGCCGCCGAGCCAAAGGCGCCAACTCCGGGCAGCACGAGCACATCCGTATCCACCGCACGCGCCGGGCTCTCCTCCACGCGAACGTCGACGCCCTCCTCCGTGGCCAGGGCCTTGGTCAGCGAGTGCAGATTGCCAGCGCCGTAGTCGAACAGGGTGACTCTCATCGCAAGGACTCCAGCAGCGCCACAAGCGCCGCCTCCAGCAAGGGCCACGGTCCACTGCCGATTCGGAGCGCATCCCCGACCCCGGTCAGTCCCTGGAACGCCCTCACGTTCACGTCACGCTCCCGCATCCGCTCCGCCACCCCAGGCGCTCCGGGCAGCGGCACCATCAGGAAGTTGCCCTCGGACGGCAGCGGCTTCAGCCCCTGCGCCACCAGCGCGCCCCGCAGGCGCTCCCTGTTCTCCACCGCCTCCTCCACCCGAGCACGCACCCAACCCGCGTCCTCGCGCAGCACGGCCACGGCCATCGCTTCCGCGAGCGTCGTCAGCTTGTACGGCCCCCGTGCCTTCTCGACCTCCGCCACGAGCTTTGGGTGGCCCACGGCCCACCCCACGCGCATCCCCGCGAGCCCGAAGGCCTTCGAGAACGTGCGCGTCACCAGCACGTTCGAGCACGTGCGCGCCAGGTCCAGGAAGCCAGGCCCGCGCGCGAAGTCGGCATACGCCTCGTCGATGATGACCAGCCCCGGCGCACGCTCCACCACCCGCTCCACCGCCGCGCGCGACAGCACCGTGCCCGTGGGGTTGTTCGGTGAGCACAGGTAGATGACCTTCGCCCCCGTGGACACCAGCCACTCGGGCTCCACGTCGAAGTCGGCGCGCAAGGGCACCGCCGCCGTCCGCAGTCCGTTCACCTGCGCGAACAGCGGCATCATCACGAACGTCGGGTCTTGAAACACGAGCAACTCACCCGGCTCCAAGAACGCTCGCAGCGCGCTGTCGAGGACGTCATCGGAGCCGCAGCCCGTCGTCACGCACTCGGCTGTCACGCCAAGCTGCTCGGCCAACACGCCGCGCAGGTCGGGCGCATAGCTTCGGGGATAGCGCGAGAGCGACTCCAGGGAGGACTCGCGCAGCACTCGCTCCGCGGCGGGAGGCACTCCGAAGAGGTTGGTGTTGTCGCTCAGGTCCACGCGACAGGGTCGCTTCGCGGGCGAATACAACGGGATGTCCCGATAGGACGCACGCGTGGGAATCATTCGGCCCTCCAGGCCCGCGCGGCGTCCGCGTGCGCGAAGAGGCCCTCACTCTCCGCAAGCAGTCCCACGTCGTCCGCCAATGCCTGGGACGCCGCGCGCTCCACGCGCTGGTAGGTGGTCCATCGGTAGAAGTCGAGAAGGTTGAGTCCTGAGTAGGCCCTCGCCAGCCCCGCCGTGGGCAGCACGTGGTTGGAGCCCGTCATGTAGTCGCCGTAGGCCACCGAGGAGCGCTCCCCGAGGAAGACGGTGCCCGCGTTGCGCACTCGCGCCAGGTCCGCCGAAGGCGCGGCGGTGGCGAGCAGCAGGTGCTCCGGCGCGAAGTCCGCGACGAAGGGCCACGCCTCCTCCAGCGACGCCACACTCAACACCGCGCCCCGTGAGCGCAGTGCGGCGGCGACAATCTCCTCGCGCTTCGCACCCAGTGACAGGCGCCGCACCTGCTCCGCGATGGCCTCCGCCACCCCCTCGCCTCGCGCCACCGTCACGCAGGCCGCATCCGGGTCGTGCTCCGCCTGCGCCAGCATCTCCCGCGCCACCGCGTCCGGACTCGCCGTCTCGTCCGCGATGACGAGGATTTCACTCGGCCCCGCCGGTGCTTCGATGGCCACCGCCCCCACCACCTGGAGCTTCGCCTCCGCCACGTAGGCATTGCCCGGCCCGACGATGCGGTCCACCCGGGGAACACTCTCCGTGCCGTACGCCATCGCCGCCACCGCGCCCGCTCCGCCCAGCGCGAAGACCCGGTCCGCGCCCGCCAGCACCGCCGCCGCCAACACGCTCGCGTGTGGCAGACCGTCCGGCCCCGGAGGCGAGCAGACGATGACCTCGCCCACCCCCGCGACCTTCGCCGGCACCACCCCCATCAACACGCTGCTCGGATACACCGCCCGGCCTCCCGGTGCGTACACTCCGACGCGGCCCAGGGGGTCCGGCCTCCGGCCCACCAGCACACCAGGCTCCGTCTCCACTTCCACCGCGCGAGGCCGCTGCGCCTCGTGCGCCCGCGCGATGTTGCGCGCCGCGCGTCCCAGGGCCCGCGCCACCGACGGGTCCAATGATTCGAGCGCCTGCTCACAACGCGCGCGGGGGACCTCCAGTGCGGACAACTCCGCGCGGTCGAACTGGCGCGCCATCTCGAAGAGCGCCCAGTCCCCATCCAGCCGGACCCGGGCGATGAGCTCCCGCACCCGGGCGGAGATGCGCGCGTCCACATCCCCGCCTCGCTGCAACAATCGGAGCCGGTCCTCGCGGGACAGGCTGGCCAGCGGTCCGCGATAGCGGAGGAACGAAGGAAGCGGCGTCATCACGCCACCAGCCTTTCGATGCGCGTGACGAGGATGCCCTCGCAGCCCAGGGCCTTCAGGGCGTTGACGGTGCGGTAGATGGTCTTCGCCGCCACCACCGCGTGCACCGCGACGAACGTCCCTCCGTCCAGCACATCCACCACCGTGGGGCCATTGAGTCCGGGCAGCACCTCGCGAACCCCCGCGAGCGAGTCCCTGGGGACATTGGCCATGAGGTAGCGCTTTCCCCGCGCCGCCAGCACCGAGCCCAGCGCCAGCTTCAGCTCATCCAACCGCTTGCGCGCCTCCGGGACGTTCGTCTTGCTCGACACCAGTCGCGCGCTGGACTCCAGCACCGTGGCCACCTCGCGCAGGCCGTTCATCTTCAGCGTGGAGCCCGTGGACGTCAGGTCCACCACGATGTCCGCGATGCCCAGGTGAGGAGCAATCTCCGCCGCGCCCGAGACGGGAACCACGGTGATGCTCTGCCCTCGCCGCGCGAAGTAGTCCTGCGTCAGCCGGGGGAAACACGACGCCACCCGCATGCCGTCTCGCACGTCGTTGGAGTGGGTGATGCCGCTCTCCTCGCGCGCCGCCACGACGAGCCGGCACTTGCCGAACTCCAGGTCCATCAGGTGCTCGAGCTCCCGCCCCGCCTCGCTCACGAGATCCCATCCCGTGACACCCGCATGCGCCGCGCCGTCCGCGACGAACTCCGGGATGTCCTGGGCGCGCACGAAGATGGCCTCGAACTCGCCGCCGAGCGACGCGGTGAGTGCGCGCTCTCCTCTGCCGCGCACCTCCAGGCCCGCATCGTTGAAAAGTTCACGAACCTCTTCGGAAAGGCGGCCTTTGTTGGGAAGAGCGATCTTCAGCAACATGGGTAGACCTGCTGGGGGCTGCGGGGGAAACGAAGGCCGCGCGGAAACGAAAAAAGGCCCGTCCGGGGGAGGACGGGCCTTCATTCGCTGCGGCAGGTGCCGGGAGGGTGGTGCGTCTAGTGGCTCACCCAGGCATGCGCGTGGCGAACGGTCCCGTCGGGGCCGAGCCGATGATGCGCATGATGGGGATGCACGGAAGAGAAACGCACGGCCCCATCAGTAATGGCAAAGGCCCCCGCCGTCAACCCGACCTCTGGGCTCCCTGTCCAAGTCGCTTGCAAACCCTCGACGGGGCGAGCAGGAAAGAAGTCCATGCGAGTTTCGGACGTCATCATCGTGGGTGGGGGAATCATGGGCTGCGGCATCGCGCTGCGGCTGCGGCAGGCCGGCGCGCGCGTCACCGTCCTGGAGCGCTCCATCCCCGGCGCGGAGGCCAGCAGCGCCGCCGCCGGCATGCTCGCTCCACAGATGGAGTCCGACGGCCCCGGCCCCTTCCTCGAGCTGTGCCTGAAGAGCCGCGCCCTCTATCCCGCCTTCGCCGACGAGCTGCGCGAGCTGTCCGGCGTGGACATCGCCTACCGCCCCAGCGGCGTCCTCAAGGTCGCCTTCAGCGAAGCGGCGGTGCAGCACGTGGAAGCCACCGTGCTGTGGCAGCGCGGCATGGGCCTGCGCGCGGACGTGCTCGACGGTGCCCAGGCCCGCGCATTGGAGCCGCGCCTCTCCTCGAAAGCCGTGGCCGCCGCCCACTTCCCGGATGACCACCAGGTGGACAACCGGCTCCTCGTCCGCGCGCTGACGATGGCCGCCGCGCGCGTGGGCGCCGAATTCCGAAGCGGCTACGTGCGCGGCATCGTCCACGAAGCGGGCCGCGCGGTGGGCGTGGACCTGGATGGCGAGGTGCTGCGCGCGGACGCGGTGGTGCTCGCCGCCGGCTCCTGGTCCTCGCTCGTCCAGGGCGCGGGCGTGGAGGCGAAGGCGGTGCGCCCCGCGCGTGGGCAGATGATTCAGCTCCAGACGCGCCTTCCCCTGCTCCAGCGGATCCTCACGTCGGAGAAGGGCTACGTCGTCCCCCGCGCGGACGGCCGCGTCATCGCCGGCAGCACAATGGAGCTGGTGGGCTTCGACAAGCAGGTGACCGCGGCGGGCCTGGCCCGCATCCTCGACATGGCCCTGGAGCTGTGCCCGGAGCTCGGGTCCGCCCCCATCACCGAGACGTGGGCCGGCTTCCGCCCCTGGACGGAGGACAAGCGGCCCTACCTCGGAGAGGGCCCCACCCCGGGCCTCTTCCTCGCCACCGGACACTTCCGCAACGGCATCCTCCTGGCCCCCATCACCGCGAAGCTCGTGGCCGAGGCCGTCCTCGGAGAGCGGACCACCCTGGACCTCGCGCCTTTCCGCCATGACCGCGCGAGTACGAGGGTCCAGGCCTGAAGGCTCGACTTCCTCCCAGGGCCCGTCCACGCCTGCCCGGCCGCCCTCCCTCCCAGGGTCGTCTTCCGGACCAGCGCACTGGACTGTCAACCTGCAAGTGGAGGAAGGTGGTAATTTCCCTGACTCATTCGCCATTGAAACCCGGAAACCTTTAGAATCTCCCGCCGTGGAAGCCATCCCCCCTGCCCCACCCCGAATCCTCATCGTCGACGATGACGACTCTGTCCGAGACGTCATCTCCGTCCTCCTGCGTGAAGAGGGCTACAACTGCGTCGTCGCGAGCGGCGCCGAGATGGCGCTGGACGTGGCTGGCGAGGAGGACACCCCGCTCGTCATCAGCGACATGAAGATGCCGGGCAAGGACGGCCTCTGGCTGTTGGAGAACCTGCGAGAGCGACTGCCGGACACGTCCGTCATCATGCTCACCGGCTATGGCGACACGGAGTCCGCGGTGGACTGCCTGCGCCGGGGCGCGGTGGACTACCTGCTCAAGCCACCGAAGCTCACCGACCTCATCCGAGCCATCGAGCGTGCGCTCGCCAAGCGCCGCATCGAGATGGCCCGCAAGCGCTACCAGAAGAAGCTGGAGCGCAAGGTGCGAGACCGCACCGCGGAGCTGCGCAGCGCGCTGCACAACATCGCCAACACCTACCAGAACACGCTCCTGGCGCTGGTGGCCGCGCTGGACGCGCGCGAGCACGAGACGAGCGACCACTCGCAGCGCGTGGTCAGCTACACGTCCGCCATCGCCGGCCGGATGAGCATCTCCGGCAAGGACCTGGAGGAGATTGGCCGCGGCGCGCTCCTGCACGACATCGGCAAGATTGGCGTGCCGGACGCGGTGCTGCTCAAGCCGGGCAAGCTCACGCCGGACGAGTGGCTGGAGATGCGCAAGCATCCGGAGATTGGCTTCCAGATGATCCAGGCCATCCCGTTCCTCTCCACGCCCTCCGCCATCGTCCTGTCGCACCAGGAGCGCTGGGACGGCGCGGGCTACCCGCGCGGCCTCCAGCGGCAGGAGATCCACATCGGCGCGCGCATCTTCGCCGTGGCGGACACGCTGGACGCGATGACGAGCGACCGGCCGTACCGCAAGGGCACCTCGTTCGCGAACGCCATCCAGGAGATCCGCCGCTGCGCCAACACCCAGTTCGACCCGGAAGTCGTCCGGGCGTTCCTGGACATCGGCGAAGAGGGTCTCATCCGCATCAAGGAGGAGATGGCGCTGCGGAAGCTCAATCTTCCCGTGGCCGAGCAGGAGGCGAACGAGGCCGAGGCGGAGCTGGCGCGTCTGACGGACCTGGACGATGACCTGGAGCCCGCGCCGGTCGCCCCGCGTGCCGCCCCGAGCGAGCCCGTCGAAGTGAAGGTGCCGATCATCCGGTCGGCCACGGGCAGCGAGGGCTGAGCCCCTCACGCTGGGGGGATTGAGATGAACGTCCCCCTGGCGGCTGTTATGAGGTCAGGCCGCCCGTGACGACGCCCGCACTCCAGACGGATCCGCTCGCCCCTCCCCTGCTGGATGCGCAGGGGCGCCGCATGACGTACCTGCGGCTGAGCATCACGGACCGCTGCAACTTCCGCTGCACGTACTGCTCTCCCGCGTCCTGGGGCGGCAAGAAAGACCTGCTGAACGCGGAGGAGCTGGGACGCATCGCCGGCATCTTCGCCGCGCTGGGCATCCGCCGCGTGCGCCTCACCGGGGGCGAGCCGCTCATCCGTCCGGACATCCTGGAAATCGCCCGGCGCATCGCCAGCATCCCAGGCGTGCGGCACCTGGCCATCACCACCAACGCCAGCCACCTGGAGGCCCTCGCGGCCCCGTTGCGCGAGGCCGGTGTCGACCAGCTCAACCTCAGCCTGGACACGCTGTCCCCGGAGACGTTCCGCCGCATCTCCAAGCAGGGGGACTTCGACGCCATCCTCCGGGGCATCGACGCGGCGGCGGCCTCCCACTACGCCTCGCTCAAACTCAACGTCGTGGTGATGCGGGGCGTGAACGACGGCGAGGCCCGCGCGCTGGTGGAGTACGCGCACGCGCGCGGCATCACCCCGCGCTTCATCGAGCTGATGCCCTTTGGCCAGGGCGTTCCGGTGCCCACCGCCGAGCTGATGGACCGGCTGCGCGGCGAGGGCCTGGACCTCTCCGCCGAGCCCGAGGAGACAGGCGCCGCCGCCGACTCCGTCACCTCCGGTCCCGCGCGCTACTGGAAGGCGCCAGGTGGCCGCGTGGGCTTCATCTCGCCGCTGACCCAGAACTTCTGCGGCGGGTGCAACCGCGTGCGCGTGGCCTCGAATGGCGACTTGCGCAGCTGCCTGGGCGGCCGCGCACAGGCGCCGCTGCATCAGCTCATCCGGGGTGGGGCCACGGACGTGGAGCTGGCACGGGCCATCCGCGCTGCCCTGGGCGACAAGCCCGAGGGCCACCGCTTCACCGAGCCCGGCAACGGCGCCACGCTGCTGTCCATGATGGGCATTGGCGGCTGAAGGCCCGCACGGGCGCCATGCTGCTGTCCATGATGGGCATCGGCGACTGAAGGCCCGCCCCACCGGCGCCACGCGGCTGTCCATGATGGGCATCGGCGGCTGAAGGCCCGCACCGGCGCCACGATGCTGCCCCCGAGGGGCCGAGACCGCGCTGCCGCGTCGCGAGGATGCACCCGAGTGCTGGCGCTCGCGCGTCCCCTGAAAAGACGACGGGCGGGCCCGCGCGCTCGCGCCTGGCCCGCCCGAGTGGCCGCGGGCTCCCCGAAGGGAGCCGCCGCCGTGCCGACTACTTCACCAGCCGGATGGCGAACGGGTACCGGTACAGCTGCCCCTCGTTCGCCTTCAGCCCGCCGATGATGCCGAACACCAGCGCCAGGATGCCGACGATGGGCAGCAACACCAGGCCGATGCCGATACACGACGTGGCGACGCCGACGAGGCCGGCGATGAAGAGGGTGATCTGGAAGTTCAGCGACTCCACCGAGTGCTCGCGAACAAAGGACGACTCCTTGCCCTTGGTCAGCATCAGCACCAGCGGAACCGCGAAGCCCAGGCCCACGAAGTTGGCCAGGATGGTTCCCATGTGGGCGATGAGCCCCATCGTCTTCTCATCCTGGGTCGGCATCGGAGTGCCGGTGATGTACGAACCCACTTGCTCCCGCGGCGGAGTCTCCATGAAGTATCCCCTCCAGATAATCGAGGGCGCGTGCACCGCGCCCATGCCTGCCTAACATGACATGCACCCACTCTCATTGTCACGTCTCGGACAGGTGATGTAGCAGGTCGTTTGACGCCCTCGATTCCTGGCTTCGTGGCTCAGCGATACAACTCGCTGCCTGCCTTCCGGAATTCCTCACTCTTCTGTTCCATCCCCGAGTCGAGCGCGGTGGCGTCGGTGACGCCCAGCTTCTCCGCGTAGTCGCGAACATCCTGGGTGATTTTCATGGAGCAGAACTGGGGCCCGCACATGGAGCAGAAGTGGGCGACCTTGGCGCCGTCGGCGGGCAGCGTCTCGTCGTGGAAGGCGCGGGCGCGCTCGGGGTCCAGGGAGAGGTTGAACTGGTCCTCCCAGCGGAACTCGAAGCGGGCCTTGGAGAGCGCGTTGTCGCGAGCCTGAGCGCCCGGATGCCCCTTGGCCAGGTCGGCGGCGTGCGCGGCGATCTTGTACGTGATGACGCCTTCCTTCACGTCGTCGCGGTCCGGCAGCCCCAGGTGCTCCTTCGGCGTCACGTAGCAGAGCATCGCGGTGCCGAACCAACCAATCATCGCCGCGCCAATGCCGCTGGTGAAGTGGTCATACCCCGGCGCGATATCCGTGGTGAGGGGCCCCAGCGTGTAGAACGGCGCCTCGCCGCACACCGCCAGCTGCTTCGTCATGTTCTCCTGGATGAGGTGCATGGGCACGTGGCCCGGGCCTTCGATCATCGTCTGCACGTCGTGCTTCCAGGCGATCTTCGTCAGCTCGCCCAGCGTCTCCAGTTCGCCGAACTGCGCCGCGTCGTTCGCGTCGGCGATGGAGCCCGGCCGCAGCCCGTCACCCAGGCTGAAGCTGACGTCGTACGCCTTCATGATCTCGCAGATCTCCTCGAAGTGCGTGTAGAGGAAGTTCTCCTGGTGGTGGGCCAGGCACCACTTCGCGAGGATGGAGCCGCCCCGGCTGACGATGCCCGTCAGTCGCTTCGCGGTGAGCGGCACGTAGCGCAGCAGCACGCCGGCGTGGATGGTGAAGTAGTCCACGCCCTGCTCGGCCTGCTCGATGAGCGTGTCGCGGTAGATCTCCCACGTGAGGTCCTCCGCCTTGCCGCCCACCTTCTCCAGCGCCTGATAGATGGGCACCGTGCCGATGGGCACCGGCGCGTTGCGGAGGATCCACTCGCGCGTCTCGTGGATGTTCCGGCCCGTGGACAGGTCCATCACCGTGTCCGCGCCCCAGCGGATGGACCAGACCATCTTCTCCACCTCCTCCTCGATGGAGGACGAGACGGCGGAGTTGCCGATGTTGGCGTTGATCTTCACCAGGAAGTTGCGGCCGATGATCATCGGCTCCAGCTCCGGGTGATTGATGTTCGCGGGGATGATGGCGCGGCCCCGGGCAATCTCGTCGCGCACGAACTCCGGGGTGATGACGCGGGGGATGGACGCGCCCCACGAGTGGCCCGGGTGCTGCGCGGACAGCGACGCGTCCATGCGCAGGTTCTCTCGCAGCGCCACGTACTCCATCTCCGGGGTGATGATGCCGCGCCGGGCGTAGTGCAACTGGGTGACGTTGACGCCCTGGCGTGCCACGCGGGGCTTGCGGCGATGGCCGAAGCGCAGCCCCGCGAGCCTCGGGTCCGCCTCGCGCTCCTTGCCGTAGTCGGAGGTGATTCCCGCCAGCTCCTCCGTGTCATCGCGACGCAGCACCCAGGCCTCGCGCGTGGCGGGCAGGCCCTGGCGCAGGTCGATTCGCGCCTCCGGGTCCGTGTACGGACCGCTGGAGTCATAGACGAGCACGGGGGGATTCGACGTCACCCGGGCATCCGCGCCCGGTCCGTGCCGCGTGGGGGTTTGACTGATTTCCCGCACGGGGACTCGCAAGTCGGGGTGCAGCTCCCCACTCACGAACACCTTGCGCGAGGCTGGCAGGGGGCCCTGGCTGATGCCTTCGAGCACCTTGCCATCGACCTTGAGGCTTCTGGACGCTCCGCTCATCTCTCTCTCCTCGAGGACGGGCGGGAAGGCAGACGGAAGCCCCCAGGGGGTTCCGGGCCGCTTCCCTCCGCCGGTATGACCCGGTTCAGGTTCCAAGGGTTGGCCGCGCCACGCGGCCGTCTCAGCCCCTTACGAGGGGCACCCCTAGCGACTGGGTGAGCATCTAGCGCACGCCGGGACCGGCTTCAACCTGCCCGGTGGCCAGGGCTCGAAGCACTCCAGTCAACACCACTCGCGCAAGGAATGCGGGGCACCACACGAACGCGCAAACCTTGCGTGTACAGGGCACCGAAATCGCCGTAGCCCGAGGGAATCCGGGCTGGCCCCTTCCATGCAACGGCCCCCGGGAGTTCCACCTATCTACCGGAGAGCGCCACATGCAGATCGTCGGAGAGCTGATGACGCGCGAGGTGGTCGCGCTCAAGGAGACCCAGAACCTGGGCAAGGCGGAGGAGCTGCTGCGCCTGCACCGCATCCGGCACCTCCCCGTCGTCCGACAGGGAAAGCTCGTGGGCCTCATCACCCACCGAGACCTGCTGAGGGCCGCGGCCACGCACGCGACGGACCCCGCCGCGCAGCCGCTGTGGGCCGCCGACATCATGACCCGGGACGT
Source organism: Myxococcus sp. CA056 (assembly GCF_013336715.1). NCBI lineage: Bacteria > Pseudomonadati > Myxococcota > Myxococcia > Myxococcales > Myxococcaceae > Myxococcus > Myxococcus sp. CA056. Next base: position 101,983 of record NZ_JABUMT010000007.1, read on the forward strand.
GACGACGGTGACGCCCGAGGCGTCGCTGCGCGATGCCGTGGTGCTGATGTTGCGCAACAAGTTCGGCTGCCTTCCCGTCGTCGGGCAGGACGGCGCGCTGCTCGGCATCGTCACCGAGGCGGACCTGGTGCGCTACGCGCAGCACCTCATCGAGGACAAGGACCGCCGCGAGCTGGCGAGGGAATTCAACGCGTAGGTCCCTCCTCCCCGCGTCCCTTGCAATGACCTCCCCACTCGCCTCGACACACGCAGACGCCGAGGCCCTGTCGACCAGCCTTCCCGAGGCCACCGTCGCGCCGTCGTCACGGCGTCGCTGGACCCGGCCCGTGCTCGCGCTGGTGGGCCTGGTCGCGGTGGCCGGGCTCGCGGGCTTCGGCGTGGACGGCGAGGTGGCATCGCGCACGGTGCTGGTGGCGGGCGTGTGCCTGGTGCTGTGGCTCACGGAGCTGGTGCCGCCCTTCGTGCCCACCCTGCTCCTGCTGGGCGCCACGCCGGTGGTGCTCGGTCCGCTGGGGCCGGAGTACCGGCTGTCCTCCGTGCTCACCTGGGGCGTGGACCCGGTGCTCATCCTGTTCCTGGGTGGCTTCACGCTGGAAGTCGCGGCCATGCGCCACGGCCTCGACTCGGCGGTGGCGCGGCACGTCGTGCGCCTGTCGCGAGGCCGGCCCCGCCTCCTGCTGCTCCTCGTCATGGGCGGCGTGGCCTTCCTCTCCATGTGGATGTCCAACGTGGCCGCAGCGGCGATGATGCTCGCCGCGCTCAGGCCCGTGCTGCTCGCCTCACCTCCGGGCACACCGCTGCGTCCCGCCCTGCTCGCGGGAGTCGCATTGGGCGCAAACCTGGGCGGCATGGCGACGCCCGTGGGCAGCGGCCCCAATGCCCTCGCGGTGTCCGCCGCGAGCGCTCATGCGCACGTCACCTTCGCGGGCTGGATGGCGTTCGCCCTGCCCCTCACGGTGCTGATGCTGCTGCTCGGCTTCGGCCTGGTGCTCCTGCGCTTCCGCATGGGAGACGCGCTGACCTTGCCCGCACAGCCCGCCCGCACACTCGATGCCTCCGGCCGACGCGTGCTCGCGGTGAGCGCCGCCTGCGTGGTCGCCTGGCTGTCGGAGCCGCTCCACGGAGTGCCCGCACCGGTCGTCGCCCTGGGCGCCACCGCGCTGCTGTTCGGCACCGGGCTTCTCAAACGCGAGGACCTGGGACGCCTGGACTGGTCCACCCTCCTGCTCATCGCCGGTGGGCTGGCGCTGGGAAAACTCCTGGAGCAGTCGGGCCTGGTGGCCCACGCGCTCGATGGCGCCCGGCTGGAGGCGTGGCCGCGCGAGGCGAGACTGGGGGCGCTGGTCATCGTCGCCGCGAGCCTGTCCGCGCTGATGAGCAACACCGGCACCGCCGCGCTGCTGATGCCCCTGGCCCTGAGCGTGGAACCCTCCGCGTCCACGCCCATCCTCGTCGCCATGGGGTGCTCGTTCGGCATCCCCTTCGCCATCAGCACCCCGCCCAACGCGATGGCCGCGGGCGAGGGGCTCGACACCTCCGAGCTGTTGAAACTGGGGCTTCCCCTCATGGTGGCCGGTTGTCTGCTGGTCAGCTGGACGGGCCCCCTGGTGCTACGTCTCTTTGGCCTGCCATGAGTTACCCTCGTCCGCCCGTCCGGGACTTCAGGGCGAATCCCCGGTCCACCATGAAGCACCTTCGCGGCACACGGGTTGTAAGGGCAATGCCGGAACAGGGCCCGGCGGAAGGAGCGCCCATGACGTCCGTGACCGTCACTGAGTACGAAACGCGTCTGTATTGGCAGGGCGAGCGAGGTGCCGTCCTGACGAGCGACCGTGCGCCGCCCGTCCCCATCGGCTTGCCACTCGTCGAGCAGGGCACAGCGGACGATGGACGCTGGGCGCCGGAGACCTTGCTGGTGGGCGCGGTGGAGGGGCGCACGCTGCTGGCCTTCCTGGAGCGCGCACGCGAGGCGGACGTGACTGTCCTCTTCTACCAGAGCTGCGCGGTGGCCCGCGTGGTGAGCGGTCCCGGCCAGCCACCCCACCTCACCGACCTCATCGTCCGTCCCCACGTGGCCGTGGCCACCGACCTGGACGCGGAGGTGGTGCGCCTCATCTTCTCCGAGCTGCCCGCCCACTGCTTCCCCAGCTCGGTCATCCAGATCGCGCCGCGCATCGAAGCGGTGGTGGAGACGTGGCACGCCCGCGCCGCCAGCCCCCGTGCGAAACCCGACGCCCCCCACTTGAAGCCCATCCCGGTCCTCACCCTTCCCTGACACCTCGAGCCCCCCTTCCATGTCCGCACAGCGCATCCTGGTCGTCGACGATGAGGACAATGCCCGCAGAGCCATCGCCACCATCCTGAACGAGGAGGGCTACGACGTGGCCGAGGCCGCCGACGGCGCGGAGGCCCTGGCGCGCGTGTCGGACTTCTCCCCCGCCGTGGTGCTCACCGACGTGCGCATGCCCCGGATGGACGGCCTCACCCTGCTGCGCGCCGCGCGCGAGCAGGGCAGCGACGCGACGTTCGTCATGATGACGGCCTTCGCCAGCGTGGAGATGGCCGTGGAGGCGATGAAGTCCGGCGCGGACAACTTCCTGCTCAAGCCGCTGGACGCCGACCAGGTGCTCGTCATCCTGTCCAAGGCCCTGGAGAAGCGCAGCCTGCGCCGCGAGGCGGAGGCCCTGCGAGACCAGGTCCGCACGCGCGTGCGGCGCTTCCACGACATCATCGGCGAGTCCCCTCAGCTCCAGGGCATCTACGACGTCGTGCGCCGCGCGGCGAGCACCCGCGCCACCGTGCTCATCCTCGGCGAGTCCGGCACCGGCAAGGAGCTCATCGCCCAGGCGCTGCACCAGGAGTCGCCCCGCCGCGACAAGCCCTTCATCCGCGTCCACTGCGCGGCGCTGTCGGAGAACCTGCTGGAGAGCGAGCTGTTCGGCCACGAGAAGGGCTCCTTCACCGGTGCGCTCGCGCGCAAGGAAGGCCGCTTCGAGCTGGCCGACGGCGGCACCCTCTTCCTGGACGAAATCGGGGAGATCTCCCCCACGGTGCAGGTGAAGCTGCTGCGCGTGCTCCAGCAGCGCGAGCTGGAGCGCGTGGGCGGCACCCAGACGCTCAAGGTGGACGTGCGCATCGTCGCCGCGACGCACCGGGACCTCGCCGCGGAGGTGAAGGCGGGCCGCTTCCGCGAGGACCTCTACTACCGGCTCAACGTGGTGAGCGTGACGCTGCCGCCGCTCAGGGAGCGCAAGAGCGACATCCCCGCGCTGGTGAACCACTTCCTGGAGAAGTACGGCGAGGCCTACGGCAAGCACGTGCGCGGCCTGGCACCGGGCACGCTCCAGGCGCTGCTCGCGCACGACTGGCCGGGCAACATCCGAGAGCTGGAGAACGCCATCGAGCGCTCCGTGGTCCTCACCCAGGGACAGGAGCTGGCGACGGACGACCTGCCACCCGTGCTGCGCGGTCCCCGTCCCACCGGCACGAGCCAGGGCGCGCTCATCCCCGGCGCCACGCTCGCGGCCATCGAACGCGAGGCCATCCTCCGCACCCTGGAGATGGTGCAGGGCTCCACGTCGCGCGCCGCGGAGGTGCTCGGCATCAGCGTGCGGAAGATTCAGTACCGCCTCAAGGAGTACGGCGCCCAGGCCGACGGCGCGCCCCCGAAGCCCGACGCCGACGAACTCCCCGGAGACCTCGCCGCCGAGTCCTGACGCGAAGCCGGACACCGACGCGCGGGCGACGCGGTGTTCCATGACGGGCATCTACGACGTCCGTCGTTGACAGTTACGACGTACGTCGTAATACTTTCGCGAATGATGCCCGTTCCACCGCAGCCGACGCGCGCCGAGCTGGCCATCCTCCGTGTCCTCTGGCAATTGGGGCCCAGCACCGTACGTCGGGTGCATGAGTCGCTCCGGGACACGCAGGACAAGGACACCGGCTACACCACGGTCCTCAAGCTCCTGCAGAACATGACGGAGAAGGGGCTCGTCCAGCGCGATGAGAGCGAGCGCACCCATGTCTACGAAGCGGCCCTGAGCCAGAAGCGCACGCAGCGCGACTTGCTGCGGGACTTGATGGACCGGGCCTTCGGCGGCTCCGCGTCCAGCGTGGTGGCCCAGGCGCTTTCGATGAAGCGGGCCTCCGCGGAGGAGCTGGCGGAGATCCGGAAGCTGCTCGACGAGCACGAGAGGCGGGGGAAGTGATGGACGTGCTGGACTCGCTGGAACAAGCCCTGCTCGCCTTCGCCTGGCAGGGCGCGGCGGTGGCGCTGGTGGTCGCGGGGTTGCTGGCCCTGATGTCGCGCCGCTCGGCGCGGGGCCGCTATGTCGTCGCCTGTCTGGGCCTGCTGACCATGGCGCTGCTTCCGCTCGGCACGTTCCTGGGCGCGCTGTGGGGGACGTCGGTCCCCGTGACTCCGACGTCGGGCGGCCTGTCCGCGGAGATGCTCCTGTCGGCGACGCTGCCTCCGGGCACCTCGCTGGTGGACGTGGCGTCTCCGGCGACGGTGGCGGCCAGCACCTCCTGGTTGGAGCTTGTGCGCCCGTGGCTGCTCCCGGCCTGGTGCTGCGGCGTGCTGCTGCTGTCGGCGCGGATGGTCATCTCCTGGTACGCGGCCCAGCGGCTTTCCCGACTGCACACCCAGGAGCCCGCCGCTGCCTGGCGTGACGCGCTGGCACAGGCGCTCACGCGGCTGAGCCTGACGCGCCCCGTCCGACTGCTGGCGTCCGCCCGCGTCGACGTGCCCCAGGTCATCGGCCTGTGGCGCCCCCTCATCCTCGTCCCCGCAGGCGCAATCGTTGGCCTGACACCCGCGCAGTTGGAAGCGGTGCTCGCGCATGAGCTCGCGCACATCCAGCGCCACGACTACCTGGTCAACCTGCTCCAGGCCCTGGTGGAGACCTTCCTGTTCTACCACCCCGCCGTCTGGTGGCTGTCCCACCGCATTCGCGAGGAGCGCGAGCACTGCGCGGATGACCTCGCCGTGCAGTCCTGCGGAGACGCGTTCCTCTATGCGCGCGCCCTCGCGCTCATCGAACAGCTCCGCGCGCCGCCGTCCGCCCTGCTCGCGCTCGGCGCGGATGGGGGTTCGCTGCTCGCGCGCATCCGCCGGCTCCTGGCCGTGCCGGAGCCCCGTGCCCCGCGCAGGTCCTGGCGGCTGGTCAGCGGACTGGGGGGCGCCGCGCTCGCCGTTGCCCTGGGCACCTCCCAGGTCCCCCTGCCTGCGATGGCCGTGCCGCCCACCTCCAACACCGCCTCCACCGAGGCCTCGCCCGTCTCGAATCACGAGCGCGCCTTCGAGATCGAGGAGCCCCGGGTCCACCGGCCCCTCGTCGCGCCCACGCCGCGAGTCATCCCGGCCAACCTCACCTCCACCGTGAGTCGTCCGGTCCGCGCGGCGGCCAAGGCCCCGACGAAGAAGGCCCGCGAGCCCAGCCCGCGTCCGCTGCTCATCCCGGACACGGAGGGGATTGTCCGCACGGAGCTGTCCCGAACGCCGTATCCGCTCGACGCGGAGCCGGCCGCCCCCGCCGTCGCCATCGACAGCGTGCCTGTCGCCCCTGTCCAGGTGGCGGAAGCGACGCCGGAAGTCGCGAAGCCCACCCCGACGCCTCCGCCGCCCTCCACCAGGCCCATGCCCGAGCAGGATGGCGTCTTCACGCTCGGCCCTGGCATCACCCCTCCCCGCTTCCTGACGGGGCGCAGGCTGCACTTCGCGGACCTCACCCAGAACATACGCTCGCGCGTGAACGCCGTCCCCAAGGGCGCGGTCGTCACCCGCTGCACCATCACCGCCGAGGGCACCGTCACCGACTGCAAGTCCCTCCAGAGCCTCTCCGGCCTGGAAGACGGCATCATCCGCACGCTGACCACGTGGCGCTACGAGCCCGCGATGCTGGATGGCAAGCCCGTGCCCGTGCACTACGAGTTCGACGTCTGGTTCACCAACGAGCCCGGCGGAGGCATGGACGAGCGTCGTCAGGTCGCCAGCGCGGACAAGCCGGGACAGCGCGCGGACGGCTCCAACCAGAGCGCCTGCATCCTCTGCGCGAGCGCCGCCTCCACCAGCCTCGTGACTCCGCCCGTCGGCTTCTGAGCGTCGACGGGCTTTCTCCCGGTGCGCGCGGGTCCGCTACCGCGCCACCGGCAAGCGCAGCAGGAAGCGAGCCCCACCTCCGGGCGCCGCGCCCACCTCCAGCGTCCCGCCGTGCTGCGTGACGATGGCGTGGACGATGGGCAGCCCCAGTCCCGAACCCTGGGCCTTGGTGGTGAAGAAGGGCTCGAAGATGCGATCCCTCATGGCCTCCGGGACGCCCGGGCCCGAGTCGTCCACGGTGATCCACACCCGCGCTTCGTCCGCGCCGACGGTCAGCGTCACCCGGCCTCCCGCGGGCGTGGACTCCAGCGCGTTGAGGCACAGGTTGATGAGCACCTGCCGCACCCGCTCCTCTTCTCCAGACAGCGCGGGCAACGGCGCCTCCGGCACACCGTGCGTCAGCGTCACCTTCCGCGTCTCGGCCTGACTGCTCAGCAGGTCCACCACGCGGCGCACCAGCACCTTCACGTCCACCGAGCCCGGGCGGAACTCCCGAGGACGGGCAAACTGGAGGAAGTCCTCCAGGATGTGGTCCAACCGGCGAATCTCGTCACGCACCAGCAGCAGGGGCTCCAGCAGCGTGCCCTGCTGTCCATCCGGCAGCCTGCGCACGCGCCGCTCCAACACGGACAACTGCAAGGCAGCGGCGTTGAGCGGGTTGCGAATCTCGTGGGAAAGCCCCGCCGTCATCGTCCCCACGGCGGCCAGCTTCTCCGTCACCTGCGCGCGCCGGGCCAGCTCGCGCTTCTCCGCGTGCAGCCGCACCTGCCGCATCGCCTGCTCCAGCGTGAGGAGCAGCTCTCGCGGCGCGCACGGCTTCATCAGGTAGGCACACGCGCCCGCGCGCACCGCCGCCACGGCCGTCTCCAGCGTGGCGAAGCCCGTGAGCAGCACGACCTCCGAGTCCGGGGCTCCCGCCTTCAGCTCCGCCGCCAGCGCCGTCCCGTCACCATCCGGCAGGCGCAGGTCCACCAGCGCCACATCGAAGCCCTCGCGCGCCTTCTCCCGTGCGTCGCGGCACGTCGACGCCGCGCGCACCGCATAGCCCGCGTCTCCCAACAGCTCGTCGAGGTTGTCGAGGAACGCCGCGTTGTCGTCCACGACGAGCACTCGCGCGGGAGGCTGGGGAAGGGGCTCGCTCATGGCGTGGCCCCGGGGCGCGCGGCGTACCTCGTCTCCAGCGCGCCGATGAGCGCCCCCGTGTCGAAGGGCTTGGAGAATACATCCACGCCCACGTCCAGCGGCGCCAGGTCCGGCCACGCCGTCATGACGAAGGTGGGCAGGCTCGGGTAGCGCGCCCGCAACCGCCGGAGCGTCTCTCCATCCGGCCCGCCCGGCATGCGCAGGTCCACCAGCGCCGCGAATGGCGTCGCGCATGAGAGCAGGTCCGCGTCCAGCACCGACGACACCGTCACGCAGGAGAAGCCGCGCGCGCGCAGCACCTCGGAGAGGTTGTCGCTCAGCGCCGGGTCGTCCTCCGCCACGACCACCAGGCCGTCGCGCCGCGCATTGGCCAGCAGGCCCATCAGCGTGGAGATGGGCACGGGCTTGGGCAGCACCGCGAGCAGTCCCTCGCGCCGAGCTGTCGCCAGATCGTCCTCGCGCGGATAGGCCGTCATCACGACGGCGGCGAGCCCCGGGTCCACGCGGCGGATGCGTCGCACCGCGTCCGCGCCGCTCATGCCGGGCATGCGCATGTCCGTCACCAGCGCATCGAAGCGCGTGGCGCCCACCTCGCGCAGGGCCTCGTCACCCGAGCTGACGACGGTGGCCTGGTGGCCCTCGTCCCGGAGAATCTCGGCCAGGTTCTCCGCCAGCGCCCGGTTGTCATCCAGCAGGAGGTAGCGTCGCATGGGGGCCCTCCTCGGGCGAGCTGGGGAGCTGCATCACGAAGCGCGCACCCGCTCCCGGGCGCGGCGCATAGGTGATGGTGCCACCGTGGCGCTCCAGGATGCGCCGGACCAGCGGAAGGCCGAGGCCGATGCCCCGGGCCTTCGTCGTCATCAGCGGCTCGAAGAGCCGTCCCCGGATGACCTCGCTGACCCCAGGGCCCGTGTCCTCCAACACCAGCTCCACCTGGCCGGGCTCGCGCACGGTGCCGACCAGCGACACGCCGCCCCCCGATTCCTCCAGGGCCTGCACGGCGTTCTCCAACAGGTTGACGAACACCTGACGCAGTTGCCCCGCGTCCCCGTGCACCGGTGGCAGCGAGACGAGTCCCTCCGTCTTGACGGTGACACCCTCCGGACAGGCCACGGCCTTGAGGGCCTCCTGCCAGACCTCGTCCAGCCAGACCTCCTGGCGTTGCAGCGGCCGGTCCCGAATCATGTCTAGCAGGTCGGACACGATGTGGTTGGCGATGCCCACCTGCTCGCCAATGCGGTCCAGGTGCTTCGTCGTGCGCTCATCCACCACCGGACCCGCGCGGCTGCGCAGGATGTAGAGCGAGGTCTCGATGACGCCCAGCGGGTTGCGCAGCTCGTGGCCGATGGAGCCCACCAGCTGGCCGAACGTCGCCAGTCGCTCGTTGCGCGCCTGCTGCGCCAGCAGGTCCTCGCGGTACGTGTGGAGCATGATGGCCAGCTCCAGGTCCAGGATGCGCCCCAGCGCCGCGCGGGCGCCGTGCAACGTCTCCGGCTGATTCAGGTACGCCGAGTCGATGATGGCGTTGAGTTCCTGGCGCAACACGTTCATCGCCCCGAACATGTAGTGCTGCGGCAGGGAGATTCGCACGTGCATGCGGCCGATGCGGCAGCGCAGCGCGAAGTAGGCCTCGTCCCACGGCCCCCGCAGGAGCTGGTCCATCCACACCTGCAACGTGCCGCGCAGGTGGCCCACCTGGCTCTCGCCGCCCTCCAGCGCCCGACGCGCGCCCTCGTGCTCCAGGATGCGGTCGTAGAAGACGCGAGCGATGCGGGGGAAATGCGGATGCGCGATGGCATGGAGGCCGACGAGTGACTGCTCGTCCCGCGCTCCAAAGCCCACGTACCGCTTCAGCTCCTCGAACAAGGTTTCCGCCATGGTGTCGGGGCCCAGATTAACCGCTCGCCCCGCATCGGAGGAGGAACTCCGAAGCAAGCACCGAGCCAGCCACACGAGGGCATGGACGACCCAGGAGCGCGCAAGAAATGCGCACCCATCGACTCGGGGCCGAGGGTGCGCAAATCCTGCGCGAGGCTGGACGTGTGGGCGCCGAGGCGGCTCGCTCGCCGCTCCAACTGCGTCAGTGCATCAGCGACTCCCGCCCCCCGCGCCCGAGCGACAGCGACTCGCGCGTCACCGTCTCGCGCCCCGTGGCCTTGCCGCGCTCCAGCAGGGACTTCAGGCGCAGCAGGTCATCGTCCATCTGCCGCTTGGGGTCCACGCCCAGCAGTCGCGCGAAGGCGTGGCCGATGGCGCCCGCGGGCGGGTTGTACGCGAGGCGGATGTCCACCCGCGTGCCGCCCTTTGGCGTGGGCTCGAAGTGGATGACGCCCGCGTTCTCCACCGAAGTCCCCTGCACGCTCTTCCACGCGAGCAGCTTGTTGGGCACGCGCTGGGTGACCACGGCCTGCCATTCGAAGTGCAGGCCCGCGGGGCCCTTCACCTTCCAGTGCGAGCGCCCGTCGGTGTCGACGCGAATCTCGTCCACGTGGGTCATGAAGCGCGGGAAGTTCTGCATCGCATCCCAGAAGGCGAAGACCTCCTCCACCGGCGCATTCACCGTGATGTCCTTGTGCAGGTTGATGGCACGAGCCCCCACGCCGATGCCGGTGAGCCGACGCAGCTCCAGGTTGCTGAGCGCGCGCAGCCCCAGCACCAGGCCTCCCGCGCCGAGCAGCGCGCCCAGGACGCCTCCGCGTTGGATGGCCCCCGAAGCCAGGGACACGGCACCGAGCGCGCCGAAGAAACGCGCGGAGGGCGACCAGTGCGCCGAACCGAACGTCCGGGTGGGTCCCCGCCGTGCCACGCCACCCTGCAGCTCGGACTGACGGCCCGCCTCCGCGAAGGGCAACAGCCGGTTCTCCACGCCGCGCACGCCGCGCACGCGACCGATGAACGGAATGACGCGCTTGAACTCCTCGAGCAGGAGGGAGCCCTCCAGCGTCACCACGCCATCACGCGCGGCCACCTTCACGGATCCGGGATGCGAGCACACGCGGCCCAGCGCCGACCGGACGCGCTCGGCGAGCGTCACGTCATCCACCGTCTCCGAGCGGAACCGTCCGATGGACTCCAGGAACAAGCCCCGCGAGCGCTGGGTCAAATCGCGCTTCACGACCCCCGCCGCGCTTCCGGCCTCGTGGGCGGCATGCACCGCCCTGCCCTGCAGATGAGACCTGCGCCAGCGACCACTGCGCGGGTCGGACCAGTACATCAACCCCACGCCCAGCCCCAGACCTCCCAGACCCCAAAAGGCTGCCTTCATGTCGTGCCTCCTGTTCGGTTTTTGATGAGCCCCATCCGGGGAACGTGAAGGCGCTCATGCCGCGGTGCAGCAGCCACGGGCCGACGGCTCCAGGCCCCGAAGGGACGCTCGTCACCCCTGGAGCCCGGGAGGGCACGAGGCCCCGCTCGGGAGATGGACGGGACGGTGCCCGCCTGCCCGGGCATGCACACCTTGAGCGGACGGACAGCCGCAGACCTCTTCAGGAGCTCCACACGCATGCCCCAGCAGCAACCGCCGATTCCCGGACCGCCGTCGCCATTGCCTCCCACGCGCGAGCCGACGCCCAACAATCCCGTGAAGGAACCCGACCCCCAGCATCCCCAGCGCGAGCCGCCGACGCGGAATCCTCCCGAGCAGGACCCGCCCATGCGTCAGCCGCCGGAAATCGAGCCGCCGTTGCCGCCCGACATCACCCCGCCTGGCATCCATGACCCGCCGCCCCCAGGGCAGCCGGGCATGCCCACCATCATCGCGGGCGAACCGGGCTCCCAGGACACTTGAGCCAGGGGCCGCCTGTCTGTCTGGGTGGCCACTCGATGTGCCAGGGCCACGGGCGAGCGGACACCGCGTCGACCTCGCCCTCTCTCCGGGCTGGCGACAAGTGGCGAGACGTTCCTCTTCGTTCGCTCGTGCCCAATTTCAAGGGGAGAAGTGCGCCAGGAGGCACACGGACAAGGAGCTTCGCATGCAGGGACCTGCGTTCCAGGACCGCTCCACGGCGGGTCGAGCCCTCGCGGAGCGTCTCGCACATCATGGTCACCGCCCTGAAACCCGGGTGCTGGCCCTGCCGCGCGGCGGAGTGCCCGTGGGCTACGAGGTGGCGCGCGCGCTGGGTGCTCCGCTGGACGTGTTCGTCGTTCGCAAGCTGGGGACGCCCGGACACGAGGAGCTGGCGATGGGCGCCATCGCCACCGGCGGCGTGCGCGTGCTCAACCCCGAGGTCATCGAGGAGGTGGGCATCCCGTTGGAGCAGATCGACGCGGTCGCCGCGCGCGAAAGCCGGGAGCTCGAGCGCCGCGAGGCAAGCTACCGACAGGGAAGACCCGCCCTGGACGTGCGCGGACGCAACGTCATCCTCGTCGATGATGGGCTCGCCACCGGCTCCTCCATGCGCGCAGCCGTGGCCGCGCTCCGGAAGCAAGGGCCCGCTCGCATCGTCGTCGCCGTGCCCGTCGCACCTCTGGAGACCTGCGAGGTCATCGCGACGCTGGCGGACGAGACGGTGTGCGTCCGGACCCCGGAGCCGTTCTTCGCCGTGGGCCTCTGGTATCGCCAGTTCGAGCAGACCTCCGACGCGGAGGTCAGGGACCTCCTGGAGCGCGCCGCGCGTGAGTCGTCCATGGTAGAGGCGCATCCAGCCCCTGGGTGAGCGCGCGCCCTCGCGGTCCTCGCAGACCCGCATGTGGCAGGAGCATCGAGGACCCGCCCCCTTGCTCACCGAACAACGGGAGCACCTGTCCCAAGCTCCGGTGGCGCGGTGGCGGGCTCGATTCCGGTTAGGCTCGCGCTCCCCACACCCCCATGCACGAGTTCCCCACCCGCCGTCAGATGCTGCTGGCCGTCCTCATGGCCACCGCGCTCGCCGCTCTCATCGAGTGGGCCTGGGCCAGCCCCGATGCCGCGAGCCCCCTGCCCCGTGTCCTCACTACCGCGGCCCTGGTGCTGACCTGTGCCGGCACTCCCGCGTTGCTGCTCGCGCACGCCCGGGAGCGGACCCGCCGCGAGCGCGACGCCGCTTTGCGCAGCGCCGGTGACTCCAGCGCCTTGCGCGACGCCATCATGGACGTCACCCCGGTGGGCTTCGCCTTCTTCGACCGGAACCTGCGCTACATCCACGTCAACGCGGCGCTCGCGGCGATGAACGGGCTGCCCGCGGGAGGACACCTGGGCCGTCACGTGTCGGAGGTGATGCCAGAGCTGGGTCGGCTCCTCGCGCCGCGACTCAAGAGCGCGCTGGAGACGGATGCGCCCGTCCAGGACACCTGCCTCGAGGTGGAGACCCCCGCCGCGCCGGGCGAACCGCGCTTCTGGTTCGGCAGCTACTCGCGCGTGCGCGGCACGGGCGGCGAAGTCCTGGGCGTCATCGCCTCGCTCTCGGAGCTCACCGAGCGGATGCGCGCCGAGGAGAGCCTCCAGGAACACGAGGGCCTCCTCGACGTGCTCACGCGCTCGCTGCCCGACTACCTGTGGGGCGGCAAGCTGCGCGACGGCGCGCTGCGCGACTTCTACTGCACGCCCGTCATCGAGCGCACCACCGGCTATCCCGCGTCCGCGTTCGCCGAGCCCGGCCCCGGTGGCGGCCCGCCGCCGCTCTGGGCGGAGATGATCCACCCCGAGGACCGCGCCCGCTACCGCGCCCGCATCGAGTCGCTCGCGCCCGGCTCCGAGGTGGAGCTGGAGCACCGCCTCATCTGCGCCGACGGCCGCGTGCGCTGGGTCCGCAGCCGCGCGGCGGCCTCCGCGAAGGACAACCAGGGCGAGCTGCACGTGGGCTGCGTCGTCACCGACATCACCGACCGGTACCTCGCGGACGAGCTGCGCCAGCGCCTCCATGAGAGCTTCCGTCGCTCCGCCCAGGAGTGGCGCCGCACGTTCGACGCCGTCACCTCGCCGCTCGTCGTGCTCGGCGCGGACGGCACCATCCAGAGCCTCAACGCCGCCGCGTGCATCCTGTTCGGCGGGCTGGACCCCTCCGGCCAGCCCCTGTCCACCGTCGCGAGCGAGCCTCCCTGGTCCAGCACATTGCCGCTGGTGGACGAGCTTCGCCGCACGCATGGCAGCCTCATCCGAGAGGTGAAGGACCCGCGCTCACGCCGCACGTGGGAGCTGGCCGCCGCGTGGGTGGACGAGGTCGGCGGAGAGGACTCGCGCATCATCGTCGTCGCCACCGAGGTGACGCGGCTGCTGGAGCTGCAAGCCAGCCTGCGCCGCAGCGAGACGATGGCCGCGATGGGCGCCATCGTCGCGGGCGTGGCCCACGAGGTCCGCAACCCCCTCTTCTCCATCTCCGCCGTGGTGGACGCCGTGGAGGCCACCGTCGGCGCTCGCGCGGAGCTGGCCCCGTACCTGGACGTGCTGCGCGGCGAGGTGCGTCGCCTCAACCACCTGACGCAGGAGCTGTTCGAGTACGGCCGCCCCACCCGGGGCGAATGGGTGGAAGGCCCCGTGCGACCGGTGGTGGAGGAAGCGCTGGCCGCGTGCGCGCTCACCGGGGAGCAGTCCCGCGTGACGGTGACGCAGACGCTCGCGGAGGCCCTGCCGACGGTGCGCATGGACTCACGTCGACTGTTCCATGTCTTCCGCAACGTGCTGGAGAACGCCGTGCAGCACTCGCCCGCGGGCACCACCGTGAAGGTGGCCACCTCGCCCCTGGAGGAGGAAGGCCGCGCCTGGGTGCGCTGCACCGTGCGGGACGGCGGGCCGGGCTTCCGCGAGGAGGACCTGCCTCACGTCTTCGAGCCCTTCTTCAGCAAGCGCAGGGGCGGCACCGGCCTGGGCCTGTCCATCGTCCAGCGCATCCTGGAGGAGCATCAGGGCGTCATTCGCCTGCGCAATCACCCGGAGGGTGGCGCCGAAGTCACGCTGCTGCTACCAGCGGTGTCCTCGCCTTCCGTCAGCCTGCACCTGGACTCGCTCGCCTCATGACACGTACCCGCATCCTCCTGGTGGACGACGAGCCCGGTGTCCGGCTGGGCATGAGGGGCTACCTCACCGCCCACGGCTTCGACGTGGACGAAGCCCAGAGCCTCGCCGAGGCCCAGGAAGTCTTCCGTACGCACCGCCCCGACGTCGCGGTGGTGGACTACCGGATGCCGGACGGCACCGCGCTGGAGCTGCTGCCCCGCCTCAAGGAAATCGACGCCGCCGTGCCGCTCGTCGTCCTCACCGGGCACGGCTCCATCGAGCTCGCCGTCCAGGCCGTCAAGGAAGGCGCCGAGCAGTTCCTCACCAAGCCCGTGGAGCTGGCCGTCCTCAAGGTCGTGCTGGAGCGGCTGGTGGCCCAGCGCCGCGAGCGACAGCGCCTTCGCGCCGACCTGTCCCGCACCGCGCGCGCCACGGTGGACCCGTTCCTGGGCACCAGCGCCGCCATCCAGGGCCTGCGCGCCGAAGCCGGGCGCATGCAGCACAGCGACAGCCCCGTGCTCGTCACCGGCGAGACGGGCAGCGGAAAGAGCGTGCTCGCGCGCTGGCTCCACGAGGGCGGCCCGCGCGCGGACGCGCCCTTCGTGGACCTCAACTGCGCCGCGCTGTCGAAGGACCTGCTGGACTCGGAGCTGTTCGGTCACGAGAAGGGCGCCTTCACGGGCGCGGTGGCCGCGAAGCAGGGCCTCCTGGAAGTGGCGGACCGGGGCACCCTCTTCCTCGACGAGATTGGCGACATGGACATGGCCGTCCAGCCCAAGCTCCTCAAGGTGCTGGAGGAGAAGCGCTTCCGCCGGCTCGGGGATGTGCGAGACAGGCGCGTCGACGTGCGCCTCATCGCGGCCACACACCAGGACCTGGGCGTCGCCACCCGCGAGAAGCGCTTCCGCAGCGATCTCTACTTCCGCGTCAGCACCCTCATCCTCCATGTGCCCGCGCTGCGGGAGCGGACCGAGGACATCCCCGTGCTCGCCCGCCACTTCCTCGCGGAGATGGGCGGCGCACGCGGACGCGGCGGCGTGGGCCTCCAGCCCGACGCGGAGGCCGCGCTGACGCGCTACCCCTGGCCCGGCAACATCCGCGAGTTGCGCAACGTGCTGGAGCGCGCCGTGCTGCTGTCCGGCGGCGGCCCCCTGTCACGCGGAGACCTGCGCTTCGAGTCCTCCGCCGATGAGGCCCGCGTCGAGGACGACCTGACGCTGGAAGAGCTGGAGCGCCGCCACATCGAGCGCGTGCTGCGACGTGAGAACGGCCACGTCGAGCGCGCCGCCCTCCGGCTCGGAATCCCCCGCTCCTCCCTCTATGAGCGCCTGAAACGTTTGGGAATCAACAGATCTGGATTCCAGAAGTCGGATCCATGATCTGGAAAACCCGGCACCAGGGCGGGGCGGCCGTGCTCGCAAGTGCCGGGAAAGTCATGGGGCCCGGGTGAGAAGGACCCCTGGCCCCTGACTTGCTCACGGCCGGCGCGTGTCCCAGAACCTCCTCATCGTCGACGACGAATCCGCGCTGTGCTGGGTGTTGGGACAGTTCTTCGCGAGCGCGGGGTACCGGGTGGACTCGGCGCAGGCGCTGGACGAGGCGCTGGGGCTGATGACGACGGGCCGCTATGACCTGGTCATCAGCGACCTGCGGCTGAGCGGAACGCAGTCCGAGGAAGGCCTGGTGCTGGCGGACTTCGTGCGCCGTTACACACCGGACACCCGGGTGGTGTTGCTCACGGCCTTCGCGTCGCCGGAGCTGACGGCGCGGGCCCGGGAGCTGGGAGTGGACCTGGTGCTGCCCAAGCCTCAGCCCCTGCCCTCGCTGGCTCGGCACGTCTCTGAATTGTTGGCGGCCCGTTGATGTGGGCCGTTCCCTTCTGGCACCGTCGGGACATGCGAGTGCAATCCCACCCACCTCGTCCCGCGTCGTGTGGACGGAGTTCGAGGACCCTGGCGCGCCACGCGGCGTATCTCCGAGGGCCCACCGTCCTCGCGCTGTTGGGCGCCCTGCTGCTGACAGCGAGCACGGCCCGGGCGCAGGCGCAGGCCTCGCAGGCCATCGACGTGCAGCAGTACAAGCCGGGCCCCGGCGCCTACGACGTGCTGGGGCTGCATGGCGCGCGCGTGGGCAAGCACCTCGAATGGAACGTGGGGCTGTCGGTCAACTACGGGGAGAACCCACTCAACCTGTTGGATCCTCGCCGCGACGAGTTCGTCTACCGCATCGTCGACAGCCAGCTCACGCTGGACCTGATGGGCGCGGTGGCGCTGTTCGACCGGCTGGAGCTGGGTGTGACGCTCCCCGTCTCCACGACGACGTCACAGCCCGCAACGGCCATCTCGCCCACGCTGGCGGATGGCGCCGCCGGCACGGGCGTGGGTGACCTCCGACTGGTGCCGAAGGTCAGACTGTTGTCCACGGAAGGTGGCCTGCACCTGGCCCTCGTCGCGCCGGTGACGCTGCCCACGGGGGGCGGCTCCGACTTCCTGGGCACGAAGGGACTGACCTTCCAGCCGAGGCTCGTGGCCGAGTGGGCCGGAGACTCGTTGCGCCTGCTGGCCAACGTGGGAGTGAATCTGCGCGGCGAGCAGCAGCTGCGCAACCTGCGCGTGGGCAACGAGTTTTCGTATGGCGTGGGCGCGGAGGTGCCGCTCACCCAGGCGCTGTCGGTGGCGGCCACCCTGTCCGGCGCGCTGGGGCTGAAGGAGACGAACGCCGAGGAGCGTCCGTTGGAGGCGCTCGGCGCGGTGAAGTACCGCTTCACCGAGGAGCTGGCGGCGCACCTGGGCGCGGGCCCGGGACTCACGCGGGGCTACGGCACGCCGGGCTTCCGCGTGCTCGGAGGACTGGCCTGGACGGCCTCGCCACCGGCGGCCACGCCCTCGCGACAGTGCGCGCTGGGGCCCGAGGACTTCGATGGCTTCCAGGACGACGACGACTGCCTGGATCCAGACGACGACAGCGACGGCATCCTCGATGGACCGGACGTGTGCCCTGGCGAGCCGGAGACCTTCAATGGCTATCAGGACGAGGACGGGTGCCCGGATGCGCAGGACCCGAACGCACCCTCGACGACCGAGCCCTCCGCCGCGACGCCTGGCGCTCCGTTGACGCTGGCGCCCGCGCCGGTGGACTCGGATGGAGACGGCCTCATCGACACGGAGGACCGCTGCTCCTCGGAGCCCGAGGACATGGACGGCTTCGAGGACACGGACGGCTGCCCGGATGCGGACAATGACCGCGACGGCGTACCGGACGCGGTGGATGCCTGTCCGCTGGAGGCCGAGGCCATCAACGGGGTGAAGGACGAGGATGGGTGCCCCGACAAGGGCAAGGCGAGCGTGCGGCTGGAAGGCTCGCGCATCGTCATCCTGGAGAAGGTCTACTTCGCCACCGGCAAGGACGTCATCCTGCCCAAGTCCTTCAGCCTGCTGGCGCAGGTGTCCTCGGTGCTCAAGGCGAACCCGCAGCTGGAGCGGTTGCGCGTGGAGGGACACACGGACGACCAGGGCTCGGACACGAGCAACCTGGACCTGTCCCAGCGCCGCGCGAACAACGTGCGGGAGTTCCTGCTGAAGGCCGGCATCGCGCCGGAGCGCCTGGAGGCAATGGGCTACGGCGAGACGAAGCCAGTGGACAGCAATGCGACGACGCGCGGTCGTGAGAACAACCGCCGCGTCGAGTTCAACATCGTGAAGACCGCCGAGCCCTCGGCACAAGAGGCCACGCCATGACCCGGACCCTTCCCTGCCTGATGGTGTTCGCGCTCGCGGCCTTCCAGGCCCGGGCCCAGGACACGGCGGAAGCTCCTTGCGGCGGCCTGCGCTTCGTCAACGGCCGCGTGGAGATGGGGCGCAAGCTGGAGCCGAAGGGGCCCTCGACGGAAGCCTGCTTGAAGCACGTCGCGGAAGCGCTCGCGGCACGTCCCGCCATTCGCGCGGTGACGGTGGCCGCGCGGCTGCCCGACGCGGAGCGGCTGGACGGTCAGGGGCTCGCGGTGGCGAAGGCCGCGGCGGACATCCTGGTGTCGGCGGGCGTGTCACGCACGCGCGTCTCCGCGGTGGCGCCTCCCGCGGTACCGGGCGAGCCGGGTCAGCTCCAGCTCGCGTACGTCGAGCGTCCCACGCAGCCTCGGGTGGCCCGGGTGCGCGCGGCCAGCGGTGAGGTCTCCGCGGGCGCCGCTCCCGACGAGCTTCGCCCCCGTGGCGTCGGTGACTCGCTCTACACCGGTGAGCTGTTCCACACGAGCAAGGACGCGAGCGCGGAGCTGGAACTGGCCGATGCGAGCCGGGTGCGCGTGCTGTCCGACAGCATGCTGCGCCTGGGGGCCATCGAGCTGGGGGCCAACGCGAAGCGGGTGGTGCGCCTGGAGCTGATGCGCGGCTCCGTGGAGACCCTCGCCGCGCCCGGGGGCGACGGCTCCGTGTTCGAGGTGCGCACGCGAGGCGCGGTGGCCGGCGTGAGAGGCACGCAGTTCCGGGTGTCGGCGCAGGAGGACGGCGGCAGTCGCCTGGAGACGCTCGAAGGCAAGGTGGCGCTGGGCGCGGAGAAGGGCGAAGTCGAGGTGGCCGGAGGCCAGGGCTCTCGCGTGCTGCCCGGAGCCGCGCCGGAGCCGCCCCGACCGCTGCTCGCCGCACCGCTGCTGAACGGACCGCGCGGTGGGAGCTTCACCACGGCGCCGAAGCTGGAGTGGTTCACCGTGCCGGGCGCGAAGACGTACCGCGTGGAGCTGGGCCGGACGGCGGACTTCGCCGCGGGCGTGCGCACGTTCGAGTCCCAGGCCCAGGAGTTCGCCGTGCCGGCGGGCCTCGCGGGCAAGTGGTTCTGGCGCGTGCTGCCGGTGGACGCGGATGGCTTCATCGGCTTCCCGTCGAAGATTTTCGCCTTCGACCTCCGGCCCTGAGACTTTCGAATGAGCCCGAGCCCCGAGACGCCCGCGCGTGGCCCGCGCCTGCCTCGCCCTTCCCCGCCGCTGCTGCGCGGACTGGCGGCGGTGGTGGGACTGGCGCTGGCCGGAGTGACGGCGGTGACGGGTGGCGCGCCGGGGCTGTTCGAACGCGCGCTGTATGACCAGGCCGTGAGCCGGCTCCTGCCGGGAGTCCCTCGGAGCGCGGACCTGGTGCTGGTGGAGGTGGATGACCGGGCCCTGTCCGCGCTGGGCGAGCGCTGGCCGCTGTCGCGCGTGACGTGGGCCCGGGCCTTCCGCGCGCTGGCGGCCCAGCGTCCCTCGGCGGTGGCGGTGGACGTGGTGTTCGACCAGCCCGGCTCGCGCGATGCGCTGGAGCTGGGGGAGGACATGCTGGCGGCGTTGCGAGAGTCGGGCCTCGCGGACCAGCCCGCGGGCGCGGCCCTGGTGACGGACCTGGAAGCCCGGCTTCATGCGCAGGACGGAGATGCCCGGCTGGCGGAGGCGCTCGCGGAGAACGGCGGCGTCATCCTGGGCGCCGCCGCGCTCACCGAGGACGTGTCGCTGATGCCGCCACTCGCGGACGGAGCGCTCGGCTCGCCGTTGCCGCTGCCCGTGGGCGCGCTGCGGCTCCAGGCCCGAGAGGTCGCCGGCAGCATCGCCCCGCTGCGGATGGCGGCACAGGGCAGCGGCATGTTGAACATGCTGGTGGACGCGGATGGTGTCATCCGCCGCTATCCCTACGCCGTCGGCGTGGGTGAGCACGTCTGGCCCTCCCTGGCCCTGGCGACCGCGCTGCGCCTGATGCCCGAGCAGGGCGAGTCCCTGCAGCGCCGGGCGACCCTCGACCACGGCGCGCCGCTGATGCGCCTGCCCGCGCCGGACTGGCTTCCCCGGGTGAGTCTGGCGGATGTGCTCCACGCGGATCCGCGCTCGGTGGGACTGGACCTGGCGCTGCGCGGAAAGACGCTCTTCGTGGGAGTCACGGCGACGGGACTCCACGGACAGAGCACGCTCCCGGGTCAGGTGGCGGTGCCGGGCGTGGAGATTCACGCGTTCGCGCTGGACAACCTGCGCGCGGACCGCCTGATGCGCTCCTCGGGAATCGTGGCCCTCACGGGCCTGCTGGAGACGGCCGGGTTGCTGCTGGTCTTCGGCTGGCGCTGCCGACGCGCGCGCACGCTGGGGGCCGTGGCTCGCACGGCGCTGGGGCTCACCGGGGTGCACGTCGCGCTGGTGGGCTGGCTCGCGGCGGACTTCGGCTGGGTGTTGCCGCTGATACCGGCGTGCGTGGGACTGGGGCTGATGTTGCTGGTGGACTCGGCGGCGCGCACGGAGGAGTTGGGGCGTCAGCGGGGAGCGCTGCGCCGGCTCTTCGTGCGCTACCCCCAATCCTCCCCGGGCACCTCCGTGACGCCGGGCGACCCCCGGTAGGGCCCTGCCCTCGAGCGTCACCCGAGCAACCCGCCAGGTTCAGCCCTGTAACCCGCCCGCGTGCATCCGTGGCAGCATCCACGGGACATGGCCCGCTACGCCCTCATCGCCGAGCCCGACCCCCACCGAGCCGCTGGCCTGCTCGCCCTCGTCGCCGGCGAGGGGCTCGAAGGCGTGCTGGCCCGGGATGGCGCGGAGGCGCAAGAGGTGGTGCGCCAGCGCAGCGCGCCCGCCCTGCTCCTCACGGACCTGGCGCTGCCGCGAGTGGACGGGTTCACGCTGCTGACCTGGCTGCGTGAGCGCCAGGACGCGGAGGGCACACAGGTCGTCGTGGTGACCGCCTTCGACGAGCTGCGCGTGCGAGCATGGCAGCTCAAGGACGCCCTGGGCATCCATTCGCTGCTGAGCCGCCGCGCGCCCGCGGAGACGGTGCGAGACACCGTGCGACGCGTGCTCGCGGGACAACGCCCCCTGCCCTCCACGCCCACGGAGAATACCCCGGACGAGGAGCACCAGCGGCTGGCGCGCATCGAGGCGATGCGACTGGTGGATGAAGGCCCACCCGAGGCGGAGCTCCAGGAGCTGGTCACAGAGGTGGCCCAGGCCTTCGCCGTGCCCGTCGCGCTGCTGACGCTGGTGCTGGGTGATCGCCAGTGGTTCAAGGCGCATGTGGGGCTACCGCACGCGCTCGCGCGGGACAGGGGAACGCCGAGGGACTGGGCCTTCTGTCACCACGTGGTGATGGGCCGCGAGTCCCTGGTCGTTCCGGATGCCACGCGCCATCCGGTGTTTCGGGACAACCCGCTGGTGCGCGACGGCATCGTCGGCAGCTATGCGGGCGCGCCACTGGTGACGCCTGGTGGCGAGGTGCTGGGCACGCTGTGTGTCATCGACACGCGGCCCCTGGTGCTCGGCACCGAGGACCTGGCGGCGCTGCGGGAGCTGGCCCGGCGCGTGGCGGGCGACCTGGAGCTGCGGTCCCGCGCGCGGATGGAGGCGAGGGATTTGGGTCGCTCGCGACAGGAGCCCTCGCGTTCGGAGGTCGCCGCGCTGGCGCAAATCAGAGATGCCATCCAGGCACTCGATGTGGCGACGTTGCTGGTGGCGCCGGGACGTCAGCCCTTCGCAGGCAACGCCGCGCTGTCGGAGATGCTCGGCCTGCCGCTGGAGGGCATTCCGAAGCTGACGTTCGACGACTTCCGCCAGCATGTGGCGAAGCTGACGGCGGATCCATCGGGCCGCTCGCTGCTGCTCGACCTGGCGTCCGAGTCATCCCGAGGGCTGCACCTGACGCTGGCCCTGGAGCACCCACGTCCACGCCGGATTCGCTGGGTGGCGCGCCCGTTCCCCATTCCGGGCGGCACCGCGCAGCTCCTGACGCTCTCCGAGCTGGGTGGAGTCTCGCCCAAGGACGAGCGGGAGCGGATGTTGCGCGTGGACCCGCTGACGGGGCTGGCCACCCGGCGCGTGGGCGAAGAGCGCCTGCTGCGGGAGATTGGTCGCTGCCGACGGGACGGCGTGCCCTGTGGGGTGCTCCTGGTGGACCTGGTGGGTCTGGGGCGGCTCAATCTCCGGCACGGCTTCGACGCGGGAGACAACGCGCTGCGCGACGTGGCTCGACGCCTGGAAGACGTGGGCGTGCCGTCCGGTTTCGCGGTGCGATGGGAGGGCGGCACGCTGCTGGTGGCGCTGCCGGGTCAGGATGCCCGGGCCACGGAAGCCCTGCGCGCACAGCTCCACGAGGAGCTGGAGTCCTTCGAGTTCCATGGCGCGGCCGTGGCCGTCGAGGGTGAAGAAGACCCCCGGGAGACGCTCGCCCGAGCGCATGCGGCCCTTTCCCGCGCCAAGGCCGACCACCGCGCCCGGACCCGCACGGGCTGACGGACAGGGGAACGGTGTAGAACCGGGTCTCATGGCTCCTTCACCTGTGCCCGACCGACTCCGACTGCCCCTCGCCTTCGATGCGGTGCGGCTCCAGGAGGAGCTGGCACGTTTGCCAGCGGAGACCTGGGTGCCGCACTTCAATACCCGGTACTACGAGGGCGACTGGAGCGGCGTGCCCCTGCGTTCCGTGGGCGGAATGGAGGGACGGCTGTACCCCGACCCCACCGCGCGACAGAGTTACGAGGACACGCCGCTGCTCGCGCGCTGCCCGGCCTTTCGCGAGGCGCTCGCGGCGTTTCAGTGTCCCATCGGCTCCGCGCGACTGTTGAAGCTCGCCGCACGGGCGCACATCCGCGAGCACACGGACTACAACCTGGGCTTCGAGGATGGCGAGGTGCGCCTGCACATCCCCATCGTCACGCATCCCGACGTGGCCTTCGTGCTCGCGGGCCAGCGCGTGGACCTGCGGCCCGGCGAGTGCTGGTACCTGAACTTCAACCTCCCCCACCGCGTGGACAACTTCGGGGACACGGACCGCGTGCACCTGGTGCTCGACTGCGTGGTGGATGACTGGCTCCGCGAGGTCTTCGCTCGGGCCATGGCACCTGGTGGCGAGGGCGGCGTCCGTGTCGATTGAGGACTTCGAGCGCTTCCGCCAGCGCGTCCTGGAGGACGTCTCACTCCAGGAGGCACTGCGAGCTCGGATGGATGTGCCGGCCTTCCTCGCCCTGGCGACACGACTGGGCGCGGAGCACGGTTGTCACTTCACCGCGGAGGAGCTTCGCGACCTGATGAGGGACGCGCGCCGGAGCTGGCTCGGAGATTGGGTATGAGCCTCGCACCGGCCGACGCGCGACTGGACGGGTGGATTCCCGCGCGCATCCATGTGGATGGGGAGGCGCCTCGCGTCGACTGGTGCCACCTGGGCGACAGGCGCTTCACGGACCCGTTCTTCGACGAGACGCTGGAGCGAAGGCTTCGCCATCCGTTCGCCCTGCTCTTCCGGCACCAGACTTCGCTGGAGACGCTGGTGGCGCGACAAGCCGCGCGGCCGGGGTTGCCCGTCAAGGGCCTCGTCTTCCACATGTCCCGCTGTGGCTCGACGTTGCTCGCGCAGCTCCTGGCCTCACTGCCTCGTCACATCGTGCTGTCCGAGGCGAGTCCCGTGGATGTCGTCCTGCGCCTGCATCTGCGCCTTCGACACGTCACCGACGAGCAACGCATCGAGTGGCTGCGCGCCGTGGTCGCCGCGCTCGGTCAGCGGCGGCATCCCGAGGAGGACGGTGTCTTCCTCAAGCTGGACGCGTGGCACGTGCTGGAGTTGCCGCTGCTCCAGCGCGCGTTTCCCGGCGTGCCGTGGCTGTTCCTCTATCGGGACCCGGTGGAGGTCATGGCCTCGCACCAGAAGCACCGGGGCGCGCACATGCTGCCGGGAGTCCTGGAGCCCGCGCGAGTCGGCCTGGAGCCGGGGCAGCTCGCGGAGCTATCGATGGAGGAATACGGGGCTCGGGTGCTCGCGCGACTCTGTGATGCGGGGCTGCGGGCCTATCGAGAACGGCAGGGGCCCGCGCGGCTGTTGAACTACCGCCAGATCCAGGACAGCGCGGTGTCCCAGCTCGTGGACCTCTTCGGGCTGGAGCCGACGCCCGCCGAGGCAGGGCTGCTGGCCTCCGCCGCCGCGCGCGACGCGAAGAACCCCGTGCTCCCGTTCGTGGATGACACCGAGGACAAGGCCCGGACTGTCTCCAACACCTCCCGCACGATGGCCGAACGATGGGTCCGCGAGGTCTACGACTCACTCGAAGCCGAGCGCCTGCGCGACGACGCCGCACGCGGATGAGCCGGGATGGAGATGTCTGGCCATGCCAGCTTTGACCTGCTGCGTCGTCGTGTGCTGACCACTGTCTGTACCTACAAGTCCAGACGAAGTGCGGGAGAGAACGGAACCGGGCGAAGCCCAGAGGACGTTCGACTTCGGAGTGCGGGCCGTGCTCAATTGTGTCTGGGACAGACTTGCCGTGCGCATACGGCCGCTGGCCCATCACCCCACTCAACCACCGGAAAAATCCAATGAAACGGATAGGGATGGTCGTCGCGCTGCTCGTCTGCCTGAGCGAAGCTTCCCAAGCTCAAGCCGCTGCCTTGAATTCAGCGGCGTCGCGCGAACGCATCAGCGTGTCGCTGGCCGCCGATAAACGCGAGCTGGCGCTGACGCTGGCGAAGCAGGACTCGGTGCTGCGAAGGGACCTCGCCTCGCGTTTGAGTGGCGAGCACCTGGCGGTAGATTTGAAGCAATGGCTGAGCACGGTGTCGGCCCCCTCCTCTGTCACGGCCGTGGCGGGGCGAGCGGACCTGACCATCCGCCAGCGCAAGGGCCTGGAGCGCGAGCTCGACAGCCTGCTGCAGCTTCGCCTCGCGAGTGCTTCCATGCTGCCGGCGCTGAAGCGTGGCGTTGAACCCCTCTATGCATACGAGCCGGATGGGAATGACTCCCAGTGGCGATTCATCGAGGCCTTCGACCGCCTTGGCGGCGTGCACCACCTTGACGTGCACCGCATGCCCGAACAGCCGGTGTTGGTGGTGGACATCGACTCGCGGAGAGACCTGGCCGCCGGCATCAAGCTGATGCGCGAGCGCCTCGTGGCTCTCGGCCAGCGTCCCATGCCGCTCCAGCCCGTCAGCGCGGCGGCGACCAGCACGCCGGTGACGATGCTCGATCGCATCTACCTGAACGACGACGAGGAGCCCTGGATCTCCGGTGACGCGGAGGTCTACGCCATCGTCAATGGAGTCGACCCCAGCCGCGACGAGCCGCAATTGGATATCGTCGACATGCCCTATCTGGACAAAGACGGTCGGACCTACTCGCCCAACCAGGTCCTGATCTTCTGGGACCGCTACCGCTGGGCGGCGGCGAACGTCGTCCTCATGGAGCACGACGACAACACCAACTATCAAGAGCTGGTGAGCCACCTGTTCACCATCGCGAGTCAAATCCTGACGGCCCTGGGCCATCCGGAGATCTCCGCCCTCGTGGCCCTGGGCAGCGGACTGGTGGATCGCATGCCCAGTGAATGGTTCAGCAACGACGACGACTACGTTGATTCGTACTACACCGTGGAGAAGAACCACTTCTACACCAACCATGGTGGAGCACGCGGCAACGCGGTGGTGTCTCTGAGACCGTATGAAATCGCGGGCCAGTAGCAGGACGTAGGCAACCAGAGGCGACCTGGCGCCTGGAGGGGTCGAGGAAGAACGACTCGACCCCTCACCAGGAGACAGGCTCAGGGCCGGGTGCGGACTCCGTACGCCGCCAGCCCCTGCGCACAGAGTTCGAAGGCGTTGACGATGCTCTCGGTTGTCTCCGCGTGGCTCTTGCGCTTGCCGGGGGGCCCGCTTACGACGCCGTAGGCCAGTCGCGTCAGCACCCCGATGATGCTCGCCACCACGCGCGGAGTCGGGTCTCCCGCCGACGCACCCGTCTGCTCCGCGAGAATCTGCGCGAGCTGCTCCTCGGACTGGAGCGACATCTGGCGGATGCGGGTGTGCACGCTCGGGGTGCTCTGGATGACCTTGCGGAACGCGGCGCGCCGCTCGGCGGGAAGCGCGTTCAGCCGCTCCGCGATGGCCAGCGTGTGCCGACGGACCACCGCGAGCACGGGTTCCTCGACGGAGCGCTCGCGCACCGCGCGGAGCAGCTCGGACTCGTGCTCCTCACGGCCGTTGAGGACCAGGTCTTCCTTCGTCGGGAAGTAGTTGAACACCGTCTTGTCCGACACGTTGGCCGCCGCCGCGATGTCCGCCACCGTCACCGCGTCGAAGCCGCGCTCCGCGAACAGCCGCGTGGCCACCTCCGCGAGCAGCCGCCGCGTCTCCAGCTTCTTGCGCTCTCGCAACCCCAGTTCACTCGACATCCGCCGGGGACCCTACCGCCGGGCCCGGGGCCCTGCAACGAACCTGGGCACAACTTACATTGACAGAAACTTTTCCGTCACTAGATATTCATCACACTCCAACCAGAGAAGGTCCGCATGAAAATCCTCGTCACGGGAGCCACGGGCTCCATTGGCAGTCAGGTCATTCAGCAGTTGCGTGCGCGCGACGCGTCGTTTCGGGCGTTCGTGCGGGACAGGAGCAAGGGGGAGTCGTTGGGAGGTGACTTCGTGGTGGGCGACTTCGATTCACCCGAGTCACTCCGGGCCGCGCTCCAGGGCGTGGACCGGGTCCTGCTGAACGGCACGCCGAGCGAAGGACTGGTGCGACAGCACCGCGCGGTGATTGACGCGGCGAAGCAGGCGGGTGTCTCGCACGTCGTGCGCATCTCGACGCGAGGCGCGAGCGCGACGACGGACTTCCTTGTCGGACGATGGCATGGGGAGGCGGATGCGTACCTGGAAGCCAGCGGGCTGGGCTGGACGGCGCTGCGTCCCACGTACTTCATGCAGAACCTGCTCCGGAATGCGGAGAGCATCCGAAACGGCGGGCGGTTCTTCGGCGCGTTCGGGACGGGTCGCATCGCGTTCATCGACAGTGGCGACATCGCGAGGAGCGCCGTGGCGCAGCTCACGCACGCGTCCCCTCGCAGCGGAGCGCACTCGCTGACGGGGCCGGAGGCGCTCACGTTCGACGAGTTCGCCGCGAAGCTCTCGGCGCGGCTCGGCAAGCCCGTCGCCTACGTCGACCGTCCGGTCTCCGAGGTCATCGAGAACATGCGCGCGCAAGGGTTTCCGGAGGCCATGCTCGGCTCGTTCAAAGGCATGTTCGAGGCCTTCGCGAAGGGCGCGGCGTCGCAGCTCGCCACGGGCGTCAAGGACCTGACCGGGACGGAGCCGAGGACGCTCGATGCGTTCCTGGCGGACCACGCCGAGTCCTTTCGCTGAACCCACGCCGTCAAGGGTCCCCCATGATTCAACCCACACAGAGCCTGCCCTCACGGGCGGGAACGTCGTCGTCTGTCCTCGCGCGGCTGCGCGTGCTGATGGTCGCCACCAGCTTCGTGGTCGTCCAGTGGCTCATCGTCGTCGGGCTGCTCGGCGTGCAAATCACCGTGCCCACGGGTCCCGGCGCCGTGGAACGAGAGCCCTTGTTGCTGGGCCCTGTCTTCTTCGCATCGCTCATCGCGGGCTTCAGCGCCTGGGGCCTGCTCACCCTGCTGGAGCGACTGTTCTCACGAGGGTTGCGCATCTGGACGGGTATCAGCATCGCGGTCTTCGTGCTGACACTGCCGTTCATGCCAGGGTTCTCGCTCGGGGAGCGCTTGTTCCTGCTGGTGGAGCATGGCGGCATGTTCGCCATCATCGTGCTCGGAATGCGGCGCACCCGGGCCCGTCCGTAGCGAAGCGTCCGCGTGTCACCAGGTGACAGGCTCCGGGGACAGCGCCAGCGAGTCCACGCGGGCCATGAAGGAATCCACCTGCTCGCGGATGGGGAGCCCCGACAACGCCCCCAGCCGCATCGTGGCCAGCGCCGCCGTCGCGTGAGCGAAGCGCGCCGCGTCCGCGAGCGAGCGTCGCTCTCCCAGGGCAACACAGAGGGCGGCTGAGAACGCATCCCCCGCGCCCGTGGTGTCCACCCAGTCCACGGGCAGGTTCGGCAGCCAGAGTTCGCCCTCGGTGCCCAGGAGCAGGTTTCCCTCGGGGGCGGCCACCACGGCCGTCCCCACGCCCCGGCGCAACAGGTTCTCCGCGGCGCGGCGCGCGGAGTCTCGGTCCACCACCTCGAGCCCCGTCAGCACCTCCGCCTCCGCGTCGTTGAGGCGGATGATGTGAACCGCCTCCAGCAACTCTTCCGGGAGGGTGATGGGCGGTGCTGGATCCAGGACGACATGCATGCCGGCGGCGCGAGCGATGTGGACCGCCGCGATGACCGCGTCCAAGGGAACCTCCAGTTGGACGAGCAAGACATCCGAGCTGGTGATGCGGGCCTCGGCGGCAATCACGTCCGCGACAGCGAGCCGCCGGTTCGCCCCCTCGGCGGAGAGGCTCTGCCTGCGGCCGCTCTCATCCACCATCTCCAGCACGACGCCCGTGCTGAAGCCCGGGTCGCGTGACACGCCCCGGGTCTCCACTCCTTCACCTTCGAGTTGCTCCAGCAGGGCGAGCCCCCGGGCGTCCATGCCCACGCGGCCCACCAGCGTCGAGCGAGCACCCAGTCGGGCCGCGGCCACGGCGGCATTGGCGCCCTTTCCACCCAGGCTCTCCAGGAAGAGATGCCCCTCCACGTTCTCGCCCGCGCGCGGGAGCCGAGGCCCCTGGACCAGGAAGTCCGTGTTGATTCCACCGACCACGAGAATGTCGGCCTGTCGACGTGGAGCCATGGCTGTCGTCCCCCTCCCCCACCCCCGCGTCCGATGCCCCGCCCAGACCCGGAACACACCGAACACGGAACGACATCAAGCTAGGCATGCCCGGGAACCTCGGCCCCGTACGGCGGGCGACCACCCGTGCCACCGCCGCGCCGCCTTTTGATCGGAATGCCGCCCGGCCGAAACACCGCGCTCCGTCGAGGAGGCGAAGGAGCCAAAACCTCAGCGGCAATCTTGGGTGTGGGGCATCGCATCCCGCGGCGCCACGCATGAGGAGAGCAACATGAACACGATGAACATCGACCTGACGCTGGACTTCGACTGGAAGGCCGAGGTGCTTGAAGACCACGCCGCCAGGGCCACGAGCGACGAGGAACACGACGAGCGAACGTGGGCCCTGGCGAACCACCTGATCGAAACCAACGGCACCTACCCGAGCTGGGCGTTCGAGGAGGCGGAGCTCCGCATCAGGATTCAGCGGACGCTCTTGGGCGGCCTGGAACAGCGGCATCCGCCCCGGTCCTGAGGCCGTTCGAGCGCGAGAACAGCGGCGCCCCCTGGTGCAGGGGGCCCGCCTCGCCCCTCATCCGGAGGAACAGACTCACCCGCCGCACCCAGCGCGTCGCTGCTTCCCGGAAGCTCCAGCGCTCCCTCAACCCCCTGAAACTCCTGACACTTCCGTGCCCGATCCGCGCCAGCGCGCGGCGCGGAGCGCATTGACACCCTGCGTTGCCACATGCTACCTACCGGTCGGTAGGTCGTAGATCTGAAAAACTTACAGTCCATCGAGACGAGGGACATGTGACGACGAGCGGACGGAAGCCGGATGAGGGCGAGCGCTACAAGGCCATCCTGGAGACGGCGGCGCGGCTCATCTGTGATCGCGGTTACGAAGGCACCTCGATGCAGGAGATCGCCGCCGCGTGCCGGATGACGAAGGCGGGGCTCTACCACCACATCCAGAACAAGGAGCAGCTCCTCTTCGCCATCATGAACTACGGGATGGACCTGTTCGAGGAGCAGGTCCTCTCGCGCGTTCAGGACATCGTCGACCCGGTGGATCGGCTGCGCGCGTGCATGCGCCACAACATCCTGCTGGTGACGCGCGGGTGGAGCAAGGAGGTCATCATCATCCTCCACGAGCACGCCACGCTCACCGGTGAGGCGCGCGCGTTCATCGACAACCGCAAGAAGCGTTACGTCGACTTCCTGGAGGAAGCCTTCTCGCAGGCCGCGCAGCAGGGGCGCATCCGTCCCGTCGACCCGACCATCGGAGCGTTCTCGTTCCTGGGCATGGTGCTGTGGGTCTACAAGTGGTTCAAGCCCGACGGGCGGCTGACGGACGAGCAGATCGCCGACGGCATGGTGGACCTCCTCTTCCCGCCCATCGTCGCCGCCGCGGTCGACGGCCAGCCCGGGGTCTCCTCGCTGCGCGTGGTGCCTCGCGCCGCCTCGGCCGCGGGCTCCGGCTCCGGAACGGAGGAGCCGTGAAGACCGCTCGCTGGTGTTCGCTGGAAGAAGCCGTCGCGTCGATTCCCGACGGCGCATCACTGGCCATGGGTGGCTTCATGCTCGGCCGCGCGCCCATGGCGCTGGTGATGGAGCTCATCGCCCAGGAGCGTCGCGGGCTGAGCCTCATCTCGCTGCCCAACCCGCTGCCCGCCGAGTTCCTCGTCGCGGGCGGCTGTCTGGCCCACCTGGACATCGCGTTCGGTGCGCTGAGCCTCGAGGGCCGCGTGCGGCCCATGCCCTGTATCAAGCGGGCGATTGAACAGAACACCCTCTCCTGGCGCGAGCACGACGGCTATCGCGTCGTCCAGCGGCTGCGCGCGGCCTCCATGGGGCTGCCCTTCATCCCCGCGCCGGACTCGGATGTCTCTGGCCTGGCGCAGGCGGAGCCGCCGCGCACGGTGGTGGACCCGTTCACCGGCCAGAGTGTCCCGGTGGAGCCGGCGTACTTCCCGGACGTCGCCCTCATCCACGCGCGGGCCGCCGACGAGCGCGGCAACCTCTTCATCGAGGACCCCACCACGGACCTGCTCGTCGCGGGCGCCGCGCGCCGGGTGATTGCCACGGTGGAGGAGCGCGTGAAGCGCCTGCCTCGCGCCACCATCCCCGGCTTCCAGGTGGACCGCATCGTCCTCGCGCAAGGAGGCGCGCTGCCCACCGGCTGCGCCGGACTGTACCCGCACGATGACGACATGCTGGCGCGCTACCTCGCGCTGGCGGAGACGGGCCGTGAGGCGGAGTTCCTCGCCTCGGTGAAGACGCGGAGGGCGGCATGAGCGCCACGGTCGACCCCACGCCGGCGGAGACGGTGGTCTCCCTGCTCGCGCTGCAAATCGAGAACGGCGCCGTGGTGGCCACCGGTGTCGCCTCGCCACTGGCCATCCTCGCCATCGCGGTGGCTCGCGCCACGCATGCGCCGGACCTGACGTATCTGGCCTGCGTCGGCTCGTTGGACCCGGACATCTCCACGCTGCTGCCCTCCTCCGAGGACCTGGGCTACCTGGAGGGACGCTCGGCGGAGATCACCATCCCCGACCTGTTCGACCATGCGCGGCGCGGGCGGGTGGACACCGTCTTCTTCGGCGCGGCCGAGGTGGATGCCATTGGCCGCACCAACATGACGGCCAGCGGGAGCCTGGAGCGACCCCGGACGAAGTTCCCCGGCGTGGCGGGCGCGGCGACGCTGCGGCAGTGGGTGCATCGGCCCGTGTTGCTGGTGCCCCGGCAGTCGCGCCGCAACCTGGTGCCGGAAGTCCAGGTGGCGACGACGCAGGACCCGCGCCGCACGGTGCGCCTCATCTCGGACCTGGGTGTCTTCGAGCTGGGCGCTTCGGGCGCGAGACTGACGGCGCGTCACCCGTGGGCGACGGCGGAGGACATCGCCGAGCGCACGGGCTTCGAGTTCACGGTGGATGAGGCCCTCCCCGTCACCTCGCTGCCGGATGCGCGGACCGTCGCCGCCATCCGCGCGCTGGACCCTCGCGGCTTCCGCGAGCAGCTGGTCGGTCGCTGACCCTCGACATCACTCGTTTCTGGAAATGCTCTCGGAGGTATGGAGATGAAGGCCGTCGTTCTGCGCAGTTTCGGTGAAGCGGGCAATCTCAAGATGGAGAACGTCCCGGTGCCCACCCCGGGCCGGGGCGAGGTGCTGCTGAAGGTGCACGCCTGTGGCGTCTGCTACCACGACGTCATCAACCGCCGAGGCAACCTGCCCCGCACCAGCGTCCCCGCGATTCTCGGCCACGAGGCCGCGGGCGAGGTCGTCGCGGTGGGCCCCGATACGCCGGGGTGGAAGACGGGCGACCGCGCGGCGACGCTCCAGCGGCTGTCGTGTGGCGAGTGCGCGCTGTGCCGCAGCGGGCGCAACAGCCTGTGCAAGACGGACAACCGCTTCTTCGGTGAGGAGCTGCCCGGCGGCTACTCGCAGTTCATGGTCGCCCCCGTCGCGGGCCTGGGCCGGGTCCCCTCGTCGCTGCCCTGGACGGAAGCGGCCACGGTCTGCTGCACCACGGGCACGGCCGTCCATACGCTGCGCACGCGAGGCAAGGTGCGCGCGGGCGAGACGGTGCTCATCACCGGCGCCAGCGGGGGCGTGGGCATGTCCGCCGTGCAGCTCGCGAAGCTGGACGGCGCGCGCGTCATCGCCGTCACTTCCGGCGAGGCGAAGGTGCAGCCGCTGCGCGAGGCGGGCGCGGACGAGGTCATCCTCTCGCGCGGGCTGGACTTCGCGTCGGAGGTGAGAAAGCGCACGAAGGGCGCGGGCGTGGACCTGGCGGTGGAGATCGTCGGCAGCGCCACGTTCGACCAGACGATGAAGGCGATGGCGCCGGGTGGCCGGGTCGTCGTCGTGGGCAACCTGGAGTCGGGCATGGTCCAGCTCAACCCGGGGCTCGTCATCGTGAAGGAGCTGGAGATCATCGGCGCCTACGCCACGAACCAGGCGGAGCTGGACGAGGCGCTGCGACTGACGGCCACCGGAGGCGTGCGGCAGTTCGTCACGGACACGGTGCCGCTCGCGGAGGCGGCGCGGGCGCACTTCCGGCTGGAGAACCGCGAGGTCGCGGGCCGGCTGGTGTTGGTGCCGCCCGAGGCTTGAGCGGACGAGTCAGCGAACCGAGGTTTGAGGCACGAATTGGAAGCGAGGAGTCCCATGAAGAAACGGGTTGGAATCGAAGCGCTGGCGGTGGCTGTGCCGTCCCGATACGTGGACATCGAGGACCTGGCGCGCGCGCGTGGGGTGGACCCGGCGAAGTTCACCGCGGGCCTGGGCGCCAAGGAGATGGCGGTCACGGACCCGGGCGAGGACACGGTGTCCCTGGCCGCCACGGCGGCGGCGCGGCTCATCCATCAGCAGGGTGTGGACCCGTCCCGCATCGGCATGCTGGTGGTGGGCACGGAGACGGGCATCGACCACTCGAAGCCGGTGGCGTCGCACGTCCAGGGCCTGCTGAAGCTGCCGCGCACCATGCGCACCTATGACACGCAGCACGCGTGTTACGGCGGGACCGCGGGCCTCATGGCCGCGACGGAGTGGATTGCCTCCGGCGCGGGCGCGGGCAAGGTGGCCATCGTCGTGTGCTCGGACATCGCGCGCTACGGCCTGAACACGGCGGGAGAGCCGACCCAGGGCGGCGGCGCGGTGGCGCTGCTCGTCTCGGAGCAGCCGGACCTGCTCGCGCTGGACGTGGGCCTCAACGGCACATGCACCATGGACGTGTACGACTTCTGGCGGCCCATCGGCCGACGGGAGGCGCTGGTGGACGGGCACTACTCCATCAACTGCTACCTGGAGGCGCTGTCGGGCGCCTATCGCGGCTGGCGCGAGAAGGCGCTGGAGCACGGGCTGG
This sequence comes from Myxococcus sp. CA056, assembly GCF_013336715.1. Lineage (NCBI taxonomy): Bacteria > Pseudomonadati > Myxococcota > Myxococcia > Myxococcales > Myxococcaceae > Myxococcus > Myxococcus sp. CA056. Next base: position 135,529 of record NZ_JABUMT010000007.1, read on the forward strand.
TGCGCTGGTCGGGCACGCTTCCCGGCGAGCAGCTCGCGCGCATCGCCTACCACGTCCCCTTCTGCAAGATGGCGCGCAAGGCGCACACCCAGCTTCGCCTCTGTGACCTGGAGGACGCGGTGGGTCCGGGGCCCGGCACGCCGGAGGCTCGCGAGGAGGTGGCGAAGTCGGCGGCCAGCTACGACGCACAGGTGGCCTCGTCGCTCGGGCTCAACTCGCGCATCGGCAACGTGTACACGGCGTCGCTGTACCTGGCGCTGGCGGGCCTGCTTCATCGCGAGGGCGCGCAGCTCGCGTCGCAGCGAATCGGCCTGCTGTCCTACGGCAGTGGCTGCATGGCTGAGTTCTTCTCCGGCGTCGTCGGGGAGAAGGCGGCGGAGCGGATGGCGCGCGCGGACCTGGACGGCGTGCTGGCCCGGCGCGAGCGCGTCTCCATCGAGGAGTACGAGCGGCTGATGAAGCTGCCCTCTGACGCTCCCGAGGCCAAGGCCCCGGCGCACGGTGCGTTCCGCCTCGCGGCGATTCGCGACCACAAGCGCCTGTATGTCGAGGGCGGCGCGGCCTGACCGTCGGCCCCTGAAGGCCGCCCCGAGGACACCTTGGGGCGGCCCGTCGATGCCTCGCTCGACGCAGGCATCACCCTGTTCGACACCTCCGACTCGTATGGCGCCTCGGAGGAACTGCTCGGAGAAGCCCTGGGCACCCGCCGCCGGGACATCATCCTGGCCACCAAGTTCGGCAGCGACCTGAATGGTGCGAACTGGGGCGCGCGCGGCTCGCGCCGCTACATCCGTCGCGCCATCGAGCGCTCCCTGCGAAGCCTACGCACGGACTGGATTGACCTCTACCAACTGCACTGGGCCGAGCCCGAGACGCCCCTCGAGGAGACGCTGAGCGCGGTCGCAGCAGCGTGAGGTAGGCCCGGCCCCCCGGGCGGTGCGGGTCATTCTTGCTTGGCGGAATGTCAGCATTTTCTGGTATTGCATGACTGAGCCCGAACTGTTGCGGGCCGCTCGCTGGGGGGAGACTCCATGTTGCTTCGCTGGGCGGCGCCGCTGTTCTTGCTCGCGGCCATCACCGGTTGCACGACGAGTCGAGTCGTGCGGCTGGATACCGGACACGACTCCTTCGTCGTCACTCCTCGCGAGGAACCAAGCGCGGAAGTGGGGGCGGCCGAACTCGAAGACGACGAATTCGAGGAGGCCATCGCGGAACTGGCTCGGGACGTGCGCCCGTTCCCCAGCCCCCTACAAGAAGCCCGAGACTTCTTCGGCGTGCCGTCGCGCAGCGGGGTTTACCGATACGAGAGCCGCCCCCCGCGCCTCACCCCCCAGCGTCGAGAGGACGCGGACGGCCCCCACCTGCTGGAGTCCTACGCGGATGACGAGCTGACGCGCAGCTACGGCCAGTGGTGCAAGCGGAAGGACCAACCTGGGGACTGCTTGCGGCTGCTGGAGGAGGGCCCCCTGCTCGCCAGCGACGGCAAGTACACGTTGGCCTTGGCCATCGCGATGGATTCAGTGTGGGAAGAGACGGCGGAGGCCCTTGAGGACATAGCGGACCCCGGCGCGGTCATGGCCACAATCACGGCCGCTGCGACGATGTACCTGCTGCTCTGGGCGCTCCCCGAGCCAGTGAGCAAGGGAGCGGCCGCCACCCTGACCGCCATCGCCATTGCATACCTGGGTGTGGACACGGTGTGGCGCCTGCTCGACGGGTGGTTGACCCTGGTCCGCGAAGTGGACCGGGCCACGACTTTCGCGAAGCTCAGTGCGTCGGGTGAGGCATACGGCGAAGTCCTCGGAGAGAATGCGGCGCGCGTCTTCGTGATGCTCGCCACGGCCGCTATCGGCAGCACCGCCGGGTTGGCCGCGAAGGCCGCGACACTGCCGGGTTCCGCGCAGGCTGCGGTTGCCGTGGAGTCTCAGGCAGGCTTCCAGTACGCCGCGGTGGGGAGTGTGCAGTCGGTCGCGGTGGCGGCTGAAGGCTTCACCATCGCGCTCGCCCCCAACGCCCTGGCCATGGCGAGTCAGGGGATGCGCAACAAAGGAAAGCGCCACCACATCGCCACGAACAAAAACGACGTCTCCCCGGCGCGCGGCGGGCCTTGGACACCGAGGTTTGAGGAACTGTTCAAGAGGGCTGGGATGGAGCTGAAGGACACCGAGAACATCGTTGAAATCGTCGGACACAAGGGGCCGCATCCGGAGCGATATCACGTGATAATCCGTGATCGGCTCAGGGATGCGCTAGGCGGGTGCCGAAAGGTTGCGGATTGCCGAAAGGCCTTGACACTTGAACTCCAGAAGCTGGCCAAAGAGGTACAAACGAAGGGAACGGAACTCCACAGGCTTGTGACTCTGGGGAAGTGATGTATTGAGGAACCTCACCATGCAACATCGCGTTCGCTACTTCCGACTCAGTGAGAGTGTTCAAGCCGGGAATTGGTACCTGGGAGACCCCTTCGACGGGCAGGGCCAGGAGTTGGAAGACATTTGGGAGTTCACTGAGGGACGGCCCGTTCAGACGGAGGGCCGCCTGACGCTCCCCATTATCGAGCCTGGAAGACGGCTGGACTTCAACACGGCAGGCGCCGGCGTGACGCCCATTGTTCACGTCAGGGTGGCTTCAATGTTCGCGGAACTGGCCCCCGATGATGTGCAACTAATCCCAGTCGACATCAAAGGCTACCCAGAGCAGTACGTCATGCTCGTGGCCACGAAGCTCGTTCGCTGCATTGACGACAAGGCATCAAAAGAAGTGCAGTATTGGATGCCCGAAGATGAGCGACCCGAGAAGGTTGGCCACTTCAGGGGCGTAATCGACATGCGGATTGACCATGCGAAGGTGGGAGCCGCCAAGGTGTTCCGCACCTGGGGATGGTCGGTCGCGCTCATCGTCTCGGAGGACATCAAAGTGGCCCTGGAGGGCGCGAAGGTCACGGGAGCAAAATTCGAGGAAGTCTAGAGCGCGCGTTGGAGTTGCTGCCGTGGGCCCGCTGGACTGGCATAGGCTGCGGGCCGATGAAACTCACCCGGCTCCGTGTCACCGGCTTCCGCTCGCTTCGAGCCCTGGACCTGCGTCCCCGGGCCTTGTGCGTGCTGGTGGACTCCGAGGAGACAGCCACCCGGGATTTCGCCGCGCTGCTCGCGCTGCTCCGGGCGCTTTCGGAAGGACGACTGCAAGCGTACCTGCGCGACTCCGGCGTGCTCGCGGGGCCCGAGGCGACGCAGCCTGTCAGGCTGGAGCTGAGCTTCTTTGACGACCACTATGGCGTGGAGCTCCAGCCCCAACCTGGTGGCGAGTGGCACGTGACGAGGGAGTCGGTGGACCTCAACGTGGGGCTGTCAGCCCTCCTCGTCGACCCTGCCCTCGATGCGCCCTGCGCGGAGGCCTCGCTGCCCGAGCTCGCGCCCCGGGAGCCCTCATGGTCGACTCCCAAAGGGGCCACTCAGGACGAAAAGGAAAGCTGGTACGTGGGCAACGTGCTGGAGAGCTGGCTGTGGTGGCTGCGATGCTTCCTGCGCGGCATCCAGCTCGACGACGCCGCGCCTCTCGAAGCGCTGACGCTTCGCTTCTTCGTGGAGCCCTCACGCGACCCGCCTCCGAACGCCATCTGGGAGCAGGCCCAGGTCGCGCACTCCGCCGCGCGCCTGTCCCAGGTGGTGCTCTGCACGCCGTCGGAGTCGCTGGCGGAGACCTTCGACCTCCGCGACGTCATCCGCGTGGACACACGAGAAGGCGTGGCCCGCTTCACGCCCCTCGCTGTGCCCGAGGACACCTGAGCCACGACACCGAGAGGTCTCCCCCTCAGGGCGTGAAGCGCCAGACTCGCAACGAGGCATCCCGTCCGCCCGTGGTGACCAGACTCCCATCGGGCCTCCAGGACACGGCCGAGACGTTGTTGTCATGGAAGCCGATGACAGTGGCTGGCAGCGTGGGCGCGCTCGCGTCCCACACGAAGACCTGACCGCCGAGCCCACCTCCCGCGACACGGCGGCCATCCGCGCTCCAGGCGAGCGCCTCCGGAGAGAATGCGAACGGCGTCTCCGCGAGCAGCTTCCCCGTCGCGACCTCGCGCACGGACAGGCCCGGCCTTCCACCGAAGGCGAGCTTCGTTCCATCCGGGCTCAGGGCCGCGGCCAGCGGCGCGATATCCACGCCGGGCGTCACCGACGTGATGGCCTGGGTCCTCGGGTCCCAGAAATCCCAGCTCATGCCGGAGTAGGCGACCACGAGCGTGCCCTCCGGAGTCCATGCGAGCGACAACACCTGCCGCGAGCCATCCGGGAAGCGGAACAGCTCCGCGCCGTTGCTCACCTGGTGGATCCGGATGACACCGCGCTCGGAGGCGACCACGGTGCCCCCCAGGACGCTCGCCACCCGCGTCCCATCGGGGCTCGGCGCGACCATTTCCAACCCCAGGGATGATGTCGGCTCCCGCCGGATGGGGAGCTGCGCGAGCGTCCCGTCGTCCGCGCGCCAGACATTGATGACACCATCGTCTCCGCCCGTGAACAGCCGCGTCCCGTCGGTGTTCCACGCCAGCGCTCGCACTCCCAGCCCACCATGGCCGGACAAGGTCCGCAGCGGGTCGCCCACGCGGTCCCAGAGGCGCACCTCTCCCTCGTCGCCACTGGAAGCCAGCACCTCGCCGGTCGGGCTCCAGGCCGCCGCCTCGACGGTGTAGTGGTGCGACAGGACCTCGCGCCGGGACCAGGTCCCCGCGCCGGAGTCCACGGTGAAGACATCGAGGACCGGCGGCAGGTCATCCACCACGAGGAACTGGGGCTTCGTCGGATGGAAGCGAAACGCGTCGTAGCCCATCAACGTCCCTGGCAGAGGCGGCTGGCTGGCCTCCACCACGACCTCGCCCGTCCCTGCGTCGAGGACGAACAACGCGCGCGCGGCCCCCGCGACACCGAGCCAGCGTCCATCCGCGCTCCAATCCACCTCGGACGCCAGGTCCCACGCGCGCTCATACGTGGCCTCCACGCGATAGCCGTCGGTGGCGTACACCTTCACCTCGCCCTGCAAGCCCACCAGGAAGCGCGTGCCGTCCGGGCTCCATGCGAAGCCCGCCACACCCGTCAGCAGCTCCTCGGGGCCCTGGGTGCCCACGACGTGGAACTCGACCCACCGTGAGAAGCCTCCGCCCTGTCCCGCCAGCATCGCGAGGCGCGAACCGTCGGGGCTCCATGACAGTCGACGCACCTTGTCCACGGCCACCAGCATCGCGCCCGCGCGCTCTCCGGTGGTGGGGTTCCAGAAGTGGACCTCCTTGCTGGCGTCCGTCGCGCTGGCCAGCCGCGTGCCATCCGGGCTCCACGCCAGTGTCCGCACGCTGCCGGCCTGCACGGGCCACTGATTCAGCATCCGGCCCGCCGCCACATCCAGGACCGACACGCGGCCCGTCGACATGCCGACGGCCACGACCGCGCCACCGCCGGGCTTCCAGGCCACCGTGGTGAAGCGAGCGGGAGGCACCGGCGCCATCAGCCGCGTCACGCGCCCGCTCGTCGCATCCCAGATGCGCAGCAGGCCATCCCCCGAGACGCTCCCATCCACCGCGGCGAGCAACGTGCCATCCGGGCTCCACTCCGGTGACGTCGGCAGGCGCGCGCCCGTGCGCTGCCAGGAGAGCGCCGTGTCGAGGACCGGCGCGAAGCGCACCGTGAAGACCTTGTCGGCGTCGAACAGCAGCTCACAGCGCCCGAGCGTGCCCTCACACGCGGAGGTCCCCACCAACTGCCAGCCCGACGCGGGCACCACGTCCAGGGTGACCCGAGTGCCGGCGGGGTGCCGCACACCACAGGTGCCGGGGCAGTCGATGCCCGAGGGAGTGCTCGTCACCCGTCCCTGCCCCACGACCTCCACCTGGAGCCCCCAGGCTCCGTCGGGCTGCACGCCCCGGATGATGAAGGTGAGCTGAGGCGACCACGCCCCCTCGTTGCCAGCCGAGTCCACCGCGCGGCACCGCGCCTGGAAGGTGCCTTCTTGCGTGAAGGGGATGTCCACGCCGGACATCGTCCCGCTATCGACCTCCGGGGACTGGGGAAGCGTTCCGCCCGCGCCCCAATCGAAGACATAGGTCAGCGAGTCTCCGTCCGGATCCGCGGCCGTGCAGCGGAAGCGCACGGGCACACCGGGCTCCACCAGTGCATCCTCTATCTGGATGCGGGCCACCCCGGGCGCTCGTGACGAGGGCTTGGGTGGATCCTCCTTGGAGGAACACGCTCCGAGCACACAGGCCAGCGCCAGTCCGACAGACAGGGATGAGAGAGAGACGATGCGCAGGGACACAAGACGCGAAGTCATGGGCATTCTCCCGCGCGTCCCGGCCCCCCAGATGCGCGTGAGGCCCTTCCCTAGCCCTCCTCCCAGGCGGTGTCAAAGCCTGTCGGCGATGCGCGCTGAGAAGCATTCCCCACGAAACCATCGCAAGCAGCGGCACGAGAAGATTCCCGCGCCCACCGCGTCGCGACTGTCATTGCGTCGCCTCCTGGTCCCACTCAGGCCACCCGGGAGCCTCCCGCCCCCTGGAAGTAGTCGGCGAGCTTGCCGCTGTTCGCGGCCGCGGTGGGACTGCTCGCCGCCACGCCGGGCTTGGCTCCCGTGACGACCTCCACGGCCTTCTTGAAGATGAGCGGGAGCGCGGCGCCGAGGACCAGGTACTGGCGCGCGGGAATACTGCCGTCCCCCGCGAACCACGCCCACACCGCCACGCCGGAGCCGACAATCATCAGGCCCGTGATGACCCAGTAGGGAATGGACCGCATGAGCGCCTTGTAGCGCCCCGTCCCTAGATGCTCTCGCAGCCCGTACCAGTGCAGCAGCTCCTGCAACGCGCTGCCCAGCATTCCTATGAGGATGATTTGAATCGCGCTCATGTCGGCCCTCCCGAGGTTCGGTTCCACGAGGCAGGAGTCCGCTCCGTCGCGATGTGACGCGGAGCGACCGGGCTCACGGCCACCCCTTCGTTCGTCCGCGCTGGCGGGCACATCCGATGGCACACCTGGCACACCTGTGCCAGATGCCGACGGCCCCGGGTGACTCAGTCCTTTCGGATGTTTGGCTTTGAGCGACCTGGGCGAAACGCACGGCATTCGCGTTGCACATGCGGTCCTGGGCACCAAGACGGTGCTTCTTGTGAAGAAAAGGACCCGCTGAACATGAAGAAGACCTCGCTTCGCGCGTTGTTCTCCGCGCTGCTGCCCGCGCTCCTGCTGGCCCCCGTGGCCCCGGCCGTCGCCGCCGAGCGCCTGACCTCCGCCTTCGCCTGCTTCCAGAGCACCGAGGACCGGCCCGAGGCCGACTTCGACGCGACGACGCACGGCGTGCGCAACCGCTCGGAGGGCATCAACTGGCAGTGGATCGACCTGCGCTGCCCCGTCGTGGTGGACACGGCGTTTCCGCTGAGCAGCATCTCCCAGGTCAACGTCCATGGATACGACGGCCACAGCGGTCACGACATCTATGCGATGGCTTGCGTCGCCTGGCGCTGGGCCACGGGCGGCCGGTGCGGCGGCGCGGTGCGCAGCGCGAACACGGGCACCTATGACGTGCCGATGTACCACACGGGTGTGGACTCGCTTTACTACTGGAGGACGGCGCATTGGGACTACCCCTATGTCCTCATCCAGCTCCCGGGCCGTGGCGACGCCGGGTTCAGCTCGGCGGTGGGCTACACCCTCTACAAGCCGTGATGTGAGGGACCGGCCATGAAGAATCGCACCGTCCCCTTCCTTTCCGGACGCGTGCTCCTCGCGCTGGCGGCATGTGCCGTCGGCGCGGCGGGAGCCACGCTCACCCTCCGCGCCCCTTCCGCGGTGAGCCTCTCCGACGCGGCACCGCCCGTGGTCCCCGAGGAAGCCACCGTGCGACCTTCCCCGCCGGCCCCGGTAGACCCCGCCGAGGAGC
>NZ_JABUMT010000007.1:143458-374979 GCF_013336715.1 Myxococcus sp. CA056
TCGCCGACTACGCGGGCGAGCTTCACCGCCACGACCAGGAGCCCATTCAACCCGGCTGGGCCGTGCCCACCGAGACGGGACTCCGCGCCGACCTGGACACGTTGCGCACGCGTCGGCCGTTCTCCGTGCTGGGCGTCGATTGCAGGACGCGCACCTGTGTCATGACCCTGGAGTGGCCTGACTACGAGCGGGCCACGGAGACGGCGGACGCCTTGCTGCACCATCGCTACGTCGTGCCGTGCGCTCGCACCGTCTTGATGCCGGAGCCACCTCGGCGGAACCAGCCCTACCGCACGCAGGTCTTGCTCGACTGCATGCGCGGGTGAGGACGGCCAGGGAGTCCGGAGCGAGCTGCACGCACCGGACTCCCTACCGATGCGCGCCAGGTACGAACTCCACCAAGCGTGTCACGCCGTTCCGAGTCGCTCACGCCTTCGTCGGGTTTCGGGCCTGGTACTCCGAGTAGAGCGTCCGCTCCTCGCGAAACGCTTGCGCGATGCTCGGCCGCTCCCGGAGACGCGAGACGTAGGAGACCAACGCGGGCCACTTCTTCAGGTCCACGGGGGTCGCCACGCACCACCCCAGCACCGCGAACAGGTAGGCGTCGGCGACGCTGAATTCCTGCAACAAGAACTCGCGACCGCTCAGGTGCTTCTCCAGCAGGTCCAGCCGTGAGGTCGCCTTCCCCAGGGCATAGGCCTTCGCCCCCTCGGGCGCCGCGGGGTCCAGCAGCGGCGTGAAGACCGCCTTGTGCAACTCCGTGCCGATGAAACACAGCCATTGCTGGAGCCGCTCACGCTCCTTGCGCTCCGTCGGCGCGAGCCTCGCCTCCGGCCAACGCTCCGCCACGTGCTGGAGGATGGCCGCGTTCTCCGAGAGGATGTCTCCGTCATCCGTCCGGATGGTCGGCACGAAGCCCAGCGGGTTGATCTCCCGATAATCCTGGCCGTCCTGCGTGCGCTTCGTCTTCGGGTCCACCTCCACGAACGTGGCCTTCGCGCCAGTCTCGTAGAGTGCGATACGGGTCGCCAGCGAGCAGGCCAGCGGAGAGAAGTAGAGCTGCATGGTCATTCCTCCAGGACGTCGAACACGTTCCCCTCTGGGAACGCCGACGACTCTGGCCCCCGCCGACCTATGCGTCCAACGCATCCTTCGCATAGGCTCGATGCATGAGTGACATCGCCAGCCCCCCCAACACCCGCCTCGACATCAAGGACCTGCGCGTCGTCGTGGCCCTCGCCTCGGCGGGTACGACGGCGCAGGCCGCCTCCGTGCTCCACCTCACGCAGCCCGCGGTCAGCCGCGCCCTGCTGCTCGCGGAGGACAAGCTCGGCACCCGCCTCTTCGACCGCACCCACCGCGGCCTCGTCCCCACCGAAGCAGGGAGACAGCTCGTCGCCGGCGCCTCGCGACTGCTCGTCGAGCTGGGTGACCTGGAGCGCTGTGTCCTCACACCCGCCGCCCCACCCCTCCGCCTGCGCCTCGTGTGCGAGTGCTACACCGCCTACCACTGGCTCCCCTCCCTGCTCGTGGACCTGCGCAGGAGCATGCCGGGGCTGGAGGTCACCCTCGCCGTGGAACACACGCGCGACCCCATCCCGGCCCTCGAAGCGGGAGACATCGACGTCGCGCTCCTCACCCAGGCAACCATCCCTCGCGCCACGCTCGGGGCCCGCAAGCTCTTCTCCGATGAGATTGTCTTCGTCGTGTCCTCATCGCACCCGCTCGCGGGACGAAAGACACTCACGCGGGATGACCTGCGTGAGCACACCCTGCTCACGTCCCAGACACCTCCGGCGGAGTCCCACTGGTTCCTCACCCAGGTCTTCGGCCGGGAGCGCCCCCGCCTCCGCTTCGAGCGACTCCCCCTGACGGAGGCGATGTTCGACCTCGCGCGCGCCGGCCTGGGCGTCGCCGTCATCTCGGAGTGGATCGCCGGACCGCATCTCGGAAAGGGAGACCTGGTCGCGAAGCGGCTCGCCTCGGGGCCGCTGCAGCGCTCCTGGCGCATCGCCTGGAGACGCGAGGCCAGTGAGGCCGCGCACCGCCTGGCGACCGCCCTGGAGGGCCTCGCGCCCCGCCGTCTCGCCGCGGGGTGAGCCACGGCACTGCGCTGAAGCTCAAGCTCACCCTGCTCGAAGTCCTCGTAGCCCGGGCGGTGTTCAATACCGTACTGCTCGCGCAGCGCCTCACGCCTCGTCCGGTCCGAACACCTCCAACCCGGGCGCCCGCACGACAGGCCGCTCGCGGCATTTGAGGGAAGAAATGGGGGGAGTGCCGTTCAGCCAGCGCGGGCCTTGGAATCGCAGTCACCGCCGCGTCGCAACTCCTACCCCTGGACGACCCATGCTTGAAACTCCACGGTTGACCCTTCTTCTCGCCGTCGTGACAGCGATGAGTCTCATTGGCTGCCAGAGCGCCGAGCCCCCGGTGGACGAGCGCGTCATCACCTATGGCCACGGCGCCTTCCTCGGGGAGGGCGGCAAGGTCATCACCGCTGACCTTGGAATGGTGCAGCGCACGCAGAAGGACTTCCTGGAGACCCTGCGGCGTCAGGCCCTGGAGAAAGGCGGCCTCGACATCGACGGCCCGCGCAAGGTCATCACCAGTCAGGTGGAGGACGAGGTGCTCGCCAACGCGCTGTACATCGACTGGTTGAACGACACGCTGCGCCCCGAGGACTTCACTCGCATCCGCTCCCTCAACGGCGCTCTGCGCATGCACTACCTCAAGCGCCTGAGCACGTCGAAGGTGGGACGAGACGAGCAGCACGAGACGAAGGGCGTGGGCGCCGACGTCGCGAGGAAGCTGGAGGCCCAGGGCATCAAGACCTTCTCCATCACGGAGAACAGTGGCGAAGCCTACATCCGCGAGTGCGCCGCCGCCGGGGTGCCCATTCCTCCGCCCATGTTCTCCGCGGGCTGGGTCAACCGAGGCGTCATCGAAGACGAGTTCATCAGCACCACCGAGAAGGCGGAGTTGATGCACTACACTAGCGACAAGCCGCCGGGTGTCTGCCTCGCCCTGCCCCGCTACCTGCGCGACGACAAGTCCATCGACCTGCTCGGCATCATCTGCCTCGGCACGCTCAGCAACAAGGCGTGCTTCTGGGACAACCCCGCGAGCAAGACCTTCATCCGAGGCGTGCAGGTGGACATCAAGGACTTCGTGGGTGGCTATGCCCTTGAAGCCAACGACCAGGGCACCTGCTCGGACTGCCACGCGGGCGAGAACCCCTTCGTCGTCCACCCGGAGAAGCCCCCCTTCATCGGCTTGGACCTGTTCGGGACGGGCTGGTACGAGCCCATCGTCCATCAGGACTGGCCGCAGAACCCGGGCCCCTCGTATCTGCTGGAGGCCGTGTCCTCCGAGGGTCGCTGCGACAGCTGCCACCGCGCGGGCGGCTCCGGTCGCCGATTCCCCGCGCTCTCCAAGGAGCTGCCCGGCTACTGCACCATCGTCCTGGAGACCGCCGTCAGCCCTCCGCTGCCTGGAACGATGCCGCCCTACGGCGCGGACCGCTCACAGTTCACCGCGCACGTCGACGCCCTGCGCAAGGCCTGCAAGGCGCCGAAGCCGACGGGGACCACGGTGCCCGGCAACATCCCGGATGACACGGGCTATCTCTCGCCGCCCGTGGTCATCGACCCGCTGTATGGCTGCGCGACGCAGGTCGCGGTGCGCGGCGCGGTGCTCGACGCGAAGGTGACGCTGACCATCAACGGCACCGACGTGGGCTCGCTCATCGCCCGCAGTCCCAACCACGAGGTGTTCAACGTGCCGGCGCTGGTCGCCGGTGACAAGGTCTCCGCCCGGCAGGAGAGTGGTGCGGCGGTGTCCGGCCCTTCACCGGAGATCAAGGTCCGCGACCACAAGGTCGACTTCCCCACGGGACTGCCCGCGCCCGCCATCGACCCGACGCTCATCTACGAGTGCGCGGAGGTCATCTCCGTGCGCCACGTCCCGGGCGCGAAGCTCACCGTCACGGTGAACGGAGGCTCGGCCGTCTCGTCATCGACCAGCACGGACTGGACGGCCATCCGCCCGGGCAAGACGCCCTTCGTCGTGGGCGACGAGTACAAGGCGGTCATCAGCCTGTGCGGCGACAAGAGCCCGGAGTCCGCGCCCCAGAAGGCCGTGAAGGCGCCCGCGAACATCCCCGCTCCCTCGTTCGACCCGCCGCAGACCTTCGCGGGTCAGCAGCTGGTCAGCCTGGGCTCGCTGACGAACGGCGCCCGGACGAGCATCGACGTGTTGGGTGTGGGCTCCGCGGGTGGCTTCTCCACGCCCATCTCTTGGTTCCCGGACTACGACTTCGCCACGCCCCTGGGCCGCGCCCTGAACTCCGGAGAGGTCCTGGTCGCCCAGCAGAAGCTGTGTGATGCGGGCCCAACGAACCAGACGCCGCCGGCGGGGAGCTGCAAGGAACTGCCGGCGCCGCGCATCCTCCAGCCGCTCGCGGGCACCAACTTCGTCATCGTGTCGCAGGCTGTCCCCGGCGCACGCATCCGCGTCTATGACAGCACCAACAAGGAGATTGGCGACGGCAGCGGCAACGTCATCCTCTTGAGCCGCGACCTGGTGGCGACGGACATCCTCACGGTGGTCCAGCAGGTCGGCAAGTGCACCAGCGGCACCGCGTACCGCATCAGCGTGCGCGGCGGGTAGCCACGCGCACGTGGGCAGGAGGCTCGGCCGGCGCCAGGCGACTGGCGTGGAGCCGAGCCTCCCTGCGTCCCCGCTGAATGCAGCGGGCAAGACTCCTCTCCCCGGCAGGGCGTCCGTACCCTAGCCAGGACCGGCACGAAGGAGAGAGAGCCAATGAGTGAGCAAGCCCAGGCCAGGGCGGCCGTCGTGTGGAAGAAGGGCGGCCCCTTCCAGCTCGAGGACGTCACCGTCGAAGCCCCTCGGGCGGACGAGGTGCTCGTCCGGATGGTCGCCACGGGCATGTGTCACACCGACATGATTGTCCGCGACCAGTTCTACCCGTTGCCGCTGCCCATCGTCCTGGGGCACGAGGGCGCGGGTGTCGTCGAGCGCGTGGGCGACCGGGTGACGAAGGTGGCCCCGGGCGACCACGTCGTGATGGCCTTCACCTTCTGCGGAAAGTGCGACCTGTGCCAGTCAGGGCATCCTGCGTACTGCCGGGAGTTCTACGCGCGGAACATGGGCGGTGGGCGGATGGACGGGTCCACCGCGATTCAAAAGGAGGGCAAGCCCCTCCATGACCACTTCTTCGGCCAGTCCTCGTTCAGCACCTTCGCCATCGCGACGGAGCGCAACATCGTCAAGGTGCGCAAGGACGTGCCGCTGGAGCTGCTCGGGCCGCTGGGCTGCGGCATCTCCACGGGAGCGGGAGCGGTCCTCAACTCCCTGGGAGTCAAGGCCGGGCGTAGCTTCGCGGCCTTCGGCTCCGGCGCGGTGGGACTCAGCGCCATCATGGCCGCGCGGCTCGCGGGGGCCACCACCATCATCGCCGTGGACACCAAACCCAACCGCCTGCAACTGGCGCAGGAGTTGGGCGCGACGCATGCGGTGAATGGGCAGACCGAGGACGCGGTGGAGTTCATCAAGCGCGTCACCGGAGGCCGGGGCGTGGACTACACCCTTGAGTCCACGGGGAACCCGAAGGTGCTGCGGCAGGCCATCGACTCGCTCGACATCCTGGGGACGTGCGGTGTCGTCGGCGCGCCTCCCGTCGGCACCGAGGCGAGCTTCGACGTGAATGACCTCATGATTCCCGGCAGGAGCGTGCGCGGCATCGTCGAGGGCGACAGCGTCCCGGACGTCTTCATCCCCCAGCTCATCGACCTGTACGCCCAGGGTAGATTCCCGTTCGACAAGCTGGTGAGGTTCTACCCCATGGAGCAGATCAACCAGGCGGCCAAGGACTCGGAGAAGGGTGACACGCTCAAGCCCATCATCCGGATGACGCGGCCCACCTGAGGGCCTCGCGCCCCAGCCACGGAGGAGACGACATGGCGGATACACCGATTGCCGTCACCGGCTGCACGGGTCGACTCGGGGGACGCATCGCGCGTCGGCTCGCGGCCCAGGGAGTCGCTCAGCGACTCATCGTTCGCGACGCGAAGCGGGCCCCTTCGCTGCCGGGCGCCGAGGTCCACGTCGCGACCTATCGAAATCGCGACGCGCTCGCCCGCGCGCTCGAGGGCGTGCGGACCGCGCTCTTCGTGTCCGCGAAGGAGGCGCCGACCCGACTGGAGGAGCACTTCGCGTTCATCGAAACAGCGGCGGCCGTGGGCGTGGAGACGCTCGTCTACACGTCGTTCTACGGCGCGGCCCCGAATGCCACCTTCACCTTCGCGAGGGACCACTGGGCCACCGAGCAGCGCTTGCGGGAGCAGCGCTTCTCCTCGGTGATGTTGCGAGACAACCTCTACCTGGACTTCCTCCCCATGATGGCGGGAGAGGACGGCGTGCTCCGAGGCCCCGCGGGGCATGGACGGGTCGCGGCCGTTGCACAGGACGACATCGCCGATGTCGCCACCTCCGTGCTGCTGAATCCCCGCGAGCATCGGGGCCGCACGTACTCGCTGACCGGACCGGAGTCGCTGACGCTCGACGAGGTCGCCGCCGTGCTCAGTCGGAAGCTGGGGCGTCCCATCCGCTACCAGGCGGAGAGCATCGAAGAGGCGTATCGCTCGCGGGCCCGCTACGGGGCCGAGCAGTGGCAGGTGGATGCGTGGGTGAGCACATACACGGCCATCGCCGCAGGTGAGCTGGCGGACGTCACGACCGATGTCGAGCGCGTGGCGGGACATGCGCCCATGAGCCTGGAGACCCTGCCCCTGACGTGAGCCTAGGGCGCCGGCTTGTGGGCCTTCAGCACCCTCTTGAGTTCCTCCGCGATGAGGTCGAGCTTCCGCTCCGTGTCGAAGCCGTCGCAGGTCGCGCGGTACTCGGCCTCCTTCGAGTTCCAACTCGGGATGACCCAGAGCTTCTCGCAGTCACACCGCAGCCTGGCGAGCAGCTTGCGCCCCTTCTTCGCGCGCAGCTCCGCGACCCAGCAGGAGTCCGCGCAGCCACACGAGCGGTACTCCAGGACCTGCGACTTGTCCTCCCAGGGAATCGTGTAGAGGGGATGTTGCGCTGGCGCGAGCCCTGGCAGCGCGAGCACCGCGACGCCCGCAAGCCACCGCCACGACGTGGCACTCCGCTGCGACATGGTCCGCCCCTCGGCCTTTCAGCGCATGCCCAGGAGCGGGCCCGCGCGATGAGGGGAGCATAGCCGCTCGCGCTGTGTCCACAGAGCCATCGTCAGTTGCACTGCGATGTCGAGCGCCGGGCAGTCTCCGCCTCCAGTTGCTTCAGCCGCTTCGTGTCGTTGGCGTCCATGCCCCCGAAGCGCTTGGCGCCACACATAGACCGTCGGCTCGCTCACCCCGTGCGTCTTCGCGGTCTCCGGTGAGGAGGACCGCGCGGAGCTGGACACGCTGATGCGGGTGAAGTGGCCGCGCTGAGTCCTCGCTCCCGGGCGGGTTCGGTCGTAACCTCCGTGGCGCACCCCAGGCCACGTGCCACCGGAGGGCTCATGCATTCGACCGAAGGTCGCGCGGGCAGGGCAACTCGTTTCGACCTGATGCTTGCGTACGGACAATGGCAGGGTTCGGGTCGCCACCGGAATCTGCCGCGCGGCGCGGCGGCGGCGGCGGAGATCTGCGCGCGCTACGCGCCGCGCGTGGACGTTCCGCTCAGCGACGCGACGGGCGATGACTTCGATGTGATCGCCTGGCCCGCCTTGTTCGAGCAGTTCCGCGCGGCGCACGAACTCCTGCGGCGGCACGCTCCCGAGCGCGTGCTCACAGCAGGCGGCGATTGCGCGGTGGACATCGCGGTGATCGGCTATCTGGCACAGCGGCACCCCGGGCTCACCGTCGTCTGGATCGACGCGCATTACGACGCCAACACGCCCGAGACGTCGCCGAGCAGGAACCTGCACGGCATGCCGGTCAGCGCCATCATGGGCTACGCGCCCGGCCCGATGCGGGAGCTGCTGACGGCCCCGATCTCCGCGGACCGATTCTTCTATTACGGCGTGCGAGTGGGGGACGAGGGCGACCTGGAATTCCAGAGGCAGCATGGACTCGCGCTGCTCGACGAAGCACGCGTGTCCGGCCGGAAACTCCACATCCATTTCGACCTGGACGTCCTGGATCCAGACGAATTCCCCCACCTCGCCTACCGCGAGCCCGGCGGGCCTTCAGTGGCCGATGCGGTGTCGCTGGTCGAACGGCTGGCCGCCACCAACGATGTCGTCGGCCTGACGATCACCGAGTTCGCGCCCGACAGCGACGTCGCCGCCGCGAATGGGGGCATGGTCATCGCGCGCCTGTGCGATGCCGCGCTGAAGGGGACGGAGCGGGCGCGCGGTTCGGGAGGCGGTGCCTAGCCGTTCGTACCGGTCGACGGCTCGAAGCCGTCCGTCCGCCCGCCGTCAGCGCCGCCCTGCAGCGGGCGGAAAACCGTGGCGCTTCGCCCCCCAGGCGACGAGCAGCGTCGGCACCAGCAGGATGACGAGCATCCACGGGAAGGAAACGACTCCCAGCGTCTCGAGGAGCACGCCGCCCGCGATGCCGCCCCCCGCGATGGCGATGTTCCAGGCCGTGACGATCATCGACTGGGCGACGTCCGCCGCCTCTCCCGCCGCCTTCGCGGATGCCGTCTGGAAGAGCGTGGCGGCTCCGCCATAGGCCAGCCCCCAGACCGCGACGCCCGCGTAGACGACAGCGGGAACACTCCCCCACAGACCGAGCGCGAACGACACCAACACGAGGAGCGCCGTGCTGACGAGCACCAGCTCTCGCAGCCAGCGATCAATCAAGACGCCGATGACCCAGATGGAGACGAGCGCGAAGACACCAAAGACAAGCAGGACGATGTCGATGTTCTTCGCCATGCCCGCCGGAGCGAGGAAGGGCGCGATGTACGTATAGAGAACGTTGTGCGAGAGCACGAAGGCGAGCGTGACGAACAACACGGACCGGATCCCCGGCAGCATGAACACCTTCCGGATGGACATGCGACGGTCCCCCGTCTGGCCCGGGAAGTCTGGGAGCCTGACGAACACCCAGCCGACCAGGATGACGGTGAGGATGCTCATGATGCCGAAGGTGACGCGCCAGCCGACGGCGGCACCCAGGAAGGTCCCGGCAGGGATTCCGAGCGAGAGCGCGAGCGGGATGCCCACCATGGCGATGGCCATCGCCCTGCCCTGCTGGTGCTCCGGCACCATGCGCGCCGCGTAGCCGGCGACAAGCGCCCACAACAATCCCGCGAACACCCCGGCGAAGAACCGCGCGCCGAGCGTCAGCACGAAGTTCGTCGACACCGCCGTCACCGTGTTGACGACGACGAAGCCCAGGAGGGCGAGGATCAACAACGGGCGACGTCGCCAGCCCTGCGTCGCGGCCGTCAGGGGAATCGCCGTCACCAGCGTGCCGATGGCGTAGAGCGTGACCAGTTGGCCGACCAGTGCCTCGGAGACACCAAGGTCCGCGCTCATCCGAGGCAGCAGCCCCGCGGGCAGCGCCTCGGTCAGCACGGTGATGAACGCGGCCATGGCCAGGGCAAGCAGCCCGGCGATGGGAAGCCGCTCCTCCCGCTCGGCCGTGCCGTCAGCGTGTCGGAGTCCGGGAGCAGGCGCGGCCTGGGCGCGGGGCGTGGTCGTCGAAGTCATGGTGTCGCCAGTCAGAGGAGAGGGAGGACGTCGGCCGACGGCGAAGCCCCCACCCACGGGGCGAGGCGACCTCCGTCGACGTCGATGGCTGAAACAATAGATTCGAGGTGCGGTCACGACCACCGCGCTACAGTTCCGAGCACATCGGACAGAAATGTCCGCAATCGAGGTTTGGCGCATGGACAGTCTCGGCTCACTCAACGCCTTCGTGCAGGCCGCGGATGCGCGCAGCTTCACGCTCGCCGGACGGCAGCTGGGGGTGTCGTCATCGGCCATCGGCAAGGCCGTGGCTCGACTGGAGGAACGGCTCGGCGTGCGGCTCTTCCACCGCTCCACCCGCACCATCACCCTGACGCCAGAGGGTGCGCTCTTCCTCGAGCGCTGCCGCCGCATCTTCTGCGAGGTTGAAGCCGCGGAGCTGGAGCTCGCGCAGACGCAGGGTGCGCCGCGCGGCAAGCTGCGCGTCAGCATGCCCCTGGCCGGCATGTTGATGATGCCGACGCTGAGCGCATTCATGCGCGCGTATCCCGAAATCGAGCTCGACCTCGACTTCTCAGACCGGCTCGTCGACGTGATTGATGAAGGCTTCGACGGGGTGGTGCGCGCGGGCGAGGTGAGCGACTCCCGGTTGATGACGCGGGTGCTGGGCACCTTCCGCCTCACGCTCGTCGCCTCGCCCGACTATCTCTCGCGAAGAGGGACGCCCCGGAAGCCCGAGGACCTCAAGTCCCATGCGTGCCTGCATCACCGCTTCGCGACCAACGGCAAGCTGGAGCGCTGGCCCCTGCGACGCGGGCGCAAGGAGCTGGAGCTGCCGACGACGGCGGTCGTGAGCACCATCGAACCGCTCATCTTCATGGCCGAGCAGGGCCTCGGCATCACCTGCCTGCCGGACTTCGCCATCCGCCGCCAGCTCGCGGACGGCACCCTGGCGACGGTGCTCGAACACCACACGCAGCACGAAGGCACGTTCCGGATGCTGTGGCCGTCCAGCCGCTACCTGTCTCCCAAGCTGCGCGTCTTCGTGGACTTCATGGCGAAGCACCTCTTCAGCCAGAGTCGCTAGACTGGCGCGACACCATGACCGCCCTGCTCACCGAAGAGAACGTGCTGCGGCAGCTCCGCCATCGACTCCAGTCGAGCACCTGGCGCCACATCGTGGTGCTCACCGGCGCGGGCATCTCCGTGGCCTCGGGCCTGCCCACCTACCGTGGTCCCGGTGGACTGTGGACGCGTCCTGGCATGGAAGAGGTCCCAGACGTGGAGCTCCTCGCACGCGACCCCTCTCGCGTCTGGAAGCTCTTCGGCTCGCTGCGAGGACTGGTGGGGGACGCCCAGCCGAACGCGGCGCACCTCGCACTCGCGGAATGGGCGGGGCGGCTCGGGAAGGGCTCGACCTTCACCCTCCTGACGCAGAACGTGGATGGGCTCCACACCCGCGCGGGCAGCCCGGAGGTCGTCGAGTTGCACGGCTCCCTGCTGCGCACCTGCTGCTCCAATCCAGCGTGTACGCAGAGCCCCTTCGCGGACACTTCACAGCCCGATGCGGCCCCCGCGTGCCCCGCGTGCGGTCACTTCCTCCGCCCCGCCATCACCTTGTTCGGTGAACCCCTCCCCGTGGACGCGGAGTGGGCGGCCAAGAAGGCCCTGCGCGACTGTGACCTCTTCATCGCCATCGGAACGTCCGGGACGGTGGCCCCCGCAGCCAACTTCGTCCGGGGCGCGAAGTACGCGGGGGCGTGGACGCTCCTCGTCAATCTCACCCCCATGGAGCCCCGCCATCCGGACTTCGACGTCGAGGTCCTGGGGCCCGCGGAGCAGGTTCTTCCCGTGCTGCTCTCGACGGCGTCGACCTTGGCCTGAAGTGACGCATGTCAGGGATTCCGCCAGGCAATGCACCGCGTCAGGCAATTCCAGGGAGACTGTTCTTTTGGTCCGTTGAGGAAATCAGACATGGGATGCCCCTAGAATGGCAGCCATGAACTGTCTGAGTCTTCGCGCGGCGCTTCCATGGATGGCCACCGCCCTGTTCCTCACCGCTTGTGGTGGTGGCCGGGACGCAACGGGAGAATGTCGAGGCACCTATCTGGGAGAGGCCGTGGTCTGGCCCATCGATGGCGTGGCCTCCCGGTTGATGGACGAGGCCTACGATTCCAACTGGGTGAACTTGACCTATCTCCCGCGCGGTCAGGCGGGACTGACGGGCTTTGGCGTGGACATCCTCCTGGATAAGGACAGGCGCATCGATGAGGGCAGTGGCTCGCGGACGGTGCTGCTCATCAACAAGGAGACCGAGTTCGCCCCGGAGGTGAATCTGCTGGTGCACGGCTGGTATGGCACCCTGAGAAAATCGTCGGGCTCCGGGAGGGGCTACCACGAGGCGTCCGGACTGCCGAGGGGAGGCTCCGTGACGTTCGATGTGGTGGACGACAAGCGCGCCGCGGGTCACTTCATCTACCGCTATGAGAATGGCGACGAGCTGACCTGCACGTTCGACGCGCCGACCCCGGCGGAGGCGGAAGGCATCTTCGGCGGCGCGGGTGACGGCGACGACGATGACGACTGAGCTGTCCTCAAGGACGCGGAGAGCAACCCGCGTGAGCCATGCTTCGACAACCGCGAGTGAGGCCGCCGTCCCCTACCATGCACACACGGGGGCACCTCACCTGGGGCCCTGAGCTCACGTCGAGGCCGCGTCTGGAGTAGATTCACGGATCGTCCATGCTTCCCCTCCTCTTGTCACTCCTTGTCGCCGCTGGGGCCATGCCCTCCCCAGAGATTTCGTCGGCGAATCTCAAGAAGACTTCCGCCTTCCAGGACTGGCGTCGCGGACGATTCCTCGTCGAGGAGCAATGGGTCGAACTCCCAGAGGTCGGACTTCGCGTGGGCTACTTCGTCGTCCCCAGTCCATGGACCCGCGACCGCGTGGAACCGCCCCTCTTCCATGACGCTTTCTTCGTGGTGGACCCACGCACGGGGCAGCCCGTTGCCCCGGCTCTGGTGCGAACGAGCCTGCCGCTCAATGGCTGTCCGACAATGGGCGAGGTGGCGCGGCTCGTCCCCGAGCCCGAGAGTGCGACCTCCGCCGCCATCCGCTTCGGCAATGGTCCTCAGCGATGTCTGGTCCGGCTCCAGCGCAAGCAGAAGGTATGGGGCGTCTCCCACTTCCCGGATGAAGGACGCTCCCCCGAGGAGGCCTTTCCGGAGGCAGCGGTCGCCCTGGAGAAGGCACTGGGTCCCAGGGACGGAGGGGCCCGCGACCTCACGTGGGCCTACCTGCCCAACTCCCGCTGGCTGCTCGCCGCGCCTCGGGATGGGTGCTCCCTGTGGGTCATCGACAGCGTCAGCTCGAAGGTGGATGCCATGGCCAGCGAGGCCATGACACGGAAGATCTGCGCGTGTGTCGAGGAGATCCTCCCCGACGCCGACGAGTCCATCTCCTTGTCCCGCGTCGCGGACAGCTTGAGCTGGTCGGGCGGGGGCACCGCGCTTCCTACCTGTGATTGCACGTTCGCGCAGAAGGGCGAGGCAGACGTCACGTGCGAGGCATACATGGGGCGCACATACTCCCTTCCGCAGATCGAGGAGATGCAAGAGAGCGGATGGACGACAGAGAGTAGCGCCGACAGAGACCTGAAGGAGTTGGAGGGCCTCCATCGCATCCGCCAAGACCTGCTTGCCGTGAGCGAAAGTGCGCTCACTCAGTGGAGCACGGGGCAGCAAGAGGCGGCGCTCAGTGAGTGGACCACAATCTACCGGACATGGCTCGCGGAAGGCCGGCTCATCGCCGGGGCGCCCCTGGACCTGCGCAATGGATTCCGGGTGGTGAGCGACATCCTGAGGCCACAGGTGGACCAACAGAGGGAGGCGATCATCGACCTCTGGGCCGAGATCCTCAACAACCTCGGCTTCGCGCTGTGGTCCCACAAGGAGTGGTTCCAGGCCCAGGCCGTCCTCGACGACTGCCTGGCGCTGCTCACCGCGACGGGCCACGAGCGCGACGTGCTCTATTTGAATCGGGGAGACCTGTTTCGGGACATGGGGAAGGGACCTGAGGCCATCAATGCCTATCGGTCCTTCCTGTTGCGAAAGAGCACTGCGGCTCAACGCAAGTATGTGGAGAGAGAATTGCGGAAGCTTGAGCAGCGCTCGAAGTGACGGTCTGCCTCAGGGACAGCGGCGCCTGCTGACAGGGCTGCTGCACCGCGGCGGGCGGCAGGGCGTGCCGCAGGGCTCCTGCTGTCTGCTGAAGGGCAGCGCGAGGAGGGTGTCCAGGCCTTGGAGGCTCGTGGGCACCCCGGCCAGCCTTCCCGTCTGACGCCTGCGGCCTGAGCGCTGCTGCTCAAGGACGTGGAGAGCAACCCGCGTGATCAATGCTCCAGCCCGACCTGGCTGTATGACCCACTGGCTTTCGGGGCGTGCATCTCGGCCTGATTTGCCGTGACACGGACGAGGGCGCCTGGCGCGCGGCCCGAGGTCACTCCCACGTCGACATGGGGCCGAGGTTGAGGATCTGCTGGAAGCCCTGCTCCTTCAGCAGCTTCTCGGCGCGAGCGCTGCGTCCACCGCTGCGGCAGTAGATGACCAGGGGCTTCTCCGGCGAGCCGAGCTCCTGGAGTCGCTGGGACAGGTCGTCCACGGGGATGTTCACCGCACCGGGCAGGTGACCGGCGGCGAACTCCTCCGGGGTGCGGACATCCACCAGGGTGGCGCCCGCGTCGACCCAGCGGTGGGCCTCGTCCCGGACCGGCCGTTGCCGGCTGGCACAAGCACCGAGGAGGAGACTCGCGAGCACGGTCGCGACGACGAGAGAGGACTTCATGGTGAGGCTCCGGAGGCAGGCAGGTGCGCCAGCGCACCTTCGATGGAAGACAGGGTGAGCTTGCACGCGGGGACACTGGCGGCAAGCCCTCATGCGCGGGGAGCGGGCCCCTCGTCACTCGACTGTCCACTCCTGCCCCCGCGGGTCGCACTCTGAGGATGAGGGGCCCGAGACCTTTCCCCCTCGAGTCACAGGGACAAGAGGCTTCGACATGATCTTCCGCCAGCTCTTCGATTCCGAGTCCTCGACCTACACCTATCTCCTCGGAGATGAGTCGACGGGTCAGGCGGTCCTCATCGACGCCGTGCTGGAGCAGGTCGACCGAGATCTTCAGCTGGTGCGCGAGCTGGACCTCACGCTGACGCATGTCTTCGACACCCACGTACATGCCGACCACGTCACAGCATCTGGTGCCTTGAGGGCGAGGACTCGGTGCACGGTGGTGGGGGGCGTGAGAGGTGCCGCATGCGCCGACGTCCAGGTCCACCACGGGGATCACCTGCGGATTGGCCAGCTCGACTTCCAGGTGCTCGCGACACCGGGCCACACGGACGACAGCGTCAGCTACCTCCTGGGGGACCGTGTCTTCACCGGGGATGCCCTGCTGGTGCGCGGCAACGGGCGCACCGACTTCCAGAACGGGGACGCGAGCCAACTCTACGACAGCGTCACGCGGGTCCTCTTCGGGCTCCCGGACACGACGCTCGTCTACCCCGCGCACGACTACAAGGGCCGCACCGTCACGAGCATCGCCGAGGAGAAGCGGCACAACCCCCGCGTGGCGGGGAAGAGTCGGGAGGAGTTCATCCGCATCATGGAGCACCTCGACCTGCCCAAGCCGAAGAAGCTCGACGTGGCCGTTCCCGCCAACCGGGCGTGCGGACTCACGGCGTCCTCGCCCTCTTCGACACCTGCACACTGATGGCAGGGGATGAGTTGGGCCTCGTGTCAGTTGCGCGGAGTCCGTCGATCTTGGCGTAGACTCTCCGCATCCGAGGATGGAACGTGACGACGCGAAGCCTGGCGATTCCATCCTGGGCTTCAGGAGTCGCATGAGCAGTCTCAGGATGAGCGCCGCGAAGTTCTGGTTGGGCCTCCGAAAGAAGTACCGCTCGGACCCCGAGGCCTTCCGGCGGACCGCGAAGACGCGCACGTATCCCACCGTTCCTGCGCTACCGCGCGCACTGCACGCGCTCACGAACGTGGAGGAACGAAAGGTCGCCGGACGCGCGGTGTTCAAATTGACGCCACGCCAGCGTGCCAGCGGATGGCACCTCATCTACGCGCACGGCGGCGCGTACGTGAACGAGTTCATCCTCCCTCACTGGCGCATCATCGAGTCACTCATCCGGCACACCGGTGCGAGTGTCACCGTCCCCATCTATCCGCTGGCGCCCGAATTCACGCATCGCGACGCCTATCCCTTTCTCACCGAGGTGTACCGGCAGGTCCTCGCCACGACCCCCGCGACACAGGTGGCACTGTGCGGGGACTCCGCGGGCGGTGGACTGGCACTCGGGCAGACGTTTCATTTCCGAGACCTCGGCCTGCCACTCCCGGGACGACTCATCCTGTTCTCGCCCTGGTTGGATCTCGCCATGACGAACCCGGGCATCCCCGCCATCGAGCCACGCGACGTCATGCTGAGCACCGCGCGCCTGCTGGAGGCGGGGCAGTGGTGGGCGGGGGGCGATGACCTCTCGCTTCCCACCCTCAGCCCGATTCACGGCGACCTGCGCGGATTGCCGCCCATCGACGTGTTCCAGGGCACCGATGACTTGTTCATCCTGGACGCCCGCGAGCTCCGCGAGAAAGTGGAGGCCGTGGGCGGAAGCATCCGGCTGTACGAGTACCCCGGCGCATTCCATGTGTTCGTGGGCGCGACCTTCACGCCGGAAGCGCGCGATGCGTTCCGGAAGGTGGCCCACGGACTGGGCTCGTCACATCGGGAATGAACGGAGCCAACCCGGAGTCACGACCGCGCGACGGGTGGCGCCCTTCCGTGTCGTCTTGCATCAGAGCAAGGCAACTAGAGCGAGACAGGCTGATGGCGAAGTGACTTGCGTCGGCGGGCGCTCATCAGAGCAGGGCGGCATCTGGAGCGACGTGTCGCCCCAGGTGTTCGCCCTCCATGCAACCGCGCCCGGCGAGAAGCGCGCCCGGCGAGAAGCGCGCCCGGCGAGAAGCGCGCCCGGGTCACTCAGGCGCCGACGAGGCCCTGTCCACAAACACGCAAGGTATTGCCCGTCACCCCGTATGCCCCGGGACTGGCGAAGAAGGTGATGAGTTCCGCCACGTCGCGCGGCTGGCCGCCCTGTGACAGGGAGTTGAGCCGGCGGCCCACCTCGCGCGTCATGAGAGGCATCTTCGCCACCATGGCCGTCTCGATGAAGCCCGGAGCCACCGCGTTGGCGCAGATGCCACGCGGCGCGAGCGTCGGCGCGAGCGCCGCCACGTAGCCGATGAGAGCCGCCTTCGTCGCCGCGTAGTTCGTCTGCCCGAAGTTGCCCGACACGCCACTGATGGAGGAGAGGTACACGAGGCGCCCTTCGTCCCGCAGCGCACCGGAGGCAAGCAGCGCTTCGTCGGCGGCGATGATGGCGGCGAGGTTGACGGACAGCACCTGGTCCCACGCCTCGGGCGTCATCTTGGCGATCGTGCGGTCACGGGTGATTCCCGCGTTGTGCACCACCACGTCCACGCCGCCGTGGCGCCCTTGCAGCTCCGCCACGAGGCGTGCGGGCGCATCGGGGGCCGTGATGTCGAGCGCCAGGGCCTCTCCGCCCACACGGGCGGCTGTGGCCTCCAGGGCATCCTGGAGCGCGGGCACGTCCAGGAGAACCACACGAGCCCCCTCCTGCGCGAGGCGCTCGGCCGTGGCCGCGCCGATGCCTCGCGCGGCCCCGGTGACCAACGCCACCTTCCCTTTCAGCGCGGCCACCATGAGCGCCGAAACCACGGGGCGCACGGAGGACGTCACTCGGGCCGCCTGTCCGGAGACATAGGTGGCCTGCACGCCGCAGAAGAAGCGCACGGGCCCAGCGAGCCGGTCTTCGGCACCCCGCGCGACGTAAGCGAGGTTGGCCGTGGCACCGCGCCGTCCCACTTCCTTGCCCAGGCTCCGCACAAAGCCCTCGGCACCACGCGCCACGGCGGCCGCCGCGGGCCCCGGTGCCTCCTCGGGAAGCCCCACGAGCACCAGCACACGCGAGTTGCGCGCCAGTCGCGGCACCGTCACGTGGAAGAAATCGTAGAGGGCGCGCAAGTCAGCCGGGGTGGAGAGCCCCGTGGCGTCGAAGAGCGCCACATCCACACCTCGGCCCTCCTGCTCCGGCAACACGTCCAGCACGCGCGCGCCTCCGCCCGAGAGCGCGCTCCGGGCAGCCTCCGTCGCGAAGCCACCGGGTGCCGTGCCCAGCAACACCACACGGTCCACGAAGGGCTGTGCCACCCAGCCTTCCTTGGCCCGTGCCAGCGGCGGCGGGGTCGGCAGACCCAGCGCCCTCACGAGCCCTCCCGTCACGGGGTTGTTCGCCAGCGTCATCAGCTTGTCGGCCATGAAGTCGTCGCTCCCTAGGTTTCGAGGATGGCGGTGACGGCCTGACCGCCCGCCGCGCAGATGGAGATGAGGCCCTTCTTGCCGGAGCCCGCCTCGGACAATGCCTTGGCCAGCGTACCCACGATGCGACCGCCCGTGGCGGCGAAGGGATGTCCGGCCGCGATGGAGCTGCCCTTCACGTTGAGCCGGTCACGCTCGATGGCCCCCAAGGCCCCCGGAAGCCCGAGCCGCTCGCGACAGAAGGCGTCCGACTCCCAGGCAGCCAGCGTGCACAGCACCACGGAGGCGAAGGCCTCGTGAATCTCGTAGAAGTCGAAGTCCCCCAGCGCGAGCCCGCGCTTCTGGAGCATGCGGGGGACGGCGTAAGCGCCGCCCATCAAAAGCCCCTCGCGCTCGTCGACGAAGTCGACCGCGGCCACCTCGCCCGCCGACAGATACGCGAGCACGGGCAGTCCGCGCGCACGCGCCCACTCCTCACTGGCGAGCAACACGGCCGAGGCGCCATCGGTCAACGGGGAGGAGTTGGCCGCGGTGATGGTGCCCTTCTCGCGGTCGAAGGCGCCCGGCAGCTTCGCCATCTTCTCCAGGGTGGTGTCCGGCCGCAGGTTGTTGTCGCGCGCGAGGCCCTGGTACTGCATCACCAGGTCGGAGAAAAAGCCCGCGTCGTAGGCACGCGAGAGGTGCTGGTGGCTCGCCAGCGAGAGGGCGTCCTGGGCCTCGCGGGTAATGCCATACCGGTCGGCCGTGCGCTGGGCATGCTGGCCCATGGACATGCCCGTGCGAGGCTCGGCGTTGACGGGAATCTCCGGCACGAACGCGCGCGGGTCGAGCAACTTCAGGGCCGCCGCGATCTTCGCCCCCTGCGTCTTCGCGCCGTTGATCGCCATCAGCGCGCGCTGCATCCGCCGACTCACGGCCACCGGAGCGTCCGACGTGGTGTCGGTGCCGCAGGCGATGCCCGCGTCGATCTGCCCGAGGGCGATCTTGTTCGCCACGAGGATGCAGGCCTCCAGGCCGGTGCCGCACGCCTGCTGTACGTCATAGGCGGGCGTGGCGGCGTCCAGCCCGCTGGACAGCGTGCACTCCCGCACCAGGTTCCAGTCGCGCGAGTGCTTCATCACCGCGCCGCCGACCACCTCCCCCAGCCGGACGCCGCCCAGGCCCGTGCGCTCGACGAGACCGCGCAGGACGTCCGTCAGCATGTCCTTGTTGGAGAGGCGTGCGTACGCGGTGTTGCTGCGGGCGAAGGGAGTACGGAGGGCCGCGACGATGGCGACCCGGCGGGGAGGACCGTGGTTCATGGGGCGTTCCTATCAGCCGACGCTCGGCGAGGACACACCCGCGCGCAGCCAAGCCACGAGCGAAACCTCGAAATCCAAGAGGGCCGACTGCCTCGCGGCAACCGATGAGGGAATCGCGCCCCTGTGAAATAGCAGTACGGGTCGGTCAGTTCCGCCGCGCTCCGAGGGGCCCCTCTCCTCGGAGCTTGTCATCAACCATCAGAACGACTCGGGCGTTCCGGCTACGCGCTCGAACGACACCCCGAGGTTTCCTACCCCTTCGAGTGCGTTCTTGATGTCCTCTGAAACAACGAACGCAATCTTGAACTTCTTCAACCGAAAGACATGGGCGCCTTCAGTCTTCGAGGGGTCTATTCGCAGTCCGTAGATCCAGTTGTACTCTCCTTCATATTCAGGGACTGAGTCGTCCTTGTCATAGTGATGAACCTCCCGGCACCGTGCCTCGTCTATGGCATCAAGGACCTTGGTTGCATTGACGACGAAATACAATTCGGGCGCTCCGTCCACCGTCACCGGAAACAGTTGGACGTCATCAGGAGCCAGTGTTCTGAAGACATTCGCGAGTGCTTCGCTGACGATGGGAGTTCCCTCTACCCCTGCGAACACGAACGTGCGCTTCGTCCCGGGATGTGAAACTTGCGCCTTGATGGGTCCAGGGTGTGGAAGGACACGACCATCCGCGAACATCCAAGGCTCGTCAAATGCCTCACCAGAATCCCGTATCGGCGTCTTTAGAAGCCACTGGGGCACATCGCCAAGTCTCACCCAATAGAAGTTCCGTTCCACCCTACCCTCCTACTTCACGATGAAACTGCGCAATTCTGAGCCCTGTGTAAGCAACTCATCTGCAATCTTCGCGAGTTCCTTCATCAAACTGGCCCGGCAGCTCTCCGCCGTTCGGCAGCGCGCAACAGAACGAGTGAGGCGCTGAAGCACCTCATTGTGATAAAATTCGGGGTGAGGCCCCTCGTGCCCATTGAGCCGGACCTTGTTTGCAGCGTCCTCAAGAGTCATCCCGGCCTTCTTGAAGACCTCCTCGCACCTCGGCGTCCAAGGCCCCCCGGTAGTGTCTGCGATGGGGTTCTTGTTCGTGCAGATGTGATGAACGGGCCCGACCTCGTCACCGGGAATCCGCCCATCCGAGTACATCGCCAGGGCGGCAGCAGCTCCGGGCGCCAGAGCGACGTTCAGAACACCAGCGGCGGGCATCGCGATTGACGACACGCCGCCGTTCAGCGCCGCCCCGAGCTGGAATCCCGCCTCGGCCTGTCCTCGAAGCGCAGCCCGGGCGAAGCCGGGAAGCCTTGGCCCCTGGGACGCCATTGCGCTCTTTCCACCGAGGGCCGCCGTGACGAGCAGCACGAGGACGCGCGTGCCATTCGTCCCCAACACCCGTCCGAAGCGGTGGCCGATGTCCAGTAGCTCGATGACGCTCATTGCCCTGCCCGCATCATCCCACAGCTGGACGAAACCTCGCCCGATCTCCCAGACCGGCACCACTCCGAGATAGGCCACCATCGCCGCCGTCAGGGTCACCGCGATGACCTTGGTGACGGGCTCGGGCAAGGTCATCGTGAGAAGAACGCTCAGCGCCGCCGAGGTCACCATGGCCTTGAGCGCCGCGGGGTTGAGCATCTTGCCGAGTTCTCCCTCCACAGCCTCCCATACAGCATCGAGCGCGAAGGACAGGGCCATGAGCGTTCGGTCCTTCCTCGAGAACGTAAGCCCCGTCCCTCCGACCAGGGACAAGCAACCATCCGAGTCGGGACAGATGCGCGCGTACAACGACTCGGGTGAACTCGCCGAGCCGGAATCCGCGAGACCGCTTGAGGAGGCAAGCAGCGTTCTGGACCGCACCCATCCTCGCTCATCTGCCGCTTCAGCCTCTCGGAACGCAACGTCCATCCTCAAGTCGAGGATGAGCTGCGTGAGGGCAGACTTGAACTCCTCCTCGTTCACCTCGACTGGGTCAACGTCCACCGATTTGTGAATGACTCGCTGACCATTCCCAGCATCAATCTGGACGACACGAGGGGTCGCACACCCCGACGCGAGCAGCAGCAGACCAACCACTGCAATCAACCTCATGGAATCCCCAAAGGAACCCTTGAGCATCAGGGCGCCATATCCTGACTTTGGGGTCTGACAAATCCAATGAGAGCCCTGGAGTCCTGTCGCTCTGAACTCATCCAGCACGCCTTCAATTCCTATCACACTGGCGTCTGTCTGGGCTTGCCTTCCTACAAGGCGCTGGGACCTGGGGCACAGACGCGAACTCCATCGCCAGCGCCCATCACCGGCCTATGGTTCGGTCTCTTCAATCCGACGGTGCGGGGTCGCGTGACAGCGGACATCCATCTCATCGGGGCCCCCTATGACGCGACCGACCCCGACTGGCTGTTCCGGGAGCGGTGGGGCAAGGGCACGCCCGACTCGGGCTCCACCGTCCTCGATTCCATCTACCAAGTCGCCTACGGGCACGAAGCCGGGCTCGGCAACGACGCCGAATATCCCCTGGCACTCGCGTACGCCGCGCTCGCTGTCCGGCATCTCGCACGGCGCATGGGTCCGACGCTCCTTGGGAACGCCACCCAGCGAGTCCTCAACGTCGGCTTCGACTCCGGCGACTTCCTGTGCATCGGCGCAATCCAGAAGGACGGCCTCATCTTCTCTGAAAGCAGCGAGGTGATGGCCCCCTGGAAGGGAGGATGCCCCCCAAAGCAAAAAGGGCCGGTTGCCTCGCGGCAACCGACCCTTTTCACTGCATGGAGCCGACACCCAGGCTTGAACTGGGGACCTACTGATTACGAATCAGTTGCTCTACCACTGAGCTATGTCGGCGGAAGGCGGCGCGCTGAGTACCATCGCGTTCGAAGTGGGGCAAGGAGAAATGATGTGCCCCTTCTTTTTGATTCTGAACACCCTGCTTCGAACACCAACGAACGGCGCTGGCACCGCGACAACGATGACACAGTGCATCCGCCGTGGGTGACACAGCGCGTTGCCATAAGTACCCGTCATCGCTCCGTTTTTCGGGACGGGAGGTGGGCGCCACGGCGGTTGACCCCCTGTGTCGCATATGCGCATAAGGGCCCCGCTATCCCCGCGTCCCCGGCCCCATGTGGCTGGGACCACAAGGAGCCACTTTCATCATGGCCAGCGAAGAGAACTTCATGCGCGCTCCCGCGCCCACGCCGAAGCGCACCGTCTACACCGAGGCGATGGAGATCTTCCATCGGGCGGCGGACCTCATCAAGCTGGACAAGCGCGTCCGCCTGGAGCTGGAAGAGCCCGACTACGAGCACATCTTCTACGTCACGGCGAAGCTGAAGGACCGCCTCGTCCCCCTCATCCCCGAGCGGGCCAAGACGTTCGCCGACCTGCCCGAGACGCAGGTGCGCAACAAGGAAGGCCTGGAGCTGCTCGCCAACGGCAGCATCATCCTCAACGGCCGCGCCCTCCTGGGCTCCGACGTCGCCATCCGCCAGGGCCACCTGCGCCTGCCGGACGGCAAGGTCTACCAGCTGGTCCCCGGTGAGTCCCAGCGCTTCAAGGCCTACCGCGTCCAGCACAACCAGGCCCGTGGCCCCTACAAGGGCGGCCTGCGCTACCACCGCGAGGTGTCCCTGGACCTCTTCAAGGCCCTGGCCGCGGAGATGACCTGGAAGACCGCCATCGCGGAAGTGCCCTTCGGCGGCGGCAAGGGCGGCATCCAGATTGACCCGCGCGAGTACGGCCGCGAGGAGCTGGAGGCCATCACCCTGCGCTTCATGTACCGGCTCAAGAGCCTCATCGGGCCGAACATCGACATCCCCGCCCCGGACGTGGGCACCAACCCGGAGATCATGGCCCTGCTGTACCGCCAGTTCTCCGACGGTGAGCGCGAGCGCCACAACCTGCGCGGCATCGTCACCGGCAAGGACGTCCGCATCGGCGGCTCCGAGGGCCGCGGCAAGGCCACCGGCCAGGGCGTCGCGTTCTGCATCGAGGACTACTACGCCGACCGTGGCGAGAGCGTGAAGGGCAAGACCTTCGTCCTCCAGGGCTTCGGCAACGTGGGCAGCCACGCCGCCATCATCCTGGGCGGCATGGGCGCGCGCCTCCTGGCCGTCAATGACTCCGACGGCACCATCTACAACGGGGACGGCATCGACGTGCAGGCGCTCACCGCCTACGTCCAGGACCCGAAGAACCTCAAGCGCAGCGTGCTGGGCTTCCCCGGCGCCCAGAAGATTGAAAAGAAGGACCTCTGGGAAGTGCAGGCGGACATCCTCCTGCCCGCCGCGCTGGGTGGTGAAATCACCGCCGAAATCGCCGAGCGCCTCAAGGTCAAGCTCATCGCCGAGGGCGCCAACGGCCCCACCACCCCGGAAGCCGACCGCGTCCTCCAGAAGCGCGGCATCGAGATGATCCCGGACATCATCGCCAACGCCGGCGGCGTGACGGTGAGCTACTACGAGTGGATCCAGAACAAGCGCATGGAGCGCTGGAGCGAGGCCGAGGTCGACCAGCGCCTGGAGCGCGCGATGAAGCGCAACTACCGCATCATCCGCGACATCTCCCGCAACCAGCCGCGCAAGACGGACATGCACGACAGCCGCGGCTACTGCGCCGGCGAGGCCGTGGACACCCGCTGCGCCGCGATGATCCTCGCGCTCAAGCGCATCGAGGCCCACTACCTCCTCGAGGGCTTCTCGCAGTAATCCGGGCGCGCTTTCCGCCCCCCTGAAACACCAAGGGCACGGCTCCTCTCCTCGAGGACCGTGCCCTTGTCATGCGTGGTGGGTGCCTCGGAAGTCGCCCCGTCGTGGCCCCCTGTCACGGGAGCGTCGGGCCACCCGGGCCCTTCCGGGCCCCCACACGTCACCTCAGTGCATCACCCGCTCGCGGTCCACCAGGAGCAGGGGCGCGTCGTCGTGCGTCTCGTACGCCACGATTCGCAGGCCCACGCCGCGGCTGCTGCCCTCGCGCCCGTCCTTGCGGCCAAACGCCAGCGCCACCTGGTAGCGGACCTCGCACAGGCACGTCATCTCCGTGCCGTCCTCGCCGGCGAAGGTGACCTTGAGCTTCTCTCCAAGCCCCACCTGGTCCCGGACTTCCACGAACATGCCGCGAGCGCTGATGTTGCGACCGACGCCCCTCATCATCCCGTCCTGGGTGGTGAGGTAGACGGTGAAGACCTTGTCGAAGCGCAGGTGAGTACGACGCTCTTGCGGACGCTCGAACACTGGGGGTGCCTCCCGGCAACAGGTGGTGACAGGCACACCCTACATGGTAGCCATATGTAGGCAATTTATTTACCTACATCCACCCCCGCCCACCTACGAGAAGGCATCCCCGGGATTTCGCGGGACATGGCACCATTCCCCTCCCCCCAAAGCCCTGGAGTTCTCCGTCTTGAGCCGCCTTCTGGTCGCCGTCGCCGCCCTCCTCCTGCCCACCCTGGCCCTGGCCGACGTGGACGCGCGCTTCGCCAAGCTGCGCGACGAGTCCGAGCCCCTGGGCGGCCTGGGGGCCTTCCTGGAGAAGTACATTGGCGCGTGTGAAGGGGCGCTGGTGGACCCGCAGTGCAAGTCCCAGGCGGAGGCGTTCCGCAAGAAGTACCAGGGCAAGCAGCTGTACATGATTGTGGTGGAGGACGACGCCAGCATGCTGTCGCCGGGCCCGTACTCTCCGGTGACGGGCGAGTACACCATCAACATCACCCCGTTCTTCCCGGGTGGCCGCTACGCGATGACTCACGGCGCCCCGAAGAAGTCGGACGGCAACGGCAACCCCGTGCTGCCCTACCTCACCGTCACCGGCACGCTGCCGGACGGGTGGAACGGACAGATTTTCTCCCGCATGTTCTCCATGCGCGGGGTGCGCGCCCAGGTCGTCTTCACGCCGCAGGGTGTGTGGTCGCTGCCGAAGAAGGGCGGCGGGAAGAACTACGGCGTGACGGCCCGCATCGAGGGACTCATCGTCACCGAGGGCCGCACCGGCACGCAGCTCGGCCTGTGGCTCAACGGCAAGGACGCCAACGCGAGCCGCTAGGCCCGCGTCACGGACTGACTCCCTCTAGCGGGCGATGGCCACGTACTGGAGGGAGTCGCCCCGCTTCACCCGGAGCAGGATGCTCGCCCCGGAGCTGCCCCTGGACAGCGCCGCGCGCACCCCGGCCGCGTCCTTCACCCGCTTGCGGTTGACCTCCGTCACCACGTCGCCCACGCGAAGGCCCGCCTCGTCCGCGGGGCTGCGCGGCGTCACCGCCGACACGAGCGCCCCCGCCCAGGCCTCCTGCCCCAGCGGCGCGGCCACGTCCGGCGTCAAATCCCGCAGCGCCAGCCCCAGGTCCTCGTCGCTGGACGTGCGTTGGACCAGTCCCTCCGTGGCCTCCTGGGCGGGACGCTCCACCAGCCGCACAGTCACCTCCTCCTGCTTCGCCCCCGGGCGCAACAGCGTCAGCCGCGCCTCCGAACCTGGCGCCAGCAGCGCCACCTTGCGAAGCAGTTGGAGATAGGAGCCGATGGTCCGCCCGTTCACCGCGACCAACCTGTCGCCGGAGCGGATGCCCGCGGCGTGAGCGGGACTGCCTCGGAAGACGTCCTTCACCAGGGGCGCGCGCCGCTCGCCGCTCTCCCGGTCATCGTTGACGACCACGCCCAGCCAGCCGCGCTCCAGCTTCCCGTTCTCCCGCAGGTTGGGCAGCAAATCCTTCACCAGGTTGATGGGCACCGCGAAGCCAATGCCCTGCCCCTGACTGATGATGGCCGTGTTCACCCCCACCACCTCGCCCTTCATGTTGAAGAGCGGCCCGCCGGAGTTGCCCGGGTTGATGAGCGCGTCGGTCTGGATGAAGTCGTCGAACTGGCCCACGCCCAGCACGCGCTCCTTGGCGGAAATCATGCCGTGCGCCACCGAGTGGTCCAGGCCGAAGGGGTTGCCGATGGCCACCACCCAGTCCCCCACCTCCAGCCGGTCCGAGTCTCCGAGGAACAGCGCCGGCAAATCCCCCATGTCGGAGCCGCTCAGCCGCAGAAGGGCCACGTCCGTGGACGCATCCCGGCCGACGACCTCCGCGGAGAACTCGCGGCCGTCCGACAGGCGCACGGCGATCTTGTTCGCCCCGGACACCACGTGGCTGTTGGTGACGACCAGCCCATCCGCCGTCAGCACGAAGCCCGAGCCCGTGGAGCGCTTCATCCCCGCGAGCCCGCTCTCCCGGGGGCTCACCGTGGTGATGTTGACGACGCCCGCCTCCACCGCGCGAATCAGCGGCGCCAGCGACGTGGGTGGCACGAAGTTGGGAAGGCCCGGCTCACCGGCCGGGCGCTCGCGCCACAGCCCCATGGCGCCCGCACGGCCCTCGCCATTGCCTTGATAGGTGAACCAGGCGGCGTGCTCACGCACACGCGCCTGGAGCCAGGGCCCCACCGGACCCTCCTCTTCGGCACCCGCCGTCAGAGGAGTCACCGCCAGGACGAGCAGAACGGACAGCAGTCGAGAAGACACGGAGTGGCAGCTTATACGGCGACGCATGGCGAGCGGCGGGAACAACCCACGCCGCCGCCGTCTTCCGCGTTTTTCGAGCAACCGCCCGTCACGCCTGGGCGGGGGCCACGTACTTGGCCACCTTCACCCGGGCGGGGCGGATGACCCTGTCCTTCAGCCGGTAGGCCGCTCGGAACTCCGCCACCACCTTCTGGTCCTCGTCCGGGGAGGTGGTGATTTCCATGTCCGTGGCTTCCGCCACGTTGGGGTCATACGGCTGCCCCACGACAGTGACGCGCTCGATGCCCATCCCCTGGGCCTTGGCCAGGAGCGAGTCGCGGATCATCCGCACCCCCTGGGCCAACGCGGAGGAGTCCTGCGCGCTCATCGAGAGGGCGCGGTCCAGCTCGTCGATGGCCTCCAGCAGCGACACGGCCACGTTGCCGCGCTCCACGTCCATCATCCGCTCACGCTCGCGGGTGAGACGCTGCTTGAACTCCTCGCGGTCCTTGTTCACCGCCTGGTAGGCGCGCGCCAGTTCGTCCACTCGACGGCGGGAGGCTTCCAGGTCCGCTCGCAGACGCTCCTTCTCCGCGTCGGCGGCCTCGGACACGACGTCATCGGCGGGGGCCCGAGCCTCGGCTTCCTCGGAGCGGGCAGCGGCCTCCCCGGCGTCTGGGCCCGGCGGACCTCCGCCGTTGGCGTGCTGGGCTTCCTGGGATGCGTCGGTGTGGGAATTGCCGGACATGTCGAACCTGAAGTCGAGGTGTGAAGGCGCTCGTGCGCGGGTAGGCTTTCCTGGCCGCAACCTAACCGCGCGCGAGGGCGTGTCAACGCGAGGGGGAGCTAGTGCTCCTGGGGCGCGGGCGTCTCGGCCATGAACCCATGGTCGATCTGCCCCGTCACCTCGTCGATGATCTCCACCTGAGCGGCCCGCAGCGAGTAGTAGAGGAGCCAGCGCTCCGCCGCCGTCAACGTCCCGGCTGGCAGTGCCTCCTCGATTTCCTGAACCGTGAGCCGCCCTTCCTTGAGCCCCTTCGCGAAGAGAGCCTTCCGGGCCAGATAGCTCTTGCCGATCCTGTTCTCCACGGCGTCGCCTCCTTTAGGTCTCAAGATAATTTCGCCCCCCGGACACCGCAGGAATGTGCGGTGGCGGGGGGCGTGGGCCAGGCCGGAGGGCAGGCGCCCGGACGTCCGTTACGAGTCCAGGGGCTTCTCCGCGTGCTGCGTGGGCGGAGCCTCCTCGTTGGTGTTCACCGGATGCGCGGAGATGACCTGGCGGGCCTCGGGGTGCAAGAGCCCTCGCTGGGCCAGCACCTTGGGGCCGAGGATGCCCGTCATCGTGTCCTCCTCCACCACCTCCACGGCGAGCAGCCGCGCGGCCAGGGCCTCCACCTTGTCCCGGTGATGGGTGAGCACCTCCCGGGCCCGGTCCAGGGCCTCGCTCACCAGCTTGCGGACCTCCTCGTCGATCATCCGCGCCGTCTGCTCGGAGTACGTGCGCGATTCGGGGATGCCCGCGGAGCGCAGGAAGTTGGGGCCATGGTCGGCGCTCAGGGCCACGGGGCCCAGGGTGCTCATGCCGTAGTCCCGCACCATCAGCCGGGCGACCTCCGTGGCCTGACGGATGTCATTGGAGGCGCCCGTGGAAATCTCTCCGATGAAGATCTCCTCCGAGGCGCGCCCGCCCATCATCCCCGCCATCTTGTCGCGCAGCTCGTCCAGCGACATGAGGTAGCGGTCCTCCAAAGGCAGCGACATCGTGTAGCCGAGCGCCGCGAGCCCGCGTGGAATGATGGAGACCTTCGTCACCCGCTCGGCATGCGGCAGCATCCAACCCACCACCGCGTGGCCCGCCTCGTGGTGCGCGACAATCTCCTTCTCGCGCTCGTTCATCCGGCGGTTCTTCTTCTCCAGGCCCGCGACGACGCGCTCAATCGCTTCCTCGAAGTCCGCTCGCATCACCGCGTCGCGGTTGCGTCGGGCCGCGAGCAGCGCCGCCTCATTCACCACGTTGGCCAAATCCGCGCCGGCGAAGCCTGGCGTGCGCGAGGCGATGGTCCTCAGGTCCACGTCCGGGCCCAGCTTCACGCCGCGGGCGTGGATCTCCAGCACCATCTCCCGGCCGCGCTTGTCCGGACGGTCCACCAGCACCTGCCGGTCGAACCGGCCCGGCCGCATCAGCGCGCTGTCCAGGATCTCCGGACGGTTGGTCGCCGCCAGGATGATGAGGCCGGCGCGGCTGTCGAACCCGTCCATCTCCGCGAGCAACTGGTTGAGCGTCTGCTCGCGTTCGTCATGACCACCCGCGACGCCCGAGTTGCGGCTCTTGCCGATGGCATCCAGCTCGTCGATGAAGATGATGCAGGGCGCCTTGGCGGTGGCCTGGGCGAACAAGTCCCGCACGCGGGCCGCGCCCACGCCCACGAACATCTCCACGAACTCCGAGCCGGAGAGGCTGAAGAAGGGCACGCCCGCTTCACCCGCGACCGCTCGCGCCAGCAGCGTCTTGCCCGTGCCTGGAGGTCCCACCAGCAACACGCCCTTGGGGATGCGCCCACCCAGGCGGCGGAACTTCTCCGGCGTCTTGAGGAACTCGACAATCTCCTTCAGCTCCTCCACCGCTTCGTCCACGCCGGCCACGTCCTTGAAGCCCACGCCGGTGTCCGCCTCGGCCTGCACCTTAGCGCGGGTCTTCCCGAAGCTCATGACGCTCTGCGGGCCCTGACCGATGCCTCCGGCCACCCGCCGCATCATGAAGCTCCAGAAGAGGAAGAACAGGCCCAGGGGCAGGAGCCAGATCCACAGCGCTTCGCCCAGCCCCGACTGAGGCACGGCCTCGAACTGGACACCCTTCTGCTCCAACAGGGGGACGAGCGTCTCGTCACCCTGGACCCGATACGCCATCCACGGCAGCGCGCTGGGCTCGCCTCGCAGCGGGCGCTCACCCTGCGCGGGCGGCGGTGGCTGCGCGGTGTCCTTGAGGAAGCCCTTCACCCATTCGTTGGAAATCTGGACCCGGCTGAAATTGCCGGACTCCACCGCGTCGCGGAACTGGCTGTAGCTCACCCGCCGTACGCCCGCGTCCTGGAAGACGTTCCGGAAGAGTAGGAAGCCCAGGACGAGCAGCAGGATGTAGCCCAGCGGTGAGCCGAACTTGAACCCCTTGCCCGGCGACCCTGGCTTCTCGGACTTCTTTCCCCGCGGGCCCATACCCGGCGGGAGCTCCTGTGGCTTCATCGTCGGCACGCTCGCCCTCCCCCTCCCCGCGCATTCGGGCCCCGTGCCCGGATGGCGTCACACTCAGCCGGGCAAAGATGTTCACCGCCGGCTGACCGTCAACCCGCTGGCTCGGCTTCACGCCACGTACCGACTCAGGAGTCGCGAGATCAGCGACACCCCACCCGCCACAAGGGTTGACCTGTGAACTCCGTGCCCAGGAAATACCCCTGACCGTCCGGCAGATAGGCCACCGCCTCCGCCTGGGCCTGGCTCCCGGCCGGCACCTCGACGAGAGCGCCCTTCAACAGCGACTCGACATCCGTCGCCCCCGACTGTCGCAGCTCCCACACCCGCGAGTAGGTGCGCACCAACAGGCGCTGGCCGGAGGGATGCAACGACGCGGCCGTCGAGAGCCGATCCACGCCCCCGGGGACCTCCAGCGTGCCCAGCTTCGTCGCCTGGATGACGGTGCCGGGTGACAGGCCGTCCAACGCGAAGACGTCGCCCAGCGAGCGGCGCGTCTTGGTCAGGACGACCAGGCGCCCCGAGCGCGCGTCCATCACCAGCGCCTCCGCGTCATGCGAGCCGTCCGGATAGGTGAAGGGCAGCACCTCCACCGGCACGGTGGCGTCGCCGAGCGTCTCCGGCTCTGGCACCCGGAACAGTCGCACCTGCTCCCGCAGCTCGAAGTTGTCGCCGATGTCCGCCAGGAACACGCACGTGCGGGGCTCGCCTGGCGCGCACGGCCCCACCGCCACGTCCTCCACATCCCGAGGCTCGGCGCCGGTGAGCTTCAACCGGGCCCGCACCCGGCCCGCCTCGTCGATGGCGAACACCTCGAAGTCATTGCCGGAGTCGTTGTGGGCCCAGAACACGCCAGGGTGGCGGACGCTGGCGGCCAGTCCGGACAGCTCTGGCAACTCGTCCGGAACCACGCCCGCCTGCTGGGGGACACCGTAGGCCACGCAACCGGGAACACCGACCGCGGGTGCCTGGGTGCCGGCGTCCTCCTGGACCGCCACCTCGGAAGGAACGGGCTTGGGACGCGAGCAGGCGACCCACCCCACGCTCAACAGCAGGGCCCAGGTCCAGCGGGGCGCCACGTCAGGTGTCCAGGTCCAGCAGCTTCGCCAGTGTCTTCGCGTCCGCGTCGGGGAAGCGGTAGTGCGACATCTCCTCCAACGTCACCCAGCGGTGGTCATGCACGCGCAGGTGGCGGATGTGGTGCTCCGACTCCGCCAACTGGCAGCGGAACACCCGGAAGTCGATGTCATAGGTGGGATACTCGTGGCGGGTGTGCATGACCTGGTCGAGCACCTCCACGGCCACGCCCATCTCCTCCTGGATTTCCCGCGCGAGGGCCGAGGAGTCGCTTTCGCCCTCCTCCACGCGGCCGCCGGGGAACTCCCACAGCAGGGGCAGCGATGCGGTGGGGGGACGCTGGGTGATGAGGTAGCGTCCCTCCTCGTTCTCGAGCATCGCGCCGACGACTCGGACGTGGCGACGGGCCATTCGCTTCTCCTGTCTCCTGGGCAGGCCAACGGGGAGGGGCGGCCTAACACAGGCCCCCGCCCGTCGCCAATGCCACTGGCCCCCCTCCGCCAGCGTGCGCATGGCCCAGGCAGGCGCCCACCCCCACCCCGGGGAGCCCCTGCGTTGGCGGTCGGCGCCAGGTCCCATCCCTCGGGGCCCCATCCAATGTTGGAGGCCATGCTTCGGACCTGGAGCATGTGGTGAATTGGGTGACGAGCGGGCCGGATGGCGTCATGCTCGCGTCCATGAAGACGAGTCGCGCGGAAAGGGCCGAGGTGCTCGGGGCGGCACTGAAGGCCGCCCGCCAGCAGGCGGGGCTCGGCATGGAAGAAGTCGCCGAGCGCCTGGAAATGCCCGTGGAGGTCCTCGCCAGGGTGGAGCGTGGAGTCATGGTACCGACCATCTCCACCCTGACCCGGTTGTGCGTCATCTTGAAGCTGGACCCGGACACCCTGCCGGACCTCCCCGAGATGAGCGACTGAGCCTCGCTCCGGGAGCGCGCCGGGAGGAGGCCTGATGGCCCCACCGACGTCCCCGGAAGCGGTGGCCGTCCCTCTGGGGGAGGCTTCCGTCCGCGCCGCCGAGAGGCGATGCTTCGAGGGGCCCGCACGCACCTCGGACTGAACTCCCCTCGCCGCCGCCATCGATGCGCTGTCCCACCTGCCATCGCCGTGTGGTGGATTGTTGTCCCCTCCACCCCTCCTCCGCGCTTGCGCCCCGAGCGCCTCCCGCCCCTGCGCCCGACGTGCCCGGCTACCAGTTGGGCGCCGCCCTGGGCCGGGGAGGCTTTGGCCGGGTCCACGCCGCGCGCCGCGACGCGGACGGCAGGCAGGTGGCCCTCAAGGTGCTGGAGCCGCTCGCATCCGAGCGACTGACTCGCGAGTTGGAGGCCCTGCGCCGCATCGGCCCGCCCGTCACACCGGAGCTGCTGGGGGAAACGCGCACCTCCGCTGGTGAGCACGTCGTCGCGATGGAGCTCATCGAAGGCGTCACCCTGGCCCGCCGCCTCGCGGCGCTTCCCGGCCAAGGCGCCCTGCCGTGGGACGAAGCGCGAGGGGTGATGGTGGCGCTGGCCCGGGCCCTCTCGGGCGTGCATGCCGCGTCGGTGGTGCACCGGGACCTGAAGCCCGAGAACGTGATGCTCGCCGGCGAACGGCTGGTGCTCGTCGACTTCGGACTCGCCCGCGTCGGCGCCACCCGGGATGAGGCGCCCGCGCCCAGCGTGACGAGGACGGGCCAGCGGCTGGGCACCCACGAATACATGTCGCCCGAGCAGTGTCACGACGCTCGCATCATCGACGCGCGCGCCGACCTCTACAGCCTGGGTGTCGTGTACTTCGAAATGCTGTGCGGCCGGCCGCCCTTCGTTGGAGAGACGGCCTCCGTGCTTCAAGCCCACGTCTCTCGCCGTCCCCCATCGCTCGCACGGCTTTCGCCGTCGCCCGTGCCGGACGCGGTGGAAGCGCTCGTGTCGCGCCTGTTGGCGAAGGCTCCCGAGGAGCGGTGGTCCACGGCCTCGGAGGTCGTCGAGACACTCGAACGTCTGCCGAGGGGAGCACGACCCTCCCCTTCCGACGGGGCTCCTCGTCTCCATGCTGGAAGTCCCGAGGTCAGCACGACGTCCGCTCCACGGTCCGTGGCCAGCGTGGGCTCACGGGACATCGCTCTGCTGGGCGTCAGGACGTCATTGGACGTTCCCTCGCTGCGCGCGCAGCTCTCCGGTGTCGGCGCGGAGCTTGCCCGCGTGGAGGTCGGGCTCGCGCTCTTCGCGTTTCCCCATGCCAGTGGCGTGGACGTAGGCTTGCGCACCGCGCACAAGGCCGCGGAGGCGCTCGCGAGTGTGCTGCCCGCCGGCTCGACGCGCGCGGTGCATCGGGCGTCCCTGCGCGTGCGGGAGCGTGGTGGGCGGTGGGTGCTGGGAGGCGCGGCGCTCGAACACGTGGAGCGATGGTGGCCGCCGTCGGCCGCGCCGTCCGACGCCCTGCTGCTGACTCCGGAGGCGAGGGAGTGGCTCCGGGAGCCCGAGTCCGGACGCACGCCACCACCCGAGCTGCCCCCTCCGCGTGCCGTCACCCTGCGGGGTCGAGAAGGTGACCTGGGCTGGCTGCGAGAAGGCGTGGCGCGAGTCCGCGAGCACCACGCGCCCCTGCTCTTGACGCTGCTGGGCGAAGAGGGGCTCGGCAAGACGCGACTGCTGGCGGAGTTCCACCGGGAGCTGCTGGGCACGGGCGCGGTTTCCAGCGTGCTGGTGGAAGCGCACCGTGACGAGGCCAGCGCCACCGAGAGCGGCCTGGGCAACCTGCTCACCACCATCCTGGGACTTCCCCCCAACACGCCCTCCGAAGAGGCCGTGAAGCTCCTGCTCCAAGGCGCGGGCCTCACGTTGGAATTCGCCACCCTGCACCCGGCGGCGCGGCGGCAGCACATCGCCCGAGCCCTCGCGTCGCGACTGCGGCGGCTCTCCGAGGCACGGCCCCTCGTGCTGCTCGTGGACGACGCGGAGACGTTGGACCCCACCGCTCTCGATGCGCTGGAGCTGGCCACACTCGCGGGAGTCCAGGCGCCACTGTGCATCGTCCTCGCGGGGCGCCATCGCCTGCTGGAGATGCGGCCCTACCTGGGCGAGCGGTCCGCCGACACCGCGAGCAGGGAGCTGGAGCCGCTGGAGGATGGTGCGGCGCTGGAGGTGCTGCGCGAGCTGCTTCATCTGGTGGATGTGCCCGCGGAGGCGACGTTGCGGGAGCTGGCGGAGCGGTGTGGCGGCTCGCCGCTGCGGCTGGTGGAGCTGGTTCGAACGCTGAGGGCCGCGGGTGCCATCCGGGCACGCATCGGGGGTGGCGGCTATCTGGCGGCGGAGGCCCTGGACGCGCGAGCCCTGGACAGTCCGAGTCCGGATGAACGGATGGCGGTGCGCGGTCTCGCGGCGCTTCCGTCGGGACTGCGCTCGCTGCTTCAAGTGGCGGCGGTGCTGGGCGACGACGTGCGCTGGGATGAGCTGTCCGCCACGCTCGCGCGGCTGGAGCACGACGCGGCGCTGGACCTCTCGCTGGACCCGGGCGTGGGCCTGGAGCGGCTGGCGCGCATGGGGATGCTGGAGTCACGAGGGCCCCGGCGTTGGCGCTTCGAGCACACCACGCTGCGCGAGGCCTTCGCCGCGCAACTCCCGGGAGCGTTGCGGCGCCGCATCTGCGGTTCCGCGTTGAGCGCCATTCCCGAAGCTCCCATGCCACGCAGGGCCCGCTGGGCGGAGGCCGCCGGGGAGACACTCCTGGCGTTGGAGCTCCACCATGCGATGGCGGAGTCCAGTCGCCGAGGCTACCGGCTGCTGGAAGCCGAGCGTCACTACTCGGCCGCGCTGGCGCTGCTGCCTCGCGAGTACGACGTGCTCAGGCTGGAGCTGCTCTCGGGCCGAGGCCGCGTGCGCTATCGACTCCAGCGCATCGACGACGCGCTGGAAGACCTGCGCGAGGCTCGACGTGTGGCCGTCGCCCGTGGGTCCGTGGTGCGAGAGGCGGACCTGCTCCTGGAGGAAGCCACCGCGCTGGACTGGCGGGACGAGACGGAGGACGCCATCGCATTGCAGGAGCAGGCCCTGCGGTTGCTGGGCGAGCCCGTGCCCTCAGACCTGGCGGCACGTCACGCCCTGGCTCGCGCGCGGGTCTTCGTGAGGCGTGAGGACATCGCGGGAGCCATCCCTCCGTTGGAGGAAGCGGTGGCCCTGGCCCGTTCCACGCGCGACGAGGAGACGGAGGCCATCGCGCTGGCGATGCTCGGCGCGATGCTGGGGTGGACCGGCCAGCTCGAGGACTCCGCTCGACGCTTCGACGAGGCCATCGCCCTGTGC
Organism: Myxococcus sp. CA056; assembly: GCF_013336715.1. Lineage (NCBI taxonomy): Bacteria > Pseudomonadati > Myxococcota > Myxococcia > Myxococcales > Myxococcaceae > Myxococcus > Myxococcus sp. CA056. The sequence goes on from NZ_JABUMT010000007.1 coordinate 178,910, forward strand.
GAGTCCACGGGCGACACGCTGCACCTGGGCGTCGCGCTCAACAATCGGATGGTGCTGCACGTCCAGCGGCGCGACGTGGCGGGCGCGCGAGGAGACCTGGAGCGCGCGGTGAGCCTGGGGCGCGAGCTGGGCAACGTGCAGATTGAGCGGACCTCCGCGTTCAACCTCGCGTTGCTCCTGGCGTACCAGGGGCGCGCGGCGGAAGCACTGCCACTGGCGCGACGCGCGGGCGTGCTCAGTCAGCGGTTCTTTCCGCGCTCCATGGCCCAGGATGCGCTGCTCGTGGCGCGCCTGTGCTGCGAGCTGAGTGACCTGGCGGAGGCTGCTCGACAGCTGACGTGGCTGGAGGAGTCGACTTCGCTCGCGAGCATGTCACCGGCGGACCAGCTCATGAGCTCCGTGGTGCGACGTGTAGTGGATGAGTCGTCGGGTGAACGGCCCTATACCCGCGCCTTCTGGGAGGAGCGGGTGGACTCCGCCAGGACGCGGATGACACCGGACGAACGGATGGAAGTCCTCATCTGGGCGGCACGCGCGGCGCGGGCGGCAGGCGATGATGAGGCACTGCGCGCGCGAGTCACGGAGGTCGAGGACATCGCGCACGAGGCGCCGCTCTGGACGGAGCGCGTCCGGGGACTCGTGACGGATGGGCTCGGCGGCCGGGAGAAGCCTGGCGCGTGACAAATGACGTCCAGAGACACGCGGAATGGGCCCACGCTCGCAGCGGTGGCACGGGCCACTGGCCGGATGGCTCTCGGCCGGTCGCTCGTGACAAGCAGGGACAGGAGGCGGGAGCAGCCCGGCCCGTGCTAGCAGGAATCGGGGAGCGTGGATGGCCGAGATGAACGAGCGAGACGGCGCGGGGAGCCACGCGCAGGTCTCCCTGTATGGTGACGAGTTGGAGCCGGGAGCCCTCGTCGGTCCGTGGGTGGTGGAGTCCCGGGCCCACTCGGGTGTCACCGCGTCGCTCTATCGCGCCACCCATGTGGACACTCGCGCTCCCGCCGCCGTGAAGGTCGTGCGGGCCCATTTCAACCACGTGAGCGAAGTCCTCAAGCGCTTCAAGCAAGAAGCCGACACGCTCCAGACACTTCAGCATCCACACATCGTGCGCGTGCTCGAATACGGGGAACTGCGCGACGGACGCCCCTGGCTCGCCATGGAGTGGCTGGAAGGCGAGAGCCTGGACCGATGGCTCGCGCTCCGTGGACCCTTCTCGCTCGCGGAAGCCCACACGGTGATGGAGGAACTGGGGAGCGCGCTGGCACATGCCCACGGGCAGGACGTGCTGCACCGCGACCTGAAGGCCCAGAACGTCATGCTCCTGCCGCCCGCGGAGGGCTTCACCGTGAAGCTCGTCGACTTCGGCATCGCCAAGGTGGCACCCGCCGAAGGCAGCGCGGGCCTGACGAGCGCGGGCGCGGTGCTGGGAACCCCGGTGGCCATGGCTCCGGAGCAGATCCTCGGCCAGCCCGTGGACGTGCGCGCGGACCTGTATGCGCTCGGTGTGCTGCTCTATCAACTGCTCACGGGGAAGCTCCCCTTCACCGGAGAGAGCGCGGTCGAAATCGAGGAGCAGCACCTGCACGCGCCCCCACCCCGGCTGAGTGAGAGCGTGCGGGTTCCTCCCGCCCTGGAGGCCCTGGTCCGACGCTGTCTCGCGAAGCGCCCCGACGAGCGTTGGCCGGATGTCACGACGTTCCTCTCGGCGCTGCGCGCGGCGCTCGCCCCCGTGGACGAAGCGACCTGGGCCGCCGGGCTCTACCTGGACCTTCGTTTCCCGGCGTCACACGAAGACCCCACGGACGATGCGCTGGACGCGAGGGACACGGCCTTGGAATCGAGCCGCGAGCTGCTGGAGTCCGCGGGTTGGACGCTGGCCGTGGAAGGCGGCAATGCCCTCCTCGCCTGGCGCGACCTTCCCTCGGAGGCACCGGCGCGGACCGTCGAGCGCACCGCGTGTCGGAGGCTGGCACAGCAGGTCCTCACGCGAGCGATGGCCCTCGCTGGCGACGCGCTCGAGACACGGCTCTATCTCCATGCCGCGCCTGGCGAGCTTTCAACGAACTCGCAGGGCGGGCGACTCGTGAGCGGCCCCCTGTCCCGATTGGAGGGGTGGGCCACCGGGGGCGCACCCGGCGCGGTGACGGAGCGAGACGCCGACTGATTTGGCTCAGGTCCGCAGGCCGCGTCGACGAAGCAGGCGGTACAGGTACACGCGGTCCATGTCCGCGGCGGTGGCGGCCTGCGACACCTTGCCGCCGTGGAGCTGCATCAGCGCATCCAGGTACTCACGCTCGAAGATTTCGAGCGCCCGGCGACGCGCCTCCGCGTACGGCTGCTTGGGGTCCACCATGCTCCCGAGGACACCCTGCGCACCAATCTGCTCCGTCGTCGGAGGCATGGCGTCCTGGAACACGAGGCAGCGCTCCAGGTGGTTTCGCAGCTCGCGCACGTTGCCGGGCCATGCGGCGTGCTGGAGCTGGTCGATGAACTCGGGCGTGCTCAGGGCCGCGACATGCTCGGGCTCCGCGCCGAACGCGGCCAGGATGCGCTCGGCGATGAGGGGGATGTCCTCGGGACGTTCCCGCAGCGAAGGGATGAGGATGCGCACCACCGCGAGCCGGAAGAACAGGTCCGGACGAAAGCGACCCGCGTTCACCTCCGCGCGCAAGTCTCGATGGGTCGCCGCGATGACCCGCACGTTGACGGGCTGATACGTGTTCGAGCCCAGCCGACGAATCTCGCGCTGCTCCAGCACGCGCAGCAGCTTCGGCTGAAGCTCGGACGGCAGCTCGCCCACTTCGTCGAGGAAGATGGTGCCGCCATCGGCCTCCTCGAAGGCGCCGATGCGCCGCTGGAGCGCGCCCGTGAAGGAGCCCTTCTCGTGGCCAAACAGCTCGCTCTCCAGCAGGTTGCCAGGGATGGCGCCGCAGTCGACGGTGAGGAACGGGCCGGACGCACGGGCTCCCGCGCGATGGATGGCCAGGGCCGCGCGGCTCTTCCCCGTCCCTGTCTCTCCTTCGAGCAGCACCGTCGCATCACTGGCGGAGGCGCGCTCCATGAGCGCGAAGCTCGCGCGGGAGACGACGGAGGTGCCCACCAGTTCGCCGAAGAAGCTGCGCTCGGAAATCTGGAGGCGATTGCTCTCCGGGCTGAAGTCGAAGCGCACGCTGACGCGGCCCAGGCGAAGTACGCTGCCACCGCGCAGGTACGCCTCGCGCACGTGGACGCCGTCGAGCACCGTGCCGTTGAGACTGTCCAGGTCCCTCACGCGCGCGCCATCGCGGTCGACCCGCACCTCGCAGTGGAAGCGCGAGACGGTGGGCTCCTCGATGACGAAGTCATTGAGGGCGTGCGAGCCGATGGAGAAGGTGTCGGCGTTGGAGTCCTTGGACTGCCCGGGCTGCGGGCCCTCCAGGACGGTGAAGCGGAAGCGACGGACGGCACCGGTGAAACCAGGGCGACCGGAGCCGGTGGGCCGAGTCTGCTGGGCGTCCTCGCCCTTCGAGGGGGTGCGGTCCGCCCCGGGGGGCCGCTCGGAGATGCTCATGGGCGCCCCACGCTAGCACGGTAGGATGCGCCCATGGCCTCCCTCCATTTTCTCGGCGCCGCCGGAACCGTGACGGGCTCGAAGTTCCTCCTCGAGCATGATGGCAAGCAGGTCCTCGTCGACTGCGGGCTCTTCCAAGGCCAGAAGGAACTGCGTCAACGCAACTGGGAGCCACTGCCCCTGCCCGCGCGGGAGATCGACGCCATCGTCCTCACGCATGCCCACATCGACCACACCGGTGGGCTCCCCCGGGTGGTTCGAGAGGGCTACGACGGCCCCATCTACACCACGCCGGGCACGCGCGATTTGACGGCCCTGTTGCTGCCGGACTCCGCGCACCTGCACGAGGAGGAGGCCCGCTATGCGAACAAGGAGGGCTACTCCAAGCACCGCCCCGCCCTGCCCCTCTACACGGTGCCCGACGCCGAACGCGCGGTGGAGATGATGGAGACCTTCGGCTACGAGCGGCCGAAGGAAATCCTCCCCGGCATCACCCTCACCTTCTACCGGGCGGGCCACATCCTGGGCTCGGCGGTGTGCGTGTTCGATTTGAAGAGCACGCGTCAGCGCGTGGTCTTCAGTGGGGACCTGGGGCGCTACAACGCGCCCATTCTCAGAGACCCGCAGAGCGTGGACTCGGCCACGACGCTGGTGGTCGAGAGCACCTATGGAGACAGGCAACACCGCGACACGAAGCCCGTGGATGCGCTGTGCGAAGCGGTGACGGGCGCCTTTGAGCGGGGTGGAGTGGTGGTGATTCCCGCGTTCGCGGTGGGACGCACGCAGGAGATACTCTTCCACCTGCGCAATCTGGAAGAGGCGAAGCGCATTCCAGAAGTGGATGTGTTCGTCGACTCGCCCATGGCGTGTGACGCGACGCCGCTGTACCTGATGCATCCCGAGGAACATGACCTGGTGATGAAGTCGATAGTGGAGCGCGGGGCGTCTCCGCTGGCGACTCGGAGGACTCGGTTCGTCACGTCCGCGAAGGAGAGCAAGCAACTGAACCAGCACCAGGGGCCCGCGGTCATCATCTCCGCGTCCGGCATGGCCACGGGTGGACGGGTGCTGCACCACCTGAAGCACCGGCTGCCGGACCCGCGCAACACGGTGCTCTTCGTGGGCTATCAGTCCGTGGGTTCGCGAGGTCGGCGGCTGCTCGATGGCGAGAAGGAGACCCTCATCCACGGGCAGCGTGTGCCGGTGGCCGCGGAGATCCACACGGTGAGCGGCTTCTCGGCGCATGCCGACTGGACGGAGACGATGCGCTGGATGGAGGGCTTCGATTCTCCGCCGCGCCAGACGCTGCTGGTCCACGGTGAGCCGGAGGCACTGGAGGCACTCCGGCGGCGTGTGCAGGCCAAGAGCTGGAACGCCTACGTGCCTGGGTACATGGAGAAGGTGGAGCTGGAGTTGGCGGTCTGAGCCGTCGGCTAGGACTTCTCGGTGCGGGCGCCTGTCCGCACCGACCAGCGGACGATGAAGGCCGGTCCGTCCTTGGCGTGACCGGATACGTGCGCCAGCAAAGCGGGCCGAGCGTCACCGGTCCAGAGGCTCACGAAGTCGCCCATCCACCAGTGGGCCAGGGAGCGCGCGGCGCGAGCCACCGTCTCCCGTGACACTTCGGACAGCGAGCGCTGGTCTTCCATCAGCTCGCGCACGAGACGAGCGGGCAGCAGCCAGCACTCGGCGCGAGGGATGGGCGGAACGAGGAAGAGACAAAAGGCGGCGTCGGTCCGCGAGAGCATTCCATCGAGTTGCTCACGTCCGAGCTTGAAGTGAGGCAGCCACTGCCCTTCACCACGTTGCTCCAGCTTCACCACCTGCACGAGCACCGCGCGTTCGGTGCGCACGAAGCCGTCGACGTCCGCATCGAGGACGAAGGCGACCTCGGGTCCGGAGGTGGGCCGAGAGGTGGCGCCCTTCGCGGCTCGCTTTCTCTTCGGCGCTCGTGGACGAGGTGAAGCCTCCGTCGGCGTTGCCTCCTCGACCCACCGCGATTCGGCGGCGGAGGTCGTCACCGGAGCGAGCAACGGGGGCAGTGGTTCCGTGCCGTCGGGTGGATTCTCGGCAGGTGCGGCGGACTCCGGAGGAACGTCGTGTCCGGGCGAGACGAATACCTGAGCATCGTCGGTTCCTGAGACCTCCGTAAGTTCGCCGGAGTGCTCGCCAGGAGTCACCGCCTCGGAAGCAGTGGCCTCGGCGGGCTGTTCTCCCCACTGCGCTGCGTCCATTCCATCGACTTCGTGCTCACCGTGCGGCCTCTCGTCGGACACGAGCGCTGCGTCCTGGCCTGCGACAGAACGAGCCCCCAGAGCCCCTTCGTCCGAAGCAGCCACATCGTCACGCGTATCCGCCGAAGGCGCTTCAGCCAAGACACTCAACGCACGCCCAGTTGAAGTGGCTTCGTCGGAAGCAACCCCGTCGCCCTGCGTGTCCGCCAAAGGAGATTCGACCTCAGCCGTCGGCGTGAGCTCGATTGGCCCGGCTTCGTCAGAACCACCAACGTCAGCCAGCGTCTCTGACAGCGGTACTTCGGCCTGGAGAACCAAGGCGCTCACATCACCCGGTCTGCCATCAGCCTCAGAAACATCCGCGGGCGCATCGGTCAGAAGTTCGGCGCGGTCATTGCTCTCCGGGCTCGCGCCCAGCGTCTCTTCGTCGGGAACAACAACATCCGGAGGCGCATCTAGCGCGCTCGAATCCTCCGGCCCTTCGCCGGCGAGAGCGCCATCCGCGAACGGTCGCACGGTCTCCGTCCCTGCCACGTCCGCGCGATGAGCGTCCTCGTCGCTCGCGACATTGACCGCCACCGCTGTGACGATTCCCTCAACCTCGGCAGTGGGGGCATGCGCGTCCGCACTCGCCAACGCGCTGGCTTCACCGCCAACCTGTCCTTCCGTCGAAGGAAGCGGTTCCTCGGGCATGATGTCCGCCACGCGGCGAACCGTCAGCTCGAAGTCCAGAGGCGGCGGCTGCCCTTGCGCCAGCAAGGTCAACAGGTCCGCCTTCACACGGCCCATCTCCCCACTCAGGCCCTCCAGCAGCGAGGCAACCAGTTCCTCCGTGTCCTCACGAAACCGCTCCGGGTAACGCGTGGCGAAGTCCGTCTCCACCCGAGCCACCGCGCCCAGCAGCAACTCCTCCAGGTCGCGATCTCTCAGCCACGTCCGCCCAGCCAGCGGCACCGCGCGAGTCACATGCAAGTGCCGCAGTGCCTCCGTCAGCGAAGCCGGAGCGACCGCGCCCGTGGGCTTCACGCCGGGCCCTTCCTTGCCCGTGCCCTGAAGCCACCGCTGCAACGTGCGCACCCGCAACCGCACTCGCGACGACGGGTGGTCCTTCAGCTTTCGCACCTGCCGTCGGTCCGTCTCCGTGCGCAGGAGCGACAACACCGTCAGCTCCGCCTCGGACGACGCCGCATCCGGCGCGCACCACAGGAAGAACTCGATGGCCGCCTTGCGCAGCATGGGCTTGCGCCCCACCCGCTCCGCCACGTCCTCGCGCCACGCCGCCAGTTCGTCCATCCCCGGTCGCGCGTCCACCGCCACCAGGCGAGGCCACAGGTCCGCGCACTCCTCCGCCAACCAACACAACTGCACGAAGCCAGGAGCCAGCGGTTCCAGCTTCGCCCGCGTCCGCTTGCGCCGCTCGAACGCATCCGTCAGGCCCTTGCGGACCGACGCACGGAACAGCCGTTCCTCCAACCACACCAGGGCCAGCACGAGCCCGGGCTCACCCTTGCGCAGCGTGGCCTGACAGTGGTCCAGCACGAACCGCACGGGCTCCAGGCTCGCGGCCACCTCGAAGTCGCTCCCCACCAGCGCGCCCATCGCCCCGCGCAGCCCATCCACCGGCGGCGCATCGAAGCGCGCGAGCAGCTCGCACAGGTTCTCCACCACGGACGTCGGGCCGCCGACTTCCAAGGTCCGCGCCAGCAACAAGCCCGCGCGAGCACACCACTCCGGCTCCTTGCGGCCATTCGGATAACACGCCAGGAAGCCGCGCATCGCACCGCGGCCGTCAGGCGAAGTCGCCAGGGCGAACAGCCGCTCCGCCAGGACCTCCGACGCCTCCTGCCAGGGAATGCGAGAGGCCCGAGTCCGGATGAAGTCCGCGAGCCTGTCCCGTCCCGCCTCGGCGGTCGCCGGCAGGAGCGCGCGAAGCTGCTCCAACATCCCGATGGCCTTCGCTCCCGTGGCCATCACCCGCTTGAGGTCCACCTCCACGCTGTCCTGGAACCGCAACGCCCGCCCATCGAACGAGCACGAGACGTCCCCCACGAGGGTCGCCAACGAGTCCGGGTGCCGCTTGAGGTAGCGCGTCAGCACCGTCGACACGGAGGCTTCGGTCTCCCGTCGCACCCGCCCCGTGATTTCCGCGTCTCCCGCCGCTCCAAGCACCTCCAGCATCTGTGCCTGTCGCGACAGCAGGCGCTCCAGCAATCCCGGCGGCGGCGCCGCATACGGCCACAGCAGTTCGCTGCACGAGCCCACCAGGAACAACAACTCCGCGAGCCCCCGCGCGCCCGCGGCCACGCGCTCCCACGCGGCGAGCTGCGCCTGGTTGCGCTCGTCCAGCGAAGCTCCACGCACCCACTGCGCGAAGGACTCCGTCCATTGCGCGGACGCCGACACCGCCTCGGCATCAGGCGTGCGCGAGACTCCCTCATAAAGCGGCCGGAGCGACTCCGGCCACGCGGCCTCACCGGACGGCTGCATGCGCGCTCACGGACCTCATGAAGTCGAACCCTCGACCAGGGCCGGCGCGTCCACGGACGGCGCCACGGTGATGACCACGGACTTCGAAGCAGGCGTGCGACTCTTCTCAGCGAAGCTGTCCACCGGCACCAACACGTTCGTCTCGGGGAAGTACGTCGCCGCGCACCGACGCGGGATGTTGTACGGCACCACCACGAACCTCCGGGCCACGCGAGTCTCTCCCTGGAAGTGGCTCGTCAAGTCCACCACCTGTCCCTCGGAGAGGCTTCGCTCCTGGATATCCTTCGGGTTCATCAGCACCACGCGCCGACCTCCCCGAATGCCACGGTACCGGTCATCCAATCCATACACCGTGGTGTTGAACTGGTCATGCGTCCGCAGCGTCATCATCAGCAACTGCCCGGGCTCCAGCTCCTCGCGAGGCATGGAGTGCACCGTGAAGTGCGCCTTGCCGCTCGCGGTGGTGAAGCGCCCCTCGCGAGGCCCATTCGGCAGGAAGAACCCTCCGGGCTCGCGCACGCGACGATTGAAGTCACCGAAGCCTGGGATGACTCGAGCGATCATGTCCCGGACGCGGTCATAGTCCTCCACCATCGACCGCCACGGCACCTTCGAGCGCGAGCCCAGCACCGCCTCGGCCAGCCGCGCGACGATGTCCGGCTCACTGAGCAGGTGCTCTGACGCCGGAGCCACCGCGCCGCGCGTGGCATGCACCACGCCCATCGAGTTCTCCACCGTGACGAACTGCGCCCCACCCGCCTGCACGTCCCACTCGGTACGCCCCAGGCACGGGAGGATGAGCGCCCTGCGCCCATGCACCAGATGCGCGCGGTTGAGCTTGGTGGAGACATGCACGGTGAGCCGGGTGCGCCGCAAGGCCCGCGCCGTGAGCTCCGTGTCCGGCGTGGCCGACAGGAAGTTGCCGCCCATCGCGAAGAACACCCGGACCCGGCCCTCGTGCATGCCGTGGATGGTGTCCACCACGTCCAGGCCATGGTGGCGCGGAGGCTCGAAGTCGAGTTCCCGGGCCAGCGCGTCCAGGAACTCGGCCTTCGGCCGCTCCCAGATGCCCATGGTGCGGTCCCCCTGCACGTTGCTGTGGCCGCGCACCGGGCAGACACCCGCGCCAGGCTTGCCGATGCTGCCCCGCAACAACGTGAGGTTGACGATCTCCTGGATGTTGGCGACCGCGTTGCGGTGCTGGGTGAGCCCCATGGCCCAGCAGAAGATGATGCGCTCGGAACGGGCGAGCAGCTCCGCCGCGTCGAGAATCCGCGCGCGCGGCACACCGCTGCGCTCCACCACGTCGTCCCAGCTCACTTCAGCGAGGTGGGCCGCGTACGCCTCGAACCCGAGCGTCTTGTCCTCGATGAACGAGCGCGCCACCACGGTGCCGGGCTTCAGCGCCTCCAAATCCAACAGCGCCTTGCCCAGTCCCTGAAGCAGCGCCACATCCCCGTTGATGCGGACCTGGAGGAACTGGGTGTTGAGCGCCGTACCCGGACCGAGGAGCTGGAACACCTCCTGCGGGTGCTTGAAGCGATTGAGCCCCGTCTCCGGCAGCGGGTTGATGCTGACGATTTCACAGCCCCGGCGCGCGGCGGCCTGGAGCGTGGTGAGCATGCGCGGGTGGTTGGTGCCCGGGTTCTGCCCGATGACGAAGATGGCCTGCGCCTGGTCGAAGTCCTCCAGCGTGACGGTGCCCTTGCCAATGCCGAGCGTCTCGCTGAGCGCCGTGCCACTGGACTCGTGACACATGTTCGAGCAGTCCGGCAGGTTGTTCGTGCCGAACTGCCTCACGAACAACTGGTACAGGAACGCGGCCTCGTTGCTGGTGCGTCCCGACGTGTAGAAACACGCGGCGTCCGGCGTCTCCAGCGCGTGGAGCTCCTCGGCGACGAGCGCGAAGGCGTCCTCCCACGAGATGGGCGTGTAGTGCGTGGCCCCCTCGCGCAGCACCATCGGGTGCGTGAGTCGTCCCTGCTTGCCCAGCCAGAAATCGGATTGGGCACACAGCTCCGCCACGCTCCACTGACGGAAGAAGTCGGGCGTCACGCGCTCCGTCGTGCCCTCTTCCGCCACCGCCTTGGCGCCGTTCTCACAGAACTCCGCCACGGAGCGATGTCCCGGGTCCGGCCACGCGCATCCCGGACAGTCGAAGCCGTCCTTCTGATTGACCTTGAGCAGCAGGCGCGTGCCACGCACGACCCCCATCTCGCCCCACGCATGCTTCATCGTGGAGATGACGGCGGGAATACCGCCCGCGACCCCGGACAAGGGGCCCACCAGGGGAGCCCGCGGCTCCTCGGGCGGCTGAACGGGAGGAAGCAGCGGCGTCAGCGCCGAGGCGGGTGCGCCCTGCGTCTCCTCGTCGTCCCGCTGTGCTTCGGCCATGCCCCGCCCTCCAGATGCCATGCGGACGATTGCCCGACCGTGGCGCGCGCGAGTCTACCCCTCCCGGGCCTCGCGGGTATGTCTGCTCGAAGCGTCCCCTCTCGTTGTCCTCATTCCCGCCCGGCCCGTGCCTGGACGGCCGACAGGGCGAGGCTGCGTTGCCAGCGATGCACACGGTCAAAACCCTCTGGAGACAGGGCCCACGGGCGAGCCGATACGCAAGGAGACGCACGACATGAGCAGGCGCCATGAGGACTCCGGCAGGCGAGGCGGAGAGCGACACGGTCGGGGGGCCTCCCACGAGGACCATGAGGGGAGGCGCCATTCGGGCAGGGGGCCGGACGAGCACGGGAGGCACACGGAAGGGGCCGACCCACGAGGCCCACCCCGCCACGAACACCACGAGCACCACCCGAGACCCGGCCGGGACTCCCACCGCTCGGACTGGGATGCGCGCCGAGACTACGAGCACCCGTCGAGGGACTTCGCTCGCGACAGCAGCTACCGCACGATGCGGGGCGACCGCGACACGCTCGACTACGAAATCGACCGGGACTTCGGTGACGCCGCGCGGGAGCTGGACAAGGCCCGGGAGTACGGCCGGGATTATGACCGCGAGCACGAGCTGGACCGTCGTGCCCGACTTCTCGACCCCGAGCGGATCGCCCGGCGGCCGGGGTACAGCCCCAGCGGCGTCTTCCGCGACCTTGGTGAAGGTGACCCTCGCATCGGGCGGGGCGACGAGCGCCTCCGACGAAGGGGCCCCTCCGAGGAAGGGGGCCGACAGGGTCCGCGCGGCGCGCCCGCTGGAGCACATCGTCAGGGCGCCGTTGGGCATGGACATTCGCGCTACGGCCTGCGCGGCTCCGATTCATGGGACGAGCCCGAGGCCTGGATGGATGAACTGCGGGAGCTGGGGCCTCGCGACCGGCCGGCGGAAGCAGACGTGCGGCAGGGCGGCACCCAGCCTTCGGGCCATGGGCCGGGCATCGAGAACATGGCCCCGCCCCAGCAGGGCTTCTCCACCAGCATGTCGCGCGGAGACGACCACGACATGGGCCACGGCGGCTTCCTCGGCGGTGGCTACCGACCTCGTGCCCCGTCACGCCCCACGGGGCGCGGCCCGCGCGGCTACCAACGCGGCGACGACCGCATCCGCGCGGACATCTGCGACCACCTGATGCGCGCATGGATGGACTCCGCCGACGTGGACGTCCAGGTGGAAGCCGGCGTGGTGACCCTGCTTGGCCGCGTGCGAGGTCGCGACGAGAAACGCGCCATCGAGGACGTCGCCGAAGCGGTACTCGGCGTGAAGGAGGTCCTCAACCACCTGCGCCTCCACCGAAGCGAGGGGGCATCGCACCCACCCGCGTCACGGGCGCCGCTCGATGCACCAGCGCAGGACCCGGAGGAGGACGGCTCGTTGCACTCCTGAGACGAGTCTCGGCCCCGCGCGTCATGAATCCGGCCCCGTCCCACCTTGGGACGGGATTTTCCAGGCCTCCATCGGACACTGTGGCGGCGGGCCTCACGGTGCTGTCCCCGCGCCGCGCGGGTTCGGCTAGTGTGCCGGGCCTTTCCGCCAGCCACACCTCAGGAGCCTGTTCATGTCCCGCGTCATCCGCGCCCCCCGTGGTTCCACCCTCTCGTGCAAGGGTTGGGTCCAGGAGGCCGCGCTCCGGATGTTGATGAACAACCTCGACCCGGATGTCGCCGAGCGCCCCGAGGACCTCGTCGTCTACGGCGGCACCGGCAAGGCCGCCCGCGACTGGCCGTCCTTCGACCGCATCGTCTCCAGCCTGCAGAGCCTCTCCGATGAGGAGACGCTGCTCGTCCAGTCCGGCAAGCCCGTGGGTATCTTCCGCACGCACCCGGATGCGCCGCGCGTGCTCATCGCCAACTCCAACCTCGTGGGCCGCTGGGCCAACTGGGAGCACTTCCACGAGCTGGAGAAAAAGGGGCTGATGATGTACGGCCAGATGACGGCCGGCTCGTGGATCTACATCGGCACCCAGGGAATCCTCCAGGGCACCTACGAGACGTTCGCCGCAGCAGGCCGCTTCCACTACGGCACCGAGGACCTGGCCGGCCGGCTCATCCTCTCCGGAGGACTGGGAGGCATGGGCGGCGCGCAGCCGCTGGCCGCCACCATGAACAACGCCGTGTTCCTCGGCGTGGAGATCGACCCGTGGCGCGCCCAGCGTCGCGTGGAGACGCGCTACCTGGACGTGGTGGCCAGGGACCTCGACGAGGCGCTGGCCCTCGCGAAGGACGCGCAGCAGAAGCGCGTGGGCCGCTCCATCGGCATCATCGGCAACGCGGCCTCGGTGTTCCGCGAGCTGTACCGCCGGGGCATCAAGCCGGACCTCGTCACGGACCAGACGAGCGCGCACGACCCGCTCCACGGCTACATCCCCACGGACCTGTCCCTGGAGGCCGCCGCCGAGCTGCGCACCCGGGACCCCGAGGGCTACGTGCGCCGCGCGCGCGAGTCGATGATTCAGCACGTGGAGGCGATGAACGACTTCCAGCGCGCCGGCAGCCACGTGTTCGACTACGGCAACAACCTGCGCGGACAGGCGCAGCTCGGCGGCATGGAGAACGCCTTCGAGTTCCCCGGCTTCGTGCCCGCGTACATCCGCCCGCTGTTCTGCGAGGGCATGGGCCCGTTCCGCTGGGTGGCGCTGTCCGGAGACCCGGAGGACATCCGCCGCACGGACCGCGCGGTGCGCGAGCTGTTCCCGCAGAAGGCGTCGCTCCAGCGCTGGCTGACCATGGCGGAAGAGCGCGTGGCGTTCCAGGGCCTGCCGGCGCGCATCTGCTGGCTGGGCTACGGCGAGCGCGCGAAGGCGGGCCTCGCGTTCAACGAGCTGGTGCGCAAGGGCGAGGTGAAGGGGCCCATCGTCATCGGGAGAGACCATCTGGACTGCGGCTCGGTGGCGTCGCCCAATCGCGAGACGGAGGCGATGAAGGACGGCACGGACGCGGTGGCGGACTGGCCCATCCTCAACGCGCTGGTGAACGCGGTGAACGGCGCGTCGTGGGTGTCCTTCCACCATGGCGGCGGCGTGGGCATGGGGTACTCGATGCACGCCGGACAGGTCATCGTCGCGGACGGGACGGCGGAGGCCGCGCGCCGCATCGAGCGCGTGCTCACCAGCGACCCCGGCATGGGCGTGCTGCGCCACGCGGACGCCGGCTACCCGGAGGCCATCGAGGTGGCCAAGGAGCGCGGCGTGAAGATTCCGGGCATCACCGTGTAGCCTCCGGAGTCGCCATGCCCCACCCCGCGCGCCCGAGAGTCGTCCTTCCCCTGGCCCTTGCTCTCGGTGTGCTCGCGGGGTGTGCCCCGACGGCCGTCGGCCCCATGGTCATGCGCCTGGGTCCGGGGGCCGCGGAGCAGCGCATGATCCAGGCAGGCATCCGCAGCGGCCCCCGCCTCAGCGCGCCCATCGCCGGCACGCAAGGGGTCGTCAGCGTCGACGAGCGCTTCCGGGGAGACGACGCGAGCTTCTCCACGCAGCAGTGGGGACTCGCGTTCGACGCCGCGATGACGTGGCCGCTCACGGAGCGGCTGCACCTGCACACCGGCATCCAGGGCGAGATGTTCCTGCCCCTGCCCGTGCCGGGCTACGGCGTCTACGCGGGCGCGTCGTATTACCTCGGCTCGGAGCAGCTAGGCGTGGCGCCCTCGTTCGCGCTGCGAGGGGCGTCCGACTTCGGCATCACCTCCAGCAAGGGCGGGCCGGGCAGCATGGCCGGCGCGGAGGCGACGTGTGCCTTCAGCTTCTCGCCGGAGCCGGGCGTGTCCGTGGGATTGGTGCCCTTCGTCGCGGTGCACACGCTCGCTTCGCATGGCACGAGCCAGGGCTCCTTGTATTACGGCGGAGTGGTCGCCGCCCGCTTCACGTGGAGGTGGTTGGACACGCTGGAGCTGTCCGGCGGTTTCGGCCGGGCGAAGGTTGGCAACAGCGCGAGCTGGAACGTCCCCATCGTGGGCGTACGCGGAGGTCGTTGACGCAATGGATGCGCTGGAGCTGCTGGTCCGCAACACGTCCGAGGTCCTCACCCTGGAAGGCACGCACCGCGAGCGCGCGGAGACAGCGCTCACGCCGAAGCCAGGCGCCTGCGTGGGCGTGCGCGAAGGCCGCATCGCCTTCGTGGGCCCGGAGTCGGAGCTGCCCTCGGGGGCCGTGAGTTCGAGCACGGTGGTGCTGGATGCCGAGGGAGGCTTCGTGGGCCCCGGCTTCGTGGACCCGCACACGCACCTCGTCTTCGCGGGAGAGCGCTCCGCCGAGTTCGACCTGCGCAACCAGGGCGCCACGTACCTCGAAATCGCCAAGGCCGGCGGCGGCATCGTGAGCACCGTGCGCGCCACACGCGCCGCCAGCGAGGACGAGCTGGTTCGCCTGGCCCTGCCCCGCGTCCAGCGACTCCTGGAGCAGGGCGTGACGGTGGCCGAGGTGAAGAGCGGCTACGGGCTCGACGTGGAGAACGAGCTGAAGATGCTGCGCGCGGTGCGCAGGCTCGGCGCGCTGACGCCCGTGGAGCTGGTGCCCACGCTGCTGTGCGCGCACGCCATTCCCCAGGAATACCGCGAGCGCCGCGAGGACTACGTCCGCCTCTGCATCGAGGAGATTCTCCCGGCCGTCGCCCGCGAGGGCCTGGCGCGCTTCTGCGACGTCTTCGTCGAGGACAGCGCCTTCACCGTGGACGAGGCCCGCCGCATCCTCACCACCGGCCGCGCGCTGGGACTCGTGCCGCGTCTTCACGCCGACCAGCTCACCGCCCGAGGCGCCTCCGAGCTCGCCGCGGAGCTGGGCGCCGCCACCGCCGACCACCTGGAGCAGGTCACCGACGCCGGCATGCGCGCCCTCGCCGACGCCAACGTCACCGCCGTGCTCGTGCCCACCTCCACCCTCTTCCTGCGCATGCGCCCCTACGCGCCTGGACGCCGACTCCGCGACGCGGGCCTCAACATCGCTTTGGGCACCAACGTGAATCCGGGCTCGGCCATGAGTGAAAACACGGCCTTGGCGCTGGGACTGGCGTGTCTGGAGAATGGGCTGAGCGCGGCGGAGGCCTACTGGGCCGCCACGCGCGGCGCGGCGCTCTCATTGGGACTGCAACGACATGGTCGGCTGGCCGTGGGTGATGCAGGCGACCTGGTGCTGTTCAGTTGTGCGTCTTTCCGCCATCTGCCCTACCATTTAGGCGTAGGGCACGCGCGCACGGTCGTGAAGGCCGGGCGCGTCGTGGTGAGGCAGGAGCTGAATTCCTGCGGGTGAAGCGACGTCGTCTGGTGACACGTGCGTCGCACGGGAGGGCAAGAGAGCTTCCCGTCGGGGCCGGCCGTTATAAGTACCAACTGCAGCCATGTGCCGACTTTTTGGATTTCGTTCTTCAGTGCCTTCCGCCGTCCACCCTTCGTTGGTGACGGAGAAGAACTCGCTGCTCATCCAGTCGCGCGAGCACAAGGATGGGTGGGGAATCGCCGCGTACGGTGCGGAGGCGCTACCGCTTGTGGCCCACGGTGTGGGGCCCGCGCACAGTGACCCTGACTTCGAGCGGGTGAGCAGCCGTGTGTCCTCACACACGGTGGTGGCACACATCCGGCTCGCGTCGGTGGGCGCGGTGGAGCTGCGCAACTCCCACCCCTTCCAGCATGGCCGGTGGACCTTCGTCCACAACGGCACGGTGCGGGAGTTCGCGAAGCACAGCGCCGAAATCGAAGCCCTCATCTGTCCCACGTTGCGCGCGGGCATCCAGGGCACCACGGACAGCGAGCGCTGCTTCTACGTCTTCCTGACCCGACTGGCCGCCCGGCATCCCATCGCCCATCCGGTCCCCGTGGAGGGCGTCGCCCGGGCGCTCGCGGAGACGATGAGCCTGGTGTCCGCCATCACCGACGAGCCGCAGGTGCAGCCTCGCTCGGCGATGAACTTCCTCGTCACCGACGGCGAGGTGATGGTGGCTTCGCGGCGCAACCGGACGCTCTTCGTGTCCACCGGTGGGGCTCGCTGCACCACGGGTGCCCTGCCCGAGGTGGGCACGCGGCTGGAGCAGCTCATCGTCTCGAGCGAGTCGCTGTGCGGCGGGCCGTACTGGACGCCCGTGGGCGAGGAGGACGTCATCGGCGTGGACGCCGGCCTCGTCTTCCATCGATGGAGCGTGCCGGAGCTGGCGGGGGATTTTCAGCCCCCCACGCCGGGCCCCACGCGCCACGCGGCCTGAACGTCAGGGCACCACGGGAGGCTGAAGCTCGCGCAGCGCGGGCACCAGCTTCTCGCGGATGGCCACGACGCGCTCGAACAGCCAGAAGCCGAAGGGCTGGATCTGCTCGGGCGCCGTGGGCTCCTCGGGTAGCTCGGGCTCGTTCTCGTTGAAGCGGTGGATGCCGTACTCCCCTTCAGGCGTCTGGGAGCGCCGGTCGAAGAGGAAGCTCGCGCCGTCGTGCCAGCCTCCGTGGAAGACGAGGGACTGCGCGAGGCCTGGCACCGGCTCGTCCAGGTTCTCCGCCAGCTCCTTCACGTTGTACTCGTTGGCGTTGATTTCGAGCACGCACGACCCACCACCGCTGACGTTGCCGCTCAGGTGCGTCGTCACGTTGCTCGGTGCCATCGCCACCCACGTCGCGGTGCCGTAGCGGCGCGTGAAGTAGTCGAAGGAGGAACCCGCTGCTTCGACGGCCTCGGGCTTCGTCCATCGCCCGAAGCGCTTCTCCTGCATGGAGCGGAAGAACTCGCTGCCGTACCCCATGCGCTCGAGCCGAGCCCGGTCCTGGGTTGGGTCGATGAGCTCGACGACGAAGTGGCCCACCGGCAGTTTGTGGTGCAGTTCGGTGAGGAGGGCCACCGCGGCGTCCACGGCCTCGTGCGCCGTCGTGGGCCGGGCCACGGACGACAGCTCCACCCACGGCGATTGAGATGGGGGCGCGGGGTTCTCTTCCCGCGCGGGGGGCGTCGAGCACGTGAAGGCGGACAGGCCTTCCTGCTCCAGGTTGAAGAGCCGCTGCTCCACCGCGACGAGCGCCTCTTCACGCGTCGCGAACGGAGTGCGCTCCTCTTGAGAGGTCTTCTCCAGCCCCGCGACGCGCACGGAGACCGTGTGGAGCACCGCCCCGTCGACGCTCACCGTCTCGGAGCGAAGCAGTCCTGGCTGAGTGACGCGCAGTTCGCGCCGCACCAGCCTGTTGGAGGACACGTTCCATCCCAGGCCGGAGTGGAAGCCGAGACGGCCATAGTGGAGCACCAGGGCGTCGACCTCGGACAAGCGCACGCGCGACTGAGTCACGCGTCCGCCCAGCATTCCTCGCGTACAGAGGGCTCCGTCCTCGTAGAGCGCTACGTCCACGAAGAGGCCCTCAAGCCTCAACGCGAGGAAGTGCCGCTGGCGCGCCACGGACGGCGCGGGCATCGCGTTGAACTCGAGCAGGGTCTCCCGAGTCCACACCTGGAGCCGGTTCTCGCTGTCGTAGAACCAGCACTCCTCGGGCACGTCCCACACTCGCACCCTGTCTCCGGGCGCGATGGCCCGGCCGCGATTGAGTTCACGTATCGCCGAGTAGCTGCGCGCCATGCTCTCACTCCTCCAACATGAGGCCCTCACCAGCCTGAAGTCGATGCGTCGCCCGGCGAGGGCTCAGGGCAACCACGCCGTCAGCAGCGCCACCGAGCGGACACCGTAAGCCTCCGCCTTGAGCGAGCGCGCGTCCCCGCCCGCGTGGGCCAGGGTGACACGCAGGTGCTCGGTGGGCGCCGCCTCCGGCACGCGATCCAACCACTCCACCAGCACCGCGCCCTCCCCTCCGACCAGGTCCATGAAGCCCGTGGCGTAGAGGTCGTCGTAGCCCGTCAGGCGGTACAGGTCCGCGTGGTAGAGCGGAATCCTTCCCGAGTACGGATACACAATCGCGAACGTGGGGCTGGCCACCTCGGAGCGAGGCACATGCGCACCCTCGGCGACTCCGCGCACCAGATGCGTCTTGCCCGCGCCCAGGTCACCAATCAGCCCCACGAAGTCGCCCGGCTCCAGAAGCCCGCCGAGCCGCACGCCGAGCCGATGCGTCTCCTCGGGTGAAGCCAGCGTCAGGGTTCGCGTCACCAACTCTCCGTCACTCATCGACCCCACCTCACCCACAGCTCGCAGAGGCCCTGCTCGATGAGGTCCCCGGCCACCAGGCCTAGCTGTCCACGTCGAGCCGCGGCCAGGTCTCCCGCCAGCCCATGCGCGTACACCGCCGTCCAGATGGCGTTGGGCAGAGCAATCGCCTGAGCCAGCAGGGCTCCACACACACCGGACAGCACGTCACCGGAGCCGCCCGTGGCCATGCCCGGGTTGCCCGTGGTGTTGATGAAGACGCGTCCGTCCGAGTGCGCCGTCAACGTCCGGTCACCCTTGAGCACCACCGTCACGCCGAGCCCCGAAGCGAGTCGACTCACGACCTCCAGTCGCTGCGACTGGACCTCCCGGGTCGACTTGCCCGTCAGCCGGGCCATCTCCCCCGGATGCGGCGTGAGGACCACCGGCCCCTTCGCGCGGCGCAGCACGGACAGGTCATCCGCCACGGCGTTCAAGGCGTCCGCATCCAGGACCGCCGGAATCTCCAGGCGCGACAGGAGCTCGCCAATCAGCGCGCCCGTCCCCGGCCCGCGTGGAATGCCCGGCCCCATCACGAGCGCGTCCTTGCCCTCGGCGGCGGCGAGCAGCGCGTCCAGGTCCCCCATGCCCAGAGGCCCCGCGGCCTCCAGCGGGATGCCCATGATTTCAGCCGAGTGCGACTGCACGGCCTCCAGCGCATCGCTCCGCGTGGCCACGGTGACGAGTCCCGCGCCGCTGCGCAGCGCCGCCTTCGACACCAGGGCCGCGGCGCCCGTCTTGCCCCGACTGCCCGCGACGACCAGGACATGGCCGTACGTGCCCTTGTGCGTGTCCGCCTTGCGCACCGGCAGGGTGTCGCGCGCGTCGGACTCCTCGACCACGAAAAGCTCGGCGCCGGATACCTCGCGAGCGGACGCGCCGCCCATGCCGATGTCCACCCGCCGCACGCGTCCGCACAGCGTCGCGCCGGGCTCCAGCACCTGCCCTGGCTTGAGGAAGCCGAAGGCCACCGTGGCGTCCGCCTCCACGCAGGGCGAGAAGGACTCGCCCGTGTCGCTCTGGAGGCCGGACGGCACATCCGCCGCGACGACCCTGGCACCCGCGCGCCGCCAGCGCTGGATGGCGGAGATGGCCTCCGCGAACGCCCCCGCGGGTGCCCGACTCAGTCCCGTGCCGAAGAGCGCGTCCACCACCACGTCCCCCGCGCCCGGCGGCTCCAGCGACTCCAGGGCGCGCGACACACCGCCGAAACCTCGCAGCGCCTCCAGGTTGCGCTTCGCCTCGGGCGTCAGCTTCGCGGCGTCTCCCACCAGCGACACCGACACCTTCGCGCCCCCTTCCATCAGGAAGCGCGCCGCCACCAGGCCATCCCCACCGTTGTTGCCCGGCCCGCACACCACCACGAAGCGGCCACCAGGCCCGGCCAGCTCGCGAGCCACCTCCGCGAGCCCCCGCCCCGCGTTCTCCATCAGCAGCGCGGAGGGCATGCCGTGGCGCTGCTCGGCGGCCTCTTCGGCCTGACGCATCTGGGCGGCGGTGAGGACGCGCAACATGGGTTCAATCCCCTTTCGACTGGAGGACCACCGTGGCGGCGGCCACGTCGGCATCGTGGGTGAGCGCGAGGAACGCCTCCAACCCCCGCGCCTCCATCACTTCGAGCGCCACGCCAGAGAGGGCGAAATACGGCGCCCCTCCGTCGCGGCGCACTTCCATGTCCTTCCAGCGGATGCCCGGAGGCGCGCCCAGCGCCTTCACCAGCGCCTCCTTCGCCGCGAAGCGCGCGGCATAGGCACTGGCGGCATCATGGCGCTGGCCACACAGGGCGCGCTCCGCCTCGGTGTAGACGCGGTTCAGGAACGGCTCCGCGCGAGGCCCGTCCATGATGCGCTGGATGCGAGAGATGGAGCAGATGTCCAGGCCCAGGCCCCGGATTCCCATGGCGCGCTATCCCGGGTTGCGCATCAGGTCGAGCATCTCCCGCACCGCGCGGTCGAAGCCCACCAGCACGGCGCGCGCGACGATGGCATGGCCGATGTTCAGCTCGTCGATTTCGGTGATGCGGGCGATGGGCTGCACGTTGTCGTAGTTGAGCCCGTGGCCCGCGGCCACGCCCATCCCCAGCTTCGTGCCCGCCTTGGCCGCATCGACGATGCGCGCCAGCTCCCGCGCGCGCTCCTTCTCGTTGCGCGCCTCGCAGTAGCGTCCCGTGTGCAGCTCGATGCGGTCCGCGTTCACCTTGTGCGACGCGCGCACCTGGTCCAGGTCCGGGTCGATGAACAGCGAGACAGTGATTTCGCCGTCCTTGAGGTTCTTGATGATCTTCGCGACGTGCTCGCGCTGACCGGCGACCTCCAGGCCGCCCTCCGTCGTCAGCTCCTCGCGGCGCTCCGGCACCAGCGTCACCACGTCCGGCTTGTGCTCGTAGGCGATCTTCACCATCTCCGTGGTGGCCGCCATCTCGAGGTTCAGCAGGGTCTGCGTCGTCTCACGCAGGATGCGCAAGTCGCGGTCCTGGATGTGGCGCCGGTCCTCACGCAGATGGATGGTGATTTGCTGCGCGCCGGCCAGCTCCGCCATGGCCGCGGCCGTCACGGGGTCCGGATAGGTGGTGCGCCGCGCCTGCCGCAGCGTCGCCACATGGTCCACGTTGACACCCAGTCGCTGTCCCATCGACCGCACCTCGCTTGATGCGCGGTCCCGGGATTGTCGGGGGCCCCGGCACGCGCTGGCCCCTCTAATCGCGGCCAGCGTCCGGAAGTCAACCGTCGTGAACGACGACTAGCGATTGCACGCCTTGGACAGGGCCTCGGCGATGTCCTTCGCGTAGGCCTCGTTGCGTGTGGCGTCCTCGCCTTCAATGAGGACCCGGACCTTGGGCTCGGTGCCGGAGAAGCGGACGAGCACGCGGCCGGAGTTGCCGAGCTTCTGCTCCACGGACTTGATGATTTTCATCACCTCCGGCATCTCGCCCAGCTCCTTCTTCTGCTTCACCACCACGTTGACCAGTGTCTGCGGCACCGGCTCGAAGATGGAGGCCAGCTCGCTCAGGGGCTTGCCCGCGCGGCACATCACCGCGAGAAGCTGGAGCGCCGCCAGCGTGCCGTCACCCGTCGTCGTGTGGTCCAGGAAGATGAGGTGGCCGCTCTGCTCGCCGCCCAGGTTGTAGCCGTTGCGGCGCATCTCCTCGACGACGTAGCGGTCACCCACGCGCGTGCGAGCCACCTTCACGCCCCAGCGCGCCACCGCCCGCTCCAGGCCGATGTTGCTCATCACCGTGGAGACCAGGACCTTCTTCTTGAGCTGCTTGCGAGCCATCAGCTCGCCGGTGCAGATGGCCATGATGGCGTCGCCATCCACGACCTTGCCCTTCTCATCCACGACGATGAGCCGGTCGGCGTCGCCGTCCAGCGCGATGCCCAGGTGGGCGCCGTGCTTGATGACCGAGCGCGCCAGGTTCTCCGGGAACAGCGCGCCACACTTGTGGTTGATGTTCTTGCCGTCCGGCGACACGCCCAGGGTGATGACCTTGGCGCCCAGCTCCTCCAGGACCGCGGGCGCCGTCTTGTAGGCCGCGCCGTTGGCGCAGTCGACGACGATGGTCAGCCCCTCCAGCGTCAGCTCGCGGGGGAAGGTCGCCTTGAGGAACACGATGTAGCGGCCCCGCGCGTCCTCCATGCGGAACGCCCGGCCAATCTTCGTCGCGGTGGGGCGGATGGAGTCGATGGCGCCCGTGGAGAGCAGCTCTTCAATCTTGCCCTCCGTCTCGTCCGGCAGCTTGAAGCCGTCGCGCCAGAAGAACTTGATGCCGTTGTCCTCGTACGGATTGTGGGACGCGGAGATGACGGCGCCGGCGTCGGCGCGCATGGACGTGGTGAGGTTGGAGATGCCCGGCGTCGGCAGCGGACCGACGAGCTCCACGTCGACGCCCATTGACGTCAGGCCCGCGGCGAGCGCCTGCTCCAGCATGTAACCGGACAACCGCGTGTCCTTGCCCACGATGACGCGGTGCCGGTGCGGCCCGTTGCGGATGAGGAACGCGAGTGCCCGCCCGAGCTGCATCGCCACTTCCGCTGTCATCGGGTAGACGTTCGCCTTTCCGCGAACCCCGTCCGTACCGAACAGCTTCTGTGTCGTGCGCTCCTCCTTCGGAGGCATGTTCATCCTGTACGCCATGGTGCCGCTCCACCTTTCCCACGCCGGGCCTGTGCCGGTCGCTCGACGTCGGGGCTTATACCCCGCCCACCGCCGGGGCTCGAAGGTAGGGCCCCAACGCCTCCCTGGCAACGGCCCGGCCTTGCAGGCTCTATCACCCCTGAACAACGGTGCGAAAACGATACCAGGACCCACCCGCGGGGCCCACACCACGAGGGCCACGCCGCGTGGCCCCTCGTCCACGCACGCTCACCGTCCGAGCAGGGTGCCTCCGTCACGGGCGGACCGGATGGCATCGGCGACCACGAGCGCATCACGCGCCTCGGCCACGTCGTGGACGCGGACGACATCCGCGCCACCCAACACTGCCATCGCCGCCACGGAGCCCAGTGTCGCCGCGAGCCGCTCGCCCGCCGGCTTGCCGCCCGTCAGCGCCCCCAGGAAGCCCTTGCGACTGGTGCCCACCAGCAGGGGCAGGCCCGACACGCGCAGCTCCCCCAGACGCCGCAGCAGGTAGAGGTTGTGGTCGAACGTCTTGCCGAAGCCAATGCCAGGGTCCAGCAGGATGCGCTCGCGAGCGACGCCCGCCGAGGTCGCCAGCCGCACCGAGTCGTCGAGGAAGTCGAGCACCTCGTCCACCAGGTCCTCGTAGCGCGGAGCCTGCTGCATGGTGTCGGGGGTCCCCTGGATGTGCATCAGGCAACAGGCGGCGTTGGACTCGGCCACGGCGCGGGCCAGCTCCGGGTCCGAGCGAAAGCCGGTGATGTCGTTGACCAGATGCACGCCTGCCTTCAGCGCCGCGCGCGCCACCGCGGCCTTCGTGGTGTCCACCGAGAGGGGCACGAAGGTGCGAGCGCGAAGGCCCTCGATGACCGGCAGCACGCGGGCCACCTCCTGCTCGGCGGTGACGGCCTGGGAGCCGGGGCGCGTGGACTCACCGCCCACGTCCAGCAGGTCCGCGCCCGCCTCCGCCAGGGCGAGTCCATGCGCGATGGCCGCCTCCGCGCTCAGGTAGCGGCCCCCGTCCGAGAAGCTGTCCGGCGTCACGTTGACCACGCCCATGACGTAGGTGCGCGAGCCCCACTCGAACGTGCGCTCTCCCAGCACCATCGACCCGGGCGACTTCCCTGCGTCCAGGCCGCGCTCCAGCGCGCTCGCCAGCTCCGCGAGCACGCCGCCCTCGCCGCGCGCCAGGGCCATGAGCCGCTCGAACTGCTCGCGACGGCCCGACAGCAGCCCCACGCCGGGGCGTGAGCGCACGTCACCGGAGACCCACGAAGGATGCTCCTCGCGTCCAGGCACGAGGGCCCGCTCGGGGAGTGAGTGGAGGAAGGCGCCCACGTCCTTCGTCAGGCCGGTGAGCAGGAGCTGAGCGTGCGGCAGCTTCTCCAGCAGGTACTCGCGCGCGGGCGTGGGCAGGCCCATGCGCCGGAAGGCCAGCGTCAGGTCCTCTGCGCGGTCAGCGCTGATGGGGCGGGCACGAATCATGGGAAGTGACTCCAGGGCACCGCGCCACCCTACCCCGTGAGCCACGCGCCTGGCCGCTGGAAGCAAACCCGAGCGCGAGGCCCGCAAAGCAGAAGGCCCTCCCCGACAGCGGGAAGGGCCTTCGTCACTTCGGACAGCGGCGAGACTACGCCTTGTTCGGCTCCATCTTCGGCAGCCCATCCAGGGCGTCGAGGATCTTCCGCTTGTCCTTCTTCTCCGTCGCCTTCGGGGGCGCATTCACGCGCGGGGGCGGGCGCTCACGGGTGAGCTGACCACCCTGCAGGAGGATGTTCACGTCCTCGGCGTCCAGCGTCTCGTACTCCACCAGGGCGTCGGAGACGCGGTGGAGCGCGTCCAGGTTCGCCGTCAGCAGGCCCTTGCCGCGCTCGTAGCAGCCCACCACGATGGCGCGAACCTCGGAGTCGATCTCCCGCGCGGTGTCCTCGGAGTAGTCCTTGGACGAGTTGAAGTCGCGGCCCAGGAACACCTCGCCGTCGCTCTTGCCGAACGCCAGGGGCCCCAGCTTCTCGCTCATGCCCCAGCGGCACACCATGGCGCGCGCCGTCTCGGTCGCCCGCTCGATGTCGTTCGCCGCGCCGCTGCTCATCTCGTTGAAGAGCAGCTCCTCGGCGATGCGGCCACCCATGGCCATGGCGATCTGGTCCAGCATCTGCTTCTTGTACCCGTTGACCTTGTCCTCGGTGGGAAGGCTCCAGGTGACGCCGAGGGCCTGACCGCGCGGGATGATGGTGACCTTGTGGAGCGGGTCGCACCCCGGCAGCAGCTTGGCGAGCAGCGCGTGCCCCGCCTCATGCACCGCGGTGTTCTTCTTCTCCTTCTCGGTCATGATCATCGACCGGCGCTCCGGGCCCATGAAGACCTTGTCCTTGGCGGCCTCGAAGTCGCTCAGGTCCACGCGCTCCTTGTTCTGCCGCGCGGCCATCAGCGCCGACTCGTTCACCAGGTTCTCCAGGTCCGCGCCCGTCATGCCCGGCGTACCGCGAGCGATGACCTCCAGGTCCACTTCCGGAGCCAGCGGCACGCGGCGGGTGTGCACCTTCAGCACGCCCAGGCGGCCCTTCAGGTCGGGACGCGGAACGACGATGCGGCGGTCGAAGCGACCCGGACGCTGCAGCGCGGGATCCAACACGTCCGGACGGTTCGTCGCGGCAATCAGGATGACGCCGTCGTTGGACTCGAAGCCGTCCATCTCCACGAGGAGCTGGTTGAGCGTCTGCTCACGCTCGTCGTGCCCACCGCCCAGGCCGGCGCCACGGTGACGACCCACGGCATCGATTTCGTCGATGAAGATGATGCAGGGGGCGTTCTTCTTGCCCTGCTCGAACAAGTCGCGGACTCGGCTGGCGCCGACGCCCACGAACATCTCCACGAAGTCCGAGCCGGAGATGGAGAAGAACGGCACGCCCGCCTCGCCGGCCACGGCCCGCGCGAGCAGCGTCTTGCCCGTTCCCGGGGGGCCCATCATCAGCACGCCCTTCGGGATGCGACCGCCCAGCTTGGTGAACTTCTTGGGGTCCTTCAGGAAGGCGACGATCTCCTCCAGCTCTTCCTTGCACTCGTCCACACCGGCCACATCCGCGAAGGTGACCTTGTTGTGGCTCTCGCTCAGGAGCTTGGCCTTCGACTTCCCGAAGGTCATCGCCTTGCCGCTGCCCCCCTGGAGCTGGCGCATGAAGAAGATGAAGAAGAGGAACAGGAAGACGACAGGCATCCACTGACCAAGGATGGTCAGCCAGAGGCTGTTCTGCTCCTCCCGCTCATACTTGACGTCCACTCCGTTGTTGCGGAGCTGGTTCAGCATGGCCGCGTCCGGCGCGGGGCCCGTCGTGCGGAACTTCTCGCTCGTGTCGACGAACTTGCCGGAGTAGGTGTTGCCCTTGACCGCCACTTCCTTGACCTTCTTCTCCTCCACCTTCGTCAGAAGCTGGGTGAAGGAGGGCTCCTGGACCTGGTCGTTGCCCTGGGAGAAGAAGTTGTAGAAGGCGACGAAGAGGACGATCAGGATGACCCAGAGCCCGATGGTCTTGTAAGTCGAACGCACGTGTCAGCTGCCCTTTCGGTACTCGGCGGGATGAGGGCCGCGCCGGGAGAAACCCAGCCTTTTCAGTCGTTTGCCCGACACCAGGCGAGCTCCCCTGTCGTCGGACCGTATCAGCAACAGCAAAACGCCCTCAACTATTTAGGGGCCGCGACCAACCCCCGACAACTCTCATTCCACTCTATAACGAAGGGGTCCGCTGAATGCTCGGACCCGGGGGTGTCGCCCACAGGTAGTGTCCGGAAACATCCGCCCTGCCGGGCGGAGGCATCCAGAGTCCCGGAAGCCACACCACCGTGCCCGAGGCGTCCAGCACCACCGGCCGCGAATCTCTCGACTCCGCGGGCACTCGAAGATCCACCAACACATCTTGAAGCCGGCGTTGTCCCGCGCTCATCCGGACCTTGTCCCCCGGCTTGCGTGTCCGCACGGTGAGCGGCCAGTTCACATCCCCCGCCAGCGCCAGCCCATGCACTCCCTCGGGAGGTGCGTGGACCGCCACGCGGAACGCCCACCCCGTCCCCTCCAGCACGCCCGTGGCACCCGCCCCCTCCAGACACAGCGTCGGCGAGGCTCGCGCGCCGGCGACCTGGGGCACGCAGCGCACCCGCCCTCCCGTCGCTCGCACCCTCGAGCCGCGCCCCACCGTCGCGGAGCCGCCCTGCTCCACCGCGCGCAGCACGCGCTCCACCGTCCCCGCATCCGTCACCACGTCATGCTCGGCCAGCAGTCGGGCGAGCACCCTGCGCCGCAGCGGAGGTTCCAGCGCGCGCACCGCCACCGCATCCAATCCTCCCTCCGACAGCCGCACGCGGCGCCAGGCCGCGTCCGCCAGCTCGCTCAGCAGCGCATCGTCCTCCGCGGCCAGCCGCGCGAACGAGGCCAGCCGCGCGTCCACCCGGAAGCCGGCCGCCCGGCTGAGCGCGGGCAAGGCGTCCGTTCGGACCCGCACCCGGAAGAAGGCCGGGTCGGCGTTCATCGCATCTGTCCAATACTCGACGCCCTGCTCGGCCAGAAAGTTCACCAGCTCCTCGCGCGTGCGCTCCAAGAGCGGCCGGACGAGCCCGGGACGCGCTTCGTGGATGCCCACCGCGCCTCGCGAGGACGTCCCCCGGGCCAGCCGCATCAGCAGCGTCTCCGCCTGGTCGGTGGCCGAGTGGGCTGTCGCCACCACCGACAACCCTCGCGCGAGCCGCACCTCTTCCAGCGCCGCGTACCGCGCATGCCTCGCGCGCGCCTCCACTCCCGCTCCAGACTTCAGCGCCAGTTCGCGGACATGACACTCCAGCCCCAGCCTCGCGGCGAGCGACGCCACGGCCCGCGTCTCCGCTCGGGACTCGGGGCGCAGGCCATGGTCCACCGTGGCGACTTCCACGCGCAGCCCCAGGCGCTCTCGCACGCTCGCAGTGCCGACGAGCAGGGCCACCGAGTCCGCGCCTCCGGAGACGGCGCACAGCACGGAGCGGCCCTCCAACCCGAGGCGCGCGTACGCATCGAGCAGCGTCGTCGTCAGCAAACGTGTCGTGGGTCCAGTGCGTGACATCTGACAGGGGGAATGGAGTGTCGGGTAACAGGGTTACAGAGGCGCGTGCGGTTGAAGGCAGGGGGGCTGGTTCTTATGATCGTCACACCGGATGGGCGCGGACTCGGAAGAGGAAATATGCGCGGCCCCCGGAGTTGTTGAGGGGACGGTCGAATTTTCAAGGTGTTGGGCCTAGGGGTCCCCCCCCTCCCCCTCTGGGCCCACGGGTCCGCTGGGAGATCCACTCCCGGCGGTCCCTCTTTCCGAGACGCCCCGGTCCTCCTGTCGCGAGGGCCGGGGCGTTTCCTTTTTCGCGCACAGTTGGATACGTCAGGCTTGACTGAACGTGCCCGGGCGAGGACCCAGCGAGCGCGGAATGAGTCCTCCGAAACCGTTGACCCTCTTGGGCGTCTGTCGGATAACGGCCCCGGTGTGTTCAGGTCGTCACCTCGAATCCGCCCCGGAGACTCAAGTATGGCAGGCACCGACAAGCGCAAGCAGTCGCTGTACTTCCCCGAGGAGATGCTGAAGGAGATTCAGGAGGAAGCGAATCGACAGGACCGCTCCCTCTCCTGGGTTGTCCAGCAGGCGTGGAAGATCGCCCGCGAGCGCATCAAGTCGTTCCCCGCCGTCAACGACGTGACTGGCGACGAGCGCCAGGACCCGCGCGAGGAGTAGCGCAGGCATGGCCACCACCGACCACCGCAAACAAAGCCTCTACTTCCCGGAGGACATGCTGGAGGAAATCCAGCGCGAGGCGACGAGGCAGGACCGCTCGCTCTCCTGGATTGTCCAGCAGGCGTGGAAGGTCGCGCGTGCGGAGATTCGGAGAATGCCGTCGGTCAACGACGTGCTCAGCTCGCCTCCTCCACCGCGTCCCGCCCCTGTCGTGGCGAGCCCGGCGGCGGCGGCGCCCGCGACCCCACCGAGCATGGTGGCGGCCGCTCCGAACCCGGACGAGCCCAAGTCCTGAAGGGCCCCGCGAGCGGCCCACCGGCACTCACCCGCCGGCGGGCCTCGCGGGCAGCGCGCAGTTCTCGAAGACGACGCGAGGCTCCTCGGAGAGCGCCTGGACGGGCGTGGGGTACTTCTCCCGCATGTACGCCGAGGCGATGTTCGCGTCGGTGCCGCCCAGCTTTCGCGCCTGCACCGGGTTCCGGTCAGGGTCCTGACCGGCATTGCCGAACACCGTGCCGTAGCCGTCGCCCCCCTCGAGCAGGAAGCTGGGCATGGCCACGCGATAGCGGATGCTCGCGTCGTCGCGAGGCGGCAGCGGAATCTGCTGCCCCCCCACTGTCAGCGCCCGCACCCGCTCGCCCTTGGGGCGTGAGCAGTCCACGCGCACCGACGTCCCCGCGGACACGTGGAGGAAGGCGCCGGAGGGCGAGGCGATGAGCTGTCCCTCCACGTACAGGGCGCCCACGCTGTTCTCCATCATCCCCACGACCTCGCGCTCGGTGAGGTCCACGGTGACGATGAGGTTCTCGAAGAGGATGACCTCGTGGAGTACGCCGTCGGTGAGCGGTCCCTTGCGCAGCGCCATGCGCGTGTAGCAGAGGCCCTCCGCGCGCAGCGAGCCGCCGTTGACGACGCCCAGCACGGCGGGCCGCACCGAGCCGTCCTCGGCATGAAGGAACGCGTCGGCGACCAACTGCGCCAGCGCGTTGTTGTCATGTCGGGTGAAGGGCTTGTCGAGCTGGACGTCCTGGCCCAGGTAGCCGACGACGGCATCCGGGTCCGCGACGAGCGGCTGGCACGAGTCGTTGTAGGAGATGCACCCGGCGAGAGGCGACGCCAGGGCGCACGCGAGCGCGGCGATGATGGACTTGGGGAGCGGCATCAGAAGTGGGCCCTCACGGTGAGGTAGCCGGACATGCCCTCGCGCGGGAGGCTCCCGGTGACGCGGTCCGGGCGGGGAACATCGTCGCGAAGGTCATGGTCGAAGACGTTGTGCGCCACCAGCGACACCTCCCAGATGTCGGCGATGGGCTCGCTGCGAATCTGCGCGGTGATGAGGCTGTAGGCGGGAATCTTGTAGCGGCGGACCAGCTCCAGCACGGAGCGGCTGTTGTTGCGTCGCTCCGCGCCCGTGCGCACCACCACGTCGAAGTTCACCCACGCGCCAATGGGCATGGACACGCCCGCGTTGAAGCGGGCCTGCGGCGTATCCGTGAGCAGGCGGGACTGCGAGGGCAGCTCCATGTCCTGCGCGCGGGAGATGCTCGCGTTGAACCAGGCGTTGGCGCGCTTGGAGGCCTCCAGGCGGGCCTCACCCTCGATGCCGTACACGCGCACGCCCAGCTCGCGGTTGCGCAGCGGGACGATGTTGCCGGACGTGTCCACCGGGATGATGGGCGAGTCGAAGAGCTCCAGGTACGCGTTGGCGCGCAGCCGCACGCGAGCCTCTCCGGCGGACTGGATGAGGTCGGCGCCCAGTTCGAAGGTGTCCACCGTGGAGGGCTGCAGGCGCGGGTTTCCCTCGAAGCGGCCCTGGTTGTAGGTCGTGTCCGGGATGCGCTCCACGAGTTCCTGGAGCGTGGGCGCGCGGAACGCTCGGCCGTACAGGGCCTTGAGCACCAGGGCGTCCGTGGCGGAGAACACCAGGCCCACGCGGGGATTGATGCTGGGCACGAAGCTGGTGCCGGTGATGGTGCCCGAGCCGTCCACGGTGGGCAGTTGCGTGGCGTCCACGCGCACGCCGAACGTGAGCGTCAGGGGGGCGATGACGGTCCACTGGTCCTGCGCGAAGAAGCCCACGATGAGCCGGCGTGACGCGGCGCCATCCGCGAGGCCCAGCAGGTCCGTGAGGCCCTCGGGCGCGGTGAAGCCTTCCGGGCGCACGCGCGCGTCCAGCGTGTAGTTGGTCTCGTAGTCGTAGTCGCCCAACGACTGCTGCTCCACCACCGCGCCCAGCGACAGCCGGTTGTTGGCCGACAGGGAGATGTCCGCGTCCACTCCGCCGGTGATCGAACGCACGGAGATGCGCGTGCGCTCCCGCAGGCCCTTGTCGAAGAGCTGGTTGGCGTCCG
Source organism: Myxococcus sp. CA056 (assembly GCF_013336715.1). Lineage (NCBI taxonomy): Bacteria > Pseudomonadati > Myxococcota > Myxococcia > Myxococcales > Myxococcaceae > Myxococcus > Myxococcus sp. CA056. The sequence continues at coordinate 209,928 of NZ_JABUMT010000007.1, forward strand.
GGCCCGTGCGGAAGTTCAGGGGGGTGATCTGGAAGAGGCGGTCGGTGGACTGCTGGTCGAACCCGGCCCGCGCGCGCAGCAGCACCGAGGACCCGATGGCGCGCTCCCATTGGAGGTCCGCCATGAGGACATTCCACTTCAGCTCGGAGTCCTCGCCCACGGTGTCGAAGAGGCCCATCAGGGCGGTGCGGTTCTCGGTGAGGAAGCGCACCGAGGCCCCCAGGCGCCCCGCGTCTCCCATGGCGTAGGTGGCGCCACCGCCCAGGTTGAGGAGGAAGCGGTCATCCCGCGTCTTGCCCGCGGGGTCTTCCACCGCGCGAAGCCCCTGGGAGGTGGACTCGTCATCCAGGCCGTCGTGCTCGATGACGTTCGAGTCACCCGTCTGGTTCCACACGTCCGCGTCCGCGAAGAGGCGCAGGTCGCCGAAGGTCTCTCCCGCCGACGCGTGCCCGTTGACGGTGATGGCCAGGCGGTCGTCCTTCTCCGGGAAGCCTCCGGCGGAGACGGCCGTGCGCACACCATCCGAGGTGTCGGTGACGATGTTCACCACGCCCAGGAACGCTCCCGCGCCGTAGAGGGCGGAGCCCGGACCGCGGATGACCTCGATGCGCTCCAGGTTCTCCACAGGCAGGTTCATCAGCGCCTTGCCGTCGAAGAAGTTGTTGAGGCGATGGCCGTTGAGCAGGAACAGCACCTCGGCGTCATTGCGCAGGCCGCGCACCGCCGTGCGATGGAAGCCCTGCACGTCGCGGCTGATGGTGAGCCCGGGCACCACGTCCAGCACGTCGGCGACGGTGCGGGCACCCAGCGCGCTGATCTGCTCGCGGCCGAACGAGGCGGCGATGGCGGGCACCTTGCGGACCTTCTCCTCGTGGCGCGTGGCCAGGGCCAGGGTGTCCTCGGCGCTGTAGAGGGCCATGTCCTCTTCCAGCTCCGAGCGCGGCGGCGCGACGACCGCGCTCTCGCGCGGCGAGGAGGACTCTCGCGAGGATGACGTGTCGCGCGTCGAGGACTCCCGGGAGGAGTCACGCGAGGCCACGGGCTCGCGAATGGGTGCGTCGCGTGAAGTGCCAGCCTCTCGCGTGGGCGCGTCACGTGAGGCTCCGGTCTCGCGGGCGGTCGCGTCGCGGGAGGTCCCCGACTCACGCGGGGGCGCTTCTCGCGTCCCTCGAGTGGGCTCGCGTGAGGTGGTCGCGCTTCCTCGCGTCGGAGGCGGAGGCTCGCGCGACGTCGAGGGGGTGCGGGTGTCCCGCGACGACGCCTTCGGCGGCGGAACATCGGAGGGTAGATCCGCGGTGAGGGCCGCCATCGAATCGTCGTCGGAGGTGCTGCTCGTGGGCGGCGGCGTCCGGGTGCGCTCGGGAGGTGGCGTCCGGGTGGACGGTCGCTCGTCGGCGGAGTTGGAAGGCGCCGGCTCCGGCGTCGCGGGCCGGCTCGCGGTGGCGGCCACGTCACCCGCCACGAACACGCGTGCGGGCCGCGCGGCCGTCTGGAAGATGGGGATGCGCTCACCGTCGGCGGTGAGGCCCTCGACGTAGTACTCGACGCCCGGCGGCACCATGTGCTCGGCGGGGATGACGCCGCGATAGAGGTCGCCGTACTGGCGCTCCATCAGCACGCGGGCGAACGGCTCGCCCGGGCCGCGGTAGCGGACGTACATCTCCAGGATGCGACCGCCTTCCACGAGCGTGCCGTCCAGCCGCAGAGGCAGCTTGGGCTCGGCGCGGGTCGGTGCGGAGTGAAGAAGAGAAGGCTCCTCGGCACGGACAGGTACCGCCAGGAAGAGCACGAAGCTGAGGAGGGTCGCGCGCGCGAGTGTGTTCTTCAAGCTGAGGGGGATGGTCCATTGCCCCGATCCCCGAGTCAAGGAAGGGAGCCCCCGGGCCACTCGCCGCTGATTTTTTGCCGGGCCTTCAGGGCCGTGCGAGGGATCGCCGCACTCCATGCGCGACTCGCTCGCCCTGCACCTTGCCCTCTTCCGTCGTCAGCGGGCACAAATCGCCCGCGTGGTGGACGGGCAGACAGATGCCTTCCGCTCCTACGAGGCCCGCTACCGGCGGCGTACCGCCAGCTATCGGCGCGTCCTGCCGCTGACCGAGGTGCACCAGCGCGTGCGCGCCTCGGACGTGGTGTACGTGGGCGACTACCACACGCTGCCGTTGGCGCAGCAGACCTACCTGGAGCTCGTCGAACGCGCGCTCACCTCGGGTCGCCGCGTCGTCCTGGCCCTCGAGTGCATCGAGGGCCGACACCAGGCCTCGCTCGATGCCTGGCGCACGGGACGTCTCTCGGAGCGCTCCCTCCTGGCGCGGCTGGGCGGTGAAACGGAGGGTGCGGGCTTCGGCCCGGGCACCACGCTGCGCACGCTGCTCGCCTTCGCCCGGCGCCACCGCCTGGAAGTCGTGGGCATCGACCGGCGCGCCCAGGGTGAACGCTCGCTCGCGCTGAGGGATGCCTACGCCGCGGAGCGCATCGCGCGGGTCGCCCGAGCCGAGGACCGTCCGCTCGTCCTCGTCCTGGTGGGCCAGTACCACGTGGCGCCGTGTCACCTGCCCACGCAGGTGGAGCGCGCGCTCGGTGACGACACGCGACGAGGCCTCGTCGTCTACCAGAACGCGGAAGGCGTCTGGTGGCGGCTGGCCCGCGACGGGCGCATGGGCGTGGCCGAGGCGGTGGAGCTGGCGGACGACACCGTGTGCCTGCTCAACGCCTCCCCTGTCGTCTGCCAGCAAAGCTTCCTGGATTACCTGGAAGCAGAGGCCGGAGACTCACCGTTGATGGACCGGGGCGCCTCGGAGCGCTTCCGGGAGATGGCGGCGCTCATCGGCCGGCTCGCGGGTGTGCCGGTGGTGCGCGCGCTGGAGTCGGTGGAAGTCGCCACGGTGGCGGACGGAGACGTGCTGGCGCGCATCCAGCGGCGCGGGCGCTTCACGCAGGCGGAGCTGTCCCAGTTGCGCCGCCACATCCTGTCTCGGGAGAGCAGCTATATCCCCCGAGCGCGGACGGCCTATCTTGCCTCGCTGTCCTTGAACCACGCGGCGGAAGAAGCCGCGCACTTCGTGCGGCACTGCGCGGTGGGCAGCGCGATGGAGGCGCCTCGCACGGCGTCCGACGCGTTCTACGCGCGGTGCATGGAAGAGGCGCTGGGGTTCTTCGGCTCCCGACTGGTGAACCCGCGACGCACGTGTCTGGGGCTGGCCGAGTGGGCGAAGCGTTTCGGCGAGAGCCGAGGCGTCGAGCGGCAGGTCTCCGCCTTCGTGCTGGCGCACAAGGCCGCGGAGCTGGAGGCGCCCGAGGAGGCGGTGAAGCTGCTGCCCCTGCGCAAGGACCGCCTGTTCCATGGCGTCAGCCACGCACTGGGCTACCTGCTCGGAGACAGGCTCTACCGCGCGTTCGACGAGGGGCGCCTGGCGAAGGCGGAAGTCCGCGCCTTGTTCAGGGACCCCTTCGTGGAGGCGCGGACCGTGTACTTCACGTGGGCCGAGCGGCTGCGCGACTGAGGCTCACGGCGCCTGCTCGTGGGAGGCCTCCGGCTCCGGAGGCTTCGCCGCATCGGGCGCGGGCGCGAAGGTGCCATCCGACAGCAGGTCTCGCCTCGTCGCGGGATTGTCCTCGGTGACGACGCTGATGCTGCCATCCGGGAACAGGACGTAGGTCACCGCCGTGTCCACGTGGCCCACCGCCAGCGAGGTCAGCTCCGGATAGAGCATCAGCAGGGCCAGCTCCGTCTCCAGCGGCCCCTTGAAGTGCTGGTGCAGGTGGGCATCCATCCGCGAGGCATCCTCGGTGATGGGCGCGACGTCGACCGCGATGACGCTCGGGTGCAGCTTCACCTGCTCGCGCAGCGTCCTGCCATCCGGAGCGAAGCGGAACCGGAAGTCACCCCCGTAGAAGAAGCGCTTCGGATCTCGCGTCCCCTGCAGCGTGTACACGGTGATGTCGCCCGACGCCTCCCTGACGACCACCGGGTTGACGCTGGTTCGCCCGAAGGTCTCCACGGTGATCTGCTTCGCCGTCTTCACGGCCCGAGCCACGGGACTGAAGTCGACGGGAAGCGTGTCCACGGGGATGAGTTCCATCCATTCGGGCTCCTCGTGCGGCGCCTTCAACGCATAGGCCGGGATGAAGGTCCCCCCGTCATCCACCCGGCCGAAGAGGCCGTACCACGCGCCCTCGTGAGGCAGGGTGACGTGCATCTGCATCCGGGCGGGACTCAGGTCCACGTCCTTGCTCTCCATCAGCACGTCCGTGGCGCGAATGGCGGCACGCTCCGCCTCGACGATGTAGCGGGCGCGGGCCTGGACCCGGAGCAACTCCGCGTCGTCCACGGGAGTTCGAGAGGGAGCAGGAGCCGCGGCGTCGCCGAGGAACGCGCGCGACGAGTGCGCACCGCATCCGACGAGCGACACGAACACCACCAGGGACACCACCAGCCGCATGCGAGACCTCGTGCCACGAGTCTGCGCGATTCCCCAAGGTCCGTCACGCCGCGCGTGCGCGTCGTCGGCGAGGCCGCTTGCTTCCAATGCCGCTCTGCGCTCGTCGAGAATCTTCAGGCGGCCTCCGCCACGATCTCCATCTTGGAACCGCGGGTTCCGTGATGACGGCGGGAGGCGGGTGCGGCACGGCCCGCCGGGGTCAGCGACTGGCCTGTCTTGGGAAGGCCTCACGCTCCATGGGAACCCGCTGTCTTTCTGACTCAGGTCTTCGTGGGCGCGGTGGCCTGCACGGCGGCCTTCACCTTCTCGCGCAAGGCACGGACACGCTCACGCGCCTGGAGGCGCTGGTCCTCGGAGAGCTGACCGCCGGCCGCGTCACGCTGGGCCTTCAGCTCCTCTCGCAGTTGGCGGGCCTCCGTCTTGAACTGGTCCGCCTGCGACTGGGCGAGGCGACCTTCGGACACCGCGCGGTCCAAGCGGTGCTCCATCCGGGCGAGCTTCCGCTCTCCCTTCATGCCCTTGTGGCCATGCCGCCCGTGGTGGCCCTCCTTGCATTGCGGCGCGGGCGCGGTGTCCTCCGCGAGCACCGGAACGGAGAACAGGAGCGAAGCCGTGACAAGGGAACGCAGCAGGAAACTCTGACGCATGGTGAGGCTCTCCAGTGGGTTGAACTGGACGCGAGCGGCACTCCCGCTCGCGTCCTCGTTGCCTGGAAGAACCCCGCGCGGAGGAGAAGGTTAAATCCACGCTCCGGCACCGGGCTGGAGCACCTCCCCTCCCCCTTCGTGCTCGCTAGCCCGCCGTGCAGTCATTGAGCGCGTAGGAGAAGTCGCGCCGCGGCGTCTGGCCCGGGTCCTGGTTGACGACGCCGATATCCAGGAGCTGGTCCGACACCTCCTGGGTGGGTCCACCGATGACGAGCGACTGCCGCGTCACCTTCGTGGAGAACATGCCCATCTTCCCAATCGTCCCATTGGGCTCGCGGCGCCAGCAGCTCACGATGCGCGGGTCCGACGGGGCGAACTGGCAGGACGTGTACTGCCCCACCACCTCGCGCTTCAGGTAGATGCAGCGGCAGTCCCACGGGTCATAGACCTGCGTCGCCACCACGCCCTCGTAGCCCGTCGCCGTCTGCTTCAGCTCGAAGTAGCTGCCGTCCTGCGGGATTTCGCAGAACAACTTCACGTCACCCACCGCGCGGTCCTTCTTCTGCTCCAACACCGCGCCTGACTCGGACGACACCGGCGACGGCGCCGGCTCACAACCCGCGCCCAGCAGCGCGAGGCTCACGAAACAGAACGAGGAGATACGCCAGGGTGTACGCATTTGCGCTCCTTGCGGGAAGTCCTGGGGATTCCAGGACAACCCACATGGGAGTCTTTTCAGACCCTCAGCGCAACACACATTTGAGTCGCGAAGCCCTGGGAGCTCAGGGCGCGCTGGGCTTCACCGCGCGGGTGGCGATGAAACCCTCGAAGTATTCGGAGAGCTTGTCGCCCGCGACGTGCCGGTCCTCGAAGAAACCAGCGAGGAGGAAGCCCGCGTCGAGCTGTCCGCCCACCTGGTCCTGGAGCGAGTGCCCCACGCAGAGGGGCTCACCCTTGTCGGTGTACCTGCTGCGCTCGGCGTCCGTGAGGCTGGTGAAGTCCGAGTACGGCATCTTGTACTTGAGTTGCATCACCCCCTGCTCCTGGAGATCCGGGTCGAACAGGAAGATGACCGGGTTGCTGAAGCCCGACAGGAGCGCGCCGCCCGGACGCAGCACACGGAAGGCCTCGCGCCAGACGGGCCGCACGTCGTCCACGAAGGCGTTGGAGCACGGGTGGAAGATGAGGTCGAAGGTTCCGTCCTCGAATGCGGACAGGTCCTTCATGTCCCCCTCCACCAGCCGCAGCTCCAGGCCCTCCCGCTCCGCCACCTTGCGGTCCTGACCGAGCTGCGCGGGCGAGTTGTCCAACACCGTCACCCGCGCGCCCGCCGCCGCGAGCACTGGCGCTTGTTGTCCGCCCGCGCCCGCCAGACACAGCACCCGCTTGCCGGTGACATCACCGAACCACTCGCGCGGCACGGGCTTTGTCGGGGTGAGGACGATGCTCCACTCCCCTCGCTTCGCCGCGGCGATGACCTCTGGCGTCACCGGCACCGTCCACCGGTCTCCCGCAGCCACCTGCCGGTCCCACGCCTCGCGATTGTACTTCCGCACGTCCACGGACTCAGTCGTCATGCAGCACCCTTCCTTCCATGCCTCCCGCCACGGTGATGACTTCACCCGTCACATGGCCGGAGATGCGATCCGATGCGAGCGTCACCACGACGCGCGCGACATCCTCGGGCTGGCCCACCTTGCGCAACGGCATGGTGCGCGTCACCCGCTTCACGAAACCCTCGGCCTCCAGCTTGGCGCGGTTGCGGTCCACCTCCGTCCAGCCGGGGCAGACCACGTTGACGCGCCCCAGCGGGGCGATGCGGCCCAGCTCGTTCTTCAGGCTGCGCACGAAGCCGCTCGCGAGCGCGCCCTTCGCCGCCGCGTAGTCGGCGTGCCCGGCCTCGCCGAACAGACCCGCCGTGGAGCTGACGATGACGATGTTGCCTGCGCCCGTGGTGGACACGTGCCGGAGGAACGCACGGCAGCACAGGAAGACGCTGTCCAGGTTCTCCGCCAGCGTGCGGCGCCAGCGCGCCAGCGACATCTCCCAGACGGGCTCATCCGGGGCGGGCCACACACCCGCGTTGCACACCAGCACGTCCAGCCGGCCCAGCGCGGCCACCGACGCGGGCACGAGGGCATCCACCTCCGCCTCCACCGTCAGGTCCGCGCCCACCGCCGCGCCGCCCACCTCACTGGCGAGCTTTCGCGCCTGCGCCTCGCGAGAGCGGTAGTGCACCGCCACCTTCGCGCCTTCGTCGGAGAACGCTCGGACCAGCGCGGTGCCAATACCGCCCGCGCCGCCCGTCACCAGGACGCCTTTGCCCCTCAGCTCCGTGTCCATTCAGATGGTTCCTCGGAAGACATGGGGCCCTGTCGCGCCGGAATCCGGACAGACGGGTGGCGTCGGGCTGCTGCCGACGCGAAAGGCCCGCGGTTGCTGACATGGAAAAGAAAACCGCCGACGCGAGGAAGGCGCGTCGGCGGGAGTTCATCAGCTCAGGCGCAGAAGCTTGCGCGCCTGCTCTGGCGTCGCGGGCTCGCGGCCATGGGCCCGGGCGCGCTTGGCGGCCTCGGCCACCAGCTCCCAGTTGCCCTTCGCGAGCACGCCCTTGGACACGTAGATGTTGTCCTCCAGGCCCACCCGCGCGTTGCCGCCGCGCTTCGCCGCCTCGTCCACGAAGGGAAGCTGGTGACGGCCCACCGCGGCCACCGTCCAGGTGCTCCCCTCCGGCAGCGAGGCAATCATGAAGTCCAGCACCTCCGGCCGCGCCTGCAGCGTGCCCGGCACGCCGAGCACGAAGTCGAAGTGCGCCGGCAGGTCCACCAGGCCCTCCTTCGCCAGATAGCGGGCCTCGTCGAGCATGCCCACGTCGAAGCACTCCAGCTCCGGCCGGAGGCCCAGCGCCTTGATTCTCTTGGCGATGTCCCGTACCAGCGGGCGCGGGTTCCAGAACACCTCTTCGCCGAAGTTCACCGTGCCCGTGGTGAGCGTGGCCATGTCCGGCCTGTCCTCTCCCGTGAGCGTCAGCGGGCCACAGCGCTGGTCCACCGTCATGCCCACCGCGCCTCCGGTGGACGTCTGGATGAGCACGTCGGTGCGCTTGCGGATGGCCCGGATGGCGGCCCGGAACAGCTCCGCGTCCTGGGACGGTTTGCCGTCCGCGGTGCGCACGTGCAGGTGCACCATCGCCGCGCCGGCCTCGCGACAGCGCACGGCGTCCTCGGCGATCTCCTCGGCGGTGATGGGCAGGTGTGGCGTCTGCTCGCGCGTCGTCTCCGCGCCCACCATCGCCGCGGTGATGACCATGGGAGTGCTCATCGCTGGCCTCGCTGCTTGTCCTTGGGAACCACGCAGGTGCCCGAAGCACGGCACACCACGACAGGCTCCGGCAACAGGTCCGCCGCCGAATCATTCACATCCGTGCGAGGCCGGATGACCTTGCGGGCCTCGAAGCGCATCTTCCGCGACGTGTTGCCCGCACTGATGATTTCGCCCTCCGCCTCGATGAAGTCTCCCGCGTACACCGGCGCCAGGAACTCCACCGAGTCGTATGCGCGGAACAGGCCCTCGTCGCCGTCCGCCCGGATGCACAGCTCCGTGGCCACGTCGCCGAACAGGCCCAGCATGCGCGCGCCGTCCACCAGGTTGCCGCCGTAGTGCGCGTCGTGGCTGCTCATGCGCAGGCGGATGATGGCCTTCGTCCCAGTGCTCACGTCGGCTCTCCCTGGTAGTGCGCGTCCTTGGGCTCCTTGCCTTCCTTCTTCAGGAGCGCATGGACAATGTAATTGGCCACGTCGGACGGCTTGGTGCCCGGCCCGAAGCCGGCGTCGAAGCCCAGCTCCAGCGCCAGCTTGTGGTCCACGCGCGGGCCACCCAGGAGCAGTTGCACCTTGCCGTGGATGCCCGCGGCCTTCGCCGCGTCGATGAACTGCCGCGAGTTGTCCTTGTGCACGTCGCGCTGCGTGACGACCTGGCTCACCAGGATGGCGTCGGCCTTCTTCGCCATCGCCTTCTTGATGAGGTCCTCGTTGGGCACCTGGCTGCCCAGGTTGAACGCCTCGAACCCGGGGTAGCGCTCCAGGCCGTAGTCGCCCGCGTAGCCCTTCATGTTCAGGATGGCGTCGATTCCCACCGTGTGAGTGTCCGTTCCCGTGCACGCGCCGAACACGACGATGCGACGGCCGACCTTCTCCTTGATGAAGGCGTTGAGGTCGTCGAAGGACATCTTCTTCACGACGACTTCCGGCACGTCGATTTCGGCGTAGTCCAGGTACATGCCCGAGCGGGCGTACACGATGAAGAACGTGTAATTGTCGGCGGCGCGCTCGGCGGCGGCGACCTTGACGTCGGAGAACCCCATCTTCTTCGTGAAGACGGCGGCGGCCTCCTTGGCCTTCTCCGACAGGGGCACCGGCAGGGTGAACGACAGCTGCACCACGCCGTCGTCCCGACGGTCTCCGTAGGGACGGATGATCTGCTTGCTGGGCTTCACCATCGGATCATTTCCCCCCGGCCCGCTGAATCTTCACGCTGGTGCCCACCTTGTCGGCGAGCGCGGCGAAGCGCTCCTTCTTGCGCTGCTCCAGGTGGAAGACGACCGACCACGTCGTGCGCCCATCGCACCCGACGTACGTCACCGTGTCCACCACCCCGCCGTTCGTCGAATTGTCCGAGTCCAGCCGCTTGGCCGCCGGCTGCCCGCCCACCTTGAGGCGCTCCCAGTTGGCCCCGCCGATGCCGGCGACAATCTTGTCCACGCAGACCTGGGCCTTCATGCCCGCCGTCTGCACCGAACCCACGTCCACCAGGAAGTACGCGTCGCCGCTGGGCGCGGTGAACTTGGTCGTCCCGTCCTCGACGGAGCGGTTCCACGCGGCGGGCACCTGCACGCCCACGTTCTTCACCTGGAACTGCGCCAGCGAGTCCGCCGAGCCGCCCGCGGCCATCACCACGGTCAGGATGGTACCGAGCATCATGTTGCCTCCAGGATTTCCAGGAACGGGTTGAAGTAATCGGGAGCCTTCTCCATCACGCCATCCAACCCCTTGCCGCCGGTCTCCTCGCGCTTCACGTCGCCGAAGTGACCCTTGCCAATGGCCGCCACCATGCCCTCGTCGCGGCACTCCTGGAGCAGCTTCATCGCCTGGCCGAACACCTCGCGGGCCCGGTTGGCGATCTTCCCGTCCTCGCGGACGGTGAACTCCTCGTCGATGCCCCGCGCGGCGCGGTGGATGTAGTTGGCGGACTTGAGCGCCACGAAGCGGTCCGCGAGCAGCGGCGTGTGCATGGCCTCCGTCATCATGCCGAGCAGCTGGATGCCCTGCTTCGTCCAGATGGCCACCAGGTCCGCCATCACGTCGTACGCGTGGCTGAAGAAGATGTCCGTCTCCTTGTGCTTGGTGGGCGGCATGTACTTCAGCGGCGCGTCCGGGAAGCAGCGGCGCACCAGCATCGCCTGCGACAGCTCCAACAGGAGCGTGTCGTCCCGGTAGGGGTCGATCTCGTACGAGTGACCGATGCCCAGCTGCCAGTCCTTGAGGCCCGCGCGCTTGGCGAAGCACTCGTTGATGAACTGGCTGGCGATGACGGTGTGGGCCGCGTCGTACGCATCCGCGGTGGTGATGTAGTTGTCCTCTCCGGTGTTGATGATGATGCCGGCGAGCGCGCAGATACGGCGGCTGAAGTACTGGTCGATGAAGGTGCGCCGCATGTTGATGTCGCGGAAGAGGATTCCGTACATCGCGTCGTTGAGCAGCATGTCCAGCTTCTCGTAGGCCGCGCAGAAGGCGATCTCCGACATGCACAGGCCGGACGAGTAGTTGGTGAGCTGGATGTAGCGCTTGAGCTTGCGGCTCTCCTCATCCAGGGCCTCGCGCATGATGCGGAAGTTCTCCTGGGTGGCGTACGTGCCGCCGTAGCCCTCCGTCGTCGCGCCGTGAGGCACGTAGTCCAGCAGGGACTGCGCGGTGGAGCGGATGACGGCGATGACGTCCGCGCCGGCCTGGGCCGCGGCCCGAGCCTGGTCCACGTCGTCGTAGATGTTGCCCGTGGCGACGATGACATACTTGTGCGGCGCCGGCGACATGGGGAACTGCTGGCGGAGCGCGTCGCGCGCGGCGAGGCGGGACTTCATGTCCTCCAGGGCGGAGCGGGCTTCCGCGCGCACCTCGGCGCGGAGGTTCTGTTCGACTTCCGGAGACAGGGGACCCAACTTGTCCGTCGGCAGCGCCGTCAGCCGCTCCACGGCCTCCAGCGGGCTCTTGGCGCCCAACTGGAGCGCCCGGCCATACCAATAGGCGGCGCCCCGGTTGAGCACCCCGGCGGCCTTGAGCTTGTCGACCATCAGGTTGGCGAGCGGAACCCCCCGCGCGCCGGCCCCGGAAATGCCGAAGAAGCGCAACACGGTGCGCTCGATGGATACAGTGGTGTTACGGCGGATGAGGTCGAAGATCGGGTTGACGATCTCTTCCGCCAGAGTGCGCGCGTGCGCAATCTGCGCGTCGTCAATGAACGGGCCAGGCATCCGCGCACCTTACCCGCCCAAACGCCTACAGGAAGCGCCGAAGCAGACCCCGAACGCGCTGCCGCACCGCATTATCGGTTCTGGAGCCAACGCACCGAAAAAGCGATGATCCCCTGCACCGAGCAGGCGGTGTTTCCACCGACATGCCGGTGAGTGGCGCTGTTGGCTTCGTGACAAGCCTTTGGATTTATTGGAATCCAGGAATCGGCACGGCGCGTGCTCTGGAGCGGTCCGCCTCATCCCCCGAGAGGAGACTTCGAATGAAAACCCGCTCCCTGTTGCTGTCGGCCGTGTTGCTCAGTGGTCCTGCCTTCGCGGCCAATCCGCCGCCCCTCACCACGGACACCGGTGCCGCCGTGGGCACCAATCAAAGCTCCAAGACGGCCGGCCCTCGCGGCGGCATCTTGCTGGAGGACTTCCACCTCATCGAGAAGTTGGCCCGGTTCGACCGCGAGCGCATCCCGGAGCGCGTCGTCCACGCGCGCGGCACGGGCGCCTACGGCGTCTTCGAGAGCTACGGCAACTTCTCCAACCTGACGCGCGCGTCGGTCTTCTCCAGCAAGGGGAAGAAGACGCCCCTGTTCGTGCGCTTCTCCACCGTCATCCATCCGTCCGGCTCGCCGGAGACGCTGCGAGACCCACGCGGCTTCGCGCTCAAGTTCTACACGGACGAGGGCAACTGGGACCTGGTGGGCAACAACCTGCCCATCTTCTTCATCCGCGACGCCATCAAGTTCCCGGACATGGTGCACTCGCTCAAGCCGTCGCCCATCAACAACAAGCAGGACCCGAACCGCTTCTTCGACTTCTTCTCCCACATCCCCGAGTCCACGCACATGCTGACACAGGTGTACTCGGACATCGGAATCCCGGCGAACTACCGCCAGATGAACGGGCACGGCGTCCACGCGTTCAAGTTCGTCAACGCCAAGGGTGAGTACCGCTACGTCAAGTTCAACTGGGCCTCGCAACAGGGCGTCAAGAGCCTGACCTCCGAGGAGGCCGCGCGCACCGCGGGCGAGGACCACCAGCACGCGACGACGGACCTGTATGCGTCCATTGGCGCGGGCAAGTTCCCCGCGTGGGAGCTGTCCGCGCAGGTGTTGGACCCCAAGGATTTGGACAGCTTCAGCTTCAACCCGCTGGACCCGACGAAGATCTGGCCGGAGGACAAGGTGCCCTCCATCAAGCTGGGCAAGTTCGTCCTCAACAAGATGCCGGACAACTTCTTCGAGGAGACCGAGCAGGCCGCGTTCTCCCCGGGCGTACAGCCCTCCGGCATCGAGCCGTCCGAGGACCGCCTCCTCCAGGGCCGGCTCTTCTCCTACGCGGACACGCAGCGCTACCGCGTGGGTGCCAACTACCAGTCCCTCGCCGTCAACCGCTCGCGCGCCGCGGTGAACAGCAACAACCAGGCGGGCAGCATGAACATCGCCAACACGAAGTCGGACGTGAACTACGAGCCGAGCATCGCCCGTGAGTCGCAGGAGTCCCCCGCCGACCTCTTCTCGCGCGCCGCGCTGTCCGGCACCACGCAGCAGCAGCCCATCGAGAAGACGGACAACTTCTCGCAGGCGGGCGCCTTCTACACGGCGCTCGACGCGGCCGCGAAGGACCGGCTGGTGAAGAACCTGGCCGCGGACCTGGGTCAGGTGCGTGACGCCCGCGTGAAGGCGCGCATGGTCGGCCACTTCTACGTCGCCAACGCGGAGTACGGCACCAAGCTGGCCAACGCGGTGGGCGTGAAGGTGGATGACGCTCGCGCCGCCGTGGCCCCGCTCGCCACGCGCTGAAGCTCGCGGTGATTCACACGGGTCTCGGCGCCAGGGTGTCGCCGGGCCCCCTTGAGAGACGGCCGGGGCGTGGCCAGGGAAGGCGCGCTCCCCGCGAGGTGGCCTCCCCCGCCCCGGCCTTCTCATCCGACTTCGTCTGGAGGACGACCATGTTTCGCAAGGTGCTGCTCGGAGCCCTCGGTCTCCTGGTGCTGGTGTGCGCGGTGCTGACGGCCGCCTGGTGGTCCCTGCGCGCGGAGCCCGCGCCCCAGGGGCGGATGCTGGCCACGAGCGAGGCGGAGAACTACCTGCTCGCCGCCGCGCGCGTCGGTGACACGGAGATTGTCACGGGGTTGCTGAAGGCCGGAACCCCCGTGGAGGCTCGCGACTCGCGGGGCTTCTCGCCGCTCATCCTCGCGGCGTACCACGGCCATCTGGACACCGTGCGCGCGCTGCTCGCGGCGGGTGCGGATGCATGCGCGGGCGACAAGCGCGGCAACACGGCGCTGATGGGCGCGGCCTTCAAGGGCTACGGCGACGTCGTCGCGCTGCTGAACCAACAGCCGTGCGCCGTGGACCAGGCCAACAGCCTGGGCCAGACGGCGCTGATGTTCGCCTCCCTCTTCGGGCGGCGGGAAGTCGTGGACCAGCTCCGCGAGAAGGGCGCCTCTCCCGAGGCTCGCGATGCCAGTGGCCGGAGTGTCGGCGACTGGGCGCGGACGCAGACCGAGCCCCAGGCACCCGTGGCGCCCGAGACCGATGGCGCGTCCTCCGCCGCGAGGTAGTGCGACACGACGCTCACGTCGCGACCGATGGCCTCGCGGAGGATGCGGCGACAGGGGCCTGACGCGCGGGGAGCAAGCCGCTCTGGACGGGCTTGCGCCCCGCTGGCTCGCTCAGACGTAGCGCGTGGCGAAGAGCTGGAGCAGCGCCGGCTCCGTGCGCAGCAGCGCCAACGTCAGCGAGGCATGACCGGGCACGTAGCCGTTGCCCACCAGCATGGTGACGTCCTTGCCCACGCCCTCGGCGCCGAGCGCCGCCGTCGTGAAGCTGGTGGCCATGGAGAAGAAGATGGCCGTGCCGCCATCCTTCACCGAGAGAATGGTGGCCATCTCCGTGTTGCCCACGCTGGCGCAGTTCACCACCAGGTCACAGAGCTGCCCATCCGTGGCCTGGCTCACCGCCTCCATCACGTCCACGCCCTGGGTGGCATCCACCTTCAGCGCCACGTCACACAGGCCGATGGACGACAGCATGTCGAGCGCCGCCTGGGACACGTCCAGCGCGATGAGCTTGCCCCGGCTCTCCAGGTTGCGCCGCGCCTGCGCCAGACACAGCGCCCCGCTCTTGCCCGCGCCCAGCACCGCCACCGTCATGCCCGGCCGCACGTAGCGCGCCACCAGCGCGGGCGCGCCGCACACGTCCAGCGCCGCCAGCGCCAGCGTGTCCGGGATGTCCGACGGGAGCTTCGCGTAGATACCGCTGGCAAAGAGCACCGCGTGCCCTCGAATGTCCAGCCGGTCGATGTCCACCTGGACGGCCTTCACCTCTTCAATCACCAGCGGAGTCAGCGTCAGGCTCACCAGCGTCGCGATGCGGTCTCCAATCTGGAGCTGCCCCTTCGCCGGGTGCTTGGCGCCAATCTCCTTCACGCGGCCAATCAACATGCCGCCCGAGCCCGTGACGGGGTTCTGCATCTTCCCCCGCTCCCGGACGATCTCCTGGATGCGCTCGCCGATGCGCGCGGGGTCGCCGCCCACCTCGCCCTTGATCTGCTTGAAGGAGGCCGCGTCGATGTTGAGGCTCTCCACGTCGATGAGCACCTCCGAGTCGCGGCACGGCAGCGAGGGGTCCAGCTTCCGCGCACGCTGCGGCAGCACACCCTTCTCACCGACGACGCGAGACAGCCCGTAGAGGTCGTTGCTCATGTTCCCATCTCCCTGAAGGTCTTCCCGCACCTGCCACCGAGCCACCGTGGCGCGCGGGCGCTCTGCCTCTACCCGCTCCCCTGGGGCAATGGCCAGCGCAACGTCACGCTTCCGAGGGATGACGTCACGCGGCAATCAGTCCCGGGGCCCCACGTCCCATGAGGCCCGTCCAGGACCGACGCCGCGCCCGGTCCGCTACTCCCGCGCGAGCTTCGGCAGGAGGACCGACAGCGACCGCTCGAAGCGATAGCTCACGCCGGAGTGGCCGTCCTCGAACTCCTCGTGCACCAGCTCCACGCCGGCGTTCTTGAGGTCGTCCGCCAGCATCCGCGTGCCCCAGCGCATGTTGAACTCGTCTCGGGTGCCGCAGTCCAGGAAGACGGTCTTCATCTTCCGGTAGGCGTCCAGGAACTTGGGCACGAAGCGCACCGGGTCATGCACCAGCCACCGGTTCCACACGTCGATCTTCAACCGGCCCGTCTGCGCGTCGAAGGGCAGCTCCAGGTTGAGCGGCTCTCCCTTCTTCGGCGAGTACGCCGCCGCCATCGCCAGCGTGTTCACCACCGGAAAGTCATCGCCGCGCATCTTCGTCTCGCGCACGCGCTGGCGGAACTCGCCCTGCCAGGCCTCGATGCCTCCGGCCTTGAGGAGCACGCCCGCCGCCTTCGGCAGGTCCGGCAGGTAGCAGTACTCGAAATACGAGTCCGCGGAGTGCGCGCCCAGGTGCGAGAAAATCTCGGGGTGGTAGCGCCCCATCACCAGCGCGCCATACCCGCCCGAGCTGTGTCCCAGCACGGCTCGCGACGCCGCCTTGGGCAACGTGCGGAAGGTGCGGTCCACGAAGCCGACGATGTCCTTGGCCAGGTAGTCCCGGTAACGGCCGATGGCGTCGCTGTTGATCCACTGGCTGCCGCCCAGGGACGTCCAGCCATCCGGGAACACGCCCACCACCGGCGGCACCGCGCCAGACTCGATGAGCGCGTCCAGCCGCTCGGGCACGCTGGGCGCGAAGCCCGAGGCATTCGTCCAGCTGCCGCCGCCACTGCCAAACGCGTGCAGGAAGTACACGGCCGGATAGCGTCGGTCTCCCTCGCCATACCCTGGCGGCAGGTACACGGTGAGCCGCCGCCGAGCCGGGTCGCCCAACGGATTGGACTCCAACGCGGGCGACTGCACCTCGCGCGTTTCCAACAATCCCCTCATCTGAGTCTCCCCCCCGAGGCCCCGCTATGCGCGCGAGCCCGGGTTCTTGCCGAAGATCTTCATCACGGCTTGCAGGTCCTCCCACGCCTTGCGCTTCTCCGCTGGATTGCGGAGCAGGTACGCGGGGTGGAAGGTGGGCATGAGCTGAATGCCCTCATAAACGCGCCAGGCACCACGCATTCGGGTGATGGGCGTCGAATCGCGCAGCAACGTCTGCGCCGCGAACTTGCCCAGGGCCACGACGACCTTGGGCTGGATGGCAGCGAGCTGCGCCCGGAGGAACGGCTCACACGCGGCGATCTCGTCCGGCTCCGGATTGCGGTTGCCTGGAGGCCGGCACTTCACCACGTTGCAGATGTAGATGTCGTCGCGACGGAAGCCCATCGCCTCGATCATCTTCGTCAGGAGATCTCCCGCGGCGCCCACGAAGGGAACGCCCTGCAGGTCCTCGTTCTCGCCCGGCCCCTCGCCGACGAACACCAGCTCCGCGCGAGGATTGCCCGTACCGAACACGATGTTCTTGCGGCCCGAGCACAGCTTGCAGCGCTGGCAGTCCCCCAGCTCGCGACGCACCTGGTCCAACGTCGGCCGCTCACCGTCGACACTCCCCGGCAGCACGGTGGTTCCGCCCGGAGACGACCGGGGAACGTCGAGCAGCATTCCGGCGCTCGCGGGAGCGGAGGGACGAGACAGCGGCGCGCGTGCCGCCACGGGCGCCTCCGCACGAGGAGGCGGGGGCGCATCGACGAGCGGACGCGACACGGGCGCCGCGCGGCTCGAATCCGGGGGACTCACGGGAGGGCCGGGTCGACGCTCGGCCATGGGGGGCGCGCTGGGAGGCGTCGCACCGGGCGGCACCTGCGCGGGGCCGGGTCGGCGCTCGGCCATCGGGGGAGCGACGGGGGGCGTCGCACCGGGCGAGCCCTGCACGGGGCCAGGTCGGCGCTCGGGCGCGGCAGCCGTGGGCTCGGCCGCACCACCGGGCCGAGCAAATCGCGAACGCATGGAGGGGGCGAGGCGCTGAAGCTCGGCCGCCGCCTTCGCGTCGATCATCAGCAACCGGCCAGCACCGTCCTCCTGCCAGAGCAGGTGACGGCGCACGTCCTCGAGCACGGCGCTCAGTTCCTGCGAGGCATCGGGCGAGTCGTCGTTCACGGTGGTGGATCGGTATCGGACGACGGGACCGAGCGCAAGGAAGCGGTCATCCTTCGCGACCGTACGCCTCTCGCCACGGCGGGCCCACCGGCACCCACCGGGTCAAGTCCTCGCTGGGCCCACACATCGCGTCACAGACCTGTCGCTCGGACGTCCTGGAGCGGCATTCAGCCCTGTCCGTCGATTCCAGGCCCCGCCGCTCAGCCGTTCGCCGGGCGTTGTTCCACCAGCAGCAGTTCGAGGATTCCCCGGGCCACCGCGTCCTTGGTGCCCTGGAGCTCTCGTGGCGAGCCGGCGCGCGTCAACACCGTCACCCGGTTGGTGTCGGTGCCGAAGCCCGCGCCGGGCGCCGTCACGTCGTTGGCGACAATCGCGTCCAGGCCCTTGCGCTCCAGCTTCTCGCGTGCGTGCTCCAACACCCGCTCTGTCTCCGCGGCGAAGCCCACCAGCACCGGACGCCGCGCCTGCCCCGCCACCTTCCGCGAGGCCTCCGCCAGCACATCCGGCGTGCGCACCAGCTTCAACGTCTCCGGCCCGGAGGCGGCGCCCTTCTTCACCTTCTGCGCGGCCCGAGTCTCCGGGCGCCAGTCACTCACCGCCGCCGTGGCGATGAATACGTCCGCCTCTCCAACCCTCCCCAGGACCTCGCGCGCCATGTCCTCGGCGGACACGACGTCGACGACTTCCAGCCCCGCGCGGTCCACCGCGCCCACGGGCCCCAGAACCACCGTCACCGAGGCGCCCAGCGCACGCGCCGCATGCGCCAGCGCCAGTCCCATCTTCCCCGTGGAGGGGTTGGAGATGAACCGCACCGGGTCCAGGAACTCGCGCGTGGGGCCCGCCGTCAGCAACACCCGCTTGCCCGCGAGCGGCCCCGGGGCGAAGCGCGCGGCCACTCCCGCGACGATGGCCGGCACCTCCGCCAGCCTCCCCTCACCCACGTCGCCACAGGCCAGCAGGCCCGCGCCAGGGCCGACGAAGGAGAAGCGCGCATGTGCCAGCAGCGCCGCCACGTTCTCCTGCGTCATCGCGTTGTCCCACATGGCCACGTTCATCGCCGGGGCCAGCACCACCGGCCCGCGGAAGGCCAGCAGCGACGTCGTCACCGCGTCGTTGGCCATGCCCGCGCGCACTCGCGCCAGCAGGTCCGCCGTCGCGGGAGCCACCACGAAGGCCTCCGCCCAGCGCGCCAGGTCCAGGTGCCCGAAGTTCCCCTCCTGCGAGGGGTCGAAGTAGTCGGTGAGCACCGGATGCCCGCTGAGCGCCTGGAAGGTGAGCGGGGTGACGAACTGGCGAGCGGACTCCGTCATGGCCACCCGCACCTCGGCGCCCGCCCGACCCAGCTCGCGCACCAGCTCGCAAGCCTTGTACGCGGCGATGCCACCGGCCACGCCCACCACGATGCGACGGCCCTTCAGTGCCGATACGTCCATGCGGCTTCCTAATGCGCCCGCCCGTCGGCTCGCAACCGAAGCAGTGCCCAAGCCACCGACGCGTCAACGCCCCAGCGTCAATTCGCCCCGCGAGGGCACATCCACCACGCGCACCTCCGGGCCACCGGGCGTCTCCACATGGAACGCGCCCCACACCACCGTGTAGCGGCCGGGAGGCAGGCCCGACACGATGACCTGCTCGGTGCGAGGCTGATAGACGAGGTGCGCCCACCGCGAGCGCATCAACTCCTGTGCGGGCGGGTTGCTCGACACCGGGACTTCTCCGGCCACCACCCAGAGCGCCTTGCCCCGCTCGGGCTTGAGCTGCACCGTGAGCGAAGCGCTCCCGGGCGAGGGGCCCAGGTCCAGGTGCATCTCCGCGCCGCCCACCTGGACCACCAGCGCGGGCTCCCCCGAGTACTCGAGTCCCGAGCCCAGCATGAACCGGTAGCTGCCCGGCGCCACGTCCACGGAGTAGCCCCCGTCAGGACCGGTGACGATGGTGAGCGGCTCGCCTCGGTCGCCATTCACCGCCTCGACTTCGATGCCCGCCGCCGGCTGTCCTCCCGGACGGAACACGCGACCACTCAGGCGCGTGGCCTGCTTCAGCGTCAGCTCCAGCGCGGCGCGATTCCCGCGCTCCACCGCCTGCGTTCCGCTCAGCCGGCCCTTGCGCGCGGAGACGGTGTAGCGCGCGACATAAGGGGGGCTCGCCAGCGTGAAGCGGCCGTCCGGTCCCGAGAGCACCGACTCGTCGCACACCTCGCAGGAAACCACCGCGTCCGCCACCGGCCCTCCGCTCGCGTCCCTCACCAGGCCACTGATGCTCGGCAGCTTCTCCAGCACCAGGTCGCCCAGTTCGGGTGACACCGGGCGGTCCACCATGAGCGGCTCGTAACCGGAGGCATCCACCGCGACGATGACACGGTCGCCCGCGGTGGGCAGCGCCAGTTCGAAGCGGCCATCCGGGCTGTCCACCTGATGCTCGTCCATCCGGAAGCGACGCACCGGAGCGCCGTCATCGCCAACGACGCGCCCCCGGAAGACATCGCGCTTCTTGAGCACCACCTTCACCGGCGGCCCGCCCGCCTTGCCTTCCGCGCGCTCCGTCTGGTCATAACCGGAGTGCTTCACCTCCAGGCGGTAGCCCCGGTCCGGGCGCAGTGAGCGGAACTCGAAGTGGCCCCGCGCGTCGCTGATGACAGGCTCCGCGCCCCGCGGCACCACCGACAGAGAGGCACCCGCCACGGGCGTGCCTTGCGTGTCCACCACGTCGCCCGTCAGGGGCGCACCGGGCTTCAGCTCCGCCTCCAGCTTGAGCGTCTGACCCTCCACCACCGTCACCTGCCGCCGCTCGGAGGGCTGGTAGTCCGGATGCGAGGCCACCATCGAGTAGGACCCTTCCGGAAGCCCGCGCATGGGCACGACGCCATCGGGGCCGGAGGGACGGTCACTCCGGAAGATGCCCTCCTGATCCACCCACAGCACCACGTCCGCGCCTTCCACGCGCCGACCGCCGGATGACACCGTCACCTCCAGCGCGGCATGAGGCTCCAGCGGAAGCTCCACACCGGAAGCCGGCGCCGTCACCTTCACCTGACCACCGCCCCACTCCGAATGGTGCGCGTGCAGTTCATACAGGCCCGGCGTGGGCACCTGCGCCGCGAAGCGCCCTTCCCCATCCGCCAGCACCGACTCGCCCGTGGGCTGCACCAGCACCGACACGCGGGGCGCGGGACGTCCATACTCGTCCATCACCCGTCCGGTGATGAGCGTGGCGCGCTCCAGTTCCAGCTCCAGGGTCGTCTCGCCCTTGCCCACGCGAGCGGGCAGCTGAACGTCGCGGAAGCCTTCCGCCTTGCCCTCCAGCAGGTACTCGCCCACGGCCAGTGGCCCCAGCTCCACCAATGCGCCCGTGGCCGCGCGCTCACGCCGGACGAGTTCGCCCCGCGAGGTGCGCAGCATCAGCTCCGGAGTGGGCACGGGCTGTCCGGCCTCGTCGACCACCGTGACGAGCAGCTTGCCCGCCTCCTCCAACTCCAGCGTCACCTGCGTCACGCGCGCGTCGAGCGTCAGCGTGCGCGGGGCCGAGCCCAGACCCGGGGCCTCCGCCGTCACCACCAGTTCGTCCGGATACAGGCCGGTGAAGCGCACCACCTCGCCTTCGGTGCGCAGCTCACGCGACAGATGGTCGGCACGAAGGCGCACCGTCGCGGCCGCGGGCTGGCCCTGTCGCATGACGCGAACCTCGAGCGTGCGCGCGGGAGTCAGCTGCAACCGCACCGGCTGCGGCCCCGCCTCGACGTGAGCCTCCACGGCGGGCAGGTAGCCTTCCGCCATCGCCAACACGTAGAAAGGCCCTTCGCCCAGGCCATCCAGCGAGAAGGCCCCTTCCGCGCCGGACTCCGCCTCGAAGGGCAGCGGCACGCGACGGGAGACGGCGTGTACGCGAGCGCCCTTGAGCGGCTGCCCCGCTTCGTCCACCACCTGGCCTCGAATGGAGCGCAAGGGCGGGAGGTACAGCTCCACCGGGTCTCCCGGGGCCGCCCTGTCCCTCAGCGCCACACCCAACCCCGAGGCGCGAGCCCACACGGAGAAGGACACACCAACGAGGTGCTCGAAACGGAAGCGCCCTTGCTCGTCCGTGCGCACCGTCGCGCGTGGACTGAGAAAGCCTCGCTCCTGCTCGAAGAAGGCGAGCGTGTGCAACGCGGACTCGCGGGCCGGGCAGGACAGGAGCGCCTGGTCGCACTCGTCGCAGCGCACGTCCGCCAGCGTCCGCTCGGCGCTGGCCGCGAGGAACACCTCCGCCCCCGACACGGGCTTGCCCGACGCATCCAGCACGCGGCCGGTGAGCGCCAGGCCCTCCTGGCCTCCCGAGGAGACCTCCACCGCGGAGAACTCGGGCAGCGACTTCGGCGTGGAATCCAGGGACGCGGCGGACGCAGGGCTCCGAGGCCCACTCTCGGAATGGGACCAGAGCCAGGCTGCCCCGGCCACCACCAGGGCGGAAATCACCCCTATGAGAATCCAGTTGCGCATGCGCACGTCACTCGGACCTTAGCCCGCGGCCGGGCCCGGAACGGGTGATTCCCTCCGGAAATTCCGGACCCCGTCCTCTCCCGGACGCTCCCCCCATGACGCGTTCCCACCCGGTGGCCTGCGTTGCCACCGGGGAAACACCGTCATGCGTTGGTCACTGCTTCGTGTCGTCCTCGAGCGCGTCCAGTCGCTTCTCCACCCGCTCGAAGCGCGCGTTCGTCGTATCCGCCAACGAGCCGAGCAGCCGAGCCATGCGGCCCGCATGTGTCTCCATCCGCTGGAGTCCACCGGACAGGCCACGAAGCTCACCCGCCACCGTCTCCATGTGCGTCATCATGACGTCCATGTTCGCGCGCAGGGAGTCCGTGCTCGCGCTCAGGGAGTCCACGTTCGCGCGAAGCGATTCGATGTTCGCCTGCATCGCGCCCATGTTGGCCTGCATCACGCCCATGTCCTCGCGCATCACCCCCATGCTCTTCAGCACGAAGCCCATGCTCGAGGCCATGACTCGCGTATGCGTCCGCGTGGTCTGCATCTCCTCCCGGAGCTCCGCGACCTCGCCGATCAACCGCACCATGACATCCCGCCCCACCGCCCTCGCCATCCGACCTCCCACCATGGTTTGGCGGGAAGCTACATGGCGGGTCTGACGAGGACCGGACGAGACAACGGAACCACGACGGGTGCGCTGGCTCATGGTCGGTCTCCTCACTCTTCAGCGAAGGGCTGGATGGCCTGCGCCACGGCGAGCTCCTGTCGGGCCTCGCTCAACTCCGAGTTGGTCGCGCGCAGCCGGTCACTCAGCACCTGCACGAAGCTCCAGAGCATCTTCACCGCGAGGATGGACTCGCGCTTCATCAGCCCCATCAGGTCCGGACGGGAGATGACCATGGTGCGCGTGGGCTCCGTCGCGCGCACCGTCGCCGAGCGCGGCGCGTTGTCGATGAGGCCCATCTCTCCGAAGTGGCCGCCAGAACGCAGCTCGGCGATCTCCACGCCGTTCTTCTCGATGGCCACCCGGCCCCGGATGACGACGAAGAGCTCCTCGCCCGGCTGCCCCTCCACCACGATCTCCCGCCCCGCGGGATAGGTGCGCGTGGTGGCGATGGACAACACCGCCGTCTGCTCCTTGTACGTGAGGTGACGGAAGAGCGGAATCTTGCGCAGCGCCTCCATGCGCGACTGCGCTTCGCTCGTCTCCTCGTTGGCCATGGCGGCGCTGTCGCCCGCCACCTTCACCACCACCGCGGTGATGTTGTCCTTGCCACCGCGCTCGTTCGCGATGTCGATGAGCCGCTTGGGCAGGTCCGCCGGCTGAAGCCCCGACACCAGCGGCAGCATCTCCTCATCCTCGACATAGCCGTGCAGGCCGTCCGAGCAGAGGACGAACATGTCGCCGGGCACCAGGTCCACGATGAGCGTGTCCACCTGGACGGATTCCTGGATGCCCACCGCACGCGTAATCACGTTGCGGTACTGCGACGTCGCCGCCTGCTCCTTGGTGATGGTGCCCGCCTTGAGCTGGGCGGCGACGAGCGTGTGGTCCTCGGTGAGCCGGTGACACTGCCCGTGCCGCACCAGATAGACGCGGCTGTCGCCCACGTGGCCGATGACGGCCTTGTTGCCGCCCACCGCCAGGCACACGAAGGTCGTCCCCATGCCCCGCTTGGTCGAGTCCGTCATCGCCGTGCGGTAGATGTCCGCGCACGCCCGCTGGACGGCCACTTCCACCAACGCCGCCGCCGCCGAACGACTGTCCGCCGTGGGGTTGTTGCCCAGGTCCTTCAGCAGATGCCGGTTCGCGGTGATGTGCTGCTTGACCACCTCGGTGGCCCGATTGCTCGCCACCTCTCCCGCCGCGTGCCCGCCCATGCCGTCGGCGACCACGTACAGGCCGAGCGGCACGTCCACCAACATCGCGTCTTCGTTGTGCTGCCGCTTGCGGCCGACGTCGGTCAGTCCGAAGGCTTCTGTGGTCAAGGCCACCGCGAACACTCCCGTGTGTGACTGTAGGCGACTCCGCACGTTATGCAGGCCGCTTGAGACGTGGCAAGGCTCAGGGAGCCATCCGAACCGCGAGCATCCTGACAAAGCCGCTTGCCGTGTAGAACGCCAGCTCCACCTGTCCGAAGCGCAACCGGACGCCATCCTCCAAAAGGACGGGCTTGCGAGGGGTGAGCCGAACCCCGCTCAGCCACGAGCCATTCTTGGAGCCCGCGTCGGTCAGCAGGAAACCCGCCTGGGCTTCATCACGGGCCACCCAGGCGTGGAATCGCGACACACTGCCGTCATCCAGCACCACGTCGTTGTTCCCCGTGCGGCCCACGGTGACGCCCCGGCCGAACGCGTTCGTCCGGCACTTCACCACCGGAAACACCACCGGCTCGTGGGCCCCCAGCGTCGGCGGCCCCGCGTTGGTCACCGTCTTCAACCGGTACTCCTCCTGGTCCGCCAGGCTCTCCACCACCGCCGGAGGCGAAAAGACGAGCAGCCCGGGCGGCAGGTGCCGCTCGAGGTCGCCCCGGTTGCGCAGGTACCGCGAAACATGGGCGCTCAGCAGCTCGGGCATACAGGGGGCGCGGGAGGGGGGAGATTCCCGCGAAACCCAGTCTACGCGGACTTCACCGCCAATCCACGAACAACCCGAGCAGCGGGCCACCCACGAAGCTCCGGCCCAGGTAGCGCCTCTTCAGGCCGAAGGGTTCCCCGTAGCCCACGGCGAGTCCCAGCGCGAACGTGTCGAACTGGTAGCCCGCCTGGAGGCGGCCCTCGATGATGCCCACGGTGTTCTTGTCCGCGGGGGCGCCGCCGTCGAAGTGGGCGCCGTAGAAGACGGGTCCGCCCGTCACCTGGAAGCCCCAGTGAAGGCCGTGGGGCAGGTGGTTGCGGTAGCCGACCCCCACCTGCGCGGTGTGCTCGTAGTACGAGCCCAGCAGCGTCTCCGGCTTGCCTGCTTCCGGGGTCGGCATCGACGCGCCCCACCCCACCCCACCCTCGAGCAGGAAGACGAAGGCGTCCTTGCGGTCCTGGAAGAAGGCCCACTCCCACTGCACCTTCAGGCGCGTGGTGAGGAGCTCCTCGCGCAGAGAGGCGCCCACGAGGACACCTCGGGGCAACCAGGCGGGTGTGGGCGAGGTGTGCACGCGGCGCGGACGTGACTGGGCTTGGGCGGTGGAAACCAGACCCAGCGTAAAAACCAGCAAAACGAAGAGCTTGCGGTCCATAGGAACCTTCTTCCCGCCACGGAGCGGAGCGCTTGTCAACGAAGTGTTGGGTTGGCTATGACGCGTTCGTTACCTGCGGATGGATACGGAGCCGGGCCTTGCCTGGAGCCGCCCACCGTGGGGCACCAAGGAGCGGGACACCGCATGCCAGTCGTGACAGTCCGGGCCAGCAGCAGCAAGCAGGGCTCGGTGAAGTTCGACACCCTGGTCCGCAAGGCCACGGAGAAAGCCTCCGACCTGCTGGGCCAGAGTGATCGAGTGCTCGTCGTCTACGAGAAGGGGTGCGCGAGCATCTATTACGAGGGTGACGGCGTGCAGCCGCTCCCCGCCCCCGCCTCCCGCGTTTCCTGAAGTCGTGGTTCCCGCCGTCAGTGCCCTCCAGGAGGGGGCGCTGACGCGTGAGGATGGAACGCGAATAATCGCAGGTGTGTCCTGGAGGAAGTCCGCGACTGTCCTCTCTCTCCAAGGAACTCCGTGCGCCCGCTCCTCCTCGTCCCCCTCTTCGCACTCGTCGCGTGCTCCACTTCTCGTGTCCACGAGCGCGGGGACGTCATGGACGGCCTGGCGACGGGCGGCGCCCCGGGAGCGGCCGAGCAGAACCGGTCCATCATCCACCGCGCCACGGTGCAGTTGGAGCGCGACGAGCCGGAGCAAGGGCCCGCGCAAGCCATCGCGTTGGCGAAGTCCCATGGGGGCTATGCCCAGCAGGCGATGACCCAGGCCGTCGTGGTGCGCATCCCCGCCGAGCGATTCGAGGGTTTCCTGGCCGCGGTGCCCGCCCTGGGCACGGTGGCGAACAAGAGCGTCTCGGCCGACGACGTGACGGACACGCACCGTGACCTCAAGGTGCGCCTGGACAACGTGACGCGGATTCGCGAGCGCTACCTGGAGCTGCTCCAGCGTGCTGTCACCGTCGAGGACACGCTCAAGGTGGAGAAGGAGCTGGAGCGAATCACGCTCGAATACGAGACCCTCAAGTCGCGCCTGGAGGGGCTGGAGGGCAGCATCGCGCTGTCCACCGTGTACCTGGACTTCCAGCGACCGGTGCGGCCCGGGCCCGTGGGCTGGGTGTTCTATGGCCTGGGCAAGGGCCTCAAGTGGCTGTTCGTCTGGGACTGACGCGCTGACGCGCGGGGCGCGCTCCACGAGGAGGTGCTGTGGACGACACATGCACCTGCCCTCTTCGACGAGAGCAGGGCCCTCCAGGTCACGCTCTCGCAACGGCGCGGCATGGGCATCGTCCAGGGGCGGACGCTCGGCCCACGGACGCTCGGCGCTGGGATGACCCCGGGAGGGAAAGAAGGATCTGCTGAAGGCCGACCTCGCGAGTGAACCGCGCCCGGATGCCATCAGGGCGAGCCCGGCTTCGATTGGGCCGGCGGTGCTGGCAACCCTCTCGGGGCGATGAGGCACTTCGCATGGCCTTGATGACGACGACTTCCTCGGGCGCCTTCGTCCAGCTCGGCGCCACCCGCGATGGACTGGAGCCCTATCTCGACGCGGCTCGCAGGCGCGGACTGCAGACCATCCTCGTGGAGACGCCCGCCTATCTGAGCTGGCGGCAACACCTGGGTCGCCGCCCCTTCGACCTGGAACTTCCGGTGGAGCACCCCTCGCAGCCCGCGGAGGTCCAGCACTTCCTCGAGTCGCTCGGTGTCCCCGTGACGCTGCTGCTCGCGGGCTTCGAACGGTACGTGGAATGCGCCTTCGCGCTCGCGCCCGTCATGGAGCACGGGCCTCGCCAGCGGTGGCCTCATGGGGCCTTCAATCCCCTCGACAAGTGGGGACAGCGCGAGGCCCTGGCCCACGCATGTCCCCGCGTGCTCCAGCCGCGCCACGTCAGCTTCGAGCTGGGCTCACCGGGCGCGTCGGCCATGCTCACCCGGGTGGGCTTTCCCCTGGTGGTGAAGCCCTCGAACGGGAGTGGCGGCCTGGGCGTCTTCCTCGTCGAGGATGCGCGGCAACGCGACCAGGCCCTGGCGGCGCTGGGAGAGCTGTCCAACTACGACGGCGGGCGCTTCGAGCGGGTGTTGCTCGAGGAGTTCATCGAGGGACGCGAGCACTCCATCCAGGGGCTCGCGCATGAGGGGCGGGCGCTGCTCCTCACCACCTGCGAGAAGCTCGTCACGCGCGAGCCAGCGCCAGGCACACCCGAGCTGCGTGGCTTTCGCGAGGCGGGCCACATCGCCACGCATGGAGACCGCGCGGAGCCCGCCCTGCGCGCACTGGCCCAGGCGTGTCTGGATGCCACGGGCTACCGCGAGGGCCCCTTCCATGTGGACCTCCTCCGCAATCAGGGAGGCGCCTTCTTCGTCGAGATGGGCTTCCGCCTCTCCGGAGGGGGACTCTCGGGGCTGGTCGATAGAGCCACCGGAATGAAGTGGGCGGAGCTCGTCTTCGAGACGCACCTGGGAGAGAGAGTCCCCACGCTCCCACCCTTCCGCGAAGGACCTGGCGCCTACGTGGGGCAGGTGACGTGCGCCTCCGAGGACGAGCTTCGTGCCGGGGAGACCTTGCGCGCGAAGGGTGTGACGGTGGAGGTGCAGCGCTTCGCCGCGACTCCGCCGGGGGTCGAGACCGTCGCGAGTCCCCGCAGGGAGGCGCTCGCCGCCGACAAGCTGCGCGACTCGGGTTTCGCGGGGCGCCTCGTGGTCAGCGGCACCACGCTCGAGGAGGTTCGCCACTCCCTGCAGTCCTGCATCTCCGCCCGGCTGGGAGTCTGAACAGGCGCCAGCGCTTCGCTCCACGCGAGTGGGCCCAGATGTCCAGCAAAGCCAACCACCACCCCAAAGACACGCACCACGAGATGACACACAAGGTCGGCGACTCCGCACACCCCCCGAAATGAAGAAGGCCCCAGACTCGAAAGGGAGCCCGGGGCCTCCGAGACATCGCGGACGTCAATCGCGACTACGGATGCGGGTTGCTGCTCCAGCAGGTGGCGTAGGCATCACGCCCGCAGAAGTTGTTCGCGTAGGCATTGCACTGCCCATACGCCACGCTCTGCGTGGCCCACATCCACTCGCTGGAGCTGCGGCAGCGCCACGAACACGTGCGCCCGCCGTCCGCCCAGCCAGCACAGTTCGCGGTCCAGGACGCGCTGACTTCACCCGGAACACGGTCTCTCGACAACACGGCCGTCGAGGGGTCCGGCAGAGCGGCTTCCTCGGCCATCTCCTCGGGAGCTCCGCCGCACGCGGAGAGGCACGCCATGGACACCAACGCCATCATCAGGGGATTCATCAGGTTCTTCATGGGAGGGATTCCTGGGGTGAAGAGGGGTGGGGCCCGACTCAGGGAATGCTCCAGCAGACGCTGTAGGGCTCCCTGCCGCAGTCACGCCGCGCCACGTTCTCGCACTGGCCCCACGCGACGTCGTTGTAGCCATACCAGTGACGCCAGTCGTTGGCCGTGCACTTGAACGTGCAGTGCCGCGCGCCGCGATCATAACCCTCGCAAACACCCTGCTCCGCCTCGCCCACAGGAACCTCGGTGTCGGCCACTTCCTCCGGCGCGCCACCGCACGCCGCCAACAGGCCTCCGAACGCCAGACTGATAATCAGGGTCTTCATCTTCACGGGTGATTGTCCTTGGGGTGTGTGCCGGCGAGATGACCGACCCCGAGAACATAACCTGATTAAGCCGCCTTGTTCAAACAACGAGACTTAACGGGCTTACTGGCCTGGGCGGGACTCGGCCAGACAAGCCAACGCACGCTCGACTCGAAGGATGAAACAGTGAGCCGCTCCCCTCCTGGGATCCAGGAGCCCCCACATCGTTCTTGACCGCCGGTGCCACATACAGCCAGGCCTCTTCAAGAAGCCAGCAACCCGGCAGGTGGGGGCAGAGAATACCCCACGCAGTCCCATCCGAGGTGCCTCCCCGCCGCGAACGACAGGTTTGCAGGAGAGCCACCTCCTGATCTATAGCCCCGCTCAACCAAGAGGGGGATTCAATGTCTGTGTTTCTTTGTGTCGGGCGTGCCGCGTCCCTGGTGACGACAGTGCTTGCCCTGGGAGTGTTCGCGGCCTGCGGTGGAGACGAGAGGGCCTTGCCTCCGGCGGCGAGTGCCGACGTCAAGGTCATGCTCGGCCAGGCACTGTCGGCCGACGACGTGGCGCGCATCCGAGTGGAGGTCCATGGCCCGGGCATCCCCACCGCCTTGGGGATGGACCTCGTCCGCGATGGGAACACGTGGAACGGTACGCTCCACGACATCCCCGCGGGGGCTGACCGCTTCTTCACGGCGAACGCGTACGACGCGGCGTCCACCCTCCTCTACGCGGGCCATGTGAGTCCCATGGCCATCCATGCCGGCCGAGTGGCCGCGGTCTTCATGGTGTTGCAGCAGGCCAATCCCCACCCGCCCTTCGAGAACGAGGCCCCCATCATCGACTCGCTCGCGGTGTCCTCCAATGAAGTGGAGCCGGGGGCATCCCTCACCCTCTCGGCGGTCGCGCACGACAACAACCCGGGTGACACGCTGACCTATACGTGGAGCGCGCCCGGGGGCACGTTCAGCCCCCCGTCCGCCGCGTCCACCACGTGGACCGCACCCGCCACCGAGGGCGTGCAGCGCATCCAGCTCGAGGTGCGGGACTCCAAGAACGCCACGGCCACCGTCACCGTCGACCTCACCGTGCGGAACGTGGGCCCGACAGGCCGCGCCGCGGTGACGATGCGCCTCAACACCTGGCCAGAGGTGAGCGCGATGATGGGGGCGCCCTCCGTGCTCGCCGTGGACCGGCCGACGCAGTTGGCGGCCTCGGCCTCCGACCCGGATGGAGACACCCTGTACTTCTACTGGACCTCCACGTGTGAGGGCACCTTCGACTTCGTCAACGCCCCCACCCCGACGTTCACCCTGAGCGCCGCCCCTGTCGAGGGCCGGTGCGGCTTCAGCGTCTTCGCCTCGGACCTCTCTGGCGGCATTCACGACGGCACCCTCACCCTCCAGGTGGGCCCCGGCCCCCAGGTGGACATACAGCGGGTCCCCGTCGTGGACGGCGTCTCCCAGTCCTTCCAGCGTGCGGGCCTCGGCCAGCTCGTGACGTTCGAACTCACCGCGCATGACCCGGAAGGAACGGCGCTGAGCGTCTCCTGGGTGGCCTCGCAAGGCACCCTCGTGGCGACTCGCGGAAGCGGGGGTTCGGCCTCCGCGGACTGGACCGCCCCGGCCTGCTTCGACGCCCCCGCCGAGGTGACCGCCATCATCACCGACGCGAGCGGCGCCGCCACGGAGGTGACGTTCACCGTCCGGCCAGGGTCCAACACCCCTCCTTGCGACGAGACGACGGTCCTCGGTCACAGCTCCACGTTCTATTTCCAGGAGGACGGCTCCACCGTCACGCGTCCCACCGACCTGAGCACGAACTTCATCGTCGCCTGGGTGCCCACGGCGGAGGGGACCTATACGTCGCACTACGGCCTCGGACTGCGGGATGGAACCTTCGTCATCCAGGGTGTGGAGAACACGCCCTACCTGCTGCAAATCGGCACGGCCTACTACTGGACGCACAGCCGTACGCCGGACTTCAGCCAGGCGCTCGCGGGCCGCGCCGACCTGGAGCCGGAGCCCGAGGGCACGCGCTTCAACTTGAACCTGAGCGGGCTCAACCCATGGGCCTCCGGGGACGAGCTCCAGATCAGCACGTTCGGAGCGGGCCTCACCTACCTCAGCCTGCGGGATTGTGCCTCACCGGCCCTGGGACCCGTGGTGGGCTCGACGGTCCTCTCCGGCGGCACCGGGTACAACACGTCCCTCGAATACTGCGGCAACCGGGTCGGTCGTATCGACCTGGCGCGCGGGGACACGGTGCACGTCGGCCAGTTGGTGTCGCGCGCTCCAGTCGCCGGGGGACTGAACGTGCTCCGGGAGGTGCGCCGGGGCTTCGAGGTCTCCAGCGGGAGCCCGGGAGGCGTCGTCTCCGGGGGCGGCGCGGTCAGCCTGACGGGGATGCTCTTGCCCCAGGCCACCTCGTCGCGGACGGTGCGGATAAACGCCTCCGAGTTCGAGGCCCTGGCGCTCGCCGCCCATCCCCGCGTCACGATGCGCAACAACCAGGACCTGACTGTCGGAGCGCTGCCGGGCTTCATGCGCTTCGGCAGCTACGCCAGTTGGTTCGACCTGGCTTTCGGCACCAACCTCGTTCCAGGCCAGCCGCTTGTCACCCAGGAGCTGGAGTTCGCGGACCCCTTCCCGGCATCGTGGACCCGGTTCGCCGCAAACATCGCGGCGGGCTCCATGACCTACTCGGTGCCCCGGGAGGGGGGTGGCAACACCGTGCCGGCGTCGGTCCGGTTCACCGTCTATACGCATGCGCCGTTCCAGGAAGGCGAGCCCCTGCGGCTCAGCCCCACGGTGGGCCCGCCGCGCGACCTTCGCATCAATGGCCTGGCCGCCACGGAGGATGGGCTCCAGGGCGTGGGCGAGACGCCCCTGGTGACCTGGAGTGCACCGGTCCTGGGCACGCCCACCTCGTACACCGTGCGCTTGTATGGGCTCTACGCGACGAGCACGAATCAGACGGGCCGCATCCAGCGAGCATTCTTCCGCACGACCGAGACGCAGCTCCGTCTTCCGCCGGAGCTCCTCTACCCCGGGGGCCACTACTTCCTCCAGGTGACCTCCGACGTGCGGACCGGAGGGGCTGTGAGCAGTCCCCGCTTCGACGCGCCGTGGAGCGCCACCGCCCCCGCGTTCACGGGGCGCTTCCAGCGTTGAGTCACTTTTGAACGCACCGTGTCCCACGCATCAGGGTGGGGCACGGTGCGTCCTCTTCAAGTGCTCGTCGAAGTGCCTTCTTCGTCGTCGGGCCTGTCGAGGGCGGCGATGAGCTTCTTCGCGATGCGGGCGAAGTCGAGGAGGTCGCGCGTGGCGAGCGGTGCGGACACCCGCTGCACGAGCTTCGCGTTGGCCGCGTTCACCCGCTTTCACGGCGGGCTGATGGAGGGGACGTTTTCGTGGAGGCGGCGGCAATCGAAGCCGCCGCCCCCGAGGGGCATCAGGCCGTGTGGAAGGCCCTGGCGAAGAGGTTCTCGAGGCGCGACTTCTCGGGCTGAATCGTGCTCGCGGGCGAGGCCACGCTCGTGGCGGTGCCCAGGGCGGGACGCAGGCCCGACGCGATGCCCGGCTTGATGTGGTGACGCAGGTCCACCGCCACGTCGGACTTCAGGTGGGTTCCCACACCCGCGGCGGCATTGACGTCCGCGGCCGTCTTGAAGAAGCCGTTCTCCAGCCCCACCTTGCCGCCCGCCTGGGCCGCCGCTCCCGCCACCACGCCGCCCGTGACGGAGCCATGCAGCCGGCCCAGGTGCCCGCCCGCCGTGCCGTACGCACCCGCCGTGGCGGACGCACCCATCTGGCCCGAGAGCATCGCAGTGGCCGTCCTCGGGTCCAGGCTGGCCACGCCCTCGGCATAGGCGTTGGCGGAGGCCCTGGCGTCGCCCTTCACGTACCCACCCACGTGCCGGTTGAAGTCGTGGCTCGCGCTCGCGCCCACGCCCACGCCCGTCTCCGCCTTCGCCGTCAGCGCCCCCGTGTACGCGTGCGAGTTCCTGTCCAGCGAATACCCGGCCTGGGCCTGGCCCTTGAAGCTGGTGGCATCGGCGGTGAGCTGGCCGCTCGTCACGCCATACCGGCCCGCGTGCGTCTTCTGCAGCTCGTAGGCGGCGCCAGGCCCATTCACCTCGGCCTGGGCCGACTGGTAGCGCACGCCGTTGCCGCTGTAGTTCGACGTGGAGGCCTGCATCGAGCCCACGTTGCCGCTCAGCTTGCCACCGCCGTAGGTGTCCTTCTCGAAGGGCCGGCCCGGCCTGTCGACGAGCATGTTCTGCGTTGCGCCCGGGGGCGGCGTGAGCTTGTTGTCACCACCGCTCACCATGATGTCCGAGGCCTGGCCCGTGGTCTTCTCCCAGGGGCTGTAGGACGGCCCTCCCTCGGGCATGCCCGGGTGCTTCACCGGCTTGGACTCCGGAGCGGTCGGCGTGCTCGCGGCGGGCTTCGTCTGCGAGGGCTTCAGGGTCTGCGAAGAGGGCGCCGAGGCGGGGAGCGTGTTGGCGCGCGCGGGCGGCTTGGGCTTGGACGTCGAGGAGGAAGGGAAGGTCGAGGAACGGGAGGGGGACGAACCAAGGCGGCGAGTACGCATGGGAGGCTCCTCAAGCAGTGCGGTGAGTGGTTCAGTGCGGCGGTGTCCTGCCTGATTGCACCCGACATGCCACGCTCAAGTCGCACGACGTGGGCAACGCGCCTCCCTGATTTCAACAGGTTGGAGGGAGGGACTCGGCAGGCCAGGGGCGGGCCCTGATGTCCACGGTCATCAGGGCCCTGACAGCAGTCATCCCCCCGCGAGCAGAGCGGCGGCGGTGAGTCATGGCCATCGGCAGGCTCGACACCCGCGCGGACTAGGATTCACCCTCCATGCGCTTTCGAAGGCCCGCTCTCGCCCTCTCCTCCACTGCGACGCTGCTCTTCGCTGCCTGCGCGCATGACCCGCCGGTCATCGAATGCGGGCTCCTGGGCAACCACCTCGACCTGTGTGTGGAGGAACTGGCCAGGGGGAACCTGGACAAGGCGGAGGCTCACTGCGACATGGGCCTGGAGTTCAGTCCCCAGAACCCCGAGCTGCGCGCCAACAGGGGCGTCATCGCGTTGATGCGGAATGACACCGCGACGGCGAAGCGGCACCTCCGCCTGGCGATCAAGCTCAACCCAGACCACCCACAGGCGCATTCGAACCTGGGGTTCACCTACTTCAAGGAAGGGGACCCCGAGTCAGCGCGGAAGCGCTTCAGCCAGGCACTGAGCTTGAAGCCAGACCTGCTCGACGCGCGGCATGGACTGGGGCTCGCGCTCATGAAGCTCGGCCGGCGGGAGGAGGCCCGGAAGGAGCTCACCACGGTGCGGGACACCGCCCCTGACAACGCCAACTTCCACCGCACCCTCGGGATGTTGGACTACCAGGAGCAGAACCTGGAAGGCGCGCGCCAGAACCTCGCCAAGGCGGCTCAGCTCGCGCCCGAGAATCCTCTCGCGTGGCAGGCGCTGGGCTCGGTGTTGATGGAGCAGCGGCGAGTCAGTGAAGCGGAAGCGGCGTTCCACCGCTGCTTGAGATTGCAGGAGGCACCCGCCGAATGCCAGACCGGGCTGGAGCAGGCCCGGCGTGCGGCGGAGCCATGAGGAGGCTACGAGCGGGTTGAGGCCGTCACACCGCGGACCGGCATCAACGCGCTCGTATCCCGGTTTCGTATTCCACGGTTTGACACACGATGCATCCAAGGCGCCGGCCTTTGATGACTGGCCATACCGAGTCTTCAGATCCAGCCAGCCATAGAGGGCATCCGCGGGCACGAGAACACCGCGTGGCCCTGTCGCACAAGGTGCACAATGGTAGTCCCCAAACCGCCTTACGTTTTGCATCTTGAGCGACTGAAAGGCGACCGCTCTCCCCAGATTGAAGCACCGCGCTACAAGCAATCGACTTGTTCGATGGTACACCTTGTGTTGCTGGCCCTCACGGCCAGTCAACCATAGACCGAGCCCAACCTCACACTCAGCGACCTCACCATGCTCACCATCCGAGTGCATCTCATTCTTCTCGCTGTCCTCTCCCTCATCGTCCCCTCGGTTGCGATGGCCGCAAATGCCGTCGCGGGCACGACGTATCATGGACAAAGCATCACTGCCCCACCGGGGACGAGCGTCAGCGATTGGAACATCCTGGTCGTTCCCAGGAACATGGGTTTCACGGAGATCGGCTCCGAGGGCGACAATGCCCTCCTGCGCTTCGAGGTATCGGCTTCTCCTCTCAACAACGTTGAGTGGTCGGTCTGGGCCCGTTTCAAGTATCGTAACAGCAGTGGGAGTGGCACCTGGTATTCCGGCGCCGTCGACTATCTGCTGGTCCGCAAGGCGTTGAGCGCCGCCGGTACGCTCACGCATGGTGAGAACCTTGCCGTGCCATCAGGCACGTCGGTGGCTGACTGGAACATCATCGTCAGTCCCGCGTCGGCCGGCTTCGAAGAGCCCGGCTCCGAGTTCGACAATTCCCTGCTGCGGTTCTCGACGTCCTACACCATCGTCGACAACTTCACCTGGCAGCTCCAAGCCCCCTACAAGTTCCGCCATTCCAACCAGGGCCTGTCGTTCGTAGGCGCAGGCCAGGTGAGCTACCTGCTGGTCTCGCGCGACGCGAGCTTCACTGGCTCCGCCACGCACGGCCAGACCTTCGCCACGCAGGGAAACACCGCCGTGAGCGACTGGTCGGTGCTCGTGCTCCCCACGAGCGTGGGCTTCGAGGAAGTGGGCAGCGAGGGCGATAATGCCCTTCTGCTGTTCGATAGCACCGTTCAGGCCTCGGGCACCTACCAGTGGCAGGCGTTCGGCGCATTCAAGTACCGGTTTCAGAACGGCGAAGGCAGCTGGAATGGAGAAACGCTCAGCTACATCGCCGTCCGCAACTGATTCAACGGGTGGGTTGGCCCTCTCTCCAGGGCCAACCCAGCATCCCCCGGGACGCATTCGTGGACTCGACCGCTCCCTGGGCCAGGACCTCCGACACCGGCCTTGGGGCGACGCGAAGCCGCGTCCCAACGGCGACGGTTCACCCCACGCGTCGCGGAGCCCGCGAAGCACCGGCGACCGAGTCCCTCACGAAGATGAGGTCGACGATACCTTCGGCCAGGACCTGCCCGGGTTCGGCCGGTGCCATGTCGCGAGGGCCCTCCCAGTAAGGTTCCACCGAGTGGTTGTCGAGCGTGTACAGCGCGAACCCGGCGTTCATGAACCGCGCCAGGAAGCGCGCGGGATCCCGTCCCTGCAGGTGGAAGAGCTTGGGGTCGAACTCCACCACGAACGCCACTTCGGGATGACAGCGCTCCAGCAGTTCGTCCAGCCCACTCTCCAGACACCCCTCGGCCCCCTCGACATCCACCTTGATGACGCGGGCCCTGGCAGCCTCTTCGCGCGTGAGCAGGTCCACCAGCCGGCGCCCGGGCACTTCGCTCTCGGGTGCGCGTCCTCTGCGCTCATCCCTCCACGTCATCGCCGTGCCGGAATTGCCCGCATCGGGAGGGTAGATCTTCACCGTGCAGTCCTCATCCGCCAGGGCCATGTTCACAGCGCGGACGTTGGCGGCGGGGTTCAGGGACAAGTTCCTTTGCAACAACTCGAAGTTTCGCGGCGAGGCCTCGATGGCCACCACCCCGCCCGTGGCACCGACGCACGCGGCCCCCAACAGCGTGAAGTAGCCCGCGTTCGCGCCGACATCCACGAAGACATCTCCCGCGACCAACCGTGACTGCAGCCACGCCGTCAGGCTCGGCTCCCATACGCCCACGGCATAGACAGCGCCATGCACCAGATCCGCGGTGTTCCCCGCAAACCGAAAGCCCCAGGAGGTGCGCACCACGAAGTCCCGCGGACCATGGATGCGGCGCAGCCCCTTGAGCGCCGTGAGCACGGCGAGCTTCGCCGGCCAGCCTCGTGTGTTCTGGCGCACGTAGCGAACCACCGGCACCACGGCGGATGCCATGCGAGACAGCAAACTCCGCCCAGTTGGAATCCAGCTCATGACGTCCCCCTCGTGAGCGGGGGCAGTCGTTTGCCCACGCCATTCATTGCACAATGCCCGACTCTCAGAATGTGCTGCGCGGTAGCCACACCCAGTCCTCTGTGGGCGTCCCATCCTTCCTCGCCATGGCCTGGGGCGCCAGCGCGCTCATGGCCTACAGGGTGGACCGGTGGGGGCCGCGCGTGGACTGACTCTTGGTGACGCCAGGCACATTGGAGAGCTGGAGCGCCTTTCCACCCACGGTCACCGTGCCCTCGAAGAGCCCCATGGGCT
Source organism: Myxococcus sp. CA056 (assembly GCF_013336715.1). NCBI lineage: Bacteria > Pseudomonadati > Myxococcota > Myxococcia > Myxococcales > Myxococcaceae > Myxococcus > Myxococcus sp. CA056. The sequence continues at coordinate 247,140 of NZ_JABUMT010000007.1, forward strand.
GCTCGAACTTGCTGCGGACGAGCGCCTCCTCGCGATTCTCGGCATGGACGTAGACAGGCTGGAAACGCAGGTCCACCGAGCCATCCATTGTCGTCACCTTCCACGGCCGCATCAACTCCATGTCGCGATATTCGAAGCGCACATCAGCCAGCGGGTACATCCTGGAGACGGCCCACCTCCCCTGCAGACTGGGCAGGTCCACCTCGGCCAAATCCCCCTGGTACGTGCCGAATCGGGGCTCCCCTCCGGCGTGGCCACCGACGAGGGAACCAGCGGCAGAAGCGCGTCACGCTCAGGCGTCATCCCTCATCATTGGACGCCACCCGCCGGTGGATGTCACGTGCCCGTAAAGGACGGGCCAGGAAGTCTAACGGCCCGCCGCACCGCCCTCGCCAGCCATTGCCCCGGCATGAGAGAGGGGCGCTCGACGGCAAGCGGGGCTATGGTCGCCTCCCTCGTGCGGAGGTGCCCTTGAAGAAGTTCATGATTGCCCTCGCGGCCCTGCTCGGCGTCGCCGGACTCGTGATGGCGGTGCCTGCCATCCGCCAGTGGAGGGAGGACTGGCAGAACGACGACCGCGGACTTGAGCCGGGCGGACTCCTCGGATTCGGAATCCCAGCGAAGCCACTCCCGGGCCAGGCCACGCCCCCGTGCACCGGAGGGTCCCTGGGCATTAACGGCGGGTGCTGGGAGAAGGTGGAGTTGTGGCTCAGGGACTGCGGCTCTGTCGGCTACGTCCACGAGGGCGGGTGCTACGTGCCCGCGAAGACGGCCCAGACGCGCGTTCCGCCGGGGTAGAGCTTCGCCGCAGCCGCCCGCACGTCCGACGGACGCCCCGGTGTTCGGGAGCGACCCGAAGGGCTGCGCAGTCGAGCGCTGCTGGGGCCCCTCATTCCCTCCTCTGCAAGCCGAACGTGAATCGAGCACCGACGCCCGCCATCCCCTCGCGGGCGTTGGCCTCGGTGAAGGCGAACAGGCCCAGGCTGGCGAGGGGCATGCTCCCTCCCTCTCAACAGGGCCCCCTTCCCTCTTATGCACGCGTTGAAGTGGCCGGTTGAGCGGCGTCGGCTGAACGAAGTTGCTGAACGAAACGGACATTCATGACGATGTCCGAATCCGGCGAGTCCGCCTCCCGACGCGGTGCTAGCCTGCACTCATGTCGACGCTTGCCAACGCCACCGCGATCCCTGACGCGCACACCTGTGAGCAGGCGCGCATCACCCGCGACCCGCGTTTCGACGGGCTCTTTTTTACCGCGGTCACCAGCACCAAGATCTATTGCCGCCCCGTCTGTCCGGCGCCGATGGCCAAGCGCTTCACGTATTACGCCAGCGCAGCCGCCGCGGAAGCCGGCGGGTACCGGCCTTGCCTGCGATGTCGCCCGGAACTGTCACCCGGCGACGGCGCATGGCGTCGTGGCGATGCGCTGCTGGCGCGCGCTTTGAAACTGATCGAGCAAGGCGTTCTCGACGAACAGCCACTGTCGGCGCTCGCCGAACGCGTCGACATCGGCGAACGCCAGCTGCGTCGGCTGTTCGTCGAACGCCTCGGCGTGTCGCCAACGGGGGTGCATGGCACGCGACGCTTGTTGTTCGCCAAACAGCTGCTGACGGAAACGGCGATGCCGATCACCGAAGTCGCGCTTGCGGCCGGTTTCGGCAGCCTGCGCCGCTTCAACGCCGCCTTCCTCGAAGCCTATCGAATGGCTCCGCGCGACCTGCGCAAGCAACGAGTCGAAGTTCCCGGTGAGACCGTGACGCTGCGCCTGGGTTACCGCCCACCCTACGACTTCGTCGCGATGCTCGATTTCCTGCGCGGGCGCGCGCTGCCCGGTGTCGAGGTGGTGGATGCCACGAGTTACTCGCGAGTTTTCGGCTCGCTCGATGCGCCGGGCTGGCTGCGTGTTTCGCAATGGCCCGCATCGCATCGCCTGGCGGACGACAATGCGCTGAAGCTCGAACTGCACGGCGCGCGCCCTTCGCAGATGCTGGAGATCGTCCATCGGCTGCGACGCATGTTCGATCTCGACGCGGATCCGCGGGCCATCATCGAAGCGCTCGGCGCCGATGCGCGGCTGCGTCCGTTGCTGAAGCAGCGCGCGGGACTGCGCGTTCCCAGCGGCTGGGACGGCTTCGAGATCGCGGTGCGCGCGATCATCGGCCAACAGATCAGCGTCGCCGGCGCACGCACGCTGGCGACGCGACTTTCGCATCACTTCGGTCAGCCACTGCCCGCCCCCCTCGCGCCTGGACTCGACCACATCTTCCCCACACCCGATGCGCTGGCCGACGCCGACCTGGGTGCGATCGGCCTGACACGCGCGCGTGCGCAGACCGTACGGACCATGGCGCGCGCACTTCTGGATGGCCACGTCGACTTCAAGCCGGAGCGCACGCTGGACGATTTCACGGCGCGATGGGTCGCGTTGCCCGGCATCGGCCCGTGGACCGCGCATTACATCGCGCTGCGCGCATTGGGCCATCCCGATGCATTCCCCGCCGACGACCTGGTGCTGCAGCGCGCGGTACCCAATGATGGTTCGCGCATGACCGCGAAGGCGCTGACCGCGCGGGCGGAAGCCTGGCGTCCCTGGCGCGCCTATGGTGTGATTCATCTGTGGAAGGATTCGATGGGGCCCGCGAAGGCCACCTCCATCGCGAACGCGTCCTCCACGAACACCACGGTCAAGCCCCCGCGGTTCAAGCGCACGCCGCCCAAGAGCGCACCCGTCAAGAAGGCGAAGGTGACCGCGTAATGCAAAGCAACGTGTTCTATCGCCACATCGAAAGCCCGGTCGGGGCGTTGCTGATTGCCGGCAATGACGAGGGCCTGCGGCTGATCGAGTTCCATGCACCGCGCCACCCGATGCGTCGTAGCGAGGATTGGCACGAAGGCGACCACGCGGTACTGCGGGACACTCAGAAGCAACTGGGCGAATACTTCGCGGGCAAACGCCGCAGCTTCGAACTGCCTCTGGCGCCGCAGGGGACGCAGTTCCAGCGCCAGGTGTGGTGGGAACTCGCCAACATTCCATTTGGCGGCACGATCAGTTACGCCGAACTCGCGCTGCGCGTGGACAGACCCACGGCGACACGCGCAGTGGGCGCGGCGAATGGGCGCAATCCGATTCCCATCGTGCTGCCTTGTCATCGCGTGATCGGCGCAAACGGCAGCCTCACCGGTTTCGGCGGCGGCTTGCCGACCAAGCAGTTCCTGCTGCAGTTGGAAGGAGCGATGCCGCGCCAGGTGGATCTGTTCGCGTGATGGGGCAGAACAAGCTCCTCGCTACAAGCCCACCATCCTCCGCCGACGTGCCACACCGGTGTCGTCACACAGCTGAGACATGCCGCGTCACGCTTGCGTCAGGCACATGTGCTATCCCCCGGAATTCTTCACTTGGAGGAAACACATGAAGTTCCGCAATTTCGTACTCGCCTGTGCTCTGTCTCTCGGAGTCACTGCCTGTGGCAGCACGTCTCCCGACGAGTCGCCCGTCGTCCCTGTCGAGGAGACGGGCGTCTCCACCGCCGCGGCGACGGCCACCCGCATCTACGCGTACGAGCCCACCGGCACGCACGAACTCAGCTTCGAGACGCTGGGCACCTTCGAGACGCGCAACAACCGCCGCGTGCTCGTGATTCGTGGCACCACCAACCGCTACATCAGTGATGTCTTCAGCTTCGTGCCGGATGACGCCTTCGGCACGGCGAGCGTCATCAGCGAGCGGCGCTTCGAGGTCGTACTGGAGGAGGGCCACGAGCTGAACACGATGCTCTCCGGCCTGCCGCTGCTGGTCTCCATCGACACCTTCACGGGCTCGCCGACGCGGTACTACGCGCAGATCATCCTCGCGCCCCGCTTCTTCGACTTCCGCGGGCCGAACTCCATCTCCGTCTTCGAGAACGTCGACCCGGTCTACGTGCGCAACACGGCCGGCACCGAGGCCCTGATGTACCGCGGCCGGGTGGACTCGGCGGCCACGTCGCTCACCGTCACCGCGCCGGACGGCGTGCCGACGGTCTCCCGCGTGGACGCGGACACCTTCACCCTGGACTGGCGCTACCCGGCCGTGCACCTGGCCGTGGACCCGCACACCATTCCCCTCACCTTCACCGCCGCGCTGAACACCGGCGCCGTGGTGGACGAGACGGCGCGCCTCGTGGTGCGCGTCACCGGGCTGGCCATCAGCACCAACGACGACCCGTACAACACGTGGCCGTCCCCCGCCTGCCAGCCGGCCGTCTACAACTGCTACCACTCGAAGCCCGCGGGCACGCTGGACTTCAGCTCGTGCGGTACCTACCGCCAGGTGCAGCGCTGCACGTACGCGAGCGCCTGCGAGGTGCTCCCCGGCCAGCCGCTGTCGCTCACCGAAATTGGCTTCCCGCCCCCGGCGCACGCGCTCCAGGCGCCCGCCTCCGACGCCTCGGCCACGACGTGGTACGGGCTGGTCGGCATCGACGCGTACAGCACCCCGGAGTGCCCGGCCACCCCGGTGACCATCCAGACGGTGGTGGACCACCTCCACGAGACGACGCAGACCGTGCTGCCGTTCGATTGGGGCGTGGCCACCGACCGCGCCGGCATGGTGGTGGACAACTACTTCTTCGGCTCGAGCAGCGACCCGCTGCTGGCCGCCCTCGACACGTTCGCGGGCGGTGGCCCCATCCAGGCGTGGTTCGCCTGGGAGGAGATCCCCTGCCACAACTGCCACAGGTACGCCGAGTATGGCGTCCTGTACTACCCGAACAGCGGCAAGGTCATCTCGCTGAAGAGCTACCACGGCTACGACTGGTGATGAGCTCCCGCCCGGGCCACCCCCAGCGCCCGGGCGGTCCTCATCCAGGGAGCCGCCGCGGTCTGCGGAACCGGGCCACGCCCAGGCACCGCGAGTGGACTGACGCCGAGTTGCTCAGCAGGACGTTCGACTTCACCGCGCAGGGGAGGGGCTTCCGGCCAACGTCCTCACAGCGGCATACACCCCTTGGACAGCCTGGGCCATGCGCGCGTAGTCAAGCGTGTCCCACGTGTCCCCCGCCTCGTGGTAGCGCGGGTTCCGGAAGAACGCCGTGTCCGTCACCATGACGGCCCGGTAGCCCTGCGCCCAGAAGCTGCCGTGGTCCGAGAAGTCCACCCCCTCCAGCGCCCGGGGCGCGCTCAGCGACTCCACCGGCAAGGGGCTCGCCCCCCGCATCGCCTCCGCCACGGTGTCCGTAAGCCCGCCGTCCCCCGGCGTGCCCACCACGCCGATGAAGTGGCCCGTGTCCGGGTACTTCAGCTTCAGCGCCGCCAGTGGATACTCCTGGCTGCCCGGCACGTCCGTGAAGTGGCCCAGCATCTCCAGCGCCACCATGGCGCGCACCCGCACCCCTGCCTCCTTCAACGAGCGCGCATGCACCGCGCTGCCCATGTTCCCCGTGCGGAAGTGCGGCGGCTCCTCCAGCGTGTAGGCCACCAGGTCCACCCGCAGGAGCGGCGGCTGGCGGCCCAGCCGCGCCGCCAGGTCCAGCAGCCCCGCCACCCCGCTGGCGTTGTCGTCCGCCCCGGGCGTGCCTCGCGCCGAGTCGTAGTGCGCGCCGACCACGATGCGCTCACCGTCCTCCGGCCCGAAGCGCGCGATGACGTTGCGGTAGTCCCGGCCGTCCACCCGGAAGTGCTGCGACTCCACGTGCCCTCCCGCCTGCGCCAGGTGGCCGGCGATGTAGTCCGCCGCGCGCTCCAGGTTCTCCGGGTGCCGCGAGTCCCTCGGGTGGAACGTCTCCGACAGCATGCGCACGTGCGCCCTCAGGCGCTCCACCTCCGTTTCCGTGGCAGGGCGGTGGACCGCGGGCGCTGGGGCGGTGGCGGGCGGCTGGCCCCACCTCCACGCCAGGCCGAGGCCCGCCGCCAGCACGGCGGCCCCCACTCCCATCCACGCGCGTCTTCGCATCACGTGCTCCCTCCCGCCGGACAGGCGTCCGCAAGTGCCCGGCTATATCCAGCTTCGACCCTCCTAGCAGGGGCGAAGTTCCGAGGAGAAACGGAGCGGCTGGACAGGGAGGCATGGGGCAGGTCTTCCGCGCCTGGGACTCGGCGCTGCATCGCCACGTCGCTCTCAAGTTCATGCAGCCGCTCGAGGAGCGCTCGGGGCTGGCGCTCACCTCGCTGCTCAAGGAGGAGGGCCGGTTCGCGGGCCTGGGGCTCAGCTACCGAGGCGTGGACCTGACCTCGACCACGTCGGTGACCCAGGGCTCGGGGAACGCCATCGAAGTGAGCCGCACGGGGGACATGGCCAAGGGAATCTTCAACGAGTACTCGCTGGCCTTGGCGCTCTTCAGCCTCATGCAGCAAACCGGGGGAGTGCGGCTCCAGGGCGAGGCGAAGGTGGTGGACTGAGCGTCCGCGTCGTCGGCGAGCTCGAGCCGCCTGACGATGGCGGGCATCGCGGACCGACGGAGGCCCTTGCGAGCCCCGCCGGTCCTGTGTTCCGCGCCGGAAGGTCGGTCGAGGCTGCTGTCAGAAGAGGTCGTGCGCGGGCCATGCGCTGACGCCGTTCACGACATCCCACATGAGTTCGTCGAGGTTGATGTCGGGGGTGTTCGAGGCGGGGCTGTTGTTGGAATTGGCCATGGCGGACCAGGTGAACTCTTCGGAGCCGCTGGGCCCATGGCGGTCAGCGGTTCGCACCAACATGGCCAAGGTGCCCTGGAGGTAGCCGTTGTGCCACCAATCGGAGTCGTTGCTCACCACCCATCCCCTGGCGTAGGCGGTGGGATTTCCCGAGGGGTCGCGCGCCGTGGTGCGTGTGGTCATCGTGGTGAGTGAGGTCGTGCTCAGCAGGTCCGGGACGGTGGAGAACCCATCCGCTCTCACGGTGACGCGCAGCAAGTCGATGGGCGTGACGACCCATCCGCCATGCGCATCCATGCGACGCAGCTGCATGCCGTAGGGATTGTAGGCCCTCTTTCCGAGCTGGTGGTAGACGACCTCGTCGGGCAGACGCTCGCTCAGCGTATCGCCTCCCACGGCGAAGCTGGTGGCTCCGCTGGGTGTGAACACCTGGTCACGCATATAGGCTTCGTAGGTCATCCCCGTGACGCGTTCGATGATGCGCCCGAGGATGCTGTAGCCGAAGTTCGAATATTGGTACGTCGTCCCAGGCGCGAACTCGAGGGGCTCGCTCCGCACCACCCAGTTGATGAGTTCTTCGTGCGTCAGGCCCGCGTAGTTGGACATGGGGTCGCCCGTGCCATCGGCGCTGTTGTTGTCCCATCCGCCCGCGGTGTGCTCGAGCAGGTGCTGGAAAGAGGGACCCGGCCGCGCCCCTGTGGGCCTTCAAGGCCGCGTCCTTCTGATTCACCAGCCGCGGCTTGAGTCCCCGGCGGCGAGCAACGCGATAAGGTGCTGCGGTGCTCCTCGACGCCAAGCCTTCCAGGCCCCGGACCGCGCAGGCTCGCCTCGCGCGCCTCGCCGTACTCGTCGTGCCGGCGATGTTCCTCTCGACGTGCGCGACGGGTCTGCTCCTGTCCCTGCCCCCCGGCCCGCTGTGTGACGAGGGCATGGCGCTCTTCATGGAGGGCGGCTGCGACTGGGGGGAGAGCAACTTCTTCTTCTACACGAAGGCGAACCTGCTGCTGTGGATGAACGTGGTCCTCGCACTGAGCTTCCGGTGGCGCGCGGTCCCCACATGGCAGTTCCTGCCCCACCTCGCGGTCCTCGTGGCGGTCGGCGTCGGCATGCAAAGCGACCCGAACTGCGACACCTACTACGACCACCCGAACGGCAGCCTTGGGCAGATGGCCACGGAGGCCATCGCCTTCGCTCTTCTCGGCATGGCGCTCGCGTGGCGCTTCCGCGGTGCGCGGTATTCGACACAATTGGGGTTGCTCGTGGCGTGGAACGGGGTCCACGTCGCCGTCTTCTATGCGTGGCTGTTCGTGGCGAACCACTGGGAGTGGAGACACACGTGGTACGTCGCCGCGTCCCTGCTGACGGTCGGCGGCCTCGTAATGAAAACGGCGGCCTCCCCTTGGGGAGGCCACCGCTCTCACTGCTTCGGGCTCCGGACTACTGAGCGGTGGTGATGGTGCCCACCTCCACGTTGATTGCCTGCAGCGAGCCGGAGGCTGGCAGCGCGTGTGCCTTGAGGACGTTCAGCGGCACCACGATACCGGCCGGCGTCTCGGCGATGACCTCCACGGTCAGCGCCACGGACAGCAGCGCGCCGTCGTACGCGTGCGCCGGAGCGCCCTTCTGGTACACGCCCACGCGCAGCGTGCTGCCCTTCACGCCCGACTTGAGCAGTTGGGGCGCGGCGCCGAGCTCATAGCCACGGTTGGCCACGTACTCGGAGCCGTCCACGGTGGACCACGACGCCGTGGCCGCATCCAGCCCCAGCGTCAGGTCCGCGCCGCGGCCGGACTGGCCCGTGGGGCCCACCAGGTCCAGCACCAGCGTGTTGCCCGAAGACAGACTGGCGTTGCGAACCAGGCGCCAGCCCGCCCCCGTGGGGTCCACGTAGTTCACCGTGCCAGCAACAGGCACGGTGATGACGGAGGAGTCCTTCTTCGACGCATCCGCCACGCTGGTGGCCGTCACGGTGTACGTCCCCGGCCTGTTCGGCGCGGTGTACACACCCGTGCTGCTCACGGTGCCGTTGGCCGAACCGCCCTCGACGGCCCAGGTCACCGCGACGACGGAGGTGCCCGTCACTTCAGCCGTGAGGTTGACGACAGTCGCCTGCCCCACCGTCGCCGTCTTCGGAGTGACACTCACCTCCACCGTCGGAACGACGATGGCTTCCACGGAGAGGCTGGCCGAGTCGGACTTCGTCGGGTCCGCCACGCTGGTGGCCCTCACGACGAACGTGCCCGCGCGGCGCGGCGCCCGGTACACGCCCGTGCTGCTCACGGTGCCGTTGTCGTCTCCACCCGCCACGGACCACTGCACCGCGACGTTGTTCGTCCCAGTGACCTGCGCGGACAGGGAGAAGGAGCCATCCTGCTCCACCGTGCCCGTCTTCGGAGAGACAGCCACCGCGACCGCCTCGACGACGACAGGCTCCACCGTGATGGAGGCGGAGCCCTTCTTCGTCGGGTCCGCCACGCTGGTGGCCGTCACGGTGAACGTGCCCGTCTTGTTCGGCGCGCGGTACACGCCCGTACTGCTGACGAAGCCGTTCGCGTCGCCACCCTCCACGGACCACTGCACCGCGAGGTTGTTGGTGCCGGTGACCTCGGCCGTGAGCTGGACGACGCCATCCCAAGTGGTGGTGCCCGACGAGGGGCTCACCGTCACCGCCACCTCCCCGACGACGACAGGCTCCACCGTGACGGAGGCGGAGCCCTTCTTCGTCGGGTCCGCCACGCTGGTGGCCGTCACGGTGTACGTGCCCGCCGTGTTCGGCGCCGTGTACCGGCCCGTGCTGCTCACGGTGCCGTTCTCGTCGCCACCCTCCACGGACCACTGCACCGCGGTGATGGAGGAACCGGAGACCTCCGCCGTGAGGTCCGTGGCGGTCCCCTGGCCAATGGTCACCACCTCCGGCGTCACCTTCACGATGACCGTCGGAGTCTGGACTGCCTCCACCTTGACGGTGGCCGAGTCCTTCTTCGAGGTGTCCACCGCGTTGGTGGCCACCACGGTGTACGTGCCGGCCTCGGCCGGCGCGGTGTAGACGCCCGAGCTGCTGATGGTGCCGTGGGAGTCGCCTCCCTCCACCGACCAGAGGACGCGCGGGTCCTTCGCGTCCTTCACCGAGGCGTTGAAGGTCGCCTTCTCACCGGCCTTCACCGTGACGTTCTTCGGAGTCACCGTCACCGGCCCCGAGTCGGAGTCGGTGCAGGCCACCAGCGCCCCCATCAGGAGCGGAACAATGAGCTTCATCCACGTTTTCATTGGGGATTACCGTCCGAACTGGCTGACGAAGAGAGTGATGTCGCTGTCGTTCACGGAGTCGACGCCGTCGAGGTTCGTCTCCTCGGAGCCCTGGGTGCCGTAGTCCTGCGCGAGCAGGCCCATGTCCTCTCCGTCCACGACGTTGTCGCCATTGATGTCGCCCGTGTAGACCCGGAAGGTCGCCACGGCCTTCGCCGTCGGTACCACGACGCTCACCGCGGACACGTGGCACAGGCCACGGCCCCCCGGCGCGGCGTAGACGCCGTCCGCGCTGATGGTGCCGCAGATGCGGCCCTCCACCACGGACCAGCTCACCGCCGTGTTCACCGCGTTCGCCACGTTCGCCCGCAGAGCGACCGTTTCACCCACTGGCACCACGTGCGGTGCCACCGCGAACTCCACCGTGACGGGATGCAGCGTGAAGGGGGTGGTCGCCCTGGACCAGTTGCCGTAGGCGTCGTACGCCACCGCCTCGAGGACGTGCTCCCCCGGCGCCAGCGGAATCGGGAACAGCGGCAGCGTGTACGGCTCGGACGTGCTCCTCCCCTTCAGTGCGCCGTCCACGTAGAACTCCACGTAGGCCACGCCCGTGTCGTCGGTGACCTCGGCCCGCATCGTGTAGGTCTCGAACAGGCCCTCCACGCTGGCGGTGATGTGCGGCGCGCCCTGGTCCTGGATGGTGGAGTTGCGCACCTCGAAGCTCACCGTGCGCTCCGTCGTGTTGCCCGCCTTGTCCGTGGCCGTCGCCTTGAACTCATGCGGGCCATTGGACAGGCTCCTCGTGTCGAACGCCGTCGCGTAGACGCCATCGACGTCCGTGAACGAGCTCACCGGAGCGCCGTCCACCAGGAACGCGAGGGTGGACGTCCAAACGTTGTCGCGCACGGAGGCCCGGAGCTGCACCGTCCCGTAGCTGCCCTCGACCGCCGCGGAGAGGGTGGGGCGCTGGATGTCCGCCTGGGTCGAGGTGATCAGGTTGATGTCATCCAGGAAGAACTGGGTGACTTCGTCCGCGATCTGCGGGGCCGCCGTCTGGTCCACGTCGAAGAACAACTGCACCGTCTGGCCCCGGTACGCGGTCAGGTCGAAGCGGTGCTGGAGGTACTCCGCGTTGGTGTCATCCACGTTGGAGAGCGCCCTCAGCGTCGCCAACTCGGTGCCGGCGGAATCCCGCACCTTCGCGCTGAAGGTGTGGTGGGCCACGGCGTCGGTGAACGCACCGTTGTAGATGCGCAGCCAGAAGCTGAAGATGGCCGAGGTCGCGGTCGCCGGAATGGCCACGGACTGACGGACGGAGTGCCGCGCCGGACCCGCGTTGGTCCAGAAGACGTACATGCGGCTGCCCGTGTGCGCGAAGGACGCGTTGCTGAAGATGCCCGCCGAGCCCGACAAGGTCGTCGCCCCTGTCCAGCTCGTGGAGGTCTCGAAGCTGGGATTGAGCACGCGCTGGGTGGCGGTGGTGTCCACGTAGAACGTCACCACGGGAGAGTCCCCCGCGTTGGCGCCCGCGTCCGTGGCCCGGGCGACGAGCGTGTGCTCGCCGGCCGTCAACGTGGAGAGATTGACGACCCGGGTGAACGACTTGACCGAGTTGCCCAGGGACACGCCGTCGACGAGGAACTCCACCGCGTTGACGAAGCCGTTGTCGGACACGTCCGCGAAATAGCCCACGCGCGTGCCGGAGAAGACCACGTTGGCCCTCACCCGGGGCGCCTCGGCATCCGCCGCGCGGATGACGCGCAGCGAGAAGTCATCCAACTGGAAGCTGCTGGCGAGCGATGCGTTCTCGCTGCCCTCCACGAAGATGCGCACCGTCTGGCCCGCGAAGGCCGTCAGGTCCACGCTCTGCTGCACCCAGCCCAGCGTCGCGTCCAGGTTGGACCACGTCGCCACCGTCCCCAGCACCGTGCCGGAGGTGTCGCGCACCTGCAGCGTCAGCGTGTCGCGGACGGCGGTGGTTGTCGTCTCGGCGGTGGTGAGGTTGAGGAAGAACGTCAGCGAGGCCTGGGTGACGCCAGAGGGAATCGCGACGTCCTGCCACAGCCGGTCGACGTGCGTCGTGCCCCAGCCGTTGAGCCACACGTAGCCCTGGCCCGAGTGCGTGCCGGAGGAGACCGGGAAGTTGATGTTCTCCGGCGGGTCCGCCACCCATCCCTGGCCGGCCAGCTCGAAGCCCGGGTCGGTCAGGAGCTGCTCGAAGCTGCTGGAGACGGTGAAGCTCGCCGGAGCGGACGCGGTGGAGTTTCCGGCCGCGTCGTACGCCACAGCCACCAATTGGTGCGAGCCGTTGGACAGCGAGGTGGCGTCCAGCGGCAGTTGGTACGGCTGGGCGGAGACGTTCCCCGTCAGGGCGCCGTCGACGAAGAACTCCACGCGGGCCACGCCGACGTTGTCGTCGGCCTGCGCGTGCAGTTGGAGATCAGGCGCGCTGCCAGAGACGCTCGCGGAGACGGTGGGGGACGTGCGGTCGTCGTACGTTCCGGCGGTGTAGCCCACGTTGATGGCCGCGAAGGCGTTCTGCACCGCGCGGTACTCGTTGGACTGGGAGCCGAAGAGGTCCGCCGCGGCCTGGAGGCTGCTGGTGCGGGCCGACATGTAGTTGGACGACGGGAACAGGTAGACGGTGAGCGCGCGGTACCAGATGGCCGCCGCCTTGTCATTGCCGATGCCCCTCATGCCCGAGGCCAGGTAGGTGCTGGAGTAGTCGGTGCCGACGGACAGCGGCTGCGCGCCCTGGGACAGGAAGTAGAAGGCACGGTTCATCGGGCCGCTGCTGAAGTGTACGTCGATGTTTCCGAGGCCGGGGTACCAGGCGTCCACGCTCGCGCCGTCCAGCGACGGGCGGAACATGACGCGCAGCGGGATGTCGCTGAGCTGCTCGGCCATGAGCCAGTTGCCGCCGGTGTCTCCAATGACGCTGCCGCGGCCGTTGGCCACCCAGAACTCCGTCAGGGTGCCGAAGATGTCCGAGTTGGCCTCGTTGAGGCCGCCGGACTCGCCTTCGTAGATGAGGCCCGCCGTGTGCGAGGTGACGCCGTGGGTCATCTCGTGGCCCGTCACGTCGAGCACGCCCATGGACCGCATGCCATTGGCGGCCGGGTACGAGCCGTCGCCGTAGCTCATGCAGAAGCAGCCATCACTCCAGAAGGCGTTGTCGTAAAGGTTGCTGGCATGCACCCGGTTGTAGGTGGGCGAGCCGAAGCCGTCCACGCCGTCGCGGCCGAAGATCTTCTTGTAGAAGTCCCACGTCGTCAGCAGGCCGTAGTGCGCGTCGACGGCGGCGGTCTGACCGTTGGTGCTCAGGGTGTTGTTGGCGCCGACGATGTAGTTCTGGCCGTCGCCCCAGGTGTTGTCGGCGTCCGTGTAGAGGGTCAACGTGGGGATGACGCCGTTCTGCACGGCGGCGTGGTTGACGTCATAGGTCCGGATGCCCTCGCCGCCGGCGCGCGTGACGTCGCGCAGCTCGAAGAGGCCCTGGGCGTTCTGGAAGACGTCCAACGGCACGTCACCGCTGTATTGCGAGCGGCCGAGGCCCTTGGCCGCGGCCGTCTGGAGCGAGTTCCACTTCTTCAGCACGTCGCCCGAGTGCGCGTCGATGATGAAGTCCGTGTGCTTGACGCCGTCCTTCGCGTTCTCCAGCTCGGTGTGCACGTGGTACGCGAGCCGGTAACCCATGACCTGCGTGTCGAAGTCCGCCGCGTTCTGCTTCGCGACGGGCTTGCCGGGATAGCGGTTCACGAGCCGCGTCTGGGGGTAGACGATGAGCTCACTCTTCGGCGCGGCACCGAACTCACCCTTGGGCGCCAGTTCCTGGGTGGCCTTCGTCACCGCGGACTTCGCGTCCAGCGTGGGCGTCACGTCCAGGCGGATGCCCTTGCGCAGACCCTCACTGGTGATGCGGAGGTCCCCCACGGACAGTCCCTGGTGGGTGATGGCCAGGGCGCCCCATACGGGTACGCCCTGGTATGTCTGCGCGAAGCGCGCGTGCGTCTGACCAAAGCGGTCCGTGCTGGAGCTGGACAGTTGGAAGCCGTCCCGCGAGCCGAGCCCGAGTTGGAGGCTTTGCGCCTTGAGGGTTGACAGGGATTCCGCGACACGGGCGGGTTCCCGGACCTGGAGTTGCGTCAGCGTGAGTGGTGAAACAGGGGTGAGTTTCTCAGCCGCGAGGGATGAGCTCGCCGAGAAAAGACCGGCGAGGAGCAGAGGCCACCGGGGCCACGGCTTGGACATTGAGTTGACTCCACACAGCGTTCGGGGGGACTCCCGCCGTCAGCACCCGTGGTGGCGTGCCGCCGCCGGAAGGATCACACTCAGGGTGGAGGGGCCGGACAGCCTCAGACCTTGGCCCCGTATGATCCACGGTCAGCGCAATTATCCGCCACCATACAGTATCAAAACCCAATGAAACAGAGGGGAGCCCTGATGGACACAAACGGACACAATAACCACACAGCGTCGTGTCCATTTCACTTCGTGTGGTTTTCCTGGAGCAAGACAGAAAGACGCGGAAAGCTGTCAATCGAACGCATCTATCAGGGATATCTGAACTTGGCGCCGGACGCCAACCGCGGCCCAGACGCTCTTCGCTGTCTAGGATGACCCGCACGCAGTGTTGAAGGCGCGAAGCGTCACAACGCCTTCTTCTGAAATCATGGTTTGATTTGAAAGCGGCGCGAGTGTTGCGCTGACTTGAAGGACGGCCCCACCGGCACTGCCGTATCAATCAAGTCGTCCGTTGCCTTCTCAAGCCCCTCGTTTTTGTATGCTGTCGAGAACTGACCGTCCACCGAGGTCGCTAGTCGGCCCTGCGGGGCTCCCGCATCCGGTAGAGGGCGCCGGCGGCCGCGAGGGCAAAGGCCGCGGTGGCCGCAGCGGCGGGCCAGCCGAAGAGCGAGACGATGGGGCCGGCAATGGCCGTGCCGAGACTCCCGCCAATGAAATAGACGACCATGTAGACGCTGTTGAATCGGGCCGGCTGCAGCGGATCGATGTTCAGGACCCGGCGCTGGTTGGCGACCTGGGCGGCAAACAGGCCTGTGTCGAACAGGGCCAAGGCCAATAGCATCAAGGGAGCGAAGCTCAAGGCGGGCGCCATCGCCAATGTGCATGCGAGGGCCAGCGCCAGGCCGGCGAACACGACCGGGCGGCTTCCGAACCTGTCCGCCAGTTGTCCCGCCGCGCGGGTCGCGACGATCCCCGCCACGCCTGCGAGCGAGTAGAGGCCGATGACGGTCGGCGACAGGTTGAGCGGCGGCAAGGCGAGCGCCAGAGACAGACCCATCCAGATCAGGCTGAAGGCAAAAAACCATAAAGCCCCGGACACGGCCGCCGCGCTCAGTTCAGGGGAAGTACACAGCAATCGCGGCATGGCGACCAACGTGGCGAGGTAGGGTTGATCTCGGTGTTGAGTCGCGCCCGGAAGAATGACCCTGCTCCCCGCCGCGCAAACCAGGCAGGCGCCGGCCACGATCACCAGCATGGCGCGCCAGCCGATTCCATCGGCTAAACCGCCCCCGACCGCCCGGCCGAGAAGCACGCCTGCCGATATCCCGGCCGTGACGCCTCCCAGCGCACGTCCCCGCGTTTCGGTTGGCGAGTGCTTGCCGGCCAGGGTGCTCATCTGAGCGCCGGTGCTCGCGCAGATCCCCGAGATCAGGAGAGCTGTGCCAAAGGCGTAGACGTTCGTGGCGATGGCGGCGAGCGCGAGGGACAGGCTCAGGACAGCGAGTTGGACGGACACCAGCTGTCGGGCGGGATGGCGATCCACCAGGGGCACCAGAAGCGCCAAGCCGAACATGTACCCCAGGATGGGCAGGCCCGCCGCCGTGCTCGTCGTCGCGAGCGACGCGCCGAGATCGGCGGCTATGCGGGTTAGCTCCGGCTGGACGACGTAGCTCGTCGACGTGGCCACGCCGGCCGCTGCCGCGAGGAACAGGACGCCTCTTCCACCGAGGCATTCGAAGCGCGAGTCGCCATAAGGGTTCGCTGAGGTCATGCTCGCGACGCTAGGCGCGGCGCCATGATGCGTCTGGCGAGATTCGGGCCTGACCAGAAGCGAGCGCCGTGCGCAGCAGGACGTTCGACTTCGACGTGTTCGCCTGCGTGAGGTGTGGAGGCAGGCTCAAGGGTCTTGGCGTACGTGAAGGGGGCCCCTCGGGCAGGCGGGTGCCCCAAGGAGGCTCACGCGGCCTGTCCTCCGGCAGGGAGCTTCTTTCGGGCGGCCCCGTCTACGGCCCTCCTCCGCCCCTCTGCTCCCTCCCTCCACCTCAACTGCGCCCCCTTCCCTCTGATGCGCGTTCGTACCCGGCGGGAGCTATCCGCAGTCCGCGCTGCAGTCGGAGGGGGTCTCGGTGGGACCACAAATCCCATTGCCGCAGATGTCGCAGTCCGCCGGGCAGGAGAAAATCTCCTCGTTGTAGCCGCAGACTCCGTCGCCACACGAACCGCAGTCATAGGGGCACGAGGTCGGGTTCTCGAGAGGGCCGCAGGAGGCATCTCCGCACCGGGTGCAGTCCGCGGGGCACGTCAGCTCGCTCTCGAATCCGTTGCAGACGTTGTCGCCGCAGGAGATGGCGCCGGCACGGGCCACGTGCATGTACGTGTTCTCTCCCTCCGAGACCATGGCCAGGGCCAGGTGTCGATACTCAGACCACACGCTGTAGCTGTTCGTGTTCCGGGTGTCCTCGTCGTCGGTGAAGATCTGTCCCTTCGCCGTGCCGAAGGTGAAGCTCTGCGCCGCGAAGACGCCATACTCGAACCCCAGGTCCGGAAGGCTCGGTGCGGGCGTGCTGGCGTTGCCGCCCCCATGGAACAAACAGAAGAACATGATCGTATCCCCGGCCGCATTGCCGTTGGGCTGGATGCGGCCTGAGTTCGCGTTCCTGTTGTCTCGGTCTTCGTTGTCGAAGAATCGAGAGAAGTACCAGGAACCCGGGGGGCAGATCTCCCCCAGCATCAGCACGGCATAGGCGCTGCGCGTGGTGGGGTGAGTCTCGAGTGGCTTGAACTTCGCCCCATCGACGCGGCAGAACCGGAAGGTGGTGTTGCGCGCTTCATCCAACTGGGTGCTCCCCACCCAATCCCTCAGATAGCTGGCCGCGCGGCTGTCTTCGTTGTCCATGTGCATCCAGAGGGCGGGCGCGGAGCTGGGACAACCGGCGGAGCCCGCGATGACCCCCACATCTTGATTGAACAGCGTGGCGACGACGGGCTCGACCTTGGAGGACAGTGGCTCCTCCGGCGTGGAAATGTCTGTCTGCCCACAACCCCATTGCAAGGTGCACAAGGACCAGACCGCGAGACTCCGAAAGAGACGGCGCATGACTTCCTCCACTGAATAACTCTTGTCATTCTGTTGAGATTATCGACTGGGTCAACGGCTTCCGCGGATTGTGCAGCATGGACGTCTCGGCCAGGGTAGAGTCCACGGGATGAGCCCATTCAGCGTCACGTCCGTTTCCATCGGGTCCGAATGGGTCGAGGCCGGAGTGAAAGATGGAGGAGACGCTCCGCTCCCCGTCTGGAGGGTGGTCGACTTCGCCAGGGATGCCGGCGAGAGGTACGCCAGCAGCGACGTTCCGTTCTTCTACCTGGTGGGCCCTGGGGGCGCGTCGCGGACGGTCGCCGCGATGGAGTTCGTCCGCGACTACCAGCCAGCACCATCACCTGCCGCGAAGCCGTAGCTCTCGCCGTCAGCGCCCACCTGCGCGCCACCGCCACCAGCCGCTCCACTTCCTCGCGTGAGCGGCGGCAACGGGACGAAGTGCACCTCGTCGTCACCTGGATGCGCGACCATATGGCAGCGGTGGGCTGGAGGCGCGCTCGCTCCGGGCCGTGGACCTGGACCTCGTGTCCGAGGGCTCGGGCCATGTGACGGCCTTCGTGGCGGGAGGCATCGTGAAGGTGTCGCTGGACTCGTCTGGCAGCGTGGACCCGTGGGGCAGCTCCCCCCAAGCGCGACATCGATAGGGACGGCGGTGGACAGTTCATCTGGCACTGGCGGCGGTCATGCCGTGAGCCACAGCGCCAGGGAAGCGTGCCCCAGGCGCGATGGCCTCGACTCTTGAAATGAGCCCCCCGTCCCCCGTCAATGCCAGTGCAAGCAGGTCCCCAGGGACAACCGCGTAACAGGTGTGGCACGAACTGCGTGCGGAGCTTTCAGCCTGGTGCAGCCACGCGACAGGGCCGCCACGCCCACGGCACCTATCAGGACGGCGGCGTGCTGGTCCGGCGCGCCTGGGATTGTCGAGTCCGGCGCCCGCCTTCGCCTCGCGCGCCGAGTCCCTCGCCGACAGCGTCAGGCACACCCCGCCGTGGAAGCGCTCCGGGAACGACACAGTCCACACCCGTTCAAGACACTGGGCAGCCGTTCAGGCGCCAGGTCGGATCGTCGTCCAACGTGTGAGGGACTCGATGGGTTCGGTTTCCGCAGCCTCCGCCAGGTGAGGCCCGACACGCTCATCGGGTGGCCTGACACGGGCCAGTCCAAGCCATTCCACCACGCGCCCCCATACCTCGAGCGTGAGCAAGGGTTTGCGCTCGCCACGATGGCCTGGATGCCAGGGAGCCCGTTCAAATGAGTTGAGCCACCCTCAGTCTTTCCATCGCGTCAAACCACACTTGTCCGAAATCGGACTTACGACTAAGAGGGCCGAGGGCCCTGTTGGGGGAACTGGTTCGAGCGCGCGTCAGGGTGAAATCAGCGACCCGTCTCCTCGCGGCCCTCCCTGTCGCGCGCAAAGGAAATCCTTCATGTATCGTTGTGTGCAAGCCGTGTTCGCCACGGTCCTGTGTATCACCCTGGCGTGTGGTTCCCCTGAAGCCAACCACCAGGATGCGCCGCAACAGACGGGGTCGGAGGAAAAGGCTCTCACCGATCCGTACAATCCATTGCCCGAGGGCATTCGCTGGTTTCAAGGGGCCCGCTTCGCCAGCGGAGAAAACGAGACCGCGAGCTACCTCCAGCCAGAGGCCCACAGCGGCTACACCAGCACGTTGAATGGCTGTCCCCCGGAATTCGACGACATCGGCTACTCCCTCTTTGGCTACAATTTCACCTGGACCATTGCCGGCACGACCGTCGACATGGGCGGCGTCTGCAAGATCAACCATTCCTTTCCCACGCAAGGCGCCTACGACGTCCGCCTGACGATCACCCACTCGGAGCTCCTGGGGGGCGGGCCGATTCAAACCGCGCAGTACCAGCGGTTCGTGACGATCCGTGACTACCTCGTCGTCAGCCTGGGTGACTCCTATGGCTCGGGAGAAGGGGCTCCGGACGCCGCGGCGAACTGGGACAACGACACACATCCGGTCTGGCAGAATGCGCGATGCCATCGCTCCTTCAAGTCTCCGGCGGCGCGGGCCGCGCTGGCCCTGGAGTTGAGCGACCCTCACTCGTCCGTGACCTTCCTGTCGCTGGCGTGCTCCGGTGCGACCATCCAGCGAACGACCTACGAATATGAGAACTGGGGCGGTAATTTCCCCCTGGGAATCTTCGACGGCTTCGCCACCGCCAGCGACGGGCCGCCCCGCGGTTCGGGAATCCTCGGCCCCTACGTGGGCATCGAGGCCCCGGCCTACCAGCACGGCGCCTGGAATCCCGAGCACTACATGCCCTCGCAGCTCAACCGGCTCGTGACGCTGGTGGGCAACCGCCCCATCGACGCGCTCGTCCTCAGCGCCGGCGGCAATGACGTGGGTTTCGGTGACATCCTCCGGTTCTGTGTCGTGCACACGGATTGCCACCAGGGCAACGACGGGCAGGAGCTGCGCTCCAAGGTCGACGTGCTCAAGGCCGCCCTGCCCACGAGCTACGACCTGCTCCAGACGCAACTCAAGCAGGTGGGCCTCGACGTGCGGAGCACGTACCTCATGGAGTATCCGGACTTCGCCCGTGGCAACTCCGGGCAGATCTGCTCCTCCATCCTGGAGGAGACGAACCTCTACGCCGGTGTCGGAGCGGACGTGTCCTACGGGGAGCTGGCGTACCTGGATGGCTATGTCCGGCTGCCCCTGATGAACATGATGCAGGACGCCGCCGAGCGCCATGGCTGGAACTATGTGTCGGGCATCTCCGATGCATTCGCGGGTGTCGGCAGTGGCGTGGGCCACGGGCTGTGCGCCTCTCCCAGCAACCGCTGGGTGAACAACGGCTACGACGCGTCCTCGACGCAGGGGCCGGAGGACAGCGAGGCCGAGACCACGGGCACCGCGCACCCCAACGAGACGGGCTACGCCGTCATGACGGTCTTCCTTCAGGAGAAGATGGACGACACCCTCCCTCCCCTTCCCCGCGTGGGCATCCTGAAGACCCAAGGCGAAGCGCACGTACAAGAGGGTGGCGCCGCCTCCGGTTGGGTCCCTCAGTCCAGTGACATCCAGGCGGTGGCCTTGTCTGGCAGCCGCATCGGCGTGCTGAAGCTCAATGGCGACTTCTACCTGAAGGATGGCGCCCTCACCGCGATGTGGAACCTGGTGACGGGAGACGTGGCCGCCATCGCTTTGTCGGGCGACCGCATCGGCATCATCAAGACAAACGGCGAGGCCTACGTGAAGGAAGGCGCCTGGAACGCCTCCTGGGTCCTGATGAGCGGCGACGTCAAGGCCCTCAGCCTCTCCGGCAAGCGCATCGGCATGCTGAAGCTGAACGGCGATTTCTACCTGAAGGACGGCGCCCTCACCGAGCAGTGGGACCTGGTGACGGGAGACGTGGCCGCCATCGCTTTGTCGGGCAAGCGCATCGGCGTCGTCAAGACGAACACCGAGTCCTATGTGAAGGAAGGCGCCTGGAACGCCACCTGGGTCGCGCTGGGCTCCAACAGCAAGGCCATCGCGCTGACCGAGAACCGCGTGGGCGTGCTGCGGCTCAACGGTGAGTTCTTCCTCAGGGACGGAGCCCTCACCGCGGCCTGGAACCTGGTGACGGGTGACGTCCAGTCCATCTCCCTCGCGGGCAGGCGCATCGGCATCGTCAAGACGGATGGCAATGGGTACGTGAAGGAAGGGGCGTGGACCGGGCTCTGGACCTGGGAGACCACGGCCACCACGCAGCTCGTCCTGGCCACGCCGTAGCTCGAATACCCCCATGAACGGACACATGACACCGAAACGCTTCAGGCCCTCCAACGGGCCCCTTCTCTCCATCTTCCTGTCGCTCTTCGTCGCGTTGGTCTCGACCGAGGCCCTCGCGCAATGCCCCACGGGTTGGTCGACCTGTGGTTTTCCGCTGGGCGGCGCCTGTTACTTCCCAGGCAGCTCCAATTGCAGCAATGGCACCGTCTGCGGCCTGGGCTCCGAGGAGTGTGGTGGGGCCTGCTATCGCCCCACCCTCGAGACCTGCCTGAACGGCATGTATATCTGCAGCAACGCGTACCTCTGTGGCACCTATTGCATGCGCCGGGGGCAGACGTGCCTGGAGGGCAATCAGGTCTGCCCCACGGCCCAGGCCTGCCGGGGGCAGTGTCTGGAGGCGGGCGACTACTGTCCCACGGACGGCGCCCGCATCGCGATGTTGAAGCAGGGGGGCCAGCTCTACCTGAAGGAGGGCCCCCTCACCGAGCTGTGGAATACGGTGACCGGGGACGTGGCCTCCGTCGCGCTGGCGGGCAACCGCATTGGCATCGTCAAGACGAACGGCGAGGCCTACGTGAAGGAAGGCACCTGGGACGCGGCCTGGGTCGTCCAGAGCAGCGACATCAAGGCCATTGCCCTCGCGGGCAACCGCATTGGCGTGCTGAAGCAGAATGGCCAGTTCTTCCTGAAGGAAGGCGCGCTCACCGGGTTGTGGAATCTGGTGACCGGGGATGTGGCCTCCATCTCGCTGTCGGGCGACCGCATCGGCATCATCAAGACGAACGGCGAGGCCTTTGTGAAGGAAGGCGCATGGAACGCGGCCTGGGTCCTGATGAGTGGAGACGTCACGGCCCTCGCGCTCGAGGGCGACCGCGTGGGCATGCTGAAGAACAATGGCCAGTTCTTCCTGAAGGAAGGCGCGCTCACCGAGCTGTGGAACATGGTGACGGGTGACGTCCAGGCCATCTCCCTCTCGGGCAACCGCATCGGCGTCCTGAAGACGGACAGCCACGTGTTCGTGAAGGAAGGGGCGTGGGACGGTCCCTGGGAATGGGTCAGCTCGTCCGTGACGGCCTTCCAGCTCTCGGGCACGGGCATCGCGGTGCTCGCGAGCAACGGCGAGCTCTACGTGAAGGAAGGTCCCGCCACCTCGCTCTGGACGATGGAGAGCGGGGACTGCACCGGGTTCGCGATCACGCCTCGCTAGCGCGAGACCCCGGAGCGATTGAACCTGTCACGGAGCGGGCCGGCCTCCAGCGTGAATCGCCGGAGACCGTGCCCGCTTCGTGGCGCGCCGCGCCTGCTGGAGAAAAGAGGCGCCCTGCCCGCGCAAGGGCCTGAGGACGCGCCGCGGGCGTACCAGGCGCACTCGCGGCAGTAACGCTAGGGTGTGACGGTGAGGACCGCGGAGCCCATGGCCCCGCCCGACTTTGCGCTGATCGTGGCCCTGCCCGGGCTGACGGCCAGGGCGACGCCGGGTGTGCTCCCTGAGGTGCTGATGGGCGCGACGGTGGCATTGTTCGACGCCCACGCCACCACGCTCGTGAGATCGTGGAACGTCCCGTCAGTGAACTCGCCCGTGGCGGTGTATTGACGAGTGGCTCCCACCACAGCCGATGAGGCGATCGGCGTGACGCGGATCAACATGACCTCTGCCGGCGATACGGTGAGCGTGGTGCTGCCCATGATCGCGCCGTACGTCGCGGTGATCACCGCTGAGCCCTGAGCGATCGCCGTTGCCTCTCCTTTGGTGGAGTCGGCGGCATCGCTGATCGTTGCGTGGGTCGGATCGCCCGAACTCCACGCAACCGTCTCCGTGAGGTCCTCCGTCGACCCGTCGCTGAACGTGCCCGTGGCGAAGTAATTCTGCTTCATGCCCACCGGGATCGTTGCGTTCGCCGGCAGCAGGGAGATCGACACGAGGGTTGCCTCCGTGACCGTGAGAAGCGTCGACCCATTGATGCCGTTGAACGTCGCGGTGATCGTCGACGTTCCTACCGCGAGTCCCTTGGCGATGCCCGTGTTCGCGATGGAAGCGGAGGTCGGCGTGCCCGACGTCCATGTTGCGAGCGTCGTCAGGTCCTTGGTCGTGTTGTCGGTCATCGTCGCGGTGGCGGTGAACGCTTGCGTGGCGCCAGCGCCAATGCTCGGGCTTCCCGGCGTGACAGCGATTGAGACGACCTCTACTTCGATGACCGTGACCTCGGTGCTCCCAGTGACGGTGCCGAGCGTCGCCGTGATCTTCGAGGTTCCGGCGGCGAGCGACGTGAGCAGCCCGGTCGGGTCGACGGTCGCCACGGTGGACGTCGCCGAGTTCCAAACGACTGCGCTCGAGATGTCTTTTGTGCTGCTATCGGCGTAGGTGCCGGTCGCCACGAGTTGCTTCTTCGCGCCGGGCGGAAGCGTTGGCGCCGCCGGCGTAACGCTCAGCGAGACGAGGGGATTGTTGTCGGCCGTCACCGTTACGGCGACGGTCTTCGTCTGTCCTTCCGAGGTCACGCTGATCGTCGCGGCGCCGGCCGCGACCGCGTTCACCTTGCCGGCCGCGACGGTGGCGACGCCGGGAGCGCTGCTCGCCCACGTCGCTGACTCCGTCACGTCTTGGGTCGCCGCGCCATCGGCCGTGAACGTTGCCTTCACGGTCGCGGACGTGCCTGCGACGAGAGAGAGGGCGGATGGAGTGACGTCGAGAACGGCCGACGGCAACGCCGTCTCTGAATCCCCGCAACTCGCGCCCCCCACGATGACGAGACTTGAGAGCAAGACCACCGAGCACAGTCGGACAAGAGCGCGAGCAAAGTACATCCGAGAAACCCTATCGCCTGGCGGGCCCTCATGCCACGCGCTTTCTGCCGTCCGGCGGAAGCGGCCCCGCAGTCCGCTCTTCGAGGCCGCCAGGCATGGTGTCCAAACCACGCTCGACGTTGCCCGCGCACCGTCGGGATCCGCGTCAGCGTCCCTCACCTCCCGCTCTGCTCCCGCCCGCCACGCCCACTGTGCGCATTCCAGACGGATCCGCTCGCCCCGCCCCTGCTGGATGCGCTGGGGCGCCGCATGACGTACCTGCGGCTGAGCATCACGGACCGCCGCAGCTTCCGCTGCACGTACTGTTCTCCCGCGTCCTGGGGCGGCAAGAAGGAACTGCTGAACGCGGAGGAGCCGGGGCGCATCGCCAGCAACTTCGCCGCGCTGGGCATCGCGATGTGCGTTCGTACCCGGCGGGAGCCATCCGCGGTCCGCGCCGCGGTCGTATGGAGTCTCGGTGGGACCACAAATCCCATTGCCGCAGATGTCGCAGTCCGCCGGGCAGGAGAAGATCTCCTCGTTGTAGCCGCAGACTCCGTCGCCACACGAACCGCGGTCATAGGGGACTGCGCCCCCTTTCTCTTATGCGCTCACGGCGTCTGCCCCTTCATCGACTCCCTCCCAGCCGCTGTCTCGGGCTCCACGGTTGCCTTGCCCGCACTGGATGGGAACCACGGCGAAAGGCTCGCGGCCTTTCCTGCCTGGCAAGCCTCTGTTCCACCTCGGGCGCGGGGCGCGACGTGTTCGCTGGTGTGCTATGCCCCAGCGCATGGAAATCTTCCGACTTGCGGATACGGTCGAGTTGAACAACGCATGGCTCGTCGGACTGAGCGTGGCATTGTTGCTGCTCGTCCTCTGGGCCGTGCTCGTGGCCTCCAGTGCGCTGCTGTACCAGGGCATCCGGCTGATGGGTGTGAAGGCGCTGGAGCAGATGGCGGACGCTCTTCGCAAGCGCGCCCGGCTGAGCGCCGCCCTCCTGTCCTTCGTGGTGGTCATCATCGGCATCGCCGTGCTGGGCTTCTCCCTGTGGGCGAAGAAGGATCTGGAGCCCTCCTTCAATGCCTTGCTGGCGGGGGTGACGGTGGAGGGGCTGGCGGCCCTGGGGCGCGGAGCGGGCCTGCTGGTGCTCTTGCTGACGGCCTACCTGGTGTTGGATCGGGCGGCACGCCAGCTCCTGATGCGGCTCGAGCGCAGGATGAACGAGTGGCAACTGAGCCCGGAGCCGAAGGCACATTCCCAGAAGGCGATGGAGCAGGGGCCCGGCTTCATCAAGCTGGTGCTGGCCTACTTCGCGGTGGGCATGGCGGTCACCTCGCTGCAACCCCCGGCCGCGCTCGAATGGCTCGTTGGCACCACCGTCTTCGTGTTGCTGTGCATCAGCGGTGGGCGCCTGGCGGTGTCCTTGCTGCACCTGATGTCGGTTCGGCTGGTCGAGTCCTGGCGGACGAAGAGCACGGCCACGAAGTACGAGGAGTACTTCATGGCCCTCAGCCGGCTGCTACCGGTGGGGCAGCGGAGCCTGGAGGCCATCGTCTATATCTCGGTGGCGACCCTCATCATCCGTCGGTTCCAGGGCCTGGAGTCCTTTGCTCCGTACGGGCCGGTGCTCATCCGCGTCATCGCCCTGTTCTTCGCCGCCAGCGTCGTCGTGGAGTTCGTCCGGCTGCTCATCGCCCGCGCCTTCAAGGTGGACGGTCTCGACCTGGATGACAAGGCCCGGCGGCGCAACACCTTCGTCGCGCTCATCCAGAGAGCCTCCACGTACCTGGTCTATTTCCTGGTGGGGATGATGGTGCTCAGCGACCTGGGTGTGGACCCCACCCCCATCCTCGCTGGCGCCGGCATCGTCGGTCTCACCGTGGGTCTGGGCTCACAGGCCATCGTCACGGACATGGTCAACGGCATCTTCCTGCTCTTCGAGGACCAGATCTTGAACGGCGACTACATCCGCATCAACGATACCGAGGGCGTGGTGGAGGAGATAACGCCTCGTATCACCCGCATTCGCGATCGCTTCGGGCGCCTTCACATCCTCCGCAATGGCGAAGTCAAGAATGTCATCAATTATAGTCGCGGCTGGACGCTGGCGGTCGTGGACATGGCCGTGGCCTATGAGTGCGACTTGAAGAAGGTGCTGGATGTGATTGGAAAGGTCTGCGAGCAGGTGCCCATGCTGTCGGCAGGCAAGGTGTCCGAGATGCCCAAGCTGTTGGGTATCGAGAGCATGGACGAGAGCTGGATGACCATTCGCATTGAAGCCAAGGTGCAGCCAGGGACGCACTTCGACGTGAAGCGACTGCTCAACCGGCTGTTGTTCGACGCCTTCAACGCCAACGGCCTGGAACTTCCCTATCCCAAGTCGGTGCAATACGAGGGGACCACGGTGCTTCCCGCCGCCGCCGCCGCTGCGTCGCCGGAGGAGGAGCCCCAGGCACTGGCCGCCTCGCTTCGGTAGCGGCAGGCCGGCCGTACCCATCATGGTGCAGGTGTCCTGAGTCCTGTTTCCCTGCTCCGCCAGCACCCGCGGCCCCGTCCGCGGCCCTCCTCCGCCCCCTACCGCTGGAGCCATCCCTTGATGCGCGCCATCACCTTCTACGAGTACGGCTCACCCCAGGTCCTGAAGTGCGAGGAGCGCCCCGTCCCCACGCCGGGCGCAGGCCAGGTCCTCGTGCGCGTGCGGGCCTGCGCGCTCAACGCGGCCGACTGGCACATCCTGCGCGCCGACCCCTTCCTCGCGAGGCTCGCGGTCGGACTCTTCAAGCCCCGGTACAACGTGCTCGGCTGCGACCTGGCCGGCGTGGTCGAGGCCGCGGGTCCCGGCGTCACGCGCTTCAAGGCCGGCGATGAAGTGATGGGCGAGCTGGGCAGCAGCAACTGGGGCGCCTTCGCGGAGTACGTCTGCGCGCCCGAGGGAGTCCTCGCCTCGAAGCCCGCGAGCCTCGGCTTCGAAGAGGCCGCCGCGGCGCCGCTGGCCGGCGTGACGGCGCTGCAGGGGCTGCGTCGCGAGGGTCGCCTCCAGGCGGGCGAGTCCGTGCTGGTGAATGGCGCCTCGGGAGGCGTGGGGACCTTCGCCGTGCAGCTCGCCAAGGCGCTGGGCGCGAAGGTGACGGCGGTGTGCAGCGCCCGCAACCAGGAGCTGGCCCGCTCGCTCGGAGCCGACGAGGTCATCGACTACTCGAAGGAGGACTTCACGCGCGGCGGCCAGCGCTACGACGTCATCCTCGCGGCCAACGGCTACCACCCGCTGAGCGCCTACGCGCGCGCGCTCGCGCCCGGCGGCCGCTACGTGATGACGGGCGGAGCGGGAAAGCAGATGGCGGCGGCGCTCCTGCTCGGGCCGCTGCGCTCGCTCGGTAGTCGCAAGCGCCTGGGCTACCTGACGATGAAGAGCAACCTGGACGACCTGGAGTACCTGCGCGACCGCCTGGCCGACGGCTCCGTGCGCTCCGTCATCGACCGCACCTACCCGTTCGAGGAGCTGCCCCAGGCCCTCGCGTACCTCGAGGAGGGACACGCCCGCGGCAAGGTCGCCATCCACATGTCCAGAGGAGGTCCCTGCCTCCCATGACGGCGCCTCCTTCCGTACCCGCGGAGCGCAGCCCGCCGCGTCGACGCCCTGACCTCCTCCCCCCGACTGGGATTCGAGAGCAGGGCGAGCAACCGCACGCGAGTCATCCCGGCTTCGCACCGCGGTACCCTGCACATCCGCGCGAGGCGCTGCCCGGAGGCTCAGGAGAAGGGGAAGCAAACGCAGACATCGCCAGAGCATCGACCATAGGCGAAGCCCGCCTCGATGCACTCATTGACGCAATTGCCAGAACAATAGGACAGCGGCTCCGCGGGCGCTGCGACCGCCAGCGTGGCTCCGAACGACACAGCCGCCCCCGTGACAACGGCAAGCAATACCTGAACAGCCTTCTTCGCGGAACAGAGCATCGTCCCCTCCCAGGTTGGTATGACAGCGGCTTCCAACTCGCTCACGGCTGAAGCGCCTCAAAGGATAGCAGGTCGTCCAGGTCCTCTGTTCCGCATCTCAGGTGACGCCTCCGTCCCACCTGCCAACGGCGACATCCACACACACCAGGTCGACGCACCGCACCACGGCCCGAGCCTGGAGGACAGCTCGGTGCCGCGTTGAATCACGAGCGGCGGCTCGTCAGGTCAGGAGCTCAGAAGCGGCCCCCCCAGCCCCAACGCCATTCCACCCTGAGACACCGCCACCGACGGAAGCACGCTGACATCCGACGGCGCTGGTGTCGCGCTATTGGCGGCATGAGACAGCTCAAACCCAATGAAGGACCCCATGATGCGGCCCGCCAGGGCGGCGGTAGCGGCGATTGGGAGACGATCGCCCTCGTTGAGGCTCAAGAGGTGCCAACAGGCCCAGGCTCCCGCCACACACCTGATGGGGGCGCGGCCTGGGCAGGCGGGTGCCCCGTCGAGCCCCTCGGCCGCATCGAGGCAGGGGGCACAGGGGCCGGAGGTGGTGCCCCAACAAGGAGGGTGTCGACAGCGCGGAGGAGAGTCGTTACAAAACCGCCCGTCGATGCACGAGTCCCTTTCCGCCACCCAGGCGAGCATTGCCAACCCGAATGCTGTCATCCGAATTGTTCGAGGCCATCGTCCAGCATGATCTGGAGCGTGTTCGTGCGCTGCTGGTTCGCGGTGCAGACCCCAACCTGCCCAGGGAAGATGGCTGGCGACCCCTGCATGTCGCCATCGGCCAGATGGGCGTTGGGGGAACGATTGACTTCATCAAGCTGTTGATCGAGCACGGTGCGGACGTCAACGAATGGGATGCCCATCATCACGAGACGCCGCTCCTCAGCGCCATGGAACCTCCGGAGCTGGAGGTCGCACGGGTGCTTCTCGAAGCAGGCGCGGATCCGAACGTCCGCAGATCAACGCATGAGTCACCTTTGCAACTGGCCGTAGAACATGAACATCCGGAGCTCACGGCGCTGCTCCTGCGCCATGGTGCTGGACGAACGATGGACGAGTGGGGAGGACTTCGCGGATTGACGCCGCTCGGCATGGCCGCTCGTAAGTTCAACGTTCCCATCATCGAGCTTTTGATGGCGGAGGGGGCGGATCCGCGGGCGGTTGATGAGTACAACGAAACCGCGCTCGCCAAACTGCCACCTCGTGAAAAGCACGATCCGCGAACGTGGGACAGGATTCGTGAACTTCTTGGACACCGACGGTCGTGACGCAGGTACGTGAGGTTCAGACGGAGAGGGACGCTGTCGCCCTCTCCGTACGCTGAGGCGCCCGCTCAGGGCCGCGCCTCGCCGGCCAGCGCCGCGCGGTGGATGGCCACCCAGAAGTCGGCGGCCCGCCGGGCCCCTTCGAGCAGCGGCTCCGGGTGCCCGGCCCCCAGCGCCGCGCAGAGCGCCTGGGCCCGCGCGCCGTGCTCCAGGTCCACGTCGAGGTGGACGAGGATGAAGCGCGCCTTCGTCCGCTCCAGCCCGAGCCGCCCCAGCCCCTGGCGGGCCTCGCCTCCCAGGTGCCCCGCCACGCCCTCCAGCACGCGCAACGCGCCCAGGAAGGCGAGCTGCCGCTCCGGCCCGATTCCCTCCCAGAAGGCGTGGAAGTCGGCCACCTCGCGAGGCGTGTCGGACGAGGGCTCGCGCCCGAAGGCCGCGAGGTCCGCCTTGGCCAGCAGGTAGTGCGACTGCTCGTCCTCCGCCAGCTCCGCGAAGAAGGCCTTCAGCTCGGGGAGCGTGGCGCGCTCGGCCGCGAGCCGCAGCCGGTCTCCGCTGCGCCGCGTGTAGTGGTACATCATGTCGAGGAACGCCACGTAGCGCTCTGGCGTCACCGCCGGCAGCCAGCTCGCGACCTGCCGCGCCATCCCGACGGTGAGCGCCTCCAACTGCTCCTCAATCGACGACATCCTCAGTCCCTCCGGTCCGAAAGCAGCGCGCCCAACGTCCGCCGGGCATGCGCGAGGTGCGGCGCCGCCCGCTCGCGGGGCAGCTCGTCCAGGCGCACCACGCCCGCGTCGAGGAACCCCTCCCCACCGAGCCCCCGTCCACAGGCGGTGGGCACCGCGCGCAAATCCACCGGCTGGAGCACGCCGCGCGCGTCCCGGGCGAGCGCGAGCTTCAGCACGGCCCCCGTCTGGCACGCCAGCGTGGGCATGATGCTCAGGAAGTTGCCCAGCGAGTACGCGATGAGCCCCATCCGCGCGGGCCCGCCCCGTCGCACCTGCGTGGGGCAGGTGGCGTCCGCGCCGTCGATGGACACCCACTCCACCGGCTGGAGGACATGCGGCGAGGAGCCCAGGACGAGGTCCGCCCCGCGCTCGATGAGCCGCCAGGCGTGCTCGCGCTGGAGGGCCTCGGGCCAGTACTCGTACTCGAAGCCCCAGTGCGGCATCAGCACCACCAGGTCCGGCCCCACCGCGCGAGCGGCGTCGATGAGCGCGCCCAGCCGCCCCCAGTCCGGCGCGTGGAGGGGGCTGCCCAGCCGCGTCACCGGCACCCCGGCGGGCGGCGCCCCCACCAGGTGGTTGATGTCATACGTCACGGCGGCGATGCCCATCCGCACCCCGTCCACCTCCAGGGCGGCCACCGCGTCCTCCGGCCGGGGGCCTCCCACGCAGCGGTGCTGGGAGGAGGCCAGCACCGTCCCCCGGGTCCGCTTGAGCCCTTCGGCGCCCTGGTCGAGCGCGTGGTTGTTGCAGAGGGAGAAGACGCGGTGGCGCGCCGTGCCCTCCCAGGCCGCGAGGTAGTCCGGCGGGGCGTTGTAGTGGAGCGTCTCGTAGACGAGCCGGGGCACGGGCCGCGCCGGGTCCACCGGCGTCTCTAGATTCGTGAAGGCCACCGCGTCCCCCGCCATCACCTCCCGGACGCCGGGAGACAGGGCGCGGTGGAAGCCGCTGCGAATCCACATCATGTCGCCCACGGCGCTCACCCGGAGCTCCGGCGCGCCCGCGTGCCGCCAGCTCCCCGAGGCGAGGTGCCGGGCGACTCGCGAGAAGTGCTCCCCGGTTTCGGCCGAGCGCGGCTCCGGCAGGTGCAGGAGGCTCTTGGTGAGGTAGCGCAGGTTGAGGTCCCACCGGGACAGCGGCCAGCGGCCGTCCTCGTAGCGGATGTCCGCGTACAGCCGGCGCAGGGCGTTCATGGGCGCTTTCGCTCCAGGGTGACGAGTCGCACGTCCTCCTCCACCACCATGGGGCCGGCCAGGAGGGCCCGCCACATGACGTGGAGGTAGCTGTCGAAGAGGGGGGCCCCGCGCGCGAGCAGCTCCGGGCGCAGGCGCGCGTGCAGCCGCGCGAGGTTGTAGCCGGGCACCCGCGGGTAGAGGTGGTGGTCCAGGTGGTGGTTGAGGCCGTTCCACAGGAAGGTGACGAGCCGGGTGCCGCGCACCGTCGTCGCGGTGTGGAAGCGGTCGCCGCGCCAGACGTTGGCGTGGTGGTCGGAGATGGACTTGAGCCCGTTGAGGGGGCTGGCGAAGAGCACCGGCAGCAGCCAGCACTCCACCGCGCCCCCGAGGAGCCCGTGGCCCGCCAGGAGCCAGAAGAGCAGCGCGTAGAAGGCCCCGTAGCCGAGCAGCACCAGCGCATGGCGGCGCAGGCGGGCGGCGTCGAAGTGCTGCACCGGGTAGAGGACGTTGAAGTAGACGAGGCTGAGCGGCAGGCCCAGCAGCACGGTGGCGTAGAAGAGCGCCCACAGCCCGGGCGAGCGGCGGCCCGCGTTGTAGGCGTCAGGGTCCTTCTCGGTGCGGTTCCAGCGGTGGTGCGCGAGGTGGTCGTGCCGCATCGGCTCGTAAGCGATGCCCACGAGCAGGCTGAGCCCGTTGCCGAAGAGGCGGTTCTGCCAGGGCCTCGTGAAGAGGGTGTCGTGCCACGCGTCGTGGTCGAGCTGGATGAGCCCCATGACGGCCTGGGCCGCCAGCAGCCACAGGGGCAGCTTCAGCCAGAAGCCGCTGACATGCGCGAGCCCCACGCCGGCCAGCCCCCACACGCCCAGGTGGAGGGCCGCCATGCCCAGGGCCCGCGCGGGGCGGATGCGCAAGAACTCCACCAGCTCGTCGCGGGAGGGGCCCGGCCCGGCGGGGGCTGCGGGTGAAGTTGAGACGGGGGCGAGGGCGGGCTGCATGGGGCCTTTAGAGGTAGCGGGGGACGCGCTGGCGGTAGCGCGCGTAGGCGTCGCCGAGGCGGGCGGAGAGGTAGCGCTCCTCCTGGAGCACCAGCCCGTGGAACAGCCCCCCCAGCACCGCGCACGCCCCGAGCGTCACCAGCGACGGAGCCCAGAGCGAGGCGCCCACGAGGTACAGGTAGGAGAAGACGTAGATGGGGTTGCGCGAGGAGCGGTGGAGTCCTCTCTCGTGCAGCACGGGCGGGGCCTCCCCCGCGTCCACGCCGATGCGGAACGTCGCGCCCATGCCGTACTGCGCCGCCAGCATGCCCACCAGCCCGAGCACGCCCAGCGCCCAGCCCACCTCCGGCGGAAGGGCCAGCAGGGGCCGGCCCCAGGGCAGCTCGGACCAGCGCGGCCAGAGCGCCGCCGCCACCACCGAGCCCGCCCACACCAGCGAGGCGCCGCTGATGCGCCGCGTGAGGCGCGTGTGGGCGGAGTCGGCCCCGGTGCTCCGGTAGGCCAGCGGGCTGCGGCCGAAGCGCAGGCGGTAGACGAGGCTTGCGCCCAGGTGCCCCAGCAGCAGGTGCAGCGAGATGAAGCCCAGGTAGAGCGCGGGCGCGTCGCGAAGCCCCTTCATGGGTTTACCACCTCCGCCGGAAGCCCGAAGCCCGAGGAGGCCCAGCCCGCGAGTTGCTCGGTGAAGTCGCGCAGCTCGCCCCGGGTCCACAGTCCCTCGAACGTCGCCGTGTTGATGTTGAGCGTGTCGCCAAAGCCCAGGCCCGTCGCGCCCCAGGTGGCCGTGTGGCTGCGCAGGGAGTGGATGCGGAAGGGCGCGTCCACGAAGTGCTTGTCGAGCCGCCCCAGGTAGGTCGCCACCAGCGTGTTGGTGCGGGGCTCGGCCACCAGCCCGGGGCGCGCGTTGCGCCGCAGCACGGGCCCCGGGGCGAGCCGCGCCACCGCCATGCACTCCAGCGCCGTCGTCCAGTGCACGCCCTCGTCGAGCACGCGCCGCAGCGCCTCGCGCACCAGCGCCGCCAGGGCGGGCGCGTCCTTCAGCCGGGCGCGGACCTCCCGCAGGGGAAACTCCAGCGGCACCGTCGAGCAGCCGTTGCCCAGCATCCGCCCCAGCCCCAGCATGCGCCGCAGGTCCACCGGCACCCGCAGGCGGATGAGCCCGTCCTTCGTGGGCTCGCGCAGCGCGACGCCCGCCAGCAGCGCGGCGAAGAAGACCTCCGAGGCCTGGACGTCCGTGCGGCCAGCCGGGAGTGTCAGGCGCGCCGTCGCCATCAACGAGCGGCCCGCGGTGTCTCCACTGCGGCGCAGGCCCAGGCCCCGCTGCGCGAGGAGCCGGCGGCGGGGGCTCGCGAGGCCCAGCACCCGGCCCGGCCCGCGCAGCGCCGCGAGCAGCACCTTGCCATCCGTCAGCGTCGAGGGGCCCAGCGGGGGCGACTCCGACGCGCGCCCCGCGCAGTGCAGCCAGAGCCGCTCCAGCAGGTGGGCGAGCGCCTTGGCGTCCCCAATCGCGTGGTGGAGCTGGATGGCGAGCAGCCACGGGCCCGGCGCGCCATCGGCCAGGGGGTGGAGGTGCAGCCGCAGCGGCACGTCCCTCGCGAGGTCCACCCGGGTGTTGATGACCCGCGTCACCGCCTCGGGCTCGTCCAGCGGCTCGGCGCCTTCCAGCAGGGCCGCGTCCACCGCCTCGTCCGTGCGCGGCGCGGGCACCCACGCACCGCGCGCGTCGTCCCAGGCCACGTTGAGGCGCTCGCTCTCGCGCACCAGGGCGCGCAAGGCCCCGCGCAGCCGCGCCACGTCGGGCCGCGCGTCGATGCGCAGCAGCACCGTGGCCCAGATGGTGGCCACCTCGCCGTCCAGCCGCGCGAGGAGCGTGTCTACGAAGTTCGCGCGCATCGCTCCACCCATCCGCTCCACAGGGCCCGGGCCGCCTCGCCGTCCACCCGCGCCCGCCCCACCGCCTCGCGCGCCCGCTCCGGCGCCGGCAGGTGCTGGAAGACGATGTCGTCGGGCGCGTCCAGGCGCGGGCGGAGGCCCGTCGGCAGGTAGCCCGCCGCGAGGAGCACGGGCGTGGCCTCGGCCACCCGCTGGGGCTCGCCCATGGACAGGTGGACGAGGTCCACGCGCGCCCGCGAGGACGGGAGCGCCGTGGCCCCCTGCCCTTCCCCGGCGGGCCCCACGAGTTCCCGCCGTTCGAGCCGCAGGGACTCGTTCCAGTCGAGCGGGCGCGGCACGAGGCCCCCAGCGCGAGGGCGGCGCGCAAGCGGCGTCAGCTCCACCGTCCCCGGCAGGCCCGAAGCGGCGAGGATGGACGCGAGCCACTCCCCCCACGGCCCCGCGGGCAGGAAGCGCCGACGCGGAGGCAGCGGAGCAAGCACCGTCGTCATCGCCAGCGCCTGCATTGGCAGGCCCGAGCCCTCCACCCCCACCAGCCTCTCCCCCTCGGTGTAGTCGACGATGAGGCCCACCGGCACGGCCCGCATGAAGCGCGACGCGTAGCGCTGCGCCATGAGGTGCAGCGTGGACGTCTGCTGGTGCAGGAAGCCCACGCGCGCCTTGAGCAGCTCCAGGAGGTGACTCCACAGCCGCTCGTGCTCGGAGCGGTCCATGGCGGTGCGCCGGATGGGCAGGGCCAAGGAGAGCCCCGAGTCCAGGGAGTCCCGCCCCGGCTTGCACCACAGCCCCGTGTGCCAGAGGAGCGTGCCCTGGGCGTCGAACTCCCCCAGGCTGAGCAGCGCGCCGGCCCTCCAGAGCCGCGAGGCCCCTCCAGGCTCATGGAGGAAGCGGTAGGAGTAGCTCCCGGCGTAGCGCGCGTGGAGCAGCTCGCGCAGCGCGGGCTCATCGGGCTCCGCCAGCCAGCGGGTGTGCTCGCTGGGCTGACCGGCGCGAAGGCCGTCAAAAGGGGGGGCGGCGCGTTCCCGGCACATGGAGTTTCAGCAATGCACCAACAGGGCCAGCCGGGAAGCCCCCTCCTTCCGAGGAGATGGGCCCGGCCGCCGCCCAGCGCCCCCGCCGGGTGTGCAGCCCGCTACACGGGGTGGAGTGCTCGGCTGCACAGGCGGCAAGCACCTGCCCGGCCGTGCATCCCCGGTGCCCTTCGTGGGGCCCGGCGTCACGCCCACTGCGTGAGGTGTGGAGGCAGGCTCAAGGGTCTTGGCGCACGTGAAGGGCCCCCCCGGGGTACGGGCGATTCTGGAGCACCTGGGCTTGCCCACGGCATGTGCGAGGTTGGCCCCGGCACGAGGGCCACCCCAGGCCTTGTGGTGTTGAGCCTCAAGACAGCCAACAGGCCCAGGCTTCTGCCACGTACCTGATGGGTGCGCGGCCTGGGCAGGCGTGTGCCCCAAGGGAGCTCAAGCGGCCTGTCTGACCGGCCGGGAGCATCGCTCGGGCGGCCCCCTCTGCGGCCCTCCTCGGCCCCTCTGCACCCTCCCTCCCCCTCAACAGCGCCCCCTTCCCTCTTATGCGCCAACCTCATCCCGGCCGTGCAGGAGTTGAAGCGCATCGACTGAACCCTCTCACGCGACTTCCACCTTGACGCTCACCGCCCTCGTGCTCGTTTACCCTCCAATTTGATCGAGAGTCACGAGTCTCTCCTTACCCTGGAGTTTCGTCTGCCTCGAGAATGATTGTCCTGGCATGGTCGGTCAACTGCGGAGGGCTGGAAGTTGTTGAGGCCAGCCATTGGCGACGAAGCCGCCTAACGGACGCTGCCCTTAACTCATCGGTAGTGCTTCCTGGTTCTAGGGGGAATTCGTTGGCCAATAGATGTGCGCACGTTCTTTGTCGATATCCGAAGCGAAACCAAGCGAGTACGTCCAGCGCATTTGCTCCATTTTTGATGCACAGAGGTAATGCCTGAAGCGTCTCCGGCGCAGTGTTACCCGGGAAGCTGTAGGCTAGCCAGCATTCGTTGATCGCAAGAAAGCAACCAGCATCCCTCGACATTGCTCGGTCGACAATGTCGCCAATGAATTTAAAGACAGCAGGAATCCCCTTTGCCCCATTGTTGCGCTTGGAGGTGAATTCAGCCGGAGAACATTCAAACAGGCGAGCACCGATTTGAGTAAATGGCTCTCCTGCCATATAGGCCGCCACTACGTTGCCTAGGGCCTTCCATGCATTTACCCATTCAGACGGACGAGGCCAGGGGACTGAGTCGACTGCAGGCAACTTCTTCGCCATATCATTGAGCACAGTCCTTGGCGTCTTAGTCTTCTTTTCGTCGAGATACTCATCAATTCGATTTGGAGGCATTGCACTGAGGACTTCGATTAGCAGATTAAAGCAGTCAACGACGCTCAAGGACTGGAGTTTCTCAATCGTGGGAAGGCCATGGGCCTGATAAGCCTCCCACATGCGCTGCGCTCTGAAGAAGTCAACACCAGCGCGCATTGCGGCCAGAGGCATCCAAACAGGAACGCCTGGGCGAAGAAGAAATCGCTC
This sequence comes from Myxococcus sp. CA056, assembly GCF_013336715.1. Classification (NCBI taxonomy): domain Bacteria; kingdom Pseudomonadati; phylum Myxococcota; class Myxococcia; order Myxococcales; family Myxococcaceae; genus Myxococcus; species Myxococcus sp. CA056. The sequence goes on from NZ_JABUMT010000007.1 coordinate 283,436, forward strand.
TTTAACGTCGTTGAGCCGCTGTTGAGCTAGCACTGCGCGTTCTTGAGTGAAATGGGCTCTTTGGCGAAACCCTCCGAACGTCCTTTGCAAGATTGCTCCGGCATTGTCGCCGTTAGAGTTTTCTGTTGAGATTAATGAAGTGAGAGTGAGCTCGAATCCAGAAGCTGTTTCGAGATCGCTTGAGGTCATGAGTTCGTCTAAAAATCGCTCGACGGGGCTTCGAACTGCGATAGATGCATCTGGCTCTCCTAAGACAGGGTATTTTGTTAGAATATACGCCCCGTCTTCCTCTGCCGTGCTTACCGCAAGTGGACTGTCGCTCACCAAGATGACAACGCCTTGATTGGCAAAGCCGGGGCGGCCTGCGCGGCCGAACCCATTGAGAATCAACTCATTCGCCCGTGTGAGCCCAGCAGAGATGTCAATATCGTCGTCGTAAAACTGTCCAGCCAGTTGGCTTCCCGAAATCACCACAGCGATTGCCGGCAGATTCAGCCCTTGGGCTAGCGTGCCCGTCGCAATCATTAATTTCGCATGCCCGGTCGCAAACATTTGCTCGGTTGCCGTCTGCTCTACTTGGAGCATGGCGCTAGTATGGACGGCAATGCCTTTTCGAAGAGTGTCGCGCAGGTATGTGTCCACACCCAACTCAGCGTCTGCGACGGACAGTAGGGCTTCAATTAGATCTGGGAACGGAGTGTTGCCGACCGCCCCGGGGATGACTGTCGTAACGCGCTCGGCGCTCCCAAACGCATGATGGCGGCTTGATAAAATGAAGTTGATGGCGGGAATCCCTCGAGAGGCGAGTGTCTCCGCGATGTTTAGTCCCGTCTGATTTTTCCAGCTCTCAAACTCTCGGGTGATTTCTCCTTTCTTTGAACGTTTCTGGACGAGCTTTGCGCTCAGAGGGAGAGATGAAGTCCTGTAGTCCCCTACCCCATCGAGAGTCCATGGACCGGACAGACTTGCAATCCATCCGAGAGGAATTTTGTCGGAGAAACTAATCGCCTTGGATGTGGAGGGAGGACTAGTCAACGCGTCCTTTCGGGAGGCTAAGGCATCTCTTAGAGGCTTTTTTTCTACGAAGATGAATCCTCTGGCGGCACGAGATGGTCGCCAGCGAATGCGCGAGGATAGAGCATTTGCCTCCTCGGCATTACGCGCAGCGGATAGCCATGCCGCTAGTTCGTCGGCATTGCTGAGCATGGCCGACATTAGAAGCAGGCGCATACTTGGTGCTGTGGCGAGAAGTTGAGCAATGAGAATGTCAGCAATCACTCCCCGGTGCGGATCATTTAGCAGGTGGCATTCGTCGAAGACACAAAGAGCGCAGTGGCGGAACTTCTCAGGATGAAGGCGCAGTGCCAATGCGCATTTCTCGGGCGTCATGACTGCAATGAAAGAATTGGTGCTAATCTCTTCGTCTGCGAGAGATGTATACTCTGCGCCGCCAAGGAATGCCGAAACTGCGACTCCTGCGAATGGGCGGAGGGCAGCCTTTAGATCTCTTCTTACTTGATGAGCAAGTGCATTCGTTGGGGTTAAGTACAGCACCCAGCCACGAGCAAGAGCGTGAACCGTAGCAAGTTCGGCCAAGAAGCTTTTTCCGCTACCAGTTGGCATCGAGATGACGGCATCTCTATGTGGGCCAGGAAGGCACTCCTGAATATATTCGACAGCGGATGGCCAGAGAAATGGTCGGCCTCGCAGAGTGCTTGTCCCAACAGCACGCGCATTAATGTAAGTTTTGAATTGTTGACCAAAGATAGAGGAATCACTAATCGGAGGCGGTACGCCATGCGTCAGTGAACGAGCGCACCCTTCACGAAGGGCCGTCAATAGCAATGTCGCAAGGTGATAAGTGTCGGAAAATTCATGGGTAATGAGTGAGAGGTTTACGTCTCGTGCGGAAACGGAGAGGTTTCGAATCTTTTCGAGCTCGATTATTGCAACCTCAAGCAGAAATGCGTCTCCGCCTCGAAGCCAATCGAAATACTTATCAAGCGCCCTAGATATGGCTACATACAAAGATGTCCGTGTTGCATCTATGGTGTCAGCCAGCGAGTTCGTCTCAGTGCTGCGATCGGAAGTGTTTTGGTCCGAGAATTGAGTAATCCTACCTTCACAGAGGGCCTTAATTCGTTGCCAAAGTTTCTGGCCGCTTTGGATTCGCTGTCCTGCAGGCGTATTCTCAGTCGCCGATAGCGGTTCGCTGAACTCTCGAACAACTGCCGAGGCATTGATATCGTACCCGCCAATTATGAAAAGCAAAGCGCTTTCGATGAGCGTGTAGGCGCGCTCGTCCTGTATGGGGTCGATAGGTCGTGATGGCGTAACGTCGAATGAGACGAGCTTTGCAAGAAGGGAGAGAGCTTCGGCTGCGACAAAGGCAGCCGCCTGAGTTGCTCTTGACGCAATCCTTCGTTCTCGCTGATTGTCGAATACGGCTGCGCTCTCCAACGTGTTCGCCAGTTGTCGTAATTGTTCCCGAACGGCAAGCCGTTCCGCGGATTCCTGGGGAGAGGAATGCGTGGATATTTGATTGTTGATGATAAAGAGATAGGCTCGAGACAGGGCTCGCCTGCAGTCTGCTGGATCGAGCGTCTCTATTCTAGGGAGGTCTTCGATTAGTGCTTGTGCGTGTTTGTCGAACATGTCAAAGGCTCTGGGCGAACTGCCACATTGATGCACCGATGGCATCGAAGAATGTCGAGAAGCCACTTGTTTCGTGTGGCATGATTAGAATTTGACTCTTGCCAACTTTAAGCGTCTTGAATGAGTGTCTTTGGTTTGTCCAGTCGACTGCAGCAGTGTTGTTGTAGTGGGGGTTCGGCAGATAAGTGCGTATGTTCTTCCAGAGCGATGCCGACAGAATCCCCTGGAGGTTTGCGGGAATGCTCTCGCGAAAGGCTGAAACTGTTTGCCTGAGGCGCACGTCGTGCGTGCCCTGGTCGACGCTTCTATAGAATTCAACGGCATCGCTTATTGCTCCATTAGGGTTGTTTTCATATGCCTTTGATTCGACTATGGAGATACCTAGCGTGTTGCCCTTTAGGTACAGGGCTATGACATCGAAGCCGTGATCTTTTGCTGCGATGTGCGGAAAATCGAGGGCGACGACTTGTCCATGCGGATGTAGGGCGGGGAGCTTGGATGAAAGATTGAGGCATAGGTGCCAAAGGCATTCGGCCATCCAGGGATTTCGCTCATCGGTCTTTTGTTTGGGGCTGAGGGGGACGCTCGGGGAGCCTGCGAGACTCTCTACACTCTTGAGTATTTCTAGCTTGTCTTCTAGGGTGTCCTGGACTTGGGCTCGTATTTGGAGTGCTCGGGTTATTGAGCTGACTAGTAGGCCAACGAAATAGGTGGCAACCGCATCGATGGCCTTTGTGTTCTTTCCCCATCCGACGACCTGGAGGACCTCATGTGTTGTCGAGGTTGATGATGACCAAGTCAAATGCGTTGGGAGTTCTTCCAGGGCTTGCTTTATGGCGTTAGTTAGCGTGTCTGGAAGAGAGGGGGTGAGTGCGTTTTGTTGGGGTGTGGTTGAGGTCTGAGGGGTAGGAGTGATAGCCGAGGCAGAAGGCGCCGTGATAGTCATGTCGGGAGTCCTCGGTGAGCCTCTGTGAGGCGCCATGTTGTTGATGGTTGGTCCGGAGCAGGGTAGCCCGTTATGCAATGCTGACGCTGCGGAGGAGTTGTCGCCAGAGGGTTTCTTGGGACCTATGCTGAACGCTTGTGCGGTTTTCTTGTCTCTTTGCTTTCGGCCATTGTTGGGCGGGAAGTGGCGAGAAGAATTGATGGGACGCGAATCGGTTTCCCGTTCACGATATCCCCCTGTGTCAGGGAAGAAGTCGCCTCGGCTGAGTTGCCGAGCTGACCACCCGATGGGGACGAGCGCAGGCGGTTGCAGTGCCGTACACAGACGCATTCAAGGCGCAGATGGTGAAGCGGATGATGGGCCCGAGTGCGGTGAATGCCTCGACACTGGCCCGGCAGGTGGGAGTGTCCCAACCGACGTTGTCGCAGTGGTTGCGCGCGGCGAATAGGGTAGCGGCCATGATGCCCCCGTCCGACGAGAAGAAGCCCGCCCCGCCCGCTGGGCCCAAGAAGTGGACGCCCGAGGAGACGCTGCGCGTGCTGGCGGCTGCCCAGGAACTCAAAGGGGAGGAGTTGGGGGCGTTGCTGCGTGGAGAGGGGCTGCATGAAGCGCAGCTGCGGGAGTGGCAGCAGGCGGCTGCGGGGGCGCTCTCCGGCACGGCGAGCGAGCCGCTGCCGGCCAAGGAGCGCAAGCGGCTGGCCGCCGCCGAGAAGCGGGTGAAGGAGCTCGAGCGGGAGCTGCACCGCAAGGAGAAGGCACTGGCGGAGACGGCGGCGCTGTTGGTGCTCGAAAAAAAACTTCAGGCGATGGGGTGGGACGACAGGCACTCGGCGACGAGGACGACGCAGCGGACGAGAAGAGCGAGAAATGACGCTCGCCCACGTCGACGAGGCCTTGGAGAGAGGCGTGCGCCTGGAGGCCATCTGCGAGCGGCTCGGGGTAGCCCCGCGCACGATTCAACGCTGGAGGAAGCCAGCCACGGCCGAGGACCGGCGGTGCGGACCGCATACCCGTCCGGCCAACAGGCTGTCGGAGGCGGCGCGGCGCCGAATCCTGGCGGTGGCCAACAGCGCGGAGTTCCGGGACGCCTCGCGCAAGCAGATTGTCCCCAGGCTGGCGGACCGGGGCGAGTACGTCGCCAGCGAAGCGAGTTTCTACCGGGTACTGCGCGAAGCGGGGCAACTGGCCCACCGTGGCCATGCCAGGGCCCCCACGCCCAGGCCTCGGGCCGAGCACACCGCCACCGGGCCGAACCAGGTCTGGAGTTGGGATATCACCTACCTGAAGGGCCCGGTGAAGGGCGCCTTCCTCTACCTGTACCTGGTAGTGGACGTCTTCAGCCGGCGCATCATGGGCTTCGCGGTGCACGAGGAGGAGTCGTCCGAGCATGCAGCGTCTCTCATCCACCGCTGCTGGCAGGAGGCGGGCTGCCCCAAGGGGCTGGTGCTGCATGCGGACAATGGCGGCCCCATGAAGGGCGCCACTCTGCTGGCCACCTTGCAATGGCTGGGCGTCACCCCGTCCTTCAGCCGGCCCCGCGTCTCGGACGACAATGCCTTCTCCGAGGCCCTCTTCCGCACGCTGAAGTACCGCCCCAGCTTCCCCCGGCGGCCCTTTGCCTCCGTCGAGGCCGCGTGCTGCTGGGTGACGCGCTTCGTGGCTTGGTACAACACCGAGCACCTTCACTCCGCCATCCGCTTCGTCACGCCCGACGACAGGCACTTCGGTCGCGAGGCCTCGCTGCTGGCTCGACGCCACCGGGTGTACCTGCTCGCCCAATTCCGTCACCCGGAGCGCTGGAGCCGCGTCACGCGCAACTGGACTCCCGCGGGCTCCGTCCGCCTGGGCCCCTCGCCCAGCCTCACCCTGTCCGTGCAGGAGATGAAGCGCATCGGCTGAACCCTCTCACGCGACATCTACCTTGACGCTCACCGGAGGCATTGCCGGGGTAGAAGTCGTGGTGGACCCTGGCCGGAATGTCGAAGCTGCTTGAAAAGCGGCAGCTGTCTGCACGTCTCCGGCGCCGAACGTCACCCGAACCGCGAGAGGGCCCGTGAGACAGGCCCTCCCGCGAGAGCACTCCTCTACCAGATGCAGGACAGGGAGCTGACGGACATGGTGGGGAACGCGGAGAGCGCCCCATCCGGAACCACCCCGTGCGTCGGATGGGTCGTGGCGTGCTTGCGCAGGCCGGGGGTGCTGCTGTTGATGAAGCCCACCGCGTACACGGTGGAGTTGGAGCGCTCACGCAGCACGGCGCCGCACCACGGCTCGTTCGGGACGCTCGCCATCGTGCCCAGAGGCACCGTCTTCACGCTGCTGTAGCCACCGAAGTAGGCGATGTCCGCAGGGTCGGTGAGCAGGTACTTGGCACCGGCGACCCACAGATAGATCTGGCTCGTGGTGCGCTCCTGGACCAGCAGGCTCATGGCGTAGGTGTAGTCGATGAAGGGGTCGCTCCAGTTGCTGTTCGGGATGTTGTGGACTTCCTTCCAGTCATCCCAGACATCCAGCTCCGTGGGGTTGGGAATCCACCAGGGCCGCTGACCCACGACGACGTAGATGGGCGTGGTCCCAATCTGACGGAAGAGGGTGCCGTCCATGGGGACCTGCGTGTACGAGTCGATGGTGGCCTGGGGCAGGGCCACCGTCGAACGTCCCGAGTAGAGGCTGTGCTGCGCGGGAGGGATGAAGAAGCGCGCTCCGCCCGCCACGTAGTAGCGATTCGAGGTCTCGATGCCGAGCAGGATGTAGCCATCCGGCGCGGAGACGTAGCCCGCGAAGGCCTTCGCTCCGAAGAGACTCAACCCCAGGATGAGCCAGCGGGTGATGATGGAGAAGGAGGATGTGACACGCACGGAATTTTCTCCTGACATGAGGGGACCTTCTGATTGCTTCCGCCGTACCCACTCGGGCCGGCAAGGTGTCTACGAAGGCAGTCCCCAGCTCTGGTCATGCACGCTGGTTTTCGAGGGAGATACTTGCCAACAGGCCCAGGCTCCTGCCACGCACCTGATGGGAGCGCGGCCTGTCCACCGGCCGGGTGCATCTCTCGGGCAGCCCCGTCTGCGGCCCTCCTCCGCCCCTCTGCACCCTCCCTCCCCCTCAACAGCGCCCCCTTCCCTCTTATGCGCGTGGGCGCGGGCGTGCTGCGCGGCGCGGGAGACACCCGCTTCACCCTCCTGGCCAACATGGTGGGGCACTACGCCATCGGCCTGCCGCTCACGTGACTGCTGGGCTTCAAGCTGGGGCTGGGTGTGGTGGGCATCTGGTGGGGCCTGTGCGCGGGGCTCATCGCGGTGGCCTTCGCGCTGCTCTGGCGCTTCCACCGCGTGAGCGCCGGCACGCTGCGCCCGCTCAAGGCCTGAGCGGGCTCCAAGGCCCGGTGCCTACCAGGGCAGGTACTGCTGAATCATCTCCCGCCACACGGGCCAGTCGTGATTGCCGCCCTGCCAGATGGCGAGCTGGTGGGCCAGGTCCTTCTTCCACAGCAGGCTGGAGAAGTGCTCGTTATGCGCTGAAATCAATATGCGCTGAAATCAATCTGCAGGACGGGTGTGTCCGCTTCGATGTCGCGCCGGAACCGCCCCCATCGGTCGAGCGTGCTCTCGTCGAGCACGGCCGGGTCGCGATACTGGTGGAACAGCGCGTAATTCATCGAGCGCTGGAGCGCGAGCAGGTCCGGCACGGCCGCGAGCCACTCGCGATCCATCCGTCGGAGCTCCCGATATCCTTCGAGGAATGGCCCCAGGAACGCGGCGACCGCTTCGTCACGCGCCTCTCGAGCCTCGCCTCGCGCGATGTAGAAGAGGAGGACCGCGATGTCCTTGACGAACCACGCGTACTCGCAGTTGTCGAAGTCGAACGCGGTGATCTTCCCTTCGGCGAAGCAGAAGTTGTGCATGTGGAGATCGGCGTGGATCAGCCCGTAGCTCTCCGGTGTTCGCGGGAGCCGGTTCAATCGCGCGATGATCGCCGCGGTGCGCTCGCGAACGAGCGTCTCCTCGGGAGGCGCGAACCGGTCGATGTCGACCACGTCGTACTCATGCCATTCCTGGCGCTTGAGCCTGGGGCTCGAAGGCGCGTAGGTCTCGGCGCGGTTGTGGAGCCGCGCGAACAGCCGGCCCATGTCGCGGAACAGGGGGGGCTTCCAGTAGCGCTCCTTGAGTGGAGGCGCGTCGTCGAAGACGACGCCCGGCGCGCGCTCGAACGCGGTGACGACGAAGTAGCTGCCGGGCTCGCGGTCTTCGATCCGCTCCACGAACTGCCCCGAATCGGAGAGGATCGGCGAGGCGATTGGAATGCGCGCGGCGGCCAGATAGCGAACGAACTCGACCTCCCCCAGCGTGTAGTCAATCGTTCGCCGCGTACTGTGCGAGATGCGCAAGATAAGGCCTTCGCCGTCGTCGTTCTCCGCCTCGTAGACGAAGTTCTCGAAGGCCTGGAGCTCGGTGAGCTGCTCGGGGGACAGGCCATACCGGCGCGCGGCCTCATCGCGAATCGGTTCGTGGAAGCGGCGGACAAGCTCTGGATGCATCGAACCCTCTAGTCCTTCAACGTGAGGCTGCTCCCACCGTAGCCCAGCACGGTCGAAGCAGAGTCGCTGGTGACCGAGACGCCCAGGCCGCGCGCGAGGGTCTCCGCCAACGGGGGGCCATTGCGCGGCCGCGTGAACACAGCCAGGTCCATGCCGGTCAGGGGGGAATCCGGGCGCCGGAGCCGCTGGTTCAGCATCGCTTGCTCGCGCTCGACGACGCGCAGGCACCGGCGCTCGAGGGCGAACGCGCTGGCAGTGACGCTGGCGAGCTCGCCGCGGATGGGCTCCGCCACGACCGCCTCTTGCGGCAGCCCGTGTGCGAAGAGCTCGGCAAGTCGCCGCCGGCTCGTGTCCTGCTCGGCGGGATCCAGCTTCGCCAGCTCGTCCAGCGAGGTGCCCTGTGGCGTGCCGGGGAACGCCTCGCCGATGCGCGCGAACAACCAGCGGCTGAGCTTGATCTCGCGCTGGTAGGTCTCCGCGAGTGGGAAATCGTCCCGGAGCAACGGGTAACGCGCGACATCGATCGGCGCCTCCACGAACTCTTGCAGCGCGGTGCGCGGGAGGTGTCCGGCGAACGCCGCCCGGAGCCGTTCGTGGAGCAGCCCCTGGCTCGCTCCGAGGAAGCGGACCACCGCTTCGACGCGCTGCCCGAGCAGGCCGTAATCGATCGCGGCGTCGAGATCTCCGAGGCGCGCCGCGATGTCGGGCTGGGCATCAATGGGTGCCGGGGCCGCGCCGGTCAACACCTGCATGTATTCATTGATCAGCGCCGGCGGCCCGGCGCACACGCCGTGCGGACCATTGAAGACCGCGTGACGCTCGGCATAGTCCACGATCGTTTGCACGGTGACGGGCTGCTCAGGGGCGTCGCGCACCAGGTCGTTGGTGACCAGGCGAACTCCGTCGATCAGCCGGAACATGGCCGCGAGCCCGCTGTCGAGCTCTCCATTCGGCACCGGCTGGGTGCCCCGCACCATCACGTACCCGACCGACGCGAGCGTGCAGACGACCATCATGTGGAGTTCGCCCGCGGTGAGCACGCCCGGGGTCCGGGGCGGCATGCGCGCGAAGAAGGCCTTGCGGAACTGCTCGGTCAGCGAGAGCAGGTCCGGCCACTGACGCGCCATGGCCTTCATCGCGGTCACGTTCATCGGGAGTTCGTTCTGGTACCGGCTCCCCGCGTAGTGGCACTGCTTGCGCACGGTGGGGAGATCGAGGAACAAGGTGCGCGGTCCGACGTTGTTCTCGCCCACTTGCCGGCCGTCACCGTCGACCGCCGGATGCGCCACGCGGTAGACCGGTACGACCACCTCGAGGTTCGACAGCTCCAACGCCCGTCCGTACGCCTGTTCGGTCAGCACGGGGCAACGATTGTCGTGGGCGCTGAACGTGAGCGGCTCACGCCCGGCTGGCACCTCACCCAACCGCTCAGGGTAGGACACCGAGGTGCGGCCCGTGGGCGCATCCGAGACCCGCTTCAACACCCCCTGTTCGATCAATGCCTCGAGCAGGTCCCGCATCGTGTCCCAGGAATGGGGCGCGCCGTCCGACCACGCCATGGCGTCGGAGGCTTGAAATTGCTCGACCTGGAGCAGCTTCTCGCCCACGGGCGCGATGTCCGGCTCGTCGAAGATGAGCTCCACCTCGCCATAGAAGAGGTGCAGGACCTGCTGGCCATTCCCCGCGTCGATCCGGTCGTGCGTGAGTCGCCTTCGATGGGGAATGTAGAGAATCTCATCCGCTTGTAGCTGTGCCATGGCTTCTCACTCCCGATTCAGTGTGACGTCGCGCGACCAGGTGCCGCCGAGCGAACGATAGACCGCGACGCGATGGTTGAGCAGCAGCCGCTGTGCTTGCAGACTCGCGCGCTCCAGCCCGACCAGGTTCGTCAGGGCGGAGAGCACCGTCAGGTAGTCCGAACGCCCCTGCTCGAAGAGCCGCCTCGCCTCGTCCAGGAGCCGCCGCCCGAGCTGGACCTGCGCGCGCAGGGCGCGCAGGCTCGTCGCCCCGGTCTCCTCCTGGACCACGGCATCCTGCACCCGTCCGATCGCGGTGTTCAGCGCGAGCTGGTATTGGACGTGGCGACGGTGGAGCTGGATCGGCAGGCGCATGTGCTCGGTGAATCGCCTTCCATCGAAAAAGGCCCAGGTCAGGTTCACGCCGACGACGGACTGGTGGAGAACCGGCTCCGAGAGGCCGACCTTCGCGGCGCCCACGCTGCCCACCAGTTCGATTGTCGGAAGCCAGCTCGCCCGGTTCGCGTTGATGCGGTGCTCGACCTCGGCGACGCGCAGCTCCTGGAGCCGCATCTCCGGCGTGTTCGCGTTCAGGTCTCCTGGCGTTCCGAGTCTGGGCGGAGGCGGGAGATCGGGGAGCTGTCGCTCGAGGGGGACGATGTCGTCCGCGGGATTGGGGACCCGGCCCAGCAGCGCCTTCAGCTCCGAATTCAAGAGCGCGCTCCGGGCGGAGATCAGCGGCACCTGCGCTTCGAGGTTCAGCAGCAACTGCTCCTGCTGCAGCACCGCGAGCCGGGGCGTGAGTTGCTGCTCGAACCGCGCTTGAATCAGCCGCAGCAGCTCCTTGTTGTAGTCGATCTGCCGCAGCGTGAGGTCCCGGAGCGCGCGGGCCTCGAGGATGTCGAACCAGACCTGGGCGATCCGCTGCGCGAGGTCCTGGACGCGGGCCTCGGTGAGCTGCCGCTGCTGCTCGGCGAAGTTCATTCCCGCGCTCCGCTGCGCGGCGAGGTTTCCGAACAGGTCGACCTGGTACCTCGCGCCGACATCGGCGGTGGCGATGCTGTACCTGGCCCGGGTTGCCGGCGCGGGCGGAACGATGGCGACCACATGACTCAGCCCCGCCGGGTTGAGGATGCCGACCTGGAGCGGGTACCACCAACCTTGCGGCACGTTGGGGTCGAGCTGGTTCTCGTAGATCAGATCCCGCACGTCGTGCAGGACCAGGCTGTTGGCGAAGCACTCCTGGATGGCCGTGTCGAGCGCCGGATCGGCGAACGCCGACCACCAGACCTCGTCCTGGGCGACGTGCTCGGCGGGCCGCGAGGGTGCGCCCTCCTCCTTCGGCGGCCGAGGGCTTGGAGCCCCACCCTCTGGTGCGCTGGACGGTGGAGGCGGCTCGACGGAGGTCGAGTAGCTGCCTGGCGCCTGAGGCGGTGTGACGACGACGGGACGGATCAGCCCACAACCGGAGCAGGTCGTCGCGAGGAGTGCGAGCGTGAGTCGAAGGCTCATGGGTGACTGACGACCACAAGGGCTTTCGCGTGGTTGAGGACGCAGCGCTGCGCGACCCGCATGGTCTCCGGGTCGAGGGAGGCGAAGCTCTCGTCGAGGATGACCAGCTCGACCCCCTGCAGCAGCGTGCGCGCGATGTAGAGCCGGCTCTTCTCGCCGTGCGAGAGTTGCCAGCCGGTCTCGCCGATCATCTCCTCGAGGCCGGCGGGCATCTTGGCGACCAGTTCGTCCAGCCCGAGTTCCTTGCACAGCGCGGCGGCCTTGGTCCGCAGCTCGGGCGAGGTCGGCCACTCGCGCCCGAGCAGGAGGTTGTACGCGAAGCTGCCGGACAGGACGTGGTTCTCGTGGAACTGCGGCGCGGCGGTGATGCGCTTGCGCCAGCCCGAGGAGCCGAACGTCGCGCGGTCCAACGCGTGCAGCAGCATCACCCCGCCCTGCGGCGTCCTCATGCCCGTGAGCAGCGACACCAGCGTCGACTTGCCACCGCCCGATGGGCCCTCCAGCAGGATGCGGTCGCCCTGCGCTATCTGGAACGAGCAGTTCTCGAGCACCGGCCGGGTGCGCGCGTCGTGCCGGAAGGTCACGCCCCGCGCCTCGATGAGGTTTCCGCCGGCGGCGTCGGTGGGCTTGCCTCCCTCCATTTCGAGAGGGACTTTCGATTCGAGCTCCGGGCGGCCCACCGCGAGCAACAAGTCGCGTATCTGCTCGAACGACACCGCCGCCTGTGAGACCTGCTGGAAGAAGACGGAGACCTCGTCGAAGGCTCGCAGCGCGAGCAAGATGCCGCCCACGGACACCGCCAGCGCGCTGGCATTGGCCGTACCGCTGGCGAACGTCGGCAGCAAGGTCAGCAGGGCGAGCACCAACCAGCCGTCGCGCAGGAGCGCGGTCAGCTGCATGGTCCGGCGATCCATGACCTTCGAGATCTCGGAGTAGGAGCTCAAGCGGACGTCTTCGCCATCATGCCAGCGCTCGAGGGGGAGCTGAGCCAGCCGCGTTCGATGGCCGAGCATGCGCTCGAGCAGGTCGTGGGTGATCTCGACGCGCGCGCCCGACCACGCCCGCTGGACGCCGTAGTGGCGGCGCGCGAGGACGAACGCGACCACGACCCACAGGACGAGCACCATCGCCTGGAGCCACCCTCCCGCCCCGAGCACGAGGATGACGCCCGCCAGGACCAGGTCGACGAGCGACAACACCGCGAGCAGGGCGCCGCCGACCGCGAGCTGCTCGACGACCTCGGCCTCGGCGACGCGGCCGAAATGGCGGCCGATGCCGTCGAGCCGCACCTCGTCGGGGGTCAGCTTGAGGGTTCCCGCGAGGAGCTGCTGCTTGAGCAGCGTTCCGAGCCGGATCGAGAACACGCCCTGCCACCACACCTCGAGCATGCGCAGCGGAATCGCGCACGCGATCACGGCGATCCACCCCAGGAACCAGCCGGTCTCGAGGTGGGCCTGGAGCGCGGCGCGACCGAGCAACCAGAACGAGGCGGCCAGCACCAGCGAGAGGAGCGTGTGGCTCACGAGGATGCCGACGACGAGCGACGGGATGTCGCCAAGCAGCGTCCGCCGGCTCGCGGTGCGCCTGGGGCGCATGATCCAACCGGTGCGCAACTGCGCCTGGCCGAGCCGCTGCAACAGCATCTGGGAGCGGGCGTGCTCGCGCGCACGGGGCGACATCTCCACGCCGCCGAGCAGCTGGTCCACCTCGGCGACGGTGGCTTCCTGCTCTTCGCGCAGGAGCGCGAGCGCGCTCTTCGTCGGGACCGAAACCGCCGTGGCGTCGCGCGCGAGCAGGCGCAGCTTCCCGCGCCGCATCCCCAGCAGCACCAGATAGGACGGGACGCCGTCTCGCCGGACCTGGAGGATGCAGGGCGCGGCGCGTTCGAGGACGTCGGGCAGCTCGCTGTAGAGCGGCGTGATTGGCTCGAGCTCCACGCCGAGTCGATCTCCGAGCGCGAACATCCAGACCCGGCTCGGCTCGACGGCCGCCGCGGGCGGGGCGATCTCACCCGCGGCCCTGCCATAGCCTTGCCTCTGCGCCAGTTGCTCCAGCGCGTCGGGCAGTCGCTCGACCGGCCACAACAGGTCGGAGTTCGAGCGCGTCATCCCACCAGCTCCAAGCCGCCCGCGGCGGGCTCCGCGACCGGCGTCTCCACGGGCTTCGGCGCCGGCCTCTCCACCAGTTGGCCGCCCGAAAGCCACCAATGGCGCCAGTGCCCACCGCCCCAGAGCAGCGTGCGATTCTCCTGGTCGGCGCGAAGGAGCACGGAGTACCGCGACTCCTTGTTCGCGAGCAGCACCTTCGGCGGCCCGTTCTCGAGGATCCGACCGTTCTCGACCACGAGCACGCGATCGAACTCCTGGGTGTGCTCGACGTCGTGGGTGACACAGAGGAGCGTGATGTCCGCCCAGAGCCGCCGGGACTCAGCGAGGAGCCGCGCGCGCCGGTCGCGATCGAGACCGCGAAAGGGCTCGTCGAGGATGGCCAGGCGCACGCCGGAGCGAAGCATCGCGCGCGCCAGGCGCACACGCTGACCCTGGCCTCCCGAGACCAGCCCTCCGCCTTCGCCCAACGACGTCTGCAGCCCGTCTGGAAGCGCCTCGAGGATGTCGAGCATCTCGGCGCCCTTGAGCGCCCCAGACAGTGCCCAGCCGTGCGCGCCATCGTTGCCATACCGGAGGTTGTCGATGAGGCTCTGGTTCCAGAGACTGATCGCCGGATCCACCCAGGCCGTGGTGCGCCGCAGCCGCTCGACAGCGGCCTGATCGAGCACCTGCCCGTCGACCTTGATCTCGCCGCGCGCCGGCCGGAGCCAGCCGAGCAAGAGGCCGACCAGCGTCGACTTGCCTGCTCCGGAGACACCGACCACGGCCACGTGCTCGCCGGGGGCGATGTTCAAGGAAACCTTGTCGAGGATGGTGTGACCGCCGCCTTTCACGCGGACCTTCTCCATCACGATCGAAACGCCGCTCGCGGCGTCCGCAGGCGCGACAGGTTCCTGCACTGGTGCCTCGGGCCGGGCCGGCGTCTCCTTGATGTCGCCGATGATGTCGAGGAGCCGGCGAACCCGGTTCATCGCATTCGGGAACGCGCGGCTCAGCACCATCAGTCGCTGGCCGAGGATGGGGAACCGCAGCGCCCAATAGACGACCAACAACACCAGCGAAGCCCGCTCGGTGCCCGCGAGGTACGAATAGACGAGCAGCATGACGAGGCCGTAGCTCCCCAGCATCAGCCCGCCTTCGAACCCGACCGACAGCGTCTGGATCCAATAGCGCGCCTTGGTCCAGCTGACGAGCAAGGTCTCCTGCGCGCGGCGCAGCGACCGCTCGGCGCCGTGGATCCGAATGGGAGTGAGCCCGACGAGCGCGTTCAGGGTGAATCCACTGAGCGCGCCTGAGTGCATCTGCACGCGCAGGTCGGGCTCGAAAAGCAGCTTCTGCGCGACCAGGGGCACGATCAGCGTGACCGCCGCGAGCGCGAGCACGATGTGCCATGCATACGGTGCGGCCCAGATGAGCGCGGCGGTGATGCTCGCGACCTCGAGCGACAGGATGACGGCCTGCGCGAGCAGCTGCGGCAGCGACCGCATCGCCTGGATGTTGTGCGTGCGAGACGCCATGTCGGAGGCGAGCCGGCTCTGGAAATAGCGGTCCTCCATCTCGGGGAGCTTCTCGAAATACGCCTTCCGCAGCCGCACCTCGAGCCGGCGGCCGATGCCGAGCAATCCCAATGAAATGGGGATCTGGATGACCATGAAGCAGAGCGCGACGCCCGCGAGAACGGCCATGCCCGTCGCGCGTTGCGCGAACGTGCCGAGGTCGCGCCCCAGGTCGAGCACGCCCCGGAGCATCAGCGCTTGCAGGATCCGCCCGAAGGTGGCGAACACCAGTCCCACCGCAATCAGGCCCGGAACGACCCACGAATCTTCGCCTCGCAGGCGGAGCAGCGTTCGAGCCGGGCTCACCTGTTTGGCGACGAGCTCCGTCGCCAGGCTGCTCGCGAGCACGGCTTTCGGCGCGTCTTCGCCCGCGCTCGAAGCCTCGCGCCAACCGCGAACCCGCATCAGCACCGCGCCGGTCATCGACACCTCGCCCTCCACCTCGGGGTTGGGGCGAGCGGACCAATAGGCAGCGGGAATGGGCACTTCGCCGGAAGCGTCCTTCGCAATCATGGATTGCAGCAGACCCGCCGCCGTCCGACCTCGACGGACAGCGCCCGCGCGGATCATCGCTTCGGACGCCCGGCACGCGGCGTCGAGCCTGGCGATCGACAGATACCCGGGGTCCTCGAGCGCCCGGGCAACCAGCTCCCGCGCCTGCGTCGCCCCCAGGTCCAGCAGGCGGCGCTCGAACGTCGCGACCGCCTCCTCGGACCCGGCCCATTCCCGCCAGCCGGCCGCCGGAACGGACGTGGTGTGCTGGTACAGGTGGCTCTGCAGCGTCGAAATCCGGGTCCAGTGACGGCCCGCCGCCGGGTCCATGACCTGGATGAATGGGCCGACGCGCTTCCACAGCACCACGAAGTGCGGCCGTCCTCCCGCGCTGAGCGTGACGATGATGGCGGGGAGCGCCTTGGCTTCAGGGACCACCACGTGATCGAGCGGAAGCATCACCTCCTCGGAGTCGAGCCCGAGTTGGTTCGCGACTTCATCCAAGGTGACGATCGAGGTGCCGTCGACGTCCGTCTGACACACTTCGCGAAGGACGCGATAGTTGAGCTCGACGCCCATTCCCGCGAACAGGCTCTTGAGCGAAGCGGGACCGCAGTCCGTCGCCGAGATCTGGATCACCTCGGGAATGATCGAGCGCCGGACCCTGGGAGCAGTCATGGTCAGCGGGCCTCGGCTTCGGGCTGAAACACGGTCACGGGCGGTTCTTCAGGCTGCGGATTCCATTCGCCGAGCGCCCGCATCAGCAGCGCGACAGGCGACGCCCGCGCGACCTCGACCTCCACCACCAGGGTCATGCCGTGGCGGAGCTGGATGCGCGGATCGTCCGGCGGTGCGAACTTGAGCTCGACGCGCACCGTACCGGGGATGGCCTCGGGCGTGGCGGTCTGCCCGGGCTCGGTCCCGACGGCCGTCACCCTGGCGGGGACCGTCCCGTAGATGGTGTTCGGGTAGCCGTCGAGCTTGAGGCGCGCCGTCTGGCCGGGCTGAATCAATCCGACGACCTCCTTCGGGAAACGGGCGCGCACCCGCACCTCGGCATTGCTCGCGACGATGGTGCCGACCCGCTGCCCATCGGCGATGAATGCTCCCGAGCCGAGCTCCGCCACGTCGACCAGGTGGCCCGTGGCCGGCGCCCGATACAGCTTCCGCTCAATCTGGTACTCGAGACGGTCGATGGCGCCCCGGAGCTCCCGGATCCGCCCCTCGGCGCCCAGCTCCTCGCGCTCGAGTCCGAGCAACTGCGCGGCGAGGGCTTGACGGCGCACGTTCTGCTCGCGCTGCAGTCGGGTGAGCGCCAGGCCCTGCGCCGTCTGCGCGAAGCTGAGCGCGTCGACATCGGTCTTGCGCTCGAGCTTCTCCATCTCCGAGACCGCGCCCGTCGGGCTCTTGATGGCCAGCTCCGCGCGTTCCACCGCGAGCCGGTGCCTGGGCACGAGCTCCTGCGCCCTCCCCAGCACTTCCTTGACCGCGACCTCGTCCACCCGTGCCGTCAAAGCCGCCTCTTCGCGCTTGTTGGTGATCTGCTGGCGGATGATGGCGAGTTCCTTCTCGGTCGCGGCGAGCGTCGCCTTGCTCCTCTCGAGTTCGAGGCGCTCGGCCCGTGCGTCGAACTCGATGAGAGGGTCGCCTTCCTTGACCTGCTGGTCGAGTTTGAGCATCGAGAGCACGACCCTGCCCGCGCTGGGCGGCTCAATGCGATGGACGGCGTTGTGTGGCTCGATCCGAGCCTGTGAGCTGGCCTTGACGAGCGGGACCTTGGCGAACAGCGACCAGGCGATGAGCCCGCCGGCGCACAACACCATCAGAGCGACGAACACGAGGCGCGTGTCCGACTCATAGCTCAGGGAACGAAGGGTCCGCTCGAAGGGATATGCCATGGTCCGCGAACCAAAGTCGCCTTAATGGTCGCGCCCTGTCAACACCTCGGCCACTGCTTTGTGATTCACGCTCCCATTGGATGAATACGGGCGCATCGATGCGACACGGGACTTTGCCCGCATCGCCGCAATGCGCCACACATTGTACCTTGGTTCGATTTGACATTCAGTTTCTACTACACGTACCGTTCAACCAGAAAGGAGGCACGACATGAAGATCAAGCTCCACGTTCGCGGCGGCCCCAAGGCGCGCGCGTAGTCAGTCGTTTTGACGCCTGCTGTCGAAGCTGGGCGTCCCTCGTTTTCGATACCAGAGGAGGGGTTGATGGGGAGCTTCCATCAGCCCCTTCTCTCATTTCTGGCAACGTCTTGACCTTGCAGGTGCTCGTTCCCGCCCGGTTGCTCCAGAACCTCTCAGGTGCTTGAACCGAATATACCAGGGCGCGCCTGAGTGGCTGTTGTAGCAGTCTCGGGGCTTCCCAAAGTGGGGCGGCACCTCAATCCCAACTCCGCAAGTCGGGCAGGTTCGCCCGCCATTTTCTCCCTGCTCCGCAGTGTGCCGCGGCAGCATTGATGAGCAAATCGGCCTGCTTGAGCTGACTTGGCACCCTCATCCTCCGACCTGCTGAGTCAGCCACCCTCGGCACGGAGATTTTGAAGGGTTCAGGCAGCAGCGGCCACTGCTGCCTGGACCTGGGGGTCCGCTCGCCCAAGCCTGGTGCGGGCGCGGTCTGGAGTGAAACGCCAGCGGACGCGGGCACCCTCCTTGTTGCGCGTTCGCGCCCACCGGGCCACCTCCCGTTTCCACAGCGCCTCCTTGACCGCGACCTCGTCCACCCCTGCCGTCAAAGCCGCCTCTTCGCGCTCGTTGGCGCTCTGCTGGCGGATGACGGCGAGCTCCTTCTCGGTCGCGGCGAGCGTCGCCTTGCTCCTCTCGAGCGCGAGGCGCTCGGCCTGTGCGTCGAACTCGATGAGAAGGTCGCCCTCCTTGACCTCCTGGTCGAGGTTGGGCAGCGAGAGCACGACCCTGCCGCGCTGGGCGGCTCGATGCGATGGACGGCGTTGTGTGGCTCGATCCGGGCCTGTGAGCTGACCTCGACGAGCGGGACCTTGGCGAACAGCGACCAGGTCATGAGCCCGCCGGCGCACACCACCATCAGAGCGACAAACACGAGGCGAGTGTCCGACTCGTAGTTCAGGGAACGAAGGGTCCGCTCGAAGGGATATGCCGTGGTCCGCGAACCAAAGTCGCCTTGATGGTCGCGCCCTGTCAACACCTCGGCCACTGCTTTTGATTCAGGCTCCCATTGGCTGAATACGTGCACATCGATGCGACGCGGGGCTTCGCCCGCATCGCCGCAATGCGCCACACATCTGAAGGAACTATTGTTCCTTGGTTCGATTTGACATCCAGTTTCGAGTACACGTAGCGTTCAACTTGAAAGGAGGCACGACATGAAGATCAAGCTCCACGTCCGCGGCGGCCCGAAGGCGCGCTAGTAGTCAGTCGTTTGACGCCAGCTGTCGCATCTGGGCGTCCCTCGTTTCCGATTACCAGAGGGGGGTTGATGGGGATCTTCCATCAGCCCCTCCTCTCATTTCTGGCAACGTCTTGACCTTGCAGGTGCTCGTTCCCGCCAGGTTGCTCCAGAACCTCTCAGGTGCTTGAACCGAATATTCCAGGGCGCTTCTGGGTGGCTGTTGTAGCAGTCTCGGGGCTTCCCAAAGCGGGGTGGCACCTCAATCCCAACTCCGCAAGTCGGGCAGGTCCGCCCGCCATTTTGTCCCTGCTCCGCCGTGTGCCGCGGCAGCATTGATGAGCAAATCGGCCTGCTTGAGCTGACTTGGCACCATCATCCGCTGACCTGCTGAGTCAGCCACCCTCGGCGAGTACCTCGGCACAGAGATTTTGAAGGGTTCAGGCAGCAGCGGACGCGGGCTACCTCCCGTTTCAAGGTGGCCTTGGTGCCAATTCGCCTGTCCAGGCCTTGGCGGGTGAGCACGCTGATTTCAATCTCCACCGTGTTCAGCGTCGTAACGGCGGGCTTGCCAGGCATGGCCGGCGGGGGCGTGCGCGCTTCTCCAATCAACTGGTTGGGAGCCTCATCGAAACAGACCACCTGCTGCCAAGGCTTGAGCCTGAGGCTTCTTCTTGCGTTGGCACCAGCCTCCGTAGGCACATGCCAACTTCGTAGGTGGCGTGTAAACGAGGGCGGGCCCCTCGCCCGTTTCCAGGCGCACGACGCGCGGGGTCGCCGAGCCTGTTCCCAGAAACACCAGCAGCAACACCATGCCCCGGTGCCGCGTCATGCGCCCCTCCGCGCCATTGCTTCCGAAATCCATGGAGTAGCAGCGCGGATTGACCGCTCCGCGGCCCCCGCCGCGCGGGTCCCCAGCTTTATCTCCGGGAAGGCAAGGACCCAACACCACGAGTACGGCCGGGCT
This sequence comes from Myxococcus sp. CA056, assembly GCF_013336715.1. Taxonomy (NCBI): domain Bacteria; kingdom Pseudomonadati; phylum Myxococcota; class Myxococcia; order Myxococcales; family Myxococcaceae; genus Myxococcus; species Myxococcus sp. CA056. The sequence goes on from NZ_JABUMT010000007.1 coordinate 303,321, forward strand.
GCTCAGGCCCCAGGCGCGGCAAGGTCCTCTGTTCCTCATGCCACCAGGGAGGAAAGGACTCCCGGTCCGGCACAGAGGTCCACTTCCGGAAGGGCCCTGTACCCGCCCCGCGCTCTGAAGCCCGACGGAGGCAACATCCTGGTCGCCTGGTCGCTTCGAAGTTCTTGCGGTGACGCGACGCTCCCGATATACGGGCCCTCACTTCACGGCCAGGTAGCTCACCTGGTTAGAGCGGCGGTCTCATAATCCGCAGGTAGTCGGTTCAAGTCCGACCCTGGCCACTGCCCCGGAGTCACTTTCTGAGTGATTCCGGGGCTTTTCTTTTTTCGTGGCACTGGGACTCCCCAAGGGGCCAGCCCCACGCCGGAGCGGCTCAGGCTCGTAACCCGTGGACCCCCGCCGCACGACGACCGTGCGCGTCGCCGGGTAGGTTGAACGCGTGGCAGTTGTGGCAGGGGACCTCCTGCGTCGCGAGCCACGCCTGGACCTCGCCACCCCCGGCGTAGGCATCAATCGCCGCCAGCAGTGCCGCCCCGTCACCGGAGTCGTTCGACGACAGCAGGAGGCTCTGCGCAAGCCCCGCCCGGTTCGTCGCGATACCCTCCGTGAACGTCGGGGAGTCCTGGTACCGCATTCGAGCCACGGAAGTCGAAGAAGCGCGGATACACACCGTGTAGCTCGTGGCCGTCCCCGTGAAGGTCTCCACGGAGATGAACAGCGGCAGGCCCGACAGGCCCCATACAACCAGACACGCAACCAACAGCAACAGGTTGCAAAGCCTCATCAGTCCGCTCCAGGCGGTTGACGCAGGGAATAAACAAGAACGCGACCATCCGGCCACGAGACATGCCAATCCCGTCACACCCGCGCGAGCACCGAGTCGCTGTCGGATTGATACACCCTCGGAAAGCAGCGCCGGCCCGAACCCAGGGCCGACGCCTCACGACCTTCAGCTCAGGAGTCGTAACCCGTGTAGCCCTGCAGCACGACGACCTTGCGACTGGCCGGGTAGTACAGCACGGCGTACTGGTAGAACTCGTGGCAGTTGTGGCAGGGCACTTCCTGGGTGGCAATCCATGCCTGGATTTCCCCACCGCCCGCGTAGGCATCAATGGCCGCCAGCACCGCGAGACCATTGCCGTAATAGTTCGAGCTCAGGAAGATGCTCTGGGACAGGCCCGCGCGGTTGGTGAAGATGCCGTCCTCGGGGAACGGCAGGCCCTGGTTCAGGTCCGCCACCTTGGCCAGCACCGCCTGGATGGTCACCGGAGTCGCGGGGCACTGCGGGGTGATGTAGGCATTGATGGTGTCCAGGTAATGCCAGGCACCGCTGTTGGAGCCGGCATTCCAAGCCACCCGCGCCGGCTCCAGCGACGACGCGTTGATGGCCGTCAACGACAGCGGCACCGCGGGACATACCTTCGCCAGCGACGCGGCGGACTCGTCCGCCTGCACCAGCGACACGGACTCCCGAACTCCCTCGGCGCCAGCGGAGAACGAAAAGACAGCGGCAGCGGCGACGCACACACGACGAATGTTCATCAGTTCGCTCCAGGTGAGAAGTCCGCGAATTACCACACTAATTTGAGAAAACGGATAACAAAGGTGTCAATTCCACCCCGCGTGGTCCGGGCCGTTTTGTTGACGAGTCCCCGGAGCGCCCTCCTAATGCCAGGACAGGTCGGTAGCGGCCTGTAGCAGCCACGCCAGGAGGAACCCCCGATGCAAGATGGAAACGCCAGCCCCCTGAGCCCCGAGCTTCCCGTGTCCCCGGCCGCAGCCGAGGTCTCCGTGGACGCACGTGGGCCCGAGGCCGACATCGTCTCCACCCACGTCCTGGTGCCGGAGGAGCAGGTCCAGAAGCTGCGCGAGCTGGCGCGGCGGACCCGCATCCACCAGAGCGAGTACCTCCGCGAGGCGGTGGAGGACCTGCTCGGCAAGTACGGCCGAGGCCCCGCGAAGGAAGAAGGCCAGTCGTGACGCGTCGGGCCTTCATGCAGCACGGAATGCCGCCCCGCACGCGCGAGCACCTGTCGCCCGCGCGGCTCCATGACGCGGAGACGGCGCGTGGCCCGCGCGCTCGTCCGGCCTCCGAGCGCCCCACCTCCATCCGCGACGCCATCATTCGCTGGTTGGACCAGGAGTTGTAGGACCGACACACCCGGCCCCTGTCTGGAGGCTGGCGACACGCGCGGGCTAGGCTGGCGGCATCCTTTCGCAGGAGCCCCGCACCCCATGCGCTCTCTCATCCTGACCGCCACCCTCGCCGTCGCCGCCTCCGGCTGTTCCACCACCGGTGGCTTCCAGAAGCTCTACCCCGGCATGACGGCGCGGGAAGTCGTAGATGCCATGGGCGAAGGCCCCACCCGGGCCCAGGAGTTCCCCGACAAGTCCACCGCCTGGTACTACGGCGAGGACCGCTGCGTGCTGATGCGCGACGACAAGCTCGTCTCCAAGGCGACGTCGAAGGAGCGCGTCGCGGTGGACACCCCCGTCGTCTCCATCCGGGACACCGCCAAGGCCTGGTGCGCGCCGGACGGCTACGCCGACGAGGGCCGCAGCGAGCACCAGGTCGACACGCCCTTCGGCACCATCAAGCGGAACATCGACCCGTCGGCGCCCTGAACAAGTCCAGGGAGCGCTCCCGCGAGGACCTCGCGGGGCTCACGTCGTGGGAGCCGCGGCTTCGCCTTCCTTCTCCAGCTTGCCCGCGATGTCCTTGAAGGACAGGTGGCCCAGCGACATGAGGAGGATGCCGAAGCCCACCGTCTGCGCCGTCTGCGCGAACCACATCACGTTCGCGTAGGCCAGCCCGCTGGCATTCACCACGGAGGCGGGAAGGAAGAGGCTCAGGCCCACCTTGCAGGCCGCCTGGAACGTCCCGACCATGCCGGGCGCCGCCGGAATCATCACTCCCACCACCAGCACGCACAGCACCACGTAGGCCTGGAAGAGCGACAGCTCCAAGGGCTGACACGCGGTGCCGGCCGCCACGCCCGAACAGTCGAAGGCGTTCGCCAGCAGCATCATCCCGAAGCCGTTCAGGCCCCAGTAGCCCAACGTGAAGAGGAAGAAGTAGACCACCTGCTTCGCGTCCGGCAGCTGCCGCATGGCGCCCACGAAGGTGTCGACGATGTCCGCCACCTTGTCGGCCAGGCCCGGAGCGAGGCGGCCCACCGTCGCGCGCACCAGACGCACGGTGCGCTCCTGCTGCCACAGCCCGACGAGGAGGAAGAGCAGCCCCCCGCCGAACACGGCGAACATCAGCCACGAGCCCAGCTTGACGTAGCGGACCTCGGGCGTCTCGTTCGGGACGAAGAAGAGCAGCACGCGCATCGACGAGGCGACGAAGAGGCCGTCGACGATTCGCTCCAGCACCACGGACGTCATCGCCGCGCTGCGGCGGATGGAGCTGCGCTGGGCGATGAGGAAGGGCCGGGCGAACTCCCCCAGGCGGAACGGCAGCACCAGCAGCATCATGAAGCCGATGCCGGACGCCTCGTTCAGCTTGCGGAAGGGGATGCGCTCCATGCCCGACAGCAGGCTCCCCCATCGCAGCGTGCGGAACACGTGGATGGCGAGGAGGCAACCGAAGTACGGCACCAACCAGACGTAGTTGGCCGACTTCAGGCTGGCGAGTTGGGTGCCCCAATCGGTGTCCCGAAAGGCCCACCACAGGAAGAGGACGGTGACCAGCAGACTGGCTGTGAGCTTGACGGCGCGTTTCACGGCGGCCGGGTATACCGTCAGTCCTGGCCGGACTCCAGCGACTCTCCCACCAGAAGGCGAGACGGGTTGCCCCGGAGGAGGCGGCCGAATGCCTCCTCCCCTGCCCTGCCCTTGAGCTCCTCCAGTGCCCGACCGAGCCAATCCCGGGCCCCGACGGGGCCGTGGAGGTCCGTGGCAGCCACGGAATAGAGGCCGTCGTCCAGGAAGGCCCGGGCCAGCTTCTTCGCCGTCGCGCCATAGCGGCCGATGAGCGCGCCCACGTCGAGTTGGAGGTGGGCGCCCGAACGAACGGCGTCGGCCGCGCGCCCCTTGCGCTCGAACTCCAGGCACCGCTCGGGATGGGCGATGAGCGGCACCACGCCCTTGGTGCGGATGCGGAAGAGGATGTCCAGGAGCGCCGGGACGGGCGCGGTGTAGGGCAGCTCCACCAGCGTCACACGGCCCGCCCCCAGCATGCGCGCCGAGGGCGTTCCCAGGCCGCGCAGGAAGGCGTCATCCAGGATGTTCTCCGCGTTGCGGCCGAGCGACAGCGGGATTCGCTCCCGCTCCAGGGCGGCCTTCAGCTCGGCGAGCCGGGCCTCCACGACGTCGACGGGCGCGTACTCGGGGCGCGCGTGAGGGCTGGGCGCCACGGTGGAGAAGCCCAGGTCGACCAGGATGCGCGCCATCTCCAGCGCATCCTCCAGCGTGCGCGCGCCATCATCCACGGCCGGCAGCAGGTGACAGTGCAGGTCGACGAAGCCGCTCACGCATCCTCGCCCTGGCGGTCGGGGTGGCTGCCGGATGGCAGCTCATCCTCCGACTGCTCGGCCTGGCGATCGGGCATGCGGTACTCCTCCCCCAACCACCGGCCCAGGTCCACGGCGCGGCAACGCCGGGAACAGAACGGAAAGGCTGGGTTCTCCGACCGCGGAGGGGAGGGCTTCTTACAGATGGGACAGGGGGCAGTGCTCATGATGGACCTGTCCTTAGATAAGCCTTGACGCTCTCGCGAGCCAGGACGTTTCGTGCCCGCTCGTTCGAGAGGGAGGTCCGCGCCATGAAGGTCATGCGAATCACCGAACCCGGTGGCCCCGAAGTGCTCGCGGAGGAGGAGCGCCCCGAGCCCACGCCCGGCCCCGGCGAGCTGCGGGTGCGCGTCCGGGCCACCGCCCTGAACCGCGCGGACCTGCTCCAGATTCGCGGGCTCTACCCCGCCCCGCCGGACGTGCCCCCTGACGTGCCGGGCCTCGAGTACGCGGGCGAGGTGGAGGCCGTGGGTCCTCGCACGCGCCGCTTCAAGGTGGGCGACCGGGTGATGGGACTGGTGGGAGGCGGCGCCTGGGCGCAGCAGTTGCTCACGCACGAGCGCGAGGCCCTGCCGATGCCAGAGGGGATGGACTTCACGGACGCGGCGGCGCTGCCCGAGGCGTACCTCACCGCGTACGACGCGCTGGTGATCCAGGGAGGCTTGAAGCCCGGCGAGACGGTGCTCGTACACGCGGTGGCCAGCGGCGTGGGTTCCGCGGCGGCGCTGCTGTGCCAGGCGATGGGTGCGCGCGTGGTGGGCACGGGACGCAACGCGGCCAAGCTGGCGCGAGCCTCCGAGTGGGGCGTGGCGCGCACGGTGCTGTGCGAGTCCTCGCCCCCCAGCTTCGCGGACGCCGTGCGCGAGGAGACCGGAGGCCGCGGCGCGGACCTGTGCCTGGACCTGGTGGGAGGAGACTACGTCCCGGAGTCGCTCCAGGCCCTGGCCCCTCGGGGGCGGATGATGCTGGTGGGGCTGGTGGCCGGGATGCACACGGACCTGAGCCTGGGGCTGCTGTTGACCAAACGTCTCACCATGACGGGCACGGTGCTGCGCAGCCGCCCCGTGGAGGAGAAGATGGCCCTGGCGCAGAGCGCGGAGCGCCACCTGCTCCCCTTGTTCCGCTCCGGCGCGTTGCGCGCCGTGGTGGACGCGGTGCTGCCCAAGGCGGAGCTGCGTCAGGGCTTGGAGCGCATGGCGCGCAACGACTCGGTGGGAAAACTGGTCGTGCGCTGGGAGTGACGGGCCAGCGCGGGACGGCCGAGTTGTCCTGGCCGCCCCGCTCCTGGAAGGTCGTGGCGCTCAGCTCAGGGAGGCCCGAGGCGGCCCACGCGGATTCGCCCGTCCGCCGTGGCATAGAAACGCCCGCCACCGACTGAGTCCCACAGGGTCCCGCCGCTGTAGGGATTGTTGTTGTCGACGGCGATGGTGAGCGGCTGGGTCCCCGTGCCAAAGGCAACCGTATAGGTGCTCAGGGCCGGCATGGACACCCCCGCGAAGGTGGCCCGGTACCAGGTGTAGGTCGCGCCGAAGGGGCTGCACTGGACTCCCGTGTTGAAGACAGACGTAGCGACTCCCGCCACGGCGCCGGCGAAGCCATTGCCCACGCGAATGTGCGCGGCCGTCGGCGCCGCCCCCGCGGCGAAGCAGCCCTCCGCGAAGTTCGTCTGCACGTCGATGGGGAAGTAGAACGATTGGGCCACCTGGGCCGTCACCGACACGTTGTGGGTGTGCGTCGCGGGCACGGAGCGGTCCACGTTGGCGTTCGTATGCCAGCCATAGAGGAGGGCGGCGCCCGCGGCGTCCGGATAGGTGATGTTGAGCGTGGAGGTCGTCACGCCGTTGCACCAGGGATAGTGCATCGTCGAGTTGACGTCATAGAGCGTAAGGGCGCGCCAGTTGTTGTCCTCGAAGCAGGGACTGGGGTTCCGCGTGTGCTCATGACGGAAACCCAGGATGTGCCCCAGCTCGTGGATGAGCACCGTGGCCGTCGTCACGTTGGGCGAACTGGGCGGCGCGGGGTCCAGTCCGGCGATGTTGATGACCAGCGTGCGCGCCACACAGCCACCTCCCGAGGGGAAGAAGGCACACGCGCCGCTGCCCGTCCAGGGCTGCACGGAGAACGTCACCGCGGGGTTGGTATTGCTGCAGTTCGCATCCTGGCTCGCGTCATAGATGAACTGGACGTCCGCGACGAACCGCCAGGTCGCCGCCGCGTTCGCCATCTCATTGACCATGCGCGCCTTGTTCAAGCCAAACGCATTGCTCACGCAGTAGCGCAGGTTGAAGCGTGAAGCCCAGGGCCAGATGTCATCCACCCCGCCCACCGTGTTGACGATGAGCGGTGACGTCCGAGTCCCCAGCGGCTCCGGGGCTCCTCGTTCCCCCAAGGCCTCCGCCTTCACATACCGGTCATAACGCTCACGGAGCGCCTCCAGCGACACACCCAGGTCCCACTCGACGATGTAGTGCTCCTTGCCATCCACCACCTGCCGGGCGCTGCGCTGGTACTCCTCCCATGACACCACGCCTCGCGCGGACTCCCCCGCCGGCGGTGAGGCCGACGGTCCTCCGGCGTCCCCCGTCGCCGACCCACACGACCACAGCAACGGAATGACCAACAGCCCCCACCCCATGAACCTCGGCGCTGCGCCTCGGACTGGCGTCATGATTGCTCCTCTTTGGAATTGCGTGTCTGGGTACGGCCATATGCAGACTCGCACCTGACAACCACTCGCGGTCAATCGTGGAAGGCCTCTATTCCCTCACGTCTTGGATTGCCAGTTCCGCTGGCGTGGCCTTTTGGCGTGACCGATGGAATCCCGTGAGACATCAACGCGGTGCATCAGTGACGGGAACGTCACGCTCCCGCCCGCGAGCCTCCACGCACGGTGCTTGACGGCGTCACGCGCGGCGACTTATCTGAAGACTGAATCAACCCTCAACTCACGGATTCGCCGCACACGTGCGGCCCGGGAAGGCAACGCGCGACATGGGACACCTTCGGCATGGCATGGTCATCGGCTTGGCGCTGCTCGCGGGATGTGGAGGCCTGGAGGGCACGGAGGCAGGAGTGCAGCGCCCCGAGGACACCGGCACCGTCGAGGCCGCCGTCTACGAGTCACCTGACAGTCTGGCGGGGCTGGTGGGCACCTACTCCCGCACGTGGCCCCTCGCGGCGCCGGAGGAACTGCTCACGATGACGCTGACCGGCACTGAGTACGCCGACCGCGTCGAGGGCAGCTACGTGCGCACGGTGAGCCGCACCTGCCCCGTGCTGGGCTGCAACACGGAGACCGCCAGCTTCTACGCGCTCCCCAACAACCCCGCCATCGGCTCGTTCATCGCCTTCAGGGACCTGGCTGGGGAGACGCGTGACGTCTATTCCATCAGCCAGATCCAGCGCAGCCTCTTCACGGGGAAGATCACCGGCATCGTCCTCCAGAAGGGCGTCAATGGCTCACAGCCCTTCACGATGACGCGCGTGGGTTTCTGACCCGCCTGGGGCGCCCGGACCTCGGACCCGGGCGCTCCTTCAATCCCAGCCGTACCAATACTTCTTCACGGGGTTGTACGAGTACTTCCAGAAGACGATGGTGTAGCAGGTGATGCCGTAGTCGTCTGGTCCCTTGCGGTAATAGCCGCCATCCGAGAGTCCCTGCCTCACCGCGGGTTCGCTCTCCAGCTCGCACGACGGCGCCTTCGACAGGTGCGCTGGAATCAGCTCCGCCACCGCCTCGGGGTACTGCCCCTTCTCGGCGTGATAGGCGTCCAGCGCCGCGATGAGCGGGGCGAACTCCTCCTCGACTCGATCAAATCGCCAGGACATCCCGCGCACCATGCCCGCGCTCGCGAGCGCGACGCCGCCCAGCAGGTAGGCCAGGGTGACGAAGTTCACCGACCTCCGTGCGGGCAGCACCGCGAGGACCAGCGTCACGAGCAGCAGCAGCCCTCCCCCCAGCGCCAGCAACGGCACGAAGAGGGCCGCGTTGAACGAGAGGTGCCCCAGCGCCGTCATCATCGCCGCGCCCACCAACACCAGGACGGGCACGAGCCAACGTGTCATTCCCTCACCGTAGCAGGCGGGCATGACAAGGTGTCGCGCAGTCGATACCCCACCCCACCTCCCGTCCCGAGGCCTGTTTCCGCCCGGGGCGCACGCGCACGCTCAAGCGCCGCTCACACGACACAGCCCTGCCCTCGCGTTCACATAGGCAAGCAGGCAAGTGTGCTCAAGATTGGCAACGAGAGCTTTCTCCGGAAAGTCCGTCCTCCCCTTCTAGAGCTCTCGTCAACGGCTGGCATCAGTCTCCCCGCGAACAGGGACCCGGTTGCGGTCTCGTCCCTGTCGGACCCGCCCTCATCGAGATTCGCTGAAGCACGGCCCGCACCCTTCGCGGGGGCGATGGGCCGCTCGCGCTTTCCCGAGGCCCCCCTGCCTCACCGAGTACCCCTATGAAGCCAGAACCCTCTTCATCCGCCCGCAGTGCGCCCCATCCCCATGCCCCACTGCCCGGAAGCCTGGGAGCCTTTGGCCCGGGCACTCGCATCCAGCACTACGAGCTGATTCGACAGCTCGGCAGCGGAGGCATGGGGACCGTCTTCCTGGCGCGCGACACCCGGCTCGGCCGCCGCGTCGCCATCAAGCTGCTGCACACGCAGGACGCGCAGTTCGCCCGCCGCTTCATCCTCGAGGCCCGCACCACCGCCCGGTGCAGCCACGAGAACATCGTCATCATCTACGAAGTCGGTGAAGCCAACGGCAGCCCGTACATGGTGCTGGAGTACCTGCAGGGCCAGCCGCTCGACAAACTCCTCAAGAGCAGCCCGCGCCTGCCGCCCTCGCGCGCCGTGGAGCTGATGTCGCCCGTCCTCCGCGCCCTCTCCTGCGCGCACACGCACAAGATCGTCCACCGGGACCTCAAGCCGGAGAACATCATCGTGACGGACTCCGGCACCATCAAGGTGCTGGACTTCGGCATCGCGAAGGTGCTCCAGGGCGATGAGCACCGCGGCGAGACCGACCCGCGCGCGCTCCTGGAGGGACTGCGACTGCTGCCTGTTCCGGGGACCCGGAATGAGTCGCTTCACCTGACGCGCCAGGGCGCGCTGCTCGGAACGCTGGCGTACATGTCCCCCGAGCAGTGGGGCAACGGCATCCCCGTCGACCACCGCACCGACATCTGGGCTGTCGGCATCATGCTGTTCCGGATGCTCGCGGGCCGCCATCCGCTGGAGCCCCTGCGGGGTCCCCAGTTGATGGTCACCGCGCTGCTCAACGAGCCCATGCCGACCCTCCGGGCCGTGGTTCCGGATGTCCCCGTGGAGCTCGCCTCCGTCGTCGACCGGTGCCTGCTCAAGCACAAGGAACAGCGCTTCCCGGATGCACTCGCGGTGCTGCGGGCCCTGGAGCCATTCCTCCCCGGTCGGTTCGTCCACGAGGCGGGGCTCGACGAGAGTCCCTATGCGGGCCTCGGCTCGTTCCAGGAGGCGGACTCGGCGCGGTTCTTCGGCCGCGCACGGGAGACCGCCGCGCTCGTCAACCGGCTCCAGGACCAGCCCCTGCTCGCGGTCGTCGGCCCATCGGGTGCGGGCAAGTCGTCCTTCGTTCGCGCGGGACTGGTGCCGGTGCTCAAGCGGACCGGCATCCCCTGGGAGTCGCTCATCATCCGACCGGGAAGAGATCCGCTCGGGGCGCTGGCCAGCATGGTGGCTCCGCTCGTCACGTCGTCGCCCACGCTGGAGGAAGACCTCCGGAAGCAGCAGCAGATCACCGCGCACCTGCGACTGGAGCCAGGCTACGTGGGCGCCGTCCTGCGAGCCCGCGCCCGCCGCGAGCGCCGGCGCATCGTGTTGTTCATCGACCAGTTCGAGGAGCTCTACACGCTGGTGCCCGATGCGCGGGAGCGTCGCGCCTTCACGGCCTGCCTGTCTGGAATCGCCGACGACGCCACCTCTCCCATCCGCGTCGTCCTCTCGTTGCGCTCCGACTTCCTGGACCGGGTATCGGAGGACGAGCGCTTCATGGCGGAGCTGTCTCCAGGGCTGTTCTTCCTGGCGGCGCCCCAGAAGGACGGCCTGCGTGACGCACTCGTGCAGCCCGCGGAGATGGCGGGCTATCGCTTCGAGTCCCCTGAGATGGTGACCGAGATGCTCCAGCACCTGGAGACGACACCCGGCGCCCTGCCCTTGCTCCAGTTCGCGGCCACCCGGCTGTGGGAGGCGAGAGACCCGTCGCGCCGGATGTTGACGGAGAGCGCCTTCCAGCAGCTCGGCGGAATCGCGGGGGCGCTGGCCACGCATGCGGACAGCGTGCTCGCGGGCATGTCATCGCAGGAGCGGGCCCTGGCCCGGGCAATCTTCCTGCGGCTCGTCACGTCCGAGCGCACGCGCGCGATTGTCTCGTTGGAGGAGCTGCGAGAGCTGACCCGGGACGCGGAGGAGCTTCAGCGGCTCATCGACAGCCTGGTCCAGGCGCGACTGCTCGTCATCCAGACGGGGAACAAGGCCACGGGCGCGTCGGTGGAGCTGGTCCACGAGTCACTCATCTCCGGCTGGCCCACGCTGCGCAGGTGGCTCGAGGAGGGCGAGGAGGACTCGGCGTTCCTGGAGCAACTGCGAAACGCGGCCCGACAATGGCAGGCAAAGGCTCGGGACAGCGGACTGCTCTGGCGCGGCGAGATGGCGGACGAGGCTCGGAGATTCCAGCGGCGAAATCGGGGAGAGCTGCCGCTGTTGCAGCGGGCGTTCCTGGACGCGGTGTTGGCGCAGGCGACTCGGATGGCTCGCCTCAAGCGGGGGTTCGTCGTTGGCGCGGCGACGTTGGTGACGCTGTTGTTCGCGGCGGCGGCGGTGGCGCTGGTGTTCATCCGCGAGGCGAAACAGGAGGCGGAGCACCAGGCCATCATCGCGTTGCGCGCGGAGGCCTCGGCTCGAAACGCGGAGTTCCTGGCGAAGCGTTCCGCGGCGGAGGCCGAGGAGCGACTGGCGGAGGTCCAGGCCAAGGAACTGGACCGCCAGGAAGCGGAGCTTCGCGCGCTCGAGGCCAACGCCCAGGTCGAATCGACCAACGACGAGCTGTTGAGGAAGAACGCCGAGCTGGTCAAGGCCGTGCAGCGGGCGCGATGGGCTCAGTACCTCGCGAACCAGGCGCTGCGCGGGGCCGAGCAGAGCGCTCAGCAGGCGCGACTCGCGCGCGCGGAGGCGGAACGACTGCTCCAACGCGAGCAGGAACGGACGTTGCGCATCCAATCCACGCTCGGAAGTTCCTTCATCGAAACCCTGAGGTGAGGCACCCATGACAGCCATTCAGAGAGGCGGCTCGCGTGGACGCGGGCTGGCCGTGGTGTTGATGTGTCTATGCGCGAGCGCATCCATGGCGCAGCGTGTGGACAAGCCGCTGGACGTGGGCGGCGACCGCCCCTGGGCCCTGGGCGTGCCCCGGGATGAGCAGCAGGCCGCCCAGGCGCTCTTCTTCGAGGGAAATGAGCGCCTGCGAGAGTCGGTCTTCGTCGAGGCGAGTCGGAACTACCGCCGGGCCTTGCGGCATTGGAACCACCCGGCGATTCACTACAACCTGGCGCTGGCGTTGATGAACCTCGACCAGCCCATCGAGGTCCACAAGCACCTGAAGGCGGCGATGGGCCATGGACCCGAGCCGCTCGATGCCGGCAGGTACGAGCATGCCCGCTCCTACAACGCACTGCTCGAGAAGCAGCTTGCGTGGGTGGACGTGCGGTGTGACCAGGAGGGCGCCGTCGTGACGTTGAACGGGCAGGCGCTGTTCACGGCGCCTGGGAGATATCAGGCGCTCATCCGGCCCGGTGTGCACAGCATCGTCGCCTTCAAGGATGGGTATCTGCCGACGGAGAAACGTCAGCCATTGCTGCCCGGCGAGAAGGCCGAGCTGCACCTGGAGCTGTACACGGAGGACGAGGTCATCCGTTATCGGCGCCGATGGTCGGCGTGGATTCCGTGGACGGTGCTGGGCGTGGGGGTGGTGGCGGCGGGAGGTGGCGGGCTGATGCACTGGAAGGCGAATGAGGCTTTCCGGGACTTCGATTCACGCATCGACCCCAAGGGGAGCCTCCTGGAGGGAGAGCTGTCGGCGCTCCGCAGAACGGGCTCCAGATTCCACGCGGGTGCCGTGGGTGCCTATTCCCTGGGAGGCGCCGCCGCCGTCACGGGGGCGGTGCTCATCTATCTCAATCGTCAGCGGGCCTTCCGCCTCAATCCCGAGGAATCAGGTCCATCCATGGTCATTGCCCCCGCTCTCGACTCCGAATCGAAGGGCGTCGTGGGCACGGTTCGCTTCTGAAGAGGTGATTCATGAACCAGGACTCCTTCCTCCGTGGAACCGTTACGGCGTTCATCCTCTCATTCCTGACCGCCGGCCCCCTCGCCTGTGTCCAGCCCGAGAGCACGGTCTGTCCCTCCGGAATCGTGTGCCCCGAAGGCCAGAGATGCGCCGCGTTCCAAAAGGCCTGCATCCTCAACGATTGTGGTGACGGGCTCGTCCAGCCCCACCAGGGCGAACAATGCGACGATGGAAACATCAACCAGAACGACGGATGCAACTCCGCGTGCCAGGTCGAGCGGTGCGGCGATGGAATCCTCAGCGCGGCCGATAGCGAGATGTGCGACGACGGAAACAACACGAACAACGACGGATGCAGCGCCGACTGTCTGTCCGATGAGTCCTGTGGCAACCGCGTCGTCGACGCCGTGACTCAGGAAGCCTGCGACGACGGCAACACCGTCGGTGGCGACGGGTGCTCCCAGGACTGCAAGTCCCAGGAGAAATGCGGCGACGGCTTTCTCAATGTCGAGTGGGGTGAAACCTGCGACGACGGAAACAACGAGAGCGGCGACCAATGCAGCGCGGACTGCCGGTCCCGGGAGGTCTGTGGCAACGGCGTCGTGGACGCGGCCACGGACGAGAAGTGCGACGACAGGAACACCCTCTCGGGTGACGGCTGTAGTGCCGACTGCAAGTCCACGGAGACCTGCGGGAACGGCGTGGTCGATTCCGTCGTGGGGGAAGTGTGTGACGACGGCAACAAGCTCAAGGGTGATGGGTGCAGTCCAGACTGTCACTCCAACGAAACGTGTGGAAATGGAGTGCGCGACACGGAACAGGGCGAGCAGTGTGACGACGGAAACACCGTGAGCAACGATGGGTGCCGCGATGACTGTCATTCCACGGAGCGGTGCGGCAACAGCCTCATCGACACGGCCTCGGGCGAAGTGTGTGACGATGGCAACACACGTGACGGCGACGGATGCCGCGCGGACTGTCGGTCCAATGAGCGCTGTGGCAACGGCCTTGTCGACCCCGGAGAAGAGTGCGACGACGGGAATGAGGACAGCAGCGACAACTGCGTCGACACCTGCAGGGTCGCGAAGTGTGGCGATGGGCATGTCAACGTCACGAGCCTGGTTCCCGAGAGTTGTGATGATGGGAACTCAAATGCATGCGGCGCGTGCAGCCACGACTGCACCCAGGAACAGACTCCTGGCCGGGCCCAGGGCCGCATCCAGGTCAACGGGACAGTGAATGACGGCGAACTCGTCATCCTCAGCGACGGCAATCGTCGGTGCATCTTCGAGTTCGACACCAACGGCGTGACGCCTGGCACCCACACTCCCGTCGCCATCGCGGCCGGTGCCGAATCGATTGCAATCGCCCAGTCACTCCAGACCGCCATCTTCATGGCGACGAGAGATGCACTCGAACCGGGTTGTACGGCGCCCGAGACGAGACCCTCCGAGCTGCGGCTTCGTGTCACCAGGGAGGAAAGAACCCTGGAGCTGCGCCACGTCTCCGCGGGCGCCGTGGGCAATCAGCCCATCATCGAATCCGTCGCGAACTCGGACTTCACGGTGACATCCCTGAGCGGGGGGGCCGGCCATGACTGTCCCGTCGACATGGGCTGCACCAAGGACCACGACTGCGCGCCAGGCGACGGAACCCTTCACTGCCTGAAAGAGGTGGGCCAGACCGTGGGGAAGTGTGGCCCGCGCCCCTAACGGACAGTTGCACCCCGTTCCCGGCCCCTTATCCTCCGCCGCCATGGCCACCCACTTCGACCCCAGCGCCGCGGCGCAGCCGGGCTCCGGCGTCTTCGGACTCCCCCACTCTCCCGACGAGGCGCACGTCGTCCTCATCCCCGTCCCCTTCGAGGCCACCACCAGCTACGGCGGCGGTACCTCCGAGGGCCCCGCCGCCGTCCTGGACGCCAGCCGACAGGTCGACCTCTTCGACGTGGAGACGGGCCGCCCCTACGAGCGCGGCATCGCCATGCTTCCCGAGTCCGAGGAGCTCCGCGACTGGAACACCCGCGCCAAGGAGCGCGCCCAGGTCGTCATCGAGGCCGGCGGCATCCACTCGGGCGAGGCCGAGCTGCTCGCCGCCGCTCGCGACGTCAACGCCCTCTGCGACCAGATGAACGAGCTGGTCTACCGCACCACGAAGCACTGGCTCGACCAGGGCAAGCGCGTGGCCGCCGTCGGCGGAGACCACTCCATCTCCTTCGGCATCATCCGCGCCCACGCGGAGAAGTACCCCGGCCTGGGTGTCCTCCACCTGGACGCCCACGCCGACCTGCGCGTCGCCTACGAGGGCTTCACCTGGTCCCACGCGTCCATCATGTACAACGTCTCCGAGCGCATCCCCGGCGTGAAGACGCTCGTCCAGGTCGGCCTGCGCGACATGAGCCAGGAAGAGCACCGGTACATCGAGGACTCGAAGGGCCGCGTCCACGGCTTCTTCGACGCCACCCTCCAGAACAAGCGCTTCGACGGCATCCCCTGGAATCGCCAGGTCGATGAGATGGTCGCCCTGCTCCCGCAGCAGGTCTACCTCTCGTTCGACATCGACGGCCTGGACCCCGTGCTCTGCCCGCACACCGGCACACCTGTCCCCGGCGGCCTGTCCTTCCCGGAAGCCATCGCCCTCATCTCCGGTGTCGTCCGCTCCGGCCGCACCATCGTCGGCTTCGACCTGACGGAAGTCGCCCCGGACCCCGAAGGCAGCGAGTGGGACGGCAACGTCGGCGCCCGCCTGCTCTACAAGATGATTGGCTGGATGCTGAAGTCCCAGAAGGCCTGAGCCTCAGCTCACGCTCCCCTTCGGCACCCGAGCCCCGAACAACAGGCCCCGCCCCAACGGGGACTCCACGGACAGCGCGCCCCCATGCAGGCGCGCCAGCTCCGACGCCACCGTATCCATCGACTCGAGCTGCGCGCGCAGAACCTCCAGCGCGGCCCGGTCCACCGAGGGCCCCGACTCCAGGCGTCGAAGCTGTCGCCGCGCTTCCTCCAGCGGCCCCTGCAGCGCCCTCGCCGCCCACTGGCTCAGCGTCGCCCCAGGTGGGACTTCGACTCCCACCACGGGCTTCGGCGCGTTCACCAGCGACTGGTGGATGAGCGCCTCGAAGTCCGTGATTTCGAACGGCTTGTGCAGGAACGCGTGCGCCTCCGGCGCCCCCTGCGGCAACACGGCGCTCAGCAGGATGACGGGCACATCCTTCAGGTCCGCGTCTCGCTTCAGCCGGCGGCACAGCTCCACCCCGCTCAGCCGAGGCATCATGTGGTCCGTCACCACCAGGTGTGGGCGACACGCCCGGGCCAGGCCCAGCGCCTCCTCGCCGTCTCGAGCCCTCACCACCTCATGCCCGAGGTCCTCCACCACCTGGCTGAGAACTTCCAGCACGGCGGGTTCATCATCCGCGACCAGGACGAGACTCATTCTTCCGCTCCTCGGCACCAGCGCGGCCCCCAAGCCACGCCGCCAGGACTTCGCCTGCCCCTGGGATGAACCGGAATCCTCGGGGAACGGCCGCCTCCCGGTGATGCAATCGTTCACGGACGTGCGGACTGATCTATGAAAGGCAACGCACCGCCTCCAGCGAATCGTGGGAATGACGCCGGCTTCCCGACAGTCTGCGTGTCATTCGCCGGACAATCCGCTGCGGGCGCACGGAGGGCTGACATGAAGGCTGGAGTCATGAGGTGGGGACCCCTGGTGGTGACGCTGCTGGCGTCCAGCGGCGCGAGCGCGGACATGGCCCGGCGTCGCGATGCCGTGGTGGAGGTCGTCCAGAAGGTCTCCCCGGCCGTCGTCTACATCGGCACCGAACAGGAGGTGGAGTCGCGCTTCCGCCGCCGTTCTCCGCTGGAGGAGTTCTTCGGGGGCATGGGCGGCGAGCAGGGCCGCCAGAAAATCGAGGGCCTGGGCAGCGGCGTCATCATCGACCCGACGGGCATCATCGTCACCAATGACCACGTCATCCGGGGCGCCTCCGCCATCCACGTCGTGCTCGCGGACGGTCGCTCGTACGACGCGGAGGTCATCGGCAGCGACGCGGGCAACGACCTGGCCGTGCTCAAGGTGACGGCGAAGGAGGCACTGCCCATCGCCCGGCTGGGCACCAGCGCGGACCTGATGATTGGCGAGACGGTGGTCGCCATCGGCAGCCCGTTCGGCCTGAGTAAAACCGTCACGGCGGGCGTGGTCTCCGCTGTGGGCCGCACCTTCCGCGCGGACAACCGCGTGTACAACGACTTCGTCCAGACGGACGCGGCCATCAACCCCGGCAACTCGGGCGGCCCGCTGCTCAACGTGGACGGAGAAATCATCGGCATCAACACCGCCATCTTCGGCGGCGGCGCCCAGGGCATCGGCTTCGCCATCCCCGCCGACAAGGTGCGCCGCATCGTCGATGAGCTCACCCGCTTCGGCAAGGTGCGCCCGTCCTGGGTGGGCCTGGATGCCGTGGACCTGACGCCGAGGGCGGCCCGACAGCTCGGGTGGGACCGCTCCTACGGCGCGCTGGTGACGTCCGTGGAGGCCGGCAGCCCGGCGGACCAGGCCGGCGTGAAGCGAGGGGACATCGTCGCGGAGCTGGGCGGCTCCCGCATCCAGGACGCCGAGGACTTCGACACCCGCGTGCGCGGCTACCCCGCGCGCTCCGCCTTCCCCCTGGTCCTCTTCCGCGAAGGGGCCTCACGCACCGTCCAGCTCACCCCCTCCGAGTTCCCCCCACGCATGGTGGAGTCCCTGGCCTGGGACCGACTAGGACTCAAAGTGAAAGAGTCCCGGGGCGTGCTGGCGCTGACGGGGGTGAGGGCGGGGAGCGCGGCGGCGGAGGTGGGGCTGGAGCCCGGGGACATCATCCTCCGGGTGAACAACCAGCCGGTGGCCTCGGCGGACGCGTTCAAGGAGGCCCTGGTGACGGCGAGGCGCGGACGGAGCGTGTTGTTGCTCGTGCGGAGGGGCCGCTACGGGTACCACATCACGCTGCCCTTCGAGCAGGACCGGGGCCAGAGCCTGTAGGGCTGGCCTCCGGGCAAGCGTGGCAGCGGCTTCCTCGGATTTCGATGGGCGCGCAACTCGCACTAGCATGCGTGCCCCATGAGCACCGTGCGCTACCTGTCACTTGGTCCCCTGCTCGCCGGGGCGGGCTCCCGAGCCTTCCTGGGGCTTGCCCTCGAGGATGGCTTGCCTCCTCGCCCCGTGGTTCTCATCTGGGCTCCGCAGGAGGTGGTGCAGAGCCCGGAGCTGACGGCGAAGCTGACGCGAGAGACGGGCCGGGCGCTCGTCTTCGAGCACCCGAACATCCTGCGCGTCCACAGCCTCGCGGCCCAGGACGGCGGTCTGGCGCGCGTCACCGAGTTCGCCGATGGAGAACCCTTGCGCCGCGTGCTGGAGGCAAGCCCTCGGCTGCCTCCGCCGCTGGCCGCGCTGGTGGCCGCGGATGCCGCCACGGGCCTGCACTACGCGCACATGGCCGGCAACGACGACGGCTCGCCGCTGGTGCACGGCGACGTGCGGCCCGAGACGCTGATGCTCTCGTTCAGCGGCCTGACGAAGGTGACGGGCTACGGCGCGCTCAGCGTGGCCCCGCGCGAGCGCGATGGAAAGCGCGTGAAGAACCGCCGCGCGTACAGCGCTCCCGAGCAACTGTTGGGGGGCCGCGAGGCCGTGAATGTCCAGTCGGACGTGTTCCTGCTCGGGCTCGTGCTGCACGAGTGCCTGTCCGGGAAGATGCCCTTCAAGGACAACGCGGACCCGGACAAGGCGACGCTGACGCGCACGCTGCCGACGATGTCCGTGGACGTGCCGCTGAAGCTGGATGCGGTGGTTCGCAAGGCGACGGCGAAGCGCGCGTATGACCGGTACCCGTCCGCGCACGCCTTCCGTGAAGCGATTGTGGAGGCGGTCGGCACGCTGCCCGCGCACACGTCGCTGGCGGACTACCTCGCCAAACTGTTCCCGCCGGAGAACGAGGCCCGCGCCGCGCGGCGCCGGGTCATCGAGGCGGGCATCGCGGACGTGCTCCAGAAGGTCGGCGTCGCCCCTCCCGCCGTGGCGGAGTTCCTCGTCACGGGCACCCTGCCCCCTTCGGCCATTCCGAAGGTGTGGCCGGCGATGCAGGGCCAGCTCTCCATCCTCGCGGCCATGTCCGGCGGCACCAGCGGCGTGCAACTCGCCGAGGTGAGCACGACGACGAGCCCTGCTCCGTCGACGGAGAGCACGGGCTCCTCCGCGACCGTCGCGGCGGGAGCATCGCCCGCCACCGAGGCGACGAGCATCACCGCATCCAATCCCACGCTGCCCGCCGTCGCGACCCTTCCGGCGACGGGGAGCGCCTCCGCCACCGCGTCGACGAGTACCCCGGACGGGACCAGCAGCGCGGGTGTCTCAACCACGAGCACGGGAACTCCCGCCGACACCGGGTCGGCTACCGCGAGCGCGGGAACGCTGGCCGCCACCGGGTCGGCTACGGCGAGCGCTGGAACTCCCGCCGCCACCGGGTCGGCCACCGCGAGCGCTGGAGCTCCCACCGCCAGCGGGTCGGCTACCGCGAGCGCTGGAACTCCGGCTGCCACTGAGTCGGCGACCTTGAGTTCGGGAACGCCCGCCGCCACCGTGAGCTCCGGGCCCTCCGCGGCCACCGCTTCCTCAACCATGGGTGCCGCGCCGCTCGCGGGCACCTCACCGGGCGTCGCGAGTGGAGCGGGTGCATCCGGGGTCTCCGCGCCGCAAACGGGCGCGGTGCCTGCCTCGGGCCCCGTGCCGCCCACGGCCGGTACTCCTCGAAAGTCCTCTCGGGCCTGGCTCGCCGCCGTGGGCGTGGGCACGGTGCTCGCGCTGGGTGGAGCGGCCGTCATCGTCCAGCGACTGCCCCCTCGAATCGAAGCGGAGCTGGAGGACGCGGGTCCTCCGTCCGTGGCGATGGTCGGCCCGGATACCGACGCGGGGACGAGCGCTGACAGTGGCGTGGATGCGGGCGCCGAGGTGATTGCGACGGGCTTCCTGGACCTCACCGTCGACCCTCGTGTGGACGTGTCCTATTCCGGCGGGTTCCTCGGTCGCACGCCGCTCAGCGTGGCCCTGCCCGCGGGCCGTCACGTGCTCACGCTCACCAATGCCGTGCTCGGCATCCAGGTGGCACGCACGTTCACCATCACCGCGGGCGGACGGAACGCGCAGCAGATCTTCCTCAACAAGGGGTTCATCAACGTGCGCGCGCCCAAGGACGCCATCGTCACGCTCAACGGTCGGCTCGTCGGCGCCGCTCCCGTGGAGGAGCAGGACGTCTACGAAGGCACGCACCAGCTCCTCGTCATCGCCAACGGCGCGCGGTGGCAGAAGACCTTCAAGCTGGAGCCCGGGCAGCGCGTCTCATTCGACGTGGACTTCGAGTCGCCCTCCGAGGAGTAGGCCCCCTCGATGCTCGCTGGCAGGCGCTCCCGGAAATGAGCCCTGCCAGCGCCTACGCGCGGCGCTCCAGGCGCAGCAGCGCGATGACCTGGTCGGTGTCCAAGGGACGCGTCACGCAGTCGCTGGCGCCCGCGTCCAGGCACTTCGCCCGCTCGTCATCGCGCGGATGCGCCGTGACGACGACGATGGGCAGCCCCCTGAAGCGCGCATCCGCGCGGAGCGTCCTCAGGGCCGTGTAGCCCGCTTCCGTCATCGCGATGAGCAGCAGCAGTCCATCCACTTCGGGCGAGTCCGACAGGACACGCAGGGCCTCGTCCATGCTCTCCGCGTGGAGGCTCTCCAGCCCGCGCGACTCCAGGACGCTGATGAGTGAGAAGGCCTCTCGGATGTTGTCGTCCACGACGAGCACGCGACGCCGCATGACCGTCTCGGGCGGCGCGTCGTAGTCGAGCATTCTCGACTCGCGCCCCTCTTCCAGGACCCCAGCCGCCGCCACCACGACTGAGTTCGAGCCATCGTCAGGCCCACGAGGTCCGCCCTGTGTCGGCCCACCCCGGGCAAACGCCGGGATGTCGGCCGCCGAAAGCTCCACCGCGCCTTGCACGACGGACCTTCCAGCGCGCGTGGAGTCCCGCGACTCCTCCACCTCGTCCAGGGCTTCCGCCCCCACATAGACATCAGGCAGGTAGAGCGTGAAGGTGCTGCCACGCCCCAGCTCACTGGCGACATGCAGCTCTCCGCCCAGGAGGCGCGCCAGCTCGCGGCTGATGGACAGCCCCAGGCCCGTGCCCCCGTATTTGCGACCCGTGCCCGGCTCCGCCTGCTGGAAGGCCTCGAAGATGCGCTGGAGCTTGTCCTGCGCGATGCCGATGCCCGTGTCCACGACGCTGAACGACAGCACCTCGTCGGCCTGATTCAGGACCGGGTTCTCGAAGTGGAACAACCCCTGGGCCATCTGGGTGATGCGCAGCTCCACTCGCCCCGCATCCGTGAACTTGAAGGCGTTCGACAGCAGGTTCTTGAGCACCTGCCGAAGCCGCATGGAGTCGGTGCGCAGCGTCGGAGGTAGCGTGCCCGAGAGCGCGACGCCGAAGCCCAGGCCCTTCTGCTCGGCGACGTGTTGGAAGTCGCGCTCGATGAGCGACTTCACCTCCGTGAGCGCCACCTCTTCCGGTTCGATCCGCAGCTTCCCTGCCTCCACCTTGGACAGGTCCAGCAGGTCGTTGATGAGAGAGAGCAGATCCACGCCCGAGGCATGGATGGTCCGCGCGTACTCCGCCTCCTTTGGCCCCAGCCGCTGGTCCGAGTCCTCCGAGAGGAGCTTCGCGAGGATGAGCAGGCTGTTGAGCGGCGTGCGCAGCTCGTGGCTGATGTTCGCCAGGAACTCGCTCTTGTGCCGTGACGCGAGCGCCAGCTTCTCGGTGAAGCCCACGTTGTCGTTGAGCTCCTTCCACACGCCGGAGTGCCCCGTGTCCGCGCCGCCGCCCGTGCTCTCCACACCGACCCGCCGCGAGACGCGATTCACCTCGCTCGCGAAGGTCGTCAACTGCGCCACCATCCTGTTGACGATGTTCTTGAGCTCCAGCGACTCGCCCCGGACCTCCACGGTGAGCGTCTGCGACAGGTCCCCTTGCGCCACCGCGCCGCTCACCCGGATGAGGTCCCGCACCTGCGCGGAGAGACTGCCGGCGAGGACATTCACTCCGTCCGCCAGCTCCCGCCACGCTCCGACGGACCGCGCCACGTCCACCCGCGCGCCGAGCCGCCCCTCGACTCCCACCTCGCGGCCCACCCGGGCAACCTCTCGCGAGAGGGCCGACCACCGCTCCGCGCCCGTGTTGAAGGTCTCCGCCAACCGGTCCATGAGCGGATTCGTGCCCCGGACGGACACGCGCCGTGAGAAGTCACCCTGGTTGGCTGCCTCCATCGCGGCCAGGAGGTCCCGGAGCTGCGCCTCGTGCGGTGCTGTCCCCTGGTTGCCGTCGTCTTCCAAGCCTTGCTCCCGTGAACCCGCGTCCGTCACTGGGACGAAACGCACCCGGTCTCGCGACGCCACGTCACCGCGGCGTCAGCGAACACCCGAACCGTCTTCGAGAATCCCGAACGGGGACTACGCGCTCTTGCGGCGCCGCATCATCGCTTCGTACGAGCGACCCACGCTCTGCGAGAGGATCATCAGCTCGCCCACATCCGGCGGCGTGAGCTGATCCGGCCCATTGTCCACGTACAACAGGTGCACGACCTTGCCCCGGACCAGCAGCGGCAGGATGACCGCCGTCGTCGGGAAGCCGCCACCCAGCAGCTTGTAGAACACGCCCATCGCCGCGTCGCGGCGCACCGGCCCCACGTAGTGCGAGCGGGTGTCGCGAACCAGACGGAACGTGCTCTGCTCCCGGAGCGCGACGCCGATGCGACGCACCGCCGCCTCGCGCACCCCCGGGCCCATGCCGTGCCAGCCCGTCACAAGGCTGCCCTGCACCGACAGCAGCAGGTTGCGCCGCCACTTGCCCAGCGCGAAGCGCAGCACCGTGCGCGCCACATCCTCGCGGTCCGTGCTGCGCGCCAGCTCCGCCTGCGCCTCCGCGAACGTCAGCGGCGTGGGAGGTGGCTCGGGCGGACGCTGCACGGGCGCGGTGGCCATGGGAGGACTCGCCACGGGTGCCACCGGCGGCCTCGGGGGCACCGGGGCCGCGGGCACGCCCACCTGCATCGGAGGAGGCGGGGGCGGCATGGGCGGCGGAGGCGCCACCGGGCGCGGCGCGGGAGGCTGCGCCTGCATGGCGGGAGGCGGGGCCACCGGACGCGACACGGGCACCGTCGCCATGGGCATCGGCGGGAGCTCGGGCAGGGCCTCCACCACCTCGACGCCAGTGATGACCTCCTCCTCGCCGACGTCGCCCTCGTAGTCCGCGCCACCGCGCAGGGCCTGCGCGTAGACGGACTGGAACTCCTCCTCGCTCATCAGGTCGGGCGGCTTCTCCTGTGCCTTGGCGATCTCCGCCTCCGCCTGGGGCGAGCCCGGCTTGGGACGGGGCCGCACCGCGTTCATGTCGATGGCGCGCAGCGGGCGGAACGCCTTGGTGTAGCGGCGCAGCAGCTGGTTCATCCGGAACTCGGGGATGACCACCGGCACCACGCGCTTGCCCGTCTTGAAGGCAATCGCGTCCAACGTCTCGAAGTCGTGCGGGTTCACCACGGCGACGCTCAGGCGCGTCGCGTCCACCCGCATGGGGAGCAGCTCCTTGTCATCCGCCTGGTTGGCGGGCACCAGCTCCAGCGCCTTGGGGTCCGGCACCATCTCCCCGGAGGCGAACGCGCTGTTGTGCAGGGAGCCCAGCACCCGGGCCAGGTCCACCTCGGACACCAGCCCCAGCTCCACCAGGTTCGTCCCGAGCCGCCCGCCATGCACCACCTGCGCCTCGAGCGCCTCCTCGAGACCCTCCGCGGTGACGAGGCCATCCTTCAGGAGCTGTTCGCCCAGACGCATGACCGGCTTGTAGCCGCGCCCCATCCCGGTCCGCAAGCACGCACACCCCGCCCCCTAGTCCTCCGGGTGGTGACTGAGCGCCACCCGGTTGCCCTCTGGATCCCTCACGTACACCGTCCACCGCGTCTCGTGCTCCAGGGGTACGCCCGCCTGAGTAAGCTCGGACACCACCGCGTCGCGCTCCGCCCTCGCGATGCGGAACGCCAGCATCAGCAGGCCCGGACCCGGGTGCCGGAAGGGCTGGGGTTCGGGCTCCGCGCCCGCCGCCTCGATGGCCAGGAAGCCGCCCCCGGGCACGCCCACCCAGATGCTCCGCAGGGTGCCGTCCGGGCGCGGATGCCGGGTGAGCTCGGGAAAGCCCAGCAAGTCCCTGTAGAAGGCTGTCACGCGCTCGATGTCCCACGCCTGGATGGCCACGTGGTGGAAGCCCTGAACGTTCATGGGGGCGATGCTATGGTCCGGCCGCCCATGGCGCGACTGCTCATCGTCGAGGACAACCACGAGCTGGCCTCCCTCATCGTCTCCACGGCCCAGAGCCGGGGCCACGACGCGCGCGCCGTGCACACCGGCGAGGCCGCGCTGGAGGCGCTCAGCCCCGGCTCCCAGTGGGACGCGGCGCTGGTGGACCTGCTGCTTCCCGACATCCGAGGCAGCGAGGTGCTCGGTGCCCTGCGGGCCCACGGCATCCCCGCCATCGCGGTGAGCGGTGTGTACAAGGGTGACCGCTTCGCGCAGGAGGCCGTGCAGGTCCATGGCGCCCGAGGCTTCTTCGAGAAGCCCTTCGAGCTCATCACCGTGATGGAGGCCCTGGAGCGCGCGGGCGGCGTCGAGCCCGTGCCCCGCGCCGCGCCTCCCGTGGAGGAAGACGCGGCCCAGGATGAGCTGCTCGACGACGTGGACCTCATCGTCTTGGAGGAGCTGATTCCCGACACGGAGGAGGACGCGGGCGAGGCCAGTGCACCCATGCAGGCCATCCCCGACTCCGCGCCGCTGCCCGGCCTGGAGAGCGAGGAGCCGGCCCTGCCGCTGCCCTTCGCCCACCGGGGGAAGGTGTGGACCGACGCTCAGCCCGCGTCGGCCAAGACACGGCGCGCGCTGCCCGAGTGGTCCCTCGGTGGAGACCTGAAGGACACCTCCGTGGCGCGGCTGCTCAACGCCTATTACGAGGCGCGCCACCACGGGGAGCTGAAGCTCCAGCAGGGCTCCATCCTCAAGGTCGTCTACTTCGAGTCCGGCCGCATCGTGTACGCGGCCTCCAACCTGGCCCACGAGCGCTTCGGTCGCTTCTGCGTCCGGCGCGGCGTGCTCACGGAGGAGAAGCTCGCGGAGGTGGCCGCCATCGCGAAGCAGCAGGGGCTGCGCACCGGCGAGGCGATGATTCGCCTGGGCGTGCTGGATGCCCCGCGGCGGCGACAACTCCTGGAGGAGCAGGTCCGCGAGCTGCTCTGGTCCACCTTCACCTGGACGGAAGGCGCCTACGGATTCAGCGCCATGAGGCCGCAGCGCGCGGACCTGGTGAAGCTGTCTGTCTTCCCGGGTGACCTGGTGCTGGAGGGTGTGGAGAAGACGGAGACGCTGGTGGCCCTGCGTCAGCGCATGGGCCAGGGACGTCGCCTGTTCCCCACCGCCGACCCGCCCTACGGCCTGCACGAGCTGAAGCTGCAAGGGCCGCAGGCCTTGCTCCTCGCCTACGCGGACGGCAGCAAGACGGTGGAGGACCTGCTCGCGCTGACGGACCTGTCGGAGCGACAGGCCCTGGCGACGCTGCGGGGCCTGGAGCTGCTCGGCGTGCTGGAGGAGCGGCCGGAGACTCCCAGCCGCCGCCACCGCATCTCCTTCGGCCTCTGACTCAGCGCCTCGCGCCGGCCCAGCGACGGCGCAGCCACTGAGCCACCGCGAGCAAGCCGAACAGGGCCCCGCCAGAGCTTCCCTGCGAGCAGCCACAGGACGAGGACGGCTCGCGAGACAGGGCTCCCGACACGGGCACGCCATTGAGGAACACCTCGCCAGTGAAGCGCGGCGAGGACAGCAGCCGAGGCCGGGCCACATACGTCAGCGTGCTCGTCGCGTGCGCGGCGAGCGCGACACCCTCCACGGCGAAGCCTCCTTCATCGGACTGCTCCGCGAGGGCCAGCCCCGCGACCTTCACGCTGCCAGGCACGAGCTCCATTCCCTCGACGCGCTCCACGTAGCGCAGGCCCGTGACGGCACAGTCGGTGGTGTTGCTCAGCTGCACCACCACGCCCACCAGCCCCGTCTCCTGGCCGGAGGCGGTCTCCGTGGAATGCGCCACGTCGACGAAGGGCTCCGCGACAATCGGCACCGTGTGCACCCGCGCCGCCGCGTTGCCCCCACCCGCGTCGGCACTGACGCGCAGGGTGACGGACGTCCCCACCAGTTCCTGCAGGCCTGTCTCGCGCGTGGCCACGGTGACGCTGCGGCCCGACAGCTCTCCCTGCGCGAGCGCGGGGCCACCTTCCTGGGACCAGGAGACGCTCACGTCCGAGCACGCGTCGGGAGGAATTTCCTGCGTGAGGGTCGTCGTCGCGCCCTCGCCACAACGCGCGACGAGCGCCTCACCCTCCAGCTCACCCAGGGCGACCGCTCGCGCCTCGGAAGTCACCGTCTGTCGCGCCCGGCCCGCCTCGACGGGGGCGGCGACGTCGGAGAAGAGCTCGCCTCGCACCGTGTACGGGGTGGCCGAGCAGACCGCTGGCAACTGGAAGCGCCACGCACCGGGCACGGGCACCACCTGGGAGGAAATGGGCGCGCCATCGGCGGACTCCAGGAACATGCGCGCCTTGAGCGCATGCGCCCCAGGGCAGCGCAGGGACGTGCCCAGCGTCGCCTCGACGTCCTGCCCGCCCGTGACACGCATCGACAGGTCGAGGCTGGCGGCCGACACATCCTCCGCCTCCGGTTGGGCCTCCACCTTCACCACGGACTCCGGCCCTTCCAACACGCCGACTCCCGCGACGGTCATCCGGTTGCGGGCCACCAGCGTCAGCGACGTGCTCGCGCAGCTCTCCGCTGACACCTGGAGCACCGGCGCGGTGACGGGCGAGGTCAGGTCGACGGGGTTGCCGGCACCATCCTTCACCGTCAGCCCCGGAGGCACCGCGCCCCCATCCTGGAGCCGCCACACCGTCTCTACTTGCGGCAGCCCCGCCGTGGCTTCACAGGGGTGCAGTGCTTCGGGACGCAGCTCCACGGTGTGCCCGGAGGTCAACGGGCGCACGGTGTTCGGCGCAAAGGGCGCCGCGGGCTTTCCCCACGGCCGCACGTCCACGGTGAACGTCGTGGGCTCGGATGGAGCCAGGCCCTTGTCCCTCGCCCGCACCTCGTACGTGTAACGCGCGCCTGTCGCCGAGCAGAGGAAGTCCGACGGCATGAACGTGGCGGAGCGGCCGCCCGCGTCCGTGTGCAACACCGGCTGGCCCGGGGGCGTGCTCCACACGTAGTCCACGGACTCGCAGATTCCGGCGCCCGGTGACGCGGCGAACACGAGCGCGGGGCCTCCCGCGGACGTCGTGGCCTGGAGCGGCATCACCACGGGCGCCCCGGGTCCCTCCGTGTTTTCGATGCGCACGGACACGGTGGCCTGCCGGTCATGCGTGCCCAGACCATCCGAGGCGAACACCGTGAACTGGGTCATCGTCGGCTCGCAGACCACTGGAGCCGTGAGGGACAGCGACACCGCGTCCACTCCGGGCGTGGCGTTGACCTGCACCAATGACTGCCCCACCTCCGCGGAGACTCGGACCGCGTCGCCGTCCTCATCGGTCGCCGTCACATCCAGCGTCCGCGTCGTGGCCTCGTTGATGTTGACCGGCGCCGGAATCGCGCCGAACACCGGTGCCACGGCGTTGATGTAGTAGATGACGTTCTGCACCGGGTTGCGCAGGGCGATGACGCAGAAGGTGGAGTCCACGCAGGACACCTGGGCGAACGGGTCCGACACCGGCAACGACGCGTTGGCGAACGCGGGATGGATTCGCCACGTCACCCCCGAGTCGGTCGCGCTTCCCGTCGGCACCGCGCCGAGCACGACGTTCTCTCCGCCGTTGCGCGTGCCCACCGCGAGGCCAAAGCCCGTCCCCCGGCTGCTGCTCAGCTCGGTGTTCATGTCCACGGACACGATGCTCACCGGTCCCGAGTCGAGCAGCGTGACGCGCTGGAAGTCCTGGGGAACCGGCGAGGCGGAGAGCGGCGCGCGGAACAGTCCATCCGAGTTGCCCGCCAGGATGATGGGATACACCCCGCTCGTGGCGATGAGGTCCACTGTCAGGAGCGGCAGCGTCGTCAGCGAAGCGTCCATGTTGAACGCGGCCTCGCTCCGGTCGCCTCGGATGTAGAGGAGGTTCGGATTGCCGACGACGGGGATGATCGCATGGGCCACTCCCCCCGCGGTCTCCGTCACGCCCATCACCGACGTCGCCTTGTACTGCCCCGTCTCCAGGACGCGGGTGTTCCACGGGAAGGTGGCGGTTTGGGACGGGCTCGCGTGCAGCAGCAGGAACTCGTTCGTATCGACCGCGACGGAGGCGTAGCCAGTGCCCGACGCGGTCTGTATCACCCGGCGAACCTCGGTCGTCGTCGCGGTGGGCAGCTCCGGGAGGATGCTGTCAGGAGGAAGGCAGTCGTTGTGGGCGAAGATATCCCCATCCCCCCGCACGCCCGCGAAGCAACCCGAGGACAACAGCAATGTGCCCACGGCGGGCGACAAGACCCGGTTGGCCACCTGCTCCCCGTCGATGTGGAGCTCCACGCCCTGGGAGGAAGCGATGGCGACGGTGCCAGGACGCCACACCCTCACATCGCTCGGTTCTCCCGCGACCGAGAGGCCTTCCTTCCACTCCGCGGCCGCCACCGCGGACAGTCCCAAGCAGAGGCAGATGAGGATGCCGGAGCGCACGCGATACTCCTAGTAGGCGAGCTCTGCCCGGAGGTAGAGCCGGTCCTGATCTTCAGACGACTCGGAGCCCAAACCCAAGCCGCTGAAGCCCAGCAGTGTGTACCCGACGGCCATTCGGAGCTTCTCATCCATCCGATATGCCACTTCAGCCCGCACCGCTGTCAGCCGGTCGCCGTCGGGTGAAGCCGTCCGACGCGCCAGCTCGCCCGCCACTTCCAGCCCACCCACCACGCGGACGGCGGGGCGCACCGTGCCCGTCCACACCCACCGCGAGGAGCCTTCCAGGCTGCTGTGTCCCGCGTGCAATCCCGCCGCGACGGAGAACTTGTCGCCCAGGCGCACCGCGGGAAGCAGGGAGAGAATCTGGAGCGCCCTGTCGCCGAAGGCGGCGCGAGTGCCCGGCAGCAGCTCCCGGGTGACTCCGTAGCGCGCCACCACGAGCCACGGTCCGGGTCGCCACGCCAACGCCGCGTAGCCCTCCAACAGCCGGGCCTCCAGCGCGTCGTCGTTGAGGGTTCGCGAGAAGTCCACGCGACCGGAAGCCGTCACGTCGCGCGCCAGCTCCGCCTCGGCGGCCAGCGCCACCACCGTCTGCAACCGGTCCACGGCCTCCGTCGTGCCGCGCTCCGGCGTGCCCTTCTCCCGTCGCAGTTCGAACCGCCCCTCCACCCGCAGCTTTTCCAGGAGCAACTGTCCGAAGACGCCGCCCGCGTCGCGCCGCAGCGGAGGATTCACGTCCAGCAGGCTGCGCACGCCGCGCTCGTAGCGAGCGCCCACGCTGAAGCCATCCAGCACCGTCTTCTGGAGGCCCACCGCCCGCGACAGCCGCACGGACGTCGCGTCGTGAAGGCCCACCTCCTCGACGAACAGCGCGGTGCCGCTGTCGGGCAGCTCCGTGCGAGCGCCCGTGAGCGTCCGTCCGGCACCGAAGTCCGGCCCATCCACGTCCACCGAGTAGCCGCCGTAGTACACGTCCGAGCCGCGACGAGACTCCACGTTGGCCCATGCGCGAGGCCCCAGCTCGGGCCCCCAACCACCGCGCACACCCACGCGCGTGTCTCGCCCCAGTTCGACGTCCACGCCCGCCGCGCTGAACGTGTCGTCCACGCGTCCCGGCCCCGCGCCATGCAGGGACAGCTTCTGGCGATGCGAGGCCTGGAGCCAGAGGCCGTCGAGCAGCCGGTAGCGACCCGCGACGCCCATGGAGGTGCGGCCGCCTGTCAGCGCCTCGCCCTGCCCCACGACCTCCGCCGCCTTGAGTCGAGCATCCCGCGCCTCCACGCTCACGCCCCAGGTGGACTCCTCCCACCCCACGCTCGCGCCCACGGTGCTCGCGGAGAAGGGGTTGTCCACGAAGGGCTCGCGAGGGTCCGCCGAGTTGCGACCATCCGCGAGCAGCAACAATCGGAGCCGTCCCACCGGCTGACGCAGCCGCAGCGCGAGTTGCTGGAAGCGCGCCGCGTCCAGGTGCGCGCCATCCGAGAAGCCCCGCCCGCGCCAGCGATAGGACGCATCCACGGTGCCGTCGCCCCACAGGCCCGGCCCCCGCATGCGCAGTCCCAGGGCCTCGCCGCCCGTCGCCAGCCCCGCGCCAGGGCGCAGGAAGCTCAGGCCTCCGTCGTCGGACACCCCGAACACGGCCGAGTCCACCGCCATGCCACGACTGGAGGCCGCCTCCGCCTCCAGCGAGTACGCGCCCAGTCGCGCCGAGCCCCGGCCCGAGTACAGCGTGTAGGGACGGCCCTCGCGGCCTTCCCGCACCGCGGCCAGCCCCACGCGCGCGCCGCCCCACTCGGCCCACACCTCGCCGCCACCGGAGTCCTCCGTGCCCGTCGTGCGCAGCGCCGCGTAGTCGACGACGAGCACCGGCTCCGGGGCCTCCGTGAGCATGTCGGTGCGAAGGAAGGTGTCGCCCGCGAGGAACGACAACGGCCGCGACAGCAGGATGCGCCCGGCGAAGTAGTCGATGTCGTAGTCGCGCCCGCGCACCAGGTGGCGCTCCGCCAACGGCAGACCGGTGACGCCGTCGCGCACCTCCACGCGAACCAGCTCCGAGCCCTCCGCCACCGACACCGCGCCCAGGTAGAAGAGGCTGCCGCCCGTCGCGCGCAGCTCTTCATGGGCGGGGACGGCCGAGAGCCCCCGCGTCGGGTCCGTGAGGCTGCCGCCGAAAGCATCCACACCGGCGCGGAGCCCCGGGCCCTTCTCGCTCGAGGTGGTCAGCTCCGCATAGGGGCCGAAGAGGGGGCGGTGGTAGCGGCCCACCTCGCGGTCCTGCACCAGCGCCCGGTACGTGCCCAACCCCGCGCGGCCGAAGTCCGGGTGACGCGCCTCCACGCGAAGCCGGGCCTCGGTGGCGTTCGGCGTCAGCGACACCGAGTCGTCGCCCCACTCCTCCGGCGAGAAGTCCGGGTCCGCCACCCGGTCGAAACGCTCGGGGACGCGAGGACGCAGCCAGTCCGGAAGCTCCGCGCCGCGCAGCGTGCGGCCATCCGTGTCGCGCAGGTCCAACTCCCCCACCACGTCCACCGGCCCCAGGCGCACTTCCGCGTGCGCGGAGCCCCGGCCTCGCAGCTGGAAGTCGCTGTCCGCCGGCGAATAGCTCGCTTCGAGGTCCAGCAACCCCACCGCGAACGGCCTCGGCTCCGCGAGGATGTCCACCACCGTCTCGTGCGCGGAGCCTCCTGGCGGCGTCAGGGCCAACGTCACGCGGTTGTTCCCTGAAGCCAGCGTCACGGGGACCTCCACGCGACCCTCGGGCCCGACCACGGAAGACTCACCCGCCGGGCCTCGCACCGACGTCCCCGCCGGAGCCTCCACCTTCAGCCGGGTGACACCACTGGCCGCGGCCTCGTCACGCGCGGAGGGAAGCTGGAAGGAGCCCACGAGCACCAGCGGCCTCGGCACCACCAACCAGCCTTCGGCCCGGCGCACGACGTCGACCTGCTGCCGTGACAGGCGCACCCTGCCATCCGGAGCCGTGGCCTGGATGGCCAGCGTGTTGTCCCCGGCGATGAGGGGAACCCAGGCGCTCCACCCACCGCGAGCATCCACCTCCGCGTCCAGCGCACCGACGCGCACGCGGTCTCCCACGGCGGCCTGACCCGCGAGGCGAAAGCGCACGGCCCCCTCGCCGGCGACCACGTCCGCCACGGGAGGTACTCGCGAATAGGACAGCTCCAGCGGCGGCGCATCCGAAGCCAGACTGCGCACCGCGAAGTCCTGGAGGGCGACGGCGCCCCACGGCACCTCCACCGTGGCGGCCTCCGGAGTCACACGACTGGCGGCCGGCAGCGAGCGCGGATCCACCTTGAGCCGGTGGCGCCCCGGACGCAGGTGCAGTCCGCGCGTGGCGTCCGGCGTGCGGGAGTCCACGCCCGTGAGGTGGAAGCGTCCTCGCGAGTCCGTGCGCACCTCGCGCCCCGTCGTCAGCACCAGCCGCACGCCCGCGACACCGGGCTCGTCGACGCCACAGCGCCCATCCCCATCGACATCCAGACACACGCGACCGGCGATGGTGGACGCCAGCGAGGGCACGTCCATGGACACGCCCTGTCCCCAGGCCGCCCCAGCGCACAGCATCGCGCTCACGAGCAGCAGGCCCGGAAGCCTCATGGGCGCACCTCGATGAGCGCGGTGACACCCGTGGCCACGTCCGCCACGGAGACGCTCACCGGACGCGTGGAGCGCACGGTGAAGGACGTGCGTCCCTCGCGGACCTCTTCGCCCTCACGCGTTCCGTCCGACAGCGCGACATGCACCGCGCGCCCTTCCAGGACGTGTCCGCGGGAGTCCTCCAGCCAGTACGTCACGCGAGCGCCTTCCCCGCGGAGCCGCACGTTGACGGGAACCTCGGGCGCCACGCGCACCTGCTGCGAGACGGCCTCCGGCACGAGCGGCACATCCAGCGGATACGCCAGTCCCTCGCCGCCCAGGACGTGGACGGTGCGCACCAATCCCGTCCACAGGCCATGCGCCACCAGGTGCGTCCCCGGCGACAACGCGCCCAGGGCCACCGTGCCGTCCAGGCCCGTGGTCAGCTCATGTCCATCCAGGCGCAACGGCTGCGAGGGCACCGGCAGTCCCGCCAGGTCGGAGACGCCCGCGTACAGCACACCCCCGCGCGGCCACACGGCGATGCGCGCGGGCTCGCTGCCCACCGGCCCCCAGGCCCGAGCACTCAGCGTCACCTGCTCCGCGCCCCCGGCGACAGGCGGCTGCCAGGCACTCGCGAAGTCACCGGACGCGGACTCCACCGCGGGCGTGAAGCCACCCTCGCGAGCCTCCAGCGACAACGTCGCTCCGGGGCGTGCACGGCCGAGCGCATCCCGCGCGCGCACGGACACCCGCGCCTGGGCGCCCCGGTGCACGAGCGCCTCCGACACGGACAGGGCCAGCTCCGCCACCGGCCCCTGCACGAGCTGCAGCGACAGCACCTCGCGAGAGCCCGCGCCGCGCTGGGGCCACGCGGCTTCGATTCGCTCGTCATCGCCGAGCGTCCGAGGCGCCGTGTAGAGCCACTCCAGCATGCCGCCCGCCGCGCGTGACGGTCCTCGAAGGACACCGCGACGCGCCTGCGCCGTCACCTTCGCGTCCTCCACGGGCTTGCCCAAGGGGTCGCTCGTCGCGCACAGGAGCCGCGCCTGAGACACTCCATCCGCCGGGAGTCGCTGCGGTTGAAACACACACGCGAGCCCGTCGGTGGGCGGCAGTTTCAAGTCGATGTTCTCACGCCGCGCATTGCCAGCCCTGTCCACCACGCGGCCCTGGCCGAAGCGATGCCCCGGCGGCACGACGATGGGAAGACGGAAGCGGCCATCCGGTCCCGCCGTCACGGGGCCAAAGCTCTCCCCCGCGATGTCGATGGAGATGCGCGCATCCGGCTCCGTCGTGCCCGGAAGGTTCACCGACGCGGCGAGCGGCACCAGCACGCGCCCATAGGCTCCGTGGACGG
This sequence comes from Myxococcus sp. CA056, assembly GCF_013336715.1. NCBI lineage: Bacteria > Pseudomonadati > Myxococcota > Myxococcia > Myxococcales > Myxococcaceae > Myxococcus > Myxococcus sp. CA056. The sequence continues at coordinate 336,920 of NZ_JABUMT010000007.1, forward strand.
ACTGCGGACTGGGCCACGCGGAGAACGCCACCAGGATGGCCACCTCCGGATGGCGCGTGTCCGGGAGGACATAGCGCGCGCGATACGTCCCCGGCGCGACGCGCTCCAGCCCTTCCACCTTGCCGGTGCTGACCCGCACCACTGGCGGCGCGCCGCTGTCGTCGGCCGTGCCATCCGGCCGCAGCAGACTCACCGTGAGCACCGCTTCCTTGTCGCGCCCCTTCACCGGCGCGGCGGGCTCCAACCCCAGCTTCACGTCCGTGGCCGGAGGTCCGAGCACGAAGCGCGCCTGCGCCTCCAGTCCATCCACCCGCGCGCGCACCTCCACGTCGCGCGCGCCTGGACGGGGCACGACGATGAAGGTGCGAAGCGGCGGCTGCGCGGGCCCTTCTCGAAGCTCCGCGCCATCCACCGTGAGGGTCGGCGTCCCCACCCAGGGCACCGGCACTCCGGACGCATCCTTGCGAACCACCGCCACCGGGAAGCCCTCTGGCGTCACGGCGGACGACGGCCCAAGCAGTTCGAGTGTGTCGGCTCGGGCCGAAGCACACACGCACAGCATCACAAGGACTGGGAGCGGAAAATGTTTCAGGACGAGACGAAGTCTACAGGGCCCGTCCGCTCCGCCGAAGTTCCTTCCGCGAAACCCTCACGGAGACACGCCGGGGACGCGCCAGCCACAACGCCACCAGCACCAACCCGGCCGCCGCCATCGACGTGCCTCCCGCGCTACACCCTGCTCCATGTGTTTCGCCTTGCGGCACAAAGGTCAGGGATGACACCCCACCCACCTCGAGGGACAGGGGAGCCACGTACTCGCCGGGGATGCGCTCCTCCCCCTTCACGGGAGGCGGCGTCACGTCGCACTGTGACGCGGTGCCATAAATGCGAATGCGGAAGGAGCTTCCGGCATTTCCGGAGATCAGCGCCGCCAGCCAGGTGTTGCCATCCAGGGTGACATCCCGGGCCACGAGCGACACGGTGGGCTTGAAGCTGGAGGGGTCGACGATTTCGGCGCCGTCCAGCCACACCCAGCCGGACGTGGCGCGCTCGCCGCTGTAGCCGTTGTCGACGCACAGCACCCCGGCCCCCAGGCCGTAGAAGCCGAGTGACACCGCATTGGGCTGGCCCGTGGTCCGCGCCACTTCCAGCGCGGCGAGCAGCGGCGTGGACCCCGGCTGCGTGCACACCGCCTCGGCCGTGCGCTGAGGCTCCGCGGACGCCACGTCCTCGCAGGGGGCGTTTCCCGGCAGCTTGAAGGTGAACGAGTGCACGTTGAAGTCACCGTTCTCCGCCACCGTCCACACCACCCGCACCGTGCCGTCGTCGGCCACGCTCAAGTCGTTGAGGTTCTCGTTCTCCGCCGATTTGGTGAGCAGGTAGAGCGTCTGCGTATCCAGGTCGTAGAGCGCGATGTCGAAGTCGCCCTTCGCCGGGTCCTTGCGCTCGAAGGCGATCAACGAGCCGCTGATGCTGGGGTTCGCATCCAGTCCCGGCAGCGCGAGTCGCTGCTCGGTGCCGCCATTCACCGGCTTCCAGTAGATGTCGCGGTCCGACACCCCATCCACCGTGCGCGTGCTGGCGTAGACGACGATGTCCCCATTGGTGTCGGGCTGCGACTCCTCGCCCTCGCTGCCGGTGAGCGCCTGCGAGTTGAAGCCATTGCCAGCCCAGCGCGCCTGCCAGATGTCGCAGTGCTGCCCCTGCGCGTCGCACTTGGCCCAGACCACCGTCTTCCCGTCCGGAGCCACCGACGGCGTGCGGTCCAGCATGCGATCATCCGTGAGCCGGGTGAGCGTGCCCTGGTCCAGATCGAAGAGGGCGATCTCCGGCTCCAGCGTGCTGCCGGTGTAGCCGAAGTCCTGCCACGCCACGGTGCGACCGCCAATCACCGCCGCCCTGCGACTGCTGCCCGCTTGTGGCGCCAGCTCCACCGGCGCCTGCGCCTTGCCCACCTCGTACGTGAAGATGGCGCTGGAGGTGTTGACGCGGGTGAACACCACGGTGCTTCCGCTGATGTCCGACACGAAGTCGAACGCGCCGTCGTTCGGAATCGCCTGGTCCGTCCCAGACGCCAGGTCGTGGTAGCGAATCTCGCTCGTGCCTCCGGATTCGCTCGTGTAGGCGACCAGGGCCCCGCTCACGTGCGGGTCCGTCTGGTCTCCAGGGCCACCGTTCACCAGCTTCGCGGACCCGGAGAGACTGCCGACTTCAGGGGAGGCGGGGGACAGCGCAGGCAACAAGCACGTCAAGAGGGCCAGAGCGCGCAGCATCGGAAACCACCTTCCCGGGGGGACTCAGGAACGACAGACCCATGGCCCGCACAAGGCGCAGTGGGCCCGGAATGCTCCCCGGAGCGTGCTTCCCACGGCGGTCACGGCCGGCCGGACTTCAGGCCCCGCGGCTTTGCGCACCAGGCCTTTCGGCCAGGATTGCCCTTGAACAGGAACGACTGTGGTTCAGAGTCTAGGGAGACCCCCTGGCAGGGGTCAAGCCGACTGCTTGCCCGCACGCTCCCCGAGTCAGGGAGCCGCGTCGCTGGCCTGGTTCCAGATGTCGGGGTCCGTCTTGAGCGAAGGCGGCCGGGTGTCGACGATGAGCTCCGCCTTCTCGTGCTGCTCGACACGACCCACACCCACGGCGCGCACGTCCACGGTGTTGGAGCCTTCGCGCAGCTTCACCTTGCGCTCGAAGCGTCCGTCCGCGTCGGCGAGGACTCGCACGTTGTTCACCTGGACTCGGCTGCCGGGTGTCGTCTGGCCCCGAACCACGAGGTCCTTCTCCCGGCGCGTGCGCTCCGAGGGCCAGTCCACCTTGAGCAGCAGGCTGGTGGGAACAGCCGCCGGCTCCGACGGGGCCTGACCGGGACGGATGACGGACTGCTGGCCCGCACGGACGATGACGACCTTGCCCTGACCGAGCAACGTCACTTCACCCTCGCGCGTGCCCACGGCCACGGTGCCCTGGCCGTTGTTGCTCATGGTGAAGGCACCGGCTTCCTGCAGGGTCGCCACCGCGTCGCTCTGCGCTGCCTTCACCTCGAAGGTGTGGCGCTTGCCGGGACGCACGACGGCGGTCGCCATGCCGTTGGCGAGCAGGATGCGGGACACCGACGCGGTCAGCTCCTCCACGGACACCTCCGTGCCCGGGTCCATGCGGAACTCCACCGCCTCACCGCCGATGAGCACCGCGTAGGAGCCGTCGTTGGTGCGCACCTTGTCGTGCCGCCGCAGGGCCATGCCCACGGAAGCCGTTCGCCAGGTGCCGTCGCCTTCCTTCACCTCGACGGTGCCCGTCACCTCGGTCAGCTCCAGCTCCATCGCCTTGGGCACCACGGGCGCCGGCACCGACACCACGGGCGGAGCGGGAGGCGGGGGCGGCGGAGGCGGCTCGCGCAGGAAGATGAACCATCCCAACGGCAACGCCGCGAGGATCAGCGCGAGGCCGACGAAGAAAGGCGTCTGGCGCCGGGAGGGGCGGGGCTCGGCCATGGCGTCTCTCTAGCTATCACAGCCGGAGTGGGATGCTCAGGCCCTCGGCAGCTCGACGGTGAAGCAGGCCCCCTGCCCTACTTCCGAGCGGACGGAGAGCGTTCCACCTGACTCCGTCACGACGCGCCAGGCCACGCTCAAGCCCAACCCCACGTTGGACCACACGTCCTTGGTGGTGAAGAACGGCTCGAAGATGCGAGGACGGATGTCGGGGGAGATGCCCTTGCCGGTGTCCTCCACCTCCAGGAACGTCCGGCCGTCGCGCTGGCCCGTGCGCAGGGTGAGCCGCCGCGTGGGGGACTTCAGCATCGCCGTGCGCGCGTTGGACAGGAGCGCGAGGATGACCTGGGACAGGTGCCCGGGGTCGGCGCGAACACGGCTCAGACCCGGTGACAACTGAGTGGCAAGTGTTACGCCGTCACTGAGAATCTGATGTTCGGTGAGGCTGAGGGCATCGCGCACCACGGCGTTGAGGTCCACCGGGCGCAGGTCGGCGCGCTCGCGCTGCTGGGAGAAGCGCAGGAGGTTCTGGGTGATTTCCTTGCAGCGCTTGGCGCTGTGCTCGATTTTGCGCAGCGTCTCCAAATCAGGGTCCGAGGTGCCTCGGTCCAGCATGAGCAACTGCACGTTGCCGAGGATGCCGGCCAGCGGGTTGTTGATTTCGTGCGCCACGCCCGCGCCGAGCTGTCCCACCGCCGCCAGCTTCTGGGCCTCGAGCAGTTGGGCCTGCGCGCCTCGCAAATCGTGGGTGGCCTCGTCCACGCGCATGCGCAATTCGTCATTCCAGCGCAGCATCCTGGCGCGGGCCGACTCCAGCTCCTCGCCCATGCGGTTGAAGGTGTTCGCCAGCTCGCTCAACTCGTCCTGGCCTTCCACCTTGACGCGCCGGCTCAGCTCGCCGCGCCCGTAGGCCTCCGCGCCCTGGACCACCTCTTCCAGCCTGCGGTTGAGCCGCCGCGTGAAGAGCGCGCCCAGCCCCAGGAGGACGAAGAACGCCCCGCCGATGGAGGCCAGCACCGTGCGCCGCATGGCGTGCACCGGGGCCAGGGCCGTGGCCTCGTCCAACTCCACCACCACATCGAAGCGCAGGCCGCGGGACACCCGCGCCACGCTCACGCGCCGGGGCGGCCCCTCCACGCGGAAGCTGCGCACCAGATCCGGCTCCGGGGCTGTCTGCGTCAACAGATGCGCGGCCAGCTCCGGGGCCAGCGTGCTCATGCGTCGCGCGGGCTCGGAGCTCGCGAGGATTCGCCGGTCCTCGTCCACCAGGTCCACGCGCCCGAGGGCGCCCTCGGGACGGCGGAGCAGCGCGGCCTCCAGCGGCTCGAAGACCACCTCCGCCAGCGCGAAGGGGGCATCCTCGCCATCCGCCAGCTTCACCGCCACGGCCACCGCCGCGTGCCCGCTCTCCGCGTGGACATAGGCGCCGCCGAGCGCGGCCTGTCCCTTGCCGCCCCCGCGGAGCTGCTGCACGGGCACGGACTGGACCATCCGCGTCAGCCCCTCTGCCTGGAAGCCGGGGTGCCCCTCCACGCCCTGCGTCCGGAACACGGGCGCGCCCAGCGGGCGGCCGTGGGCGTCGAGCTTCAACACCGCGCTCACCGCCGGGGACTGGCCGTAGAGCAGGCGCAGCCCTCCCACCGTCTCCGCCTCCGTGGCGGACTGCCAGTCGATGAGCTCGGCGGAGCGTGCCAGCGCGTCCACCACCTCCATCAACGTGGCGCCCACGGCCTCGGCCGCGGCGGAAGCCCGCGTGCGTTGCTCCGCGTCGATGCGAGCAGCGAGCTCCGCCTCGGCGCGTGAGAGCAACAGGAAGCCGACCGCGGCGAGCGGCAGCACCGTTGCCGCGAGCATGAACAGGACCAGCTGCTGGTAGAGCCTCACCCGGCGACGGAGCGTACCACCTGCTCGCGGTCACTGCGCAGATAGACGGAGCCCAGGATGGCCTTGGCGCGCTTCTTCATGTCCGCCGCGCGCCGGGCAAGCTCCGCGTGGTCCTGGGTGCCGTCCGTCATCACCGCGACGATGGACACGCTCATGATGGGGAAGCGCCGGCGCTCTCCGAAGCGGTCTTCCGCCTCGATGTGGCCCCGCTCACGGTCCTGCCGGTCGTAGTAGAGCGGGATGATGCGGTCGAAAGTTTCGATTGCCGTCTGACAGACGCGGTCGACCGACTCCGGCGCGGCGATGAAGACGAAGTCGTCCCCGGCCACGTGTCCCAGGAAGTCTCCGGGCAGTCCTTCCTGCGCGAAGATTTCGCGCATCAGGTCGCCCGTCTGGCGCACGACGCCATCGGCCTTCGCGAAGCCGTAGTAGTCGTTGTAGGCCTTGAGGTTGTCCAGGTCCAGGTAGCAGAACGCGAACGGCCGCCGAGCCACGAGCCGCCGCTGCACCTCGCGTTCGATGGCGGTGGAGCCCGGAAGCTGCGTCGTCGGAGAGGCCGACAGCTCCTGCTCCTTGCGGCGCAGCACGCTCTCCACCCGGGCGCCCAGCTCCAGCGCGTCGAACGGCTTGGTGAGGTAGTCGTCGCCGCCCAGCTTGAGGGCGCGCACCTTCGAGGACGTCTCCGCGCGAGCGGAGATGAAGATGACGGAGATGTGGCCACTGGCGCGCTCGGCCTTGATCTCCTCCAGGAAGAGGAAGCCATCGCCGTCCGGCAGCGTCACGTCCAGCAGGATGACATCCGGCCGGCGCTCGCGCAGGGAGCGGCGCCCCTCTTCCAGCGAGCCCGCCACCACCACGTCGAAGCCGATGTTCTCCAGCACCTCGCGGCAGATGGTGGCGATCTTCACGTCGTCGTCCACCACCAGCACGCGTCCGTGGGCCGTGCCCGCGCGGCCACGCACCAGCGAGTCCACCGTGGCCAGCAGCTTGTCCGGCATCAGCGGGCGCACCAGGAAGGCATCGGCCCCGGCGCGGAAGGCGCGCTGGCGCTCGTCGAAGGCGGACGAGAGGAGCAGCGGCGCGCGCCGCGTCTCGGGGTCATGCCGGAGAATCTCCGCCAGCCGCAGCCCGTCCACGTCCGGCAGCCGCACGGACACCAGCACCATGTCCGGGTGGTGGAGCCGAGCGCTCGCCAGGCCTTCTTCCGCGTTGAACGCCAGCCGCACGTCGTAGCCGCGCGCGGACATCAGCGCCTTGGCGATGTAGCCGACCTCCGGCTCGCCCTCGATGACCAGCACGCGGCCCCGGCTCTCGCGTCGTCGGGGGCCCGGTGCCTCGCCCGCGTCGTCGGACTGGCGCAGCTCCGGCGGCGGCTCGGTGGGCAGCACCGCCATGAAGCGCACGCCGTCCGCGCACGGCTCGCACCAGATGCGGCCGCCGTGGGCCTCCACGATGTTGCGGCAGATGGCCAGGCCCAGGCCCGTGCCGCGCACGGTGCGGTTGGCCTTGGTGCGCGCCTGCTCGAAGCGGTCGAAGATGCGCTCCAGGCTGTCCTCGGCGATGGGGTCGCCGCTGTTCCAGCAGGAGAGCACCACGTAGCCGGGCAGGCTGGACGTGGCGTGCAGCTCCACGCGCACCTCGCCGCCCTCCGGCGTGAACTTCACCGCGTTGTTGAGCAGGTTGTTGAGGACCTGGTTGAGCCGGTTCGGGTCGGCGACGACGCGCAGCGGATGGCGCGGCAGTCCCGGCGTCACCTGCACGCGCTTCTCGCCGAAGGCCGGGCCGTACTTCTCCACCACCCGCTGGACGAGCTCGTCCAGGTAGGCGACCTCGAAGTTCATCCGCAGCCGGCCCTTGGCGAACTTCGACAGGTCCAGCAGGTCGTCGACGATGGTGTTGAGCTTCTCGGTCGAGTCCCGCGCCAGCGACAGGTAGCGGCGCTGCCGCTCGTTGATGTCCCCGGCCATGAAGTTGAGCACCAGGTCCAGCGCGCCGGAGATGGACGTGAGCGGCGTGCGCAGCTCGTGGCTCACCATGGAGACGAACTCGTCCTTGCGCTCCTCCAACCTCTTCTGGTCGGTGATGTCGCGCAGCACCACGCACACGCCGCGCAGCGTGCCGCGCGCATCGCTCACCGGCGTGGTGGTGGTCTGCACGTGCCGGTCGAAGAGCTTCACCTCCTCGCGCAGCACCTGCGTGCCGCTGTACTCCCAGCCACGCACCAGGTGGAAGGGCTGGAAGCCCAGCCGCTCCTCCATCATCCGGCTGGTGTGCTCGGTCGGATCATCCCCCACGCGCAAGAGCCTGCGCGCCGCCGGGTTCATCACGACGATGTCGTTCTTCTCGTCGGTGAGCACCACGCCGTCGGCCATGGACTCCACCATCCGCTCCATGCGGTGGCGGGCCTCTTCCTCCGCCGAGCGCAGGGACTGGATGGCGTCCGCCGTCTGGTTGGCGAGCACGTCCAACAGCACGCCGTCGTCCTCGGTGAAGGCGTCCGCGCGCTGGCTGAACAGCGACAGCATGCCCACCGGACGCCCACCCGCGACCAGATTCACCGTGAGCTGGCTGGGGTAGACAGCAGGCGCCGCCGCGTCCTGCGTCGTCGTCCCCGCCACGCGGGTGATGACCCGGTCCTCCGGCAACAGCAGGCCGCTGCTCTTGCGGTACGCGCCGAGCATCGACTCCTTCACGCCCAACAGCGCCTGCTCGCCCACGGTGCCATGGCAGCGCAGCCGCAGCGTCGCGCTGCGCGACTCGTCCGGGGCGATGAGCGCCGCGCCGCAGTCGTACGGCAGCACGCGCGCCACGGCGATGAGCACGCGGTCGATGATGTTGTCGTAGCTGGCCGGATCATTCGCGCTGGCCCGGCTCACCTCGTACAGCACGAACAGCGCTTCCACGCGCTGGTGGAGCTGGCGGATGAGCCGCTCCTTGTCCCGCCGCAGCTGCGTGTACTCCACCGCGTTCTTCACGGTGATGAGCAGGTCGTTCACGTCCCAGGGCTTGGTGATGTACCGGTACACCTGCCCCTTGTTGATGGCCGCGATGAGGTCATCAGGGTCGGTGAAGCCCGTCAGCAGAAGCGTGGTGACGTCGAACCCCTCCGCGCGGGCTGTCGCGGCCAGCTCGATGCCCGTCATCTCCGGCATCCGTTGGTCCGTGACGAGCACGTCCACCGACTCGCGACGTAGGACTTCCAACGCGGCCTGACCGCTCAAGGCCGTGAGGACGCGATACCGGCGCTGGAACATCCGCGAAAGGATGTCCAGGACGTCGGCCTCATCGTCGACGAAGAGCAGCGTGTGGCGGAGCTCGGACAAAGCGGGCGGAATTGTACGTCGAGATCGTCGTCTGCCCTCAAGAACTGAGAATGCCGAAAAGTTCGACACGCACTGAGGGTGCGCCGTGGGACACTGAACGGATTGACTCTACACGTATGTTCAGGGAAAGTGGACACTGAAAGCCTGTTGCCTGGGGACCTGCCCCAAGGGAATCAGGCCGGCCGAGCGAGGGAGCGCATGGAAGAGCTGACGGACCGCCAGCGCGAGATTCTCAGCTTCATCGTGAAGGAGTCGGAGACTCGCGGATTCCCGCCCACCATCCGGGAGATTGGCGAGCACATGGATATCCGCTCCACCAACGGGGTGAATGACCACCTGAAGGCGTTGGAGCGAAAGGGCTACCTGAACCGGGGTGAGCAGCAGAGCCGCTCCCTGGTGCCCACCAAGCGAGCACGGTTGCTGCTGGGCCTGGGCGCCAAGCGCGACGCGGGCATGGTGGAGGTCCCCCTGCTGGGCAAGGTGGCGGCCGGCGCGCCCCTGCTCGCGCAGGAGCACATGGAGGACTCGGTCAAGATCGACAGCTTCCTCCTGGGCGGCGTGAATGGCCGGGAGGTCTTCGCCCTGCGGGTGAAGGGACAGTCGATGATCGACGACGGCATCCACGACGGCGACTACCTCTTCGTGAAGAAGACGCCGGCGGCCAATCCGGGCGACATCGTCGTGGCGCTCATCGAGGACGAGGCCACGGTGAAGCGCTACTACCCGGAAGGCGAGCGCATCCGCTTCCAGCCGGCGAACGCCACCATGCAGCCCATCTACGTGAGCCGCACGGAGTTCCGCTCGACGATGATTCTGGGCCTGGTGGTGGGCGTCTACCGGAAGATGCAGGGCGGGCGCGCGTAGCGTCGTCGCGGGCCCTCCGCCCCTGGGCGCACGCTCAGGGGCACTTCTTCACGCGAGGGTCCGCGGCCAGCGCGCGGGTGCACGCGGCCTTCTCCAGCACGACATCCTTCAGCTCCCGGGCGAGCCGCGCCGTGGAGAGCTGGAGGTCGGCGTCCTTCACCAGGTCGTGCTCGGCGCTGAGGCTCGCGAGGATGCGCAGCGCATCCGGCTTGCGCTCCATGGTGACGAGCAGGTCGGCCAGCTCCCGCAGCTCGCGCACGTCGTTGCCCTGCACGGACTCGAGCGCCGCGGCGAGTTCCTGCTCCGCGCCCTGCTTGCTCTTCATCGCGAGCTGGATTCGGGCCAGTGCCACGTGGACGATGGCGCGGTCCTTCACGCGCAGGGATTCCTTGTACGCATCGATGGCCTCCCCCGGCTTGTCGAGCTGCAGCTGGATGGTGCCCACCAGCTCCCACAGCGTGGGGTCCCTGGGGGACTTGCTGGCGGCTTCCTTGTAGGCGGCGGCGGCCTCGGGAAGCTTGCCCGCGCGCACCAGGGCGTCTCCCAGCGCGGTGAGCACCGCCGCCGTGCGGATGCCCTCGTTGGCGGCCTTCTGCACGAGCGCGAGCACCTCCTGCTGGCGGCCGACCTGGATGAGCACCTCGGTGGTGCGGAGGACGAGTTCGGACTTCACCGAGCCCGAGGCGGCGTTGGCGGCCAGGATGAAGTGGCGGATGGCCTCGTCCTGCTCGCCCTTCTTGAGGTGGATTTCTCCCAACTGCTCCAGCGCGTTGAAGTCGTTGGGGTACAGCGCCACGGCCTTGCGCAGCGAGCTGAGGGCCTCATCGGGGCGGCCCAACTGGGCCTGGACGAAGCCCAGGCGGCTCCAGTTGGTGGAGCGCTTGGGGTCCTGCTTGAGGGCGGCCTCGAACTCGGTGGCGGCCTCGGCGAGCTTGCCCATGGAGAGGAAGACCTCGCCGCGAGCCGCAGGCAACCGGGGGTCGGTGGGCGCAAGCTTGCGCATCTCCTCGAAGGACGCGAGCGAGGCCTCGAAATGGCCCTGGAGATACTCGGCGGTGCCCTTGATGTAGAGGCCCTCCGCGTGGTCCTTGGGCGTCACCGTGGGACTGTCGTCACAGGCGGCGGTGGCGAGCAGGGCAATCAGGGACAGGGAACGCAGGCGCGAGAACATGGGGGGCTCCGAATCCTAGAAGTGGTACGCGATGCCCAGGTTGAGGTCCAGATTGAGGCCATCGCCGAGCTTGGACTCCGCGAGTCCGAGCACGGCCTGGGCCACATTCGTACCGGCCTCCAGTTGGACGCCGACGTGTCCGGCGATGAGGTACTCCAACCCGAGGAAGCCGACGACGGTGGGCAGCGGCCCGGTGGACTGGAAGATGCCGAAGTCGCCGAAGGACAGCTGCACGCCCAGGCCGAAACCCCAATAGGGGCGCAGTGACTTCTCCACGTTGTGGTAGTGGCGCGCGCCGACGACGCTGGGCAGGACGTTGAGGCCACCCTCGGCGCCCGCTGTGTCGGAGCGCAGATAGGAGAAGCCCACCTGGACGAAGCCGAGCCACTCCGGGTGGAACCAGTAGCCCACCTCCAGGTCGGCGCCTGGATTGAAGTTGGCCAGCTTGTCGACGAAGTTGTTGTTGATGCGCAGGCCCAGCGAGAGACCACCGCCGCCGACCATGGGAGCCCCGCCGATGAGCGGCCGCGCGCCTTGAGTCACACCGGGAGCCACCAGTTCGGCGACCAGCGCGTCGGCGATGGCGTAGACGGTGGGGAACAGGGTGTCCGCCTCGGGCGACTCCGCGCGCGGCTTGGACAGGCTCTCCTCGCGCTCGGTGTCGAGGAGATTGGCGGAGAGCAGGTAGGAATCGCCGAAGCGGTCCACGCGGCCGATGACGACGAACCGGGCCCCGGTGAGCGTGGAGAGGTCCTTGAGGCAGGCGCCCCGTTCGCACGAGGTCTTGAGGTCCGCGAGCTGCCGGCGCTGGGCGTCATCGAGCGACGCTTCGACGTCACGCTGGGAGACGACCCACAGGCGCGGAGCCTCGGCCAGCCGCCCGGTGATGAGCGAGGTGACGCCCGTCGCGGAGTCCCGGGCGGAGGCGTTGGCCTCGAACGCGAGCACCGCGACGCGAAGGGGCGCCTCCTCCTTCGACGAAGGCGCCGTCGGCCCGGCGGCCGCGGCTTCGGAGTCAGGCCCGCTCGACGGGGAGAACACCTGGGCCCGTGCGGTCGGAGCGAGAAGGACGAGGAGGAGGGCGAGCTGTGCGAAGGGGTGCGGCACGGCGCGGCACTCTACCCTTCCCTGGCCCGGTCCCAGAGGGGGCCTCGGGCCGTGGCGCCTGAATTCGCGGGGTGCGCCCTCCGAATCCAGGTCCACGGGCGAGGAAGGAGGCGAGCCCCCGTCCCGAGGCTCAGGTGGACGGCATCGGCCCCAGGTAGTCGAGCGGGTCCACCGGCTTTCCGTCCAGGCGCAGCTCGAAGTGCAGGTGCGGGCCGGACGTCTTGCCGGACTCGCCCACGGTGGCGATGACCTGCTCCCGGCGCACCTTCTGCCCGGTGCGCACGCGCAGGTCGCGGTTGTGCGCGTAGAGGGTGATGAGCCGGTTGGCGTGCTCGACGATGACGATGTTGCCGTAGCCACGCTGCTCGCCCGCGTAGAGCACCGTGCCTTCCTGCGCCGTCTTCACCGGTGTGCCCGCGGGCGCGGCCAGATCGATGCCGTCATGGGGCTCGCGCCCCTTCTTCCCGAAGCGCCCATACAGGACGCCCCTCAGGGGCCAGTCAATCATCCCCTGGGTGGCCAGCCGGGGCCGCCCGGCGCCAGGACGCGACGCGGGCCGACGTGGTGGCTCCTCGCGACGCGCCACCACCTGCCGGGGCGCCGCACCGGTGGACGTCCGCACGGGCTCCGGGTCCGCTTCCGCGGCGAGCGTGTCCGACGACTCCACCGGCACGCTGCGCTCCACGCCCGGAATCGTCAGCTCCTGCCCCACCGCCAGCGCGCGAACGTCCTTGATGCCGTTGGCGGAGGACAGCTCGTCCACCGTAAGGCCGTAGGTCTTGGCGATGCGGTACATCGTCTCGCCCGGCGCGACGCGGTGCCGCACGGACACCAGCTCCGGCTCCGGGTGCGCGGCGCGCAAGGCGAACGGCAACGCCCCATTGCGCGGCGGCGGCGCGGGCTCCGGGGAAGCAGCGGCGGGCGCCCCACGCGTCTCACCGGACGGGGCTGGCGCGTCCGAGTCCACCAGCGTGAGCTCCGTCCCGGGAGAGGCGGCTCGGGGGCCCACACAACCCGCGACGAGCGCGGACACGAGGAGAACCAGGAGCGCCCTGCCCGCTCGGATGGGGGTGCCCGGCCTCAACGCTAGGCACCATCCGGCTCGTGTCGGACGAAGTCCGGGACGCTCCAGCCCCCCAGGTCCTCGAGCTGACCATGGTCCGTCAGGTCCAGGTGCAGCGGCGTCACCGACACCCGCTTGGACAGGTGCACGGCGTTGCAGTCACTGCCTGGAATGTCCTCGTGCTGATAGTCGCTGCCGCCAATCCAGTAGTACTTCCGGCCGCGAGGGTCTTCCTTCTCCACGACGCTGTAGCCGTACGAGTGCCGGCCCAGACGCGTGACGGTGTAGCCCTCCGGCTCCACGCCGCCGGGGATGTTCACGTTGAGCAGCATCCGCCTGGGCAGCGGTCGCGACAGCGCGGCCGTCACCAGCGAGCGGGCGAACCGCGCCGCGGGAGCGAAGTCGAACGAGCCTCGCGCCACGAGGCTGAAGGCGATGGCGGGAATCCCGAGCAGGGCCCCTTCCATCGCCGCCGCGACCGTCCCCGAGTAGGTGACGTCTTCGGCCAGATTCGAACCGTGGTTGATGCCGGACACCATGAGCGTGGGGCGATCATCCTTCAGGAGATGGACGATGGCCAGATAAGCGCAGTCTGTGGGTGTCCCGTCGACGGCGAACCACCGCTCCCGGACCTCCTTGATGCGCAGGGGCCGGTGCAGGGAGATGGCGTGGGACGCGGCGCTCTGCTCGCGGTCCGGCGCCACCACCCAGACCTCTCCCAGGGGACTCACCGCCTCCACCAGTGCCTGAAGTCCTTCGGAGAAATAGCCGTCGTCGTTGGACACGAGGATGCGCGGTTTCCGCATAGCCGCGCGGTTGTAGAGGAGCCCCCGAGCATGGGCAAGCACGCTCACCGGCGCCGCTGTTACAGTGTCCACCCGCCGAATGCCGCCGCCGCCCCGTCGCCGCAATGCCCCCCAGGGGCCCGACCCCCTCCTCGCCCAGCGACGCAGGGGTGCCCTGCTCGGACTCGCCGTGGGCAACGCCCTCGCCGTGCCCACCGCGCACCGTCCGCTGCAGGCCGCGCCCTTCCCCTCTATGGCGGATGGGCCCTACGACAGATTGATGGGTGGAGGCCCTCATCAGCTGCGCAAGGGTCAGGTGACGGAGGAGGTCCACCTGGCCTGTTGCCTGGGGCACAGCCTGCGCGACTTCAAGCGCTATGACGCCGCGGACGCGCTGCGCCGCTACCGGGCCTGGCAGCCTCACGCCTTCGACGTCAGCGAGGCCATGAAGGAAGTGCTGGAGGATTGTCAGGCCGGCCTGCCGCCCCTGGGCTCGGGCAAGCGCGTCTGGCTGCGCGGCCACCGCAAGGCCGTGGGCGCTGGCAGCCTCGCGCGCATCGCCCCGCTGGGTGTGTACCTGGCGAGCGACCCGAAGGCCCGCACCCAGGCCACGCTGGAGGACTCCGCGCTCACCCACTTCGACCCGCGCTGCCAGCTGGCGTGCGCCGCCTTCACCGCCGCCATCGCCAAGGCCGTGACATCCGGCGCCGACCTGAAGGCCGAGGACCTCCTCACCGCAGCGGAGTCCGGAATCCTGCTGGCTGGCGCGGCGCTGGGGCGCTCCGCCCCCGACTACGTCCAGGAGGTCTCCTTCGCCTCCAGCCTGCTGCGCGAGGACCTGGCGCGCGCCCGCGACGACGACCCCCGGCTGTACGGTCCGGACCTGCACGTGCACCGCGCCCAGCACGCCATCCACGTCGCCTTCCGACTGGCCTTCTGGGAGCTGCTCCATGCGCCCACGGCCCAGGCCGCCCTCGTCGACGTCATCCACCGGGGCGGAGACACCGAGGTCCACGGCGCGGTGACGGGCGCGCTGGTGGGCGCCTTCCACGGCGAGGAGGCGCTGCCCGCCGAATGGCGCAAGCAGGTGCTGGAGGCGCTCGGCACGGTGAAGGGCCCGCTCTGGGACGTCTACCACCCGCGGCATCTGCTGAGCCTGGTCCCCGCCTGACGTCGCCCGTGCGGGGCGCTGGATACACGAAGCCCGCGGGGGACGGTCCTCAGGGGGACGCCCGCCGCGGGCTCGTTGCCACGCCAATGCGGCCTGGGGGCCGCGACTGTCACTCACGCCAGCAGGTCGATGACCACCACGCCCCGCTGGGGCTTCTCTTCGTCGGTTTCAGTCCTACGACGCGGGCGGTCGTCGGGCATGGGCAGCGGCAGCTCCACCACGGGCCTGTCGTGCTCCTCCCGGCGGCGCTCCCTGCGCTTGATTTCTTCGATGATGAAGGCGTCGAGCATGGGTTTCCGTCTCCCCTCAGCCTACGTACCCCGATGTACGCCCGCCGTCCCGCCCAGAAATCACTGCCACCACTCTCAGATGCAAATTAAGAACCCCGGTTCCGCACTGGGTACACTGCCGCCATCTCGCACGGTTGCTCGTCCGCCATCCGACATCCGAGCCAGGGGAACCGTGGCGTAGATGTCATGGAGACCCGAAACTTCCGGTCGGGATGGTGTTGATTCTAATGCCCTCGCGACGGCCCGCAAGCGGACCCACTCCCCGGCACACCTCCGGCGTTCGGGGCGGCGGGCACCCGGCGGAAGGGCCTGCCCGCCTGTCTACTCCCAGGCGGGCGGGTCAGCGAGGAACATGGGGTCTAGAGCGACCCCTGTCTGCCACGTTCAGGGCGCCTCGGCGCGGCGCTTGAACGCCTCCAGCATCTTCGGCAGCGACGTGTCGACCAGGGCGTTGACGACGGCCTTGGGCACCAGCAGGCCCAGCGCCATCTCCACGTTGTAGGTCGCGCGCGTCTTGCCCTCGCCTTCGGGCTCCAGCACCCAGCTGCCCTTGTTGTCCTTCATGACCTCGCCCTCGATGAAGGTCCAGGACATGCGGCGCGGGCGCTCCTCCACCACGCGGATGGAGTAACGGACCGTCTTCATCACGTCGACCTTGTAGTGGACGTCGACGGTGTTGTCCTTCCGGTTCGCGGTGCGGGTCTCCTTCACCTCGGACAGGAACTCCGGGTAGCGCTCATACTGGGTGATGACGTCGAACACCTTTTCGATGGGGGCGTTGATGACGATGGTCCGCGAGGCGCCAGGCATGGTGTCGGTCTCCGAAAGCGTCGAGGGGACGGCCTAGAAGGCAGCGTAGCCCGGCTTCTTGTCGAACTTGTGCAGGGACTGGATGAAGCGCACGGTGCTCGTCTTGCTGCGCATGACCACCGAGTGCGTCTCGCAGCCGCCGCCGAAGAAGCGCACGCCCTTGAGGAAGTCGCCGCTGGTGACGCCGGTGGCGGCGAACATCACCTCGCCCCGGGCCAGCTCCTCGGCGGCATAGATTTTCGCCATGTCGGTGATGCCCATCTTCTTGGCGCGCTCGATTTCGCCCGGGTTGCGGGGCACCAGCCGGCCCTGCATGTCGCCGCCGGTGGCGCGGATGGCCGCCGCGGCGATGACGCCCTCGGGCGCTCCACCGGTGCCCATCAGCACGTCCACGCCCGTGCCCTCGAAACACGTGGCGATGGCGCCCGCCACGTCACCGTCCTCGATGAGCCGGATGCGAGCACCCGCTGCGCGGATCTCCTTGATGAGGTCCTGGTGCCGCTCACGGTCCAGGACGACGACGGTGAGGTCCTCCACGTAGACCTTCATCTTCTCCGCGACGGCGCGCAGGTTCTCCGTGGCGCTCTTGCGCAGGTCGATGGCGCCCCGGGCGCGCGGGCCCACGGCCAGCTTCTCCATGTACGTGTCCGGCGCGTTGAGCAGCCCGCCCTTGCTGGCCATGGCCACCACGGTGATGGAGCCCGGACGGCCGTAGGCGCACAGGTTGGTGCCCTCCAGCGGATCCAACGCGATGTCCACGGCGGGGTCACCCTCGCCGCGTCGGCCCACCTTCTCGCCGATGTAGAGCATGGGCGCCTCGTCGCGCTCGCCCTCGCCAATGACGATGGTGCCGTCGATCTGCAGCGCGTCGAAGGCGCGGCGCATGGCGTCCACGGCGGCCTGATCCGACTCGTTCTTGTCGCCGCGTCCCATCAGTCGGGCGGAGGCGATGGCCGCCATCTCGGTGACGCGCACGACCTCCATTGCAAGGTTGCGATCCATCGTCTGTGCTCCTTCAGGTTCCTGCGTTCGGATGTTCCAGCAGCCGGGCCACGGACTCCGGCAACCGCGTGGGCTTGCCGTCGCGCCCCACGCACGCGTGCAGGGTACGACCGGTGCACAGCAACGTGCGCGGCTCGCCCTCGCGGAAAAGCTCGTAGGTGAACACGACCGAGGCCCGGCGCAACTCGCTCACCATCGCGCGGATGATGAGCACGTCGTCGTAGCGCGCGGGGGACTTGTACGCGCAGCTCGCCTCCGCCACCGGCAGCATCAACCCGGAGCTCTCCATCTCCCGGTAGCTGCCTCCGCGCGCGCGGAAGTACTCGCTCCGGGCGAACTCGAAGTAGCGGAAATAGTTCGCGTAATAGACGACACCCATTTGATCGGTGTCACCGTAGATGACGCGCAGTCGGGCCTCGACCATGAGGGCGCGGACCGTAGCAGGGGCTGACTGCCGCCGTCCAAGACGCCGAAGCGCTTGTCGGTTGCATCTTCCCCGTCGGGCAGTGCAGCTTCTTGGACGTATGATTCGCGCCCTCGTCCTGACCGCCCTGCTGGGTTCGCTGCCCGCCGCCGCGCGTCCTCCCCGACTCACCCTGCTCATCACCGTGGACGCGCTCGGCAGCGACGTCTTGTTGCGCAACCGGCCTCGGCTCCAGGGCGCGTTGGGTCAACTGCTCGACAGTGGCGCCTACTTCCCGTACGCGCGTTATGCCTACGCGAAGTGCCGCACCGCGCCGGGCCACACCACGCTGGCCACGGGCACCAACCCCTGGCGTCACGGCATCGTGGACAACCGGTGGGTGGACCGCTCCACGGGGAAGCTCGTCTATTCGTTCGTGGACCCGGCGCATCCGGTGCTGGAGGCGACGCTCAAGCCGGGCCAGGACGCCAGTCCCGCGAACCTCATGGCGGAGACGCTCGCGGACCGGCTGCGGATGGCCACGCAGGAGCGAGGCAAGGCGGTGGCGGTGTCGCTCAAGTCGCGCTCGGCCATCGCCCTGGCGGGCCGGCTGGGACAGGCCTGGTGGTTCGACGACGGCGTGGGGAAGTTCGTGACCGGCACCTGGTACACGAAGGAGTTCCCCGAGTGGGTGAAGCAGCTCAACGCGCGGAAGATTCCGGAGTCTTCCTTCGGCAAGACGTGGGACTTGATGCGTCCGCGCGCCGAGTACATCGGCGAGGATGACCGGAGCTACGAGGCGGACTCCTATGGCCTGGGCCGCACCTTCCCCCATCCACTCACCGGCGGACTGAAGGAGCCGGGGCTCAACTTCTACAAGGCGTTCGGCGTCTCGCCGGACTCGCACATGCTGCTCGTGGAGGCGGCAAAGGCGGCCATCGTCGGAGAGGCGCTGGGGAAGGACGCGGTGCCGGACCTGCTCGCGGTGAGCTTCAGCGGGACGGACAACGTGTTCCATGAGTACGGCCCGTACTCGTGGGAGATGCAGGACACGATGCTGCGGCTGGACAAGGCGCTCGGGGACCTCATCTCCGCGGCCGAGCGTGCGGCCGGTGGACGCGCCAACCTGACCATCGCGCTGGTGGCGGACCATGGTGGAGCGACGGCGCCCGAGCAGTGGGCAGCCGCGGGACTTCCCGCGCAGCGGATGAACCCCAAGACTATCAGCGAGGGCATCTCCGCGATGGTGAAGGAGCGCTTCGGCCCGGATGTCACGGTGATGATGGAGGAACTGGACGTGTACCTCGGCGGCCCCGCGCTGACGTCGGGCAAGGTGGATGGCGCGCAGGTGCGGCGCGCGGTGGCGGACTGGTTGCTGAAGCAGCCCCATGTCGTCGCGGCGGTGACGCGTGAAGAGCTCTTCTCCGCGCCGGACCCCGCGGGCTACCTGGCGCCCCTGCGCAAGGGCTACTACCCGGAGCGCAGCGGCGACGTGGTGTATCTGCTGCGGCCCTTCCAGGTCGTCTACTTCGACCCGGAGGGAAGCACGCACGGCTCGCCGTATTCATACGACTCCCAGGTGCCCGTGGTGTTCGCGGGCAAGGGCATCAAGCCAGGGATGTACATGACGGAGATCGACCCGGTGGACGTGGCGCCCACGCTCGCGGCGCTGCTCGAGATGGGGATGCCCGCGTCCACGGAGGGCAAGCCTCGCGCGGAGATTCTCACGGGGAAGTGAGCGGGATTCGAGGCATGGGACCTCCCGCGTGAGGTCCCCGCCGACGGGACGAGCAACTCAGCGCACCGATGCGAGAAACCCGTCGAGCACTCTGTTCACCCAGGCCGGTGCATCGAGCTGCACCCAGTGCCCGGTGACGGGCTCCACCTTCTTGAACGGCAGCTCGGGCACCCGAATCTGGTACGCATCGGGACCCTCGTTGTGCGCCGTCACGACGGACAGCTTGGGCCCCGGATAGCGACGCAGCGCGGAGACCGGGTCGAACGTCAGGAGCGAACCCAGTCCCGACCGGACCGCCATCTGAGCGGTGGCACGCAGTCCTCCGAGCACCTGCTCCCGGACCTCGGGCCGCGAGGGGGCGAGCATCGGCGCCCAGTACTCCTCGACGACTTGAAGCCACGCCTCGGTGCCCAGCACCGCCATCAGCCCCTGCGCCTGCTCTTCTGGAATCAGTCGTCCATCGGAAGCAGGGTCGAGCAGCAGCAACCCCGCCACGCGCGACGGATGCGCCGCGGCGTAGGCCGTGCAGACCGCTCCGCCCAGGCTGTGCCCCACGAGCACGAACCGCTCCAGCTTCAAGCCATCCACCACCGCCGCCACGTCCGCCGCGAAGTTCTCGACGGAAATCGCTCCCTCGGTGGGGACCTCGGACTGGCCATGGCCTCGCAGGTCCAGCGCCAGCGCCCGACGCGTCTCGCGCAGATGCGAGAGCTGGGCCGCCCAGTGCTTCGTGCTCCCAGCGCTGGAGTGGACGAACACCACCGGAAGCCCACCCACACCACCGTCATCCACGTACAGCGTCCCAGCCGGGCCCTTCATGACGACCTCCTCGATTCAGGGGCGCGTCCAACCGCGCCATGAATCCTTGAGTACGGCCCATCCCTGTCAGAATCTGTCAGCAAATGGCACGCGTCAGCCGAGTCATGCGTCTGGTCGACT
Organism: Myxococcus sp. CA056; assembly: GCF_013336715.1. Classification (NCBI taxonomy): domain Bacteria; kingdom Pseudomonadati; phylum Myxococcota; class Myxococcia; order Myxococcales; family Myxococcaceae; genus Myxococcus; species Myxococcus sp. CA056. The sequence goes on from NZ_JABUMT010000007.1 coordinate 356,961, forward strand.
TTCTCCGGGGCCGGGAGGCCACCACCGTCGCGGAGATTTCCGCCGCACTGGGGGTGAGTCCGCGCACCATCCACAGGGACCTCGCCACCCTGCGGGAGCAGGGCCTGCCCATCGCCAGTGACACCGGGCCGGGAGGCGGCGTTCGCTTGGAGCGAGACAGGGGTGTCACCGCCGTCCACCTCGGCGTCGAGGAGGTCGTCGCGCTATGGCTGGCCGCGAGCCTATCGTCGACGGGGAGCGCGTTGCCGTGGGGGAGCGCGGCGCGCTCGGGGCTCGACAAGCTCTTCGCCAGCGTGCCGAGGGAGCGCTCCCGGAGCATGCGCGAGCTCTGCCAACGCGTGGTGGTGGGCCGCCCCGCGACAGCCCGCGTTCTCGCGGACCTGGGAGAGCCTCCCGAGGAGCTGCTCGCCATCTTCGAGCAGGCGTTCCGCGAGCAGGTGTGCCTCGCCTTCGACTACGAGGACCGCCACGGGAAGAAGAGCCGCCGCTGTGTGGAGCCACACGGGCTGCTCGTCGAGTCCCCGGTCTGGTACGTGCTGGCGCGCGACGTGGAGAAGTCAGCGGCGCGCATGTTCCGGATGGACCGCGTCCACCGGCCCAGGCTGGTGCCCGAGCGCCGCTTCACGCCTGACATGGAGGGGCTCAAGGCCCAGGCCCTCGCTCAGCGGAGCAAGGGCCCGGAGTGAGCGGGGCTCAGCCCTGCGAAGGGGCGGCGCGCGGACGGCGCGTCTTCTTCGCGGCGGTGATTTCCAACGACAGGTCCATGGCCCGCGCCGAGTGTGTCAGCGCCCCCATGGAAACGAAGTCCACGCCCATCTTCGCCAGGCGCGGCAGCCGGTCCAGGGTGACGCCACCGGATACCTCGAGCGGTACACGCCCGGCCGCCAGCTTCACGGCCTCGCGAATCTGCGCGTCGTCCATGTTGTCGAGCATCACCACATCGGCGCCGTGCTCGAGTGCCTCGGCGAGCTGCTTGAGGTTGGTGACCTCAATCTCGATTTTGCACAGGCGAGGACCGTTCACCTTGGCGAGCCGGAGCGCCTCGGAGATGGAACCACCGACGGCCGCGATGTGGTTGTCCTTGATGAGCACGCCATCGAAGAGACCGAAGCGGTGGTTGGTGGCGCCGCCCATGCGGACGGCGTCCTTGGCCAGCACGCGCATGCCAGGGGGCGTCTTGCGCGTGTCCAGCACCTGCATCTTCGAGCCCCGCACCGACGTCATCGCCTGCTGAGCCAGGGTGGCGATGCCGGCGGCGCGCTGGACGAGGTTGAGCGCGGTTCGCTCGGCGGCGAGCAGCGAGCGCAGCCGCCCGTGACACCGAGCGGCCACGACCTTGGGTTTGATCTCCTGGCTGTCCTGGCGGAGCAGCTCCACCTCGACGTCCGGGTCGACCTTGTGGAAGACGCGCGTGAAGGCCTCCAGCCCCGCGAGCACCAACTGCTCTTTGGCGACCAGCTCGGCACTGCCCTCCGCGTCAGGCGGAATGAGGGCCTGCGAGGTGACGTCTCCCGCCGCCCCCAGGTCTTCGTCAAGGGCGAGGTCGATGAGCCGATCGAGGTAATCCTGCTGCACGTCTCCTCCTGCTACCGCCGGGCCTTGGCCCGTGCCGAGGGCTTCGCCCGGGTGACCTTCTTGGCCGCCGCCTTCTTCGCGGAGGACTTCTTCGCGGGAGCTCTTCCGCCCGCCTTCTTGGCCGCCGCCTTCTTCACGGGAGCCTTCTTCGCCGCGCTCTTCTTCGAGGAAGCCCTGCCCGCGGACTTCTTCGCCGCGCCCTTCTTCGCCGAAGCCTTGCCACCCGCGGCCTTCTTCACCGCGCCCTTCTTCGCCGAAGCCTTGCCACCCGCGGCCTTCTTCACCGCAGCGGCCTTCTTCGAGGAGGCCTTACCACCCGCCGCCTTCGCGGCAGCCCCCTTCTTCGCGGGAGCCTTGGTGCTCGCGGCCTTCGCGGAGTGCTTCTTCACCGAAGCCTCGGTGCTCGCGGCCTTCGCCGGGGCCTTCTTCTCCGGAGCCTTCTTGGCGGGAGCCTGGGTGCTCGCGGCCTTCTTCGCGGGTGCCTTCGCCGGGGCGGGCGTCGCCACGGTCAGCTTCTCGCTGGAAGCCTTCGGGGCCTTCACTCCCGCCGGCTTCGCGGGAGCCTCGCTGGCCTCGGAGGCGGCAACAGCCTGGGGCTTCGCCTTCTTGCCACCCGTGCGCGCGGGCGTGGACGCCGCGCCCTTGGACGGAGCCTCGCGGGAGTCGCCGCCCTCCTTCGCCTTGCCGAACTCGCGCATCGCGTCGTCCACGAGCCCCATGCTCATGTACGCGACGCCCAGGTCATGGTGGTCCGTGGGAGACAGGCCTTCCTTCGTCCCCTCGCGCAGCTTCGCCAGCGCGTCCTGCACCTGGGGGTCCTCCTCGGGCACACGGCCCTCGTCCCCCATCTCACCCTTCAGTTCCTGGCCCAGGTCCACGCCGCCCTTGTCTTCCTTCGACGGGGCGACCTTCACCTGGGCTGGCTGGGAGGGGGAGGCACTCTCCTGGGTGGACGTGCTGCTGCTCTCGGTCGGCAGATTCTCAGGCATGGACGGCTCCGGGGCGATCCGCTGCAGGTGATCTTCGAGCTTGGCCTTGCGCTCCTTCAACTCCTGCACGCGAGCGCGGTCCTTCTCCACCACGTCGGGCGGCGCCTTGGCCACGAAGTTGGGATTCTCCAACTTGCGCAGGATGCTGGCCGCCTCCTGCTCCGAGCGGGCCATCTCCTTGCGCAGCCGGTCCCGCTCCGCGTCCAGGTCGACGAGCCCCGCCAACGGCACGTAGATCTCCAGATTCGTCGCCATGAAGGCCGCCGCCTGGGGAGGCTTCGGGCCCGGAGGACCCACCTGCACGTCTGACAGGCCCGCCAGGGGCAACAGGTAGCCGCGCCAGCGCTCCAGCAGCTCGCGCGTGCGAGCGTCCGCGCTCTGCACCACCGCCTTCACCTTGGTGGCCGGAGACAGGTTGCTCTCGCCTCGGATGGTGCGCAGTCCCTCGATGGCCGCGATGACCGGCGCCATCTCCGACTCGGCCGCCTCGTCCACCAGCGCCGTGTCCGGCGTCGGGTACGGGGCAATCATGATGCTCTCCGTCGGCCGGGTCATCGGCAGCTTCTGCCAGATCTCCTCGGTGATGAAGGGCATGAACGGGTGGATCAGCCGCAGCACGCGATCCAACGCGTAGACGAGCACCGCGCGCGTGGTGTCCTTCGCCGCCGGGTCCTCGCCATAGAGCGAGCCCTTGGCCAGCTCGATGTACCAGTCGCAGAGCTCCGCCCAGAGGAACTGGTACAGCGTGGAGGCAGCCTCCGCGAAGCCGTAGACCTCCAGCGACGCGCTGGCCTCCGTCGTCGCGCGCTGCAGCCGCGAGAGAATCCACCGGTCCGCCAGCGTGAGCGGCAGCTCCTTCGGCGAGCGGCCGTCGTACTGGTACCCACCCATGTTCATCAGGGCGAAGCGGCTGGCGTTCCACAGCTTGTTGCAGAACGCCTTGTAGCCGGCGAGCCGGTCCATCGACAGCTTGATGTCGCGGCCCTGCTGGGTGAGCGAGGCGAGCGTGAAGCGCAGCGCATCCGCGCCAAACGCGGGCATGCCCTGCGGGAACTTGTTCTTCAGCGTCGCGTTGAGCTGCTCGGGCTTGGCGCCGAGGATGACGTCCAAGGGGTCGATGACGTTCCCCTTGACCTTCGACATCTTCTCGCCCTTCTCGTCGCGCACCATCGCGTGCAGGTAGACGGTGCGGAAGGGCACGTCGCCCATGAAGTGCAGGCCCATCATCATCATCCGGGCGACCCAGAAGAAGATGATGTCGTGGCCCGTCTCCATGACGGACGTCGGGTAGAAGGTCTTCAGCTCCGCGGTGTCGCGAGGCCAGCCCAGCGTGGAGAACGGCCAGAGCGCGGACGAGAACCAGGTGTCCAGCACGTCCGAGTCCTGGATGAAGCTCTTGCCGCCACACTTGGGGCAGGACTCCGGCATCGTGCGCGCGACGATGGGCTCCGCGCGAGCGAAGTCCACGCCGCCCACCTTCACCGTCGGGGCGTCCAGCGGCAGGTCCGTGTCGTCACCCTGCCGGGGGCTGCACGACGTGCAGTAGTACGCGGGAATCTGGTGGCCCCACCACAGCTGGCGGCTGACGCACCAGTCGTGGATGTTGCGCATCCAGTGGAAGTACGTGTTCGTCCACGCCTCGGGGACGAACTTCGTGCGGCCCTGCTCCACCGCCTCAATCGCGGGACGCGCCAGCGGCTCGATCTTGATGAACCACTGCGGCGACAGGCGCGGCTCCACCACGGTGGTGCAACGCTGACAGGCGCCGATGGACAGCTTGTGCGGCTCTTCCTTCTCGAGCAGCCCCTGCTCCAGCAGGTCCGCGAGCACCGCCTTGCGCGCCTCGAAGCGGTCCATGCCGGCGTACTTGCCGGTGTCCTTCGTCATCCGCGCCGCTTCGTCCAGGATGGACACCATCGGCAGCTTGTGACGCAGGCCCGTCTGGTAGTCGTTGAAGTCGTGCGCGGGCGTCACCTTCACCACGCCGGTGCCGAACTTCGGGTCCACCAGCTCCGCGTCCGCGACGATGGGAATCTCGCGCCCCGTCAGCGGCAGGACGACGAGCTGGCCGGCCAGCCCCACGTAGCGCTCGTCCTCGGGGTGGATGGCCACCGCCGTGTCGCCCAGCATCGTCTCCGGGCGCGTCGTCGCCACGGTGAGCGTGCGGTCGCTGCCCTTGATGGGATAGCGGATGTGCCAGATGGAGCCGTTCTTCTCCTCGTGCTCGACCTCCAGGTCGCTCAGCGCCGTGCGACACGAGGGACACCAGTTGATGAGCTTCTGGGCCCGGTACATCAGGCCCTCTTCGTACAGCCGGACGAAGACCTCGCGGACCGCGGCGGACGACGGCTCGTCCATGGTGAAGCGCTCGCGGCTCCAGTCCAGCGACGCCCCCAGGAAGCGGTGCTGTTCGCCGATGCGGGCGCCGTACTTGCCCTTCCACTCCCAGACGCGCTTGAGGAACGCCTCGCGACCGATGTCGTGACGGCTCTTGCCCTCGGTCTTCTTCAGCTCCTTCTCCACCACCATCTGCGTGGCGATGCCGGCGTGGTCCGTGCCTGGGAGCCAGAGCGCGTTGAAGCCGCTCATCCGCTTCCAGCGCGTGAGGATGTCCTGGATGGTCGCGGTCAGCGCGTGACCGATGTGCAGGCTGCCCGTGACGTTGGGCGGGGGCAGGACGATGGAGAAGGCGGGCTTGTCGGACGTCGCCGCGGCGCGGAAGTAGTCGCGCTCGAGCCAGAAGGCATAGAGGCGAGCCTCGACCTCGGTGGGCTCGTAGGCCTTGGACAGTTCGGTCGTATCGGTCATTGAAGACGGCCAGCCCCCCTGAGGGGGCCGGCGGGGAAGTCAGGAGGTTTGCGGCGAGAAACTCGCCTCAGTGCTGCGTCTCTCGGTCCTTGATCAGCCGCTCGAGCTCCTGGCGGATGATCGTCTCCGCGAGCTGCGGTACGACCTCCCAGGCAATCTTCTCGATGACCTCACGGGAAGCCTTGGACAGCGCCTCGCGCAGCAGGGCCTCGCCCCCATCCGCCGCGGGACGGGCGACCGGAGGCCCCCGCTGCGCCGGAGCGGCCGGAGCCACGGGCCCACCCATGTCGAGCGAGATCTCCTCCGCGCCGCTCGTGTCGGGCAGCGAGTCCTCGATGCTGATGGCGGGCTGCGCGGCCACGGGAGCCGGAGCGGCGGGAGCGCCCAGCCCGAACGGATCCCTCGCGCGGGCCGCAGGCTGCGGCGCGCCCCCCTGGATGGGAGGAAGCGGCGTGGCGCCCGGAGGACGCGGCAGCCCCCCCGGCATCCCCGGAGCCGGAGCGCCAGGACGGGCCACCATGCCCGGAGCCCCAGGGCCCGGCGGCATGCCCGGACGCGGAGGCATGCCCGGCGCGGGAGCACCCGGCGGAGGCGGCACACCCGGACGCGCGACGGCGCCCGGCGGCATGCCCGGCCCAGGAGGACGCGCACCCGGTCCCGGCGGCATTCCAGGCCCAGGAGGACGCGCACCCGGCCCCGGCGGCATTCCAGGCCCGGGAGGACGCGCACCCGGCCCCGGCGGCATGCCAGGACCCGGAGGACGCTGCGCCATGCCCGGCCCCGGCGGCATGCCAGGACCCGGAGGGCGCGGCGCCATGCCAGGCCCCGGCGGCATGCCCGGCCCGGGAGGACGCGCACCCGGCCCGGGCGGCATGCCAGGACGGGCACCCACGGGCGCCGCGACGGGCGCGGGCTGCGGCGCCACCGGAGCGGCGGGCGTGGCGGAAGGACGAATCACCTGCGTGGCGATGGAGGCCGGCAGCGTGTTGGACTTCTGGCCGACCAGCGCCTTCACCTTGTCGAGCAGAATCTGGCTCTCGAAGGGCTTGGTGACGTGGTCGTCCGCGCGGGCGGCGCGGGCCCGGTTCTCGTCGAAGGCCTCGAAGGTGCCCGCCAGCAGCATCACCGGGATGCCCTGGGTGGTGGGGTCGTTCTTCAGCGCCTCGCAGACCTCGTAGCCGCTCTTGCCCGGCATCGTCACATCGGCGAGGACGACGTCCGGGCGCGTCTCGCGCGCGCGCGCGATGGCATCCAGCCCGTTGTCGACCACGGTCACCTGAAAGTCCTCGGTCGCGAAGATCATGCCGATCACCTTGCGGATGGTGAGCGAGTCATCGGCGACCAGCAGATTCTTGGGCATCGTTATCGGGCCTCGGGGGCGTCGACCCCCCTGAATTCGTTGAGAAATCCGGCCGAGAAAACCTTCTTCACGGCACGGTATCAAGCCCGGCAGCTTACGGTTTGCGCTCCGGGACGATCAAGAAAACATGCGCTGCAGGTCAAGGAACAGCACTGGCTCCGGCAATCCAGGGACGCGGAAGCTTCCCGCGGTGTCGTCCGGCTCGAAGCGCTGCAAGACACCCAGCACTCGCGTGGCCGTCAGCCCTACGTTACGCCCCGCCAGTTCCGCCAGGAGAAAGAATGGCTCTGGCGCGGGGGGAGCCCCCAGCAAAGCGGGAACCGAACAGATGGGCCACAGGACCTGGGCATGCGGAAAGATACCGGCCACCGGTCCGCTCTGCACGGGCAGGACGCTGAAGGACTCGCCCCGCTCCACCACCTGGGACACGAAGGCCAGGGGAACGCCGAACAGGCGCCCCTGTGACTCGAAGACGAGCGCCCGCTCGGGCACGGACTCGGCCCAGTGCACGGGGCGCGGGGGAGCAGGCGTGGCCCGAGGCCCCACCCGGTGCGGCAGCGCCTCCGCGATGAGCTCCAGGTACAGCCGCTCCTTGTGGAGCACCGCGCCCCGGCTCAGCGGCGCCAGCGAGTCCGCGAGGCCCGAAGGCAACAGGAAGAACGGCGCGCGCGCGACATCCGCGACCTCCACCACCGAGCGGACCCGCACCGCGAGCGTGGGACTCACGTCGAGCACCACCACCATGCCCACGTCCGGCTCCGGCGCGCCGCCGAGCAGCGCCGCCAGATCCTTCACCTCGAGCACGCCTCGCAGGTTGCTTCCATGGGAGCCAGGCATCGCCACTTCCATGACGGATGTGGCTTCCACGGCATAACGGGTCTCCCCGGCTTCGACGAGCAAGCAGAGTCGGCGACCGCTTTCGAAGGGCGACACGGGAGCGACCCTAGCAGCGTTCCGATGGATGGTGCTAAGCCATGCGGGAGATGGCGCGCATCCTCCTCGTCGACGACGAAAAGATCGCCCGCACCCTCTACGGCGACTACCTCACGGCCGTGGGGCACACCGTCACGGCGGTGGCCACGCTCCACGAGGCCCGACAGGCGCTCGCCGCGGACCGCTTCGACGCGGTGGTGACGGACCTCATCCTCCCCGGTGGCGACGGCATGGAGGTCCTCCGGCACGTGCGGGAGCGACACCCGGGCGTGGAGGTCGTCGTCATCACCGGACTCGACAAGGTGGACCCCGCCGTGCGCGCCATCAAGAGCGGCGCCGCGGAGTACCTGGTCAAGCCCGTGGCACCAGAAGCCCTGCAGCACGCCGTGCGCCGCGCGCTCACCACCCGCGACCTGATGCGGGAGAACGCCTCCCTGCGCCGACATGTCGCGCTGCTGGAGGCCGGGCAGCGCCTGGCCACGACGCTGGACCGGGAGAAGCTGGCCACCGCCACCACCGGCGCGCTCGAGTCCATGGGCTCCGCCAACGCCATCGTCCTGCTGGAGCGCGACGCCGCGGTGGGCCTGCGCACGCAGGGCACGCGCGGGCTGCCCACCGGCGCCGAGGAGACGGTGGTCGCCTGGCTGCGCGAGCAGCTCCTGGAAGCGCGCTCCCCTCGCGAACTCGAGGTGCCGGACGTCCCCTTCCAGCGAGTCCTCACCTTCCCCGCCGTCGAGGGCGACGCGGTGCTGGGGCACGCGGTGCTCTTCTACGCGGACGCCCGCGACAGCGAGGGCAGCGCCTCCGAGGCCGCCAGCTACCTGGTGCGCAACTGGGCGCTGGCGCTGCGCAACCTGGGTCGCTTCGCGGCCGTCGAGGACCTGGCGTACATCGACGACCTGACGCGCCTGTTCAACACGCGCTACCTGCACCTGATGTTGGACCGGGAGTTCCAGGACGCGCCCCAGACGCACCGCCCCTTCAGCCTGCTGTTCCTGGACCTGGACCACTTCAAGTCCATCAACGACAACCACGGCCACCTCGTCGGCTCGAAGCTGCTCGTGGAGACGGCGCGCGTGGTGAAGGGCTGCGTGAGAGACCATGACGTCGTGGCGCGCTATGGCGGCGACGAGTACGTGGTGATGCTGCGCAACACCGACTCGGGCGGGGCCCTCAAGGTCGCCGAGCGCATCCGCCGCACCATGGAGACCCATCGGTTCCTGGCGCGCGAGGGGCTGTCGCTCAAGCTCACCACCTGCATCGGCGTGGCGAGCTTCCCCGAGCACACGCGAGACAAGGCCACGCTGCTGGATTTGTCGGACCGGGCCATGTACCGCGGCAAGCGCGGCACCCGGAACGTCGTCTACATGGCCGCGCAGGACCTGGAAGCCCCCCCAGCCGAACGTCGCCAGGGAAGCACCGGCACCTAGCTCAAGGCCGCATGCTGCCGACGGTGAGCCGCTTGACGATGCTGGGCTCCGGCGCCTCGGCGCTGGCGCCCTCCTTGCCCACGGCCTCCACCGACTCATGCGGGGCACCGGAAATGATGAGCTTGAACTTCTCCACCGCCTCCTGGGCGTGCTGGGCCTGCTCGGGGTCCAACCGGGCGATGAGCTGCCAGAAGAGGGCGGCGTGCTCACGCTCCTCGTCCATGACGTGCCGGAGGACGGCCTTGGCCTCCTCGTTGTCGGTGGCGTCGATGTGGGCGGCGTAGAGGTTGATGGCGTCCAGCTCCGCCTCGATGTTGAGCCGGATGGAGCGGGCCAGCTCGGCGTCGGTCATCTTCCGAGGCACGAGGGAGTGGAACGGGTCGGTCTGCGGCATGAGAGGCCCTCCGAGGCCGGGCGACGGCGTCCAGCAGGCTGGGCGACGCGGGAAGAACGCGGGGAGCATCCGCGTCCCCGGCGGGCCGGTCAACGGATTCCCTCCAGGCGCGTTGCGTGGGATGGGCCGCCTCCGTCATGCTTCCCGACATGGAGATTCCCGCGCCGCTCGCCCAACTGCTCCAGGCCCTGGACGCGGGGGACCTGCCAGCCGCGCGCACGGCCGCGGCGGCGCTCCAGCGCTCCGGCCTCCACGCCACCCAGCTCGCCGCGGAGGTGCTCCACGAGCTGCGCCAGCCCCTGCTCGGCGTGAAGGCCTATGCACAACTGCTCGCCGAGGACGGCGGCCCCTCCGGCCCCCTGCGCCTCTTGATGTCCCAGGTGGAGCGGATGGAGCAGATCGTCTCCGACTTCATCCGGCTCGCCAGCGAGCGACATGCGCCGCAGCAGCGACTGTCCCTGGCGGCGCCCATCTGGGCCGCTGCGAAGCTCTTCAGCGTCAACCCCGACTCGGCGCGAATCTCGCTGGAGGTGGAGGCCCCGGAGGACATCTCCGTCCAGGGCAACTCGCGCCTCATCGAGCAGCTCACGCTGAACCTGCTCAACAACGCGCGCGACGCCATGTCCGGACGTGGACGGGTGAAGGTGGTGCTCACGCGCGAGGGCTCGGCGCCCGTGCTGTACGTGGCGGACTGGGGCCCGGGCATCCCCGACGAGCTGCGCGAGCGCATCTTCGAGCCGTACGTCACCGCGAGCAAACGCGGTACGGGCCTGGGGCTCGCCGTGTGTCGACGAATCGCCGAGGAGCACCACGCGCGCATCGACCTCGCGCCGCAGGGTGCGCTGCGGGACGTGCCGGCGCCGGCCACGGTGTTCCGCGTGCAATTCCCCGCCTCGGAGACGGCACCCGGGCCGCGCAAGCGCCTGCTGGTGGTGGATGACGAGACCATCATCCGCATGGTGTTCCGCGACTTGATGGGCAAGGAGTGCGAGGTCATCGAGGCGGCGAGCGGCGAGGAGGCGTTGGACCTGCTGCGCGAGGCGCCCGTGGACCTCATCGTCACGGACAAGAACCTGCCGGGCCTGTCCGGGCTGGAGCTGGCGCAGCAGGCGCGGCGGCTGTCCGCCACGTCTCGGGTCATCCTGATGACGGGCTATCCGTCGCTGGTGACGACACAGCAGGCGCTGGAGCTGGGCGTGGTGGACTACCTGCTCAAGCCCTTCGACGACATTCGCGAGGTGCGCACGCTCTTGCGCTCCACGCTGGCGGCGCCGCCCACACAGCCCGGCGCCGCGGCCCAGGTGAAGCGCGTGGACGTGCTGGAGGACAACCCCGCCACCGCCGCGCAAATCGCCGAGGCGCTGGAGTTGATTGGCCTGGAAGCCCGCGTGCTGCCCACCTCGGAGCTCATCGCGCTGGAGCCGCCCGCGGGCGTGGTGGTGTCCTGGGACTTCGCGCCGGCCTATGGGCGCAAGGCGCTGGAGCTGGGCAAGGCCATGGCCCAGGGAGCGCCCTTCGTGGTGCTGGCCGAGCACCTCACCATGGAGACCGCGCTGGAGTCGCTTCGCGCGGGGGCCTCGGCCTGTCTGCCCAAGCTGCTGTCCGACACCACGGCGCTGAGCCGTGAGCTGAGCCGCGCATTCAAGAAAGGCGTCCCATGAGGCTTGCGCTCCTGTCCGTCCTGCTGCTGGGTGTGGCGTGTTCCTCAAACAAGCCCCCGGTGCAGGGCGAACCGGACGCGAGCGGCCCGGAGGACTCGGGCTCGGACGCGGGGACGCAGCCAGACGGAGGCGTGGACCCTGGCGACGGCGGCTCGGGGGATGACGGCGGCACGGGCGCCGACGCGGGGCCCGGTGAGGAGGACGCGGGAAGCTGCGAGCCCCCTCCGTCGGTGCGGGAGTCCCTGCTCGTGCCCGGGCTGAACAACCCCCGCCGACTCGCCGTGGACGCGACGGACATCTACATCTCCGAGTCGCACTCGCTGCGGCCTGAAGCCCCGGAAGGAGAGGGACAAATCCTTCGACTGCCAAGAGCAGGAGGAGGAGCAACCTCGGTTGCCAAAGGCTTCTTCGCGCCGGATGCCATCGCCGTGGACGAGAAGAACATCTACGTGCTCGACCAGATTGGACTCTGGCGCGTGGACAAGGCCACGGGTGAGCGCGGTACGGTGCCCATCGAGTCCTCGCTGAACAGCGTCATCACGGGGGGCACCGATATCCGCATCGGACGACTGTCCGGAAAGGACGTCCTCGTCGTGGCGACGGGGCGCCGCCGCCTCGTCCGCGTCGACACGACCGGTGCCACGCCTTCGTCCCTGGTGCTCTTCGAGGGCACCGTCGACACCCAGGTCCGTGGCGCGCGCATCGACGGCACCGACGTGTGGTTCCTCGTCACGGGAGGCACCGAGCCGGGCCTCTACCGCGTCCCCCTGGACCTGGACACGCCGGCCCAGCGCGTGGATGCGAGTATCACCACGGGCACCTCGCTGGAGCTCACGCCTACGCACTTCCTCATCACCGAGGGCAGCGGAGGCACCGGCCGGCTGCTCAAGCGGCCCCGAGCTGGCGGCGAGGCCCGCGTGCTCGCGGAGGGCCTGCAAGGTCCGCTGTTCCCGGTGGAGCTGAATGGCGCCGTCTACTTCAAGGACGCCGTGCCCCGCTCCTCCGCCTTCCTGCGCCGGACCCGGGGCTGTCCTCCCGGCACCTCCGACGCGGTCGGCCCCGAGGGAACCGGCCCGGGTGGACTCATCGCGGACGGCGACACCCTGCTCTTCACATCCCAGGAGAGCGGCACCGGGGGCGCCGTCGGCCGCGTTCCCTGAAGTTCCATTCCCTACGAAAGACAACGGCCCCGGCGCCTCGAAAGAGGCATCCGGGGCCGAGGCCAGCTCACCCGCCACATCCCGAGCCGTGGGGCCCGGGACGCGGAGCGTGGCTCAGTACTCCATGTCGTCGCCGCCGTAGTCCGGCATGCCGCCGCCGCTACCACCGCCGCTGCCGCCCTTGGACTTGCCCTTCTGGCGCTCGGCGACCATGGCCTCGGTGGTCAGGAGCAGCGAAGCGACGGAGGCCGCGTTCTGCAGCGCGGTGCGCTCCACCTTGGTCGGGTCGATGACGCCGGCCTTCTCCAGGTCCTCGTAGGTGTCCGTGCGCGCGTTGTAGCCGAACGCGCCCTTGCCCTCGCGAACCTTGTTGATGACCACGGCGCCCTCGACGCCCGCGTTGCTGGCGATCTTCCGCAGCGGCTCCTGGAGCGCGCGACGGATGATGTCCACGCCGAAGTTCTGCTCGCCGCCCGGCTTGAGCTGCTCGAGCGCCGGCAGCGTGCGCAGGTAGGCAACACCGCCGCCCGGGACGATGCCCTCCTCGACGGCCGCGCGAGTCGCGTGCAGCGCGTCCTCCACGCGGGCCTTCTTCTCCTTCATCTCCGTCTCGGTGGCCGCGCCGACGTTGATGACGGCCACGCCGCCCACCAGCTTCGCCAGACGCTCCTGGAGCTTCTCGCGGTCGTAATCGCTGGTGACGGTGTCGATCTGGCCGCGGATGAGCTTGATGCGACCCTCGATCTCCTCCTTCTTGCCGTTGCCATCGACGATGGTGGTGTTGTCCTTGTCCACCGTGATGCGCTTGGCGCGGCCCAGGTCGTTCAGGGTCAGGTTCTCGTACTTGTGACCCAGCTCCTCGCTGACCACCATGCCGCCGGTCAGCGTGGCGATGTCCTTGAGCATCTCCTTGCGACGGTCGCCGAAGCCCGGCGCCTTCACCGCGGAGACGTTCAGCACGCCGCGGATCTTGTTCACCACGAGCGTGGCCAGCGCCTCGCCCTCGATGTCATCGGCGATGAGCAGCAGGGGCTTACCGGAGCGCGCGACCTGCTCCAGGATGGGAACCATGTCCTGCATCGAGGAGATCTTCTTCTCGCTGATGAGGATGTACGGGTCCTCGGCGACGACCTCCATCCGGTCCCGGTTCGTTACGAAGTACGGAGAGATGTAGCCGCGGTCGAACTGCATGCCCTCGACCACTTCGAGCGTCGTCTCCAGGCCCTTGGCCTCCTCGACGGTGATGACGCCCTCCTTGCCCACCTTCTCCATCGCGTCCGCGATGATGGTGCCGATGGTCTCATCCCCGTTCGCGGAGATGGTTCCAACCTGGGCAATCTCCTTCTTGTCGGAGGTCGGCTTGGAGAGCTTCTTCAGCTCCGCCACCACCACCTCCACCGCCTTGTCGATGCCGCGCTTGAGGTCCATCGGGCTGTGGCCCGCGGCCACCAGCTTCAGGCCCTCCTCGTAGATGGACCGGGCCAGCACCGTCGCCGTCGTGGTGCCGTCGCCCGCCTTGTCGGAGGTCTTGGACGCGACCTCCTTCACCATCTGCGCGCCCATGTTCTCGAACCGGTTCTCGAGTTCAATCTCCTTGGCGACGGTGACGCCGTCCTTGGTGATCGTGGGCGAACCAAAGCTCTTCTCGATGACCACGTTGCGGCCCTTGGGACCCAACGTCACCGCGACCGCGTCCGACAACGTCCGGACGCCTCGCAGGATGGCCTCACGCGCGGACTGGTGGAAGAAAATCTCCTTCGCTGCCATCGCAACCTCCTGATGTTACTTGGAATTTTCGTGGATACTACGCAGGTCGTTAGCACTCGACCCTGGCGAGCGCCAACATAAGGGTCAGCCCAACGATGTCAACCAGGAAGGGCGGACGTGTGGGCGAGCGGACGGCCCGACGCGTGCCGGGGAGGAGCCTTTTCGGGGGCTACTCGGCGAAGCGCATCAAGGTGAGCAGCTGGCCCATGTCCAGGGGCTTGTTCAGCGTGAGGGCCACGCCCTTGCGCAGGCCGCGCTCGGTGATGTTCCCGTCCGTGCTGGCCGTCATCAGGAGCACGGGGATGGCCTGGAAGCGCGGGTCGGCCTTCAGCTGCTCGGTGAAGGTGATGCCGTCCATGTGGGGCATGATGAAGTCGGTGATGACCATGCCCACCTGGTTGCGCTCGAGGATGTCGAGCGCCTGGAGCGCATCCGACGCCGAGTACACCGTGTACCCATGCATCTCCAGGAAGCGAGAGAGCAAGGTGCACAGCTCGAGATCATCGTCGACGACAAGGATGTTCACGGGACGGAACGCCGCACCAGCACGGGCGGCGGAACGTAACAGCCGCCCCCGTCGTTGACAACGCACAGCGGGGCTTCTTATGAGCCGGGCCATGGAGAAGCGGACCGGGAAGCGATCGGGGTCGGGGGACCCGACGGCGCGGCTGGAGGCGGTGTCGGACGCCTTCGAGTCGGGTGACATCGAGGCGGCGCTGGCACAGGTGGAAGGTCTGCTTTCGGACGCGCCGGAGCTGCCGGAGGCCCTGCACTACCGGGCCGCGGCGCTCGCGGAGCTGGGACGGCTGGAGGAGGCGGGCCGCGCCTATGGCCAGGCCCTCAAGGTCGCCCCCGAGGACCTGGAAATCCTCCTGGGAGCCGCGGACTGCCTGGTCTGCCGGGCCGGCGAGGACCGGGAAGCGGTGGAGGAAGGCCTGGGCCTGTGCGCACGGGGCAAGCGCCTGGCCCAGCGCGAGGACGACGTGGAAATGCTCTACGAGTTCCTCCTCCTGGAGGGCATGGGGCTCAACCAGATGGGTGAGTCCGAGCAGGCCCTGCTGAGCCTGGACGCGGCGCTGGGGCACGTGCCGCGCTCGGTGGACGCGCGGCTGGAGCGGGGCATCGCCCTGTTCGAGTTGTGCCGCTTCGACGACGCGCGCGCGGGCTTCGAGGCGGTGCTGAAGGACGCGTCCGACGAGGCGTGGGCGCACCACTACCTGGGGCTGATGGCGGAGCGGCGGGGGGACGAGAAGGAGGCCAGGAAGCGCTTCGCCAAGGCGCAGTCACTGGCGTCCGAGGAGTTCCCTCCCCCCGTGGAGCTGGCCGAGGCGGAGTTCGACCGCGCGGTGGAGGATGCGGTGAAGGCCCTGCCCCAGCATGCCAAGCAGTACCTGGACAACGTCACCATCGCGGTGGAGGACCTGCCGTCGGAGGAGGACCTCCTGGGGCAGTCCCCTCCCCTGTCTCCGAGCATCCTCGGCGTCTTCCGGGGAACGCCCGTGGGCGAGCGCAGCGTGACGAACGCGTATGACCACTTCCCGGCGTCCATCGTGCTGTACCAGAAGAACCTGGAGCGCTTCGCGAAGACGCGCGCGGAGCTCATCGAGCAGATTGGAATCACGGTGATGCACGAGGTCGGTCACCTCATGGGGTTGGACGAGGACGACCTGTGGCTGCGGGGGCTGGACTGACGGCGGCGGCCGCGCGCCGTTGCTTCAGGGCGGCGAGCGTCTGGCGGATGCCCTCGGCGTAGGGCGTCTTGGGCACGTCGCCGAGCAGGTGGCGCAGCTCCGAGTCGTCCATCAGCACGGGCTGGGTGTGCAGGTAGTGCATCTCCACCAGCTCGCGCATGAACGGGTCGAAGAGGCCGACGAGGCGAATCATCCCCTTCCCCATCGTCATGACCTTCGTGGGGCGGCCGACCTGTCGGTAGGTTTCCTCGACGAGCTTGCGCTGGCTCGTCACGCCCGCGCCGGCGAGGTTCCAGGAGCGGCCATAGGCGCGAGGCTCGTCCATCAGCTTCGTCACCACGGGGCCCACGTCGGGCACGTAGATGAACTCGTGCGGCGAGTCGATGGGGCCGATGAGCTGCGCGGGCTTGCCGTCCACAGCGGCGACGAAGGCGCGGTACAGGAAGCTGAGCTCGACGCCGGGGCCGTAGAAGTCGGGGAGGCGAAGGATGGTGCCGCGAATCGTGCCGGCGGCGTGTTCGGCCAGGAGGAGGTCCTCCTGCTCCTTGCGCATGCGGCCCTTGAAGCTGTTGGGCTCGCTCGGGTGGTCGTCCTTCACGGGCGTCGTGCGCGGCAGGCCGTAGGGGTAGACGGTGCCGATGAGGACCACCTGCTTGACGCCCTCGGCGATGGCTCCGTCGAGCGTCTTGCGCATCAGCACCGGGTGCAGGTGGAACTGCCAGTAGTTGACGCCGACCATGTAGACGAGGGTGTCGACACCGTGGGCGGCCGCGCGGACCGACGCCGGGTCCTCGGGGTTCCACGTCACGATTTCCGCGAGCGGGTCCGAGCCGAACTCGGCCTGCAGGGAGGCCTTCGAGCGGCCCACCACCCGGTAGGCCCTCCCCTGCGCCTTCAGCGCGTTGGCCACGCTCTGCCCGATGACTCCCGAGGCTCCGAACAACGCCACCTTGCCATCCATGATGCGCTCCGTTTCGAACATCGAGATTTTTATGAACACCGTTCCGTGAACGCTGTTCATTTACTGGTGGCCGTTCGAAGCGTCAAGCCCTAGGGTTGAAGGATGGGGATTTCGGAGCGCAAGGAGCGGCAGCGGGCGGAGCTGCGGGAGCAGATCCTCCGGGTGGCTCGGGACATGGTGGTGAAGGAGGGGTTCAGCGCGCTGTCGATGCGCAAGCTGGCGGAGGCGGTCGAGTACGCGCCCGCGACGCTGTACCTGCACTTCGAGAACCGGGAGGCGATTGCCCGGGAGCTGTGCGTGCGGGGCTTCGGGGAGCTGTTGGGGGCGCTGGAGCCGGGCTCGGCGGTGGCGGAGCCACTGGAGCGACTGTCGGTGATGGGCGCGGCCTATGTACGGTTCGGGTTGGAGCACCCGGAAACGTACCGACTCATCTTCATGGAAGACCCCAGGCTGTCGACCGAGCTCTTCCAAGGCGACTCGGATGGAGCGGGGCCTCGTGCTTTCGGCCTGTTGGCCCGCGTGTTCGAGGACCTGAAGTCAGGGGGGAGACTGGCGGCCGAGGCGGACCCGGGGCGACTGGCTGAGGCCCTGTGGGCGGGGCTGCACGGCATCGTGAGCTTGAAGCTGACGTGCGCGGCGTTCCAGACGTCCGCGGAGGAACTGCGAGAGACGCTGACGGAGACGCTGGTGCATGGGCTGCCGGGGTTGAAGCCAGCGGCACGGTGAGCGTTGACGGAGCTGGGAAGGCCCGGCACTAATCGGCCACGGTAGGGCCTCCGGACCTGGTGGCCGGCCTGGGCTTCAAACCCAGTGAGAGGCGTTGAGAGACGTCTCTGGCGAGTTCGATTCTCGTGCTCTACCGCCATGTATCCCTTGAGTTCTCTGGCGCAGCCTTGACTGGACCATGGGACAATCCAAACAAAGCCTCTACACATGACACAACCTTGGGCTTGCAGTTGCATCTCGCTTCATTGAAACCCTTGAAAGAGGCTGCGGACTTGTTATCTGCAAACCCTTCCCGCTTCAGTTCGACATCAACAGAAGGACCGACCCCTCGCTCTCCAGCTTTTCGAAGATCCAACAGCTTGCCGCGCGTAAAAAGCTTCAGCAGCATTGGGGGCGACTCGGATTTGAACCTATCAAAGGAACACCATACTTTGGGTTAAGAGGACCTAACAAAAGTCAGGGCTGGGGTGGCCACCGACGAAGGGCATCCCCAGCTTGAGTGCATGGTCCGCGAACTCGTTCCCGACGCCTTCTGGCAGCGTGTGGCGCCGCTGCTGCCTCCGC
>NZ_JABUMT010000075.1:0-253 GCF_013336715.1 Myxococcus sp. CA056
CGAAGGGCACGAGCCCTGACGCACTTCCCTCGCCGAAGCAATTGGCATGGTTGTGCGTGAAGAGGCCCTCGGAGTTGACCTCCGCGGAGACCGCGACGTTGGCGCGCATTGAGCAGGACGAGGAAGCCCCCTGTGTCAGGGAAGAAGTCGCCTCGGCTGAGTTGCCGAGCTGACCACCCGAAGGGGGCGAGTGCAGGCGGTTGAAGTGCCGTACACAGACGCATTCAAGGCGCAGATGGTGAAGCGGATGATG
>NZ_JABUMT010000076.1:0-251 GCF_013336715.1 Myxococcus sp. CA056
CTCATGGTGCGGGTACATGCCTACCTCAACGCGCGGAATGCACAGCGCTCTGCCTGTCCATCCCTGCGCCGAGCCGACCTCAGGCGTGCCTCCTGACGTCGTGCGAGAATCGAGATCGTTGGTTTAGGCGTCACCAGCCTGGCCTCGTCGTGGGATAGCCGGCCAGGAGGAGCGTCATGAACCCGTCTGAGCTACCCGCGGTGCTGTACGTCGACGACGACGCCCTGAACCTGCGGGTCTTCGACGCGAAC
>NZ_JABUMT010000077.1:0-217 GCF_013336715.1 Myxococcus sp. CA056
CCGGCACTCCCGCTCCGCAGCCCGAGTGGGCCGCGACCGAGGAACTCCCCGCCGACGCAGTCCAGACCGAGTGGGCCACCACGGACGCAACCGGCACTCCCGCTCCGCAGCCCGAGTGGGCCGCGACCGAGGAACTCCCCGCCGACGCAGTCCAGACCGAGTGGGCCACCACGGACGCAACCGGCACTCCCGCTCCGCAGCCCGAGTGGGCCGCGAC
>NZ_JABUMT010000008.1:0-370208 GCF_013336715.1 Myxococcus sp. CA056
AGGCGACGAGATAGGCGACGAGGCGGGGAGCGGAAGCATCCTCGCGAAGGACGACGACGGCATCGGAGACGCCGGGAGCGGCGAGGAGCGCGGCCTCGATTTCACCCAGCTCGATGCGGAAGCCGCGCAGCTTGACCTGGAAGTCGGCGCGGCCGAGGTACTCGAGGGAGCCGTCAGGCAGCCAGCGAGCGACGTCGCCGGTGCGGTAGAGGCGCGCGCCGGGGATGGCGGAGAAGGCGTCGGGGAGGAAGCGCTCGGCGGTGAGAGCGGGACGGCTGAGGTAGCCGAGGCCGACCTGGACGCCGCCGATGAAGAGCTCGCCCGGCACGCCGACGGGAGTAGGGAGTCCGGTGGCGTCGAGGACGTGGAGCTGCGTGTTGGAGACGGGGCGACCGATGGGGACGAAGTGTCGGGAGTCGCCCCGGGCGCAGTGCCAGAAGGAGACGTCGACGGCGGCCTCGGTGGGGCCGTAGAGGTTGTGGACCTCGGCGGAGGCGGGAAGGAGGGCGTGCGCGCGGCGGACGAGCTCGGCGGGGAGGGCCTCACCACTGCACACGACGCGACGAAGTCCGGAGAGCTTCTCGACACCCGGCTCCTCCAGGAAGGCACGGAGCATGGAGGGGACGAAGTGGAGCGTGGAGACGCGCTGCTCGGAGATGAGGCGAACGAGGTAGGCGGGGTCCTGGTGCCCACCGGGCTTCGCGAGGACGAGGCGAGCGCCCGTCATGAGGGGCCAGAAGAACTCCCAGACGGAGACATCGAAGGAGAAGGGCGTCTTCTGAAGGACGGTGTCGTCCGGGGACAGGCCGTACTGCTGCTGCATCCACAGCAGGCGGTTGACGATGCCCGAGTGGGAGTTGATGGCGCCCTTGGGGCGGCCCGTGGAGCCGGAGGTGAAGATGACGTAGGCGGGGGCGTCGGGCCCGGCGAGGAGCGGCAGCGAGACTCGGGAGTGGACTGCGACGTCGTCCCACTGTGAATCGAGGCAGAGCACGCGAGAGTCGTGCTGGGGGAGGGCGGACTTCAGGTGCTCGTGAGTGAGGAGCACGGGGGCCTGGGCATCGTCGAGCATGCCGGCGAGGCGCTCGTGGGGATACGCGGGGTCCAGGGGAACGTAGGCGGCGCCGGACTTGAGGACGGCGAGCAGCGCGACGACGAGGTCGAGGGAGCGCTCCAGGCAGACGCCGACGAGGGAGCCCGGGCGAGCGCCAAGGGAGCGCAGGTGCCACGCGAGCTGGTTGGAGCGTGAGTCGAGCTGCGCGTAGGAAAGAGCAGAGTCCTCGAAGCGGAGGGCCTCCGCGTCGGGAGTGCGACGAGCCTGGGCTTCGATGAGTGAGTGCAGGCACACGTCGCGCGGGAAGTCGTCCTGCTGGCCCTGGAAGTCGGAGAGCAGTTGGAGCTGCTCCTCCTGGGTGAGCAGGGGCAGCTCGGACAGACGGGCGTCGGGGTTGGCGGCCACCGCGCCGAGCAGCGAGTAGAAGTGCCCGCGCATCCGCTGGATGGTCGCGACGTCGAACAGGTCGGTGTTGTATTCGAGCCAGCCGAAGATTTCGTCCGGCCGGTCCTCGCGCAGCTCCAGCAGCAGGTCGAACTTCGCCGAGCCCGGGTCCACCAGCAGATAGGTGGACTGCAACCCCGGCATCGACAGGTCCTGGCGCGGGGTGTTCTGGAAGCTGAACATCACCTGGAACAACGGGTGACGGCTCAAGTCACGCGGGGGCTGCAGCTCCTCCACCAGCTTCTCGAAGGGCAGCTCCTGGTGCGCATACGCGGCCATGCACACCTCCTTCGCGCGGCGCAGCAGCTCGCGGAAGGTGGGGTTGCCGCCCAGGTCATTGCGCAGCACCAGCGTGTTGACGAAGAAGCCGATCAGCGTCTCCAGCTCCGGCACGTTGCGGCCGGCGATGGGCGAGCCGACGGTGATGTCCGTCTGTCGCGAGTGCCGGTGCATCAACGTCTGGAACGTGGCCAAGAGCGTCATGAAGAGGGTGGCCCCCTCCTGCTGGCTGACCTCCTTCAGCGCACGCGTGAGCGCGACGGGGAGCGTGACGAACTGGCGGGAGCCCCGGTACGTCTGGCGCGCCGGGCGCTGCCTGTCCGTGGGCAGCTCCAACGGCGCTGGCAACGTCTTCAGGTGCTGCTTCCAGAAGTCCAGCTCGACGCGCAGCCGCTCACCCTGCATCCGCTCGCGCTGCCACTCCGCGAAGTCGGAGTACTGGATGACGAGCTCGGGAATCGCGGGCGCCTGTCCCGTGACCTCCGCCGCGTAGAAGGCCATCAGCTCGCGGACGAAGACACCCAGCGACCAGCGGTCCGTCACCAGGTGATGCATGGTGACCAGGGCCACGTGGTTGTCGGGCCCCAGGCGCAGCACCTTGCCGCGCAAGAGGGGGCCTCGCGCCAGGTCGAACAGGCGCTGGGACTCCTCGCTCGTGCGGCGCTCCACCTCCTCGTCCTGCTCCGCCTTGCCGAGCCGGGAGATGTCCTCCACTGGGATGGTCAGCAAAAGCTCCGGCACGACGACCTGGATGGGGAGCCCGTCGTCCCTCGCGGCGAACACGGTGCGCAGCGACTCGTGGCGTCGCACCACCTGATTCACACACCGCTCCAGCAGCGGGACGTCCAGCACGCCGGTGAACTGCACGGTGATGTGAACGTTGTAGGCGAAGGCCTCTCCGCCCTCGAGCTGGTCCACCACCCACAGTCGCTGCTGCGGGAAGGAAGCCGGTGCGGGCTCCGTTCCGGCGCGACGCGGAATGGTCCGCTCGAGCGCCTGCGTCGTCGTGGCCTGGAGCTGCCCCTTCTTCTCCTTGAGGAGCAACTCGTACAGCGCGCGCTGCTTGGGAGTGAGCTTGTCGAGATTCTTGGAGCTACCGCTCATTGCTGGACTCCAACTTCGGTGCCTCCGCGACCCGGGGGGACCAGGGCGGAGGAGAAGGTTGCGGGGGGCCGATGACGTGTCCTGCTCGGCCCGGCTGAAATTCAGTGCGGGCTAGCGCGAGCGTCGCGCCAGCTCGGCTTCAATCTCTTCGTCGCTGAGGTTGGACAGCTCCTCGAGCGCGGCTTGACTGGCGGCCTCTTCGAGCGCGGTCTGGTGGTCGGCCACCAGCTTCGCGAGAGAGGCCACGGTGGCGGCCTCGAAGAGCTTCGCCAGGGGAATGTCGAACTCGAACTGGGTGCGCAGGCGTCCGGCCACGCGCGTGGCCAGCAGCGAGTGGCCTCCCAGGTCGAAGAAGTTGTCGTTGAGGCCCACGGAGTCCACGCCGAGGACTTCCTGCCAGATGGCCGCGAGCTGTTTCTCCAGCTCGCTCGCGGGCGCCACGAAGGGCGTCTTCGCGCGACGCGGCTTGCCGGCCGCCCGCGCACCCGACGTGGGCTGGGACGTGTCGCGCTGAATCCAAAGCCTCCAGCGCTGGGCCAAGTCTCCGGTGGCGACGATGACGTGTCCATCCACGCCGAGCGTCACCAGGCGACGGACGGCCTCGGCGCCTTCCTGGGGCGTCATGGCGTACTGGTCCATGCTGGTGCGCACGTGGGTGTGCTTCGTCTCTTCCGGCCACGGGTCCCACGACGCGCTCACCCAGCGAGTCCCAGTTCCTCCGGAGCGGGCTTGAGCGAAGGCGTCCATGAAGAGGTTGGAGGACGCGTACGTCAGGTAGCCGAGACCACCGAGGACCGCGGCGTTGGACGAGAAGAGCAGGGCGAAGTCCACCGAGCGACGGCTCAGCACCTTCTCCAGCGCATACGTGCCGTAGACCTTCGGGCCGAACTGCGTCTCGGACTCGCCCCGACCAATCTCCGTCAGCGGGTTGTAGAGCGACGGGCCGTGGGTGACGCCCGCGCAGTGGAGCACGCCATGCAACGCGCCGAAGCGGGCCTCCACCTGCGTCACCGCCGCCTCCAGTTGTTGGGCGTCCGCGACGTCCGCGCCCACCACCATCACCTGCGCGCCGCTCTGCTCCAGCTCCCGTACGCGGAGGATGCGCTGGGCCACCGCGTCAGTCTCCGGGTGCGTGGCCAGATACGAATCCCATTCGGACGGCGCCGGCAGGGTGGTCCGGCCCAGCAGCGCGAGCCGTGCCTTGAGGGTCTGCGCCAGGTGCCTGGCGAGCATCAGGCCCACGCCGCCAAGGCCTCCGGTGATGAGATAGACGCCCTGCTCGCGCAGCGGCGCGTGCGCCTCTCCCGAGGGCTCCAGGCGGAGCGGCGAATGGGTCTGCGTGAAGCGCTGGTTGGCGCGCCACGCGACGACCGCGTCACGCGTGCGTTGACTGAACTCGGCCAGCAGGCGCTCCGCGAGCTTCTCCACGCCCGCGCTCCGAGGCTCGGGGGCAATCAGGTCGATGCAGCGCGTGGTGACGTGCTCCTGCTCCTGCGGAATCACCTTGCAGGGCCCCAGCAGCGTGGCCTTCTCCGGGAGGGCGGTGCCCTCGCCCGCAACGTCATGCAGCCGGTCCGTCACGACCTCCAGCCGCACGGGGCGGGAGGTGTCGCCCTGGGCGAGCGCCTGCCCCAAGTGTAGGAGGCTGTAGTAGCCCGTGTCCTGGACCTTGCGGAACAGCTCGGGCCCCGGGAGGTCCTCGCCCGACGAGGCGAGGCTCCACAGGTGGACCACCACGGACGGGCTCAGCTCCTGGTCCGCCAGGTCCTTCCACAGCGTGGCGTAGTCACCGCGCAGACGCGGGTCGAGCGCGTAGCGGCGCGCGGCGTCTCGCATGAACGCGCTCCCCTGGCGCACGCTCACCACGTCCTGTCCTGACTCCTCCAGTCGACGGCACAAAGCCTCGCCGACGCCCAGCCCATCCACGAAGACGACCCAGCAACGACGCTCGGCCAGGGCCTTGCGGTCCAGGGCCACGGGCGCCGTGCGATGCCAGGCGGGCACGTGGAACCAGTCCGCCATGTCCACCAGCTTGCCCTGCGGCACCTGCGCCTGCGTGGCCTCGACGCGCGTGCCCGGAGCCACCCAGTAGCGCTGGCGCTCGA
This sequence comes from Myxococcus sp. CA056, assembly GCF_013336715.1. Lineage (NCBI taxonomy): Bacteria > Pseudomonadati > Myxococcota > Myxococcia > Myxococcales > Myxococcaceae > Myxococcus > Myxococcus sp. CA056. The sequence goes on from NZ_JABUMT010000008.1 coordinate 4,987, forward strand.
AGGGGTACGTGGGGAGCGGCACGCGGCGCAGGACACGGCCCTCGCTCACGGCTTCCCAGTCCACCTCCACGCCCTCCAGCCAGAGCTGGCCCAGCGTGCCGAGCACCGCCACCGGCGCGGGCTGGGTGTCTCCAGCCGCGGGCAGGCAGCCTCGCACCGAGCGCGTCCCGGTGCTTCCCGCCAACGCGCGCGCCCGCTCGACGAGCGGCCCCGTGGCCCCCATCGCGAGCACGACTCGAGACGGCTCCTTCACCAGCTCACGAAGCGCGTCGTCCAGGCGCGGCGCGCGGCTCGCCGCGTCCTTCCACGTCTCCGGTCGAGTCGCCTCGGCGGCGGTGAGCAGGACACCCGTGGAGAGAGAGTAGAGCGGCACTTCCGCCGCCTTCAGCGTGGAGGCGCTCGGTGACAGCTCGCGGCCCTCGCCTCGGGCGACCACCAACGAGAGGGCTTCCTCCAGCGGGAGCGTGCCCGCGAGGCTCGCGGCGATCCACGCGCCCGTGCCCTCACCGAGCATCGACTCGGGCTGAACGCCCCATGACATCCACAGGCGCGCCAGGGCATACGGCTCGACGAAGCGCGCGGCGGCGCTCACCGGGCCGGAGCGGCTGGGACGGCTCCCGTCCTCCGGATACAGCACGGCGCGCAGGTCCACGCCGAGCCGCGACTGGAGCAGCTCCGCGCAGCGGTCCACTTCCGCGCGGAAGGCGGGCTCCGAGCGGTACAGCGATTCCAGCGGAGCCTCCGCTCCGGCGTCGGAGAAGAGGAAGGACACGGGGCGGTTGCCCGTCTCGTGCGTGCCCGAGAGGACGCGCTGGGGCTCCGCCATGCGCAACACGCGCACGGCATCCTGCCCGTCGCGAGCCACCACTACCCGACGGTGCGCATGGGCCTTGCGGCCCACCTGGAGCGTGTACGCCACGTCCGCCAGCGCCTGTTGCGGCTGGGACTCCAGGTGCTGCGCGAGCCGAGCGGTGGCCGAGTCGAGCGCGGTGTGGCTGCGCGCGGAGAGCACGAGCAACTCCCACGGGCGTCCGGTCGAAGCCGACGGCGCGGGAGGTGCTTCTTCCAGGACGATGTGCGCGTTGGTGCCGCCAATGCCGAACGAGCTGACGCCCGCGCGCCGGGGCGTCCTGCCGCGCGGCCAGGGCTGCAGCGCGGTGTTCACGTAGAAGGGGCCGCTGTCGAAGTCGATCTGCGGGTTGGGGGACTCGAAGTGGAGGCTGGGCGGAAGCTGCTGATGCTTCATCGCGAGGATGGCCTTGAGCAGGCTCGCGCTGCCGGCCGCCGCGTCCAGGTGGCCCACGTTCGTCTTCACCGAGCCGATGGGCACCGTGCGACGGCCCTTCGCCTTCGCGCCGAACACCTTCGTCAGGGCGCGCAGCTCGATGGGGTCTCCCAGCGCGGTGCCGGTGCCGTGCGTCTCCACGTAGGAAATCGTGTCGGCGGAGACTTCCGCCGCGGCGAGGGCGTCCTTGATGACGGTGGCCTGGCCCTGCACGCTGGGCGCGGTGAAGCTGGCCTTCACGGCGCCGTCGTTGTTGATGGCGGAGCCCTTGATGACCGCATGGATGGTGTCGCCGTCGGCCAGCGCGTCCTCCAGGCGCTTGAGCACCACCAGACCGATGCCGCTGCCGAAGATGGTGCCCGCCGCCTTCGCATCGAAGGCGCGGCAGTGGCCGTCCGGCGAGGCGATGCCGCCGTACTGATACAGGTAGCCCACCTTCTGCGGGACGTTGATGGCGACGCCGCCCGCGATGGCCATCCGGCACTCGTCCGCGAGCAGGGCCTGTCCCGCCAGGTGCAACGCGACCAGCGCGGTGGAGCACGCGGTGTGCACGGAGTACGCGGGCCCGCGCAGGTTGAGGCGGTGAGCGACGCGCGTGGTGAGGAAGGCCAGGTCATTGCCCAGGCCAATCTCGAACGGGTCCAGTCCACCCAGCGCGGCGGGGTTGGAGAAGAGGTTGAAGACGTACGTGTCCGTGCGCGCGCCGGCGTACACGCCGATGCGGCCCTTGTAGCGCTCGGCGTCGTAGCCCGCGTGCTCCAGGGCCTCCACGGCGCATTCCAGGAAGACACGCTGCTGCGGGTCCATCACCTCCGCTTCCTTGGGGGTGACGCCGAAGTAGCCCGCGTCGAAGAGGTCCGCGTCCTCCAGGACGGCGGCGGCCTTCACGTAGTTCGGGTCCGAGCGGATGGCGGCCGTGTCCAACGCGCTCGCCTCCAGGTCCGCGTCCGTCAGGAAGCTGATGGACTCCACGCCGTCCCGCAGGTTGCGCCAGAAGGCCTCCAGGTCGCGTGCTCCCGGGAAGCGCCCGGCCATGCCGACGATGGCGATCTCCAGTCCCGTGGTGTCCGCGTTGGAAGAATCCGTGGCCATGTCTCTCTCCAAAGTCCCGCTCAAGTTTCGACCTTCCTCGCCCGCTGCTGCTTCAGCGCCATCCGCCGGCGCTGTTGCCGCCCCTCGTCATCCGCGTCCGCCTCGTTCTCGGTGCCCGAGTCCGAGGCGAGCCCTACTCGACGGACCAGGTCCTCGAGGAGGTGACGCGCCTTCATCGTTCCGTGCTCCGCGCGGAGCTGCTCGCCCAGCCGCGCCGCTGCCGCCTGGAGGTCCGCGCGAGCGTGCACCGTGCTCAGCGCGTCCCCGAGTCGCTCCGCGTTCAGCTCCCCGATGGGAAGCGCCGCGGCTCCACAACCCAGCTCCTGGACGACCTCGCCCCAGGTGAACTGGTCATACGTGTGCGGCACGACGACCTGCGGGACGCCCGCCCGGAAGGCCGCGCCCGTGGTCCCCGCGCCACCGTGATGCACCACGCACGACACCCGCGAGAAGAGCCAGGCGTGCGGCACCTGTCCCAAGGCCCTCACTGTCGACGGGAGGGCGCGCTGCCCCAGTCCGCTCCAGCCGTGCTGGATGAGGGCCCGTCGTCCCGAGCGCACCGTGGCCTGTACCAGCGCCTCCGTCAGCGCCTCCGGGTCCGCGTGCGTCATGCTGCCGAAGGTGATGCAGACGGGAGGTTCGCCCTCCGCGAGGAACGCGGCGAGCTCCGCGTCCGGCGTGAAGCCCGGCTCATCGAGGAAGCAGTACCCGACGGTGTGGTGGTGCGGCGGCAGGTCCGCGGCGGGAGGCCGCACGTGCCGGCTCAGCGCGGTGAGCACGAGCTGATTCGACAGGCCATCCACCAGCGGATTGTCGAGCGGTGGCAGGCCATGTGCTTCGCGCAGGGGATTGACCAGTCCGCGCACGGCCGCCTGGAAGGCCGGGCCGCCACCACCGCTGCCGCTGTGCTCCACCAGCACCGTGACGAAGGGCAGGTGCGTCAGGTCATGCACCATGCGCGCTGCGGGCTGGACGCGCCCGCTGATGAGCACGTCCGCGCCCCGACACGCGGCGCGCAGGTCCTCGAACATGCGGGGCAGTGACTCCACGAGCGGCTGGAAGAGCTGGAGCATGCCTCCGGCGGAGTGCACGACGTCCGGGCTCCCCATCATCGCCTGGGTGATGCCGCTCTGCGCCGCCCTCAGGTCGGGACCCACCGGGATGAAGTCGAGGTCATGGAGCTGCGCGAGCGCGCGGTACGAGGGCGCGGCGGCGAGCACGGGCTGATGGCCGTGGCGCTTCAGCTCGACGGCCAGCGCCACGAAGGGCTGGATGTCGCCGAGGGTTCCGAAGTTGGTGAGGATGGCTCGCATGGGGTGAGGGCGCGGGGAGGTCGAGGCGGAGCCGCGACGACTCAGTCGCCGTCCTCCGGCTCTTCGTCGTCCGCGCGTCGACGAGAGCGCTGACGCTGGAGGTTCTGTTTGCGGCGCTGGACGGTGGACTCGCGCTCGTCGGCCTCGCTGTTCGCCGAGCCCGGTCCCGCCTCGGGAGGCTGGAGCAACGCCGCGAGGGCCTTCACCGTGACGCCTTCGTAGAGGCTGGACGCGGGCACGCTGACGTTGAGCCGCCGCTTGAGCCGGTCGCTGAGCTGCACGGCGATGAGGGAGTCACCGCCCAGCTCGAAGAAGTTGTCCTGGATGCCAATGGGCGCCACACCCAGCGTCTGCTGCCACAGGTCCGCCAGCGTCCGCTCCATGTCCGTCGTGGGCGCCACGTAGGCGCTGCGCAGGTTCGACGGCCGAGGATGCTGAGGGCGCGCCGCGGGCTCTTCGCGGAGCTCCTCGGACACGGAGGCCCGGGAGCCCGAAGACTGGCGCGCGGCCACGTCATGCGTGGACACCACCAGCCAGGGGCCCGTGGCATGCGCGAGCGCGCGGCTCAGGGCCTCCGCGCCTTGCTCGGGAGAGAGCGCCAGGCGGTCCAGCGCCTCGCCACGTGCGCCCGGGTGCGCGCCGTAGTCCTCCACCTTCACCACGTCCCAACCCAGGCTCAACCACCGCCGGCCTTCATGTGACGCGGCCTGGGCGAAAGCGTCCTGCCATGCGCTCGCGGCCGTGTGCGCGACCGTGGCCATGCCGCCGAGCACCGCGGAGATGGACGAGGCCACCACGCGGAAGTCCAGCGCACGCTCACCCAGCACCGCGTCGAACAGGGCCAGCCCTCGCGCGCGCGGGTCGAAATGCCAGGCGCTCTCCTCGGGCCCCGTCTCGGAGACGAGTCGCGCCACCTGGTCTTTCGGGAGCCACGCCGCATGCACCACGCCGTGGAGCGCACCGAAGCGGGCCGCGGCCGTGTCGACGGCCTCGCGCAGCGACTCCTGCCGCGTCAGGTCGGTGGGAAGCACCACCACCTCCGCGCCCAGGGACTCCAGCTGCCGTGCCCGGCGGATCCGCTGCGTCCAGGCCTCGGTCTCACCGTGACTTGCGACGTGAGCGTCCCAGGTGTCGCGCGGCGGAAAGCCCAGCGGCTCCAGGCAGACGAGCTTCGCTCCTGGCGACAGGCTGGCCAGCGCGCGCCCATTCATCGCGCCCAGACCGCCCAGCCCATGGACGAGCAGGTACACGCCACCGGGGCGCGCGCTCGGGTGGGGCGTGGGGGCATCGGGCAGCGGCAGCGGCTCCAGGGACTGGACCCAGCGATGCGGACCCCGCAGCGCCACCACCGTCTCCACGGGCACCGAACGCAGCTCCGCGCGGAGGGCTCGGAGTCCGGTGGAAGAGAGGTTCGCCGCCGGACCCGTCACCACGTCCACGTGATGGAACCGCAGGCTCGGATGCTCCTGCGGAATCACCCGGCAGGGGCCGAGCAGCGTGGCCTTGTCGGCGCGGAGCGACTCGTCGCCTGTCACGTCGTGGACGTGGTTGGACACCACCCAGACGGTGCAGGGCCGCTCGGGCGCGAACTCGACGAGCGCCCGCGCGAGCGCGACGAGCGTGAAGTAGCCGCTCGCCTGGACCTGCGCGAAGGACGCGGGGACATCCGGAGTCAGGCTCCAGAGATGCAACACGGTGTCGGGGAGCCTGCCCGCATCCCGCAGCGCACCGAGGAGCGCGCGCAGGTCCGGAAGCGAGCCCGGCGCCACGGTGTAGTCCCACTCTCCCGTGCGACTGAAGCCCGCACCTGGCCGCACGCGGAGCACCATCCGCTCCTCGCCGGGCTCCGGAGTCAGCAGGGCCTCGGTGGGAGACGACTCGTCCTCGAGCACCAGCCAGACGCGCGGGTGTGTCGCCTTCGCGGTGCGCCCGGGAGCAAGCGGCGCGCGCTTCCACGAAGGGGCATGGAACCAGCGCTCCATTGGCGCCTGGGCGAGCGGGACCCCGAGCGTCTCGGTCGTGACGGGCGCGGCCTCGGCGTGCGGCTTCGTGTCGGGCTCCACCCAGAAGCGCTGTCGCTCGAAGGGGTAGGTCGGCAGCGGAAGGCGATGGCGACGCTCCTCGCCGTGGAAGCCTCGCCAATCCACGGTGACGCCGGCCTGCCAGAGTCCGCCCAGCGTCGTGTACGCGAGCGGCGGCGCGTCCGTGGCCACGGTGTCCTGCGGCGTGGGCATGGAGGCGAGCACCGGGCGTCCCGGGGTGGTGTCGGGATACCGCCGCGTGAGCCGGCTGAGCACCTGTCCGGGTCCCACCTCCAGCACGACGCGCTTCGGGTCGGAGAGGAGCGCGTGCAGTCCATCCGCGAAGCGCACCGCGCCACGCAGGTGCTGGGCCCAATACTTCGGGCTCGTCGCCTGCTCCGTGGTGATCCACGTCCCGGTGACATTGGAGACGAAGGGCAGGGTGGGGGGCCGCAGCGTCACAGCCGCCGCGCGCGCGGTGAAGGCCTCCAGGATGGGGTCCATCATCGCCGAGTGGAAGGCATGAGACGTGACGAGCACGTGGCTGCGTACGCCCGCCTCATCCAACTGGCGCTTCAACTTCTCCACGGCCTCCGTCGGCCCGGAGGCGACGCACTGCATGGGTGCGTTCACCGCGGCGAGGCTCAGCTCGGTGCCGAGATAGGGACGGACCTCGTCCTCGCTCAGCGGCACCGCCAGCATGGAGCCGGACGGCAGCGACTGCATCAGCCGGCCGCGTGCGGCGACCAGTTGAAGCGCGTGCTCCAGGGTGAAGACACCCGCGAGGCATGCGGCCACGTACTCGCCAATGCTGTGACCGAGCATCGCCGCGGGCTTCACGCCCCAGGACATCCAGAGCCGCGCGGTGGCGTACTCGAGGGTGAACAACGCGGGCTGTGTGAACTCCGTGCGCGCCAGCGTCTTCTCGTGCTCCGCGGGCTCTCCCGACTTCGGGTACATCACCTCGCGCAGGTCGCGCCCGGCCAGCTGCGCCTTGAGCAGCTCGGCGCAGCGGTCCACTTCGGCGCGGAAGACGGGCTCCGCGTCATACAGCGCGCGCCCCATGCCCACGTGCTGCGAGCCCTGGCCCGGGAAGAGGAACGCAACCGGGCGCTCCACCGCGTCCTGCGCCTCCGTGTGGACGCGTGCATCCCCTGTCGTGGAGAGCACCTCCACCGCGTCGCCCACGCTTCGCGCGAGGACGAAGCGTCGCTGCGCGAAGCGCTGGCGTCCCGCCTGGAGCGTCCAGGCCACGTCCGCGAGCTTCGCGTCGGGCTGGGACTTCAGGGCCTCGGCCAGTCGCTTCGTGCTGGCCTCCAGCGCGGAGGGCGTGCGCGCGGACAGCGGCAGCAACTGCCACGCGCGACGCGAGGCCGCGCTGTCGAGCGACCGAGGCGCCTGCTCCAGCACCACGTGCGCGTTGGTGCCACCCACGCCGAACGAACTCACGCCGCCGCGCCGGGGCAGTGCGCCGGCGGGCCAGGGCTTGAGCGTCGCATTGACGTAGAAGGGACTGCCGTCGAAGTCGATGGCCGGGTTGGGCCGCTCGTAGTGAAGGCTGGGCGGCAGCTCTCCGTGCTTCACGGCCAGGGCTGTCTTGATGAGTCCGGTGATGCCGGCGGCGGCGTCCAGGTGGCCGACGTTGCCCTTCACCGAACCCAGCGCGCAGAAGCGCCGCCGCTGCGTGGAGGAGCGGAAGGCGCGCGTGAGGGCCTCCACCTCGATGGGGTCTCCCAGGGGCGTCGCGGTGCCGTGGGCTTCCACATAGCCGATGGAGTCCGCATCCAGTCCGGAGGCCGCGAGCGCCTCCGCCACCACCTGGGACTGCCCTTCGATGCCCGGGGCGGTGTAGCCCGCCTTGAGCGCGCCATCGTTGTTGATGGCCGAGCCCTTGATGACGGCGTGCACCGTGTCGCCATCTCGCACGGCGTTGCGCAGCTTCTTCAGCAGCACGACGCCCGCGCCGCTGCCGAACAGCGTGCCCCGGGCCTTCGCGTCGAAGGGACGGCAGCGGCCATCCGGCGACGCCATCCCACCCTCGGCGTGTCGGTAGCCATGGAGGAAGCTGACGTTGACGGACGCTCCGCCCGCGAGCGCCATGTCGCACTCGCCATTGAGCAGGCTCTGGCAGGCCAGGTGCACGGCCACCAGGGACGTCGAGCACGCGCTCTGCACCGCGTGGCTCGCGCCCCGGAGGTTCAGCTTGTACGAGACGCGGGTGGCCAGGAAGTCGGTGCCGTTGCCGATGTTGACCTGCACCGGCTCGACGGACTCCAGCACGCGGGGATTCCGCGCCAGGTTCATCAGCAGATACGTGTTGAGCGTGGCCCCGCCGTACACGGAGATGGCGCCCGGGTAGTCGCGCGGCGAATAGCCTGCGTGCTCCATCGCCTCCCAGCAGACCTCCAGGAAGACGCGGTGCTGTGGGTCCGTCAGCTCCGCCTCACGCGGAGGCATGTCGAAGAAGGCGGCATCGAACGACTCGGGCTCCGGCAGCACCGCCGCCGCGCGCACGAAGTCGGGGTCCTCCACCAGCTCCGGAGCAACTCCCGCCGCGAGACACTCCTCGGGCGTGAAGAAGCGGATGGACTCCACGCCGCCGCGCACGTTCGCCCAGAACTCCGCCGTGTCGCGGGCGCCAGGAAAGCGCCCGGACATGCCGATGATGGCAAGGTCCGCGTCGTCGATGTCTGCTGGCTGCTTCACGTCCACGTCATCCACTCCTTGACTGCTTCACTCACGGCGACTGCGCCGCTCCCTGCGCTGGGCTCCACGGTTCTGACTCGTCTCGAAGCTGGGGGACTCCTCCGGGGCGGGCAGTCCTCCCAGTCGCTTCGCCAGCGCGGCCACGGTGGGAGCCTCGAAGACGGAGGTGAGGGGGACTTCGCGCCCCAGCTCCCTCTTCAGGCGGCCGACAATCTTGAGCCACAGCAGCGAGTTGCCACCAAGGTCGAAGAAGTTGTCGTGGATGCCCAGCCGCGCCAGTCCGAGCTGCTCCTGCCACACCTTCGTCAGCGCCAGCTCCACGTCATCCGTGGGCGCCACGTACTCGGTGCCGAGCTGGGGCCGCTCGTGCGTCGCGCCACCCGCCGCGTCCGCGTGCTTCCCCGTGCCCTCGCGCCGCACCCACCGCGCGACGCGCGCGACCAGGTCGCCGGTGGACACCACCACCTGTCCACTCAGGGGAGACTCCACCACGCGGCGGAAGGCCTCCACCGCTTCAGTGGGCGACATGGCGAACACGTCGATGCTCGTGCGGACCTCGCGAGTCACCTCGTCCACGCCGGGCCAGCCGTCCCAGTTGGTGCTCAGCCACCGGGTCAGCCCCTCGCGCGAGCGGGAGATGGCGAAGGCATCCAGGAAGGCGTTCGCCGCGCCGTAGGCCGCGAGCCCCAATCCTCCGAGCACCGCGGCGTTGGAGGACACGAGCAGCACGAAGTCCAGGGGCCGGCCCGTCAGCGCGCGCTCCAGCGCGTAGGTGCCATGGACCTTGGCCCGGAAGTGGGGCGCGCAGGCCGCCGCGTCCAGTCCGGAGAGCAGTGCCACCGCGCCTTCACCCGCGAGTCCCGCCGCGTGAATCACTCCGTCCACCGCGCCGAAGCGAACGTCCGCCTCCGCGAGCGCCATGCGCAGCCGCGACTCGTCCGCCACGTCCGCGCGGACCACCAGCACCTCCGCGCCCGCTGCCTCCAGGTCCTTCACCGCGCGCTGCTTGTGCCCGCCCGGGTCCACTTCCAACCCCGCGCGGCTCACCAGGATGAGCCGGGCCTGATGGGCGCTCGCCAGGTGCCGCGCGAGCAGCAGGCCCACGCCACCCAGGCCACCGGTGATGAGGTACACGCCGCGGGCCTTGAAGGGCTGCGCCGCCACGCCATCCTGTTCGAGGCGCAGCGGCTCATGCGTCTGCGCCAGACGGTGTGTCCCTCGCCAGGCGACCACGGGCTCCGGGGTGTCGGAGGTGAGCTCGCGCAGAAGGGCGCTCGAGGCCATCGCCACGCCGCCAGGGCCCAGGTCCACGTAGCGGCAGGCCAGGGTGTCGTGCTCCTGGGGAATCACCTTGCACAGCGCGGGCAGGGTGGCGTGCTCGGGATTGACCGCGTCCGTGCTCTCCACGTCGAACGCTCCGCGCCCCACCACCGTCAGCTCCACGGGGCCGGGAAGGGACCCCTCCGCCAGCGCGCGCGTCAGCCGCAGCAGGGGATGGAACCCGCGCTCCTGAAGCTGGTCGAAGCGGGCCTCGGCCGACTCGTGCTCCGCGCCGTCGAGTCCATCCAGGCTCCACAGGTGGACGATGCGCTCCACCTTGAAGTCCTTCGCCCTCAGGGCCAGCAGCAGGAACGTGGGCTCCTCCGCGTCCATGGGGTCCAGGCTGAAGTGGTGCCCGCCCAGTTCCTGGAGTCGAGCACCGCGTGACACGCGCGCCACGCGGTGACCCGCGCTCTCCAGTCGCGCGGCCAGCGCCTCGCCCACTCCACCCGCATCCACGAACACGACCCAGTCGCGCACCGTGCTGGCGCCCGCACGAGGCAGGGGCAGCGGCGCGCGACGCCACGAGGGCAGGTAGAACCAGCCGCCGACGTCCGACGTCTTGCGCGCCGCGCCTCGCCGCTGAGCGGACGGGGCCTCCGGTGCGAGCCAGTAGTCCTGTCCCTCGAAGGGATAGGTGGGCAGGGGCACGCGCAGGCGCCGCTTGTCGCCGCGCACCGCGTTCCAGTCGACGCCGATTCCCGCCGCCCAGAGCTTGCCGAGCGTGGCGGTGAGCAGTTCCTCGTCGGGCACCGGGTCCTGCGGATGGCGCAGCGAGGGAAGGACTGGTGGCGCCTGGGGCCCCGTGAGCTGGAGGCGCGCGAGCGTGCTCAGCGTGCGGCCGGGGCCGACCTCCAGGTAGACGCGGTGGGGCAGCTCCGCCAGCGTGCGGATGCCATCGCCAAAGCGCACGGTCTGCCGCAGGTGACGCGTCCAGTAGACCGGGTCCGTGGCCTCCTCGGGCGTCATCCATGTGCCGGTGACGTTGGACATCAGCGGCAGCGTGGGCGCGTTGCGCTGGAGCGTCCCGATGAACTCCTGGAAGCGCGCGAGAATCGGCCCCACCAGATGCGAGTGCGCCGCCACGTCGATGGGGATGTGACGGAACTCTACCTCACGTCGCGTCAGCTCGGCCGCCAGGGTCTCCACGGCTTCCACCGTGCCGGCCACCACGCACTGAGAGGGGCCGTTCACCGCCGCCAGGGACAGCGTCTCCCCCAGCAGGGGCCGCACTTCCGACTCGGGCAGCGGCACACTGAGCATTCCGCCACCCGGCAGTTCCTCGAAGAGCTTGCCGCGCAGCACCACCAGCGCCAGCGCGTCCTCCAGCGAGAAGACGCCCGCGAGACAGGCCGCCGTGTACTCGCCCAGGCTGTGGCCGATGACGGCCTCGGGCTTCACGCCCCAGGACTCCCAGAGTCGGGCCAGGGCGTACTCGATGGTGAACAGCGCGGGCAGCGCCAGCGAGGTCCGCTTGAGCCGCTGGCTCGCGCTCGCCGCGGAGTCCGCGTCCGGGTACATGACGGGCTTCAGGTCGAAGCCGAGTCGGGGACGCAGCAGCGCGCAGCACTGGTCCACCGCTTCGCGGAAGGCGGGCTCGGCGGCGTAGAGGCCCCGGCCCATGTCCGGGTACTGCGCGCCGCCGCCCGGGAACATGAAGACGGCTGAGGGCGTGGCGGAGCCGGGCGCGAGCGTGAAGAGTCGCTGCGGATCTCTCGTCTCCAGCACGCGCACGGCATCGTCCCTGTCGCGGCACACCAGCACGCGACGGAGGTCCAGCGCCTTGCGCCCCAATTGAAGCGTCCACGCCACGTCCGCGAGCTGCTGCTCGGGATGCGCCTTCAGGTGCGCCAGCAGGGCGGTGGTCTGCTTCTCCAGCGCCGTCTGCGTCCGGGCGGAGAGCATCAGGAGCTGCCAGTCGCGAGGCGCATCGCCCGGCCGGACGAGCGGGGACTCTTCCAGGATGAGGTGCGCGTTGGTGCCGCCGATACCGAACGAGCTCACCCCCGCGCGGCGCGGCGTGGCGCCTTCGGGCCAGGGCGTGAGCGCGGTGTTGACGTAGAAGGGGCCGTTGGCGAAGTCGATGCGCGGGTTGGGCGTCTCGTAGTTGAGGCTGGGGGGCAGCTCCGCGTGCTCCAGGGAGAGCACCGTCTTCACCAGTCCGGTGACTCCCGCCGCGGCGTCCAGGTGGCCCACGTTCGTCTTCACCGAGCCCAGGCCGCAGAAGGCGCGCTTGTCGGTGCCGGCGCGGAACACGGTGTCGAGCGCCTGCACCTCGATGGGGTCTCCGAGCGGCGTGGCGGTGCCGTGGGCCTCCACGTAGCTGATGGACTCCGGTGTCACCTCCGCGATGGCCTGGGCCCGGGCGATGACCTCCACCTGGCCCTCCACGCCCGGCGCGGTGAAGCCCACCTTCATCGCGCCGTCGTTGTTGATGGCCGAGGCGCGGATGACGGCGTGGATGGTGTCGCCGTCGTTGAGTGCATCCTCCAGGCGCTTGAGCACCACCACGCCCGCGCCGCTGCCGAAGAGCGTGCCCTGTCCCTTCGCGTCGAACGCGCGGCAGTGGCCATCCGGAGAGGTGATGCCGCCCTCCTGATAGTGGTAGCCGGTGCGCTGAGGGACGTGCACGGACACGCCGCCCGCGAGCGCCACGTCGCACTGGTAGCCCAGCAGCGACTGGCAGGCGAGGTGCGTGGCGACGAGCGACGTGGAGCAGCCCGTCTGTACCGTCAGGGCCGGACCCTTGAGGTCCAGGTGATAGGCCACGCGCGTGGCGAGGAAGTCCTTGTCGTTGGCCACCATGGCCGGGAAGGTGTCCTCGGCCTGCTGGAACTCCGCGCGCGAGAGCAGGTTGAAGAGCAGGTAGCTGCTCAGGCTGGAGCCCGCGTAGATGCCCGTCGTCCCCGGGATGCGCCCCGGCGCGTAGCCCGCGTGCTCCAGCGCCGTCCAGACGCACTCCAGGAAGATACGGTGCTGCGGGTCCAGCAGCTCCGCCTCACGCGGGGCGTAGCCGAAGAAGCCCGCGTCGAAGCGGCCCGGCCGCTCCAGCACCGGCGCCGCGCGGACGAAGTGGGGGTTGGCCAGGAAGGCCGGGTCCACACCCAGGGATTTCAGTGCGTCGTCGGAGAAGAAGGTGATGCCCTCTACTCCGTCGCGCAACAGGCGCCAGAAGGCGGCCACGTCCTCCGCGCCGGGCACGCGCACGGCCATGCCAACGATGGCCACCGCCAGCCCCAACTCCCCCTGGTACTCCGTGTGACGCCCCATGAAAGTCCTACCCCTGTTTCCTGGCCCGTTGCTGCTGTCGTTTCAGGCTTTCGAGCTGGCGCTTCGCCCGGTCCTGCGCCGTCTCCACCGATGAGGCACCCGCCGGAGTCCCCTGCCGCAGGAAACGCGCGAGCGCGCTGACGGTGGGGTGCTCCAGCAGCTTGAGCAGCGGCAGCTCGCCCCCGAGCGCCGCCTTGAGTCGTGCGTGCACCTGAACCATGAGCAGCGAGTGCCCACCCAGGTCGAAGAAGTTGTCGTTCACGCCCACCTGCTCGACCTTGAGCACTTCCTTCCAGATTTCGGAAATCTGCTGCTCGAGCTGGCTCTGCGGCGCCACGTAGGCCGCGCGTGAGGAGCGCGCCGCGGTGGGCGCGGGCAGGGCCTTGCGGTCCACCTTGCCGTTGGGCGTGAGGGGCAGCGCCGGCAGGTCCACCACCAGCGACGGCACCATGTGCTCGGGCAGCCGCTGCGCCACTGCGTCGCGCAGCGCCGCCGCGTCGACGGCGTGTCCGTCACGCGCCACCACGTAGGCGACCAGTCGCACGTCGCCCGGGGTGTCCTCGCGGGCCACCACCACCGCCTCGCGGACCTCGGGGCGCGCGCTGAGGACCGCCTCGATTTCACCCGCCTCGATGCGGAAGCCGCGCACCTTGAGCTGGTGGTCCACGCGGCCCAGGAACTCCACCGTGCCGTCCTCGCGCCAGCGAGCCCGGTCTCCGGTGCGGTACAGCCGCGCGCCCGGCTCGCGAGCGAACGGGTCCGGCAGGAAGCGGTCCGCCGTCAGCTCCGGACGTGCCAGGTAGCCGCGCACCACGCCCGCGCCGCCGATGAAGAGCTCTCCGGGAACGCCCACCGGCACCGGGCGCAGCCGCGCGTCGAGCAGGTAGAACTGCGTGCGCAGGAACGGCGTGCCGATGGAGACCACCGGCCCGGCCTCGCTCTTCACGTCGTGCGTGGACGACCAGATGGTCGTCTCCGTGGGGCCGTACATGTTGAGCAGCCCGGAGCCCTCGCCCAGGACCTGGCGCAGCGACGCACCCAGGGAGGAGGGGAGGGCCTCGCCGCCGACCATCAGCCGGCGCAGCCCGCCCACCGCTTCGGAGGACTCGGGCTCGGCCAGCAGTGCGCGCGCCAGTGACGGCGTGCATTGCAGGTGCGTGACGGCGTGCTCGCGCAGGTTGAGTGGGATGGAGCGCGCGGTGCCTGAGCGACGGCCATCGCGGTCCGCCTGGAGCTTCACCTCGAGGAGCAGGGGGAGGCTGGCCAGCACCGTGTCCGCCGGGATTCCGAAGTCGATGAGGCACCCCACCTCGTCCACGCCCAGGGCCCGCAACCGCTCCATCTGCTCGCGCACGGAGCGCGGTGTGCCGAACAGACCGCTCGTCTCGAAGTAACGCTCGAACGCCTGCGCCGCCAGCCGATCCAGATCCGCCTCGGTGGCCGTGTTCAGGTCCACGCCCAGCGTCTGCCCCAGGCCTCGCATCAGGTCCGCGGAGCTGCGCAGGTAGTCGCGGAAGGGCTTCTCCACCACCGAGCGCACCTTGGCGGCGTCCTCGCCGATGAAGGTGTGCAGCATCAGCGTGACGTGGCCGTCACCCGCGTGGCCCGCCGCGCGCCAGGCATCGCGGTAGAGGACCAGCTTCTTCTCCAGGTCCTCCCACGTCTGTCCCAGCAGGTGGGTGAGGACATGGCAGCCCAGTCGTCCCGCCGTGAGGAACGTTTCGGGGTTGCCCGCCGCCGTGAGCCACACCGGCAGCTCCTTCTGCACCGGACGGGGCCGCAGCGTGACGTCCACCTGCGCGCCCGCGCCGCCCGTCATGCGCAGCGTGTCACCGCGCCAGAGACGGCGCACCGTGTCCAGCCCCTCCAGCATCAGCTCGCGCCGCTTCTCGTAGCGCTCGGGCGCGAAGACGAAGTCATTCGCGTGCCAGCCGGAGGCGACGGAGATGCCCACGCGGCCCCGGGACAGGTTGTCGACGAGGGCCCACTCTTCCGCGACGCGGACCGGGTGGTGCAGGGGCAGCACGACGCTGCCGGCGCGGATGGCCACGCGTTCCGTCACGGCGGCGATGGCGGCGCCCGCCACGGAGGGACTGGGGTACAGGCCTCCGAAGGCGTGGAAATGGCGCTCCGGCGTCCACACCGCCGCGAAGCCATGGCGGTCCGCGAACTTCGCGCCCTCCAGCAGCAGCCGATAGCGGTCTCCCGACGACGCCTCCGCGTCATCCGCGAAGTAGAAGAGGCTCAGCTCCATCGACTTGCGCTTCGCGGCCGAGGCCCGGGCGGGCGCCTTGATGGACGCGCCCTCGCCCTGCACCACGACCTTGAAGCCGCGCGTGAGCGTCCACAGCAGCTCCAGCACGGAGATGTCGAAGGAGATGCTGGTGACGGCCAGCCACGAGCCCACGGGCTGGTGGCCGATGCGCGCGTCCATCGCGGTGAAGAAGTTGGCCACGCCGCCGTGGGGCACCATCACGCCCTTGGGCCGCCCCGTGGAACCCGACGTGTAGATGACGTACGCCAGGTGGGCCGGGCTCATGCCGAACGGAGGCGGGCTGTCGCGCCGCTCACCGTTGGCCAGGGCCACGCTCTCCAACGTCACGACGCGCGCCTTCCCCGGGGGCACGGTGCCTTCCAGGTGCGTCTCGGTGAGCAGCACGGCCGCGCCGGAGTCCTCCAGCATGTATGCCAGCCGCTCGCGGGGATAGTCCGGGTCCAGGGGCACGTACGCGCCGCCCGCCTTGAGCACCCCCATCATCGCGACGACCATCGCGGCCGAGCGCTCCACGCACAGGCCCACGCGCACCTCGGGCCCGACACCCATCAGCCGCAGGTGCCACGCCAGGGCGTTGGAGCGCGCGTCCAGCTCCGCGTACGTGAGCGTCGCGTCGTCACCCACCACGGCCACCGCGTCGGGCGTCTTCGCCGCCTGGGTGCGGAACTGCGCGTGGATGCACGCGTTGTCGTCCTCCGACTCCGAGGGCGTCAGGTCATTCCAGTCCACCAGCAGCCGCCGCGTCTCCTCGGCGTCGAGCAGGGGCAGGTCCTCCACCCGCGTCTCGGAGGAGTCCACCGCCGCGCGCAGCAGCGTCTCCAGGTGCTTCGCCAGCCGCGCCACGGTGGCGGACGAGAAGAGGTCCGTGCGGTACTCGAGCGCACCCGTCAGGCCGTCCGGCGTCTCCGCGAGCGACAGCTGGAGGTCGAACTTCGAGGTGCCCTCCACCGCGCCATCCGGCACGGGCAGCACCGGCTGCCACTGCATGCCCGGCACCGTCAGGTCCGTGGGAGGCAGCGCCTCCAGCAAGAGCGCCGTCTGGAACAGCGGGTTGTCCGCGCCACCCCGAGGGGCTCGCGCCGCGCCGACGACTTCCTCGAAGGGAAGGTCCGCGTGGGACAGCGCCTCGTGGAAGGTCTGCCGCGTCCGGGAGAGCAGCTCGCGGAAGCTCGGCTGGCCCGCGAGGTTCGCGCGCAGCACGAGCGTGTGCGCGAAGAAGCCCACCACGTCACGCAGCTCGGGGCGCTCGCGGTTGGCCACCACGGTGCCCACGGCGAAGTCCTCCTGCCCGCTGTAGCGGTGCAGCAGCGCCGCCCAGGCCGCCGACAGGGTGACGAAGAGTGTGCAGCCCTCGCGACGTCCCAGCGCCCGCAGCGACTCCACCAGCGGACGCTCCAGCGTGAGCCGGTGCAGCGCGCCCTGGAAACCCGGCTCTCGGGGGCGAGGGAAGTCGGTGGGCAGCTCCAGTCGTGACAGGCCCGCGAGCTGCTTCGCCCAGTACGCGCGCTGTCCGTCCAGCAGCGCGCCCAGACCCTGCTGCCAGCGCGAGAAGTCCGTGTACTGGAAGGCGGGCAGCGGCAGCTCGGCGGTGGCTCCGGAGACCTGGGCCCGGTACAGCGCCGCCAGCTCACGCGCCAGCACGCCGATGGACCAGCCATCCGTGGCGATGTGGTGCTGCGTCATCAGCAGCACGTGCTCGTGCTCACCGAGGGCCACCAGCGACGCGCGCACGGAGGGACCCTCGGCCAGCCGGAAGGGCTCTCGCGACTGCTCCAGCGACAGCCGTCGCA
Organism: Myxococcus sp. CA056; assembly: GCF_013336715.1. Taxonomy (NCBI): domain Bacteria; kingdom Pseudomonadati; phylum Myxococcota; class Myxococcia; order Myxococcales; family Myxococcaceae; genus Myxococcus; species Myxococcus sp. CA056. Next base: position 22,059 of record NZ_JABUMT010000008.1, read on the forward strand.
GCTCTCCTTCGCGCACCTCGGGCTCCAGCGTGCGCAGGTCGAACCGGGGGAGCGCCAGCGGGGCGGGGGCTCGAGTCACCAGGCGCGGCTGTCCCTCCACCTCGGGGAAGGCCGCGCTCAGCATGGGGTGCCGCGCCAGCAGCGCGTCCAGGCTTCGGCGCAGGGCCTCCGCGTCCAGGGGGCCCGTGAGCCGCAACTGGAAGTGGAGGTTGTAGAGCGCGCTGTCCGGGACCAGCCGGTCCAGGAACCACAGCCGCAGCTGGCCCGACGACATGGGCAGCTCACCCTCGCGAGGCCCCGAGGTCAGCGGCGGCGCGACGAGCGAGGCCACGGGCCGGATGCCCTGCCACGCCTCCAACAGCCGCGCGGCGGCCGATTCCAACGTCGGGCTGGTCCAGAGGAAGGCCGCGGGCAGGGCCACGCCCAGCTCGGACTCCAGCAGGCCGTGCAGCTCCAGCACCATCAGCGAGTCCAGGCCCAGGCTCGCCAGCTCCGTGTGGCCCTGGAGCTTCGCGGCGTCCAGGCGCAGCGTGCGCGCCACGGCGTACCGCAGGAAGTCCGCGACATGCGCGGGGCGCTCGGCCTCGGACGCGGAGGCCAGCAGCTCCTTGAGGGGCAGGGACGGCGTCGCGGGTGCTTCGATGACCTCGGGCTCCGTCACGGAGGCCTCGACGATCTCCAGCTCACCCGCGAGGTATGCGGCCTTCGTCGCGCGCCGCTGGATCTTCCCGCTCGACGTCTTCGGGATGCTGCGCGCCTGGAGCAGCACCACGCCATGCGCGTGGACGGAGTGCTGCTCCGCGAGCACGCGGCGCACCGAGGCCACGACGGCCGAGGCATCGAAGCCGTCGCGCACGTCCACCTCCGCCGCGAGAACCAGCCGCTCCTCGCCCTCCACGTCCACGCTGAAGGCCGCGCAGCAACCGGCGCGGATGGCGCGGTGGGCGCGCTCCGCCTCCAGCTCCAAATCCTGGGGATACAGGTTGCGGCCCCGGATGATGAGCAGGTCCTTGAGCCGTCCGGTGACGAAGAGCTGCCCTTCGGGCGACAGGAACGCCAGGTCTCCGGTGCGCAGGAACGGGCCCTCGCCCGAGGCCAGCCGCGCCTCGAAGGCGTGCGCCGTCTCCTCGGGCCTTGCCCAGTAGCCTTGCGCCACGCTCGGACCCGACACCCAGACCTCGCCCACGGCGTTCGCCGCGAGCGGCTCACGCGTCTCCGGATGGACGATGAGAACCCGCTGATCCGGCGCGCTGATTCCCGCGCCCACCAGCGTGCGCACGCGCGCGCCCTCCACATCCGAAGCCGGCGCCTCCGCGCGACCCTGCTCCAGCGACTCCGCGGTGAAGCGTCCGTGGACGAAGGCTTCGCCCTGCGTGCCACCCGTGACGATGAGCGTCGCTTCGGCCAGGCCGTAACAGGGGTAGAAGGACGTGCTGCGGAAACCACAGGGCGCGAAGGTGTCCGCGAAGCGCTCCAGCGTCTCGCGCCGCACCGGCTCCGCGCCGTTGAACGCCAGGTCCCAGCTGCCCAGCTTCAGCTTGGCCCGGTCCTCCTCCGTCGCCTTCCGCACGCACAAGTCGTAGGCGAAGTTGGGGCCGCCGCTGCATGTCGCCTGGAAGTGGGAGATGGCCTCCAGCCACCGCAGCGGGCGCTGCAGGAAGGAGATGGGCGACATCAGCGTGCAGGGGAAGCCGAGATACATCGGCTGAAGCACTTTTCCGATGAGCCCCATGTCGTGGAACATGGGCAGCCAGCCCATCCCCGACGAGCGCGACGCATCCAGCCCGAACCCTCGGGAGATGAGCGCTTCGTTGTGGAGGATGTTGGCATGGCTCACCATCACCCCCTTGGGATTGCCCGTGGAGCCGGACGTGTACTGGAGGAACGCCAGCGTGCCGCCCTCCAATTCCGGGCGCCGCCATTCGGCCGCTTGAGACTCCGGCACCGCGTCGCTGGCCAGCCACGGCAGCTCCGCCAGCTCCGGCGCCTGCGGCTTGAACAGCTCCGACATCTCCAGGATGAAGCTCGTGGTGAGCACGTAGCGCGCGCCGCTGTCCTGGGCGATGGCGCGCAGGCGGGGCAGGGTGCGCTCCAGCCGTGTCGGGTCCGGCGGATAACAAGGCACCGCCACCACGCCGCCGTAGAGACAGCCCATGAAGCCCGCGACGAACTCCATGCCGGGCGGATACAGCAGCAGCGCACGCTGTCCCTGCGCCCCGGAAGCCCGCAAGAGCGCGCCCAGCGCGCGCGCCCGCGTGTCCAGCCGTGCGTAGCTCCACTCCTCGATAGGGCCGTCGACGTCTCCCGATTCGAGAAAGCGATACAGCAGCGAATCACCCTGTGTCTGCGCGCGATGGCACAGCAGATCCACGAGGTGGAGAAAGTCACCCGGTGACGGCTCGTTGCGCTGTTTCATCCCTGCTCCCAGGCGGACGGCTCGCGAAGTTGGTTCCGCGGGCCCGAGGAGTAGGCCGCTCCTGGGACCGCTTCAGTCCAGTTGGCTGCTGGTGAAGACCTCGCCCCTCAACAGCGGGCGGATTCGACAATCCGCCTCGCGGGAGGTACGGCCATGGAGCTCCCCCCGATCTGCCGCGAGAGGCCCGCTACCGCGCGGTGGCACGGCACCGTTGCTGGGAGCCGTGAACGAGGAAAATTAGGTCGGAGGTGAAGCATGCCCTCTGCCTTCATCCCTTGTTTTATCTGGAATGTCTAGTCAGCCTCGAACCGCGCTAACTCCTTGGTTTGTCAGGGGGTCAGGCACTTCTGATAAACTGGTGGGATTCGCTCCCGAGACCGCATGGCTTCGACTCCAGCTTCGCCTTACCCCCCGGGTCCCCGGGGTCTCCCCATCTGGGGCAACCTCCTGAGCCACGAGAAAGACCCGTTGGGTCTCTTCGTCGAGAGTTTCCGAGCGCATGGTGACGTGGTCCGCTTCAAGTTGGACGCCAAGCCCACCTACATGTTGAGTCATCCGGACCACGTCCGGTACTTCCTCACCGAGAACGCCCCCAACTACGCGAAGCCGGAGCTGGTGGACGACCCGTTCCTGGGCAACGGGCTCTTCGTGAGCGAGGGGAACTACTGGCGGCGGCAGCGGCGGCTGGTCCAGCCCGCCTTCCACCGGGAGCGGCTGGCCGGCCTGCTGACGGGCATGGTGGACCTCATCCAGCGCAAGCTGGCGCAGTGGGAGGCCGTGCGGGAGCCGGGGCGGCGGTTCGACATCGCGGAGGAGATGGGGGTGCTCTCGCTGCGGATGACGACGCGGGCGCTGTACTCGGATGAGCCCGACGAGCCGACGGCGGAGGCCATGCGCCGGATGATGTGGATGCTGAACGACCGCGGCTCGTTCCTGTACCGGCTCCTGAAGTTGGAGCGGCTGCCCATCTACAAGAAGAAGTGGGCGGACTTCTTCGCCACGTTGCGGCTGCTCAATGGCAAGGCCAAGGAGGTCATCGTCCAGCGCAAGCAAGGCGGTCCCGAGGACGACATCATGGCCATGCTGCTGGCGGCGAAGGACCGCGACACCGGCGAGGGCATGACGGACAAGGAGCTGCGCGACGAGTTCATGAACCTCTTCTCCGCGAACGAAGGCGCGGGGGCCGCGCTGGCCTGGGCCTGGCATCTGTTGTCGACCCACCCGGAAATCGCCGACCGGCTGGCCGCCGAGAGCGCGGCGGTGCTCGGTGGCGGGGCGCCGACCCTGGAGTCCCTGCCGCGCCTGCGCTACGCCATGCAGGTGTTCGAGGAGACGCTCCGGCTCTATCCCACGGCCTGGAAGCTGGTGCGCGTGGCCAAGGAGGCGGACACCGTGGGTGGCTACCGCGTGGAGCCGGGCACGGTTGTCGTCGCCATCACCTACGTGCTGCACCGGCACCCGGAGTTCTGGTCGTCACCGGAGACCTTCGATCCGGACCGCTTCGCCCCCGAGTCGCGCGGGGCGCGCCACAAGTTCGCCTACATTCCGTTCGGCGCGGGCCAGCACATCTGCATCGGCAACAACCTGTCGCTGATGTTCGGCGCGCTGGTGCTGGCGATGGTCTCCCAGCGCTTCCGCCTGCGCGCCATTCCCGGGCGGAAGGTGGACATCTATCCGGGCATCTCGCTGCTCCCCCGGGGCGGACTGCCGCTGACGCTGGAGCCCCGGAAGTGATGTGACGTGCGTGGCCGCGGGCTCGTCTCAGCCCGCGGCGCGCGTGGCCTCCTGCTCCTTGGCCGCGTAGAGCGCCTGGATGTTGGCGCCACCGAAGCCTCGGGCCTGCTGCCGCTGGATGACCTCGAAGAAGAGGGTGCGCCGCGCGTGCTGGGAGCGGGTGAAGACCTGCAGCAGCACGCCCCAGGCGTCCCGGTCCATCAGGATGTTGCGCGCCTGGAGCAGCTCCCGGCGGAACGGGCCCAGGGTGCCGAGCCTCGCCTCCAGGTCCTCGTAGTACCCCCGGGGCGCGTCGAGCAGGCCCACGCCCCGCTGGGTCAGCGCATCCACCGCGCGGGTGATGTCGTCCGCGAGGAACGCCAGGTGCTGAACGCCCGAGCCACCATGGGCGTCGACGAAGTCCTCGAGCTGTCCCCTTCGCGCACCGGAGACGGGCTCCTGCAGCGGGAAGCACACCTGTCCCCCCGCGGCCTGCACCACCCGCGAGCTCATCCCGCTGTACTCGGTGCGCACGTCTTCCTGGTGCGTCTGCGCGAAGCCGAGCACGTCCACGTAGAACCCCACCGTGTCCAGCAGCCGGCCCCGCTCCAGGGCGAAGGCGAAGTGGTCCACCCCGGAGAACAGCGTCGCGCCGCCCGAGGGCCCCGCGTCCACCGGCAGGTATGCGCCCGGGAGGTACGCACCCGACGGCGTGTCGCGCTGGATGAACGAATGCACCCAGTTGCCTGGCCCCGCGATGGTGGCCTTCACCACGCGCTGGCCATCGGCTTCGTAGGTGAAGGGCTCGGCCACCGCCCGGGCGCCCCGGCTCACCGCCTCGCGAAAGGCCGTGTGCGCGTCCGGTGTCCCCAGCGCGATGTCTCGCACGCCGTCGCCATGGGCCCGCACGTACGCGGCGACTTCACCCTCGGCGCCCAGCGCGGACGTGACGACGAGCCGCGCGGCTCCCTGCTCGAGCACGAAGGAGCGACGGCCGGGCAGCCCCGTCTCCGGTCCACCGCTGGCCACCATCCGGAAGCCGAGCGCGTGGCAGAAGTAATAGGCGGAGAGCGCCGCGTCGCCCACGAACAGCTCGGCATGCTCCACCCGCGTGAGCTCCACTCGGAGAACCTCGATTCAAGTGGGCGAGACCATTCCAGGCCAGCCCGATGGGAGCGCGAGACGGTGATTGCGTTGCAATAAGTCTTATCACGGATTGCCGCCGTAAACCTCTCAGCATGTCATCCGCGAAAGGTGTCGGACGCTGTATCACCCGGTGCTCACGCCGAGACATCACGTGGGGCGATGTATCACCCGCGGCTCACGCCGAGACGGCGGTGGGGGCGGTGTCTGGCATGGAGACGAGCTGTCCTGACTCGAGCTTGAGCAGACGGTCGGCCAGGTGGAAGTAACGGTCGTCGTGGCTGATGACGAAGACGAGCTTCCCCTGGTTCTTCAGCGCGGGGAGCATCTCCCGGTAGAACAGCTCGCGGAAGAGGGGGTCCTGGTCCGCGGCCCACTCGTCGAAGACGTAGATGGGGCGGTCCTCCAGGAACGACGTGAGCAGGGCCAGGCGCTTGCGCTGTCCCTGGGAGAGCGACACCGTGGACAGCTTGCCGTCCTCCACGCGCACCTTGTGCTGCAACTGGAGCCGGGACAGGAAACCTTTCGCCTTCTCCTCGAGCCCGGGTTGGTCCAGGCCGAGCATGCGCTCGAAGAGGTGGAAGTCGAAGAACACGGAGGAGAAGAGCTGGCGGTAGGAGCGGCGGTTGGCGGCGGTGATGGGCACGCCGTCCACCCGCAGCTCCCCCTTCTCCGGCGAGTACAGTCCGGTGAGCAGCTTGGCCAGCGTCGTCTTGCCGCTGCCGTTGCCGCCCACGAGGAAGACCAGCTCGCCCCGGCGCATCATCGTGTTGATGGGGCCCAGGGTGAAGGTCGCGCCGTCCTGCTCGCGGTAGTAGGTGTGGGTGATGTCCACGAGTTCGACTCGCTCGAACTTCGTCGGCACGGCGCCGTCGGCGGGAGGCTCCGGGTCCGCCAGCGACAGGCCCAGTTTCTCCAACTTCTTCATCGCCACGTGGCTGCGAGACAGGGCGGGCCACTGGTTCATCAGGCCGTCGAGCGGCTGTTGCAGGTACAGCACCACCAGCGCGTACGCGGCCAGCGTGGACATCTCCACCGTCTGGAACCGGGGCACGCCGAAGAGGATGACGGCGATGACGGCCATCACCATGAAGCCGCCCCAGCTCCCGGTGATGATGAAGAGGTTGTTGGTCGTCAGCGAGACACGTGAGACCTCCTCGGCCGTCGGCTTGAGCTCCTTGTTGAAGAAGTCCTCGCTGCGCGCGTGGTGGAGCTGCAGCTCCTTGGCGCCGTCGATGAGCGTCCTGAAGTTGGAGTACAGGGCGTCCTGGCTCTCGCGCCGCTTGTAGAACTGCGAATACGCGTAGCGGTTGGGGATGGCCACGCTCGCCATCACCACGGCGATGACCGCGAGGATCATCATCAGGAGCGGCCCGGACAGCCACGCCAGGTAGACGAGGCAGCCCGCGAGCGTCGCCAGGCAGATGATGACGCCGGGGATGACGGAGATGGTGCTGTTGATGACGGCGATATCCTCCGTCAGCGCGGCCAACAGCTTGTGCGGCCCGGCGCTCTCCAGCTTGCTCAGCGGGGCCTCCAGCATGCGCCGACACAGCGACAGCCGGAGGTCCAGCAGGGCCACCTGCTGCATGGAGCTGAGCTGCATCTGAGACACGATGCGCAGCACCAGCACCGCCACCGCGAAGCCGAGGAACGCGGGCATCAGCGTCAGCGCGTCCGCCACCGTCCGGGACGTCAGCGCCTGGTTCATCACCGCGACGAGCGCCGCGCTGCATGCACCCGTGAGGATGCCCAGGAGCGCCGCGAGAATGATGGGGAGTTTGGACTTCTGGAAGAGCAGGGCGAGCAATGACACGACGGCTCCCGGAGACCCGGAGGGACCTGAGAATCGGGCCCTCGCCGCTCTCATACGTCATTGCCGCGCGAAGTGATACCCGGGGACAGGCTGCTTATCGGGTTATCATGGTGCCAGGCGGGACGGGGTTGCGCCGCCCTTGGCGAGCGGCCCGGGGGCGCGGAATACTGGGCGGATATGCGACTGCCCGCCCTCGTCCCCAACGTCCTGACCGCCCTGGTGCTTTTCGGGGGGACCGCCTGGGTCGGGCTCGCGCTCGCCTTGACAGGGGCGGGGCCCGAAGGGGCGCACCTCCTCAGGGCATTGGGTGCCCTGGTCGTGGCGGGCCTGGCCCTCGTCGTGTGGCGGCGGTTCGGCTCGCGGTCGGGCGCGGTGGCGGTGGTGCTCGCGGCGTGTGGGGGGCTTCACGTCTGGGCCTGGTCCCAGGCGCCGTCGACCGAGCGCGACTGGGCGCCGGACCTGGCACGGATGGCTCGCGCGGACGTAGAGGGCTCGCGGGTGACGATTCACGACGTGCGCGACTTCCGCTACCGGAGCACGACGGACTGGGATGCGTCCTGGTACTCGGCCACGTATGACGCGCGCGAGCTGACGGGGGCGTGGTTCATCGTGGAGCCGTTCTCCGGCTTCTTCGGCGCCGCGCACACCATGGTGAGCTTCGGCTTCTCGGATGGGCGCTACCTCGTCTTCTCCGTGGAGATTCGTCGCGAGAAGGGGGAGACGTTCTCCGCCGTGGGAGGGCTGTTCCGCCAGTTCGAGCTCGTCTACGTCGTGGGCGACGAGCGGGACCTGGTGCAACTGCGCTCCAACCACCGACATGACGACGTGTACCTCTACCCGGTGAACGCGTCGAAGGAGCGCATCTCCGACTTCTTCCTCGACATGGTGGCCCGGATGAACGCGCTGCACGCGAAGCCGGAGTTCTACAACTCGCTCTCCAACAACTGCACCACCAACCTGGTGCACCACTTCGAGAAGGTGAGCGCGGTGAAGGTGCCCTATGATCACCGCACGCTGCTGCCGGCCTTCTCCGACGCGCTGGCGTACGAGCTGGGGCTCATCGAGACGGACGCGCCGCTGGAAGTGGTGCGCGCGCGGCACCTCATCAACCCGCGCGCGCTGGCGGCGGCGAACCAGCCGGACTTCTCGCGGCGCATCCGTGAGACGCAAGCGCGCGCGGCCGACTCAGCTCCCTGACGCCGCTTTCAAGACGGGGGCCGGCCCGGCCTCCAGGTGGCGGACGTAGTGCGCCTCCAGCGTGGAGAAGTAGCCGCGCTCCTCCCACAGCAGGGCGAGCAGCCGGTCCGCCAGCGACTTCACCTCCGCGCTCTCGCCCGGCTCGGGCGCGCGGGGGCCCACGTTCCTGGGATTGAGGAACACCCGCGTGGCCTCCGCCACCAGCAGCCGGCTGCTCGCGAAGAGGCGCCGCAGGGCCTGATTGACGGGCCTTGCATCCACCTCCGCGCAGGCCGCGACGATGGCCGCGTGGATGGCTTGAGGCTTGTCGCCCTGCAGGCTCAGCGCATCCAGGTCTCCGCGCTCCAGCGCGTGGTGGAGCAGGTAGCCGTGGTGCAGGGACACGGAGGCCACGTCCACGCAGTCCTTCACCCACAGGACGAAGAAGACCTTCCGGAAGAGCTTCTTCACCGGAAGCAGCATCATCCCCTTGAGGTAGCTGGCCAACCGCCCGCCCAGCGTGCGGCCCAGACTGGAGCCCGCGAGCGCCTCCACGGCCTGGTTCGGCGCGCGCAGCCCGCGCTCCTCCAACAGCGAGCGGACCAACTGCTCGCGCACCTGGAAGAGGGCGTAGTCATCCAGGAAGGGGACGGGGATGAGGGGCGTCAGCCCGGAGGCGACGGCATGCAGCGCCACGCGCCCCAGGGGCGGAGACGACGGAGGGCTCGGCGTGGGGCGGGGGCTCGGCTCGCTCATCACTCATCTCTATGCGAAATCCGGCGGACGATTGCGTCAGGCCGTCGGCCCGCTCGGTGGGTGGACGGACAGGCTCAGCCCTGACGCGCGCCGCGCACGTGGGGCATCAGCACGGAGTACAGGGTGCTCATGACGGGCGTGGGGACGCCGAGCGCATGGCCGCGCCGGGCCACCGTGCCCTGGAGGTATTCGACCTCCAGCGGCTTGCCCGCGTCGAAGTCCACCATCATCGACGGGCGGATCTCCGGGGCCATCGCCTCCATGAAGCGCATCACGTCGTCGGGACGCGTGGTGGTGGAGACGCCCTCCGCGGCGGCGACGCGGAGCACCTCGGCGGCGGCCTCGCGGAACATCTCCCGGAAGAAGGGGACCTCTCTCAAGGGGCCAATCGAGGAGCGCGCGGCGGTACAGAAGCCGGACATGGCGGCGAGGAAGGCGAGCTTCTCCCAGAGGGGCGCGCGGATGTCGGCCACCGCCTCCGCGTTGAGGCCCGCCTGGGCGAGCACGTCCCGAAGCGCCTGGACGCGCGGGGAGACGCGTGAGATGTCACCGAAGGCCTCGCCCAGCACCACCCGGTGCAGCGTGCCCGCCTGACGGATGACGCCCGGCTCGGTGATGGCGGTGGAGATGTACGTCGTCCCTCCGATGACCGCGGCCTCGCCCACTGCGGCGGCCACCTCCGAGGGGCTGTCCACGCCGTTCTGGAGCGTGACGACCACCGTGCCGGGAGCGCCGTGCGAGGGCTGCTCCTTCGAGGCGAGCAGCGTCTTCACCTGGGCGAGCACGCTGGCGACGTCGTAGTTCTTCACCGCGAGCACCACCACGTCCACCGGCCCCAGCCGCGCGGCGTCCTCTTCGGCGCGGACGGGGACGGTGAAGTCCCCCTCCTGACTGAGGATGGTGAGGCCCCGCTCCCGCATGGCGCGCAGGTGCGAGCCTCGGGCGAGGAAGCCCACGTCGTGCCCCGCGCGCACCAACCTCGCGCCGTAATAGCCGCCCACTCCACCCGAACCGACGATGCCAAATCGCATGGCTCGCGAGGATAGCGAAGCGCCGCCGCTCCCGCAGGAGCGTTTCGACGGCGCCTCGCCCGGACTTCGAGTCTCAGCCGGCGAGAGGCCGGATTCTGGCTCCGGTGTCCCAGCCCAGGGCCCCGGACGCGGCCAGCACGTCCGCGCTCGGCGTTCCCGCGTGGGCGATGAACTCCGCGGAGGCGTCGGGCGAGGCACAGGCGGAGAGGATGCGCTCGGGAATCATGAAGGCGCTGACGATGGCGTCGGCCACCCGGTTGTCCCGGCTGCCGGCGACCAGCAGGTCGACGACGTGCGGCGGAGGCGGTTGGAGCAGCGCGTTCGTCCAGTCGGTCGCCGGGGCGACGGCGGTCCACATCCGCGCCTCCGTGTCGCGGCAGAACGTCTCGTCGAAGGGGCGCTCGGACAGGAGCGCGTCCTGGATGGCGATGGCCAGCGTGAAGGCGGAGGCCGACGCGGCGTTGGCGCCCTGGCCCGCGACGGGGTCGTTCGTCACGTGGGTGTCGCCCACCGCCATGACGAAGCGGCCCTCGCCCACCTGGGCCCAGGCGCGGCGCACCACGGGCGTGAAGCCTCCCTGGAGGAAGTCCAGCGGACCTCGGACGCCGAACTCCGTCGGGTCGATGCGCTCGTAGGTGGCGGGCGCGTGGCGGCGCATGAGGTCCAGCAGCATCGCGTCGAAGGCGGCCGGGTCGTCGTCGCGCTTGAGGGAAATCATCGACGCCAGCTCGCTTCCGGGCACCGCCTCGATGAGCGTGCTGGGGACGCGGCCGTGGCGGGTGATCATCTGCGATTCGAAGACCTCGCCCTGGCCCGGCACCAGGTTGACGTGCATGCCGAAGGGCTCCGGCATCCGCAGGCCCTTGAGGATCGCCGCGAACAGCACGCGAGGAGGCCGGGTATGCGGCGACAGCTCCGGCACGCGCGGAAACAGCGCGTTGAGCCCATTGCGCCCGGAGGCCACCACCACCAGCGCATGGCGCCGCGTCAGGCCCTCCAGCGCGACGTTGTCCACCGGCGCGACCTCCAGCCGCCCTCCGCGCTCCACGAAGGCCTCCGCGAGCCGGGGCTGATAGAGGCGATAGTCCACGCAGAGGCTCGGCTCGAGGACGCGCCCCTTCACGCTGAACGGATGCGGCCCGTGGACGTGGATGGCGCAGCGGTTCATCGCCAGCTCCGGCGCGCCCCAGAAGTCCACCCACAGCTCCCGCTCCCGTGCGCGAGTGGGCGCATGGTGAGTCACCGTGTTCAGAAGTCGGCCTGCGCGAAGGGCGTCTGGCTCCTGCTCCGCGTAGAGCGTGACGGGAATGCCCTGCGAGAGAAGCTTCAGACCCAGGTGCAGTCCGGCAGTGCCGGCGCCGACGATACCGATGCTCGCCATCTGTCTCTCCTTCACTTTTCCCGACTTGAAAGACTTTGCGTCGGGACGGCCCCTCAGGGGATGTGGGGTTCCCCGGGTGTTCCGGGGTGCGCAGGGCTCCATATCACAATGTGAATGGAGTTCTTTAGACTGGTCATACCCCGAGTCTCAGGAACATGGGGGTCCCCGGGCACCCGTTCGCGAGTGGACCGTTGGGTTCCAGGTTGGGGCCAGACAGTCAGCGGCCCTACAGTCGAGGGATGAGCGCGGCCCTCGACGTGGTGCTGGAAGTGGGCGACGTCACCGAGATGACGGCGGATGTCGCCTTGTTCAAATATGCACAAAAGCTGTACGGCGCGGCTGGCGAGGCGTCACGGCGGCTGGAGGCCGTGGGCGTGCCGCCGGTGCAGGTCGCGGTGCAGCCGGGCGAATTCCGCTTCGTGGAGACGCTGGGCGCGCTGGCCGCGCCGCTGGCGCTCTTCATGGGCACGGTGCGGCTGGGCGAGTTCGGCTACCACGAGATTCGCCAGTTCGCGTTGCGCGCGCTGAAGGCGCTGGAGGCGCACGCCTCGGTGAAACACGTGGCGGGCACGGTGCACGGCCCCAACTACGGGCTCGACGAGGATGAGGCGGTGCTGGCCTTCGTGGGCGGACTCATCGAGGCCTTCCAGCGCGGCACGGGCCCCAAGGGGTTGGAGCGCTTCACGGTGGTGGAGCTGGACATGCGCCGTGCCCTGCGGCTGCGCAAGGCGCTGGAGCGGGGCCTGGGTGGAACGCCGGGCGTGGAGACGCTGCCAGGGGGAGGTTTCCGGGTGCGGCGCAGCAGCGCGTTCGTGCAGGCGCCGTCCATGGCCAGCGCGGGCACGGTGTCCATGGGAAAGCCTCACGCCTTCGTGGCGATGCCCTTCACGCCCGAGTTGGAGGACACGTACCACTACGGCATCCAGGGGCCCGTGAAGGCGGCGGGTCTGCTGTGCGAGCGCGTGGACCAGGCCGTGTTCGACGGGCCCATCATCCAGCGAATCAAGGAGCGCATCGACACGGCGAAGGTCGTCATCGCCGACCTGTCGCTGGCCAACCCCAACGTGTACCTGGAGGTCGGCTACGCGTGGGGCAAGGGGCGGCCCACGCTGCTCCTGGTCCGCGACGTGAAGGAGCTGCGCTTCGACGTCGCGTCCTACCGGTGCATCGTCTATCGCAACATCCGCGAGCTGGAGTCGGTGCTCTCGCGCGAGCTGGAGCGGCTCGACAAGCTGGTGTGAGCGGGAGCTACCAGCCGCGCGCTGCGACGGCCCACGTGGCCGTCACGGTGTCGCCGCGCAGCACGTGGAGCCGCTCGTGCAGGTTGACGGCGGCGCAGACGTGGTTGGGGACGACGCGCAGGCGGTCCCCCACGCGGGGGCGCCAGGACGTGCCCGAGACGTCGAGCAGGCCGTGTTCCTCGGAGACGCTCCGGACGACGAGCTCGGGCCTGTCCAGCAGCGCGCCATAGCCACCCGTCGGGGCGAGCCCTTCCTCCTTGGCCAGGGCCTTGGAGCCCGCGTCGACCACCACCTGGCCGGGGACGGCGGTGCTCACCACGGTGGTCAGGACGGAGAACGCGCACTCGTTCCAGGCACAGGCGTTGAGCGCGGCGGTGTTGCGGTCATTCAGCACGTTGATGCCGGGGCGGATCTCCGTCAGGCCTTCCACTTCGTGCGAGCGCCACAGCATGGGCGTGGAGCCTCCGCTGACGACGTCGGGGCGGAGTCCCTCGGAGGCGAGCGCGTCCACGAATTCGCGCACGCGCGCTCCCTGGTTCTTCAACGCGGCCTCCTGCTGCTCCACCGGCACGCGCACGTGGCCTGGATAGAAGATGATGCCTCGGTACGTCACGCCGGACGTGGCGGCGACCGCGCGGGCCAGGGCCATGGCATCGGCCGGGGTCTGCACGCCCACGCGGCGCATGCCCAGGTCCAGCTCCACCAGCACCCCCACGGTGCGCCCCGCGTCCCGGGCCGCGTGGCCCAGTCCCTCCAGCGCCTCCACCGAGTCGAGCGCCACCGTGAGCCGCGTGCGCCGGGGCAGGGCCATCAGCTGCGCGAGTCGGCTTGGGCCCACGGGTGGGTAGGCCAGCAGCACGTCGTCGCAGACGGTGGCCATGACCGCGGCCTCGCGCGGCGTGGCGACGGTGGCGCCCATGGCCCCGGCGGCGAGCTGGAGCGCGGTGAGCTCCGCGGTCTTGTGCGTCTTCGTGTGGGGGCGCCAGTGCAGGCGGTGCTCCCGCGTGTACGCGGCCACGCGCGCGAGGTTGGCTTCCACGCGGTCCAGGTCCACGAGGGCGGCGGGAGTCGTGAGCGCTTCGAGCGGGAGCAGGTCCATGCGGCGCAATCTGGCACCGCGCGCGCTGGCGCTCCAGGTGTCCGTGGCCAGCGCGTGCCCTTCACCTGACACGACGAGGCCCACCTCGGGCCCGGAGCGGTTCCTCCGGGGCCAGGGCGGGCCTCGCCAACGTCAGCGTGTTACTGCGGCTTGGGGGCCGCGACCTTCTTCGCCGGAGGCAGGTACTTCACGCCGAGCTGGCTGAAGATGAACGAGTACGCGTCCACCTCCTCCTCGATGCGGGCGTTGAGCGGGGTGCCGGAGCCGTGGCCCGTCTCGGCGTCGGCGCGCAGCAGGATGGGGCTCTTGGCCGCCGTGGCCGTCTGCATCCGGGCCACCATCTTCCGCGAGTGGAACGGGTCCACGCGCGGGTCATTGGCGCCGGAGGTGAACAGCACGGGCGGGTACTTCGTGCCGTCCTTCACGTTGTGGACGGGCGAGTAGGCCAGCAGCGCCTTGAACTGCTCGGGGTCCTTCACCGTGCCGTACTCGGTGACGTTGAACTGGCCGTTGGACGTGCGCTCCGAGCGCAGCATGTCGTAGAGGCCCACGCGGGCCACCACGGCGCCGTACGCCTCCGGGTGCTGGGTGACGACGGCGCCCATCAGCAGGCCGCCGTTGCTGCCGCCCTGGATGGCCAGCTTCTTGGGCTGCGTGTACTTCTGGTCCACCAGCAGCTTCGCGCAGGCATAGAAGTCGTCGAAGACGTTCTGCTTCTTCGTCAGCGAGCCCTCGGCGTGCCACTTCTCGCCGAACTCCGAGCCGCCGCGCAGGTTGGCGATGGCGTAGACGCCGCCCTGCTCCAGCCACAGGCCCGCCAGCGGGCTGAAGCCCGGGCTGATGGAGATGTTGAAGCCGCCGTAGCCGGTGAGCAGCGTCGGGTTGGTGCCGTTGAGCTTCGTGCCCTTCTTCTTGAGGATGGTGAGCGGAACCTTGGTGCCGTCCTTCGACGTGGCCTCGGTGCGCACCACCTCCACGTCGCTCACGTCCATCGGCGAGGTCTTGGCCAGGGCCGTCTTGGTCACCTTGCCGTCCGCGGGCGTGAAGCGGTACCAGGCCTGCGGCTGCACGAAGCTGGAGTTGCTGAAGTAGATGTCCTCGCCGCCCGCGCTCACCAGTCCGCCCACCGACGATACCGGCGGGGTGGGGACCAGGCCCAGGTCCTTGCCCTTCAGGTCCACCATGCGCAGCTGCGACGGGCCGCCGAGCTGCTCGCTCACGTACAGGCGCGACTTCGTCGGGAAGAAGCCCTGGACGCTGGCCTCGCCCTCGGGCAGCAGCACCGTGGCCTTGTCCAGCGTCGGGGTGGCCAGGGCCAGGCGCAGCACCTTGCCGCGCGGCGCGTCCTGCCGGCTGAGCAGGTAGAGGGCGCCGTCATGGCCAAAGCGGGCGCGGATGACCTTGTCCGCGAACTTCGTCACCTGCGTCCACTTCCCGTCGGGGCCGTGGAGGTACAGCATGAACTCGCCGCCGTCGCCGTTGGCGACCATCGCCTTGATGTACTTGCCGTCGGGCGACGTCTCCAGCTCCGTCATGGCGATGCGTGGGAAGTCCTTGCCCAGCGCGTACGTGTCCTTCTCCGTGGGCGTGCCCAGCTTGTGGAAGTACACCTGCTGGAAGAAGTCCCGGTCCTCCGCCGGGCGCTCCTCGCCGCGCGGATAACGCGTGTAGAAGTAGCCCGTTCCGTCCGCGTTCCACGCGAGGCCACCGCCCGCCGTGCCGCCGTTCACGCGAGGGACGACCTCGTTCGGCAGCGGCTTGCCCGTGGCCACGTCATAGACGGAGACGTCGCCGCTCTCCGTGCCGTTCTTCGACAGCGACACCGCCAGCTTCTTGCCGTCCAGCGTGGGCTCGATGAAGTCGATGGTGGTGTGGCCCGACGGGTCGATGACCATGGGGTCCAGCAGCGAGCGCTCCTTCGACGTGTCGTCAGCGGAGCCAATCACCACCACGTACGGCTGTTGCCGGGGCGGCTGATACTTGATGCCGATGAGGGTGCCATTGGCCTCCGTCAAACCCGCGTAGCCCGGGGACTTCCAGGACAGCAGCTCGGCGACGCGCTGACGGATGCCCTCGCGGCCGGGCAGCCTGTCCAGGATGGCCCGCGTGTGGGCGTTCTGGGCGTCGTTCCACTGCTTCACCTTCGCGTCATCGGTGGCCTCCAGCCACTGGTAGGCGTCCTTCACCTCCGTGCCGTGGTAGGTGTCGACGACCTCCTTCTTCTCCGTGACGGGCGGCTTGGACGCGCCCTTGCCTGCGGCCGGGGACGTGAGTGGCAGCAGCAGTGCCGCCGCGGCCAGTGCGGTTGTCAGCTTCATGTTCACCTCGGGGATAGGGAAAGGCGGACGCAGCCTGCCACGTCCTATCCTCTGGGGCGTCGGTTCCCGACAGGGGAATGTCGCCGCGGGGCCCGTGTTCCCTCGGGTTGCTTCCAGGCGTGCGCTGCGTCAAAGCCGCTGGGGAATTCGAGGACGCCCGTCGTCACGGGGCGCGCAGGGGAAGCTCGACCAGGGCGGCGGCGAAGCGGTCGAAGGCCTCGTTGGCGGGGAGGGCGGTGGTTTCGTCCATGTTGCCGAGCATCAGCGCGAAGACGACGCGGGGGTGCTCGGCGTCACCGGGCCGGTCCACCACGCCCGCGAAGCACTTCTGTCCGGAGAGCGTGCCCGTCTTGGCGCGGATGCGGCCCGCGGTGATGGCGGTGACGGGGCGGGTGGCCAGCGTGCCGTCCACGCCGGCCACGGGCAGGCTGTCCACCAGCGCGGCGCCGTAGGGCTCTCGCAGGCTGGTGAAGAGCACGCGCGCCAGGCCTCGCGCGGTGGCCAGGTTGTAGCGGGACAGGCCGCTGCCATCGACGGGGCGCAGGTCTCGGGCGGGGATGCCGCGACGGGTGAGCTCCTCGGCCAACGCGGTGCGCAGCGTGGCGTAGCCCTCCGTGCCGCTGCGCTCGCGCGCGAAGCGCAGGCCCAGTCGCTCCGCGTAGAGGTTGAGGGACTCCTTGTTGGTGGCCTTCACCAGCTCCGACAGGGGCGGGCTGACCAGGGTGACGAGCGGCTCCGGCACGGGCGGGCGCAGGGGGCCGGGAGCCTCCAGGGTGGCGGGCAGGCGGGGCACGCCGCGCTTGAGCAGGGCTTCCTCCACGCAGGCGGAGAAGAGGACCTGGGGCTCGTCCACGGAGAGCTTCACCGCGGCGGAGCGGGGGCACTGGTTGACGGGGGAGCGCCACACGCAGCGCACGCCCGGGGCACCGCGCTGGCGCGTGCAGGAGAGGTTCGCGCGCTCCGCGTTCGGGTCCACGCGGACGATGGCGGAGAGCGTGGCGAAGGCCGGGGTGAGCTGCACGGTGGGAGGCAGCGCGCAGTCGGCGCCGTCCGCGCGGGACAGCGCGAGGTCCACGACGTTCTCCCGGAAGACGAAGGGCGTGGGGGCGGCGCTATAGGCATAGGCGGCGTCATCCCAGGCCCAGCCCGGGCCGAAGGCGGCCTCCACGTCGTCGGTGCCTCGCACGCGCACCTGTCCGCGCCACTGCTGGACGCCGCGCGCCTGGAGCGCGTCCGCGACCTGCTCGCAGGCGAGCGCCGTCTCCGGAAAACGCCACGAGCCCAGCGACGGGTCCCCCGATGGGTCCACCACGAGGTCGCCAAGGTACAGCCCGTTCGTCAGCGTGCCCTCCAGCGTCACCGGCGTGTGGAAGCGGAAGTCCGGCCCGAGCGCGGAGAGCACCGACGCGGTGGAGACGACCTTCATCGTGGACGCGGGCAGCAACCGGACGTGCTCCCGGTGCGCGAACAGTGGCTCGCCGGTTCGCGCGTCCAGCACGAAGGCGCTCGCGAGCGCGCCCTCGTCCTCCAGGGTGGCGAAGAGGCTGCTCGCCACCGAGCCCACGGTGCGAGCTTCGGGGCGCCGCGCATGGTGGCAGCCGGCGAGCATCGAGGTGGCCAGCAGCAGGGAGAGGGGCAGGGCTTGGCTCATCACGCGCGCCACGCTAACCCTGACGGCAGTGGGTGTCATGCGGCGAGGTGCGGGGGAGGGTGAGCCGTACCAACCCGGCCGTCCGGTATGCGACCCGGCTGTCCTCCCTTCGTGTGACTCGGCTCATCGTGTCACCGGGGCCGCATGAGAGGAATTGGGTGCGGGGCCTTGCTTCGGGGGGAGGGGGTGTTGGAGAAAGGGCGCGGGTTGTTCCCACCAGGGATGGTTCCGCATGTTTCCCGGCTTGTGGCTGTCGTTGCTCCTGACGCAGACGTCCGCGCCCTCGCTCCACTTCAGCGCCGAAAAGGTGAAGGAGGGGCAGCAGCGCACGCCGGAGCAATTCGCCTTCACGACCTGGGAGCCGTCCTGCGAACTGGAGACATTGTTCGTGGGGGTGGATGAGGCGAACCTCCGGAAGGAGCCCTCGACGGAGGCGGCGGTGGTCGCCGTGTTGCCCCTGGGCGCGGCCGTGCGAGTGCAGGAGCGTGGCACGGCGCGTCTGAAGGTGGGGGAGTACGTCAACCACTGGTACTCGGTGGAGCATGTGGACACGAAGGGCACCGCGGAGAAGGCGGACGACGCGGTCTTGCGGGGCTGGCTCTTCGGCAACACGCTGACGCCCTTCCGGTTCGAGGAGGACTTCGACGGGGACGGAGAGAAGGAGGTCGCCACGGTGGTGATGAGTGGGGACTTCAAGATTCGCGTCCGGGTCCTGGAGCCGAAGCTGAAGCCTCCCTTCCGAGTCAGCAGCGTGGACGCCAAACCCGCGGGGGAGAACTGGCGCCAGGTCAGTGGCGGACCGGCGGCGGTGACACTCGTTCCCTCGAAGACCGCGGGAGTCGTCCTGCTGCGGGTGGACTCCACCCCCGAGGAGTGTGGCGACTACAGCACCACGTACGTGAGCTACACCGTGCCAGGGAACAAGAAGGGTGTCCTGGGCACGGCGAAGCTGGCGCTGTCGCTGGAGGGCGTGTCGGAGGCTCCCGGTGTCTCCCGATACGAGGTCTCCTTCCAGGCGCGGAAGAAGGAACTCACGATGGTGAGGACCGATGAGCAGGAGGATGAGTCCGGCAATGTGCTGACGACGAAGGCCCAGACGCGCTACCAGCTCAAGGACGGCGTCTACTCAGAACTGACGCCGGCGGGCTCCTCCGTCGCGGAGTCGAAGCCCTGACGGACGACGAGTCCCTGTCAAGAAGGGACTCGTCGCCGAGCGTCAGTGCGTCGCGGGGACTGGACTCAGGGGCGTGAAGCCCAGCTCGTAGCCGATGTCCACGTTGGAGATAACCAACGGACACCAGAAATTCGGGTGGGTGAGCCGGGCCTTCCAGCAGAGCTGAGAACCTCCGGACGGCGGAAGGCTCATCACGGCTTCGTTCTGTCCGGGCTCGAAGGGTACGTTCAACCAGGTGGGCGCGGGATTCGTCTGGCAGCTCCCATTCGCGCACACGTTGCAGTCCGAGGCGACGGCGTACGTGATGCCGAAGGTGCTCGCTGATTGCTGGCAGTCTATGGGAGCCCAGTCGGTCTTGCGAACGCGCAGGCGGGAGATGGCGCACTGGCCATCCAGGACGGGGCTGATGACGTTGGAGCGGACGTTGCCCGGCACGCGGGTGGCCTGAAGGAGGAGCACCACGTTCGTGAAGTCCCGCTCGCCTCCTCCGTTGAGGTCCTCGATGCCGAGGATCCAGCTGCCCGGGCTCGTGGTCACCGCTTGCACCTGGAAGTGCGGCATGTTGCCGTTGCTGACCCTGGGCACCCAGCTTCGCGCCTTCGGCAGGACGATGTTTCCATAGGCGGGCGTCCCGAGCAGGTCGTGGGAGGTATACTGGAGCCAACCACAGAGCGGCTGGCTGGTGGAGGCATCGGGGCAGGTGTAGTCCATGGGCCTGATGGGATTGCAGCGCGGGTCACGCGCACAACCCAGGTTGTACTGGGCCACCGGAGAGGTTCCGCGGGCATCCTGATCCAGGTTCCAACCCGGCTTCGAGAAGAAGACGGACGTGGAGGTCTTCAGGTGCAGGCTGCACCGGCCATCTATCGCCTTCATCAGGCAGGGATACACCGTGCCGTCACCGTTCGGGTCGTGGGTGGCGTCGTAATAGGTGACGAGGAAGAAGACGATCTCCCGTCCCGCCTGGATGCGCCCCAGCTTCACGGTGCGGTCGGCCGGAGTGATGCCAGGGTCCGGGTTGATGGTCCGAAGCACTCCGTCCGGCGTGTACGCGGAGGTGTCGTAGTCGGGAAGGCCGTCCTCGAAGGACTCGCTCCGGTCTTGGACCGGGCCCAGTTGCTTGAAGGTGGTCCTGTTGGGGTCGTCGTCAGTCAACAGGAAGGCCAGATGCCCGAGTCCCATGTTGCCATTCGCGGGTGCCGCGGGCTCGAGCAGATTGGGGATGCGCGCAAAGAGGCCTCCGTCCGAGAAACCGGTGGCTGGAGTCTGCGCGACAGCGAGTGCGCCGACGACATCCACGGGGATGAGGTTGTTTGTCTGTCCCGGTCGGGCGTCCGCGAGCAGGACATCGGGCGAGAAGACCGGGTTGCAGGTTCTGTCCATCGCCAGTTCCGGCTGGCTGAGGAAGCCATTGACCGAGAGGAAGGGCCGGGAGCAGCGGCGAGTCGTGCCGATGTAGGGCCGCCATGCCTGGAAGCCGGACGGAGGCGCGAGGTTGTAGATGTCCTCGTGGAGGTCGGTGATGCCGTTGTTGTTGGCGTCGCTCAGGAAGTCGTCGGAGGAGTCATCGGGGGTCCAGTGGGTGTCGACATAGCCGCGCGCGATGAGGTCGTCGTAGTACATCCAGCCCAGTGAATGGGATGCCACGGCGTCGGTGCTCAGGAAGGACAGGGACAGCTCGACGTCCGAGGCGAACATCATTCTTTCGCCGCCGAAGACGGAGAGGAGCGGCTCCGGATAATTCAGCGCCGAGTTCGATAGGAGGGACACGTTGTCGAGAGACTGGAACTGGCCTTCCGCGAAAGGGGGCTGGTGGTCGTCGTTGAGGGTGGGGCCCACATGGAAGGAGAAGTCCACTTCGGAGGAGAGGCCCTGTGCGTTGGTGACGGTGACCTTCACGGGGGCGCTGCCGGGGATGATGCAGTCCGGGGCGGTCCAGGTGATTTCGCTGCTGTCCTCGCCGTTCAGCTGGGTGCTCAGCTCTCCCATGGTGGCGGTCCAGGTGAAGTTGATTCGACCGCCCTGGGGATCACGTGCCCTCACCACCAACCGCGCGGTGCCGCGCGAGGGCACGACGGACTGGGACTGGCTGCTCCCGAGAATCAGGGGCGGTGGTGGTGTCCTCGCGGCGGCTGCCCGGGTGCCCGTGGCCAGCAGTGCCAGCATGACGACGAAAGCCAGGCTTCGTGGAACTGGAGTTGGAATCAATGACAAGACAATCCCCCTCGGATTGACGGTTGATGGATGCTGCCCCCGTGCTGAATCCAGCCTTCCGAGGGCGCGCTCATGGACGCCGGAGCGTGCACCGACTGACGGTGCGCGCTCACGCCGCGATGCCACGCTTTCTCCGGGGGGTATGGGTCGAATCAGAACCGGCCGACGAGCCCCGCGAAGCCGCCATCCCTCGACGCGCCCACGGTGGGGGCGACCAGGAGCCCCTCGTCTCGCCGCGGACTTCGCGCGGAGAGCCCACCCCCGCTGAATCGGTGCGACAGCTCGTTGAGCAGGAGCGCGCCCACGGTGGGAATCAGCAGGCTGAGCACGATGTGCGTGCCTCCCTCCGTCACAAGCGGTTCGCCCGGCGCGTTGTCCCCCGTCATCAGGGCCACGACCACCGTGCCGAGCCCGCCGCCCAGCACGCTGAGCGCGAAGTCGCCGTTGCTCCCGAGGGCCCGGCCCGTGGCGAAGACCCCGATGCCCGAGCCGCCAGCCATGCCGATGAAGATGGGAACCAGGCTTTGTCCGCAGTGGATGGTGGCGGGGAAGGAGCCGCAGCTCGTGAGCCTGCCCATGGAGAAGAGCCCGCCAATGGTTCCACCCGCGGCGCCGCCCAGAAGCGTCCCCGCGAGTCGGACGCGGGTGTCCATGGGCGTGGAGGCGCCTCGCACGCCGCTCGGGTTGTCTTCATTCGCCGAGGTGAGGGGAGGGGGACTAGGCCTTCCTGGGCGAAGGACGTGAAGGACAGCAACGCGACGACGAACAGCGTTGGGAGACGCGCGGTCATGGCAGACACCCAAAGCTCGTGCGCCCGGCCGGGCACTTCACTTCAGGGTGGGGTGTGGGAATGGCCAGGAATAACATGCGCGAGTGGCCCGAGTCCGCGCATGACTGGCGAGGCCACGATAGCCGAACGCCAGCTGGCCGACGCAAGTGACCGGTGGTCTCAGCCTCGCTAGAACCTGCCAGCGACTCCACCCATCAGCCCGCCGTGAGGCGTCACCCGGAAGGTGAACGCGGGCAGCGGCGCACCCTGGTTGCGTGTCTGGGAAAAGCGAGACACCGCGGGCGGCTCTGAGCGGGAGAGCTCATAACCCAGCATGGCGCCGATGGGAGGAAGGGCGAAGATCGTGATGATTCCGAAGAGGTCGGCCCCATCCCGGGCGAAGAACCCCAGCACGCCCGCGCCCGTGCCCGCCAGTCCGCCCACCAGGGTCGCCACGAGCGAGCCCCGGCCCTTCATCACGCTTCCCGCCGCATAGGTGCCCATCGCCGCGCCCAGGGCCATGCCCGTGAAGCCCGCGATGATAGGGAGGACGCAGTCATCCTCGAGGAGCGAACAGTTGCCTGTGAGGGCTCCCCCGGAGAATGCCAGCAACCCGCCTGCCACCATGCCCAGCCCGCCCGCCGTCGCTTCGATGATGACGCGTGGCACAGCGGGCATCCCCGCCTTCACTGGGGGCAGAGGAGCTTCGGCCCCGGGGCTTCTCGGAGGGACGAAGGGCGCGGGCTCCACGTTATCGGGCGCGGCGATCAACGGCGGGGCCTGGACCGACTCACCCTGAGTCGTGGGCGCCTGAACGTCCTCCTGTTGCGCGAGGACTTCCCGGGGGAGGACGGCACCCAACAGGAGCACGGCGAGCAGGGGCGACACGGCGGCGAGCTTCATGGACGGTACCTTCCTCAATCAGAGGGGTAGGCACCAGCGCACCGGTGTCCCACTCGGGAGAGGACAGCACCAAGAGTGCCTTGACGCAGTAGGAACGATTGCGCTCCAACCCGCGCGTGAATCGCGAGCCCTGGCTTATTCTTCCCACGGAGATGTCCGAGCCCGCGCGCACCCATGTTACGGCCAATGCCCTCCAGGCGTCCGATGCCGAGCGCCAGTTGGAGGGCCGCGCAGAGGTTCTCGCAGCCGCCCGGCGTTCCCACGCGGCGCTGGAGAAGCTGCTGTCGGGCTGGGGATGGCGGCGCGCGCTGACACGAAGCCCTGAGTCGGTGCCTGCGCTCGTGGAAGGGGCGGCTGCGCTGACGGAGGCGCTGGAGCGGGTCCATCGCCGAGCGGAACTGGACGCATGGCCCGCGACGATTCCCGCGCTGCGAATGGCGCGGGAGTTGTCGGCGCGGCGCGAGCGGCTTCTGGCCCTCGCGCGGCGCAGGCTGGAGGCGCTGGGTGTGTCGCCGGGTGATGGGTCTCTCGAAGCGACGTTGACGAGACTGGAGATGCTGGCGCGTCAGTCCGCGAGCTGGGAGCTGGATTCGCGAGAGGTGCTCGTATTCGAGACGGACGCACGCTGGAGTCGCGACCTGGGCGTCACGCGGAAGGACTCGGGCCGCATGGCGACCCTGTTCGGGCCGCACGCATCCTGGCGCGGGTGGGTGCCGGGCTCGGGACAGCTGCGGCTCTCCAATGAGCGGTTGATCTGGCGCTCCGCGTTCGATGAACCTCGAAGCGTGCGGTTGGATGCGCTTCCCGAGGAGGGGCTCCGACTCGACGCGAACACTCGGGAGGCTCGTGCGGGCGGGGATTGGGGAGTCATCGCCCGGCGGAGCGTCGACTCCGTGAGCCTGGCGGCGCTGGTGGAGCTGGTGCGCTGGCCTCGCCTGCGCGACGCGCTCCGTTCTGGCAGGAGACTGGAGGCAAGAGCCCTCTTTCCCGCGAGGCTCGAGGGTGTGCCGGGACACTGTGTCCTCGGCTTCGAGCAACTGTCCTTCATCTCCGCTGGTCAGGGGCCCCAGGCGCTGGGGGCGATAACCGGCGGAGCGGTGTCCCTTCCCGCATTCGATGTCGACCGACTGATGGATCTCCTGCGGTGGCTGCCAGAGGTGGAGTTCGATTCAGCCCTGGCCCGCGTGCTGGCCGCCACCGCCAGCAGGCACTGGGGCCGCGCGGAGGTGGTCCGCCTCGAGCAGGAGTACGTGGGGGGACGACCGATGCCCCTGATAGACTCGCTCCGGTTGGAGTGCGGCGGTGAACGCTTGCTCGGCTTCCCGAAGGATTCCCAGGAGGTGGTGGCGAGTGGGCTCCTGCGAAATTATCCCCGGAGGCAACAGGGGCCCTGGGCCCTGTGATTTCCATCGCCTCGAGCCAGGGACAGCACCAAGAGTGCCTTGACGTCGTAGCTCGCGCCCCCCATCCTGCCGCGCCCCATGCCTGTCCTTCGTGGTGCCGTCACCTTCTCGCGCTTCCGGGTCGAACCCGCCAAGGAAGCGCCTTCCGACATCAAGCGCTGGCTGACCCGCGGTCTCAAGGCGCACGCGTTCGAGCCCATCGACCGTCGCTCCGAGGATGACCGCGCGGCCGGCTTCGTCGAACTGGAGAACGCGGACGCCGTCGAGTTCTCCGTCGGCCGCGTCTTTTACGGAGAGTACGTCCTCTTCTCCTTCCGCATCGACTCGTTGAAGGTCCCCGCGTCCGCGATGAAGGAGGAGATGGCGAAGTGGTCCGCCAACTTCGAGGCGGAGAATGACCGTCCGCCCAGCCGTGGCGAGAAGACGCAGGCGAAGGCGCAGGTCAAGCAGATGCTCCGCACCCGCGCCACGCCGCGCACCAACGTGCTGGACGTGAGCTGGAACCAGAAGACGCAGCAGCTGCAGATCTGGGCCGCGTCCCGCAAGGTGGTGGAGGAGATCATCATCGCGCTGGAGAACGCGCTGGGCCTGAAGCTCGTGGGGCTGACGCCGGCCGCCATCGCCCAGACGTCGGGAATCGACGAGAACGCGCTCGGGCCCACGGCGGAGCTGATTGGCATGGACCTGCCGGCGACGTCGGCGGAGGTGGCACATGGCGAAGCGTGAGCAGGCGCGGGCGGAAGCCGCCTTCGCGCGAGGAGATGTTGGCGTCGACGGCGCCGCCACCGAGGAGACGAAGGACGTCGCCGAGGTGGAGCGTGGTCAGGCGCGAGAGCAGCTCCTGCGGGGCCGGGCCTACCTGGGCCGCGAGCTGCTGACGTGGATGCTGTGGCGCTCGGAGACGGGGGACGCGCTGGTGGAGCTGGAGGGCACGGGCGTCAACGTGCTCTTCATGGGCCGCATCACCCTGCGCGGCGTGGCGGGCGACGTCACGGAGCTGAGCGCGAAGGGCACGCTGGCGCCGTACTCGGAGCAGGTGAAGCACGCGCTGGACAAGGGCCTGCTGGTGGCCCAGGCGCGCATCCGCTTCACGCATGGCGAGAAGGAGTATGAGGCCACGCTCGACTCGGAGTTCCTCGACGTTCGCGCCGCGAAGCTGCCCGCGCTGATGAGCGAGGAAGAGGATGACCAGCTCAACGAGCGGTTGTTCCTCACCGAGCAACTGTCCGCGATGATCGACGCGCTGGTGGGGGACTTCCTCAAGATTCGCGTGGGGAAGACCTGGAGCAAGCAGGTGGTGCCGGCGATGAAGGAGTGGATGCGCGGCGACGAGCAGGGCGCCAACGCGCTCTCCAAGGCCGCGCGCGCCCGGGGCCGCGACGCCCGCGCAGCCCGGCACTGAGCATTGGGGCCGCTGACAGGGGCGTGTTCCCCTGTCAGTGCCTCGCGAAGCGTGGAACGGAAGCCGCGCGCCCGTTGTCGGCTCTCCACGATTCACGGACTCAACGCCATACGGACAGACGCCCGCTTCAAGCGAGCCGTCAATGATTCCTCCCGGTCGGGAGAGGCATTCCGTCAGGAATGTCAGACATTGACGAAAGAGGCAGCGCGGACCCGTCAGTGCCAGGGGTCCAAAGCCGCACACATGTCAGTCCATGGGCGGAAAGGGAGTGGATACGCGGCCGCGAACAACAGGCTTGGCGAATCCGCGAATCCAGGGTAACTGTTCCAGCCGCAGGGGCCGCAGCCACGGGATGGATCATCGATTCATCCCTTGATGGGACGTATATCCATGCAAGCAGCCCCCTTGTTCCGCTCTCCGGCGGTGAAGCTCCGTACAAGTCCCTGGATTCGTGCCCTGTCCCTGCTCGTGGTCCTGGGTGGGGGGCTGGCGCACGCCGCCAGTTCTCAGGCCGTGTCCCGCTCAAGTCCCTCGAGCCTGGCGTCCCTGCTTCCAACCATGTGCGCCCGCGTCCATGGGACCGCTGGCTTCCAGCGCGCTTTCTGCGCGGCCGGCAATGTCGGCGCCACCTGCGTCGGCGACGTCACCCGGACCTGCACCGATGATGGCAGCACCCTCCATCCGCGCTGGTATCAGGCCGCCATCGACTGGGCGAAGGCCAACGGTCACTCGAGGGTGGTGTTGGATCCAGGCACCATCACCATCTCCGAAGCCACGAAGCTCGCGTGGAGCTGGCCCTGGGGCAATGGCTTTGGCCTCCACGTCCCGACGGGAATCCACCTGGAGGGCACGTCGCTGTCCCCGCCCACCATCATCAACGTCGACCACGACACCACGAAGCTCAACGGGTTGATCATCGTCGCGGGCACGGGCACCGAGGAGGGCCTGCTCAACGACGCCAGCGTCTCCAACCTGACCCTGGTGGGCACCACGAACGTTGGCTACAGCCAGGGACAGGAGTGCCCGGCGCGCGCCCACTCACTCAACTCCATCCTGGAGCTGGATGGCCACGAGCCGCCCTCACCCGACGCCACGGTCTTCAACACGGGGACGATGCCGCGCCGGTGGACCGTCGGAGTCCAGGTCAACCACGCCGAGGCCATGAACGGCCCGGCGGTGAACGTCCACCACCTGCGCATCGTCCACCTCGGGGCGGGTATCGCGTATGGCTGGAACACGGCCCACGTGAAGGAGAACCCCACGTGCGAGACCACGCCCGGAATCAAGATCTCCATCCAGCCCGCCAGCGCGACGTGGAACGGGCCCACCAACCCCGTGACCTATACCTGCCCCAGCGGGTGGGATCTCAAGGCGCTGAGCCGCCGGCCCGGCACCGCCGAGTGCCGCCCCACATCCTGCAACGCGGACGGCAGCATCCCCTCTGGACAGTGCCCGGCGCTGCCCCCGCTTGGCGAGGGTGAGACCGTGCCGAACACGATGTACTGCATGCGAGTCGACCCCACCACGGAGTTCGGAACGCGGCGGTATTGCACGAACCAGCCCTTCGAGTTCCGAGGCAACGCCAATGCCCGCTCCCAGGTCCACCACAACTCCATCTGTGATGTGAATGTGGGCATCAACATCGTGGGCGGTAACGTCGACGTCTCCAAGAACGTCGTCCTGCGGGCGCCCCACAACGTGCCCCTCACCAGCAACTTCGGCCTGAGCACCGACGGGCACATGCCGTACACCAGCTCGACGACCCACACCGAAAACTTCGTCTCGGGTTTCTCGCTGGGCTTCCTCACCGATGGCAGCCAGTACACCGTCGCGCCCCCGTGCGCGTTTCGCCAGTTGACCGGCTTTGATGTCGGGGACTTCGGCGACTACAACCACGTGCTCGAGCTGCAGCAGCACCTGCTCGATGACGCGCAGAAGTACTACGCGTTGACCGAACCGATGCGCGGCTTCATCGACCATGTGTATGTGCGCGACAACCGCTTCTACAAGAACCCGATTGGCCTCACCTTCTACCGGGTCAACTGGGGCTTCGTCGGCTTCAACACCATCGACTCCCAGCTCACCGGCGTGAAGGGGCAGGTCGGCGTCCTCGTCGACAACACGCTCAACAGCTGGGTTTACGGAAACACCATCCGAGACTTCAGCACCAGCCTCGAGTTCCGCGGGTCGCCGGGCCATCAGTCGACGCTGGGCTCCTGCTACAACGGCAACCACGTGGTCTGTGATGCGCCGGGCTGCCCCAACTGGGCCAGCTACCCCAACGTGTTCTCGGGAAGCGATGTCGTGGGTGGCACGGCGTGCAACGTCGCGTACTCGGCGAACTACTGCGCCGACCCGACGTCGCTGCCCTCGCCCTCGTTCCCCGTGGGCGTCACGAGGCAGTGCTACTCATACTGAGGTCACGGTGGAGTCAGGGATGCGCGGCGTGGAATGGACCGCGCATCCCCACCGCGAGCCCGCGGAGCGCTTCACGCACCGTCAGGCCAGGGAGGGTGTCAGAGCTGCAGCTTGCCGTTGACGCAGGTGATCTTCGGGCTGCGGAACCCCATCGCGATCCATGCGCCCAGGAGCTTGGCGAAGAATGAGACCGATTGCCGCTTCCCGTTCGGGATATCGTCGGGAAGCGTCGTGCCGGGCGGAAGGTCCTCGGTCATCGTTCGCAGCTGGAGCGGGGGCAGCGTTCCCGCGGGCCAAAGACAGCCATAGAGGCTGAGCCAGTGGCCGCCCTGGAACTCGAGGAAGACGGGCGTGTTGCAACAGGTGGCGACGACCCGCCGGGTCTTCGCCTCGGGCGTGAGGCGGAACTCCTCGAAGTGGTCGGTGCCCGCGAGGAAGCGGACGCGGTCCTTGCGGTAGAGAACGAAGCGCGTCGCGCCGATTGGTCCCAGGATGCGCGGGGCCGAGGGAAGGGTCTGTATCCGGGCGCCGGCGGCACGGCAGCTATTGCAGCAGCATTCGGTGCTGACGATGGGCGCGCCCTCCACCTCGAGATGGACCTGTCCGCACGCGCAGCCGAGTCGAGTGGTCTGTGTCATGTCCGTGCTTTCTACCTGCTGGAGCCGCCGACGCGCAGGTGATTGTAGGGGCGCGTCGCGGGCTCACGGAGCGGGTGGGGCGAGCGCCCGGAAACCCTCCGCGAGCGCGAGACCGATGTTGCCCATCAAGTCCTGCCGCGCGTTGACCACGTAGAGGTGGGGCGTGAGCGCCCAGACCTCGCGGACGATGCGACGGGGAGGCGGGGCGGGCTGGGTGCTCAGCTCCGCCTGGAGCAGGGGCAGCACCTTGTCGGACAGCCGCAGCGCGGTGTCCATGACGAAGACGGACACGTGCGGACGCAGCGCGCGCACGCGCCGGAAGAAGGCGCCCACCTCGTCCGCTGCCAGGTGCTTGGGCGGCGAGGACTTCATCTCCAGATAGACGAGTCGTCCTTCCGCCGCGCCCACGACGTCCAGGTCTCCGCCGACGTCGGGCGCATGGAACTTCACGCCCGCGGCCACGTCGAAGCCGAAGCGGCCTCGCAGCTCGTGCGCGACGTACCACTCCAGCGTGCCTCCGAAGCTGGCGGTGGGGTGGCGCAGCAGGTAACGCCCGTCGGCCTCGCGCGTGGCCAGGTCCAGTGCCACCAGGTCCTCGGCGAAGGCCGTGGCGCCGGCTTCCTCCAGGTAGCGCGTGGCCTCCATCGGCGTGAAGCTCCCGTGCCGCAGAATGGCGCCGCGCAGGAACAGTCGGAAGGCGTAGTGGCCCAGGCGCTCCACGAGTCGCTCCGCCCGCGCGCCGCTCACGTCGGCGGGGAAGGGCAGGTCCAGTGGTGCGACGGTGGCCTGGAATCCACGGCGCGCCAGCATCGCCAGGGGCTCGTTACCCGGTGGCACCAACAGGCGCGGCGCGGGGGAAGCACCGGCCTCGCCCAGCTCCAGCTCACGCGCCGTGGGGAGGTCTTCCTCGGGGGGCGGCTGCTCCGTCATGGCCGCACCCTAGCCCGCTTCCGGACGAGAGGTGGGGCCGCGGCTCACTGCACGTAGACGGGGCAGTAGCGCAGGAACTCCGTCACCGGAGGCTGGCAGAGCTGGAGGATGCGGGAGTCGGCACCGAAGCTCTTGCCGCGCGCCTGGAGATAGCAGGAGGCCGGGTCATCATCGCTTGTGGCGAACTGGCAGAGCTGGAGGGCCTGCGCCTGCGTCAGCGAGCCCTCGTCCTGGACACGCAGGAAGCATTTCGCGGGAGCGTTGGAGCGCGCGCCGCGACAGAGCTGCGTGGCCGCGTAGTCATCGGTGAGCCCGCCCTGGCTCGCGGCCGTGTAGCAGGAGACCTGAGGAGCGACCGCCTCCCCATCGTCGTCATCATCTTGCGCGAGCCCACTTGCCGGGGCCACGAGCAGGAGCACCACGCCCAACCCTCCCGAGCTGGTGTGCCGCAGAAAGGACCGGAACCTGGGGCTGTCTGATTTCATCGCGGGCCTCGTGCCGAGAATCTAGGGAGCACTCCGCGAGGGATGAGCAGGCGAGGCATGAGGCTGGCCCCCGACGGGGCGAGCGATGGGGCGCCACCCGGGCCCCCGCGCCCCCAGGACTCGGGGAAGAAAGCCCGGGCCCGAGGCGGGGACGCCTGCCTGGTGGGCTTGCCCTGGAGGACCGAGCGCCTTGTACAGTGCCCACCGCGATTGTCAGCGGAGGCGGCATGGCCGACGTGGCATCCAGCCTGGGCTCGGAGTGGCGGGCGTGGCTGGCGGAGAACGTGGTGCGAGGCGTGGCCTCGGAGCGACTCGTCGACACGCTGGTGTCGGCGGGCGTGCCGCTCGCGAGGGCTTGCGCGGAAATCGAAGCCACGCGTGCGCATCCGGCCGTGGCGGCGGGTCTGCGACGCATGGCCCCTCACGAGGACGTGCTCTGCCTGCTCGACACCCGCGTCGCGTTGCACCGTCACTCCGGACGGCACCAACGCCTGGAGCGGCGCACGGACGTGTCGGTGCACGAACTGATGGCGCGCTACTACCTGGCGCACGAACCCGTGCTCCTCGCGGGCTTCATGCGCGACTGGCCCCTGATGGCGAACTGGCGGCCGGAGGCGCTCTCCCGGCGCCATGGCCATGTGGAGGTGGAGGTCATGGCCGGCCGTGAGGCGCGCGCGGACCACGACGTGGAGCCGGATGCCTGTCGCGCGGTGATGCGCCTGGGCGAGTTCCTCCGCAGGCTGGAGGAGGGCGGCCCCAGCAACGACCTCTACCTCACGGCTCGCAACTTCGCCCTGGAGCGAGAGGAGCTGCGCGGGTTGCTCGACGACGTGCGCTATCCGCCGGGCCTGCTGCGCGAGTCAGCGCGGGCCGGTGCGGTGAAGCTCTGGGTGGGGCCCTCGGGCACTCGGACGGAGCTGCACCACGACCTGGGCACCGTCCTCTTCGGCCAGGTCTTCGGCCGCAAGCGCTTCCGCCTCATTCCCTCGTTCCACACGCACCACGTCTACAGCCACCTCGAGGTGTGGAGTCAGGTCGACGCGGACCGCCCCGACCTCACGCGCTTCCCCTCATATCGCGAGGCCGACGTCCTCGAAGTCGTCGTCGAGCCCGGCGACATGCTGCTGATTCCCGCGGGGTGGTGGCACTGGGTACACGCGCTGGACGTCAGCGTGTCCGTCACCTTCCAGGAGTTCGACGTCCCGGACGGCAATACGTGGTGGAAGCTGGGATGAACCGCTTCCGCCGTGCCGCTACTTCTCCAGTGGCGGTGTGGTGGGGGGCTCGGTGGGGCGCGTGCGCTCCTGCGGAGGCGCGGAATGACCTCCCGGATTGGGGACGATTCGCGGCGCCTGGCGCGTGGCCGGGTTGGGCGGCGGGTTCGGGACGATGGTTGGAGCAGGATCCTTTGACGTGGTCATGCGGTCCCCAATGCAACGTGGTTGCCTACCCGGGTGGTATATCGCACCCCGCGAACCATGACTCCTGACGAGCGCGAGAGCCTGCCGCCCCCGGTGCGTTCCTGGCTCGCTGAGAACTTGACCTCGGGCGTGGACCCGTCCCGGCTCGTCCAGGCCCTCCAGGCCCAGGGTCTGTCCGAAGCGCGGGCCCGGGAGGCGGTGGACGTCGTCTCGGCCCACCCCGCGGTGCGTCACGGTCAGCAGGCCGTCTCCCGGCGCCGGGAGCTGGAGTCGCTGCTCGAAGTCCGGGCCGCGCTCCATGCCCAGTGTCACCCGGGCCCGTCGCCCGTGGCCGTGGAACGACTGCGCCACCTGGCCCCCGATGCGTTCTTCGAGCGCTACTACATTCCCAACCGCCCCGTCGTCATCGAGGGACTGCTGGACGACTGGCCGGCGCTGACACGCTGGTCTCCGGAGTGGATGGCCGAGCGCTTCGGCGACGAGGAGGTGGAGGTCATGGCGGGCCGCGACGCGGAGCCGGACCCGGACTTCCATGCGGAGCGCCTGCGCCGGACGCTACCGCTGCGCGAGCTGGTGGCGCGCTTTCGTGACACCCGTGCCTCGGACGATGTGTACCTCGTGGCCCGCAACAGCCTGCTGCTGCGCGCCGCGTTCCGCCCGTTGCTCGACGACCTGCGTCCGCCCCGGGGCTACATCCATCCAGACCTGAGCGCTCCGGACAGCGTGCACCTGTGGTTCGGCCCCGCGGGGACCTTGTCGAAACTGCACCACGACCACCTCAACGTCCTCTTCTGCCAGGTGCTGGGGCGCAAGCGCTTCTGGCTGTCTCCGTCCTGCGAGACGCCTCGGCTCTACAACGACCGGGGCCTCTACAGCGCGGTGGACATCCTGGCGCCGGACGTGAGCCGCTTCCCGGACTTCGCGCGGGCCACACTGCACTCGTGCGTGGTGGGGCCCGGTGACGCGCTCCTGATTCCGGTGGGGTGGTGGCACGCGGTGCAGGCGCTCGACTTGAGCGTGTCGGTGACGTTCGTCAGCTTCGACAGGCCGGAGCGCAACGTGGAGTGGCGCGACTATTGGATTGGCCCCAGGCCAGAGAAGGTCCAGCGATGACGGATGCGGACAAGCACGTTCCCGCGGCGCGCGGGACGAACACGCTGGCGCAGGAGTGGCGGCGCTGGGTGGTGGAGAACCTGCTGCGCGGCGCGGAGGTCGACGACCTGGTGTCCGTGCTGGAGCGCTCGGGAGTTGACTCGGCGCTCGCGCGCGCGGCGGTGCATGCCGAGGCGGAAGACCCCTGCTACCAGGGCGCGGCGCGAGCCGTGGCCATGCAGCGCAAGCTGGAGGGACTGCTCGACCTCTACGGCGACCTCCATCGCCAGTCGCCGGGCCACACTCATGTCCCCCGGCACGACGCCCTGACGCCCGAGGACTTCTTCGAGCGCTACTACTTCCAGAACCTCCCTGTGGTGGCGCGCGCCACGGTGCTCGCGGACGCGGGCTCGAAGGACACGCTGGGGCAGCTGGGCGCACTGGCGCGCGTCGCCGAGGCCACGAGCGTGTCGCCCGGCGCCTTCGTCGTGCCCGCGAGCGCGAACGTGACGTCGAGCCTGCCGGTGCGTGCGCCCCAGGGGCTGGTGCTGGAGAGTGCGCCCGTGGGCCTGTGGTGGGAGGAGCCGGGCGCGGACGTTCCCTTGGCTCCCTCGCGCCGCAACATGCTGCTGGGGCAGGTGCACGGGCGCAGGCTGCTCCAACTGGTGCCCGCGTACGCGCTGCATCGCGTCCTGGGCTCGGCCTCGGTGCCCGAGGGTGTACCGCGAATGGAAGTGGAGCTGTCGCCCGGGGAGCTGCTGCTGTTGCCCGTGGGGTGGTGGTTCGCGCATCGCTCACCGGAGGGCGGCGCCGCCATCGTCTTCGAGTCCTTCGCCGCGCCCGAGCCCAACGTGTCGTGGACGCCCCGGCCGGAGTCCCGCGAGCCTACGCCTCCTCCTCGCTCTCGAGTCGACTGAGGAGCTGTCGGGCGAAATCTCGCAGCGCGGGAGCCGAGGGCTCGCGGTCCAATCGCTCCAGCGAGTCACGGATGGTGGCGAGTCGTCCTGCCTGCGCGAGGATCTTCAGCGCTCGCAACTGCACCAGCTCCTCGGGAGGCATGGAGTGGGGGACGGGAGGTTGTCCTCGCAAGGGGACACGGCCTCGCTGCGCAAGCAGGTCCACCAGCACACCCACGTCCTCATCCTCCAGCGTGCTGACGGCCGAGTCCCTGGTGGCGGCTTCCATCTGCTCCAGGGCGTCCATCAGTTCGCTCCAGGCGAAGCCGCGGTGCGGGGGTTTTCGCTCCGCCACCATCCGCCTGAGCTGTTCGCGTGTCGTCGGCATGACAACTCCTAGCGTGTCCACATGATGTCTATCTCCGGGACTTGCGCCGTCCCGACGGTGATGCCGAGCTCATTGCGCCCCAGGTCCACCTCCCAGAGTCTTCCGTTCGCGCGCAGCGTCCCCATGAGGAAGGGCAGCGTCGGGTGCAGGTATCGACGCCGGAACGACGACTCCTGGCCCAGTCTGACGGGCCGGCCATCGGCCGGGGGCAGCGGCATGTCCAGCTCCACCGCCTCTGTCCGGAAGCAGGCGTCGTAGAGATACAGCCGCCCCGAGTCCTCCAGGAAGTTGAGGCAGTGGCCGTCATCCCAGCCGGCCATGAAGACATACCGGGACGCGACGTGGCCCAGCAGCTCCACCGGCTCGTCCGGCGCGAAGGGATAGCGCGCGCAGTCGAGGAAGCGTCCATACAGACGCGTCATGCGACTGGGCTCGAGCTGGTTGATGCCCGGCGCCACCGCCACCATTGCCTCCCAGCGTGTCTCGTCCGTGCGTGGGTCGTCCTTGGGCACCAGGTGCAGCGTGCGCCCTTCCAGCGTCACGCCCTGACAGTTGGCGAGCTGTTGGAAGAGTTGATACCAGCCGCCACACATGCCGCCGCCGACGGCCAGCATGTGGCGCACCGTCCAGGCGGGCACGCCGTAGCGCAGGCCCGTCTCCGGCAGTCCCCGCAGCAGCGCGTCGCAGATGTCCTTGCGCGACTCCAGCCCCGCACACCAGCGCGAGGACCAGCGCACCAGGGGCACGTAGGCTCCGGACGGGGGCGCGCCCTGCTCGCCGTGGCGCATGGGCGCGCCCGTGGTGAAGAACTCATGTCTGCTGTTGCCGAGGAAGAGCTTGCGCGTACTTCCGTCCGCGTCCGTCCACTCGGCGACCCACTGGAGCTCCAGCGCGTGCGTGCCGATGTGATTGGGCAGCGACCGATTGAAGGACACGGGCTCCGCGAGCGTGCTCCAGCCCGCCGTGCGCTCCAGGCTCACCGGATGTGGCCCGAGCCAGCGGACGGGCGTTTCCAGACCATTCGCAGAGGACAGCGAAGGGCCGAAGGCGCTCAGTTCGAACGAGGCGGGGACGAAGTGGTTCGCCAGCAGCGCGATTCGGACGGAGGGACGTGTCCCTCGGACGTAGGCCACGGGCTCCGCGCGGTGGCCTCGAATCCACTCGGGCTGTTCGCCCAGGCGGGTGTCCGTGACGGGACTCCACAATGCAACCGCGCCGCACTCCGCGTCTCCCCGGTCGAAGTGCAGGCTGTAGATGGCCAGCGGTTCCGCGTCGTGCATGTCCACCCCCCCCTTGTCCGTGCCGGAGGGGCACGGTCACTGCTTCACGCCTTCCGGAGACGCCCCCACGGGCCTCCGGTGGGCCTATTCATACAACAACACGCGCGTCACCCACGGCGCGCCCTTCACGTCGCGCAACCAGCGCAGCCTCTCCGCGCGCAGCGCCACCGCGGGCGTCGCACCCGCGTGGATGCGCTCGCGCACGCCCTGGAAGAACCGGCCCGCTGAGTCCGGAATGTCCACCGTCGCCGCGAACACCGCGCGAGCCCCCGCGCCCACGAATGCCTGGGGCAGCGAGGACGTCTGGTGAAGGAAGGGCGGCAGCCGCGCCGCGCTGCACGCGCCCAGCAGCACCACCGGCGAGCCCTCCAGGCGCACCTGCTTCAACGCCTCCGAGGTGAGCGCATAGCGTCCGTCATACTCGGGAGCCAGGGCGATGACCGGTGCTTCGGACAGGCTGCGGTCCACCACGCCGTGCGCGTGGAACTCGATGTCGGTGGCTCGCGACATCGCCTCCAGCACGCGCGAGGGCGTGGCCTGGGCGCCAGACAGCTCCATCGACTGGCCGATGGGCGCGGGTGTGGACTCCCACGAGGACAGCCGCGCGAGCCCCAGGCCCGAGGGCGTCTCCACGTTGGCCACCACCACATGCAGCGGAGGAGGTGGCTTCCTCTTCGGCTCTGGCGAGGCGTCCATGGCCACGCGGTAGCTCCACGCCATCTCCGGCGGGAGCAGTCCGGAGCGGCTGTCCAGGGGCGGCGCCGCGAGCACCTCCACCCGAGGACACGAGCGCAGCAATGTCAGCAGCTTCTCCGGCACCAGCCCGGAGAGGTCGTCCCCCAGGGGCTCCTTGCGTGAGGCGTCGTGGTGCCCGAGCACCTGTCCCCGGGGACCGAGCGCCACCACCACCGTGCGCTCGGCTTCCGCCGCGGCGATGAGCGCACACTGCTTCGGGCTGGCGACGCCCAGATGGTCGGCCACGACGCCTGGCACCTCGGAGAAGGCGCCGGCCTCTCCGGCGGTGACGGCCATCGTCTGATAGGCCACCGCCACCGTGTCGCGTGCGTCCGCGTCCGTGTTCAGGTACGGCGCGGCCTGTCGGATGACGGCGGCGAGCCGCGCGTTGCCCTGCTTCCGGTCCTTCAGCAGCTCGAAGCGCGCCTGGACCAACTGGGCGAGCATGCGACGGCCGGGAGTCTCCCGCGTGGCGTGGGCTCGCGTCAGCTCCGCGCTGATCTGCTCCGCGTCCTCGGGCCGAGGGTCCAACCGCATGAGGTCGGTGAGTGTCCACGCGCCGATGAGACCCACGGACGGATTGCATTCCTGCGCGCGCGACAAGGCGCGGCGAGCCTCCTTGGGCCGCAGCCGCATCAACTCCAGGGCCGCGATGTTGCGGTGGACGTAGTTCTTCACGTCGCAGGTGTCCGGGGCGCGCGCCAGGTACTCGGACAGGTACGCGCGCGCGGAGGCGACGCGGAACTGGAAGCGCGCGGCCTGGGCGAGTGCGCGCAGGGCCGCCGACTCCAGCTCCCACTCGCCCATCGCCTGGGCTTCGCGCCAGCTCGCGCGGCCCGTGTCCTCGGCCTCCGACAGCCGGTTGGCGGACGTGGCCCGGTGGCTCACCTTGCGCAGCAGGTCCGCGCAGCGCGGGCGAAGCCGCTTCTCCCGGCACAGCGTCAGCGCGGCCTTGAGTCGCTGGTCCGCCTGCCAGGCTTCACCCGCGAGGCCCTCCTGCCGCGCGAGTTCGTCCTGGACCAGCAGGTGGATCCACGGGTCGTTCCACTGGCGCGC
Source organism: Myxococcus sp. CA056 (assembly GCF_013336715.1). Lineage (NCBI taxonomy): Bacteria > Pseudomonadati > Myxococcota > Myxococcia > Myxococcales > Myxococcaceae > Myxococcus > Myxococcus sp. CA056. The sequence continues at coordinate 59,004 of NZ_JABUMT010000008.1, forward strand.
CACGCGCTCCAGCTCCTCGGGGGGACTCTGGGCCTCCGGCGTCAGCAGCCTCGCGCCGAGCAGCAGGTCATGTTCGCCCGCACCGCGCAGACGGGTGAGGTAGTCCGGGGACGCGGGTTGGCGCTCTCGCAAGAGGCGGGCGTACTCGGCGGCCAGGGGCGCGCGTCGCGTGAAGTCCCGCGTGGCGATGTTCCGCGTGTGGTCCGCCAGGGCCGTGCCGCCGTGGATGCGGTCCAGCAGCTCCGCCAGCGGGAGCAACGCCTGCACCCGGGCCGACGTGGGCGCGGTGCGCACGACGTCGTAGAAGAGGCCGCGAGAGATGCCGGGATGTCGGCGCGCCTCCTCCAAGGGGATGGGGAGGTTCGCGTCCTGGGCCAGCTGGGTGAGCGCGGTCCTCGTGCCGTTCCAGGACTCGGCCCGCTGGCTCACGGAGGCGCGCAGCCAGGACGCGTGCTCACGGGCCTCCGCGCTCCAGCCGGGCTCGCCCAGGGCGGCCACCTCGTCGAAGACGGACGCCGCGAGCAGGTGCAGCCCCATTTCGCGCAGCACGAGCGCCCGGTTCCACAGGGCCTGCGGATGACGGGGCGAGGTCTCCAGCAGGCCGTCGAGCCAGGTCAGGGCCTCGTCGTTGCGCTTCAGCAGGAAGGCGGCGACGGCCTGGTCGTTGTCGCGATTCAGCGATGGAGGCGCATGCGCCAGGTGCGCGAGGCCCTGCTGGGGATCTCCATGGAGCAGATAGGAGGCGGCGATGCCCGCCCGGTCTCCGCTCTCTTCCAGCCGGGCCAGCTCCCTCAGGGGAACGGCGATGGAGGGGCGCTCCTCGCGAGGCCGGACGTAGGGACGATGGACGTCCGCGGCCGGGACGCTGAGGCGCGGCTCCAGGGGGCGGGTGCGTGTGTCGGTGAGCCAAAGCAGCTCGTCACGACGGCCGGGCAGCGGGCCCGAGCGCGCGATGAGGATGGCCGGGAACACGAGCAGGGGGATGAGATGCCAGGCACGCAGGCGCGGCGCGCGTCGCCCGCGAGTAGACTTCCCTGGTGCATCCAGCTCGGCAGCCATTCGCTGGACCCTCCCCGTCGCTCCGCGTCCCATGGCGCGAAGCCATCACTCAGGCCCCGAGTCTTAAGCCAAGAAGCCTGACTGAGACAAATGGTGTTGGTGAAAGTCACGATGGGTTGGGGATGACGGCCTGAGTCATGACGACCCGGGCAGTGCGTCCGGGCGGCGGGTGGGTGCTCTCCGGCGCTAGGGTTGCGCCATGTTCATCGTCATCCTCGGCGGTGGTGTGTCGGGCCTGTCATGCGCCATCCGGTTGCAGGAGGCCGGGCACACGGTGGAGGTGTGGGCGCGAGAGCTGTCGCCTCACACGACGTCGGATGTCGCCGCGGCCGTCTGGTACCCCTATCGCGCGTGGCCGCAGGAGCGCGTCAGTGCCTGGGCGAAGCGGACGTACACGGTGCTGGCGTCGCTGGCCCAGGAGCGTCCCGAGGCGGGCATCCTGATGGTCCCCGGCGTGGAGGTGTTCCGTCGTCACGTCGAGGACCCGTGGTGGCGCGACAGCGTGCCGGACTTCCGTCGGGCGCGGGCGGACGAGCTGCCTCCGGGACTGTTGGAGGGTTATCACTTCACCGCGCCCGTCATCGAGATGCCGCGCTATCTGCCGTTCCTCATGGCGCGCCTGCGCGAGCTGGGCGGCCACATCATCCAGCGAGAGGTGCGCTCCCTGGACGAGGCATGGGCGAGCGCGTCCCTCGTGGTCAACTGCACGGGCCTGGGGGCTCGGGACGTCGTGGGAGACGAGACGCTCTTCCCCGTGCGCGGTGAGGTGCTCCGGGTGAGTCCTCCCCCCACGGACCGCTTCATCTTCGACGACGAGTGCGAGAGCGGCATGGCCTACGTCATTCCCCGCTCGCGGGACTGCATCCTCGGCGGCACGGCGGAGGAGGGGAACGCGTCGCTCGTCCCCGACGCGCTGAAGGCCCGGGCCATCCTGGAGCGCAACGCGCCGTTGCTTCCCGAGGGCGCGAAGCTGGACGTGGTGGAGCACAAGGTCGGGCTGCGCCCTGGACGCCCCACCGTGCGACTGGAGGTGGAGGTCCTCGGGGAGCGCGTCGTGGTGCATGACTACGGCCACGGGGGCGCGGGCGTCACGCTCTCATGGGGCTGCGCGGAGGAGGTCGTCCAACTCGTCGCGGCCCACTCCCGCTGAGTCAGGCCCCCGCGCGGAGCACGCGTCCGAAGCCGCGCTCCTGGCCCAGGGCCGGGGACACCGTGCCGGCGCTCACCGCCTCGCGTCCGGCGATGAGCACCGCCTTCACCGCGGCATCATTGCGGCGCACCAGCCGCACGAAGCCTCCGAAGTTCTCCATCGGTGCCTCGGCGATTTCATCGAGCTTCTCGTCCAGGCCGTCGGGATTGATGACGACCAGGTCGGCGCGTCGGCCCTCGGCGAGCACGCCCGCGTCCATGCCGAACCAATCGCCAATCTCCCCGGTGAGCCGATGCACCGCGCGCTCCACGGTCATGAAGGGCTCGCCGCGCTTCTGTGCCTCGCGCACCAGCCTCAGGAGCCGCAACGGGAAGTTGTAGTGCGCCATGTTGCGCAGGTGGGCGCCCGCGTCGGAGAAGCCGACGAGGATGTCGGGGTGCTGGCAGATGAACTCCAGCTCCTTGAGCCTGTCATTGGCCATGACGGTGTACCAGCGCAGCGCGTCCCCGTGCGTGGCCACCAGGTCCAGGAACACGTCCACCGCGTCGCGGCCCTGCTCCTGGGCCACCTGCGCGAAGGACTTGTTCACCAGGCTTTTGTCCGGGCACTCGAGGATGCGCGACTGGTTGAAGTCGCGGTGGAAGGCGCGCGGCAGGAAGCGGTTGGTCCACTGGCTCCGGAAGCGGGCGCGGTACTCCGGGTCCTTCAGCAGCCCCGCGCGGGAGGCCGCGTCCTGGAGATGCAGGGCCGCCGCGCCCGCGCCGAACTCCTCGAAGACCACCAGGTCGATGCCGTCCGCCCACAGGTCGAACACCTCCGGCAGCGCCTGCCAGCGGAAGTTCGCGCCGAACAGCGTGTTGGCCGCGCGCGACAGGACGCCGATGAGCCGGTGGATGCCTCGGCTGGCGCGCGGGTCCATCATCGAAATGACTGTCGTCTTCAGCGTCTTGCGCCACAGGCCCATGCTCTCGAGCAGGAACAGCACCACGTTCACCTTGGTGCTGATGTTGGGCACGCCCTGGAACACGCGGCCCCGCGCGCGCAGGAGCTTCGTCAGCCGGCGGTACTCGCTCCAGCGGGCATAGGTGGAGGGCAGGGGCCGGCTGCGGATGTCACGCGAGCCGCCCATCTTGTCCCACTTGAGCGTCATGATGGACATGCCCAGGTAGCCCAGGTCCAAGCCCTCGGTGACCATCGCCTCCATGCGCCGCAGCTCGTCCTCGCTGGGGCGCAGCCCCGGCTCCAGGCTGCGATGCAGGCCCATGGCGTGGGCGCGCAGCGCGGAGTGCCCCAGCATGGACGCGACATTGGGGCCCAGCGGGAGCGTCTCCAGATGTTCCAGGTAGCCGCCCAGCGAGTCCCACGTCTTGCGCTGCTCCAGCAGCGAGCGGACGGTGTCGTAGGGGATGGCCTCCACGCGGCAGAACATGTCCGCCAGGTCCTCGGGCTTGCCCACCGCGAGGCTGAGCGAGCAGCTTCCCACCACCACCGTGGTGACGCCGTGGCGCACCGACTCGGAGAGCGACGGGGCCAGCTCCACCTCCGCGTCGTAGTGGGTGTGCAGGTCGATGAAGCCCGGAGTCACCCAGTGGCCGGCCGCGTCGATGACGCGCGTGTGCGGCGCGCGCTCAATCGGTCCTTCCGTGAGGGCGGCGACCGTGTCTCCTCGGATGCCCACGTTCAGCTTGCGGGGTGGGTTGCCTAGACCATCGAATACGAGTCCGTTCTCGACGATGAGGTCCATGGGCCGAGCCTAGGCCCGCCGTTCTGTCCACTTCCACCCGGAAGCCACCGACAGGAGGGCGGCAAACAGTCGGGCGCGGTGCGTCAGAGTGGATGTACGCCCCTGGAACGAGGAGCGGGGCGCTTGCTCGCAGGCCCGCTCTGGCGTGCTCCCATGCCTACCTTGCCGTCCGGACGACACGAACGCGACCTGCGCGCGGGAGGCGAGAGATGGCACGGACACGGTGGAAGTGGCTCACGCTGGTGGGCTTGGGCGCGTCGCTCGCGGCCTTCACGGGATGCGAGGACGATGAGGTTCGCGACAACTCACGCAATGTCGGCCGCGAGATGGGCAAGGCGGCGAGGGAGGTGCGTGACGGCACGCGCGAGGCGGCGAAGGACATGAAGACCGCCGCGGAGGAGGCCTCGCAGGGTTTCAAGGAAGGCGTTGGCGGCTCGGGTGCGCCGGGCGATGCGGCCACACCCGTGCCGAACCAGTCAGAGGAGGACCGGGAACGTTCGGTGGAAGACCGCGACGTGCCAGGTGAAGCACCTCCGCGTTGAGGTCACATGGGCCCTCCTGGCGCCGTGACTCGGCGCGGTGCCAGGATGACGCTCACGGCCATGCAGCGGCTGGCGGGGGCCCCATGAGCGAGCTGGAGCTGGACAAGGTGTATCGCCGGGGCGAGGAGTCCCCTGGCGTGCGGCGCATCCAGGAGTGGCTGACCCTGAATGGCTTCGCGGTCGCCATCGACGGGGACTTCGGCCCCGCCACGGAAGCGGCGCTCAAGCGGTTTCAGGCCAGGTCGAACGTGCCTGTCTCCGGGGTCGCGGACGCGGTGACCTTCGAGCGGCTGGTGGCGCCGCTGCGCTCGGCGCTCTCCCTGGCTTCTCCGGCGGGCCGCTCCCTGGGCTCGCTGACGGTGGCGTATGCGGCGCAGCACCTGCGCCAGCTTCCGCGCGAGGTGGGTGGGAGGAATCGCGGCCCCTGGGTGCGGATGTATCTGGATGGCAACGAGGGCGCGTCCTGGTGCTGGTCCGCTGGCTTCGCGACCTTCTGTCTGCATCAGGCGGCGAGGACGCTGGGCGTGCCCATGCCCGTGGAGCGGACCTTCTCCAGTGACTTGCTCGCGGCGCAGGGGCGCGCGCGGGAGAGCTTCCTCTCCACGCAGAGCGCGCCGCCGGACCGCACGCGCATCCGTCCGGGCAGCCTCTTCCTGCGGCGCCGCACGCCCGGAGACTGGGCCCACGCGGGCATCGTCACCGAGGTGGACGAGGAGACCTTCCAGACCATCGAGGCCAACACCAACGACGAGGGCGCGCACGAAGGCTACGAGGTCTGTGCACGCACCCGGGGCTTCAAGAACGTGGACTTCGTCCTCGTGTGACGAGCGCTGCCTTGGCTCACGTGGGCTTGCCCGGTGTCGGCTTGCCGTCGCGAGGCTTCGCCGGGCGCGGCGTGTAGTGCGCCAGGACGGGCTGGTGGTCCGACGACTCGGTGCTCCGGTCCACCTCGAAGAGGACAGGCTCCAGCTCCGGGCTGGCGTAGAAGTTGTCGAAGCGCTTGCCTGTGGCGGGCACGATGCCCGACTCGTCCGGCAGCGAGGTGAGGGTGGCGCTGTCGGCGATGTCCTGGAGCCGCAGCCAGTGCTCGCTGCCTCGCGGAACCTTCCCGGAGCGCAGCTCCGAGCACGCCTGCTTCGGCGTCATCATCTCTCCGTCTGGCATGCGGACCCGTGCGACGGCGGCGTGGGCGATGGTCTCCGGCAGGCCCTGCTCCAGCACATGCAGCTCGTGCCGCAGCCGAGGGTCCGCGATGTTGCCCACGCCCGTGTCGCCCACGCTCGTGTGCGGCACGCCGTAGCGCACGGCGTACTCCTCCACCGTGTCCGTGTCGTCGTAGGTGATCAGGTGGGCCATCAACCAGGAGCCGCCGCGCTTGATGGCGGTGTTGGCGTTGAAGTCACCCAGCGCCACGGCGTGAGGGACCTCCCGGTGGCGCAGCAGCGTGTTGAGCTGCCTCAGGTTGTGCGCGTTGATGCCGGAGTCTCCCAGCGTGTGGTGCACGTTGTAGAGGACGACGGGCACACCCTCCACGTCCAGCCGGACGTACAGCGCGCCCCGGTCCTCCGGCAGCTCGCACGGGTCTCCGCCCCGGCGATGGATGGCGGCGGCGCGCTCGGCGTCGGAGAGGGAGTAGGTGAAGTGGGCCGCGTCCACCAGCGGATGCCGCGTGAGGAACGCCTTGCCGTTGATGAGCCTCGCGCCGTTGCCACCGTCATGACCGAAGTACGCCAGGTGGAAGCCGTACCGCGCCGACAGCAGCACGGCGATGGGGACGTTGGCCTCCTGAAGCCCGATGACGTCCGGCATGCGGCCCTCCGCCTCCAGCCCGTCGAAGTACGCCAGCAGGGCTTCGCGGCGCTGTCCTCCGAGCAGGATGTTGAAGCTCATCACGGAGAGCCCGGGGCCCGTGGGCGGCCGGGACTCCGGGTGTCGGACGAGCAGCGTGCGCCCATCGCCGAGCTTGCGCTCCGTTGCCGGCAACTTGAAGGCGTCGAGGCTTGGCAGGGTGAGGGTGGGGTCCCTGCGAGGACGAGGCTCCTCGGCGCTGGTCGCCATGCGGCCAAGAAGGGGCCCCACGCCCGGCAGGTGCTCGAGGACCTCGGGCACCTTCATACGGGCTCCTGGGGCAGGCCCCTCCCACGAGGGGCGCGAAGCAGCGAGTCGTGCTGGCGAGCGACGGTGTCCACCAATCCTCCTGGGTGTCCTCAAGTTCGGTGCGGATCCTCCGACTCGCCAGGGGGCAGGCTTCTTGGAACGCGTGGTTCGGCCATTCTCGCCGGGACGGAAAGCGGGCGGGCGGCGAGGCCATGGCCTCCTCTGCGGCAGACCGAGAGGCAGAGCGGGGGCACCTCGTGGTTGAATGCTGAACATGATGCGGGTGTTGCTGCTGGTGATGTGTGCTGTGGGAGTGACGGCGTGCGCGACCACGACGTCCCGGACCGAATGGGCGCCACCTTCGTGTGAGCCGGGCGCGCTGCTTCCCTGTGCGGAGTGGGGCGCCAAGCTGCTGCGCGAGGGAGACCGTCCCCGAGCCATCGAGGCCTACGGCAAGGCGTGCGAGGAAGGCGACCTGTCGAGCTGCATGACGGAGGGCAAGCTGCGCAAGGAGTCCGGCGACCTGTCCGGCGCGGAGCGTCCGCTCACCAAGGTCTACGAGACGGGCGACGTGGCTGCCGCCCTGGCGCTGGCGGAGGTGCACGAGGCGAAGGGTCAGGCCGTGGACCAGCAGGCCGCGGCCCGGCTGCGCCACCAGGCCCCCGCGATGGACAAGCCCGCGACGGAGGTGCTCTTCGCCATGCGGACGGGCAGCGAGATGGGCACGGGCCTCGAGCTGTCCTTCAACCTCCAGCCGATGGCCTTCATGGATCGCCGGCTGGGCTTCGGCGCGAACATGGTGTTCGGTGGGGAAGACGGGCTGGTGGAGACCAACGGCTTCGCCGCGTATCAGCACTACGTCTCGCCCTATGTGGTCCCCTATGCGCGGGCGATGGTGGGAGGCATGACGTCGGGGCAGGACACCTTGCTGAACCTGGGCGGTGAGACAGGGGTGAAGCTGTGCCTGGAGGACATTGGCCACCTGAACGTGGCCGCTGGTGTCTCACGCGCCAGCGGGGGCTACTTCTCGGTGGGCCTGGGGCTCAATGGCATCATTGTCCTCGCCATCCTGTTGCAATACCGCTAGCGCCCGCGTCAGGTGTCGGGAGTCCGAGCACGTAGGAGATGGCCGCCTTCGCGAGCCGGCTTGGGCTGCCCGTGGAAGAGTCCCTGCTCCGTGAGTTGTCTGGGACCTACCTGCGGCGGCGGATGTCCATCGCGGAGGTCTCCTTTCTCCTGGGCTATGCCGAGCCGGCCGCCTTCCATCGCGCCTTCACGCGCTGGTGGGGCATAAGCCCGGAGCGCTTCCTCCGAGAGCACCTTCCGGCTTCACCGTGATGCCGCCGTGGTCCTCCGCGCGTCTGGGTCTTTGAAGACCGACCATGCGTGCGTTTTGACTGCCGTGACGGTTCGCGGAGGGCGTCCGCGCGGTGGATTGCGGCGGTGACAAGGACTGTTTGACTCGCTTGGCGACGCGTTCCTAGCATCACGCGACATCAAGGCGGGGGACTCACCACTCACATGCCGGCATTGACTGAGTCACCTGGGTATCTCTCCCAGGGCGAGGACTCGCTTTACTACGTTCATCACCGGGCGCTGACGGAGCGTCGGGCGGCGGTGTTGCTGGCGGGGCCGTTGGGGCTGGAGCGGGCGCATGGCTATGTCGTGTGGGTGAGATGGGCGCGCTTCCTCGCGGCTCGGGGCGTGGAGGTGCTGCGTCTGGATTATCGAGGCTCTGGCGAGAGCACGGGGCGCTTCGATGAGATGACTTTCCCGCGCTGGGAAGAAGATTTGCGCACGGGGCTGGAGCACTTGCGGCGCGTGAGTCCCGGTGTGCCGTTGACGGTGCATGGGCTTCGACTCGGTGCGTTGCTCGCGGCGCGAGTGTTCCGGACGGAGCCGGTGGAAGGGCTCTTGATGTGGGAGCCGCCGGAGTCGGGGCGGGCGCATCTGATGGAAGTGCTTCGCCGGAAGGTGGCGGCGGACAACCTGGAGGGGACGGGAGGGGAGGCTCGCTCGCGTGAGGACTACGTGACGGAGCTGGAGGCGGGGCGGCACGTGGAGGTGGAGGGGTTGCCCTGGTCTCGCGGTCTGTGGCGCAGTTCGGACGGCTACGGGCTGGCGGTCCCTGAGAAGGACGAGGCGCGGCCGTGGCGGGTGGTGCACCTGGATGGCCGTCCCGCGGAGCGCTTCCTGGCGCCGGGACGGAGCCGCTCGGTGAGGGCACCTCGGCCCTTCTTCTGGACGACGAGCAACCGGCTCTTGCCGGAGCTGGCGGAACTCTATGAGGACAGTCTGCGGTTCATCGCCGGGACTGGGGCGCGCCACGAGGTGCGGTCATGAGGGAGTTGATCCAGCTCGACGTGAAGGGCCACAGGTTGTGGGGGACGTTTCATCCTCCGGCGACGGGGACTCGACGCTCGGTGGGCGTGCTCTTCCTGAACCCCGGGCATGTGCCGCGCTCCGGGCATGGGGGGCTGTCGGTGCTCGCGGCGGAGAGGCTCGCGGCGCGAGGGTTCCCGTGCTTCCGAGTGGACCTGCCGGGGTTGGGGGACTCGGACGGTCCGTTGCCGGAGATGACGTCGGAGCTGTACCAGCTCGTGTGCAAGGGCGGCTTCGTCGAGGTGGCGAGCGAGGTGCGAGAGGAGCTCCAGCGGCGATATGGGCTGGAGGGGATGTTGATGGGAGGGCTGTGCGGGGCGGCGACGACGGCGCTGTATCTGGCGGACCGTGAGCCGGAGGGGGTGCGCGGCCTGTTCATGTTCGAGCCGGAGTTCTACCTGTCGGAGCAGGAAGCGGCGGCGGTGGGAGGGGAGGGGGCCGAGGTGGAGGTTGAGTCCTCGCGGCTGTCATTGAAGCGGGTGACGTCGAAGCTCTTTTCGTATTGGGGCTGGATGCGGATGCTGACGCGGGAGAACGAGTATGCGCGGCTGTTCAAGTACGTGCCGTTCCCGCGACAGAAGCTGCTCGATTTGTTGATGGACTGGGATTCGCTGCCGGCGGTGGCGAACGTGCCGCTGGTGCGGGCGTGGCAGCGGGTGGTGGAGCGCGGGCAGCCGGTGCTGGTGTTGACGGCGGAGGGCAAGCTGCGGGACGTGTTCTTCGACCGTATCCATCGCTCGGCGCTGGCGGATCTGCCACATCCGAACCTGTCGCGGATTCGCCTCAAGGGCACCAATCACATCTTCACGACGGGTGGTGCGATTGAGTCGTGTGTGGATCACCTGTGTCAGTGGGCCTCGGAACTCTTCCCGGGTTCCAACACCACGCACCTGCCCATCCCGCCCGAAGCTGTGCGTCCGGGTATCGAGCGGGTGGTGGGCTGAGGCGCGCAGCCGTCCAGTCTGCAAGCCGCGCCACACGTGATGGACGCGCTCAACTTGAGCACTGCCTGTCCACAGACGAAATGTTTGTGTGTGTGATTTTGTCGCGCGCGGCGCGAGAGCTCACTCGGAAGGGGCACACTTCGTGGGAGTCCGGTTCACGAGGCGCTCCGCCCCAGGGAGACAGGGGCGGGCGCCGGGACTCCGTGACGGGGCGCCTTACGGCAGGAAGTAGCGGACGCGGAAGCCAAAGACCAGGTTGGACTGGATGGGGTCGCGCGTAGCGAAGCCAATCACATACCGGTTACCAGCCACCACGGTATGGGCGGGTTGGGATGCGGAGAAGATGGGGAAGCTGGAGTAGCCACTGTTGAATGCCACTCCCGAGTTCTGCCAGGTACCACCGAAGCTGCTGAAGTACGACACGGCGAGGGTCGCATCGGCCGTGCTCCAGATGGCGGCTTCGAAGTATCCGACGGTGGAGGAGTCGTAGCCGTAGGCAATGGCTTCCTGGATCTGCGCACCCGACGGAAGATTCAGACCGCACACGTACGTATTGAGCGTGGCATTGGAGTTCACTGCGCACGGGAAGGTATTGTCGCCGTCCGTGCGCAGCGTGCCGCCGCCGCCGCAGGTCATCGGAGCTGGCGGAGGAGCGCTTCCCTGGTGCACGCAGGTGATGGCGGGGATGGAGACGGAGTACGTCCCGGCCAGCAGCTCCTGGTTTCCTGTCCGAGCGGGCGTTGTGGTCTGGGGGGCCTGCGGCTTGCCGCGCTCCTCGGCGGATGCCGTGGACAGCGTGGCGAAGGCGGTGAGCGCGGTCAGTGAACGCAAGGTCGACAGATGACGAGGCATGTTGATGTCCCCTGTTCGGAGCGCGTGGGTGGGGTGTTCGCGCGCCGAGCGTTCAGTAAATAACTTTTGATGTTATTTCCGCAATTACGGCTTTGTCGGATTCTCGCGGGGTTCACGCCAGCCGCCGCATCTTGAGGATGATGCCCTCGGAGTCGGGCGTGGTCCCTGTTCAGGTCCAGGGACCGACGCGGACAGCTCAGACCCGGTGGAAGAGGCTCAGTCCCCAGGCACTGTTCGACGAACCCTCCGCCTCTTCCTTGGTCACCCCCAGCATGCGCGCGAGCTGGGCGAACTCCTTGTCGCCGACAAGCTTGCGGATGGCTTCCGGGTCGCCTTCCAGGAGCTTGTGGTAGTTGCTGAAGCGCCCGACGACTTCGTAGTGCTCGCTGTCGCAAGACCAATCGTGATTGCCAATCAGGCCGAGCTTCGCGGTCGTCTTGCCGTAGACCCGGGAGATGCCCGCTTCGTAGAAGCCGTAGACGACACCGCTGAGCGTGGCGTCCCCGTGAACCTCCAGGTTGCCCTCCAGGTAGAGGTGGTGGGCCTTGAGCTGACCCATGACAGCCAACGTGCCCGTCTCATCCGTCGTGACCTCGCCGCTCACCGTCAGGTCCCCCAGGACCAACAGTCCCCCCTCCGTCACGCTGAGGTCGCCCTCAATCACGAGGTCTCCCTCGTGAACCCAACTGTCATCGCCGAGGACTCCCGCGATGTCCTCATCACCAATCTGCTCGAGATCCTCGTCCTTCACGGGCCGGAGCTTCGGCTTCAGCGACTGCAGTGTCTGCTCGTTCAAGTCACGTCTCCACGTTCAACGATGAATCGGCGCCCAGTCCCTACGCCGCGACCAGCCCCGTCTCCGCCTTGCTCCGAGCCTCGCGCTTTGCTCAGACCCGGAAGAAGAGCTTCATTCCGTAGCCATCGCACTCCGTATCCTCGTCGGACAGACCCAGCATGGGCGCGAGAATGGCGAACTCCTTATCGCCCATGAGCTGGCGGATGGCATCGGGGTCTCCCTCCTCAAGCTCGACGAAGTTCGAGAAGCGGCCAGAGACCTCGTAGTGCTCGTCATCGCACTCCCATTCATGGTCGCCGATGAGACCGAGCTTCGCGGTCGTCCGTCCGTCGACCTGTGAATTGCCTGCTTCGTAGAAGCCGAAGAGGGCGCCTCGGAGCGCAACGTCCTTGTGCACCCGCAGGTCGCCTTCCAGATAGAGGTGGCGGGCATCGAGTCGACCTGTGACGACGAGCTTGCCGCTCTCGTCCGTCCCAACGGCATCGCTGACTCTCAGATTTCCCAGAATCAGCAACGCCCCCCGCTTCACCTCAAGCTCCCCTTCGAGCACCAGGTCTCCCTCGTGGACCCAGGTGTCACCGTCGAGGAACGTCGCGTGCTCCTCGAGCAGGAGGTCCGCGAGGTCCCCGGCCCTCCGAAGCCGAGGCTTCAACGACTCCAACGTATGTGTCGTCACATTGCTCCTGCTCTCGTGTGGTGAACGGCGCCTCGTTCCCACGGGGCGCCAGGAAGCTATGCCGCGACCACCAGCCGCGACTCAGACTTGCTCCGGGCCTCACGCCGCTGGATGGCCAGGAACAGGGCCTCGTGCGTGGCGGGAGCGGCCAGCTCCACCTCTCCGCCCGGAGCCCCGAACGCACCCACCGCATCCCTCAGCGCCTCGCGCACCGACAGCGCCAGCATCAGCGGCGGCTCGCCCACCGCCTTGCTGCCGTGAATCGTGTTGTGCTGCCGCGCCCGCTCCAACAGCCGCACACGGAAGTCCACCGGCGCATCGCTGAACGCGGGCACCGGGTACGTGCTGGCCGAGTGCGTGAGCAACCGTCCCTTCGCATCCCAGCGCAGGTCCTCGCCCGTCAGCCAGCCCATGCCCTGGACGAAGCCGCCTTCAATCTGTCCCCGGTCCACACCCGGGTTGAGCGAGTCACCCACGTCCTCCAGCACGTCCACCCGGAGCACCCGCTTCATGCCCGTGTGGCCGTCCACCTCCACCTCCGTCACCGCCGCGCCATACGCGAAGTAGAGGAACGGCTTCCCTCGGCCCTTCGCCTTGTCGTAGCCGATGCCCGGCGTCTGGTAGTAGCCCGTCACCGAGAGTCCCACGCGCGCCAGGTACGCGGCGTCCACCACCTCCGCGAAGGACACGGATGCATCCGCTACCCCCACGCGCCCGTCCTGGAACACCACCGCCTCCGGAGCCACGGTGCGCCCGTGCCGCTCCGACAGCAGCTTCACGGCCACCGGCACAAGCCGCCCACGCAGCGTGACGCACGCCTCGCGCACCGCCGCGCCGTTCAGGTCCGAACCCGACGAGGCCGCCGTGGCGGAGGTGTTGGGCACCTTGTCCGTCACCGTCTTCGCCACCCGGATGGCGTCCGCGGGCAATCCCAGCTCGCGCATGGCCACGCCCTGAATCTTCGTGTGCAGACCCTGGCCCATCTCCGTGCCGCCGTGCGACAGCATCACCGAGCCATCCCGGTACACATGCACCAGCGCGCCCGCCTGATTCAGGAACGTCGCCGTGAAGGAGATGCCGAACTTCATCGGCGTCATCGCCAGCCCGCGCTTGATTCGCGGTGAGCGGGCATTGAACTCCTCCACCTCCCGACGTCGGCGCGCGAAGTCCGACGAGTCCTTCAGCTCACGCCACAGGTGCGGCAGCCGCTCGTCCTCCAACTCCTGGCCGTAGTGCGTCGTGTTCGTCTCACCGGTGCCCCGGTAGAAGTTGCGCTCGCGCACTTCCTCCGGCGGCAGGCCCAGCGTGCGCGCCACGCGGTCCAGGACCTCCTCACCCACCAGCATGCCCTGCGGTCCACCGAAGCCACGGAAGGCCGTGTTGGACACCAGATGCGTCTTCGCCACGCGGCCCGTGTAGCTCATGGCCGGGACGTAATAGGCGTTGTCCAGGTGGAAGAGGGCGCGGTCCGTAATCGACTCGGACAAATCCAGCGACCAGCCCGCGTTCGACACGAGCTGCGCGCGCAGGGCGAGCAGCTTGCCCTGCTCGGTGAACCCCACCTCGAACGTGGCATGGAACGGATGGCGCTTTCCCGTCACCGCCATGTCCACGTCCCGGTCCATCATCCACCGCACCGGCTTGCCCGTGTGCCACGCGGCCAGCGCGACAATGGCCGCGGGTGAGTTGCCCTGCGTCTCCTTGCCACCGAAGCCGCCACCCATGCGCGGTGACTGCACCACCACGCGACTGCGCGGCAGGTGCAACACGTGGGAAATCACCGCTTGCACCTCGGACGGGTGCTGCGTGGAGGACACCACCGTGATGTCTCCGTCGTCGCCCTTCTCCGCGAAGGCCGCCTGCGTCTCCAGGTAGAAGTGCTCCTGCCCGCCCATCGTCACCGTGCCCGACAACCGACGCGGGCTCGACGCGAGCGCCGCGTCCACATCGCCGCGCCGGATGACGTGCGGCTCCGTGTGGTAGCTGCCCTGCGCCATCGCGTCTTCCACGGTGAGGATGGCCGGCAGCGGCTCGTACTCCACCACCACCTGCTTCGCGGCCTCGCGGCACGCGTCGATGCTCTCTCCCACCACCACGGCGACAATCTGCCCGTGGAACAGCACCTCGTCCTTCGCCAGGAGCGGCTCGTCGTGGCGGATGGGCCCCGTGTCGTTCATCCCGGGGATGTCCTCCGCGAGCAGCACCGTCACCACGCCCGGAAGCGCCCTCGCGGCCGTCGCATCCCTGCGCAGGATTCGCGCGTGCGCATGCGGCGAACACACCGCCCACACCTCCAGCATGGGCCGGCCCTGCGCCACATCGTCCACGTACTTCGCGGCCCCCGTCACATGCCCCAGCGCACTCTCATGCCGCAGCACGCGGCTGGTGTCCGTGGGCGCCTCGGCGTCTCCCGTGACGAAGCCCGGCGCCGCGTCCAGCGAGGGACTCTGCTCCCCCGAGAAGAACTTCTCGAACAGGCTCACGATGAGCCCGCGTCGGTACTCCGCGCTCCCGCGCAAGTCGCTGATGGGGGACAGCTCGCCCGAGAGCACGGGCAGCACCTTGTCCACCGTCTCCCGGGTCCACGGCTGGCCGACGAGCAGCTCCTCGGTGCGTCGCGCGCGAATGGGCGTGGCCGCCACGCCGCCGTACCCGAGCCGCGCCGTGCGCACCACACCGCCCGCATCCAGCTCCACGCAGAAGCCCGCGGCGACGATGCTGATATCCAGCTCGCGCCGCTTCGACACCTTGAACGAATCCGACACCCGCCGGAGCCCACTGGCCGCCGAAGGCGCATGCGGGATGACGATGAAGCGCACGACCTCGTCCACCTGGAGCGCCGTCTTCCGGTACGCGAGGAAGAAGTCCGACAGCGCCACCGTCCGCTCGCCCTTCACGGACGACAGCACCATCCGAGCATCCAGCGCGAGCAGCACCGGCGCCAGGTCGCCAATCGGCGACGCCGTCACCAGGTTGCCCGACAGCGTGGCCCGCTGCCGGATCTGTCGCGAGGCGAAGACGTTGAGCATCTTCCCCACCTCGGGCACGTCCTTGCCGAGCGCATCCTCCAGGTCCACGAGCGTCGCCGCGCCGCCCACGTACCAGCCGTCCGCTTCACGGCGGATGGCACGCAGGGACTCCACGCCCTCGGTGGAGATGAGGAACGGAAAGCGCCGGGCCTTCTTGGTGATGTCCACGCCCACTTCCGTGGCGCCCGCCACGAGCAGCGCCTCCGGATGCGCGCCCTTCAGCGCGAGCAGCTCCTCCCACGACGTGGGCCGCAGGAACTT
This sequence comes from Myxococcus sp. CA056, assembly GCF_013336715.1. NCBI lineage: Bacteria > Pseudomonadati > Myxococcota > Myxococcia > Myxococcales > Myxococcaceae > Myxococcus > Myxococcus sp. CA056. The sequence goes on from NZ_JABUMT010000008.1 coordinate 74,536, forward strand.
CTGGCCGCCGGCCTCATAGCTCAGCGCCGACACGGGTGAAGCAGGGCCCCCGAGCGACGTGCCCGGCAACGGCTGCAGGCCCACCGCCGCATCCCGTGCGGCGAGCGCCTCCATCATCGCGTCGCGGATGGGCCGGTATCCGGTACAGCGGCAGATGTTTCCACAGAGCTGGTCCGCCACCGTCTCCGGGGTACAGACCTCCGGCCGCGAGTACGCCTCCGCCATGGAGACGATGAAGCCCGGCGTGCAGAAACCACACTGCGAGCCGTAGTGCTTCACCATCGCCTGCTGCACGGGGTGTGGCTTCTCGCGCGAGCCCACGCCCTCCACCGTCACCACCTCGCGCCCGGCCACCATGGGCACCAGGGTGATGCAACTGTTGAACGCGCGCAGGCAGCGGTTGCCCTGGGCATCGCGGTCCACCATCGCCACGGTGCACGCGCCACAGTCCCCCTCGGCGCAGCCCTGCTTCGTTCCCGTGGCGCCTTGGGCGCGCAGGTAGTCGAGCAGCGTGGTGTTGGGCGACACGTCCTCGACGCCGACCAGGCTCCCGTTGAGCCGGAACTCGAACATGGTGCTCATTCTCCAGACGAAACCCCGCGCAGGCGGGGCGGCTCCGAGGCGGATGGCTCGGGGCGGGTTTCAACGAAAGGTTGGTGGTGGAGCTGGAGCAGCCCCGCGGCGATGCTCACCGCGACTTCCTGGGGGGACTTGCCCCCCAGCTCCAGCCCCATGGGGCACTGCACCCGGCTCAGCAGCGTCGCGGGCACGCCTCGCGCCTCCAGCCGCTGCCGGAAGCGCGCCCACTTCGTCTTGCTGCCGATGAGGCCGATGTATCGCGCGGGCTTCTCCAGCGCGGCGGCGATGATGTCCTGGTCCAGGTCATGCCGGTGCGTCATCACCGCGACGTACGTCCGGCGCGCGTCCCACACGGCCTGGGCCACGAAGTCCTCCCAGGACTCGTCGTGGCGTGTCACCGCCGCGGGCACGCGCTCGCCGTGGAGCCACTCGGGGCGCTCGTCCACCAGGTGTACGCGGAAGGGGGTCCCCTCGAGGATGCGGCACACCGCCTGGCCCACGTGCCCGGCCCCGAAGAGGTACAGGCGAGGCCCGTGGTTGACGGGCTCCACGAAGATGTCCACCACGCCCCCACAGCACTGGCCGAGCTTCGCGCCCAGCGGATAGCGATAGGAGCGGGACTCGCCGCGCTCCAGACAGGCCCGCGCGTCGGCGAGCACCAACTGCTCCAGGTGTCCGCCGCCCACGGTGCCGTGGAACGCGCCGTCCCCACGCACCAGCAGCTTCGCGCCGGGCTCGGCGGGGGTACTTCCCTGGCACGCTGTAACGGTGGCCACGGCGAAGGGCGCATCCTCGCGCGCCCACTCGCCCAGCTGGCGGACCCAATCCCACATGGTCCCTGTGAGTCTGCCACACCCGGAGTCCGACGGGGATGACTCTCACCCGGAGTCCGTGGGCTGGACGACGGCCTGGTGTCCGGGCCGCCCCCTGGGGATGCCCCGGGGCCCTCTCCCTGGGGCTCCGCGCCGAGCCTACGTGGCCACCGCCGCGCCGGCCTCGGTGCTCCGGCGCATGGGCTGGAGCTTGCCGTACGTCAGCGAGCGCCACACCCACTCCATGGGCCCGAAGCGGAAGCGCGCGAGCCACAGGTGGCTCCACACGATTTGAACGGTGAAGACCCCCAGGCAGTACACGATGCTCATGCTGGGCGTCAGCTTGCCGACGAGCCCCAGGCCGTAGCCGTAGAACACGAGGATGCTGACGACGGACTGGCTCAGGTAGTTGGTCAGCGCCATGCGGCCCACCGGCGCGAGCACGGACAGGATTTTCTGCCCCGTCGCGCGCTGGAAGAGCAGGGTGATGCCCGACACGTACGTCGCGGCGATGCCCACCTCACCCATGGCGCGCACCGGGGCCAGCACCATGGGCAGCCACACGGGCAGCGTCTCCGGATTGATGATCTTGCGCAGCACGAGCTGCTGCGTCACCACGCCCACGCTGCTGCCCAGCACGCCCAATCCCAGCGACCAGAAGAACAGGCGGCGGAAGAAGGCCACGTGCTGGGGCGCGTCATGGAACAGGCGCTTGCGGCCCGCATAGAAGCCCAGGAGGAAGCGGCCCAGCAGCGCCAGCGAGTTGACGCACATGATGAGCAGGAACTCGCGCCGGTAGAACGACAGGCCGCCCTTCACCACGGCCCACCAGTTCCCGTTCTGGAACACCGACAGGGTGTCCGCCTTCAGGGCCGCGGAGCGCTCCGTCTCCAGCTTCGCCAGCGCGGCGGCGGCCTCCGGCGTGGCGGCCATCAACTGCGGCAGCTTGAAGATGACCGCGCTCACGATGGGCCACGCGAAGAGCAGCACCGCGGCGACCTTGAGAATCGTCCGGTCCTCCCGGCGCCGGAACAACAGCAGCCAGAAGCCCAGCAGCGCGTAGTTGCTGAGGATATCTCCGTACCAGATGAGCGTCAGGTGCGTGAGCCCCAGCAGGAGCATCACCCCGAGCCGGCGCACGTAGAGGCGCGTGACGGGCGAGCCCCGCGCCTCCGCTCGGCCCATCTGCACCGCGAAGCCCAGTCCGAAGAGGAACGAGAAGATGGTGATGAACCGCCCGCTCACCAGCGTCGTCACGACGGGCAGGAGCACCTTGTCGAGCATCGTCCCATTTGCGAACAGGGACTCGAGTTGCTCCCGGGGCATGAAGGCCCGGCCGCTGAACCACATAAACGTATTGGAGATGAACACGCCGCACAGCGCGAAGCCGCGCAGCGTGTCGAGCAACACCAGGCGCTCGCCCGAATCGACCGGGCGGGCCTCGGCGGTGGTCACCGCGGAAGGAGCAGAGGTCATGTGTTCGGAAAGAACGCCTGAACCTGAGCTTTATTGCCGGTATTCCACGGCAGCGGTGAATTGCGCGTGCTTCGAGTGGGTCGGGTGGGTCTACACGCCGATGCGTGGGCAGATGTCCTTCACGATGCACTCGTCGCACTTCGGCTTCTTGGCGGTGCAGGTGTAGCGGCCATGCAGGACGGTGGCGGGGCCGAAGAAGGTCCACGCGTCCTGGGGCACCAGCTTCATCAGGTCCTCTTCAATCGCCTCCGGCTTTTCGTGCTTCGTCAGGCCCAGGCGCTGGCTGACGCGGGCGACGTGCGTGTCGACGATGATGCCGGACGCCAGGTTGAAGGCGGTGTTGAGGACCACGTTGGCCGTCTTGCGCGCCACGCCGGGGAGCGTCACCAGCTCCGCGACAGTGCGGGGGACCTCTCCGCCGAAGTCCGCGAGCAGCGCGCGGCTCATGGCCTGGACGGACTTGGTCTTCTGCTTGAAGAACCCGGTGGGCTTGAGGTCTTCCTCCAGCTCCGCGGTGTCGGCGTCCGCGAAGGCCTGGGGGCCCGGGTATTTGGGGAACACGGTGGCGGTGACGCGGTTGACGCGCTCGTCGGTGCACTGCGCGGCGAGGATGGTGGCGACGAGCAGCTCGAACGGCGTGGACCAGTTGAGCTCGTAGCGTGCGTCGGGGTGCTTCACACGCAGGCGCTCGAGGAGGAGGGCGGCTTTCTCAGCGGGTTTCATGGGGTGTGGAGGGCATCCTACCCGGGATGTCTGACAGGCACGGGCGCGGAAGCAGGGGAGGGGGATGGCGATGATGACAGCTCCTCCTCTCCAGTCCTCGGGCACGTTCCGAGGCGTGCCGGACCTCCCGTGAGCACGCACTCCATGGGTAAGGCGGTCGAGCTACATTGCGGCCCCATGAGCGAAACGGTCGCGAGTGAATCGCCCCTCCAGGTCTCCCAGCGCGGAGGCGGTTTCATCACCGGTGCGGCCATCATGCAGGCCCTGGTGGTTCCCTACCTGCTGCTCGCGGGACTCATGGCCGCCGAGATGTCCGCGCTGCTGTCCACGGCGCTGCTGGCCCACGGAGTCGTGGTCGCCGTCGCGGCTGGGTTCCTGTTCCGCCGCAGACTCTGGGCCTGGCGCCTGTCGGCGTCCCTCGCGACCCTGGCCTTCCTCGTGGGTGCGGGCGCGACGTTGATGCCGCCAGCCTGGGTCGGGGGAATCCATGCAGCGGGCGCGGCCGCGATCCTGGGCCTCCTGCTCGCGGGCCGCCCCGCCGTCGTCGGCGCACGTCCACCGGGCGCCACGGAGGGCCTCTCCAGTACAGGCGGGTGAGCTGCCTCGGCGGCGCGCCGCCCTCGTCCCGGCCCGCGCCTGACCTGGTCCCATCGAGCACCAGGTCGCATGCGCACGAGGCGAGGTCGACTTCCAGCGCTACCTCGCCGCGGCGCTCGAGGAGCGCAAGACCTCTCCCCGGGAGATGCGCCTTTGACGCGTCATCCGCTCCCGTTTGACATGTCAATGAGGGGCGAGCGGGCCTTGGGCGCACCTGTCGTGCCTGCACGGGGCCCCATCGCGCTTGGGCATGATGCTTGCTGTGTCGCCTCTGGCCCCACTTTCATGGGCCCTGCCGGAGATGACCCAAGCATGCGCGGATTCGTGACGTTTTTCTCATTGGGGAGCTGTCTGCTGATGACTGGCGCTGGTGCGCAGACGCCGCCCGCTCAAGCCCCCTCGTCGCAGGTGCCCGCGAACGCGTGCTACCTGTGGAAGGGGCGTGGCGGTGCTCCCACGGCGGGCTACATGGTGACGCATGCGAGCTGCCGCCCATGGAATCGCAATTACGGGTGGAGCTTCATCAAGACGAACAATGAAGTGGGCTACTATCGCGGAACCTTCGAGGCCGCCGCGGCCACGCCATCCACCTGGGCGGTCTACGCTGACTTCGGCTCCGCGGTGGTCACGTCGCAAGCGGACTACACCTCCTTCATCGCCAATACCAAGCTGTCTGGCTCCTGTAGCGAGTGCCTGCACTGACAGCGAGCTGCCAGGGTTGGGAGCGCCTCACACGTACGTGCGGCGCTCCTCTGTGGCCGCACGTCGCGCACTCCGGCGCGAAATCCTTCTCATACGCGCTCTCTCCCATGTATCGAACGAGGACCGCGAATGCGTCAGGAGGATGAGGCGGAGGGTGGCTGACGACTCAGCGACGTCCGCCCGCGCGGGAGCCAAGGATCTGGACGTTGCACGTTCCTGACAGCACGAAACCTCGGCGCTCCGGCCATTTTCAAGGCAGCGCTACGAGGAATGGGGGGATGGGCATGCTGCGTCGAATGGCGGGAGTGATGGCCTTGCTGCTGGTGGGTTGTGGCACGGAGCTCGAGGTCATGGAAGGTGTGCCCATGGAGGACACACCCCTGCAGTCACAGAGGGAAGGCCTCATCGTTGGCGGCAATGACCTCATCCCCGTGGCGGCGGATGGCTCGAACATCCCGGCGAGGTACCGCCCGCTGCTGGATGCCTTCGGCCTGCTGAAGATCGGCACTGCGGGCTTCTGTACCGCGACCCACCTGGGCAACGGCGTGGTGATGACCGCGGGCCACTGTTTCGCGGCGGGCTCCGGCGGACAGTCGAACCTCGCGTGTCCCGCGGACACGACCGTCTCCTGGGGAAAGCGCGCGGGGACCGGCCCCTATCTGGTCTCGAGTTGTACCCGCATCCTGGCGATGCAGAACTCGGGCGCCTGGGATTACGCCTTCTTCGAGGTGAGCCCGCCGCCCCCCGCGGCGGTGGGATTCCAGTCCAACGCGGGCGGTATCAACAATCCGGTGGGCTCCTCTGGGACGATCTTCAGTCACCCCCAGGGCAGGGACCTCGAGTGGTCGCAGACTTGCTACATCCCCCCTCTCGCCGCCGGTTTCCTCCACTCCTGCGACACGGAGTCTGGAAGCAGCGGTGCCGCGGTGATCGAAGACGACTCGCTGCAGGTCGTCGGCGTGAACCACTCGAACAATGGCATCCACAACCAGGGCATCTTCCTGGATCACACCTCGCTCGGGTGGCTCTGGCGGGCGCACCGGCCCACGGGGGAGCTGAAGGCGTGGGGCGGCAAGTGCCTGGACGCGCAGGGGGGCGGCACCGCGAACCGCACTCCGTTCCAGCTCCACTCGTGCAACGGCTCCTCGGCGCAGACGTTCCGGCGGGAAGCCCTGGCCTTCGTCGGCAACGCGGGCAAGTGTCTGGACGCGCCCTTTGCGACAGCCGGTACCACGACCTGGCTCTTCGACTGCTGGGCGACTGGAAATCAGCAGTGGCGGATGGAGAACGTGGAGCTTCGCCACCTCTCCGGCAAGTGCGTTGACGTCCCCTATGCGTATGACGGCTCGGGGACCTGGCTCTTCGACTGCTGGGGGGGCCCCAACCAGAAGTGGACGGTGACGGATTCAGGCCTCATCCGCGCGCCGGATGGCCGGTGTCTGGATGTGCCGTGGAGCACCGCGAATGGCACGCCGGTGTGGGCCTATGCCTGCCATGGCGGCGCGAACCAGCGGTGGACGTTCAACCAGGGCGGGGAGATTCGCGGCCTCGGCGGGAAGTGTCTGGACCTCGCCGATGGGAATACGACCAACCGCACCCCCTTCCGGCTCTGGGACTGCAATGGCTCATCCGCGCAGAAGTTCCATCTGCGAGGGGAGATTCGGGGGCCGGGCGGGCTGTGCCTCGACAACCCCTGGAGCACGTCCGACGGGACGCTGCCGTTCTTGTGGGAATGCCACGGAGGTGACAACCAGAAGTGGGAGCACCGCTGGTAGCGCGCCGCCCCGCTACTGACCTACGACCAGGCCGCGTCGCCGCCCACCGAGGACAGCGACGCGACCTTTTCGACTCAGGTCAGCGCGTCGCCGTGAAGCGACGCACCACGCGGCACTCCGGGTCGCCCGCCACCGTGTTCACATGGTTGGCATTGAACGTCCCGGAGAAAGAGGCCGGCGCGTCGACACTCTCGGGGCCCTCCGCGAACTGGCCTTCGATGAGGTAGAGCAACTCGGTGGGAGGTCCCTCGCGGCGCTGGAGCTGCACAATGGCCCTCAGCACGATGTGTTTGGTGGTGCTCCCGTAATGCGAGCCCGTGAGCTGGAGCTCTCCCAGCGTCGCGGTGATGTCCACCTCGCTGCCCTTCTGGACCACGACGACCCGCTCGCCCTCCGGCAGCGACACCCCCAGCAGGCCGCAGTCGGCGCTCAACGGCGTGGGGTCCTGGAAGCGGAACACATAGTCGCCGCTGATGGCGCAGCCTGATTCACAGCGTTCGGGCCCGATGTCGTCGTCGTCCTTGTCGTCGCCACTGCCGCACCCCGGATTGCCCATGCCACTGCCCATGGTCAGCATCGCCGTCATCAGCAACAACGGGACGCGCAGGTACGTCACGGCGGTTGGACTCTTCTTTTCTCGAGACACTGCGTCACTCATGTCGGCTTCCCCGCCACTGCTTTCCGGCCCAAAGACGATGTTTCTACTGCGTTTCGGGGCGCTGGAACAAATCCGCGATAGCCCCGTCAGCCCCGGTGACTCCACGCTGTTGAGCCTTCAATCCTTCTGGGGGCTCCGAGGTGGGGTGGAAGCCCCCTGGGACTCGGGTGCGCCACGGGTCCTCCCGCATTCAACCAGCACCTTCGCTCGCGGTCCGAACGACCAGCTTCCCGTCATGCCTCCGTAATGCCTCTTGAAAAAACACCCCGCTCACGGGGCTCTTTCAGAGGAAATCCCATGTCTCGACGTGGAAGTCGCAGCCCCTGGCTGTTGTTGACGGCTGCCCTGGTGGCGGGTCCCTCCCTCGCGGGGGAGGTGACGAACGTGGTCGCCTCGGACCGCATTCCGCTCCCCGCGGAACGGGAGAGCAAGTATCGCAATCGTATCGCTCAGGAGCTTGGCGGCGGGGGCTGGCAGGTCTTCCTCGGCGACCTGCACAGCCACCCCCGAGGCCATTCGGAGAACGAGGACACGGAGCTCGACTTCACGCCCCAGATTCTGCGGAGCGAGGTACTCCAGTCCGCGTTCCGCCATGGCTATGACTTCTTCGGTACCAGCAACCACACCTCGTCCTGGGACGACGGCTATGACGGTGATGACCCCATCTCCCAGCTGAGCCCGGAGCTGGATGCGAACGGTCAGCCCGAGCTGCTCATCCTCACGGGCGTGGAGAGCCACGTCGGTCCCGACGACGGCACCGGCCCCTCCCATGACCACCACTTCAACAGCTTCAACCGGCACGTCCACGTCCACTCGGACGATGTCTGGGACATGCATCACGAAATCCTCAACAACTACTCGACCAATCCGCTGCTCAGCACCCACGTCCAGTTGAACCACCCCAGCGACAACGTCTGGTTCACGCTGCCCACCGAGCCGGACCGCCGCCGCAACGTTCGTGACGCCATTGAGCTCACCGAGTTCAACGGGCTCCCCAGATACTTCGAGCTGCTGCGTCGAGGCTTCCGCGTCGCCCCGGTCTCCAACTCGGACTCGCACGCCACCACCCGCGAGCTGCTGGCCCATGAGTACCTGGACCGGAATCCCGACGGCTCCTTCGTCAGGCCCTTCATCGACGAGCCTGGCGTGCCCCGGGAGAAGCTCTACGGCGATGACTTCGCCCAGGGGCGCGGCGGTGTCGTGCTGCCACCCGGCACGCCGTTCAACTACAACAACTTCCTGACCGCGCTGCGCAACCGCTCGGTGTTTCGCACAGGGCTTGCGCCCGCCTCCGGCTTCTTCATGGTCAACGGGCGCCCCATGGGCTCCGAGTTCGAGCGCGCCGCCAACGAGCGGAGGCTGGACTTCACCGTGTGGGGCACGACCAAGGACGGCACCGGGTATGGTGGCAACGAGTGGACGAAGCTCCAGGTCTGGAACCCCTTCCAGCCCGGCGCGCCCCTCAAGGAAATCACCTACTCCGACCCGAACCTCATCAATGTGCGCGAGGCGTTCTCGCTGACGCCCTACGAGTCCATCTACGTCGTCACGCTCACCCAGAACTGGGGCAACTCCGAAGTCGTCATGGCCCCCATCTGGGTCACCAATCCCGTCACCAAGCCGACCGTCTCCTTCGAGCACCCGGTGATCAACCGGCAGCTCGTGCCCATGCTGTTCATCAACGGCGGTGGTAACAACCTCATCCTCCAGCGCGCGACCAACCCCTTGTCGCCTGACTGGAAGACCGTCGGGACCATCACCAACAACTATTACTACCCCATCGACTCCGCCACGCTGCCGACGACCACGCTCTGGAGGGTGGTGGACCCCCACCAGCAGACCATCGTCTCCAACGCGACGACGCTGACCATCGCCAATGGCATCGAGGCCGAACTGCCCTGGGTCGGCACCACGACGCACGATGGCGTGAATGTCACCGTCCACTGGTCCCATCCGCAGGGTGTGGCGGTCGACTACTTCGCTTCGCGAGACAACGGCGCGACCTGGACCAAGGTGGGCGAGGACGTCGTGGCGAACACGAACAGGTACTGGAACTTCTACACGGGCGGCTGGGGCAACTCGAACGTGCTGCTCAAGGTGGTGGACAAGAACGACTCGGGCCGCTTCGGCATCGCGGGGCCTTTCTTCGTCGACGCCACCGTCGAGCAGAAGATTCCCGCGACGTCCAGCAACGCCACCATCAACGCCATCGCGGCCTACACGGTGACGGATGACAACACGGGCTCCTGCTGGTGGACGAGCAACGGGAACGAGCAGTCGGTGTACATCGACCTGGGACAGGTGCACCTGGTCAAGCGGATGGAGGTCCTCTTCGGCAGCGCGAATCCGCCGAGCTGGTACATGGGCCTCAGCCTCAACGGGAGCAGTTGGGTGATTCAGGACGGCGGCTCCCTGTCGTATGCGTCCGGTCAGACGCTCATCAGGGATTACAGCCAGCGCTCGGGCGGAGGGTTGAACACGCGCTACGTACGGTTCTACGCGTCGGGCACCTTCCCCGGCATCACCCAGTTCTCCCAGATATGTGACGTCCGCTTCTACCGGTAGGCACGACGCCCCAGTCCTCGGGGCTGTGTGACGGGCCACTTCATGACGCGAGGACGGAGCGAAAGCCTCGGCTCCCGCTCCGTCCTCACGGACTCACACCCGCGCGCCCGGCGTCACAGCTCCGTGCTGGCGTGCAGCGCCGTCACGCCCGGTTCCACGGGCTGACGCCAGGTGGCGCGGTAGGTGCCCCCCGCGAAGTCCCACGTCACGCTCCAGGTCTGGACGGGGAAGGGCCCCTGGTGGGGCGTGGCGCCGCTCCAGAACGAGCGCGTGCCCGACGCGTAGGACAAGCCCAGGTCCGTCGACTCCCCGAAGCCGGGCCCCGTCATCAGCCCACAGCCCTTCGCGTCGCACCGCAGGCTGCCAGAAGGGTAGGGGCGGCTGACATTCGTCGCTTCCTTCAGCCACTCCGTTCCAGTCCACCGCCACCAACTCAGGTCCGTGTGCATCCGGATCCCGCTCGGGGACACGGCCAGCAAGCCCTGGCCGTCCCCTGACGACGCCACGGAGTTCTCGTTGGACCAGGCGACACCGTTGTGCACCATGTAGCGGAACTCATGGCTGAGGGGCGCCATCACCATCACCGCGCTGTCCGTGGCCACGATGTCGTAGATGCCGGTCCGCAGCACCGGCTCCACCCTCGGCTGCCAGACGCCCGAGGTGTGCATGCGCAGGATGTTCAGCTCGCGGTCCTCCCGCTTCGTCGACAACGCGAAGGAGGCTCCCGAGGGAATCAACTGGGTGTTTCTCCAACGCAGTATCGTCGACGTGCGCTCGGCGGCGAGCTGAGGCGTGCTCCACGTCGTCCCGTCCACGCTCTGCGCCGAGCGAATCTCCCACTCGCCCCACGCCGCCATGAAGCCACTGGCTCCGTGCACCAGGACCAGGTCGGGGGCCGTAGCCGTCACGCTGTCCAGCTTGACCGGCGTCCCCATCCCCCCCGCGGCGTAGGACACCGCCCAGATGTCCACCTTGCCCGCCGTGGTGGATGGCTGAAGGTATGCGACGACCACCCTGTCGCCATCCACGGCCACCCGGACGTTGGAGCCCACGGGCCCCAGACGCACGGGCTGGTGCCACACCTCCCCGTCGTACTCCGCGAGGAAGAGGCTCCACACGCCCCCATCGAACTGCTCCCACGCGGCGGCTCCTTGCCCGTCCGGCGCGAAGTGGACCACCGCCTCCCGCACGCCACCGACGAGCGGCGGCGTCACCATCTGCCTCGCCGCGCCCCACTGGCCGCCGCCCTGATAGCCACGCACGGAGAGCTGCCCCGGCGCCACATAGGACACACTCACCTGGTCCCCCACCCGATGCGGCACCACGGGAGTGCTCTCCGCGCCTCGAAGCTGGACGCTCGGCTGCCACCCCTGCGACGTGAGCGCGGTCCCCCAGACTTCATGCAGGGACGACGTCGGGCCGTTCTTCTTCATCAGGACCAGCAGCTCATTGCCCACCGCACGCGTCTCGAGCACCGCGTGCATCCCTGTCGCGACAACGCTCCTCGTCACCGACGTCCACGAGCCCCCCACTTGCGTGATGGAGTGCAGCCCCGAAGGGCTGCCCGACAACAACCCGACGTAGTTGCCCTGGTACGAAACCACCGCCACGGGGAGGAGCAGAGGCCCGCTGTCCGGCAGCCGCACGAGGGCCTGCCACTCACCATTGACGCGAACCGACGCGGTGAGTTCATCCGAGCGGATGAAGAGCGCCGTGACGGTGCTGCCATCCGAGGCGATGCGCAGGTTGCGCGCCTGACTGGAGGTGATGAACTCGGCGGGCCCCCACGCCCGGGTGGTCCGATTGAAGAGCGAGAACCACGTCCCCTCCGAGGTGGTCCACGCCCGGCCAAAGCTGTCTCCCACGAGGGTGTACTGCTCCTCCACGGACGAGGAGACGACGCTGGAGTGCACCCACTGCACACCATCGAAAATCGTCGTGACGTCCTCGAAAGAGTCCGGCCCGGATATCAACATCACGGCCCCCGCGTTGGAGACGAGGGTGGGGGACGTCCCCAGGTTCTTCCGGGTCACCTCCAACCACTGCGCTCCGGAGCGCACACGGAAGGACTTCGCTACGGAGTCATAGGCATAGAGGTTGTCGCCGAAGCCGAAGAGGTGGCCACGGATGCCAGGCGTCACCGGGGTGAAGGCCGTTCCATCGAAGAGCGCCACCGCATCGTCGTTGGGCGATGGGGTCGACCACCCCACGATGAACCGCTGGTCCCACGCGGCCGCCTGCGGCGACTCCTTCATCGAGCGCCCCTCGCCCACCAGGATGGACGCTCCGAAGCCAGAGCCTCGGTTGAGCGAGGCGCGGACCTGGACGCCCGTGCCCGTGTTCTCGTTCCACACGGCCAGCGTCCCCAGCGGCCCGGTGGCGAACACGGCCGGGCCCGGCTGGCCAGGACTGCCCGCGCTCACCCTCACCCCCGGAGCCACCGTGCGGAAGGTGTACGTGAAGGGCGAAGCGAGGCTTGCCCCCTGCGGCGTGCGCACGTCCCTCACGGTCACCGTGTAGTTCGTCGCCGGCGCGAAGGGCGACAACTGACGGAACGCCACCGTGTTCGTCGATGACTCGTAGTTGGCCACCCCCGTGACACCCGCGACGCTGACCGTCTCCGGGGTGATGGAGTCCCGGTCCAGCGGCCGGTCGAAGCGCACGCGCAGCGGGCCACTCAGCGGCACGAAGCGCGTGTCCGGAGCAGGCGTCGCGTCGAGGACCTGTGGAGGGGAGGGGGGCAGCTCCGTGACGAAGCCGAAACCCTCGAATGGCACCAGCCGGTTACCGACGATATCCTCCACGAAGCGGGCGTGTCCCCGGTAGCGCGTCTGGTACTTCAAGGGCTGGGCAGGAGTGAAGACCCCTTGGAGCCGCGCGTCGTCGTAGCGCAGGGCGCCCGGGACGAGGCCGACCACCTGGGTGCCATCCGCGTTCAGTTCCTCCAGGTAGAGACGGTCCGGCGTGATGCTCGCGGGCCGGAGCGGCTCGCTGAACGTGACGATGATGGGGGCGTTGCGCACGGCGACTCCCACCGAGGTTGCCTCCGGCAGGGTTGCCTGCACGCGAGGCGAGGTGGTGTCTCTCGACGACGCCACCACGAACGTGAGCGTGTACGGCTGAACGAGGGGATTGCCCGCCAGGTCCTTCGCCTTCGTGGAGAGCGTGCCCGTGACACGTGCGCCCGGCGCGGGCTGGGGGCTCACCCGGAAGTACAGCGACCGGCTCGCGGCTTCATAGGAGTACGTCCCGGAGAGTGGCGACGCGGGGTTCGGACCCAGCAACTGCTCGAACTGGAGCGACTCGGCCGTGAGGGTGCGCGGGTCCATGGCCTCGTTGAACGTGAGGACGTACACCGGCCAGGTCGACGGCACGTCCGTCACTCCCAGGAGGGGCTTCGTGGCCGTCACGCTCGGCGGCGACGAGTCCGACTCCAACCCCACCGTGAAGATGGAGTGATGGGGCACGCTCAGCGACTTGCCCGTCACCGAGCGCAGCAGCGAGGAGACCACCGCCGTCACCAACGCGTCGGCGGTGAACGGACGCGCCGGGGTGAAGGTCAGCGTGCGGGTGGTGGCGTCATGAGTCAGGGTGCCCTGGAGCGAGACCCCGTTCTCCGACACCGTGAGGACATTCTCGTTCACCGAGCTGACGTCGAGCGCTTCCGTGAAGCCCACGATGACCCGCGCGTTGCGAGGGACCGCCTCCGCGTCCAACGCGGGCAACACGTAGTCGATGAAGCCCAGGCTCTCCGAAGGCTGCGAGCCACCGTCTCCAGTCCCACCGTCCCCCGTGGGGCTGGAGCCACCATCGGAGCCTCCCGCGTCGGGATCGCCCGAGGCGTCCGGCGGGTCATTGTCGTTCGGCGTGTTGTCCTTGCAGGCAGGGGTGAACACCATGAGGCCCAGGACAACCAGGGCCCATCTCATCCAGGAGGGTTTCAATGTCATAGGGGGGATGTCGCGGGCCGAACGGCTCGTGCGGCGCTTTCCGTTCCCGCGACTCGGGTGACGACGACAGGACCAAGAAGCAGCAAGAGGGACCACGCGTCGACGGAGCCCCTGTACGGACAGGGGTCATGCGCGCCCGGATAGGCGAGGGCACCTGCAACCAGGTGACAGGCGCTCGCCACACCGCACCGATGTACCGCGACCCTCTGACGTTCCCCTTGGAGCGACCTCCAGATCTCGGCCAGTCGGCGACGCACGTGTCATCGCGGTCCTGAGCCTGACGCCCTGACGGGTTGGGGCGGCACCTCGCGGAAATGAATGCGGCCGCATTCCACGCTACCGCCGTTCGTGGCACTCGACTTCGGTGAACTCGTAGTGACTGGTCCTGACGCCCCAGTTTCTGCGGATGCCATTGCAATCACATCGCCGATCTCCCGCGAGGGTCGTCATGCCAGGCGGGCGTGTCCATCCCAGGAGTCTGGGAGATGCTGTCCGGCCCGTGCGGGGATGGACAAGAGTGCTCTGGCTCTATCTTGGCGACCGAGAATAGACGGCCTTTCCTCCGAGGTGGCGCACGGTTCGGCGGCCCCCATCCGCGCCCCGCCTCGGCTCCTCCGCCTCAGCCAAGTGTGTCCTGGTGCGCGGCGCTCCGACGTCCCATGGAGCTGCCATGGCTTGACATGTGCTCCGTGTGCCAGTGTTTTTGCTTTCCGCCGCGTCTTCCTTCAGGAAGGAGGGGCCCACGCCGTTGGCCCATCCATCTCACCTGCTGTCTGGAGGAACGACCATGACACCCCTGTTACGAGCCATCTGGCGTCGTCTGCCCATTCTGATGTTCGCGCTGGGCTGCGGTGGAGCACTCCCCGAGCCAATAGAGGAGGGCGCCCCTGGTATGCAGGCGGAGTCCTTCCAGCCGGCGAATGTCTCCCTTTCAGGCGCGCTGCTCGATGACCACGGAGACACTCCGGCCACCGCGACGCACCTCCCTGCCTCCTCTGCCAGCTTCGGAGGCACGCTGGAGAGCTCCCTCGACCGGGATGTCTTCGCCTTCCAGTCGGGGGCCCGGCACTTCTACCGCTTCCACTGCACCTTTCCGGAGCCGCTCGTGGGTTGGGGGCTCGAGCTCATCGATTCCGCGGGCAGGCGTCTGGATTGGGTCCCTGTCTGGATTTCGTCCGGGCGCAGCCTCTACTTCAAGACCCACTCGGCGCAGACCACCTACCTGAGGATGTTCGCCGTCCATGAGGAGCTGTCGGGCTCCTACAGCTGCGTGCTCGAGGACGTGGGGCAGGATGACCACGGTGACACCGTGGAAACGGCCACGCCTTGGCTCCCGAGCACCCAGGCCACGGGCGTCATGGAGCTGCGCACGGACATGGATGTGTTCACCGTGTCTTTGTCGCACGGGGCCTTCCATGGCGTCACCTGCACGTCCCAGAACCCGGCCGTGTCCTGCAAGGTGAAGGTCCTCTCTCCCACGGGTTCGTCCACGGGGGATCCCACGGGCACGGTCTCCTTCAATGCGACGCATGACGGAATCTACCGGGTGGAGGTGACGTCGGTCTTCGCGCAGGACCTCATCGTCCAGGCGGCCTATACGCTCCAGTTCGCGACCCTGGGCACGGACGACCACGGGGATGCGCGGGAGTACGCCACTCCGGTGACGCCGTCGTCCGTGCCTTTCACGGGGCAGCTCTCCGGTGGACTGGACCGGGATGTCTTCTCCTTCACCACCCAGGTGGGACACATCTACCTCTTCAGTTGCGAGGTCGTCCCTGGGTACAGCGTGGGGCCGCACCTGATGCTCACGAATGGCACGGGGCAGATGGTGGATGTCCACACGTACGTCGAGAACCAGCCGACGCGTGTCTCGGTGGATGCGGCCGCTGTCGCCGAGTACTTCGTGGAGGTGGGCTTCGGGGCCTACGTGGGCCCCTATTCCTGTCGCCTGGAAGACCTGGGCTCAGACGACCACGGGGACACCCTCGTGGATGCGACCGAAGTGCTGCTTCCCTCCCTGCTCACGGGACACATGGAGACGCGCCTCGACGTGGATGTCTTCTCCTTCTCCGTGCGTGCCGGGCACCACTACTCCCTTCAGCAGATGGGAGGCACCGGCAACGCGGGCGCAGTGAGGCTGAAGAACGCGCAGGGGACGGTGCTCCATACCCTGTCCGGTGGCTTCACCTTCCTGTCGTCCGAGGAGGCGGTCTACTTCCTGGAGGTGGATGTCGCGCCGTTCGGGCGTGCGGGCACCTTCTCCATCTGGGCCCGTGACCTGGGACCCGATGACCACGGGGACACACCCGCGACAGCCACGCCGCTCGAACCGGGCCTGCCTGTCTCTGGCGCGTGCTACGTGAGCACGGACGTGGACGTGTTCACCTTCTCCATGGAGGCCAATGCCCTCTATCGGGTGAGTTGCACCGGATGCGACCCGAAGCTCGAGTCACCGGCCGGGCCGCTTCGCACGCTCAAGACGACCCAGGGCACCACCATCAGCTACCACCTGGACGCCGACGCGACGGCTCCGGTCTACGTCGTCGTCAGGGCGGGGCTCTACCAGCTCACGCTGGAGTACCTGGGCACGGACGACCATGGGGATGACCTGGTCCATGCGACGCCCATCACCTATCCGCTGCTGCTGCCCGCGGTGCTGGACTCAGCGTTCGACGTGGACGTGTTCTCGCTGAGCCTGCTCGCCGGGCAGCCGCGTCGCGTGAAGGCCACGGCCGGTTTCGGGACGGTGGTGAGTGTGGTGGCCCCGGATGGAACGGCGGTGCCCAGGAGCTTCGCGGGGGACTTCACTCCCACCCAATCGGGCCTCCACCACCTCCGGGTCCGGCCTGACATTGCGTCCGGGAGCTTCACGTACGGCCCCTACTCACTCATCCTGGACTGAGCACGCCGCCGCGTTCTCTGGCGCCTCAGCCCAGCGAGGCGGGAGGCCCCGGTCTTCAACAGCCCGCGGGGTCATTTCAGCAGCAAGTTCCGACTTCGCGTGGGTGTCTCGAATCCCGAGACTTGAGACGGATTAGTCATCCAAGGTTGTCGCTGAGGGTTTGGGGTGGGGGCGCGCTATGAAACCTGGCGCGCGGCCCCGGCGGGAAGCCCTCGCCGGGCGGCGCATTCCCCCGCAGTCAAAGAGACGAGCATCCATGTTCAAGCAGGCAGCAGTCCTCGCGATGACCGGTGTCGCATTGCTGGTCGGTTGCGGCGGTATGGAGCCGCGAATGGAGAACGAGGAGATCATCTCCAACCTCATCGAGGCCGGCTATCCGGCCAAGGACATCCAGGTCATCAACGAGGCTGTTTTCGTGGGCGGCGACACGCGTGTGACGCTCCAGGCCTCCCGAGAGATGCTTCAGGCCCCCCCGGGGAGCGCCGAGCACTACAGAACGACCAACGTCGTCGGCCCCTCAGTGACGAAGATCTGCCTCAACCCATCGGACTCGTTCAACGAGCATCCCAAGTTGAAGCTGGGGCTCAACATGGCCATCGAAAACTACAACGCGCTGGGTCTGCGGTTCACCTTCGAGCGCGGCCCGACCACCGGCTGCTCCGCGAACATCGACATGGTGACCACGACCGAGGACCATAGCTGGACGTTCTTCCCTGCGCTCGGTCTCCCCCACGGGACCATCTACATGACTGTCTTGCTGGCCAACTACGAGCTCGACATCAACGAGCACACCATCACCCACGAGATTGGCCACGCCATCGGGTTGCGCCACACGGACTACTACAACAGCGCCATCAGTTGCCCGAGCGGCTACAACGAGGGCGATATGGGCGTGGGCGCCATCCTCATCCCGGGGTCGCCGGAAGCCGCCGTTTGGGACGGGTCCGTCATGAACGCCTGCCCCAACTTCGGCAGTACCGGCGAGTTCACCCAGGCCGACGAGGCCGCGCTGAAAGCCCTCTACGGCCCGAGCGAGCTCCCGAACTGCTCGAACGTCGACCTCACGGTCTTCCGAGGGCAGACGGGGGCACAGGGTCGCTGCACCTGCTCCCCGGGGGCCTCAGGCACTGTCTGGGGAACGAATCTCTACACCGATGACTCGAATATCTGCACCGCCGCGGTGCACGCGGGTGTCATCTCCACCAGCGGTGGGACGGTGGTCGTCGAAATCCAGCCGGGCCAGAGCACCTACGTGGGAACCACTCGCAACGGCGTCACCACGAACTCCTACGGCGCCTGGGCGGGGAGCTTCCGCCTCATCGGCGCTCAGGTGCCGCAGACTCCGCCGATCTGCTCCAGCTTCAACTTCCTGTCCTACCGCGGGCAGAACGGGACGCAAATCCGGTGCAACTGCCCGACGGCGAGCCTCGGAGCGGCGATCTGGGGGACGGACCTCTACACCGATGACTCGGATGTCTGCACGGCGTCCGTGCACGCGGGTGTGATTGCCTCCAGCGGCGGACAGGTGACTGTCACCATCCAGCCGGCCCAGGGTGGCTACGCGGGCACCACCCGCAATGGCGTGACCTCGTACTCCTACGGTTACTGGGCGGGGAGCATCTCCCTCAGCCCGTAATCGCCCCGTTGGCAATGGGCGGCCCGGACAGAAGTGCTCCGGGCCGCCGGTTTCGCTTCAACGCACCCAATGACAGACCCCGGATAGCCACGCGGGTATGCGCCATCCGGGTCACTTCGAGCCGCGCCCGGGGCGCAGGCGCACGACGATACGCTGTGCCCGAGGGAAGTGAACGGACACACCGCTGCCGAGCGCGGCGCGGGAGAGCGCCGCGCTGAAGGGTAGGGGGCTAAGGGGTGGGGCCCTTACTGCCAGAAGTCTGGCTGCTGTCCATGATGTCGGCGACACGCAGGGCCCACAACTCGCGGCCACGCCCCCCGTCGTTGGCGGCGAAGTAGACCAGGGTGCCCGCGCGAGTCAGCGACGTCGGAGTGGAGGAGGCGTCACCCGGTGCCAGGTCCGTCAAGCGCACCGTTCCCGCGGCGCTCCCGTCCGTCATCCACAACTCCATTCCGGTTTCCCCATCCGACGCGGAGAACAACAGCCGCCCTTCGGCCAACGGAAGCAGGTTCGAGACGAGCGCGCCATTGTTGTAGGACTGCGTCGCCAATCCCCCATTCGGACCGGGTCGGAGGTCCACCAGGATGTCCGTGCCCGCGGCAGTCCCATCGCTCTTCCACAACTCGTAGCCGTGAGCATCGTCACGCAGGCCGAAGTAGAGCGCGCCGCCCATCGTGGCGAAGTACGTCGACTCGGAGTAGGAGCGCACCGGAAGGTCCTTCACCTTGACGGTGCCCGCGCTGGTGCCATCGCTCTTCCAGAGCTCGGTCGTGGTGTAGTCGGACACGAAGAAGAAGAGCGTCCCCGACATGTTCCTGAAGTTGGTCAACGCGCCGCCGGTTGCCGGCAAGAAGGTCGCCACCTTGACGGTGCCCGTGCTGGTGCCATCGCTCTTCCAGAGTTGGTTGTACGCGCCGGTTCCATCCTGGGCGCGGAAGAACAGCGTCCCATTCACGTCGGTGAGGTTGGACGGGGAGGAGCTGTTCACGCCCGGCCAGATGTCCTTCACCCGCGTCGAGCCCGAGTAGGTGCCATCCGTCTTGTACAGCTCGGTCCCCATGCTCGTGCCGTCATCGGCGGTGAAGAAGAGCGTCCCGTTGGAGACCACCATCTGGTCCGGGGTCCTGAGCCCGCGACCGGCGGTGTCACTCGTCTGGGTGGTGTAGGAGCCGTCCGTCATCCGCAAGGTGTCGCCGTAGCTGGTGTCATTGGCGCGGAAGTACAGCCAGTTCTTGTACGACACCAATCGGGGCGAGGTGACGGTGAGCGAGCTGGCCACGGGGATGGCGCCAGCGGTGCCCGAGGAGGTGGGACTCCGCATCAGCCTCGCGGGCGAGCTGCCTCCAATCGAATTGGTGGTGGTGATGTAGAAGATGCTCGAGCCATGCAGGGTGAAGGAGGACAGGGTCGGGCTGCAGCTCCCCGTGCAGATGTCCCAATACCTGCGGGTGCCCGTGGCGGTGCCATTGCTCTCCCACAGCTCCGCCCCATGGCTCCCTTCATTGGCGGTGAAGAACACGCGGCCGTTCGACACGACGAGATTCGCGGGGGAGGACTCGCTCACGGGCCCGAAGAGGTCTTTCACCTGGGTGGTGCCAGCGGCCGTGCCATCGCTGCGCCACAGCTCGGTGTTCGAGACGCCGTCGTTGGCTCCGAAGTAGAGGACGCCGTCCAGGATGCCGAAGTAGCTCGTCGCCAGGGTTGAAAAGGCGCCAAGCGAGGTGCCCGGGTTGATGTCCTTCACGACGCGGGTGCCCGCGGCGGTCAGGTCACTCACCCAGAGCTCCGCGTAGACGCTCGAGCCCGTGCTCGCCTCCCGGGCGGAAAAGTAGACCGAGCCGCCCAGGACGTTGACGTTGTTCAGGTTCGAGGGCGCGGTGAGGAGTCGCTGGGTGCCCGCCTGGGTGCCGTCGCTCTGCCACAGGGCATAGGTAGCGGTGGAGTCGTAGGCGGTGAAGAACAGACTGTCTCCCACCACCTTGATGTTGTTGATGTGGGAGGCGGCGCTGCCAGGAAAGACATCCACGGCCAGCAAGGTCCCGGCGGTGGTGCCATCGCTCTTCCACAGCTCGTATCCGGAGGCGGTGTCGGAGGCCGGGAAGTACATCAGCCCGTTGAAGAGCAGGGGGGCGCCCATGGTCCCGAAACCCTTCACCTTGACGGTCCCCGCGGCCGTCCCATTGGACTTGAAGAGACTCCGCTGGCTGGGAGCATCCGAGGCGATGAAGTAGAGCATGTCGTTGTACACGGTGAGTTCAGCTGGCGCGGAGCCGTTGGTGCCCGGGTAGAGGTCCATCCGCATGGCGGTGCCGGCGGCGGTGCCGTCCGTCGCCCACAACTCGGCCCCCACCCCGGAGGTGGCCCTGAAATAGACCGTGCCGTTGAAGGCGAGGAAGCCACTCGGGTAGGAGTCGCCGGTGCCCGGGTTGATATCCACGAGCATCTTCGTGCCGACGGCGGTGCCATCACTCGTCCACAGTTCGTTTCCCGAGGCGGGGTCGTAGATGCTGAAGTAGAGCGTCCCGTTGATGGGGGTGAGTTTTGGACTGAAGTTGTTGATGTTGATTGCCTTGAGCATCTGCGTGCCGGCGACAGTGCCATCGCTGCGCCACAGCCCCAGGGCTCCGTGGGAATTCGAGGCGAAGAAATAGAGCGCCTCGTTCATGACCGTCAGACCGCGCGGGTTTGAGCCGCATGGGCCCGAGCAGAGGTCCGCGACCAGCGCGGTGCCAGCGGAGGTGCCGTCGGTCCTCCAGAGCTCCTCGCCCGAGGTGTGGCTGTCGGCGGCGAAGTAGAGCGCCCCACCGAGCGCGACGAAGTGCTTCGGATTGGAGCCGACGTTGGCCGGAGTCGAGGTGTTGATGTCCTTGACCAGGAAGGCGGGTCCTTCGTCCAGCGCCTCCCTGAGGGGACCTGGTTCCTGCTTGGGAGCCCACGGCTCCGTTGCCTCCGGGCCGCAGCCCGCGCCCAAGGTGAGCAGTGTGAATAGGAAAAGACCTCTCACTCCGGATGCAGGAGTGGAACATACGGACGCGGAACGTCCGCCTTGCTTCTGGATACTCATGTTGGAGAGCCCCCTCACTGAGGTGTTGGATGGAACCGCACCGGACTGACATGTCTGGAAGGGAATTCTGACGCGAGACGCATTGCCTTGTTTTGGGTGAAGGCCACGTATCGGTGCTCTCCCGGAACATCGGACCGATAGAAGCCCATGGTGCTGTCCTGCTCGTGAGCGGACGGGTAAGAGCACCTCTTGGAGAGGTCGGCTCAGAGGGGGTGTGGCCCCTGTGGCACGTGAACGGACACACCGCCGCCGAGCGCTGCGCGGGAGTGCGCGGCGCGGAAGGGTGGGGCGCTGACTGCCAGAAGTCTGGCTGCGGCGGCCCTGGTGCCGGTGCAAGAGGCGGCACATCCACAGGCCGCTTCAAGTGCTCGAGCACCTGCCTGACCGTGGGCGAGTGGGCGAGGTCGCCTCCTCCCGGTCAGCGCGTCTTGCCCGAGCGCTCAAGGATGAGGCGCTGCGTCTCGTTGCCCTCGGAGCCACCGTCCCGCTCCAGGATGTAGTCGAAGAGCGAGTCTTCCCCCACCGTCACGGGCGAGCCTGCTTTCAGCTCGGGCACGGCCTCCGGCTCGCTGTTCAACACGCCATGGAGCACGCTGCCCTCCCACCGCGTGACGTGGACCCACATCCACTCGATGCCCCCGTCATGGGTGGTGAAGCGGGCCTTCACGAGCAGCTTCGACTCCAGCTCCAGACCCTCCTGGAAGCGCGGTTTGATTCGCGTGAGCAGGGCCTCCACGGCGCGGCGGCTCGCGGCCAGCAGCTCCGGGTCCTCGTCGACATGGACAATCTCGGATTGCGTGCCGAAGACCTCGGAGATGGCGGCATAGGGGCGCTCCGACGGGTTGTCGCCAGGCCGAGCCTTGAAGATGATTTCCACCAGCCGGTTCTCACCTTCCACGTCGCTCGGGTCCACGGGGAGCAGGCCAATCAAGGTGCGCCGTGGCGCCTCGGGCGGTACCTGCTCCAGCAGGGCCTCGCGATAGGAGGCGAGCTTCAGTGCGTCCACGGTGATGGGGAAGACTCCATCCTCGCGGATGGCGGTGCCTTCGACCATGAGCTGGGCGACGAGGTTCATGAACGTGCCCACCGTGTGCGCGAGCGGCGCCGGGACCTGCTGCACTCCCAGGTCCGGGAGGCCGAAGGTGCCCAGGCCCGCGGTCATGAGCCGTGCGGTGCCGTCCCATTCCGAGTAGACACGGGTGTTGAAGTGGCGTGGCAGCATCGGCTCGCCGCCGTCCCAGCCTTCGAGCCGGCGCTCGTGCCAGCCCTCCACGGAGAAGAACTCCCCGGCATGCTCGTCCCACAACAGCCCGGCGCTGGCGCGGGCCAGCTCCAATGCCAACGCATGTGCCTGCCGCACCGCCTCGAAAGCCGGGGGCTCGGTGGTGAACTCCAGGACGATGACGCGCTCGGAGGCCGCGAGCTGCGCCTGCTCCTGGGGCGAGAGGCCGCGCGCGGCGATTTCCAGCATCCCCTGCTCGGGGAGAGGATGGTCCTTCAGGGCTCGCTCCGAGACGCGCACGGTGGGCAGGGGCGCTGCCCCTAAGCCCTCCCCAGCGAGCCGCAGCACGGTGAATCGCTCGCGCACCAGCTCCTCCACCTTCGGGAGGACTGGCATGCCAGGCTTTGGCGTGTGGACGACGGCGAAGCGAAACGTGGCACGCGGGGAGAAGAGCGGGCCTGGTGGCAGCGGTGGGGGAATCGGCCGGAGAGTCGCCGCCCGGGTGGCACAGCCCGAGAGCGCGAGCGCACAGAGCACCGCGCCCCAGAACCCCACGAAACCCAACCGCCTGGCGGTCACACCGCGCATGCTCATCCTCACGCCCTGTTCGAAGAAGGTAGGTGACGGCAACCTACCACCCGGAGGCGACAGTCGGCCGTTCCTGTCCCAGCTTCGTCATGGCGTCGTCGTCACCGTCGGGATGCGGGTGCGTCTTGCTGGCCTGCTAGGATTCGCGGGGCCTCCCATCCGCACTGAACACCCGACGAACCTTTGAGTGAGGTCAGCACGCATGTTCAAGGACAGCGCCGCTTCAGGACTCGGGTCTGAGTACCGCCCGCTCGACTCTCCCCAGCTCGAGAATCCCCACCCGTTCCTCGCGCGTGCACGGCGGGAGGAGCCGGTGTTCTTCAGCCCGGCGCTGGGGGCGTGGGTGGTGACGCGCCATGCGGACATCAGCGCAGTGGTCGCCGATACCGAGCGCTTCTCGTCCGCCGAGTCCATCACCGTGGGCGCCGCGACGACGCCTCCGGAGGTGGTTGCCGCGCTGATGGACGGCTACCCCCTGGTCCCCAGCCTCGTCGACAATGATCCGCCAGCGCATTCGCGCTTCCGGAGCCTCGTCAGCAAGGCCTTCACCGGGCGGCGCCTCGCGGAGAAGGAACCCTTCATCCGCGCCCTCGTGGACGAACTCATCGACTCCTTCCGGAAGGAAGGGCAGGCGGACCTGTTCCTGCGGTTCGCCCATCCACTGTCGTGCAGCATCATCGCGGAGATTCTCGGAATCCCTCGCTCGGACATCCACAGGTTCCGGCGCTGGTCCGACGAGCTGACCACGGTCCTCGCGGCACATGGCCCCATTGAGCACCAGGTCGCATGCGCGCGAGGCGTGGTCGACTTCCAGCGCTACCTCGCCGCGGCGCTCGAGGAACGCAAGACGTCTCCCCGGGATGACCTGATGAGCGACATCGTCACCGGGTCACAGGGGATGACGCCGCCCATGAGCATGGCGGAGCTCGTGAGCATGCTGATGCAGGTGCACTTCGCGGGGCACGAGACGACCGCGGGCCTCATCGTGGGAGCGGTGGAGCTGCTGCTCGAGCATCCGGAGCAGCTGCGGGCCCTTCGGGATGACCCGGGCGTCATCGCGGGCGCGGTCGAGGAGGCGGTGCGGATGACCTCTCCCGTGCATGCCATGTTCCGTACCGCGCTGGAGGCGGTGGAGCTTGGGGGCGTTTCCATTCCCAAGGGAGCCCACATCCGAATCGTCTACGCGTCGGCCAATCGCGACGAGGCCCGGTTCCACGAGCCGGAGCGCTTCGACGTTCGGCGGCCTGACGTCAAGAAGCACCTCGCCTTCGGGCAGGGCCTCCATTTCTGCATCGGCGCGCCGCTCGCACGGCTGGAGGCACGCCTGTCGCTGGAGGCCCTTCTGCGGAGTCTCCCGGGGCTCCGGCTGGTGCCAGGGCAGACGCCGGGCTTCTTGAGGAGCGTCACCGTCAGGAGGCACGAGAGCCTCGAGGTCGCGTGGGAGGTCCACGCGCCCCAGGTTCGCTGACGACAGCGTGGAGCGGCACGCCTGAATTACCTTCAGCGGAACCACCCTCATTGCGAGGTGGCTCCCGTAGGTGTGCCGCAGGTCGTGCCAGCCTATTTGCCCCTGCTCGCGGGTGATGCCCGCCACCCGGAGCGCACGTCGAAGCGGCGCCTCCATCTTCCCGTCGGTGAGCTGCCGGCCGTCTTCTTGGCAGAACACGAAGCGATCGCGCAGGTGCCGGTGCGACTTGAGCGCCTCCACCACCGAACGGGGCAGGTCGACCGTCCGCTCGCGTCCACCCTTAGAACCTCGAACTAAAGTCAGGATGGAGGCGCCGAAGGAGCATGAGGCAACATACCGCCGGGGCCGCAAGCGCAAGGCCAGGCAGGATGGGCGCGAGCTGCGGCGCTACAAGTCGTCGAGGACGGTCAGGCGACCGGGCTGAACAACCTCAAGCGGCGTCAGGGCCGCGGCTTCACGCCCCAGACGCCCACCTTGCCGTCGTCCATGCCCCAGCTCACGAAGCGTCCGTCGGGCGAGAAGTTCGCGGTGCTTCCCTCCTGGTCGTCCAGGTCCGAATAGGAGAAGACGCTGCGTCCCTCACGAACGTCGATGACCTCGAACGCGCTCGTGTCCGGACCAGCCGCCAGCAAGGTGCCCTCCCGATTGAACTCGAACTGCAGGGCCCCGGAGGCCGGGGCCCTGATGATCCGAGTGGTTTCAAGTCCGGGAAGGTCCAGGAACAACAACTGGCCAGCGGAATTCGCGGCGACCAGCGACGCTCCGGACGGCGTGAACGCCACGGTCCAGAGCTCCTGTGAGTCGAACGTGCGGGCCCCCACGAGCTTACCGGTCCGCGCATCCCAGAGGCGAACCGAGCCACGTGTCGTGGCGCCGTCCTGCTCCTCGGCGACGCCCACAGCCGCGAACCGGCCATCCGGCGACAATGCGCAGCCGTAGAGGAAGGCCGGGTCCTCCAGCCGCCACATGAGCCAGTCGCGCTCCATGTTCCAGAGTAGGACGCGTCCCTGGCTGGCCGTGACCAGAAGGCGCGTGCCGTCCGACGACAGGCACCCACGGGCGACGGACCCACCAAGCTCCACCGAGGACAACAGCTTGCCGTCGGTGACGGACCAGGTCTGGAGGGTGCCGCGCCTCGTCACGGACAGAAGCCGCTGGGAGTCGGGCAGGAACCACGCGCCCACGCATTGGGAGACGGGGTGCGCGACAAGCGGAGCCGACTCTTCCGAGTGCAGGTCCCACCAACGCAGCGGCGTACCGCCCCGATTCTGGACCGACAACAGATAGCGCGACGACGCATCCCAGGCCAACCGCTGCCACCGCGAGGACGTCGACCGTTCCGGCGGCCCCAGCATTCGCAGCAGGGACAAGTGCCTCGCGGTGTCAGGGGTCAGCGGAAGGGAGGGCATGAGCATGGTGAGGATCCGGGGAGCGCGCATAGCCGCTCTGCGGCGGGCTTGAAGGGCTTTCAGGGCCTCAATGGTCAGGTGAAAATCGGCCAAAGGGAGAGGACCGAGACAGGAGGACTCCTACCCCGCGGACTCGGAGGTCCGCAACTCCAAGGCCCCCTTGGTGCGCCATCTGCCACTTCTGGTTCCAGGACTTCGCTCTCTCTGCGTCACCGTGAGGAGTCGAAAATCCAGTCGGGGATGGAGCAGACGAACCAGGTCAGCCCCAGCGCCAGTCGCAACCCCAACACGAGGGAGAGCGCCAACGCGGCCAGTTGGAAGGGGCGCGCTTGACGCTCCAGCTCGAAACAAACCTCCTCGAAGGGAATGGCCTGTTGAAACGTCTGCCAATTCCCATCCATGAGCACCAGGTCGGAGGACTTGAGGTCGCCCCGTCGCAGCATCGCCTCGAGCTGCACGACATCCGTACCAGAGGCTTCCCGGTCACGTCGAAACGCGAAAGGACCGGCTCGGCGTGACACGCTCACCGAGTTCTCCTCTTGAGGTGCGCTATGGGACGACCTGTTAGAGGGAGCCACGCCGTTGCGGGTCCTCACGTAGCGCTGGAGCCTGTCGAAGGAGCGTCTGGGGCGTTTCCGCTGGGTGGTGGAGCGCCCATTGGCCTGGAAGAATCAGCTCGGCCGTGTCCGTGTTCGAGATGAGCGCAGGGACGACGTCCATTTCGGATTCCTCGTCCTGAGCCGTTGCCTTATGCTCCTTCGCCGCCTCTATCCTGACTTTTGTTGGAGGTTCTTAGGCGAGTCCTCCACACCGCGCCAAATGGTCCGGTTGACGCTCAGCAAGCCCTGGGGCAGGTCCAGATCGTTCCACTGGAGCCCGATAATCTCGCCCTGTCGCAGCCCCGCTGCAAGCTTGTGATGATGGATGGTCGCGTGCTGGTCGTGACGCCCGACCATTGCTGGCGCACGGTGGCGTGCGGCTGGATTCGCACGGACGAACTGCGCCCCGGAGAGCTGATTGACGGCTTCGTCCTGGGCGAGTGGCGCACGTCGAACCGACGGATGCCAGTGAAGTGATGCGGATTATCGTACGCTTCGCGAAGACTTACGTCGTGAATGGGATGCCTGCTCATAACCTCAAGCCCCGCGACTAAACGGCGCCTGCACTTCATCCCGGACAACGCGGCTCCGCACTCCAGCAAGAGTGGATGCCTCTTGGCAGCTCGCAACGCGCAGCGGACTGCAAGCCGGCTGCTGCGCGCTGGTCCCGCTCGACTCGCAGCATAAGGCCATTCGAGAACTGCGACCCGTCGTTCAGGGTTCGCCGTACTTTGTGCAGTGTGTATCCGAAATCTTCTTGAAGACGGCTGAATGAGACTCGTTGTGGGCGGCCATGCAATCGTGGAGTTGGGCGGTGCACATGGCTACTTTGGATTTGTCACCTTTCGCGAACGTCTCTTTGCAATTTTTCGACTGCTCGATGCAGGCGTTCTGGCACGCGGCCTGGATTTCCTCGGGCTTGTGAAGGTAGTCGATTCTTACTTTACGGTCGGGGGAGACGAAGAGCTTGAAGTGGTACCCGGCTTTGAACTTCTCCTTGTTGTCGTGGCACGACACCTTGGGGGCCTTGATTCCGCCCACGGGGAATGAGTTATTCGGCTTCAGCTTCAGCGTGTTCTCGGTCACCTTCGTCATTGGGCAGATGCTGGCGGCGCTGCTCTCCGGGGGTGGCTCAGAAGCGAAGGAGGGAACGGCAACGGAAAGCGTGAACACGGCGGTCAGGCACATCAGGTTTTTCTTCATCAGGTTCTCTCCCTAGACTCTCATTCAGCAACACATCGCGCACCATCGCATCAGAGAAGATGACCTGCCTGGATCCTTTTACGCGAGAGGTGCCGGCCGGGATGGGGCGGGTACCACTGCTTCGCACTGCCGTCGAAATTCCAGAGGCGTGAGGTAGCCGAGGCTCGAGTGTGGCCGGACCAGGTTGTAGTGCTGCCGCCACGCCTCGATGACAACCTTCGCCTCTACCCTGGAACGAAACCATTCCATGCTGAGGCACTCGTCGCGAAAGCGTCCGTTGTGGAGTTGCGCGAGCTGCTTGCCGATGAGGGCGAGTAGCGTAGCCCCCCGAGGGGAGGTGTTGCACGAAGCGCCGTGGTCCTTCAGAACGAACATCGCCGCACCGAGGCCAATTGAGGGCTTGGGTGCGGCGACTTTGGCGGTCAGGAGAGTGAGGTGCTCTGCCTTAGAGCGCAGTAAAGACACATGCCGTAGTTGCGCTCTCAAGCGGGCGCAAGGGCCCAGCGCGGATTCCGCACAATCTGTAGTTGGGCTTGCGACTGGGGAAGTATTCTATCGCGGAAGAGCAGGTTATTACGTATGGATCTGTGCTAGTATTGCAACCGCCGTCCGCGGCTTCACCTAGTTCCAGGACGCCCGGTTGCCAGAAGCTCTTTCCCTCGTGCAATAGGAATTGGCGTGTAGCTCCCGGCAAGGCGACAAGTGCTCCAGTTACGGAAGTCAGGTTGGAGCGATTGGGATTGAGGTCTGCCCATTCGCATCCATGTGCGTCGCCCGTCACGGTTACTGTCACGGTCGTCACGAGCCCGACATCAACGACAGTGGTGTTGCACTGGGCTTGGGCAACCCGAGGGCCAACAAGTAGTGCGAGGGTTGTGGCAAATAGAACAAGCCTCATGATTCGTCTCCAGGTGTGAGGTGAGAACAGTCCAGCGGTGCTGCTGAAGCAAGGTGATAGCCGCGACTTCTTTGTGTGCTATGGGGCGGGGATAACTCCCGCGAGCCACTCCAATGTCTGTCTTTTGTCGGATTGTCGATATTGTGCGATGGGACAAGGGTTTTGTTAGGTGGCGGACGTTGTATGTCAATGTCGATCCTGTGACTCGTCTCTCATGAAAACGCGAATAAGCCGGCGGGCAATGCGGCTCAGTATGTGCACTTTTGTCCACGATGCTTCTCTTCGACTCTGAGCTGGCTCAAGATGGGGTCGAATTGGACGAGAGGGGGGTATTCTCAATTGTCGACATGGGCCGCATGACGATGCGGTTGGTCCCTTCTGCGAAAGTGAGTCCCGGAGAGAAGTTCCGGGTTTCGGTGAGATTCCGTGATGGCGCGGCGCCTCCCGGGGCATCCTTCTCACTGACCGTCCATCCCGCGCGTGCGGACACGGTTGTCGAGGTGTATCGGAATACAAGAACCGTCGAGTCGTACCGGCAAGAGGCAAGAGAAGCGCGAGCCGAGACACAGCGGTGCCAGGAGGAAAGCGCGCGCTTGGTCTCGGAACATGGAGTCCCGGGGGCTGGTAGGCTTGCTCGCGATGGGCGGCATTGATGTGAGTGGTGTGGCCGGGAGAATTGTGACGGAGGCGATTCCCTCGGACTCGAAGAGCGTACTTCAGCCTTTCAAGGTGCAAAGCTATCGCTCGACAGGGCGTGTAGCCCTGAAAGTCTTACTGAGTGGCCTGCGCGGAGAACTGCCGTGGATTGCGAGCGGCGCCGCCCTACGCGGTGTTCCTGGAACGGAATTGAAGGTGCTTCGTGTCTGGCAAGAATCACCCATCACCCCAGGTGGAAAGGGGCGAGTGGTGATTGAAACAGAGGCTTCCGGCGAATCCGCACGCGGCCCCTTCGCCCTCAAGCTGTGGGAGGCCAATGGGCCGCGCACGGTGACGATTAGCAACGTGACCTTCCCCTGACGGGCCTTCGAGGCATGTCGGGGTGACGTTGTAAGGTTCCGCCGCGCAGTCGGTTCCCAGCCGTTTGTCAGACGGGAATGCCAGCATTCAACCCACTTGCCTTCCTTGGAGAGAGGCATGGGGGTGAAGAATGTGTGCTGTCCGCTGGATACTGTGCGCCGTTCTCTTCGTAACGGGATGCGCTGGCGTTGAGCCCTCGACGCGCAGGCGCACTTTCCAGCAGCGTTCCGCACTACTCGGGGAAGGGGAAACGGAGGCTCGGCATTCCCGAGGACAGAGGAGCGATGCGTTCGATGCGCACCACGGGCTGAGCCTCTTCGTCGCGCGGCGCCGGACGCTGGAGGGCAACCACCCCCGCGGGAAGGTGCTGCTCAATGCGGTTGGCCCCCAGACGGGCCAGGAGGGGGCGGGCGTCAAGCGGGCAAGGGTAAGGCTCGAAGAGCAGGTGCGTCTTGCGACCTTCCTCAACCATCCGGGGATCCTTCGCGTCCACGGGATGCACAAGGCGGAAGGGTGCTGGTACGTCATCACCGATCATCCGTCAGGGCACAGCGTGAGCGACATGCTGACGCTCGCTGCGGAGTGCGGGCGCCGGTTCTCGCCCCTGTTCGCGCTGTACGTGGGGGCCAAGGTGGCTGCGGCTCTTGAGCACGCCCACGAGGCCAGGGACGGCGAGGAGAGGCCCCTCAACATCGTTCACCGGGCCGTCGACGTGGGGACCATCTTCGTTGACTGGAAGGGTGGCGTGCAGGTTGCCGACTTCGGACTCGCCCTGTCGGACTTGCCTGGGCGCGTTTCATCCACGGTGCGCCGTCCGCTGGGGGATGCGTTCTACTCTTCTCCTGAAATGCTCCTGACCGGTCGTGTTGATGCGCGTTCGGACCTCTTCGCGCTCGGCGTCGTCATGCTCGAAATCGCGACGGGGAGGAACCTTCTCGACGCTCCGGACGACCTGACCGAAGAGGTGAAGGGCTCGCTGTCGGTCAGGCAGCGCGTGCGCGTCCGGCGTGCCATCCGACGGGCCCGCCTCGCGAACAGTCACCCCATGGTTGAAGACGTGATCTGGCGCGCGGCGACCTACTCGCAGGCGGACCTGGACGCGTTGACGGAGAACCTCCCGCAGGGGTTGCGGGTGACGTTGGGCCGGCTTCTTCAAGCGAAGCCCGCTGACCGCTACCAGTCGGCGCGCGAGTTGGCGGCGGACCCGCGCCACTGGCTGGGGGACGGTGAGGTCTTCGGGCAGGAGGACGCGGAAGCCGAGCTGCTCAAGCTCATGAAGCTGGCCGGCGAGGCGCTGACCGAGCTGGGAATTCGGCGTCCCCAAGGCTTTGAGGCATCCCAGGACGAAATCAGCACGAACTAAACGACGGAGCGCGATTCTCGATAGGTCTCATGCTGCGCGTCGTGCGGTGACGGCACGCAGCACGGGGCTGGGAAAGGCCGCGCACTCGGAGAGGTCATCCGCTCCCTCTCCGAGCACGGTTCACCGATTTACCTGAAGCGGGTTAGCGGGCGTCGCGCGGGTCCCCGGTGAGGCAGGGCTCCATCTTCTCGGGGGCGACGAGGAACAGCTCCTCGCGGCCCAGGTCCTGGGTGATGCCCGGCGTGGCGAAGCCAATCTGGCCGCCGCCGTCGTACAACAGGGCCGCCCAGTCGTTCTGCGACACGGGGTACACATCCGTCGCGTCGCCGTCGCGGTTGAAGTCCAACGCAATGGTGTTGAAGTCGTATTGGCGGTTGTTGTTGAAGTCGACGAAGTCGGCTGCGGAGAACATCGCCACCTGGGCGTCGTTGAAGCGCAGCCCGTAGTACCTAGTCAGTTCCGACCCGGTGGACGGGGCGACGGCCGCGAACGCGGTGAGCTCATTGACGGCCGCCTCGTTGATGGAATCCACGTGCACACGCGAGTAGTCGAGCGCGCCGACCGTGCCGCCAAGTTCGAATCCATAGAACTGGTATTCGTAGTTCATGATGCTCAGGTAGTTGGGCTTGTAGTTGGCTCCGTCGTTGCCACCGTGGTCCAGGCCCAGGTTGTGACCCAGTTCGTGCATGAGGGTGCCGGCCTGCTGTTGCTCGGTGCCATTGAAAGAGCCCAACGTCATCAGGAAGTCATGCGCGGGGAGGCCGCGAGAGATACCGCTGGAGAAGTTCCCGTTGTGTTGGTGCGCGAACACCGCGTAGTGAAAGTAGGGCGCGCGGGCGGCGGCGAAGTACTTCGCCTTGATGACGTCGAATTCCGTCCACACGGGGCTCAGGTTCATGTCCGCGTCCGCGGCGGCGATCTGCTGATCCAGCACCAGGTGCAGCGTGATGCCAGTGGACCCATCCGGATTGCTCACCGGCGCGCTGGCGAAAGCCGTGATGACCTTGTCCAGCGTGGCCTGGCTGGGCCTGAGGTTGGGATAGTAGTCCACCTCCACGAAGACGTCCTTCCTGCGCGCGTTCGCGCCGAGGGCCGTCAGGTCCAGGCCACCGCCGAAGCCGAACGACTCCGCGTAGTCGTTGAGGCGGTCTCCGTCCGTGTCGGGGTTGTTGGGATTGGTGCCCAGCAACAGCTCCACCACGTCGCAGACGCCGTCGCGGTCCGTATCGGGGAGAAGCGCGCAGGCGGGGATTGGGAGAGGGATGGCCGTCGCGGATTCCACCCCCTGGCGGGTGCTGACCACCTCCGCGTCCGGGAGGTCGGCGCCGCCACACCCGTTCAAACCGAGGAGCGCAACGGAAGCTGTCAGCAGCGCCTTGTGAAGCTTGGACATAGAATTCCTTTGTGTGCAAATAATTGGCATCACACCAACTGCCTCCTTCTTGCAGTTTGCCGTATTTGTTGTCTATTCAATTATTGCATGTTTTACATGTTTGAGATAGGCATGAAGCGTGGCCGGACAGCCCGGGCGCTCTCCCCAGCTCAGGCCCGATTTTGGGGTTGAGGTGCACGTCCATCTCGTCCTCGTAGAGGACGGGCTCCTGGGGACGGGCGTAGGTGGCCCGGCACTTCAATTGCCACTGGCGCTGGTGCCGCCGCCGCCGCGCGGGCCAGGGGCAGCGCACCCTTGCGACGTGCGCCCACCGAGGCCAGCGCGCGTCCCATGGTCGCGGGCGACCTGGCCGTTGAAGGCTCTGCCATCTCGCAGTCCCTCACGGCCGCGCTCCTGCTAGCGCAGCACGGCGGCCACCACGGTGGAGGTGGCGCAGCCCCATCACCGCGCTGCTGGCGCCCGCCTACTCTCCAGGCCGATCGGGAATCGCGCTCCGTCGTTTAGGACGGCGCCCAGGTGCCGGCCCTCACTGCTCGGGGGCTGGCGCCATGTTGCAGGTATGTCGCAGAAGGCTGCGGAACGGGTTGGGACGAACCGGGACAGGGCGGTACGCGGAGGGAAGTCGAATCCGAGTGGTTCCGGGCGGTTGCGAGGTAAGGGCGCGATTCTGCTGGGGTTTTCGCAACGCCGGCCGTGGGTTCGATCCCCGCCGCCTCCCATCCAGCGAGGAGCGCTCGGCCGCGAGGCGGTCGAGCGCGCGGTCGACTTCCGTGGTGCAGGGGAAAGCTCATTCTCTGCTCTGGCAAATGGCCATCGGAGGGTATGAGGAACCCCATGAGCGACGAGCGAACGCCTACCGAGCCTGAAGTGATGGAGCCCACGTTCTGGCAGAAGAATGGCTGGTCGGCCCGGGTCATCAAGAACGAGGACGATGACGGCTGGGCCGTGGAGATCCGCAAGCAGGGGATTGCCGAGCCCGTCCTCATCAGTCCGTGGGTGATGGGCCGCGACAAGAAGAACCCCAAGCCCTTCGATGCGCCCGCGTTCGCGACCTTCGTGAAGACGGCCTCGGAGGTCCTCGACCGCTCCGCGCGACAACGCGACCAGGCCCTGACCCGGAAGCTCTCCATCGCCTGGGAGGGCCGTTGGTACGAGGTCCTGCTGGAGATCGTGGCCGATGAGTATGAGCCCCACGCGCTGCTCTCGGCCACCGACGACGCGGGTGCGACTGTCGCGAAGCATCGCGTGCCCATGAACTTCAAGTTCAACAGGGACACCGCCAACGTGTGGGTGCGCGAAGGCTTCCCCGAGCCCTGAGCTGGCTGTCCTCAACGCCCGGAGTCAGTGCCCGCCCGTCCCTGGCCACTTCGGGGCCCGGGCGGGTGGAGACACGCGCATGGAAGAAATGGCAGTGCGATTTCCGTAAAACATGCGGAATCAGCATCTACGTACTTCCCCGCATCAAGGTCTGTCATGAAGACACGCGGCGCGCGGATGCGAGGTGCCGGGGCCCTCTCCGCTCGAAAGCCTGACGAACGATGGGCTTGGAATGACAAATGCTAGGGAGCCTTCCCATGAAAATCCAAGCATGGGCCCTGGCGGGAATGGTGATGCTGGGCAGCGGCTGCATCTCCAGCATTCGGACCAGCAGTCACTCATTCCTGGACGCGAAGAAGTCCGAGGCACTCCTCCAAGGAGGCCCGGATGACGCCGCGCGGCGCATCACGGAGTTGATGAGCAAGCGCGGCTTCCCGGTGACGGAGAAGCAAGTCCGCAAGGACGGGAGCCTCGTCTACGTCTTCAAGGGACTGCGCACGGCGTTGACCACGGTGTCGGGGGGCGACATCGTCTACGGCTCCACGAACACGGTGGGGTCCATGTTCTTCGTGCTGCTGACGCCACGCGAGGACGGCGTCACCCGGATGGACTTGTTCGGCAATCCCACCTTGGATGGCCGCGCGGTGTGCAGTGACGCCCCGCCCACCTGGGTGCCGAGATGCGACAAGAATGTCATCACCGGCTCGCTCTGGCACGGCCGGGACCAGATGACCGGGAAGGACGAGGCGGAGGCCATCCGCGGCATGCTGCTGGAGCTGGAGTTGGGACAGACCAGCGGCCCTGGTGCGTTGATCGCCAGGCCGGAGGCTCCGCCCGAGGCCCCCTCCCAGCCGACCTGCGTCGCCTCGGAACATCCGGACTGGGCGGGCGCCTCGGCCGTCCAGAAGAAGAAGCTCCTGGAGATGTGCCGCGTTCCGGTCGCCCAGGCCACCGACGCGAACTGATACAAACAGCTCCAGGTCTCGCAGGATCGAGGAGTCGCCCAGCACATCAAGGCACAGCTCATGCGCCGGCGCCGCACCGCGCGGGCGCACCTTGAAAGCGACTTCGACGCGGGCGCGCTGGAGCGGTTCAATCCCTTGCGAAGGTGCCATTGTCATCATGAGAGAGGAATGGTTCCGCCCCTGGTGGAGAAGTCTTCCGGATTGCTGCGCACTCGTGAAGACAAGCGAAGCGATGGCTTGACGGGGTGAGAAAGCTCCGTGCACAATTGTTGGTGCAACCGCGCTACATGGAATTTGAGACATCTGGAATTCCTGGCGCTGTGCCTACCAAGGGTGCTCTTCATGAACAGAGCGATACGTACGCTCCGGACTCTCCCTGTCTTCTCCCTTGCCTTCCTCGCGGCGTGCCACGGCTCTTCATCCGAGAAGGGCGACGACCTCGAAGCGAGTGAGACAGTGCCATCGGCGCTCGTCTCGTCCAGTGTGTCTCCCAGCAGCGACGAGGCCATGAGCGGCATCTGGGCAGGCGGAGGAAGCGCGCCCATCCATGGCTTGATGGATGACGGTGTCTCCTTCGCGGCGAGTGATCGCGGCGGCTCGTTCGCGCGCAGCGCCCCCGCGAGAACGTCATCGACCCTGACCCTGGGCTATCACGACAGCGCCATGCCCGGCGGCGCATCGAAAGTCGTCGTGAACTACGACGGATGGGCCATCAACGGAGGCGCCGGCTCGCTCCGCGTGAAGCTCTACGATGGCGCGACCCTGCTCGCCACGGGGCCCCTCCACGGACTCACCACCACTCCCGGGAACTTCAGCGACACGTTCGCCAGCCTGGACGTGGCGGACGCAAGGTTGCTCCGGACCGAGCTGCTCTTCGAGAACAGCGCGGCGGCCGGATCTCTGGTCTCGTCCATCATCTGGCTCGACGTCACCGGTCGCAGCGGCACCGGGCTCCAGGGGCAATATTTCGACAACGTCGACTTCACTGGCGCTTCGGTGAGTCGAGTGGATGCCACCGTCGATTTCAATTGGGGAGCGGCCGCGCCTCTCGCCGACCTCGGGGCCGAGACCTTCAGCGTGCGCTGGACGGGCAAGGTCAGCGCCGACCACACGGAGACGTACACCTTCTACACCACCAGCGACGATGGCATCCGCCTGACGGTGAATGGCACGCGCATCATCGACAACTGGACCGCACACGGCGCCATCGAGAACTCCGGGACCAGCGCGCTCCAGGCCGGCGAGCCCTACGACATCGTGCTCGAGTACTTCGAGAACACTGGCAACGCCGTGGCAATGCTCTCGTGGTCATCGCCGTCGACGCCCAAGGGCATCATCCCCAAGGAGAACCTCTTCCCCGGCCCCGTGGGCCCTCCCATCCCTGTCACGAGGCTCGACTGCCCTCCGGGTTTCACCAACGAGCTCTTCCGCGACGACTTCGACGGGACTGCCCTCGACACCACGAAGTGGGACGTCATCCAGGGAAACAACAACCCCAGCGGGGGCGCGTTCACGCAGCTCACCAAGATGCTCCGCGCCAACGTGAAGGTGGAGGACGGCAAGCTGAAGGTCGCCTCCAAGCGCCACTGCGCGGACCCCTATCCCAACATCACGCCGGAGAATCCCGCCAGGTGCGCGGGCACGAACTACTACTCGGGCGCATGGCTGAAGGGGAAGGGCACCTTCGCTCCGGGAAAGGGCGCGATGGCCTTTTACGCGAGGATGCCGACCCCCATGCCCGGCACGTTCCCCGCCCTGTGGGCCCGCAACAGCTTCGGCGATGCACGCTACGGCGAGCTCGACCTCATCGAGACCTGGTGGGATTCCCCCAAGGGCACGGCCAATGACCCGAACAAGTTCTCGGCCACCACGCACGTCGGCTCGAGCCCGATGATTCACACCTCGAACAACGAAGTCGGCCCCTTCGCCAACCTGGTTTCCGCGGCGCACGTCTGGGAAGTCGAGTGGGACGCCGCCGCGGTTCCGGCGATTGCCCGATACTACTATCGGGACAGCCTGGGCTCTTCGCGCATCCTGGTGCGGACCGCGACCTACCAGACGTCTGGCTTCAACGGGAGGGTCACCGACGAGGCCTTCCGCACAGCGCTCGCCGATGGGTGGCGCCCCTATATCGACTTCGCGGTGCAGCCGGAGGGGACCTGGAACGTCGGGCCGGACACCGCGGCGGTCTATGACCCGCCAGACCTGGAGGTCGATTCGGTCATCATCTGCGCCCCCTGACGCCAACTGGCGTTGCACTTCCGCTCGATGGAGGCGAGTTGGGCTTCCGCGCCAAACTGAGCCTGGAGCCAGCGGTGGCTCGGTCAGCCCTGGGATGCCGCGGGCTGGCCGGGCTTGGAGGTCGCCGGAGCCGAGGGTGGGCGCCCGCGTTCGACGGCGTCCAGGCGGGCCATGGTCTGCGCGTAGAGGTGGTCCAGCTTGGAGTGGAGCTGGGTGACCTCCATGCCGGCGCGGATGTTGGCTTCGTACTCGACGTCGGAGCGGATGCGGTCCTTGGCGGCCTGCCGGCTCTGGCTGATGAGGACGAAGCAGGACAGGAAGATGGCCTCCAGGCTGACCACCATGGTGAGCAGGCCGAAGGGGAACGGGTCGAACGCGTGGAACGTGGGAATCCATCCCAGGTTGATGGTGATCCACACCGCGAACCACACG
Organism: Myxococcus sp. CA056; assembly: GCF_013336715.1. Taxonomy (NCBI): domain Bacteria; kingdom Pseudomonadati; phylum Myxococcota; class Myxococcia; order Myxococcales; family Myxococcaceae; genus Myxococcus; species Myxococcus sp. CA056. Next base: position 112,090 of record NZ_JABUMT010000008.1, read on the forward strand.
GCGTGCAGCATCATGAAGGTGAAGGTACCGCTGAAGGCGGCCAGTCCATCCGCGAGTCGTTGGATGGTCGTCAGTCGCTCCTCCACCATCTCGTTGGGGCTGAGTGATGGCCGGCTGTGCAGCATCTTGTCTGCTTCGCGCAGGCGACGGCCGATGGCGGTCAGCACGTCCATGGCGCTGGAGGGGTGGCGCCGGAAGAGGAGCTCGAGGTCGGCGCGGTCCACCTTGAGGGCGGACGTTTCCTGGATGGCGCGGGCATCCGCGCTGCGCGGGTCTCCATCCAGCAGGGACAGCTCGCCGAAGAAGTCGCCGCGCCGCGCGGTCTCGAAGACGATGACCTGGCCGGTGGTGTCCTCGACGGAGATTTGAACCTCGCCGGAGCTGACGATGTAGATGGCGCCGCCGGGGTCTCCTCGGCTGAACACCTTCTCTCCGGCGGACAGGCGCACTTCCTCGAGCTGGTTGGCGAGCAGCGCGCGCTCCTCGTCATCGAGGGCGGCGAAGAGGGGCACTTCCTTGAGCAGGGCGACGTCGGCGGGCATGACGCGGAGTTCCTCGCGAAGGGCTGCACCGTGCGCTCCGCAGGCTGGCACCTTCCGAGCAATTCGCCCAGCGTCACCGTGTCACGGGACGATGGTTTTCCCAGGGCCGAAAAGTAGGGCCCGGCCGGATGACTGTGGCTCCAACGAGTCGCGGTGCTTTCGCGACGTGGCTCACGGCGAAGGGGATTCGCGGGAGGTTTTCGGCTCGACGGTGGAGGCGACGTTCTGCGGGGTACCGTCGGAGAAGGGCCTGACGTCGAACTGGACGCGGACGGAGCGGCCGGGCTTCAGGTTCTCGCGCAGATAGGTCTCGATGTCCTGGTCGCGCGGGACAGTCGCTCCGGCGATGCGTGTCTGGTGTGTCACGCGGATGGGAATCGAAGCGCCGCTGGGACCGGTGACGAAGAGTGTTCCCGGGGCGGTTCCGAGCACCGGGCCGGAGAAGGCCCGAGGTGTGCCGCTCGTGCCCTCGGCATCTGGGGCAGGGGAGGGACGGGCCGAGTCCCCGCTCGCCTGGGTGTCCACGGCCAGGGCCAGGGGAGGCGTGCTCAGCAGGAGTCCGAGGAGCAGGTGCTGGGTCCATCGTTTCATCCGAGACCTCCTGGGCTGAGCGGAACAGTCACCCAGTAGAAAGGTGGTCACGAACTCGCATGAAGGCAGGGCCTGCTTGGACTGCCGAACCAGAGATAAGTCATGCACACGGTTTGCCACGGCGGGATGACGCCTCCGCCTGTTCCTCATCGCGGAGCGCAGCCGTAGACGTCTGCTTGACGTCGACCATCCAGCGGGCTCGATCCTCCGGTGCCGCACCATGGACGCCAAACGACTTGAAGCGCTCTTGCACCAACTCCTGCGCATCGCCGCGCTCGGATGGGTAGGCGGCGAGTGTCTCACCGCTCCCATGCGGGACCAGCCCAGGGGAATGAACCTCGCCATCCTCGGATGGACGATGGACGCTCCCTTCGTGCCAGCGTAGGGTCCGCGCCCGTTCCCCCTTTCTCCCGAGTGAGAAACCCATGGTCTCGGCCATCTTCAATCCGGCCCGCTGGACGCCCGTCGAGGGCCACAAGTTCAAGGACATCACCTTCCACCGCGCGGTGGACCAGGGCACGGTGCGCATCGCGTTCAACCGTCCCGAGGTGCGCAACGCCTTCCGTCCCCGCACCGTCGACGAACTGTCCAAGGCGCTGGAGGCCACGCGCTTCATGACGGACGTGGGCTGCGTGCTCATCACCGGCAACGGCCCGTCCCCCAAGGACGGCGGCTGGGCGTTCTGCTCGGGCGGAGACCAGCGCATCCGCGGCAAGGACGGCTACAAGTACGAGGGAGAGGAAGGCGAGTCCGACCCGGCACGCCTCGGACGGCTGCACATCCTGGAAGTCCAGCGGCAGATCCGCTTCCTCCCCAAGGCGGTCATCGCCGTGGTGCCGGGGTGGGCCGTGGGCGGTGGACACAGCCTGCATGTCGTCTGCGACATGACCATCGCGAGCCAGGAGCACGCGGTGTTCAAGCAGACCGACGCGGACGTGGCCAGCTTCGATGGTGGCTATGGCTCGGCGCTGCTGGCGCGGCAGATTGGCCAGAAGCGGGCGCGCGAAATCTTCTTCGTGGGCGCGAACTACTCGGCGCAGGAGGCCTTCCAGATGGGAATGGTCAACGCCGTGGTGCCCCACGAGAAGCTGGAGGACTTCGCGCTGGAGTGGGCGGCGGAGATCAACACCAAGAGCCCCACCGCCATCAAGATGCTGAAGTACGCCTTCAACCTGCCCGACGACGGTCTGGTGGGGCAGCAGCTCTTCGCGGGCGAGGCCACGCGCCTGGCCTACGGCACCGAAGAGGCCCAGGAAGGCCGCGACGCCTTCGTGCAGAAGCGCAAGCGCGACTTCAAGCGCTTCCCCTGGAGCTACTGAACCGCGCTTCGCTTCGTGAGACTCGGCCCGCTTCGGAGACACCCCAGAGCGGGCCGTTCACATGCTTCAGCTGCCTACACGGTGAAGACCACGGACGGCGCGGAGCGCTTCGCCGGGCCATGGTAGACGGCTTCGATGTTGTTACCGTCCGGGTCCAGCACGAAGGCCGCGTAGTAGCCCGGGTGGTAGGGCCGCTCACCTGGGCCGCCGTTGTCCTTCCCACCGGCCGCGAGCGCGACCTCGTAGACGCGCTTCACCATCTCCTGGTCCTTCGCCTGGAAGGCCAGATGGACGCCGCGTCCACTCGGCGCACCGGGGTCCGCGGTGCTGACGAACAGCTCGTCCGCGAAGAAGTTGTCGGGGCCATGCGAGCCCAGCGGGATGCCCAACACTTCGAGAATGGCCTGATAGAACCGCTTGCTCGCCGCCAGGTCCTTGGCGCGGAGGTGGACGTGGTCGAGCATCCGGCCTCTGTGAAATTCCATGGTGCTCCTCGCGGAAATGTGCGCCCCTGAGGGGGTACGCGTGGAGGCGCGAGGCTGCCATGAAACCCCATTTCCTGACCTTCTTTTGCGAGCTGGCTCCGGAGCCACTTCGCGAACTGTTCAACACCGAAGGCGTCATCGACGATCTCCAGGCGATGCGCGCCGGCGTGAGCCTGGGACTCCTGGACTTGAGCCCCGAGCGAGCCGATGTGGTGCGCCGCCTGAACCGCGCGGGCATCCCCGTCACGGCGTGGCTCCTGCTCCCTCCGGAGCAGGGCTACTGGTTCCACGCGGGCAACGTGCTGCAAGCGCGTGCGCGCTACGAAGCCTTCAGGACGTGGACGGACGACGAGAAGCTCGAGTGGGCCGGCGTGGGGTTGGACATCGAGCCCGATATCCAGGAGCTGCGCAGGTGGGCCGAAGCGCCGCTGCGGAGTCTTCCTGGGATGCTCTCGCGGCTCATCCTCCGAGGAGGTCGCTCCCGCGAGGCGAGGGCGGGCTACCACGCGCTGGTGGAGCGCATCCGCGTGGATGGCTACCGCGTGGACGCGTACCAGTTCCCCTTCATCGTGGATGAGCGCCAGGCGCGCTCCTCCGTGCTGCGGCGCGTGGCGGGTCTGGTGGACGTGCCCGCGGACCGGGAGGTGCTGATGCTCTACACCAGCTTCGTGCGTCCCCGAGGCGCCGCGCTCCTGTGGAGCTACGCGCCGGGCACGGGCTCGCTCGCGGTGGGCAGCACAGGGGGCGGCGTGGAGCTGCCAGGGGTCCTCTCGGCGCCGCCGCTGGACTGGACGGAGCTGTCGCGCGACTTGCGGCTCGCGGTGCGCTGGACGCATGACCTGCACGTCTTCAGCCTGGAGGGCTGCGTGAAGCAGGGCTTCCTGTCGCGGCTGCGCGTGTTCGACTGGGACGCTCCCGTGGACCCTCCCTGGGTGGAGTCGCGGCGCGTGGACGCGGTGCGCCGGGCCGCGCGCGGTGTGCTCCACGCGTCGGGCCGGTTGCTGCGCTGACAGGGGAGGGGGCGCACGCAGTGTCGGGGTGGGTGTGGAAGTCACCTCGCGTCATGGTGCCTTGGATGACGTGAAGGGTTGACGCTCGAAACGCGCGGCAGTGTCATGCGCCCCGATTCCCCGAGCTGTTGCCCCGCCCTGCTCGGGAAGGGAACGACATGACCGACCTCCCCCAGACGTCGAAGCTCCTCGGCGTGCTGCTGTTGTCCGCGAGCCTGCTCCAGGCCGCGCCCGCCGTGGCCGCCTCCCCCGTCAAGTCCTCGGCGGTGCCGAACGGAAACTTCGAGGTGGCCGGAGGGTCCTCCTCGGTGCCCGCGTTCTGGCGCTCGCAGGGACCTGGCAAGGTGGCCTCCAGCGCCGAGGGCAAGGTGGAGGGCTCGCGCGGCCTGCTCATCGAGAGCCCTCAGGGCGGTGGCGAGACCACCGTCGAGTCCGAGAACCTCCAGCTCCAGGTGGGCCAGCTCTACCGGCTCAGCGCCTGGGTGCGGACCAAGGGCGTCCAGGTCGACCCCCAGGCCCGCTATCCCACGGCCCACGGCGCCTGCTTCTCGATGAAGAGCTTCCCCTTCACCAACTGCGCACCCGCCCCGGGCGGTGAGGCCGGCACCCGCGCCTCCGTCCTCTTCTTCGCCAGCCAGTCCTCGGACCGCGTGCAGCTCCACCTGGGCCGCAACGGCAAGGCCACCGGCTCCGTCTGGTATGACGATGTCCGCCTGGAGCCCGTGGAGGACATCACCGCGTATGTCCCGATGGAGTCCGTGCGCTGGGCGGGCAAGGGCTTCCGCTACGACGACGGCGGGTGGATCTACGTCCACATCGAGGGCGAGCCCTACGAGCGCGGCGTCCAGTTCGGTGAACTGACCTCGCAGGAAATCGTCCGGTACATGGAGAAGCTCGGCATCCAGAAGGACAAGACGGATGCGGCCAAGGGATGGAGCCACCAGCGACTGCTCGCGGACTCGCTCTTCCTGCGCAAGTTCGACGCCGAGTACCTGGAGGAGATGAAGGGCATCGCCGACGGCGCGAACAAGGCCGGCGCGAAGTTCAAGGATCGCGAGCTGGACGTGCTCGACATCGTCACGCTCAACACCGCCGTGGACGCGGGCCAACTGGAGGAGGCCAACCGCGCCACCTCCACCTCGCTGTCCGGCCGCACCTTCCTCAAGGCCGACGAGGAGGCCGAGCGCGGAGGCAAGGGCGACCACTGCTCCTCCTTCGTCGCCACCAAGTCCGCGACGAAGGACGGCCGCGCCATCATCGGGCAGATTTTCATGTGGAACGGCTACACCGGCGTCCACTGGGACGTGGTGCTGGACGTGCAGCCCACCCGGGGCCACCGCTTCGTGATGCAGACCTTCCCGGGCGGCATCCACAGCGGCGCGGACTGGTTCATCAACTCCGCGGGCATCGTCATCGGCGAGACGACGGTGGGGCAGACGCCTTTCGACCTGAACGGCTCCCCGCAGAGCAACCGCATCCGCAAGGCGGCGCAGTACGCGTCCTCCATCGATGACGTCGCGCGCATCATGAAGGACAACAACAACGGCCTGTACACCAACGACTGGACGCTCGCGGACACGAAGACGGACGAGGGTGCCTGCCTGTTGCTCGGCACGAAGAAGACGCGGCTGTGGCGCACCGGCAGCAAGGGCAATACCTCCGACACGCCGGGCAACCTCAAGGACTTCATCTGGGCGAACAACAACAACCGCGACTTGGAGGTCCGCAAGGAGTCCGTCTCCAGCCCGGACAACGCGCCCGCGGACCTGGCCTTCAACACCTGGAACCGCGACATCGCCTTCTGGGAGTACTACGCGAAGTTCGGCAAGAAGGGGTTCGACCTGGACTCCGCCACGCGGATGATGGCCTCCAGCCCCATCAACCGCCCGCACGCGTGCGACGGCAAGGTGACCACGTCGGAGATGGCCGAGAAGCTGATGTTCCTGGCCCACTACGGCAAGACGACGCTGCGCGAGAAGATGATTGGCAGCCGCTTCATGCCGGACCTTCCCGGCGCCACGCCGCACCTGTCGCTGGGCTACACGACGTTCAGCCCCATCTACGTCGCCGCCAAATTGAAGGAGGCGCGCAAGACGTGGAAGGCGCCCGAGGAGCCCCAGGCCGCCAAGCGGGACTTCTCCCGGGTGAAGGACGCGGTCGGCTTCGACAAGTCGCTCCTGTGGGCCAACACCCTGTTCCCCGCGTCGGACGGGGAGAACTGGCTCATCAGCGGCACGTCCGCGTACTGGAAGCTCTTGCGCGACGTGTCGGCCCACGAGGACAAGCAGGACAAGGCCTTCGACGCGCAGCGCGACGTGCTCGCGGACCTGAATGACCGCTACCTCTTCACCACCTCGCGCGAGGCGGACGTGCTGCCCGCCTCCGTCAAGACGGAGTACGGCCGCTATGGCACCTATCTGGTGCCGCGCATCAAGGGCACCTTCGCGCTGCACCAGTTGCGCCTGCTGTTGGGCAACGCGGACTTCTCCAAGGTGATGAACGCCGTCCACGCGCGCTACGCGAACAAGGACATCTCCACCGCGGACTTCAAGCGCACCGCGCAGGAGGCGGTGGGCAAGGACGTGGGCTCCTTCGTCGGCCAGTGGCTGGAGCGCACGGGCCTGCCGCAGCCGCGCTTCCGCGCCACCGCCGCGCAGGTGAAGGACGGCTATGAGGTGACGCTCAAGGTGGAGCAGCCCGGCCCGAAGCCCTGGCACTTCGTCACGCTGGTGGAGGTGCACACGGCGAAGGGCTCCACGCTGGAGCGCGTGGAGGTGAAGGGCACCGCGAGCGAGACGTTCGTCCTGCGCACCAAGGAGGCGCCCGTGCGCGTCGTCTTCAACGCGGGCAATGACATTCCGGTGCCGCGCGAGCGCTACCAGGTCCTGGCCAACCAGACGGATGCCTGGGAGAAGCTGCTGATGGTGCACGGCACCGCCCGGCAGACGGAGTCCATGCGCACGCTGGTGCTGGGCTACCGCGAGTCGCTGGCGGATGTCTTCACCGAGCGGCTGGTCCCCGTGGCGCCGGACTTCGAGGTGACGGACGCGCAGCTGGCGGATCGCGACCTGGTCGTCTTCGGCGGGGCGGAGGACAACGCGCTGCTCGCCCGGCTGGCCCAGGAGAAGAAGCTCCCCATGGAGCTGGGCCGCCGCTTCTTCCGCTGGCAGGGCAAGACGTATGGCCGCCCGGACGACGGCATCGCCCTGGCCCTGCCCAACCCCTGGAACCCCAAGCGCGCCCTGTACCTCTTCGTCGCCAACAGCGGCATCCAACTGTGGCACATGACGCGGACCTACCAGCGCAACCTCCAGGGCTGGGCCCTGTTCCGGAACGGCGACGTGACGACGAAGGGCTTCCATGACCTGGAGGCCCTGTCGCAGGACGTGACGGTGACGCCGGCTCCCGCGCCCGTCGCGCCTCCGGTGCCCGCCCCCGCCACCTCGGTGCCCGCGCCCGTCATGGGCCAGCGCTGAGCGCCTGAGGCGGGAGTGGGCGCTCGCGGCCTCGCCTCCTGAACGGGGGCGGGGCCGGAAACGGCTGTTTCCACGAAATTGCAGCCAGGGCGGGGGACTCCCTGAGGAATAGGGCGGGCGCGCGGGTGTTTTTCCTGCCTGCCCGGATGGACGACGACCACTCGGGTCCGGCAGCATCCCCCGTCCCTTTTTCCTCTCGGAACCTCATGAGCCCCAAGAAGTCCATTGCCCACCGAGCCTGGGCGACCAGTGCCCTCGGAACCCTGTTGCTGACCGGCTGCGCCAGCGCGCCGCAGCCCGCGCCCACCGAGGCGACTCCGCCTCCCGCCGCTTCCGCGTCCACGCCCGCGCCCGTCGCGGAGGCCGTGTCGGAGGAGGCGGTTCGTGCACTCGGCGTCGAGCTGAAGAACCTGGACCGCGGCATCCGTCCCCAGGATGACTTCTACCGGTTCGTCAACGGGACCTGGCTGAAGAACACGCCCATCCCCGCGGACCGCGCCCGCTATGGCTCGTTCATCGAGCTGGCGGACAAGTCCGAGCTGGCCCTGCGCGCCATCATCGAGGAGTCCGCCACCGCGAAGGAGCGCGCGCCGGGCTCCACCGCGCAGAAGGTGGGCGACCTGTACAACAGCTTCATGGATACCGAGCGCATCGAGTCGCTCGGCGTGAAGCCGATTGCCCAGGAGCTCGCGCGGGTGAAGGGCCTGAAGGACAAGGCGCAGCTGCCGGAGCTGTTCGCGGAGCTCCAGCGCAGCGGCATCCAGACGCCCTTCGCCTTCTTCGTGGGCCAGGACCAGAAGCAGGCCACGCGCTACATCGCGTACGTCAGCCAGAGCGGCCTGGGCCTGCCGGACCGGGACTACTATTCCAAGCAGGAGCCGCGCTTCATCGAGATTCGCGCCGCCTACGTGGCGTACATCGAGAAGCTCTTCACCCTGGCCGGTGAGAAGGACGCGAAGAAGGCGGCCGAGGCCATCCTCGCGCTCGAGACGACGCTGGCCGACAAGAGCTGGGACCGGGTGAAGAGCCGGGACCGCGAGGCCACCTACAACCTCAAGAGCGTCAAGGAGGCGGAGGCACTCACCCCCGGCTTCTCGTGGACGCGCTTCTTCAAGGCCGCGGGTGCCCAGGCGACGCCCGCCGTCATCGTCCGCCAGCCGACGTACTTCGAGGCCCTGTCGGGACTCGTCAAGACGACGCCGCTGCCCGTGCTCAAGCAGTACCTGACGTTCAAGGTGCTGGCCGGCCGCGCGCCGATGCTGTCGAGCCCCTTCGAGCAGGCCTCGTTCGAGTTCTACGGCAAGACGCTGCAGGGCCTTCAGGAGAACCGTCCGCGCTGGAAGCGCGGCGTGTCGGCGGTGGAGGACTCGCTGGGCGAGGCCGTGGGCCAGCTCTACGTGGAGCGCCACTTCAGCCCCGCGTCGAAGCAGCGCATGGTGGAGCTGGTCAACAACCTGCGTGAGGCCTTCCGTCAGGGCATCGACGGGCTGGACTGGATGAGCGCCGAGACGAAGGCGCAGGCCCAGGCGAAGCTGTCCAAGTTCAACGTGAAGATCGGCTACCCGGACAAGTGGCGGGACTACTCGCGCCTGGAGATCGTCGCGGGCGACCTGCTGGGCAACGTCCGTCGCGGTGAGGCATTCGACTTCCAGCGGATGGTGGACAAGCTGGGCAAGCCCATCGACCGCGAGGAGTGGGGCATGCCGCCGCAGATGGTGAATGCCTACTACAGCTCCACGATGAACGAGATTGTCTTCCCGGCCGCCATCCTCCAGCCGCCGTTCTTCAACCCGGACGCGGACGACGCGACGAACTACGGCGCCATCGGCGCGGTGATTGGCCACGAAATCAGCCACGGCTTCGATGACCAGGGCAGCCGCTCGGATGGCGACGGCAACCTGCGCAACTGGTGGACGGAGAAGGACCAGGCCGGCTTCAAGCAGCGCACGTCCGTGCTGGTGGCCCAGTACGCCGGCTTCAGCCCGCTGGAGTCCATGAACGTCAACGGCGAGCTGACCCTGGGTGAGAACATCGGCGACCTGAGCGGCCTCGCGGTCGCCTACAAGGCGTACAACATGTCCCTCCAGGGTAAGGCGGCGCCGTCCATCGCCGGCTTCACCGGCCCCCAGCGCTTCTTCCTCGGCTGGGCGCAGGTCTGGCGTGGCCTGTACCGCGACGACGCCATGCGGCAGATGCTGCTCACCGACACCCACTCGCCGCCGCAGTACCGCGTCAACGGCGTGGTGCGGAACATGGCGGAGTTCTACGAGGCGTTCGGCGTGAAGGAAGGCGACGCCGGCTGGCTCGCCCCCGAGAAGCGCGTGAAGATCTGGTAGCTCCCTGACGCTCCCACCGTCCGACGTGGGCGGTGGGACAGGGTGGGGTGCTTGCTCGGCCCCACCCTGAAGGGCCCCATGAGGCCGCCTGGACAGGGCCTCTGGGATGTTTACGCTGGGGCACCCCGTCACCGAGGTTCCTCGCGTGAGCTCCCTGTTGCTTCGACTGGTCTGTGGTTTGTTGTTCTCCGCGCTGGTGTTGGGGGCTGTCGTTCATCCTCCCGACAACCTCACGCAAGGACTGGGGATGATGCTCCCCGCGAGCATGCTGCTGGGCGTGGCCCTCAAGGGCCCCCGTCGCGGCATCATCCCGAAGAAGAAGGTCCCCGTGGCCGTGCCGGTGGAAGAAGCGCCGCCGCGCGCGTGAGGGCTCCCCGCGTCACGCCTCTTTCGCAAGGGTTTTCCGCAACGGTCCCTTGAGGGCTCGTCCTGGGACGAGGTTCTCGGGACGCAGGGGCGTAATCGGTGGGCCTCGTCTCGTGGCGGGAATGAGCCACCAGGGGAGGGCGGGTGTCGTCTAACGGGGCAAGCGAGGTGCATCGCGCGCCCGCATTCCTGGACGCACCACACCCCCTGAGGAACACGCATGCTCTACAGCAGCTTGTTGGTGCTCAGTCTTGTCTCGGCGACGCCACGACTGATTGCCGACCTGAATCCCACGCCCGTGACGCCCTATACAGGAGCCCGCGTGCTCGTCTCCGTCGGCGACCGCGTGTATTTCTCGCTGGCGACGGCGGCGGCGGGCAATGAGCTGTGGGTCACCGACCTCTCCCGGGGGGCAGCGCGGATGGTGAAGGACATCCACCCGGGGATGGGCTCGTCGACGCCTCGCCTCATGGGGGTGCTGGGGGAGCGGGTCTTTTTCCTCGCCGACGACGGTGTCCACGGCTCGGAGCCGTGGTCGACCGATGGCACCCCGGAAGGCACCACGCTGCTCAAGGACATCCGGCCTGGCTCCGGTGACGGGAACTGCCTCGGGTGGACGACCTGGGACTCGGCGCTCTACTTCCTCGCCAACGATGGCGTGCACGGCCATGAATTGTGGCGCTCCGACGGCACCTCCGAAGGGACCCACCTCGTGAGTGACACGTGGGCCGGTCCGTACGGATTCTCCAGTGAATCGACGGGGCTGCTCGAGTTCGAGGGTGCGCTGTACTTCAGCTCCCGCAACGAGCTGTGGAGGACGGATGGGACAGCCACCGGGACGCGGCTCGTGTACGCGGTCGACCAGTCCACGCGTTCGCGCGAGCTTCGCCTGTCCATTCGAGGAGGGAAGCTCTGGTTCCGCTCCGGCTACAGCAACATCTACCTCTGGGACCTCTACGTCACCAATGGCACCCCCGCTGGGACCAAGCAGGTCTCCACCATCGAACCGTTCACCGGGCCCAACCTCGACATCGGCCCCCGGTCTTTGTTCGGCGCCTGGTCGGGTTCCAATCGCGTCTATGACATCGCGTTGAGGGCCTCGGATGGAACGGTCAGTGGCACGACGACGATTGCTTCCATCAGGTCCAATCGCACCACGTTGCTGGCCTCCTGGTTGGATCCGCTCGGGTCCCAGGTGCACTTCGCGGTGTCGACCGAGTTGGGTGTCGCGCTCTGGCGGACGGACGGTACGTCCTCGGGGACGCGCGTGCTCCAGTGGCTTGAGCGACTGGTGGGCCCCGTCTCCCGCATTGGCTCCCAGTTCGTCTACGTGGGAGTCGACTCGACCGGTCCCGCGGTGTTCGCGTGGGATGGCGTCGCAGCGCCTCGCGTGGTCCGAAGGTTCGCCGCGCTTCCCAGCACCAGCGTGGTCGTCCAGAACGGCGGGCGGCTCTACTTCGTCGCCAGCGATGCGTTGACGGGCCTGGAGCCCTGGACCACGGACGGCACGGAGGCGGGCACCGGGTTGCTCGCCGACCTCAGCCCAGGCGCTGCTGGAACGAGTGTCACGGCGTTCACCGCGGTCGGCGCCCAGGTGCTGCTCTCCGGGACTCCCGAGGGCAGTGCCGAGTCCGTGTGGCGGACCGATGGCACACCGGAAGGGACCTCGAGGGTCTTCGAAGGGCGACTGACCGACGTCGTGTCGAGGGGAGGGACGCTGCACGCGTTCTCCATCGAGGGCAGCGGCTTGTTGCTTCACGCCTTCCCCGAAGGCGGACCGGAAGGTGCCGTGACGGAAGTCTGGACCTGGTCGAACGCGGGGTCCTACCCCGAGAACTGGACCTCGGGAGATACGTTCGCGTACTTCAGCGCGACGAAGGCGCTGGGACAATCGTCGCTGCTTCGCACCGACGGCACGCACGCCGGCACGCACGTCATCCGTGATGCGTTCTCGTTGTATTCGACCATCACCCAGCTGGAACGCTGGGGGGACGCGCTCACCTTCCGTGAAGGCGCGGCGCTGTATATTTCGAAGGGGGGGCCTGGCGATGCCGTGCACCTGAGTCCCGCCTCTGGCAAGGCCCACCTGGGCTCGAGGATGATTCTGGGGCGCGAATGGGATTCAGGCTACGAACTGGCGGAGAGTGATGGCACCCGGGATGGAACGCTCTCGATGCAGTCGCTTGCCGGTCGTCCGCTCGACTTCCTCGCCGTGGCCGGCACCCAGGTGTTCTTCCGCCAGTACCTGACCAGCGAGAGCGATTACTTCCCGTACCGCACGGACGGGGCCCGCGTTGCGGGCTCGGTGATAAGGCTCGCAACCGTCCCCGCGGGGAAGCCGGTCGCCTATGAGGACCGGGTGGCGTTCGTCACTCAGGGCGCATCCCTCTGGTCGAGTGACGGCTCCGTGATGGGGACGGCGCTCGTTCCTGGCACGCAGGACGTGGAGCCCGCCGACTTGCACGCGGTCGGTCCGCTGTTGTTCTTCACGGCCAAGGGCGCGGAGGTGGGGCGCGAGGTCTGGGTGCTGCGTGGCACTCGTGCACAGCGGTTGGGCGACTTCGAGCCGGGGACAGGGGATACGCGGCTGCTCGCCGCCACGCGGCAAGGTACGGGCACGGTGCTCCTCATCCAGACCTCTTCGGGTCGGTATCTGGCGAGGACGGATGGGACCCCCGAAGGCACCACGGTGGTGGGCTCCGTGCTGGGGTCGTCGTGGCTCACCACGTACCGGGACACGGTGTTCCTGGATTGTGAGCTGGGAGCCGTGGGGTTGGAGCTCTGTCGGCTCGACCCGGGCGCGGGCGAGCCCTCGTTGGTCGCGGACCTCTGGCCAGGGGCAATGCCCTCGTCTCCGTCAGCGCCTATCACGGTCTCTGGCACGCTGTTCCTGGCGGCGGTTCACCCTGAATATGGGATGGAGCCGTTCGCGGTGGATGTCGACGTCACCCCGCCGGTCGTGAAGGCGAACGTGACAGGGGTGCTCGGCGCGAATGGCTTCTACGTGGGGGACGTCTCGCTCGCGTGGTCCATCGAGGAAGCAGAGTCGAGCGTCACCCAGACGACGGGCTGCGAAGCCGAGACGGTGACGAGGGACACCCTGGAGCAGGTGTTCACCTGCTCCGCGACATCGCAGGGAGGCACGACGTCGCAGCGGGTCTCCATTCGGCGTGACACCTCTCCGCCCACGCTGACGTGCCCGGTGGGGTTGAACGGCATCGAGGGAGCGGCGGTCCTGTTCGATGTCTCCGTGAGCGATGCGCTGGACCCCGCTCCGACGGTGGAGAGCGTTCCTCCTTCGGGCTCTGTGTTCCCAGTCGGGACGAGCACCGTGGACGTGGTGGTCACGGACCACGCCGGCCATCAGGCGACCTGTCACTTTCCGGTGACCATCACCGAGCGCCCGGTTGCGGACGCCGGACCCGGTGACGCGGGTCCTGGCGACGACGCGGGTCCTGGCGACGACGCGGGTCCCGGTGACGACGCGGGTCCCGGTGACGCAGGGGCAGGAGACGGTGGCGTGGTGGACGGTGGCGCTATCGTCCCCAGGCCGGAGGAGTCCGAGTCGTGCGGTTGCGCGGGAGGAGGAGGCTCCTTGTTCTTCGGCCTCCTGTTGCTCGTGCTTCCGACGCTCGTTCGCCGGCGTCGCTGAGCCGAGGCCCTCGGAGCGCCACTTGAGGGGTGGCGCTTCAGTCCCGCCACTCCACGGCGTGCCCTCAGCCCTTCTTCGCGGAGGGCTTGTTGAGGTGGGCGAAGAAGTCGTTGCCCTTGTCGTCCACCACGATGAAGGCCGGGAAGTCGACCACTTCAATCTTCCACACGGCCTCCATGCCCAGTTCCTCGTACTCCAGCACCTCCACCTTGGTGATGCAGTCCTTGGCGAGCCGGGCCGCCGGGCCGCCAATGGAGCCCAGGTAGAAGCCGCCGTGCTTCTTGCACGCGTCGGTGACGGCCTGGGAGCGGTTGCCCTTGGCCAGCATCACGAAGCTGCCGCCCTCCGCCTGGAACTGGTCCACGTACGCGTCCATGCGGCCGGCCGTCGTCGGACCGAAAGAGCCGGAGGCATACCCTTCCGGCGTCTTCGCCGGGCCCGCGTAGTAGACCATGCGGTCCTTCAGGTACTGCGGCATGCCCTCGCCCCGGTCCAACCGCTCCTTGAGCTTCGCGTGGGCGATGTCGCGCGCCACCACCATGGGGCCGGTGAGCGACACGCGCGTCTTGATGGGGTAGCGCGACAGCTCCGCGCGCAGCTCGCTCATCGGACGGTTGAGGTCCAGCTTCACCACCTCGCCGGCCAGGTCCGCGTCCGTCGTCTCCGGGAGGTACTTCGCCGGGTCCGCCTCCAGCTGCTCCAGGAAGACACCGTCGCGCGTAATCTTGCCGAGCACCTGCCGGTCCGCCGAACACGACACGGCGATGGCCACCGGGCACGAGGCGCCGTGGCGCGGCAGCCGGATGACGCGCACATCGTGGCAGAAGTACTTGCCGCCGAACTGGGCGCCAATGCCCATGCGCTGCGTGAGCTTCAGCACCTCCTGCTCCAGCGCCACGTCGCGGAAGCCCCGGCCCAGCGCGTTGCCCTCGGTGGGCAGCGTGTCCAGGTAGCGCGCGGAGGCGTACTTGGCCGTCTTCAGCGCGAACTCCGCGGACGTGCCGCCCACGACGATGGCCAGGTGGTACGGCGGACACGCCGCGGTGCCCAGCGAGCGGATCTTCGCGTCGAGGAAAGCCAAGAGGCTCGTCGGGTTGAGCAGCGCCTTGGTCTCCTGGAACAGATAGCTCTTGTTGGCCGAGCCGCCGCCCTTGGCCATGAACAGGAACTTGTAGGCGTCACCCCCCGTCGCGTAGAGCTCGATCTGCGCGGGCAGGTTGTTGCCGGTGTTGGCCTCCTTGTACATGTCCAGCGCCGCCATCTGCGAGTAGCGCAGGTTGGACGTGCGATACGTCTCGAAGACGCCGCGGGAGAGGGCCTCCTCGTCATGGCCGTCGGTGAGGACGTGCTGGCCCTTCTTGCCCATGATGATGGCGGTGCCCGTGTCCTGGCAGGACGGCAGCACGCCACCGGCGGCGATGTTCGCGTTCTTCAGCAGCTCCAGCGCGACGAAGCGGTCATTCGCGGACGCCTCCGGGTCCTGGAGGATCTTCGAAAGCTGGCCCAGGTGCCCGGGGCGCAGGAGGTGCGCGATGTCCCGCATGGCCTCCCGGGTCAGCAGGGTGAGCGCTTCGGGGGCGACCTGGAGGAAGGTGCGTCCGCCGGCCTCGAAGGTGGAGACGTGGTCCTTCGTGAGCAATCGGTAGGGCGTCTCGTCCTTGCCCAGCGGGAGCATTTCCTGGAACTGGAAGTCGTTCATCGCGCGCGCCTCTTCGGGGGAGTCTTCGGCGCCCAGGAGTAGCGCCCTTGGCGGCGGGATGGGAGCCAAAAACGTGGACCGGGCCACACCCCAGGCCCCTGTCCGGCCGGGACCTGGAGTGAGGGGAGGGGGGCCGACGGTCGGCTGGTGGTCAGCCCGCCCGGCTGACAACTCGCGGCAGGCCCAGGTTGTGCGATGCTGTGGACCCCCGTGGCTTATTCCTCCGTACAAGCACTGTGGCTCTGCATCCTGGCCCTCGTCGGCGCCACGGCTCGCGCGGCTGAACCGTCCACCGTCGAGCAGCGGGCCCGCGAGGACCTGGACCGTCAGCTCCAGGCCCTGGTCAAGACGCCTCCTCCAGAGGTCGTCATCACCTACGAAGGGCTCCCGGGCGCGGGAACCGCGCGGGCCTACAAGCTGCTGGAGGTGGACTTCATCCTCAACGGCCAACCCCTCGCGGTACCGGGGCTGGACGTCATCTCCGGCCCGGGCATCCATCGCCTCGCGTCGCTGAAGGTGGAGGAGGGCTCCTACACGCTGGTGTCGCGCGTCACCTATACGAACAACGACGCGTGGAACCTCTTCAGCGAGGAGAGCGGCTTCCTCTGGAAGATGACGGCCTCCGTCACGTTCCAGGCGCAGAAGGGGCTGCGGATGCGGGTGAAGGTGATTCCCGGCATCAACCCCACCGCACCCGACCCTCGGCTGAAGCTGAAGCTGTCGCACGATGTATCGGCGGAGATGACCGCGCCGCTCGCGGACGCCACGCTGGTGGAAGGCCAGGACGCGGGTGCGCCGCCCATCGCCGTGGCGCAGGTGACGCCTCCTGTCACCGCGCCGCCCGTGACGGCGCCTCCTGTCACCGCGCCGCCAGTCGCTGGGACGAAGCCCCGGGAATCTCCGGAGCAGGGCCCGGTGGCGCCGGGGCGGCTGCTGCTGAAGGTGCTCGCGGGCAAGAAGCCCGTGGCCGCCACGGCGTATGTCCGGGGCAAGGGCGCGCCGCAGCAGGTCCTCCTCGACAAGAACGCGCGCAAGCCGGTGCCGGTGATGCTGCCCCCGGGTGAGTACACGGTGGATGTGCTCTCCAAGGGGTTCCTGGCCCAGACGCGTCAGGTGAAGGTGAGCCGAGACCGCGAGGCCTCGGTGGCCTTCGTGCTGGCGCCCGCGCCCGCGCAGAAGGCGAAGCAGCCGCAGGTGAAGAACGAGCGCGTGGAGCTGCCCAAGCCCCCGCGCTTCGCGGAGAAGCAGGCCGCGCCGCGCAAGGACTCCACGGAGGGCCTGGCCCTGTTGGTGGACCTGCTGGTGCGGGACGAGACGCTGAAGCTGCGCCTGGAGGGACACACGGACAACCGCGAGGCTCCGGCGACGGCGCGACAGGCGCTCTCCGAGTCGCGCGCCAAGGCCGTGGCGGACCTGCTGGTGAAGGCGGGCCTGAGCCCGTCGCGCATCGACGCCTCCGGCCTGGGCGATACCCGTCCCAAGGCCCCCAACCTGATTCCGCGCGGGCGCGAGCTGAACCGCCGCGTGGACATCCTGCTGGTGAAGGGCAAGTAGCGCCCCCCGCCTCCTCGGGGCTCCTGACGTGTGCTTGGATGGGCCCCTTTTCAGGGGGAGCGTCCATGTCGTCCCAGGAGCCGGTGAAGAACGCGTATCTCGACCAGGTGCGGGAGCAGCAGCAGCGCCTGGAGGTGGACCTGCGGGCTCGCAAGCAGATGGTGGGCGGTATCGCCATGGCGTCGGCGAGCGCGTCCCGCCCGGCGTCACCCGGAGGAGGGGGCGGAGGAGGAGGAGGAGGTGGTGGTGCGAGCCCGGGGAACGCGGTGGACGTGCGCATCACCGGCTTCTGGCGCTGGAAGACGGTCGTCGTCCCGCCCAATGCCTACGTGGTGCAGACGCGCCGTGGGCATGCGCAGCCGCTGACGCTCGGCCTGGGGGTGTCGTTCGCATACGACCCCTCGAAGGACTCGTTCCTGGTGGTGCCGGGCGCGATGCAGACCATCCTCATCAACGCGCACTGCATCTGCCGCGAGCTGCAGGGCCTGCTGGTGCAGGGCTACGTGCAGTGGATCATCGAGGACTTCGGCACGGCCTACCGCAAGCTGGACTTCACCGACGTGGAGGACCCGATGCGCGTGGTGAACGTGCAGCTGCGCGAGCAGGCGGAAGCGGCCATCAAGGACAAGGTGGCCACCATGAGCATCGACGCGGTGCTGTCCGACAAGCAGCCCATCATCGAGGAACTCACGGCCCGGTTGCGGCACGTGGCGGAGGGCGGCGGAGGCACCGACAAGGGCCTGGGGCTGCGCATCGTCACGGTGCAAATCAAGGAGGCCGTGGTCAGCTCCGCGCGCCTGTGGGAGAGCCTCCAGACGCCGTTCCGCGCCGAGCAGGAGCGCATCGCCCGGCTGGCGTCGTTGGGGAAGGAGGAGTCGCTGGCCCAGCGTGAGCTGGAGGTG
Source organism: Myxococcus sp. CA056 (assembly GCF_013336715.1). Taxonomy (NCBI): domain Bacteria; kingdom Pseudomonadati; phylum Myxococcota; class Myxococcia; order Myxococcales; family Myxococcaceae; genus Myxococcus; species Myxococcus sp. CA056. The sequence continues at coordinate 130,022 of NZ_JABUMT010000008.1, forward strand.
GAGCAGACGCGCGAGCGCATGCGGCTGGAGAGCGATGGCGAGCTGTCCGCGCTCCGGGCGAGCAAGGACGCGCAGGCGTACGACCGCGAGCAGTCCGAGCGGCAGCGGCGACAGCATCGCGAGGAAGAGGACGCGCGCAAGCTGGCCACGGAGCGGCAGCAGACGGTGCTCCAGGCCGCGGAGCTGGAGAAGGCCCGGCTGGCAGGTGAGGCGGAGCTGGCGCGACTGCACCAGGAGGTGGAGGCGGCAAGGCTCAAGCGCACCGCGCTGGCGACCACGGACGCTCACGACGTGGAGCGCGCCGCGGCCAACCGTCAGGCCCGGGTCGAGCTGGAGCACCTGGAGCTGCGCCAGCAGATCCTCAACGGGCTGAGTGCGTCCAACGTGCAGGCGCGGCTGGTGGAGTTGCTGCCCGCCATCGCGGAGAAGCTGCCGCAGCCTCGCGAGCTGCGCTCGGTGTCCATTGGAGGCTCCGGCGGCGCGCAGGACGGCCAGGGACTGACCACCCTGGTGGCCCAGATGATGGCCCTGGTGAATGTCTTGAAGACGGAGCCGCCCGCGTCTCCGCCGCCTGGTGCCCCCACCCCCGCGCCGGAAGAAGAGCACCCCACGCCGGATTGAAGTTCAGCCCCCCGGCTCCCAGGTCACCTTCCAGATTTGCTATTATTTCTGGTTGGGCGGCTTTGGGAGCCGTCAGAGGGGGAGTCATGCGCAATGTCTGTTTCGTGGGGTTGTGTCTCGGAGTGTCCGTCCTGCTCTCGGCATGCGGGAGCGTCGAACAGGAGCCGGCAGGTGCGCCGGCAGGCACCTCCGATGCGGCCTTCGAGGAGTTCAAATCGAGGGCATACCGGGAGCCCGACTCGAACGTCTATGTCGTGCCGCCGGACCTGGCGTTCGACGGCGACACGGCGCTGCGCGCGTACCACGACCGTTACGTGCGACGGGACGGACTGGGGACTCGCGAGGACGCGCTGGCCGTGGGGTGCCCCAATGGCGTCCTCGTCATGTGGGGCGCCACGGCGGTGCGCGACTTGCGGTACTGCGTCAGCAGGTCTTTCGGCACGCGCCAGGCCGACGTCATCGCGGCGATGAGCAGCGCGGCGAAGGCGTGGGAAGCCGTGGCGGGCGTGAACTTCATCCACGAGAGCTCGCTCGACGGGGCCTGCATTGCCTCGCAGGAGGGCGTCGTCTTCGACATCCGTCCGGTCAACACGGGCGGCCAGTATCTGGCCCGCGCGTTCTTCCCGAATGCGGCCCGCTCCGCGCGGAGCCTGCTCATCGACAACACCGCGTTCGGGAACATCGCCCCTTTGACGCTCAGGGGCCTCCTGCGGCACGAGCTGGGGCATGTGCTGGGCTTCGTGCATGAGCCGGGCAGCGTGCTCTGTCCGCGGACCACGGGCACGTGCATGCTGACGGAGACCCCGGATCCCAACTCGGTGATGGTCAACTACTCGTGCGGTGTGACGGCGGGAGACCTGGTGTTGAGCGCCCAGGACGAGACGGCGGCGGGGTTCCTGTATCCGCTGTGACGCGCGGCGCCCTTCGCGCGGTCATCGTCCCGCGCGAGGGGCCTTCGTCGCGGGTGTCACGACATAGGCACCCGTCTTCGCGACGACCGAGGTGCGAGGCACCTGGCGGCTCTCCTCGAAGAGGGTGTACGCGGGCTGGAGGCCCTTCCAGAACGACACCAGCGAGGTGTCCGCGCCTGCCTGCTTCTCCAGCGCCGCCATCCCCGCCGCGTCGAGCCTGCGCGGGAAGATGTGGATGGGCGCGTCCCGCTTCGTCCGGGCGCGCGTGTCCAGCGCCATGAGGTAGAGCTCCTCGATGGGGCCATCCTCGATGGCGATGCAGCCGATGCTCACGCAGTTGCCATGGACGAAGATGTTGCCGCCCAGCCGGACGCCCGGCTTCTGGTGGTGCTTGTCCGCCGTGTTGGGATAGCTGACCCGCACGGAGAGGTGGAAGTTGCTCACCGGGTTGAAGAGGTCGAGTGTGTAGAACCCTTCCGGGACCTGGAGGTCGCCCTCGCGACGCTTGGGCCCCAGCTCTCCCGAGGCGGCGCAGAAGGGGTACGTCTTCACCTTCACCAGAGGACCCTCCTTGGGCCCTGCCCAGACCTCCAGCTCCTTCTCGTGCTTGAAGGCCCGGACATAGAGCTGGTCCGTGGGCCAGGGTGTCCCGGCGGTGGCGAAGAGGGCCGTGACGTCCTTCATCCGCGAGGCGCGAGCGGTGGCGACGCGGTCCCCTGCATGGGCGCTCAGGGAGAGAAGGGCGCCAAGGAGGCCGGCGACGATTGCGAGAGAGGTCTTCATCGCGCGTTGGACTCCGCCGGGTCGCTCACGGTTCCACGGTATGTCGTTCCCTGCGAAGAGGCCGCCAGCGGTAGGCACACTCCGTGAGGTGGAGGACCGAGTCCAGCCGCGCTCCCGGGGCGAGAGGGCCCTCCTCGAAGTACTCGCAGTACAGCTCCACCGGGGTGCAGAAGCGGGCGTTCCATGGGGCGCGGTCGATGGTGAGCACGTAGACGAAGTCGCCCGAAACACCGAGCGCGTCGTAGCACTCGACCAGCGGCTCGTGCAGGTCCTCCAGCCCCGTCCACACGCTGCCCTGGGGCGGGTGTGTCTGGGGCCGGGTGTCGAACACGCCGACGAGGCGCCCTCCGGGAAAGGCCGCCTCCGGGTCCGCCGCGACGGTGAGCAACTCACCCTCGCGAGCCATCACCATGTGCGCCTCGCCGAACTCGTGGAAGCGGAACTCGTCCAGCGCATTGCCCACGCGGCGCATCACCGGGTCATTCGTCTCGCTGCGCACGAAGTAGCCGCCGCGTCGCCACTCGCCGCGCGCGTTGCGATAGCTCACCGCCGCCCGATAGCTCACCTGGTAGAAGCAAACGCCCAGCAGGGGAGACACGCCCTGGGGACGCATGTCGCGCAGGGACGACATCAGCACCTGCACCCACGCGGTGCCGCGATGGATTTCTGGAACGAGCGGCGCGGGCAACAGGCGCGCGAGTCGCTCCGCCTCCACCGCGTAGTTGAGTGAGACGGCTTCCACCCAGTGCGTCTGCACCTGGGTGAGCCAGGGCACGGATGGGCACTCCTCCATGCCGGGGGGACTGGGGCTCGGGTCCTGGCTGCTCGCGAGGAGCAGGTGGGCCTCGCGCAGGGCTTCGTGTCCCAACGGCGTGGGGACCCAGCGGTGTCGCTCCTCGCGAGCCAGGCCCGCCAGGGCAATCGCGCGCAGCGCCGACGCGGGGTCCGTCACTCCGGCCATCGAGAGGCGCGAGTGAAGCTCCGGCTCGTCCAGTCCCCAGGGCTCGGTCGCGAGGGCCACCAGCGCGGCGAGCGACTCCGGCTTCATACCAGCCGAGCCTCGGGCGTCCGGGCCGCGAGCCTGCGCAAGCGGGCGCGGTGGAGCGCGAGCCCTCCGCCGAACTGCACCGCGAACCAGAGCGCGGCCAGCAGGCTGAAGCCGTGCTCTGGCAAGCGCGTCATCACCAGGGAGACGACCGCGAAGAAGGCCGCCACCGTGAACCACACCCGGCCCATCAGCGCACCCATCATCGAGAAGGCGGTGGCGAACAACACACAGGCCACCGCGGGCATGAACAGCCGGTCCAGGCCGAGCAGCCAGTTGATGAGGGCCACCAGCCCCATGCCACCCATGAACGTGGTCCAGATGGCCCAGATCTGCCGCTCGACGAAGGAGCGCGCGCCCGCCGTCTGCCCGCGCTTGAGCAGGAAGATGCTGGAAATGTTGAAGGCCAGGATGGCGCTCCAGAGGACGACGTAGGCGCCGGGCGTCCGGTCTCCCCGATTCCAGAGCCACTGAGTGGCGGCGAATCCCGCGGCGTTGGTGAAGGCATGGAGCATCCAGATGACGCCCCAGTTCTGGAGGGCCGAGTCGTCACGCGCCTGGGACACGACGCGGCGGATGAGCTCGAGGGCCTGGTTCGCTTCTTCGCGGTTCATCGTGGCCCGGAGTCTACGCGACCCCCGGCGAGGAAGGCGTCCCGTTCGCGGTCGGATTCCAGACCCGGTACGTCAGCCACGGCGTGGCGAAGCGAGGGAGCAGGCTTCAGTGCAGGGGATGTCTCCACCTGGTGCATGAAAACCGACCATGCAGGTGAGGTGAGTGCGCGGCATGTACGGGACACTGGAGGAGGGAAGCCCGACCGCGGGGGTGGGGAAGTGCCTGGCGCGTGAGGCGGGCATGTACCTTCGTGCAGGAATTCGGAGCGAAGGTTGGTCCGCATGGGATGGGACCCTCATGCAATGGTGGCTGACTCCTGCTCGTGTTACCTGCCAGCCCGCCCATGAAGACATCTTCGTTTTCCTTCTTGATTGCCAGCGTCGTCGCCGTGTCTCTCTCGGTGAGTGCCTTTGCTTGTTCCGGCGAAGATTCGTCGACGGACCCTGAAGACGGCGTGGGAGTGGAGGATGGTGGCGGGCTCGTGCGCGATGCTGGCGGAGAGCCCGAGCGTGACGCTGGCGGAGAGCCCGAACGCGATGCCGGTGGAGAGCCCGAACGCGACGCTGGCGGGGAGCCCGAGCGTGATGCTGGCGGAGAGCCAGAGCGCGATGCTGGTGGAGAGCCCGAGCGCGATGCCGGTGGAGCGCCCGAACGCGACGCCGGTGGAGAGCCCGAACGCGACGCTGGCGGCGAACCCGAGCGCGACGCTGGCCCTGGGACCTCGGATGGAGGCGACTCCGGCGTGGACGGTGGCAGCGGTCCTGACCCCGTGGATGCGGGCCCAGCCGATGCTGGGACGGATGGCGGTGCTTCGGATGGCGGCCCGGACGCAGGCCAGGATGCGGGGCCCGTCGAGTTGCCGACGGATGGCGGCACGGTCGTCACGGGCACGTTGTCCGGGACGCTGACGGCGGCGGGCTCACCCTACCGGGTCATCGGCAATGCCCAGGGCGTCGTCACGATTCCGAAGGGACAGGTCCTCAAGGTGCAGCCCGGCGTCATCCTCGACTTCAAGGGGCGCCCGGAGGTGACGGAGGCCGATGTCGCTGCGGGTGCGCCGGACAGCGTGATGAACCACCAGAAGGGCCGCGTGGAAGTGCGTGTGTACGGCGGCATCCAGGTGAGTGGCACGGCGGACAAGCCCGTGCTGCTCACCTCGACGAACCCGTATGGCTGGTGGGGCATGAACTTCTATGGAGACAACTCCGTGGGAGACGGACACCCCGTCTTCGACCACATGGTCTTCGAGAAGGTGCGCAAGAACGAATACAACGGCGACCGCGACTGGACGCGTGGCGCGCTGTGGGCCTACTACCCGGGGCCGGTGACGATTCGGAACTCCGTGTTCCGTGACAACGTGTCCGCGGCGAAATGCGGCGCGCTGGACCTGATGTTTACCGTGGGCTCTCGCGTGGAGAGCACGCTGTTCGAAGGCAACCGCACGTCGGACATCGACCGCTTCGCTCAGGCGGGCACGTCCTCCATGGCGGGTGGCGGGGCGATGTGCGTGACGCACGGACGTGACTCCGTGGTGCGCGGCAACACGTTCCGGAACAACGGCCTGGAGGCGTTCCGGGGCAGTGTGTGGAGCGGCCTGACGGTGAGGCCCGTGCTCGCCTGGCCCAACTCACAGAACATCTACGACCTGGGCGGCGGCGCGGCCCTGCACTACTTCCAGCCGAACAACGACCTCATCGTGGACAACCTCTTCGAGGACAACTTCGTGACGAAGGGGCCCGCGGCGGCCATCTACGTGGAGGATGTTGGCACTCGCGGTGTCACCCTGCGACACAACCGCTTCCTGGACAACCAGGCAGGGGCGGGGGGCGTGGTGGTGTGCAACCGAGGCAGCGGCGCGGTGGAGCTGGTGGTCGAGAGCGACAACGTCTTCAGTGGGAACACGGTGAATGGCAACCCCGCGCCGAATGTGACGGGCGACTGCACCGTCGCCGCCCAGTAGTCGGCGCGAGTCCTACCTTGTCGCCACCCGGGGGCTCGGGGCCTCGAATAAAATGGCTCCGGGCGCGTCAGGAGGCCTGTACACACAAGCGAGCTTCGCGCTCACGAGGACCCCCCACCATGAACGCTTTTTCATCCGCCGTGCTCACGGGACTTCTCTTCGCGGGAAGCGCGCAGGCCCAGTCCCGCTCCAACCAATGGGAGCGCGCGCAGGACCGGTACGAGGTGCATGAGGACCGCCGCGAGCTTCGGGACGACCGGAAGGACGTGGAGGAGCTGAAGTCCGTCCTGGCCCGCTTCGACAAGGCCTGGGCGCGTCGTGACACCCGTGAGATGGATGCCGTGGAAGGGCGCCTGCGCCAGCTTCTTCGCGCGGAGATGATGGAGAGCCGCACCGAGCTGTCGTCCTCGCAGCGGGAGGCCCAGCGCAGCCAGCGCGAGGTGCGCGCGGAGCAGTGGGAGGTCCGTGACGATGCGGCCTGGGGTCGCCGGGCCGCGTACGTCAGCGACAAGCGGGACCTCCGTGATGACCGACGGGATGCGCGGGATGACCGTCGCGATGTGAAGGCGGAGGCCGCCACGCTGCGCTCGCGGCAGGTCATCGCCCGGGAGCTCGCGGAGCTGGAGGGCCGCCGGAATGGTGGCGCGCTGCACCGCAAGCGGGACCTCATCCAGGAGCTCATCCGGCTGGCGGAGCGCGAGGTCCGCGAGGGCAAGCAGGAGCTTCGCGAGGACCACCGTGAGCGCCGTGAGGACCGCCGCGAGCACCGCCGCGGCTGAGTGGACACCGGGGGCGCGGCGACGGCGATTCGCTCGCCGGGTGACACTTGCCGACGAGCGCCGCTGTCCGTGCTTCCGAATGCTCGCGGGCCGGCATTGACTGCCGCCCGTGGGAATCTGGTCGAAGAAGAGCCTCGCGAGGCTCCAGGACGAGGATGGCGCGGGGCATGAGCTGCACCGCACCCTCAATGGGTTCCAGCTGACGTTGCTGGGAATCGGGGCCATCATCGGCGCGGGCATCTTCGTCGTGACGGGGACGGCGGCGGCGCAGCACGCGGGGCCCGCCATCGTCCTGTCGTTCGTCCTGGCCGGGGTCGGCTGTCTCTTCGCGGGGCTGTGCTACGCGGAGTTCGCCTCGATGATTCCCGTCGCCGGCAGCGCATACACGTACGGCTACGCCACGCTGGGCGAACTGGTGGCGTGGATCATCGGCTGGGACCTGATGCTGGAGTATCTCTTCGCGTCCTCGGCCGTGGCGGTGGGGTGGTCCGGCTACCTGACGGCCTTCCTTCGCGACTACGTGGGGTGGCAGCTGCCGGCGGCCTTGGCGAATGCTCCGTTCGACACCGCGCCGGGCTCGCTCATCCCTCACGCCACCGGAGCGCTCATCAACCTTCCGGCGGTGCTGCTGGTGGGCGTGCTCACGGTGCTGCTCGTCGTCGGCATCCACGAGTCGGCGCGCGTCAACAACATCATCGTCTTCGTGAAGGTCGCCATCGTCCTGCTCGTCATCGTCTTCGGCGCCTTCCACGTCGAGCGGGAGCACTGGACGCCCTTCATTCCTCCCAACACCGGGCGCTTCGGAGAGTTTGGCTGGAGCGGGGTGCTGTCGGGAGCGGGCGTCATCTTCTTCGCGTACATCGGCTTCGACGCCGTCTCGACGGCCGCGCAGGAGACCAAGAACCCGTCGAAGGACCTGCCCACGGGAATCCTCGGCTCGCTCATCGTGTGCACGGTGCTCTACGTCCTGATGGCGGCGGTGATGACGGGCCTGGCGCCGTACCGCACGCTGAACGTGCCCGAGCCCGTGTACGTGGCCATCTCCGAGGGGGGCCCGGCCCTGCAATGGCTCCGTCCCATCGTCGGGGTGGGGGCCATCGCGGGACTGGCGTCCGTGGTGCTCGTCATGTTGATGGGGCAGCCGCGCATCTTCTTCGCCATGTCGCGCGACGGGTTGTTGCCACCGTTCTTCGGCCGCATCCATCCGCGCTTCCGCACGCCCTATGTGTCCACGCTCATCACCGGAGCCGTGTCCATGGTGGTGGCGGGGCTGTTTCCCATCGGGTTGCTCGGGCACCTCGTCTCCATCGGAACGCTATTCGCGTTCGTGGTCGTCTGTGCGGGCATCCTCGTGTTGCGCTACACGCGGCCGGATCTGCCCAGGCCCTTTCGGACGCCCTTCGTGCCCGTGGTCCCCATCCTGGGCATCCTCGTCTGCACGGCCCTGATGCTGGGCCTTGGCACGGAGACCTGGATACGCCTCATCCTCTGGCTCGCGCTGGGGTTGGTCATCTACTTCGGCTACGGCCGCAAGCACTCCCGCGTGGGGCAAGCGGAGGCGGCGGGGCGGACGGACTCGCGCTGAGCCAGAGGGTCGTCCGCGGCCTCAGTCGTGGAGGGCTACGGGCTTGAAGTGGATGCGCTCCGCTTCCGGGTGGACGAAGAAGGGGCGCACGCGGATGCCGGTGTGCTCCTTCTGGAGCTGCTCGGCGGCGTGACGCAGATCCTGGACCTGCTGCTCCGCGATGAACTCCGGCCCCATCGTTCCGTGACGGGACTGGTAGTAGCCGCAGTTGGCGTGAGCGAGCAGGAGGACCTCCTCGATGTGGTGGCCGATGATGAGGAAGCGTGCCGCGCGGGTGATGGTGTCGCTCTCCAGATAGTCAGCCACCCAGCGGTTGAGGAGCGCGGGACCACCGGGGATGGTCAGCGTATCGATGCGCTCATGGCCCAGGTGGGTGGCGAGGTCCTCCACGGCATCCGTGAAGCGTCCATCCGAGCAATAGATGGCGAGCACCGTCGGATGGTGGTGCTCGTAGCGGTGGCGGGAGACGAACGGCTTCTCGTCGATCATGGCGGCACCCTAGCGGGTTTCACCTCCCAGGGTTCGAGCGGATGCGTGCCTGGCTGTTCCTCCCCGTCGTCCAGGGGGTGGACACAGGCCCGGGGGCTGGGCGGCGCTCGGGGGTGGCTTGAAGGCGCGTCCAGGGGGGCCCACCTGTCTCCATGGTGCCGTGCCCTCGGTTTTCTTTGCGCCCGGCGCAGCAAGGACTCGTGCGATGGCCAGGAAGCCTCGGTTCCCTCGGAAGGTGGATCGCCACGTCTACCCAGGCCCGGAGTACCGCTTCTCGAAAGCGAAGATCGGGCTGACCTATCAGGACTCGAAGCCCGACTTCCCGCGCCAGCCGAACGCGCCAGAGCGCGCGCCCAACGTGCTGCTCGTGCTGCTGGACGACGTGGGCTATGGGTGGTCCAGCGCGTTCGGCGGACGAGTCTCGATGCCGACGGCCGAGCGGCTCGCGCGGAGCGGGTTGAAGTATTGCCAGTTCCACACCACCGCGCTCTGCTCGCCCACGCGGGCCGCGTTGCTCACCGGCCGCAACCACCACAGCGCCGCGTCGGGAGTCATCGGCGAGATAGGCACGGGCTACCCCGGCTACACGGGCATCATCCCCAAGAGCTGTGGCACCATCGCGGAGACCCTCCAACAGAATGGTTACGGCACGGCCTGGTGGGGGAAGAACCACAACGTCCCCGACAACCAGACGAGCGCGGCGGGGCCGTTCGACAACTGGCCCACGCAGCGGGGCTTCGACTACTTCTACGGCTTCATCGGCGGTGAGACGGACCAGTTCCGTCCCGCGCTCTATCGGGGCACGGAGCCCGTGGAGGCCGGCCGGACGCCCGAGGAGGGCTATCAGCTCACGAGAGACCTCGCGGATGACTGCATCGGGTGGATGCGCCAGCAGAAGTCGATTGCCCCGCAGCGTCCGCTGTTCCTCTATTTCGCACCCGGCGCGGGCCATGCGCCGCACCAGCCACCACTCGACTGGCGAGGCCGGCATCAGGGGAAGTTCGACCAGGGCTGGGACGCCTATCGCGAGGAGGTGTTCAAGCGGCAGATAGAGCTGGGCGTGGTTCCTCCCGACGCGAAGCTCACCGCGCGCCCCGCGGAGATTCCCGCCTGGGACTCCTTCGACGACGAGCAGAAGCAGCTCTTCAGTCGCATGGCGGAGAACTACGCGGACTTCCTGTCCCACGCGGACCACGAGGTGGGCCGAGTCGTCCAGGCCCTCGACGACCTGGGCGAGCTGGAGAACACGCTCGTGCTCTACATCATCGGAGACAATGGCTCGAGCGCGGAGGGCACGCTCACGGGCACCCTCAACGAGATGCTGACGCTGGGAGGGTACGCGCCCGACCTCCAGCAGCTCCTGGACCGACAGGACGAGATTGGCCTGCCGGGCACGTCGCCGCACTACCCGGTGGGCTGGGCCTGGGCGGGCGACACGCCGTTCCAGTGGACGAAGCAGGTGGCCTCGCACTTCGGTGGCACGCGCAACCCGATGATTGTTTCGTGGCCTCGCGAAATCACCGAGGGAGGTGGCTCGCGCTTCCAGTTCCACCACATCATCGACATCGCGCCCACGTTGCTGGAGGTCATCGGCATCACCGAGCCGACGATGATGAAGGGCACGCCGCAGAAGCCCATCGAGGGCGTCAGCCTGGCGTACACCTTCGATGAAAAGGCCGAGGACGCTCCGAGCACGCGGACCACCCAGTACTTCGAGATGTTCGGCAACCGGGCGCTGTATCGCGATGGCTGGATGGCCTCATGCCGACATGGCCGGTTGCCGTGGCAGACGGTGGGAACGGCGGACTTCGCCAAGGACCGCTGGGAGCTTTATGACCTCCGGGGCGACTACAGCCAGGCGGTGGACGTCGCGGCCCGACATCCCGAGAAGCTGCGCGAGCTCCAGGACCTGTTCATGGTGGAGGCGGCGAAGTACGACGTGCTGCCCCTGGATGACCGGTTCATCGAGCGCGCGGACGTCACACTCCGCCCGAGCTGGTTCTACGGGCGCAAGCGCGTCACGTTCTACTCGGGCATGACCTATCTGCCGGAGGGCAGCGCGCCGAAGACGAACAACATCAGCTACACGCTCACCGTCGGAGCGGACCTTCCCTCGGAGGGCACCGAGGGCGTGCTGGTCTGCGTGGGCGGAGACATGGGTGGTTGGTCGCTGTACGTGAAGGACCGGCGGCTCGTGTACCACTACAACTTCTTCGACGTGGAGCGGCACGAGGCCGTGTCGGACATCGAGGTCCCCACGGGGCGGGTGGAGCTGAAGCTCGCGTTCACCAATGAGTCCGACACGCTGGGCGGCCCCGCGTCGGCACGCATCTTCATCAACGGCAAGGACGTAGGCCACGTGGCGATTCCGCGCCAGTGTCGCGGGCGTTTCAGCACCGAGTGCATGGATGTCGGAATGGACTCTCGTTCGCCCGTGAGCCGCGGGTACCTGGACCGGGGGACGTTCCCCTTCACGGGCCGCATCGAGTACGCCACCTTTGACTTCGACCTGGAGGTCGCCAACCGCGAGCTGACGGCCGAGGAGCGGTTGGAGCAGCACGTCCGACTGGACTGACTTCCACCCGCCGGGAGGGCGACCCATCGCTCGTCCTCCTGGTGGGGTGGCCAGAATCGGGCCAAGGCGTTAGACACGACGACATGTCTTCTTCCAGCCGTGGTGGGCATATCTCGGGGCTGCGACTCGAGCGGGTGAGCGCCTCCCGCCAGTTCGCGGAGGGTCGGTTCCGCAACACCGCGCCCGTGCACCCTGGCATCCAGGGCAACCCCCTGCCGTTGCTCGGCGAGTACTTCTTCGGGGGCGCGCAGCGCACGCCTCCGGGGCCGTTGCCCCTGGAGAACCCGCTGGAAGCCTGGGGACGGAGGCCCGACACCGGCCTGCGGGTGACGTGGCTGGGGCACAGCACGATGCTGCTGGAGCTGGACGGCGCGCGCATCCTGACGGACCCCGTGTTCGGCGAGCGTGCCTCGCCCATGTCCTTCGCCGGGCCTCGGCGTTTCCACGAGGCGCCGGTGTCCCTGGACGCGTTGCCGGAGCTGGACGTGGTGCTGCTGTCGCACGACCACTATGACCACCTGTGCCGGCCCACCATCCAAGCCCTGGCGAAGCGGCGCGTTCCGTTCGTCACGGCCCTGGGCGTGGGGGCCCACCTGGAGGCCTACGGTGTGGCGCCGGAGCTGATCACCGAGCTGGACTGGTGGGAGCGGACCACGGTGGGACCGGTGACACTCACCGCCACGCCGTCGCAGCACTTCTCCGGGCGCGGCTTGGGCGACCGGAACCGGACGCTGTGGGCGTCCTGGGTTCTGGAGGGTGACAAGCACCGCCTCTTCTTCAGTGGTGACACAGGGCTGACGGAGGAGCTGCGCGAAGTGGGGCGGAGACATGGTCCGTTCGACCTGGTGATGCTGGAGGTGGGTGCCTTTCATCCGAGCTGGGGCACCATCCACCTGGGACCGGAGAACGCGCTCAAGGCCCACGAGATGCTCGGGGGCGGCCGGTTGATGCCGGTGCACTGGGGCACCTTCAACCTGGCCCTGCACGCATGGGATGAGCCCGCGGAGACGCTGCTCCGGCTGGCCTCCGAGCAGCAGGTCCGGCTCTTCACGCCTCGCCTGGGGGCCGCGAGCGAGCCCCTGCGCCTGGAGCAGGCCACGCCCTGGTGGCGGGAAGTCTCGGCGGGAGTGCTGGCCCCAGGGCCCGTCCTGGGCGGGTAGGCGGGCGTTCAATCGACCGGGCGGCGGGGCTTCGCGGGACCCCTGAGTCGATGTCTTGGAACGCGGGCGGGGGGATGGGCATCTCTCCCTCAGCAGGTGGATACCACCATGACCATGCCCCTCATCGCGCTCGCGGCTGTCGGTTCAGGTGCGCTGCACGCACTGGCGGGACCGGACCACCTGCTGAGTCTCGCCCCTCTTTCGGTGGGACGTCGTCGGGGCGCGTGGCGGGTGGGGCTGCTGTGGGGATTCGGCCATGGGCTCGGAACCCTGATCGCCGCGGGAGTGCTGCTGGTGCTCCTGTCCGCGGTGCATCTGGAGTCCGTTGATCGCTGGGCCGAACGCCTCGCGGGACTCGCGCTGCTGGGGATGGGCGTCTGGGGACTGCGGCGGAAGCTGGGCGCGGGCGATGAGGCCCTGGCGTCCCGAGGCGTGCTCGCCGTGGGGCTGGTGCACGGTCTGACGGGTGCATCCGCGCTGGTGTTGCTGCTCCCCATCGCGGTGTCGGGCACGGCGCCGGAGCAGGCCCTCTACCTGGGCGGGTTCTCCATCGGCAGCACGATGGCCATGTCCGCGCTCACCGCGAGCATCGCCGCCTTTTCCCGCATCAAGCAGTTCTCCTCCAAGCTGGCGACGCATGTGCCTCGTGTGGCGTCCACGGTCTCCATCCTCGTGGGCAGTGCCTGGATGCTCGGGAGTTTCTGAGCCAGCGCGTGATGTCCTTTGGACATGATTCGGGCCGGACTCCACGCGCCTTGGTGGAGCCCGGCCCATTCACTTCGTGTGTCCGGTGCGTCTCAGTGGACGCGGCCCGGAGGCAGGTTCGAGCGGGGCGGGAAGCCCGGCACGGCAGCGTCCAGGTTCTTCGCGCTGCTCAGTGAGCGTGGCGCGAGGAGGGCCTCGCCCACGGAGCCCGTCATCGCCTGGAAGCCCTGCGGTGCTCCGCACACCAGGTTCTCCAGGTCGTCGTCTCGCCGGCCCAGGTCGTCGAAGACGCGGGTGATGGAGGAGTTCACGGGGTCTGGAGTCGGCGCCTGGCTGACCATGAAGGGCGACGGGCCCGAGGCGCTACCGGCCGAGCGCGGGAAGATGTGGAGGAAGGGGGTCTGCGTCTCCCCCGCGTGGCAGCCGTTGCACGTGTTCAGGGAGAAGCGATGCCGGGCCTCGGGGTCCGCGCCCGGCGCGTCCCAGAAGAAGAAGAACGGCGTGAGCGCGGAGCCCGCCAGGAAGGGCTGTCCCTCGAAGAAGGCCGGCACCTCGTGGGTGCCGTTCATGAGGGGCGCCACGTTCTGCTGCACGTAGTTCGACACCAGGGGCGTGCCGGCGTGGAAGAGCTCCGGCGTGAGGGCCACGGGAGCGGGGGCCAGGCCGGTGGGCCCGAAGCGGAACTCGCGCAGCTCCCACAGCGGGTCCAGCGCGTTCTCGTTGGTGCGCACCTGATGGATGGCGCTGCCCATGAAGTGGCCGGGTGCCACGAACGACTGGGTGAAGCGGTCCGTGAGCGCCTGGAGCTTCGTGTTGAACGCGGGTGTGCCGAGGCTCAGCGTGCCCAACTCGTGCCAGTCACGGGCCCAGCGCTGGATGTCCTCCGGCCCATCGCCGGGCAGCATGTACTCAAGGATGACGGTGAACGGCAGCGGCTGGCCCGTGGGCGTGGTGACGCCGAAGACGAAGCGGCCCTCACCCGAGTGCGTACCTTCGCTGCGCAGGTCAATGCGGTTGACGATGGCGAGCAGTCGGAATGGCGCCGTGTTGAAGTCGAGTTGTGCGGTGGGGCCGCCGCTGCGTGCCTCCCACGGCCCGAGCACGTCGGGGCGGATGCGCGTGCGCGCGGCGACGAACGAGGCCTCGATGAACTGGTCCTGCTCCCACGTCTTCAGCCAGTTGCGCACCAGCTCGGAGGGATTCTGCCCGCCGTTCATGCGGCGCATCAGCGTGCCGAACGTCCAGACGCCGTTGCCGGTGGTGCGCACCGGGTCTTCCACCACGGACAGGTCGGTGATGAGCAGCTCGCGGTTCGGCGTCACCTGACACACGCCTGGAGCACAGGCCGTGGATGACTCGCAGCCGTTGACCGTGTTGCCGTCGCAGTCGAAGGTGCCCACCGCGCAGCCGAGGCCACACGTCCCCGCGCCACAGACGCCGCTCGCCGAGGCCGCGCCACCGCACACGGTGCCGCACGCGCCGCAGTTCGCCGCGTCTTCCATCATCGACGTCTCACACCCGTTGCCCGGATTGCCATCGCAGTCCAGGAAGCCCGCGACGCAGGTCTCCGTGAAGGACGTGCAGGAGGACTGATTGCCCGCCGCGTCCCGGACCCTCGCGAAGACGGTGACACCGACCTGGTTGGCGAGCAGCGGCACCATCGCGCTGCCTGCATTGTCCAGCGGCACCTCCGTGCCCATGGGCGTGGTGCAGCCCGCGTTCGAGAAGAGGACCACCCGCGTGCGAGGCTCGGCCAGGGTGCGCACCGCGCTGACGAAGGGCGCCTGGGGGAAGGGCACCAGTCCCGGTATGAAGGTGGCCGGTAGCGGCGCGAGGTTGTCGTGCGTGTACGCCACCGTCGGAGAGCAGCCGGAGGTGTTGCCAGCGGCATCCACGGCTCGCAAGGAGAACGTCGTCACCGAGTTGGTCCCCACGGTGAGGTTGAGGCTGAAGTTGCCGGTCGTCGCGTTCGCCGTGGTGGTGGTCAGCGGAGTCCCTCCGCAGCTGGAGTTCTGGAAGACGCGGACAAGCGCGCCCGCCTCGGTGCGACCTTCGAGCAGGGGCGTCAACTGCGTTCCCACTCCATTGGGGACGAAGCCGAGCTGGAAGGGCGTGGTGGGGGCGATGTTGTCATGGACATAGCTGATGGCGGCGGAGCACGCGGAGATGTTGCCCACGGCGTCCTCCGCCTTCGCGGAGAAGGTGCTCGTGGTGTTGGCCGTCATGGTGAAGGGGCGGGTGAAGGTGCCCGTGGCGGTGGCCGTCACGCTCGCGAGGGGGCTTCCGGCGCAGCTGCTTCCAGAGAAGAGCCGCACGGTGGCTCCCGCCTCCGTGGTGCCGGCGAGAGTCGTACTGGTCTGCGTGCTGGGAGAGGCCGGCGTGAAGCCCGTGAACACCGGGACGATGGGCGCCACCGTGTCGCGCACGCAGCCGAGCAGCTCCAGCCGCGCCAGGGAGATGACCTCGACCCCGGTGCGAGAATCATTGTCGTCCGTCACGTTCAGCCGGAACTTGCTGAACGTCCTCGGGGTGCTGAGCGTGTACTCGCGCCGCTCCGCGCCCAACCAGTTCATCTCGTCGATGCGCGTGTCCACCGTCACCCACGCGCTGCCGTTCCAGCCCTGGAAGGTCCAGTTCTTCGGCGCGCGCGTGGTAATGTCTCCGTTGGCGTACTTGATGGCGTACCGGCTGACGATGCGAGGACCGTCCGTCCACTCGTAGGCCAACCACGCGGGAGTCTGCTTGATGGCGGAGATCCACATGGATGTTCCGGTGGCCACGCTGTCGAACGCCTTCCAGGCGTCGTACTCCGGCTCCGCGTCGATGACCCCCGAGGCGGTGACGATGCCGGAGGGCGCGGTCGCGCTCGTCATGTCCGGTACCTGGTTGACGCTGGCGGCGCAGGCGCAGTTGTAGAAGCTCAGCTTGCCGATGGAGAGGACGTCCACGCCCGTGCCGGCCGCGTTGTCCTCCGTCACCACCAGGCGGTACTTGCTGTAGGCCGTGGGAGACGCGACGGCGAACTCGCGCTGCTCGGTGCCTCCCCAGTTCGTCTGGAGCGTGCGCGAGTCAATCGTGTTCCACGCGGTGCCGGACCAGCCCTGCAGCGTCCAGTCCCGTGGCGCTCGTGCGTTGAGCGTGCCGTTGGAGAACTTGATGGCGTAGTGCGTGACTGTCTTGGGGCCGTTGAAGAACTCGTAGGTGAGCCAGGCCGTGGCCTGTCCGCTCGCGGAGAGCCACATGGTGGTGTCGCTGCCGTCGAGCGCCATCCAGCCGGGGTTGGACGCACTGAGCTGGCTGGAGCCGATGGCGAGCCCGCTCGGAGCATCGCCGGCCGTCATCGCGGGGATGAGGCTGTCGCCGCAGGTGAGGCCCTGGGTGGCGGCACCCAGCGGCTCGGGAGGGGAGTCAGCGGGCGGCGGGGCGTCCTGACACCCGGGCACGAAGGCCAGGGTGAGGGCGCTCGCCAGGAACAGGCTTCGGATGGATATCGGGCGATGCATGGACACGCTCCTCGCTACGGGCCGCCGGCGAACACCGGAGGCGCTGGAGCACCGTGTCGTAGCGGGACGTGTCGACAGCGAGGGCGGGGATGTGACGGAAGCTCCGGCGCCGGTGACGAGTCGTCCTCCGCGCGGGACGAGCCCGCGGCCGCGCGGGCCTCAAGTGCCCGGGAACAGTCGCGCGTGGACCTCGCGCACGGCGCGCCGCGTGGCGACATCCTCCGTCACCGCGGGCCAGGGTTGCTCCGTTTCCTCCATCCACCAGGAGGCCTGTCCCGGAGGAGACCAACGCTTCCTGGAGAGGACTCGGACGAGGCGCTCGGCGCAGACCTCCGGCGACTCCCAGCCGCGCTTCACGAGCGAGAGCAGCCAGCCCACGGGCCCCGTGCGCGCACCCAGGTCCGTGCGCACGACGCCGGGATGCATCACGAGCACGTCCAGCTCCGGATGTTCGGTGGCGACGTCGCGCATCGCGAGCGCGAAGCCGAGCTTGGTGTCGCAGTAGGTCCGGATGCTGGAGAAGTCCTCACCCATGGGTGTGCGCGCCGCGTCGAACCGGCCCTTCACCAACAGTCCCGCGCTCACCAGCAGGATGCGGCGCAGCCGGCCCGCGTCGAGCAACGCCTGCTGCATCACCCACGGCGCGGCATGATTCACCACGAACGCCCGCTCCAGCCCGTCCGGCGTCAGCTCCCGTCGCGATGGCCACACGCCCGCGTTGTGCACCAGCGTGGACTCGGGGCCCACTACGTCCACCAATCGCCGCCCCAGGTCGCGCGCCGCCGCGAGAGAGGAAAGGTCTCCAGGCACGGCGAGCGCCTGCCCGCCGTCCCGCTGGATGGAGAGCACCAGCGCGTCCAATCGGGCCCGGTCCCGAGCAACCAGGATGAGTCGGTCCTCCGTCGACTTCGCGAGGGCCTTTGCCAGCGCGTGACCGATGCCACGCGACGCTCCAGTGAGGATGAGGTCGGCCATGGACACCAGCCTGCCAGCCCTGTTCATGAATTGGAAGAATATTCCAATTCGAGAGTCTGGGGTTTGATGACCCAAGGAGGGGGCAGCGCATAGGGTAGGGCGATGGGGCCAGCACGACGGGACGGGGTGAAGCGACGCGATGCCTTGCTGGATGCGGCGCTGCACTGCTTCGCGGAGCGGGGCGTTCTCAGCACGGGCATCGAGGAGATTCGCAAGGCCGCGGGGGCGAGCCCGTCGAGCGTCTACCACCTCTTCGACGGGCTGCCGGACCTGACACTGGCGTTGCTGATTCGCACCTTCGAGCGCCTCTTCACGCACCTGTCGGAGCGCGTGTTGCCCACCACCACGGCGGAGGCGGCCGTGGTGGCCTTGGTGGATGGCCACCTGGAGTGGATCTTCGCCCACCGGGATGAAGGGCGCTTCATGTACCAGGCGATGGCGATGGAGCTGGGGACGCACGCTGCGGGAGCGCTCACGGCGCGCAAGGCGGAGCTGCTCGCGCCCATCGTCCAGCACTTCGGGCGCTTCATCGCGGAGGGCTCGCTGCCACCGTGGCCGCCGCTGCTGCTGGATGTCGTGCTGCTCGGCCCGAGTCACGAGGCCTGCCGCCGCTTCCTCGCGGGCGCTCCGCTGGAGCCCTCCTGGATGCGAGGCCAACTGCCAAGGCTCGCGTGGCAGAGCGTCAAGTCCAGGGAGGCTCACGGCTCATGACTGCCAAGGGCTGACGCTTAGCGGCCCAGCAGCACCGCGCGCAGCCACGACGCGAACGCTCCGACGGTCGGCGTCACCTGGGCTTGCGTCCACCGCAACCTGCGCATGTGGCGGCGACTCTTCGCTTCCGCGGGCAGGGGCTCCAGCACCGCGAGCGCTTCGTCACGCTGCTTCTGTCGCGCGAGCAGGAGCGCCAGGTCCAGCTTCACCTCGAACAACGTCGCGTCCAGCGCGAGCGTCTCGCGAAGCAGGAGGATGGCACCAGGCCGCTCGGCCCCGCGACGGAAGTGGAGCCGGCCTCGGAGCAGTGTCTTCACGGCCTCCGCGCGGTGTCCCTTCACGACGTGGAGTTGCGACACCTGTCGCCAGAGGTCCAGCTCCAGGGGAAACAGCTCCGCCGCCTGCGCATAGACGGCGAGCGCCTTGTCCGCGAAACCCTTGTCCAGATGGACCTGGGCCGCCGCGCGGAAGCTCTCCAGCGCGGCCTCCGGCTGCTTCACCCGGGCCAGCAGCGGCGCGAGCTTGCCGAGCACCACCGCGTCCTTCGGCTCCAGCTCCAGCGCCTTCCGGTAACCAGAGATGGCCTTGTTCAGCCGGCCCTTCGAGCGAGCCAGGTCCGCCTCGGTGACGAGCTCCGAACGGGACGGCGGCGTCTTGCTTCCGAACAGCATCGCGACTCCGCATTGAAGTCGCCCCGCGCGCCGAGGGCAACCCCACACGAGCCCTCACGGCGAGACATGTCCGCCAGGTGAAACAGCCGCGCTGGAAGTTTCGACGGGACAAATAGGTGAGCCCGATCAGGGTGTCCTCCTGACCGGGCTCGGGGTGCTGCCATGGATGAGGTCCGCACGTTTAAGACTTCGCCTCAGTCTGATGCCCCGTGTCCTGCGATTGAACGACCGCCGCGCAAGCGAGTGGAGCGGCGGGCTGGAATTGCACCAGCATCTCGGGGAGAAGGGCGAAGGCGGTTGATCGGACCTGCGACAGCGAATGCTGAGTCTGGAGTGAGAATCTGAGCGTGGGGTGCTTCGCGGGCCCGTGACGTCGCTTGCCTCTACCCGTTGGGCTACCCCGCCGCAGGAGTGGATGGCGGGGGCAGGGTTCGAACCTGCACTGAAGGCGACCCGGGAACGCTCGGCATCAACTTGCTGCTGAGTTTGAGCTTGTACTCCGAAAGGACTGCGCGCCGAGTCTAGCTGAAGAGGTAGCCGAGGAGAACCTCGCCCGACTTCAACTCTTCGACCTCCACCGCGTTGGCTTCCTCGCGCGCGAACTTGACCGCCTGCTGAAGCTTCTCCACACGCTCCACCAGCTCATTGACCCGGACGGCGGGGAGAGCGCCCGAGTACTTCACCGTCTTCCAGTAACCGACGACGATGTCCTCGTAATAGACCTCCACCTGGGCGGGGTGCTTCTCGGTGGCCTCGGCCTTCACGTGGTTGCGGGGGACCTTCTTCGTCTTCGCGGTCTGCACCGGCTCGGTGGCCCACAGGCCCTGCGCCGGGTCGGGGACCCAGGACTCCGACGGGTCCAGCGTGGGCAGCTTCTTCACGAAGGTCTGCAGGTCCACCAGCTGCTTCTCCAGGAAGAGCAGGTACGTGGCGGGGGCGCCCTTGAGCAGCACCTTGCCGTCGACACGCACGTCCGCCTTCGCGTGACAGTTGGTGAGGTCCTTGGTGGCGGTGACGTCGAAGAGCCGGGTGAGGATTTCCTTCGTCTTCTTCAGCACGTCGTCGGTGCGCACCTGCACGCGCGTGGACTCGGGAGGGAAGCGCTCACCCTCTTCGTCACGGGGCTGATAGGTGCGGGAGATGCCGTTGAGCAGCTGCGGCTTCTGGAGGTCGTGGTGGGCCTGCGTCAGCTCCTGCTGGGAGCGGTTCTTGACGCCCTTCTCGACGGCGATGATCTGATTGAGCTTGGTCATGATGTTCGTGTCTTCGAATTTTTGAGTTGGGGGCCCAGGACGGTTCGCTCGGAGCGTACCTGACGCGGACCCGGATTCTCAGTCGGGCTTGCCGTAGCCCACGAGCGTGTCGTCCTCGAACTCCGCCACCCATCCTCCAGGGAGGGCGAGCGCGGACAGCAACGCGGGGCGGCGACGCAGCAGGGCGTACACGGGGAAGGTCTCGAAGGTCTCATCGCCGGGCGGGCCGGGTGGGACGATGAGCCAGCCGGAGTCGGTGCCCTCGGGGGCGCGTGCGCGCGCCATGGCGACCCGGGGGCTCCTGTCCCAGCCGGGCACGGCCGCGACCTTGTCCCCGTAGCGAGGAAACAGGGGCTCGGTGCCCACCGTCTGCGTCGTCTCGAGCATCCGCCCCTGGACTCGCAGCGTCACGGTGATGTCGTCGCGCCAGTCGGTCAGCGGGTTGCCGTCGAAGTCGGGCTCCGTCACCACCAGCGAATCTCCGCGCGGGTCCAGGCGCAGGTTGGACCAGCCGAAGCGCAGCGTGCGTCCGGGGATGAGTCCGCCGGGAGGCAGGCGCTCGAGCACGCTCAGCACCCACTCCGCCTGTTCCTCCGCGTCGTCCGTGCACATGAGCACCACGTGCACCCCGTGCAGGTGTCGCTCCAGTCGAAGCTGTCCCATCTCCATCCCTCCCGCCGCTGTCTCGCGTCCACCGCGAAGCCGCCCGGCAGCATGTCGCGAACCCTGGCGACGAGGAAGCACGGCGATGGGCGGATTACCGCCCCTGGAACACGGGAGGCCGTCGCGCCGCGGCGGCGGCGAGTCCTTCGCCCAGGTCTGAGCTGCCGTAGCTCTCCGCCTGGAGCCGGGCCTCTTCCGCCAGCGCGCGATGGAGCCCCGCGCGGTCCAGGCCGAGCCGCTGCTTGAGTCCCCGGGTCGCGAGCGGAGCGTTCGACGCGATGCCCGTCGCGAGAGCGCGTGCGCGGGTCCGGGTCTCCGTGGCGGGGGTGGCCTCCAGCGCGAGCCCGAGCCGCACCGCCTCGCGGCCATCGAAGCGCCGCCCGGTGAGCAGCAGCTCCGCGGCGCGCTGCGGGCCTGTGCGCAGTGGCACGAGCCACGTGGCGCCCATGCCGGGATGCAGGCCGAGCTGCACGAAGTTGAGGGCGAGCTTCGCGTCCTCGGAGACGATGCACATGTCGCACGCGAGCGCGACACACAGCCCCGCGCCAATGGCCGCGCCCTCCACCGCCGCCACCGTGGGGACGGGCAGGTCCAGGATGCTGAGATAGCGTGAGTAGAAGTCGAGCATGAAGACGCGGGCCTCCTCGAAGGAGACCTGGCGCAGTCGCTCCAGCATCAGGAGGTCGCCGCCCGCGGAGAACGTCCCGCCCGCTCCGGCGAGGACGACGGCGCGCACGTCCTCCCGCCCACGCAGCTCTTCCACCCGCGCACGAAGCGCATCCCCCAGCTCGGGAGTCATCGCGTTGCGGCGCGCGGCATCGTTCAGCGTGAGCGTGGCGACGCCACCTTCAAGGTCGAGCAGCACGCCCGTGGCCTGGACAGTCATGCGCGGACTGTAGCCGCATCCGCCCTCGCGCTCGGCGGAAAGGGCATTGTGAGCGCGAGGGCAGGGGCCTTCCGTCTAGAACGCCCGATTCACGGCGTACCCGCAGATGCGGTGCTCGGCCTTGTACGTGTTCGGGCCGGGAATCCCGTCGATGGGGCCCGTGTAGCCGAACCCCCGGCCCACCGTCTGGACGCGCTGCCAGTAGATGGCGCCTGGGATTCCGTCTTCTTGCGCGGAGGTGCGCGGGCCGCCCCGACGGTTGAGCTCGCGCGCCGTGATTCTCACGCGAATCTTCTCCGTGTTCGGTCCGGTGACACCGTCGATGGGACCCGTGTAGCCGAAGTCCCGCCGCCCCACCGTCTGGATGCGCTTGTAGTAGATGGGCCCGGGGATGCCGTCGTCCTCCGTCGACGTCCGAGGCAGACCTCCGCCACCGGGCAGGGGGCCATGGTCCGGGATGACGCTGCCCGCGTAGTCCAGCGACCAGCCGAGATATCGCGCGCCGGACTGCGCCGAGTACCCCGACACGCTGTTGATGCCAATGGCGTTGCCCCAGCTCTCCGCGAGCTTTCGCGTGGCCATGAAGACCGTGGTGCCACCGCCGTTGAGGTCCAGGCCCACGTGGCCGAACGAACCGATGTCCCACCAGTGGAAGGCCCCTGCGGGAGCCTGCGAAGCGGCGTAGGGCTGCCGGGTCGACGCGTGATAGGCCTCGATGGCCGAGGGCCGCGCCGAGGACTCCGGGAACTGTCCGAAGCGCCACATCAGCGAGCCGCACCATTGGTCCCACGTGCCGCCATCCCGCGTGGGATGGGCCGCGGCGTAGTTGCGCGCCCGGTTGTAGATGGCGGTGTTGAGCTCGGCCGTGCTCGTGTCGAGCGACTCGGGCGCGTCCGTCACCCCTTCGCCCTCACCACCACAGGCGGAGAGCCCCACGAACAGCAGGGCGAGGAGCCACATCTTCCGTTTCGTGTGCATCTTTCTTCTCCAGGCGGGGTGTTCCCGCGAGCGGTTCTCGGGCCGTGCACGGCGGGCCTGTCGCACCGCGATTCGACCCGGGGTCCACACGTTGTCGGGCCGGGGATGTCCGGAGTTTCCGAAGAATCGGAATTTAAGAAGTGGCTGTCTTCATCCGCGTGTGGGTGTTTTCAGGAGGGCGCGGAGGATGGGCACGCCCGTGGCGCGCCGGCGCGTCTCGCTGTCGGTGTAGCGGTTTCCCGGGGGAGTCTCCCGGCCGAGGGCCCTGTTGAGGGTCGCGAGCTTCCGTCGCGGTCGTAAAGTTGGATTGGTTGTGATTGCCTTGGAGAAGCGTGTCTGGTTGGTGTACATGGGCGCGGGCGTGGCGGGTGGTGTCTGTCTTGCTGCGCCATTCCTGGCGTGTGTACTGTCTTTTGTATGACAAGGAAATCCGCCGTGGTGTCTTTCTTTCTGCTGCTGGGCGTGGTGGCGACTCCCGCCTGGGCGCAGGTCCAGATGATCTCCATCTCGGTACCGCCGACGATCACGACCCCGCTCTCGGGCTTCAACGTCCAGTACTCCATGGCCGGCAGCAAGTCAGGCGTTGGAGCGGCGGTGGCGCAGTTGAACTTCTATTTGTCGGCCACTGCGAATGGCAGCAGCGGCGTCTACCCGCTGTTCACCACGCAGATCGCGCTCCGGGGAAGTGGACTTGGACCCTATCTGCCGCCGGTGGGAACCCAGACGCAGTTCATCTCCCGGTTCTCCATGCCCGCCAACACCGTGGCCCAATTGGAGTTCATCTCCAACGGGTGTCAGCCATCGACCTGGTATGTCCTGGGCCGCGTGGACCTCACCGGCGTGTTGAGCGACAACAGCCTGCTGGGCACCACGAAGCCGCCCGACTTCTTCTTCACGGCCGGCACGCTCAGCCCGGGCACCATCCAGCCAGGAGGCTCCGCCGACCTCTCCTTCGAACTCTTCACCCGCTGCGCGGCCCCCTCGGCCACGCACGTGGGCGTCTTCCTGACCGACCCGGACTTCCAGATTCTGGAGGGCATTGGCGCCATTCCCATCAGCGCGGGCGCGGGGACGTGGTCCTTGCCGCCCACCACCATCACCTTCTCGCCGACCATCGCTCCGGGCAGCTACCGCGTCGTGGTGCTGGCGGACGTGGATGGCGTCGTCGCGGAGAGCGACGAGAACAACAACGGCGGGTTCTTCGAACTCGAGGTCACCGCCGCCGCGCTGGCGTCAGATGCCGCGGCTCGGCCCCTGGAGCCCGCGCCTCCGGTGCCGTTCGATGGGGCCTCGGTGCTGTCCGACCTTGAAAGCGGGGCTTCGAGCCGCCGCGACATCGTGTCGTTCTGACCGGAACCAGGACCCGAGCCCGGTGCCTTCCTCACGAAAGGAAGGCGCCGGGTGGGTGTCAGTAGATGGTCAGGGAGAGCTCGTCGCCGGGCCGGACGGACATCTCCTGCTCGCTTTCGAAGCCACGCTCGCTGCCCAGGCTCTTGTGGCCCAGGGTGCCGATGATTTCGATGCCGAAGCGGATGCGGTCCGTGTTGCCCACCATGTCCGGGGGCAACACGAAGTTGCGCGTCGACATCCCCGGCACGGTCCCCAGCCGCATCCGCCGCGTCCCCGTCAGCGCGTAGAGGTTGACGTCCACGAGCTTCCGGCTCTCCACCGCCACCGTTGTCTTGGGGGGCGGAGGCTGATTGGGGTCCGAGGCGGCCCCATGGGCCCCTCCACACGCTGAAGCCACGGCGACGAGCACGAGCAGCAGGGCGGCCTGGGTACGCATGGGACCTCTCTTCCGAGGGTGTTGGGGGCTACCGGGGTGGCGCGACGCTCGTGGAGCCCTCTGCCCGGAGCGACTGGGTGGCCAGGCCGGACATGCTCTCCGCCAGCGACTGGACGGAGCGGGTGGCCTCCTGTGTCTCCTGAACCGTCTTCAGGGTGCGCTGCATCTGTCCGGAGAGCTCCTGGATGGCCATGGCCATCTGCTGGGTACCGGAGTCCTGCGCGCTGACGGCGGCGGTGATCTGCCGCATGCTCGCGCTGGAGTCGCCAATGAGGATGGCCAGCTCCTGGAACTGGGCGCTGGACGTGCGCACCGCATCCAGGCTCTGCCGGACGCGCTCGTCGCCCTTCTCGCTGAACTGGGCCGCCTCGCGCATGCTGGCGCTCACGCCGTTGAGCACCTCGCGGATGCGGTGCGTAGCGCGGATGGACTGGTCCGCCAGTCCTCGCATCTCCCGCGCCACCACGCCGAAGCCCCGGCCGCTCTCGCCGCTGCGCGCCGCCTCGATGGCCGCGTTGATGGCCAGCATGTTGGACTGGTCCGCCAGGTCCTTCACCGAGTCGACGATGCCGGACACCTCGCGCGTCCGCTCGTCGAGCGCGAGGATGCGGCGGGCCATCTCCGACACCTCGTTGCGAATCGCCGCCAGGTCCGCCAGCGTCCGCTCCAGCGCGGCGCTGCCTTCGCGGCCCACCTGCTCGGCGCCTTCCGCGGACGCGGCGAGCGAGCTGGCCTTCTCCGCCGTCATCTGCGACGAGCGGCGGATCTCCTTCACCGTCTGCTCGGCCTCCTGGAGCGCCGCCGCCTGACGGCTGACGCCCTCGGTCTGCTGGTCGCTGGTGGAGCGCAGTTGCTGCACCACCGTGGCCAGCTCACCGGCGCCGGTGCCCATGCGCCCCGCCAGGTTGCGCACCTCCAGCTGCCGCTCCTCCAGTTGCCGGGTGTGGGCCTCCAGCGAGCGCACCACCTCCATGGAGCGTCGCGCGACGATGCCTATCAGCGACAGGGTGAGCGCCAGGTATCCCCAGTGCGACACGTTGCCCAACGAAAAGCTCAGCACGCCGATGACGGGCAGCACCGTGAGCGCGAGGAAGAGCACGAGCCCCGACATGCCTCCCACGAAGATGCGGGCGTCGGGGTTGCCCCGCCACGCCTCCGCCGCCGCCACGCTGAAGCAGATGAGCAGCATGATGAAGGAGAAGGGCAGGAAGGGCACCAGGATGCGCTGCGCGGTGCCCAGGTCCAGCAGGGCGGACAGGGCCGCCACCACGCAGAGCGCCGTGTAGCCCATCGCTCCAATGCGGAACCAGCGCCGCTGGTTGTTGAGGATGGCGTCGGACACGAACTCGATGAGGCCCGACACGAGCAGGAAGATGCCGAGCACCGTGAAGCGCGTCGCGGTGATGGGCGCGTCCCAGAGCGCGTTGGGCATGCCGCTCAGGCCCAGCAGCACGAAGCCGCCGCTGGCGGAGAACACCGCCAGGCCCGCGAGCATCCGCCGACGCCAGTGCATCAGGAATGCTCCACCCGAACCCACCGCCACCGCCAGCAGCAGCATGCCCATGACGAACGGCGCCTGGCCCTCGCGCGTCACCTTGGCGAGCAGTTGGTGCCGCGAGCCGATCAACGCGCCCTGTGCCACGCCGATGTTCGGGTTGCTCGACTGGACGCGCAGCAGCAGATGTCCACCCAGCGCGGCGCGCGGCACCGGCACGACATGCCAGGCCATGTTGTCGGACAGCTCCGCGCCAGACGTGTTCAGTCGCCCGCTCACATAGACGCGCTGACCGTTGGCGTAGGCCTCCACGGCGTTGGTGACCTCACCCAGCATGACGGCGGGCTCGGCCCACGGCCCCTGGGGCAACGGGATGCTGACCCACAGAAAGACGTGGGTGCCGCGTCCCGGTGGCGGCTTGAGCGCCTCCATCGTGCGCCAGTCCTCGGCGACGTTGGCCGTCTGCGCCCACAAGGGAAGTCCATCCGCGCCTTGGGGCGAGTCACCCCAGCGGTAGCGCCATCCCTCCAGCAATGGGATGGAGGAACTCGCCTCCTCGGCCGCGCGGGCCGTCGGTGCATGCACGAGCGCCATGAACAGCGCGCAGCCCAGCAGGGCCAGACGCGCGACTCGGCGCGACGGTGCGTGACGCCTCGCGATGGAGTCGCGCGGGGCAAGGCTGTCGAAAGGTGTCGGGGAGGGGCGGTAGGCAGCCATGAGGAGGCCAATGCTCGACTGGCGGCGCATGACTGTAAATAGGTCTGCATCCCCTGACATGTAGGAAAGGTTTGGGAAGGGCCTCTGGGAGCCGGGGAGTGAGCCTTTTCCGACGCGCCACGGCAACATTTGGGAGGGGCGGTTGTGACCCAGGTGCACTTGTCACGAGACATCGTGTCAGGAGCGGGGGAAATCGGGCACCGGGCCGGGCGGGCCGTCGTGGACGGCTCGCCCGGTCTTCCGCCTCGCGGGCCTGCTCCGCGCGCCTCAGAACGTGCGGAAGACGCCGCGCACGCCCAGGGTGAAGAGTGCATGGAAGCCGTCGTCCACGGCGGAGACGGGGGAGGTCTGCCCGGGCAGGCCGGCGATGCTCAACGTCTGGTCACCCGTGCGAACGGTGTAGCTGCCCAGCGACGCGGTGACGATGGGCCCGAACGCGACGTAGCGCGTGAGCCGCACGTCGCCTCCGGCGCTGAGGCGGATGAAGGTGGGGCCCCGGTCCGTCACCTGGGTGTCGATGTTCGCGGCCACGGTGCCTCCGCCGGGCACGGGCACCTGGGTGGTGCCCTCCACGTGGCTCTTGAGGAACTCCAGGCCCACGGCCAGCCCCACCCACGGGTCGAAGCCCGACTCCGGATTGAAGTGGAAGCGGCCCTCGGGGCCGAAGCGCCATTGGGAGTTGTTGCAGTCGAACCCCTCCGGACAGGAGATGTCGTTCGTCTTGGTGAAGACCTTCTCCCAGCTGCCCCAGAGCCCCGCGTAGAAGCGGGGGTTGAAGCGATAGCCCAGCTCCAGCATCAGTGGCAGGGAGGCGTTGGCGGCGTCGGTGATCTTCAAGTCCTCCCGGGTCCCCGTGCGCGACGTGCCGTCCTTGTAGACGTAGCCCGCGCCCAGGCCCAGGTTGATACCCACCGCCAGTTGGGGGCCGGCCATCCCGTGCTCCGCGCGGACATCCATCTCCACCGGCTCCACCGGGCTCGACTCGCGCGTCTCCGACTCCTGCGCCACCGCTGTCCCGGAGACTCCCAGGGTGGCGATGACAGATAGCGTCCAGCAGTGCCTCATGGCCATACGTGCTGCCCTCCAATGCGATTTGCGGGGTGGACGTGGAAGTGACCAATCAGGGAGGGCTCCGTGAAGCCGACTCCAGGGCCGAGCGTCCGGGGACGACACAAGCGGACTCCGGGTGTTGGCAGCCCATCACCCCGGGGCAGCAAGGTGTCCGCGCGGAGGCATGCGACGTGTCCTGGGGCGGATGCGAGGGATTGGGTGGAGTCGCGCGCCTGGCACGCCGCCCGCTCTGCCTGGAGCGTGGCATCCCCAGGTTGCCCGTGAGGGACGCCCGGCGACGGGACCACGAGGGGCGCCAGAGGGGTGGCATGGAACACGCCAGGACGAGCCGCCGGAGCTGGATGGACATGCTGCTCGGCAAGCCCCTCACGACGGCGCAGGCGTCACACGAGCAGGTGGGCGTGCTCGCGGGCGTGGCACTCCTCGGGCTGGATGCGCTGTCGTCCGCGGCGTATGGCCCCGAGGCCGCGCTCACGGTGCTGCGCCCCCTGGGCCCCACGGGCGTGAAGCTGCTGCTGCCCATCACCGCGTGCATCGTCGGGCTGCTGGTGGTGGTGGCGTCCTCCTACCGGCAGACCATCGCAGCCTACCCGCGCGGCGGTGGTGCCTATACGGTGGCGCGAGAGAACCTGGGCCGTCGGGTGGGGCTGCTCGCGGCGTCCGCCCTGCTCTTGGACTACCTGCTCAACGTGGCGGTGGGAATCTCCGCGGGCGTGGGCGCCATCGTCTCCGCCTTCCCCGCGCTGCGGCCGCACACGCTGGGGCTCGCGCTGGGGTTGCTGGGCCTGCTCACGCTCGTCAACCTCCGAGGCGCGCGGGAAGCCGGGGCCTTGTTCCTGTTGCCCACCGCGATGTTCATCGGCTCGCTCTTCATCCTGCTCGCCGTCGGTGCGTTCCGGGCCTTCGCGCAAGGGGGCGCTCCGGCCAGTGACATCCCTCCGCCAGCGCTGCCCTCGCCCTCGGCGAGCGTGGGCTTGTGGCTGGTGCTGCGGGCCTTCGCCAGCGGCTGTACGGCGATGACGGGCGTGGAGGCGGTCAGCAACGCGGTGCCGGTGTTCCGCGCGCCCTCCGTGCGCCGCGCCAGGCTCACGCTGTCGCTCATCATCCTCGTCCTCGTGCTGCTGCTGCTCGGCGTGTCCGCGCTGTGCCAGGTCTATGGCGTGGGCGCGACGGCGCCCGACGGCCCGGGCTACCAGAGTGTCCTGTCCCAGTTGCTCGCGGCGGTGACAGGGCGGGGTGTCTTCTATTACGTCGCGATGACGTCCATCCTCGGCGTGCTCGCGCTGTCGGCCAACACCAGCTTCGCGGGCTTCCCTCGCGTGTGCTGGCTCCTGGCGTTGGATCGCTATCTGCCCGTGGCCTTCGTGCACCGGGGACGCAGGCTGGCGTACTCGCGAGGCATCCTGTTGCTCGCGGTGCTCGCGGGGTTGCTCATCCTCGCCTCGGATGCCATCACCGACCGGCTCATCCCGCTGTTCGCCATTGGCGCGCTGCTCGCCTTCACCCTCTCGCAGACGGGCATGGTGGTGTACTGGACGCGCCGCCGCGAGACGGGGTGGCGGTGGCGCCGCGTCCTCAACGGCGTGGGCGCGCTTCTGACGGGGCTTGCGCTGGCCATCGTCATCGTCGCCAAGTTCACCCATGGCGGCTGGGCCGCCGTGGTCATCATCCCGCTGGGCGTGCTGCTGTTCAGTCGGGTCCACAAGGCCTATCTGCGCGTGCGCGAGACGACAGGGCTTCAGCGGCCCATGGCGGTGGACTCGCGCGGGAGCATGGTGGCGGTGGTGCCCATGAGCCGCTGGTCCCACGCGTCGGAGACCGCCCTGCGGTTCGCGCTGGGGCTCTGCCATGACGTCCGCGCGGTCCATGTGCGCACCGACGAGGACGAGGCCGCCCCGGGCTCCCTGGCCGAGCAGTGGGCCGCGCTCGTCCAGGAGCCCGCGGTGCGGGCCCGCCTCCAGGTGCCGAGGCTGGACGAAGTCCCCTCGCCCTACCGGGGGCTCGTGCAGCCCCTGCTGGACTACGTGGACAGACTCCTCGCCGAGGACCCGCACCGCACGGTGGCCGTCGTCCTGCCGGAGCTGCTGGAGCGCCGGTGGTACCGGGCTGTCATGTATGGGCGCCGCTCCGAGCTCCTGCGCAGCACCTTGATGCTGTCCGGAGCCCGGCGCCTGGTGGTCATCAGCGTGCCCTGGTACCTGCGCACCGAGGACCAGTCCCAGCCCGGCTCCGCCCTCGGGCCCGTCGCGGAGTCAGGGCCCGTGGCTCCTTCCTGAGCACCCGACACGGAATATGTGTTTTGACTGGAATTGTTGCAGGGCTCTTTTGCCAAAAATTTCCGTGTAGGTTGTTTCCCTCGCGTCCTGGCCCGCAGGCGGTGTTGCCCTGGGGGGCGGGTGTCGAGCCCTTCATCGGGCAGACAATCACTCTCGGGCACCCATCATCCGAGAATGTCTGTCTGTTCATGCCGCGTGTTCATCACACGCCGGGACTGAAGGGCATTCGCAGGCGTCACCGGGAATAGTTTGTGAACCAAGCCAAAGCGGGCACCTTCCGTGCAGGGCGTCCGGCGTCCCTGGCCGTAACCCCCAAGGGCGCGGAGGCATAAAGATGAATCGCAGATGGTTTGGAGTCCTGCTCGGTGGCGCGTTATGGGCCCCGGGTGTCTGGGCTCACGATTTCCGAGCGGAGAAGCTCGTGAATGGCGTGAAGCAGGCCACGATCATTACCTATCCGAACACGCTGAACTTCACGTTCAGCGCGACGAACATCCATCCGACGCTGGAGTCGATTCTCCTCCTGGCGGCAGACCCGCTCCTGACCGCGTGCACGCTCGACCCCACGCCGCCGCGGACGGTCCCCGTGGGTGGCAACGTCACGTATCAGTGCTCATTCCCCGTGCCCAGCTACGAGGCCTGCATCGCGCTGGGCGCGCTGGACGCCAATCCTTCCACACCCAGCGAGGAGGCCTCCTTCACGAACGTCTTCAGCATCGGCTGGGACAGCGGCTCCGCCCAGGACGGCGTCAACGTGCTCTGCGCCCAGGAACGCATCCTGTCGTGTGACGACACGGTCTACATCTCGACGGCGTCTTCCTCGAGCGCCGGGCTGCCCGTGGGGCCGTCGCGTCTGTACATCTTCGACCCTGGCACGGCCACGCTCGCGCTCCAGGGGGAGACCTCGCTGCCGTACAATGCCCTCGCCTTCAACCATGTCGACGGCTTCCTGTATGCCATCAGCTCCGACGGCGTGGTCCAGCCCAGCTTCATCCGGGTGGACGCCAATGGCTCGTCCGATGTCATCGCTCCGCTCGCCACGGGGGCCGCGAACACGGCGCTCTGGGGCGCGGGCGCCGTCCTCCAGGATGGCTCCTATCTCGGGTTCGAAATCACGAGCAACCACCTGGTCCGCATCAACACCGCCACGGGCGCGACGCTGTCGGATGTCGTCGTGGGCACTCCCGCGACGTTCCGGGTCGCCGACTTCGCGGTGAACCCCATCAACGGCCTGCTGTATGGCTTCAACAGCGCCACCCAGCGCGTCACCGTCATCGATCCGGTGCTGGGCACCCACCTGGACTTCCTCCTCCCGACACTCATCAACGGTGTGCCGTCGGTGGGCAACTCCATGGTCTCCGCCTTCTTCACGGTCTCCGGATCGCTGTTCTTCTACGGGTCCACCAACGCGAACGTGAACCTCGCCAACACGTTCTATTCAGTGAACCTGGTCACGGGAGCGCTGACCACTGTCACCACCGGCCCCGCCACGCAGTTCGCGGACGGCGCGACATGTGCTTTCAACCTGCCTCCTCCCGTGGGCAGTGAGGAACAGCCTCCGATGCTGACGCGGGACCACGGCTTCTATGGCTCCAGCGAGGACGCCCTGAGCGAGTGTCTGGCGCCGGGCCCCATCTCGCTGGGCAACCTGGGCAAGGTCACGACGACGGAGACCGCGCTGGGCATCCTCTGGGCCAACCCGGCCATCTCGCAGGGCGGTGCCATCCGCTCGGACTTCGAGTCCCTCAAGGTGAAGGTCGCTCGTGAGTTGCTGACGGCCACGTGCAACGAGCGGTTCTTCGGCACCCAGGCTCCGGCGCTGACGGGCCTGGAGGCGTGGGTTGCTCCCAACCCGATGTTGCTGGAGCAGGCGCTGGAGCAACTGGAGAAGCACAACCGCTCCGGTCAGCGCAGGGCGGTGCCGCTGAGCAAGAAGATCTGGAAGATGGATCCGCTGCTGGGGCAGGAGCGGGCCGTGGAACCGCAGTACTGAAAGGGGGGATGACATGATGACGAATTCAAGGTGGATGGCCCTGTCCGGGATGTTCGTGGCGCTGACGCTGAGCGCGTGTGATGGAGGCGGTGGACCGGACCCGATCGTGGTGCCCGAGGGCGACCGCTTCGAGCTGCGGCTGCTCGGTCAGGATGCGGAGCTGTATGAGAAGGCGCTGCTGGGCGTGGGGCGCATCGAGGTGATTGCGCAGGGCAAGTCGATTCCGTTCCAGCTCGCCGCGTCCGCGCGCTCCATGGACCTGGCTCAGACGGACCACGCCTATCTGCTGGGGTACTTCTACCTGCCGGCGGAAGCGCAGTCGGCGGACGTGCGCGTGCACTTCGATGACATGGGGGCCTTCCGGGAGTCCGGCGCGCCGGGTCTCATCAACGCTCGCTCGGGCTCCATCCTGTTCACGACCAAGCGCGCGGAGCTGGAGAAGCGCAAGCACGTCGTCATCCAGTTGCACCTGAAGGACAGCCTCTTCCAGGGCCGAGGCGCCAAGGTCCTGCTCCCCTCGACGTTCATCGTCCACTGAGGGCGGGAGGGGCGGGGGCCCTTGGGGCTCCCGCTCCATTGGAGAGAGTCATTCTTCGATGTCGGACCTTGAGCATGCTCCCCGTGCTCGAGGTTTGGGCGCCCCTGCGTCAGCGTGGAGGGGCGCGTCTTCTTTTGTCGCGGCCCGCGAGGATGTGAAGGCACAGACGATGCTCGCGGTGTGAGGCCCCCGCCTTACAGGCCGAGCGCCACGCCTACCACGAGCCCGAGCAGGGTGGCTCCGACGACCATGAGGCTCTCCTTCATGGCCGAGCGGCGCCGGGGCAGGGGCGGCAGCGGCGCCATAGGTACAATCGGAGCACGCTCATCCACAGGCGCGAGATTTGGCGCAGGCTCGGCGTTGAGCTGCGGCGCAGGCGCAGCGTTGGGCTGAGGCGCGGCGCTGGGCTGAGGGGCTGCGTTGGACTGAGGCGCGGGCGCGCAGTCGAGCAGAGGCTCAGGCGCGGTGTCGAGCTGAGGCGCGGGCGCGGCGTCGAGCGGAAGCTCATGCGCAATGTCGAACTGAAGCTCAGGCCCGGCGTCGATCGGAAGCTCAGGTCCGGCGTCAATCTGAAGCGCAGTCTCAATCCCGGGTGGGGTGGCCCACGGCCTGAGCGCTTGTGCCATCTCCTCGGCATCAGCGAAGCGCTCCGCGGGCTTCTTGTGCAGCGCGCGTGCAAGCACTCGCGAGAAGTCCTCGGGCACGTCCGCGCGAATCGCTGAGGCGAGCGGCGGCACCCGCTCCACGATGGCGGAGAAGAGCGCCACCGTGTCGGCGACGTCGATGGGCTGCTTCCCCGTCACCATCTGGTACAGACACGCACCCAGCGAGTAGAGATCCGCGCGCGCGTCAACGGGCTGGCAACGCACCTGCTCGGGCGCCATGAACGACGGCGTCCCCACCCAGGCTCCCGCCTCCGCGCCCACCGCCGAGGCGTCGTCCTCGTGGAGCAGCCTCGCCACACCGAAGTCCAACACCTTCACCTTGTCACCCGTCTCGCTCGAGACGATGAAGAGGTTGTCCGGCTTGATGTCGCGGTGGATGACCCCAGCGCGATGCGCGGTCTCCAGCGCGGACAACGTCTGCAGCGCGATGGCCACCGCGCGCGCGACGGGCAGGGGACCCTGCTGCTTCAGCAGGAGTCGGAGCGTCTGACCCTGGAGCAGCTCCATCACCATGAACGGAGGCTCGTCCGGGTTGCACTGGAAGTCCTTCACCTCGACCAGGTGCGGGTGCTGGAGCCCCGCGATGGCGTGCGCCTCACGGCGGAAGCGCGCGAGCACGGCCTCGTTGTCGAGGAGGTGCTGCTGGAGCACCTTGATGGCCACCGCGTCGGTCTCGTCCAGCTCCGCCGCCTCGTAGACGATGCCCATTGCCCCCACGCCAATCCTCTGGCGCAGCTGATACTTCTGACCCAGCAATGTCCCGACCGAAGCTGACGAGCGGCTCATGAATCAACCGGTATACCCAAGCCGCCCACATGGCGAGGGGTATCCGCCTGATGACGTATGTTTCAGTCGTTGATACCGGGAAATCTCAGACGAGCCCGATGTACCGAGCCTGTTTCATGCGCGGAGGTTTCCATGAATATCTCGCGTCGTGAGCGAATGGTTCTTGGCGCGCGAGAGCCTGCTCCGTATCGAGTACCGGGACACTGGATTCAGAAGGTGACGCCCAGGCGAACCAGGTCCAGGTCCAGGTCGGTGATGGCGCGGTCCGTGCGGTCCTCCGTCATGGGATTTCCATACTGGAAGCTCACGTCGATGGCCTTGCGTCGCTGGTTCACGCTGTAGCCCATGCCGAGTCCGAGCATGGGCTCGAAGAAGAACCCAGAGCGTCGCGTCACGACGCGGTAGCCCACGTCCATCCCCAGGGTGACCTGGAAGCCATGTTCCTGCTCATACGTCAGCGCGGAGGCCCTTCCGAAGGGACGGAAATGCTGGCTGTCAAAGGTCCACATGCCGCTCAACCTGGGCTGGAAGAAGAAGCCCTGCCCACGAGCCCTGGGCGCGGGCTTCCACGCCAGGCCCAGGGTGACCTTGAGCTGCCGTATCGTGTCGCAGCGCATGGACTCGCGGTTGCAACTGTTGCGCGTCAGCATGGGCGTGACTTCGAGCACCCCCGTGGTTGTCTCCGAGAAGCTCCGGCCCACGCCAATCGGCACGGCGACGTGGAGCCGCTCCGTCATCGGCCCTCCCAAGAACAAGAAGGCGTGCGTCACGGGCGACAGCCAGATGGAGGTCTTCGG
The DNA here is from genome assembly GCF_013336715.1 of Myxococcus sp. CA056. Taxonomy (NCBI): domain Bacteria; kingdom Pseudomonadati; phylum Myxococcota; class Myxococcia; order Myxococcales; family Myxococcaceae; genus Myxococcus; species Myxococcus sp. CA056. Next base: position 165,014 of record NZ_JABUMT010000008.1, read on the forward strand.
AATGGCCGCCGTGGACTCGGCCTGGGGCCTGGGGGACTCCGCCTGGGCACGAACCGCCGGGGCGAGGAGGAGCAGCGCGACGAAGGCGAGGCGAGTCAGACAGTCGCTCCTGTGGCTGGGTGGCGATTGTCTCCAAGCAACACCCATGCCTCGCGACGCCCCTCGCTTTTCCCCGGAGTCGCGGGAGTGGGCGAGCAGCCATCGCGACAGGATTGTCAGCACTCCCCACACCACGAGTTCCGGGCAGCGATGTCGCGGTGGCGGATGGACGGGCTCCAAATGAAAGGGGTTGGACGGCTCGAGCCATCCAACCCCTGTGCTTCATCTCCGGTGCGGCTCAGCGGGCGTCTAGAAATCCTTGACGCGATCCGCGAGGTCCGCGTTGTCGACGAACGCGTTGGTGTTGCCCTGGATGTTGGCCACGCGGCGGTTGCGCTCGATCTCCGCGGTGTCCACTCCGTCCAGCTTGTTCCACGCCTTGAGGGCGGCTTCCTCGTCGGCGGGAATGGGCTTGTTGTACGTGGACGAGAAGTAGAACATCGCGCGCGCCACGTTGCCCTTGTGGGAGTCGGGCGGCTCGAACACGGTGTTGCCCTTGGCGTCGGTGCCCAGCTTGGCGCCGTTGTGGCTCCACTTCACGTTCACCACTTCGCCGAACGGGAAGCTGCTGCGCCGCGAGTTGGCCTTGCTGTCGGTGGGGAACAGGTGGTGCAGGTCGCTCTTGGCGGCGCCCGTGGCACCCTTGGACTGCGGCCAGGTGTGCTCCACGTTCATCACGGAGCTGTTCGGAATCTTCCCGCCCTTGACCTCCACGCCCGTGTAGACGCACTCCACGTTGCCGGCGGCGTTCACGTCCAGGCTGGAGAAGATGATGTTGCGCGCCTCGTTGTAGCTGACCACCTTCTTGCCGGAGGCCGAGTCCCTCACGGCCTTCAGCAGCGCGTCGTCGCGCAGGCCGTCGAACGGGTCATCCGAGGGCTCCGGGTCCGGCTCGGGCGCCTTCGTCTCGGGGACGATGTTCATCCCCCACTGCTTCAGCGTGCCGATGTCGCCCTTCGCGGTGTCCTTCACCTCGAGCTTCCAGGTGCCCTTCGTGGGCTCTCCCGCGAAGTCCTTCAGGTCGAACGAACCCTTGAGGTCATCCGCGGAGCCGCCCTGGCGGTTGGACACCACCGCGCTCTTGCCCGACGGGGACGTCAGCGTCACCGTCAGGTCACCCCGGTAGGTGTGCGCGATGTCCAGGTCCAGCTTGAGCGACTCCACCTTGGCGTCGTCCGCGACGTCCAGCGTGCTGGTGACGGTGGCGTTGTCCTGGATGGCCGCGTTGGGGCTCGTGCTGGGGGTCAGCGGCGTCGCCGCCGTTCCCGTCGCGGCCTTCGCGCTCGGGGCCGCCGCGTTCGCGACGGTGGGGGCGCCAGGCACGAAGACGGAGCCGAGCTTCGTCAGCAGGGAGGGGGTGAGGCCCGCGAGTCCCTGCCGCGAGGGCTCGAACTCGTTGCGCGCCGGGGCAGGTGCCCGGGGTGAAGACGTTTCACGCGCGGTTTCAGTTTCGGTCGGGCGAGCGGAGAGGGGCGAGCGGCGGGGGCCGACGACACTGGTCATGCGGGCATTATCGGCCCCGTTCCCCCTGAGGTTGTCACTTCCGCGCGGATTTTTTGACGCAGCCGGAACCGCTGGAAATTCCAGGGGTATCACACCGGTGTTTCATGGCTCCGGCGCGGGCGGGACGTCCTACCGGCGGATCAGCTCGGAGAGGGCCTGACCTTCGGCGCCCACGCCATCCAGCCGCACGAAGTCGACCGAGAAGGGCCAGGACGTCTTCACGAAGATGTGGACCAGTTGGGCCGTGTTGGCGCCGAACTTCGTCCAGGCCTGCACCGAGCACTGACCGCGCACCAGGGTGGTGGTGATGTCGATGGGGCGATCCGGAAATGACCGCAGGCGGATGCGCACCCGCCCACCCTCGGCGGTGGACTCCACCTGCTGCGCGTCCTCGAGTCCATAGGCGGGAAGCTCGATGCTCAGCAGCGCTTCGACCTCCGCTTCGCCCCGCTCCAGCATCCGCCAGTACACGTGCACGGGACGCGCGCCGACAGGGCGGCAGCCCTCATCCAGGGCCACGGCGTAATGGACCTGGTTCCGGTTCTCGCTCCGGGAGAGGAAGAAGGCGGACGGAGCCTGGACGGTGGGCTCCGCGGCGACTCGCGGAGCGAACGCCAGCAGCACCGTGGTGACGGCACTCGTGAACCCGGTCTTCGGAAACATGCGGTCCCCCTGTTTCGGCGCGGTGCCGTGGGTCAGGTCTGGAGGCTCTGGACTGGTTCAACACCCCAGGGCCCTCGAGCTGTCACCCGGCCGAGGCGCTTCGGCGGGCGCTGCCTAGCACGGAAGACGAGGGAGGTCCGCAATTTGGTGTGGCGGAAGATGCAACTCCTGACACCACGGCCCGGGCCCGGTGAGGTTTGACCCCGTCCGGACCCGGGCCGCGTGGCCAGGAGCTGGCGAAACGTTTCAGCTCCACCGAAGCCGCTTACGGCGTGGTGATGAGGGAGCTGACGGCATCCGCGCTGCTGTAGGGCACCTGCTCGTGGGTCGTGAACGGGTGGCGCTCCATGTCGAAGCCAGGGGCGTCGATGGCCCCCACACGCAGGTAGTAGATGCTGTCCGGTAGGAGCACGTCGGGCGGCAGTCGGACCTGCGTGGCCGAGCCGGGCACATAGAGGCTCGTCGTCTGGAAGGCGAAGTTCAGGTCCGGGTCATACCGGTAGAAGGCCACCCGGTAGGCATTGGGCGTGCCGAGCGTGGGCGGTGCCCAGGCGATGACGGGGCTTGCGGAGCCCACCTCGCGCGGCACGCTCGCGGGCACGCCGTCGATGGTCAGTGAGCGGGGAGGGGACACCCGGGGCTGCAGCGGCCCCGCGATGAGATTGTCGAGCGTGTCGACCGTGGAGATGGTGCCCGAGATGGCGATTGAGTTGCCCGAGCCGTCCGGCAGCGGGGCGGAGTGCCGGAAGCTGTAGCCCGAGGCGCCTACGACACCCCAGTTCTGGGGAAACGGATTGCCGAACTTCAGGCGGGTCGTGTAGTCGAACGAGGAGGCTCGGGGCAGGCGGAGGGTGAGCAGCTCACCCGAGTAGCCGATCCAACCCTTGGACAGCCCATGCGCGGCGGGCAGGACCTGGAGCGTGGGCGTCCAGGGCGCCGCCAGCGGGTGTACCTCCGAGGCGAAGCGCGTGAACGCGGGCAGGCGCCACTCCACGGGGAACTCGCGCATCCTCACGGGCTGGAGCATGCCGGAGACCGGCAGCGGGCTGACCCCGTCCGGCGCGAAGTCGAACGCGCCCACTTCCAGGGAGCGCTCCACGGCGGCGTAGCCCACGGGTGTCCCATCCGACAGCGCTTGCGCGCTGAACTGGCTCAGTTGATTGACATACATCCGGTCTCCGCGCGCGGCCTCGAAGATGGGGATGTTGTAGCCACTGCCGAGCGACAGGCTGGCCTGGTTGGTGAGGATGGACGTCTGCCCCCTGGGGACCCTCTCGAAGAGGTCCATCCAGCCGAACAGGTCCACCTGCCCGGAGGTGAGCTGGAGGCTGGAGCCGGGCTGCAGGTTTCCGGACCCGGATGGCGTCCATGGCGCCAGGTTCAAGAGGTTGATTTGCAGGGGCGCCCAGTTGAACTCCGAGTAGACGGCATCGTCCCGGCCCAGCCGGTTCCTGCCGACGTCCACGTGGCGCGCCGACGTGATGACGTGGGAGGTCCCCGTGTGCAGGTAGTACGGCCCCTGGGGCACGCCCCGGAATTCCCAGCCACCGGGCACCGCGGAGCCCAGAATCAGGGAGAAGGTCGCGCCCTGGGGCACGAGGATCTCAGGGGGATTGGCAGACAAGTCCTCGACCTGCTCGGAGATGCCCACCGAGGTGAAGAAGCGCGTGGTGCTCGTCACCAGCACGGTGTCGGCAGACGGTCCGCCATCCGTGGGCGGCGGAGTGCCTGCGTCGGGTTCGCAGCCCGCGCCCGTGGGCTCGCCCATCCAGGTCCCGTCCCCCGTGGGGCCCGACCGTGGGTCGATGGTGGAGAGCCCGTCCGCCAGTTCCATCGAGTCCGCGGGCGCATCCCCACAGCCCACCAGCCATGCGGCGCAGGCTGAAACCAGTACGACAGAAAATCGCGGCAATTGCATGAAGACCTCCAGGGAGCGTTAGGAATTCACACCCTAACCGCGGCTCCTGACGGTGTTCATGTCATGGACTGACAGCCCTTTACTGCGCAAGCATTCACGAGGTGTCTGCGCAATTCGAGCCGGGCAGGTGTCATGCCTTTTTGGCCCTGCGTCCGAAATGACAGACTTCGAGGGGAGGCCACTCGAACCGCGCGAATGGCCTCCCCGGAACACCGGCCCTGATGGGGCCGGTGCCTACTGGATTTGTTTGATCAGGAGTGTCGCGGAGACGGCCCGCGTGCCGCCGGCGAGAGGCGTAATCGTCAGGGCCGGCGAATTCCCAGCGGGATTGCGGACGGTCAAGAGCGAGTTCACGGAGCTCGTCGTGATCAACACGTGGTTCATGATCTGGGACGTTCCCGTCGCCCTGCCAGCCACGGTGCTGATCTGCTCCACCACCCCTGAGCCGCTGTCGAGCCCGAGGATGAGCTGGCCGGCCTCGCTGACGCTGACCTGCCAGGAAATTTCATAGACGCCAATCGCTGGCAGGACGAACTCGCTGGCGCTGGCCCGGCTGATTCCGCTCGTCGCACCATCGCGAGGGAAGTCCACCGCGGACGCGGCCGCGACCGTGGCGGCGTTGTCGGGCGGCATCAGCGCATAGAAGTAGCCGAAGGCCAGGGTGTCACCCGCGGGGCCCGGAGCTCCGTTGCAGACGTAGTTGACGCCAGAGGCGGAGGTGTACTGGACACCGCCCGTGGGGCAGTTCACCCCAGGGGGCTCGGACGCCCCGACCACGGACTCCCCGGCAGGACCCGTTGCACCGGCAGGACCCGTTGCGCCGGCGGGCCCGGCAGGCCCCGCGGGGCCGGTGGCACCCGTCTCGCCAGCGGGCCCCGTCGCACCCGCGGGGCCGGTTGCGCCGGCAGGGCCCGTAGGGCCGGTGGCACCTGTATCCCCGGTAGGACCGGCGGGGCCAGCAGGACCGGCAGGACCGGTGGCGCCAGCAGGGCCGGCGGGACCAGTGGCACCCGTCTCACCGACAGGCCCCGCGGGTCCCACGGGGCCAGCAGGGCCCGCCGGGCCCGTGGCACCGGCAGGACCAATAGGACCGATAGGGCCGATGGGCCCCGCGGGTCCCTGCGCTCCGGTGGCGCCTGGCAACCCCGGCGGTCCGCTGGTTCCCTGGGGCCCTTGTGCCCCCTCGGGCCCCGCATCACCCACGGGCCCCTGGGCCCCCGCTGGCCCCTCTGGCCCCTCCGCCCCCGGGGGACCCCGCTCTCCGATGCACGTCTGAGGCGGGCAAAGCGGCAGGCAGACGACGCGTGCCCGACACTGGGTCTCGCCATCATCCCAGGTCGCCGAGAACACGTTGTCGATGAGCTCGTCGTTCGAGCCATCCGCCAGCGCGAGCTGCTTGCATTCCTCGAACGAGTTCACGGTGTTCGTGAACTTCTCGGTGTGACTCGCCAAATGCAAGCCTGTACGGAGGCGTTCGTTGAGGTGCCCAACCGAACTTGTCGGTGAGCAGTCGATCCTCCACCGCCTCGACGTCCGACGCGCTCGTGCGGTGCACGTTGCGCACCGTCATCGTCCACTCGAGCGTCGCCGGGTACGACTGAATTTCGTAGATGAGCTCGCCGTTCACCCGCTTGTCGCACGCCAGTTCGTGCGCAAGCGCGACGTTGCCCGTGAGTACTGCCGCTGTTGCCGCCAACCATCCCCAACGCATGATATCCTGCCCTCACTTCAAAATGCTTGGACTGTCTTCAGCTCTTGCTTGTTGCTTGTGTTCGTGCCGCCCGGAGTCTCGTCAGTAGCGGACGATGAACTCCGGGAACATGAAGACTTGTTCGCCACGTTCGACCAGGGAGCGGGCAATATCGAACTCGACCACCACCTTGTTGCGAGTCCGGATCTGCGCGGCGTCCGCGATCAGGGAGATCGGTGGGCCACTCAGGTCGAGCAGCTGCGACTTCCCGTTGCGCTCGATGATGCCTTCGGATTGGAACTTCAGCCTGATCGCGACCTTGCGTGCATCGACGGGAAGGTCAAACGTTGTCACGGCCCACGCGTTCTGGTCGTTGCCCAGGTCGATCTCACTGCCGCCAATCCGAGCCGGAAACGGATTGCCATCCACCGTCAGTTCCAGCGTGGAGACTTGCACGCGCACGGGCCCCGCTGCGTTGACTCCGAGCAGGCGCACCGCGACGGTCTGAGACGTGGGTGTCTCCGGCGGATCGATCAACGGCGCTTCGTCGTCCTTTGCCTTGCCGCAGGCGACGATGGTCAGAGCGAGTGCAAGGCCAATACACTTCTTCATGAAGTCCCTCCCCAAGCGGCCGTTCAAGCGGCCGTGTGGGCGAGGTGCCTGAGCACTGCTTGTGCCAAGGTGGCGACAGTCCTAGGGGGCTGTGAAGCGTCTGGTAATGGAATGGAGCTGCTTCCGCGGGATGGTTGATTCCAGTGTGCGCTCGGAATCAGGAGGGGGTTGGTGGCGCGAGGGTTTCTTCATGGAAATACTTTTCATGAAAGAAGAAGCGGAGCGCCACCGATAGAACCCCTTCATGTCTGGCCGAACGCCGCGATGCGGGTGGCCCGCCGCGCGAAGCGGAGGCCCACCTGCTGTCCCGTGCGCGAGAGTGGAACTCCCATCGCGCTCGTGAGAAGCGCCAGCGTGTGAGGGTCCTGTTTTGGGACGCCTCTGTCCGAGGCCTTACCCACGTCGACCGGGAGGGCCGCATCTTCTCCTGCTGCGCACGACTCCGGAGGCCGGGATGGAGACGGGGCGCGTCACTTTCGCGGACAGGACACGAACCACGGCTGATAGGAGCCGGTGTCGTCCACGGCGCGGAAGTAGATGCGATCACCCACGCGGGCGAAGCCATCGGGGATGGATGAAGCAGGACCCGGATGGATGTCCGCGAGGAGCCGGGTCGTCGCGACAGTGCCCTGGGTGAACCAGGGCTCCAGGCTGGTGTGGGTCGTCGACGCGACGAACAGCGCGGCACCGTCACCGGTCGGGAACAAGGGCGAGGCGTACTCATCGCTCAGGCTCAGGGACTCCGAGAGTGGGAGGGTGCCCGCGGCGGTTCCGTTCGAGACCCACAGCGTCGCGGCGCGGGGCGCGGGGCCGGGGCTGGCGATGGCCACGGAGAAGTAGAGCAGGTCCCCGGAGACGGCCATCTGCTGCGGGTAGGGGTAGGCGGCCTCCTGGCCCGCGAACGGATTGGGGAGCGTGGTGACGGAGGCCTTGCCACCGCCCTGGAGGGACAGACTCTCGATGCGCATCAGCATCGTCGTGCTGTCCACCGAGGACAGGTAGACGGTGTCGTGCAGCGCCCCGAGCAGGTTGACGCTCTTTCCGAACGCGTCCAGCCGGAGGGTGCCCGAGGCCGTGCCGTCCGTCTTCCACACCTCCGTGTTCGCGCCGTCTTTGAACAGGAACAGGCCCACGGCCCCCGCCTGTCCCGTGGTCGTGAGATTGACGACCTGGGCATCGAGCTTCTTGACGAATTGGGTTCCGCTCGCGGTCCCGTCGGTGCGCCACAGCGCGGTGCCCTGCTCGGGCGAGGCCAGGAAGAAGAGCAGGTTGTCGCCCACCTGCAGCGACACGTTGCCAAGAGTCGAGCTCGTCCCGAAGTTCGCGAACCGCACCGTGCCCGAGGCCGTCCCATCCGAGCGCCACAGCTCCACTTGAGGATTGCCGGGCGCGAAGGACCACAGCCTCAGGAAGGTGAGTTGACCGTGCTGCGCGGCGACGGCCGCGAGATACGTGCCCTCGGGGCCGGGTGTGAGGTCCTTGACGAGCCGGGTTCCGGTCTCGGTGCCATCGCTGACCCACAGCTCCCGGCCGGTGGAGGGTTCATCGAATTGGAAGAAGACCTGGTCGCCCACGGGGAACAGGTTTCTCAGCGCGGGGACGCCGACAGGGGCGGCGGGAAACGACTTCACCGGGACGGTGCCGGCCTCCGTGCCATTGCTGCGCCACAGGGTCGCGCTGCCGTCGAACAGGTTGGTGGCGAAGTAGAGCTTGCCTCGCACGTCGACGAACGACTCCGGGAAGGGCCCGTTGATGGAGGCCCCGGACCCGGGGGGGATGACGACCTTCAGGCGAGATGCGGCGCCGGGGCACGCGTGGCGGGAGTCCTCTCGAGCGATCTCGCTCGTGCGGGCCACCGAGGCATTCTCCGGGAGCGGCGTCAGGCCCGCTCCCTGGAGTTCGAGTCGGGTGGGCGCACCACATCCCGCGAGGCCCAACGTCAACAGGACAGACCAATGACTGGCGCTCATCTCATGCTCCTCTCCGGCCCAGAACCGACAGAGGGTGCGATGCGTGACGCCTTTCGCCAATCAGGCCTTGAGATGAGGCCTTATTCGAGAGTGGACAGAGAGCCCGTGGGGGCCTCCACCGGCATGGGATGACCCGGACGGACGAGGTACCCGACGACCGTCACGGACCCACGAGTGCTGTCTCTGTCGATGCGGGCCATGCTCGGTCCCTTCCACAGGCGCGCCATGGCACCTGGCCGGCCCATGGCCTCCTGGAAGTCTGTCTCCACCGGGAAGTCGACCTCCAGACGGCAGAGCGTCGCGCGACAATCCAAGTCACGCACGGACGCGGTCGCTGGCAGGTGCGACGACAGGTTTTCACGAATCTCCCGCTGCGCTTCAGAGGCCCAACCGCTGTCGGAGGACTCGTGCTCGAAAGTCCGCTCCACGTGGGCGCGCGCGGCATTGGCGTCGAAGGGAACGGCGGCGGGGGGCGGCGGGGGCAGGGGCTCGTCCAGTTCGTGGGCGGGTGCGACGGCGGCTGTCGGCGAGGCCTGCCGTACGGGCGCGAGTGTCAACCGGGCCAGGGGCTCGCTTCCACGTGCCGAGGAAACCCGCTGCAGCTTCTCCACTGAGACGGAGACGCGGTCCAGTTCATCCCGAAGGAGGGCCAGTGCTTCGCGTTGATTCTGGGCATGCAGCCCCTGGATGACCAGGCTCCCGACGAGGAGCGTGCCCACGATGATTCTCTCGACTCTCATTGACGCGCTCCGCTCGGAAATGACGGGAACGGCCACACCTGGGCCGTTCCCGTCAGGCAATCCCTACCAGAGAATGCCGTTGACGCCCGCGCCAGGGCCGACGTCGCAGCAGACGAAGAGCTGCCCGTTGCCCGGCACATAGGCGCCGGTCAGGGTGATGTACCGCGCGCCCGATCCGAAGGACGACACGTAGCGCATCCCGGACGTCCAGACGGCGGAGATCGCGTCATCCACACCCGTTGCGTAGCAGCCCACCGTCGCGGACGTGTTCGGCGCGTACGCCACGACATTCACGGTATACGAGCCAGCGGGGTCGACCACCGCCGGGATGCACCAGCTCCTCGTGGTGGAGCAGTTGTTGCGAGCGGAGCCGTAGTAGTTGCTGAAGCAACCAGCATCCGCCGGATTGTAGGGACTGCCAAGGAAGCCAGACGCGGCGCGCGCGAACGCCGCTCCCGGGACTGCCATCGACAACAGGACTGCACCCGCGACAAGGGGACGAATCGAGGACATGGGACCTCCAGGAAAGAGAGACACTTCGATAGGCCTACAGCTCGAGTGCGAATTGCCCGCTCGAATACTCACGACAAGCCAGAGGCGGGGGCGCCATGTGAGGGCATCGCATCTGCTTGTCATCGAACGAGGGCGACGGGATTCCTTCGCCATCCGTGTCCAGCACCTCGACACCCCGAGCTGGATCCACTCTGATGGCGGCAGAGGTGGAGCACATGAGGAAGCAGGGCTTTGTCATCGGTGCTGCGTCGGCGGCCGTCCTTCTCGCGGCCACGGGATGGGCGGGCGAGAAGCAGTCCACCCAGGAGGACGAAGTCGCCTGCGCGGGTGTGCGCCCCCTCACCGAGCAGCTCGTCAACGACGCGGCGCGGCTCGGGCTCAAGGGTGTCGCGACGCGCGAGGACCTGCTCGTCGGAAAGCTGAGCTACCTGCGCGAGCCGCGGGAAGCCGCCGAAGCGGCGAGTGGGATGGTGCTCTTCATCAAGGGCCCGAAGGGCTGGCGCGCGGTGGTTCCCCGCCATGAAGAGGAAGAGGTCGGCTTCTACGTGTCACCTTCGAGTCACAAGGTCATCCTCATCACCCAGCGACAGATGGGAGACCCGGGCCAGTCGTTCACCGTCGTCCGCTCGGACGACGACTTCGTCACCGCGACGTGTGCGACGCTGGGCTTTCCAAGGGAGCTGAACGCGCCCACCTGGAACGGCGAGTATCTCGAAGTCCACGACCTGGACATCAGCGCGCGAGGCCGCGGCGTGCTCGTGGGTTCGGCGGGACTGGAGCGGACCGGCGAAAAGCCTCGCACGCTGTGGTTCTCGTATGCCACGCGGGATGATGGCCGCTCATGGGGGCCGCCGCATCGGCTGGCGAAAGAGCAGGAGGCTCCCCCGGGCACGCTCGCTCCGGCCCGTCTCGTGGATGCCCCCGCCCTGGTGGCGGACCTGCGCGCCTTCGTGGCGGGGCCGCGCTGAGCGGCTGGGCAACCTTTGACACTTCCCACACGGGCGACACCACGCCGCTGGGCTCCGCCTCTTCGGACAGGAGTGGATGCTCATGGCCGAAGAGCCGCGGCGTCAGACCGCCACCGGGCTGCTAGGCTTGTACCTGAAACTTGGAAACAGGAGCCACCATGAAGCTGGTGTCGAGCAGTGCCATCGTGACAGGAGCAGGGCAGGGCATTGGGCTGGGAATCGCCTCGCGGCTCATGCGAGACGGAGCCAACGTGCTCCTCTTCGGGCGGACCCGGGAGAAGGTGGAGGCGGCCGCCGTGGAGCTCAACCGGGTGGCGGAGGGGCGCACGCGGGCCGTGCCCTTCGCGGGAGATGTGGTCCATGTGGAGGACGTGGCGCGGGCCATCGAGGTTGCGACGCGTGAGTTCGGCCTCCCGGGCATCCTGGTGAACAACGCAGGCTCGGCCACCCTCCGCCCAATCCTGGAGCTGCCGGTGGAGGAGTTCGACCAGGTTCTGGCCATCAACCTCAAGGGCCCTTTCCTGTTCACCCAGGCACTGGCGAAGGCGCTGGTCGCCGCGAAGCAGCCGGGCTCCATCGTCAACATCTCCTCGTTGAACCAGACGGCCGTGACGGACGGGCTCGCCCACTACTGCGCCTCCAAGGCGGGGCTCGCGAACTTCTCGAAGGTCGCGGCCTCGGAGCTGGGGCGGTACAACATCCGCGTGAATGTCGTGGCACCGGGAGCCATCCGCACCCCTCTGGCTGAGGGGGCTGGACTCCTGACCGGGGCGATGGGGCGGGAGTTTCTTGCCCACACTCCGCTCGGCAAGCCGTGTGGCGAGCCGGAGGACGTGGCGAAGGTGGTGTCGTTCCTCTGCAGCGACCTCGCGTCATGGATTACCGGGGACACCCTCGCGGTTGACGGTGGCAATCACATTCGCGGCCTGCACAGCTATGCGGACACGCTGGGCCTCACCCGTCTCGAGGAAGGCTCCTCCTGACAACGGTTGGAGTCCGTCGTCCTGAGAGCGGAAGCGATGCTCGCCCGAGCTGATCCGCGGCGTCCGTGGTTCAAGGACGCCGCGCGCGCCGGGCCGCCCTCGCGCACGCTCGAGGCTCGCTGCCAACGTCAGGTGCTCATCCCCTCCCTGTCAAAATTGTCAGACGCGCCAGGGCGTTCAGGCACCCCGGGTACCCAACGCCAATGGGCCCTCGCGGCGTGACGACAATGACGGCGCATATTTTCCTGGACATGGATTGACTCTCAGCCGTGTGCCATGGGTGGAGATTGGGGGTAGGCAAGACCCAGGGAGGCACCACATCGCGAGTGCGAATGAGGCCGTCTATTTTTGGTTTGCACTGCACACTTCTCCACCACTTCGGGCCCGTCGTGCTTTGGCTGTTCCATGGCGTGGACACTTCTGGATAGAACGCGGGCCATGACGGTCGCCCCTTTTCGTCTGGGCATGCTCATCCCAGAGTTCCCCACGCAAACCCACGCCTTCTTCTGGCGGGAGATCACCGCCCTGCGCGCCGCTGGCGTCGAGGTACACATCTTCTCCACGCGCCGCCCGGTGGAGGGATGTCCGCATGAATGGGCGGAGCGCGCGGCCTCCGAGACCACGTATCTCTACCCGCCCCGACTCTCGTCGGCGCTGCTTTCGCCTCGGGACTTCCCCGGGATGGCGAAGGCCCTCGCGTATGTCTCCAGGCTCTCGGTGAACGTGAAGCAGAAGGCGAGAGCGCTGGGGATGCTGGCGTGCGCGGTGGACTTCCTCCACTACTCGCGCGAGCGGAAGCTGGACCACATTCATGGCCATTCCGCCGCGGACGCCGCGCACGTGCTCGCGCTCTGCAGAATCCTCGGCGGTCCGCGCTATAGCTTCCACCTCCACGGCGACCTGCCTGTGTATGGAACGGACCACGCCGCGAAGGCCTGGGACGCCACGTTCGTGGCCGCCGCCGCGCGCCCCATGCAGCGCGAACTCATCGAGGACGTGGGGCTGCCGCCGGAGCGTACCTACACCCTGTGGATGGGGGTGGACACCGACCGCTTCGTTCCTCCGCCGCAGCGCGTGGAGTCCCCCCGCGGCCTTCACCTCGTCTCCGTTGGGCGGCTGCACCTCTGCAAGGGCCACGTCCATACCTTCGCCGCACTCCGCAAGGCGTTGGACCGAGGGCTTCGAGCACACCTCACCGTGGGGGGACGGGGGCCGCACGAGCAGGAGATCCGCCAGTCCGTTGCCCGCTTCGGGCTGGAGCCGCACGTGAAGCTGGTGGGGCCGCTCGGAGAAGCCGCGGTGATCGAGTTGCTGCACGGGGCGGATGCTTTCGTGCTCTCCAGTATTGGTCTCGGCGAGGCCTCTCCCGTCGCGGTCATGGAGGCCATGGCGTGTGGCGTCCCCCCGGTCTGCTCCATCATCGGCGGCACGCCAGACATGATTTCCGACGGCACGGATGGGCTGCTGGTGGCACAGGGGGATGAAGAGGGGCTGGCGAACGCGTTCCTCCGGCTCGGGCAGGATGTGGCGCTGCGCGAGCGGATGGCGCGGGCCGCACGCGAACGGGCTGTGCGCTCCTTTGACTACCGCGAGACGGGCCGTCGACTGCTGGATGCCATTCATGCCTCGCGCGCGCCTCAACGTCAGGCCGCGTGGCAGGGGGCTGCCCCCCGCGCCGATCAAGCGGCGGCCTGAACGCCGCGACCGCGCGGACTGAAAACATCCGCGACCCGAGGAGCTCCGAAACACACCCTGTCTTCAATTTTACGCGCTCAAGCAATCATTGGTTTCCAAGCAACTCGTTCCCGTGCGGTAGGAAAACCCATTCGTCACACATCATCGAATGGGTCACCCCTCACCCCTGGAGCGACATGAGAAGACAATTCCTGGCACTCACCGTGTTGACGCTGGCGGCTGCGAGCGCCTCCGCGGCGGACCGCATGAATCCGGCGGACCTGCGCCGTGTGACGAAGGCGCGTGATTTCATCGCTCCCGCTGTCGCGAAGGAGTTCGGACCCAAGGCCCGTTTCGTCCACCTCTTCGGGCAGGGCAAGGGAATGCTGGCGGGCGTGGTCGCGGAGATTCCCGCCGAGGCGCTGGGCACGGACGAGCTGCCGCTGCTGGCCATCGTCCAGTACGATGAGGCCACGGGCGCGGTGCGCGTGGTGGCCCGTGAGTTCAAGTACCGCGAGGCCCGGACGGTAGGCCCCGAGGTGGCATTGCTGGATGGCGAGGGCAACCTGCGCCTGCGCGATGCCAACGGCGGCGAGCGACTGCTGGCTCAGGGTGTGGGCGGAGACTTGTTCCCCACGGCGAAGGGCGACGCCCTGGTGGCCACGCTGGCGATGTCCCGTGGCCCCAAGCACGAGACCTCCGTGGGCATCATCGACATGAAGGGCCGAGTGAAGGTGCTGGCGGATGGCCCCGGCGTGGACGCGACGCCCAGCATCTCTCCGGATGGCAGGACCGTGGTCTTCGTGTCCGGCCGCACCACCGTGGCGTCGTTCTACGTGACGGACGTGGATGGCTCGGCGCCGAAGCAACTCACCAACGTCGGGATGGACAGCACGATGCTGTATGGCGGCCCGCCCAAGGCCTTCGTGCCACCGCCCGTCTCCAGTCATCACATGGAGTGGGTGAGCGACGACGTGCTCCGCTACAACGCGGGCGGCGGTGAGTTCTGGAAGCTGAACGTGCGAACGGGCGCGGCCTCCGCGGACCTGGGAGGTGAGAAGTGATGCGCGCGATGCTGAAGCAGCTCACGGTGGCGCTGGCCTTCTCGCTGCTGGCCCTTCCGGCCCTGTCCTCCGCGCAGACGATGTTCCGCTTTCCCGCGTCGCAGCTCGCGGACCAGTGCGGAAACGGCGGGTGTACCGTGAGCGCGTACAAGGATTACGGTGGCCGGGACTACGCCTGTGGTGGTGTTCGATACAGTGGCCACACGGGCACGGACTACGCGCTGGTCGGCGGGTTCAGCAAGATGGACTACGGCGTCTGGGCGATGAATGCCGCGCGGGGTTACATCGAGTCCAACGTGGATGGGTACTACGACCGGTGCAACTACTGGAACCAGTCCAACCCCTACGCCGCCTGCGGCCTCTACACGGCCAACTACATCATCATGCGGCACCCGGATAACACCCAGACCTGGTACTGGCACTTGAAGGCCTACACGCAGCAGTTCGCCCGGGGCACGTCGCTCGACTGCGCCTACTGGATTGCGCGAGTGGGCTCGTCGGGTGCCTCCACGGGTCCACACCTGCACTTCGAATACTGGGTGCCGGGCTACGGCACGGATGACCCGTACGCGGGCTCGTGCGGCACGCCGTATACGCGGTGGACGTCGCAGGGTGCGTACCGGGGCCTGCCCGGCATCGCCTGCCAGTAGCGGTGAGGATGCGGCCCGCCCACGCAACCAGCGGTGGGCGGGCGCGCGGGGGACTACCGCGTGCAGGTATAACGAACGATGCAGCCGCCCACGTACACCGGGGTGATGATGCCGTCCTCGCAGAAGCCCGGGGCCGGATAGACCGGGTTCGGACAGATGGCGTTGGCGACGACATGGGGAACGCAGTTGAAGCCGATGAGGCACTTGCCCGAGTAGATGGGGTAGAGGTCGCCGTCCTCGCACAGCGGAGGCATCACCTCCGGGCAGATGGGATGGCCCACGGGGACGGCAGTCTGGCTCGTCGTGGCCTCCTCCGAGGCCTCCGGGACAGGGGCTTCCGGACCGCAACCGATCAGCGTCAACAGGCCACACACCACTGCAAGGCGTCCAAGGCTGTTCATCCAGGCTCTCCGCGTCAGACCCGCCAAAGCGGCGGGATTGGAGAGCGTCTACCAGTCTCGCTGGAGCCTCGCAAACGGGGGGCCGGAGACAGGGACGTGAACGATGCCTGCCAGCGGGTGGAGAGTGCGCGTTGATGCAGCGCATCCGCGCGCGGCTGTGTCTAGGGCGCCGGCGTCGGCGCGGTGGGCTCCTTCGCTGACCGCGCTTGCTCGCGCATCAGCGCCTTACGCTCCCGCTGCGCCCGGTCCGCGAGGACGGAGGCTTCAAGTTCATCGGCGAACGGGCAGTTCAAGACTCCCGCATCCTTCGCTGCATCCCGGATGACCCGGCCCTTGCTCCCGGGCTCGACATGGGCGACCGCATTCAGCAACGCCAGGCCGTCCTCGGAGCGAGCGCGCTCGCCGGCCCAGGATGCCGCGATGGTCAGGACGTCCTCCTCCTTGATGGGCAGGTCGCGGGCCTTCGAGCGCTCCACGGAGTGGCAGAGGTTTTCCATGTCACTCTTGTAGCTGGCGCAGCCCGTGGTGAGCACGATGACGGTCAACCCCAGCAAGCAGCGGCGTCGCGATGTCTGACGGTTCATGGCCGTCAGTCTAATCCAAGTGCCGTTCTGTCGGGCGGCGCCAGATGGCCGACGCTACATGCAGTCCCCGCTCAGCGGGCCGATGCTCAAGGGGCCCTCCGTCCAGTCGGAAGAAGATGGAGCGGCTTCTCCTTTGGCCCGTGGAGTGCTCGGACATGTCCTGCCGGGTTTCGAGGACGCGTTTGTCCGCCGCGTCGGAAGCTGCCCGGGTCTCGAGAACCACCGGTCCGACGTGGTGCCAGGCACGTTCTTCGTGATGCCCTTTTCGTTCACGAAGACGGAGATGGCCTTGCCTCCACCGGAGGTGCGTCAACCCGTGGCTACCTGGAGCCCTGCCGCGAGCCCTCGCTCCCGGTGGCCTTGGGGGCTCCCGGGGGCCGCTGGTTCGGCGCGGTGGAGGCTCCACCGCCGGGCCGCAGTGCGTTCTGGCCCAGGCGCGAGAAGTTGATGGAGTTGCTCAGGATGCGCACCGCCTCCTGGTCCGCGTGGAAGCCCATGGAGTTCTCCGCCTCCACGAAGTCCAGGTAGAACTGGGCGCGCTTCTGGAAGTCACGCGCCTTGGCCAGTGCTTCCTCGGGGAGGCCCGCCTTCTGTGCGCTCTCGAGGTCGTGGATGAGGTCCACCAGCGCGTCCATGGCGATGTTGCGAGTCTCGAAGGTGCGCGTCTGGATGGTCTCCACGCGGTCGAGCAGCTCCGCCTCGCTCCACTTGTGGCATGTCTGGCAGGCGCGGTTGATGTTGAGCAGCGGGCTGCGCACGTGGTGGTCGCTGATCTTCATCGCCCCTTCACGCTGGTAGGGCATGTGGCAGTCGGCGCAGGCCACGCCGCTCTTCGCGTGGATGCCCTGGTTGTACATCTCGAACTCGGGGTGCTGCGCCTTGAGGACCTTCGCGCCGGTGAGCTTGTGGGTCCAGTCGGTGTGCCCGTCCTCGTCGTAATAGGCCATGATCTGGTCGACGTTGATGCCCTTGGCCCAGGGGTAGGTGAGGCGCTTCTCCTTGCCCTTGAAGTAGTACTCGACGTGGCATTGCCCACAGACGTACGTGCGCATCTCCTGGCGCGTGGCGTGCTCATTCACGCGGAAGTCAGGCACGCCCTGGCTGGCCTTGAGCGCGGCGATGCCCTCGATGAAGCCGGGGCGTGTGACGCGCAGCTGCATCGTGGAGGGGTCGTGGCAGTCGATGCAGGACACCGGGTGCTCCACGAGCTTGCGCGCCTCGGCGAAGGGCATCTGGTTCATCTTCTCGAAGCCCTTGATGAGGTCCCCGTCGCCCAGCTTCTTGTAGGGGACGTACACGCTGCCGTGACAGTGGATGCAGGTGCCCGGCTGCTGCGTTACGTGCTGGCGCTCGGTGAAGACCTGGTCCTCGAGCATGTGCGCGTGGCCACGCTCCTCGCGGAAGTCGGTGGCGAAGGCATAGCCGCTCCACATGGTGACCAGTCGCGGGTCTTCCTCGAGCCGGCTCTGCGCCACTACCGAGCGGGGGTCCGCCTGGGTGGGCGTGCGCGCCACCGCCTCGCTGCCGCCGTAGCGGGTGCGCTGCTGGTCCACCGTGCGCTTGTAGCCGTCGTACTGCAGCGGGAAGTTCTTCCCCCACACGGCGGGGTCCGTGATGGTGTCGTCGAGTTCCACCACCCGGTAGAAGGGGTTCCTCGCCTCCTGCTTGCGCTCCATGATGTTGACCAGGAGCGCGGTGACACCCGCCGCGGCCAGCGCCGCGGCGACAGCGACCGCGACCACGAGTCTGGTGCCGCTGAAGCGTCGGCGCTTCTCCGGGGCCTTCTCGGGCTCGGTCATCGTGCGTTCTCCTTACGGATGAGCTCGGGGTTCCCCGAACCTTCGGGGTGGCCCACGGAGTTGTGGCAGGTGAGGCACTGCAGTTGCTCGCTGGGGGCCACCTGCTCGTGGCCCGTGGGGGGCGTTTCAATGGCTTCCACGATGGGACCGTGGCACTTGCGGCAGGCGTTCTCCGTCACCACGCGATTGCCCGGACGCAGGCGGATGGGGTCCGGGAAGGTGCCGGTGGTGAAGTAGTAGGAGTGCCAGAAGCCGTTGCTCGCCTTCGTGTAGTACTTGGGCAGGAAACCCGCGGGCGTATGGCAGTCGTTGCAGGTGGCCACCGCGTGGTGGCTGCTCTTGCGCCAGCCTTCGTACTGCTCGTTCATGATGTGGCAGTTGGCGCAGGCGGCCGGGTCGTCTTGCAGGTAGGACGAGCCCTTCGCGTACACGAAGGTGAAGCCGCCGAGGCCAACCGCCACACCGATGGCAATCCCGAGGATCACGGCCAGCACGGTGCGGGAGGTGGGGGGCACGCAGGGCAACCTAGCAATGCTCGTGCTACGCGGAAGTGGGATGTTGCTGTCGCGTGCGGATGGTGAGGCCTGTCGGATTGCTGGAGTGTGGCTCCGGGCGCGGCGCTTCGTGATGACGCGCAACACTTGCGCGCTACGGCGCAGTCTTTGCGCGCCGCGCAGCCTTTGCGCCGCTGGCGCGTCGTTTTCGCGAGTGCGTTCTCATGGACTGACTCCCGCGCGTCGGCATCTACCGCGAGGACCGGCGGCGTGACGTTTGAGCAGAGGCTCCGTCCCGTGCTCCAACTCCTTCCGCGCGACTTCACTCATGCGCGTGGAACACCGAGCGCGCGCTCATGCCGTGTCAGCGCTTTCGCGAGAGTCGACGGGGAGTGGAAGGGGACGACGTCAGCCCTACAGTGCCGCGCACCCGTGCGTCTGTATCGCGGCGCCCTCGGTCTCGAGGATTCCCTCCAGCACCCAGAAGCCGTTGATCTTCTCGCCCTGGAAGTGGAGCACTCCACGACCGGTCGACCCCGCCACTGGCATTCGCCAGTCCACCCGGCCAGAGGTCGCGGACCAGGCCTGACTCTTCCGAGGGACCTTCAGGTATCCGTAGGACCAGCCCCACCACGCCGCGTCAATGGGCTCGCCCAGCAGGTTGCGAGCCTCCGTGCACGCCGCCAGTTTCTCCAGCGCGGCCCGGGGTGCGCCACTCATGCGCAGCCTCATCCGGTCGTACACCTGATAGGCCACCGTGAGGACCAGTAGCGCCAGCACGCCCTGAACCGCGCGTTTCGAGAGGCTGACGGGACGCGAGGAGGGCCGAGGCATCTGCCCAGTGTCCTCCACAACATCCGGAGCCATCAACCGCGTTCCCATCCAGTCTCGGGAGGAAGGGCAGGGCGAGTCTCCGATGGGCGGGAATGGGCACGCCCGATCGACATGGCGGCCGGGATGGAGATGGGGCCCGGGAGGCTTCATCCCTCGGCCCGACGGTTTCGTCCCGCCGTAGAGGGGATTGAGCCCTTCCCGCGCAAGACGCCTGTCTCGGCGGCGTAGATAGCCGGGTGGAACCACGAAGTGGCGACAGACCGCACGGCTCGTGGTCTCCGCAGACGGCCGAGGGAGTGACATGCGATTCATGAAGTCGTGGCGGCGCTTGCTCATGGTGGGCA
This sequence comes from Myxococcus sp. CA056, assembly GCF_013336715.1. Lineage (NCBI taxonomy): Bacteria > Pseudomonadati > Myxococcota > Myxococcia > Myxococcales > Myxococcaceae > Myxococcus > Myxococcus sp. CA056. The sequence goes on from NZ_JABUMT010000008.1 coordinate 184,517, forward strand.
CCCTGTTTGTGGTGTGTGCTCCGGGATGTCGACCTGGTCCGGAGGAGGGCGACGCACCGGAGGCGCCTCGCGCGGACCTGGCCCACCAGTCCCAGGAAATCACATGCGGGAGCAGCCAGGTCCCTGTGATGACGAGCGGCACGTTGCCAGTCGGCATCGTGACTCGCTCGGGGGCTTTCGGCCCCGGTTACGAGGCCTGGCTGGCATTCGATGAGGTCGATAGCTCCGGCTCGATGTGGATCTCCGGGCTACAGCAGAGCCCCGCGTGGATTGGCTACGAATGGGCGGACGGCCCGCGGCGAATCATCCGCTACGCCATCCGCTTCTCGAATGGCTCGCTCACGTCTCGCGCGCCCAAGGCCTGGACGCTCCAGGGCTGGAACGGCTCGCAGTGGGTGGTGGTGGATACCCGAACCAACGAAGTGAACTGGGGGGGCACGGAGCGCCGTGTGTACACCCTGGCGGCCACCGCGACCTACCCGAAGTTCCGCCTCAACGTGACGGATGACAATGATTCGCGCGCGGGCATCGAGGTTGTTTCGATAGGGCGGCTCGAACTGCTCGGCTGTCTGCCGGATACGACGCCCCCCACGGCGCCTGTCCTCGCGCACTTCACCCCGGCCCCACCGTCCACCACTTCAAACCCCAATCTGATTGGAAACGCGGAGACCGGGTCGACGGTGCGCGTCTACCCCAACGCCAACTGCTCGGGGACGCCAGCGGTCTCGGTCACCGCGGGAACGGAGCAGCTCTTCCTGGCGGTCGTCCCCGTGAATCCCAACGCGACGACGGTCTTCACCGCCACGGCGACGGACTCCTCCGGGAATGTGTCCGCATGCTCGCAACCCCTGAGCTACGTGCATGACAGCATGGCTCCGGCGGCGCCCGTGATGACGGGCTTCCAACCCGTGTCACCGGGCAACTCACTGACGCCCCAGGCGCGCGGCACCGCGGAGAAGGGGAGCACGGTTCAGGTCTTCAAGGGCTCGGGCTGTGTGGCGCCCGTCGTGGTGAGCGCCGTGGCGGATGCCTCCACGGGCGCGTTCTCGGCCACTGTGTCTGTCACGGCCAACACGACGACGAGCTTCTCAGCGCGGGCCGTGGACCTGGCGGGGAACGTGTCGGCGTGTGCCACCCCCATCAGCTACGTGCAGGACAGCATTGCCCCGGCGGTGTCTGTGCTGACGGGGTTCCTGCCGGTGTCTCCAGGCAACTCGCTCACGCCTCAGGTGCGCGGCACCGCGGAGAAGGGGGGCACCGTTCAAGTCTTCAAGGGCTCGGGCTGCGTGGCGCCTGTCGCGGTGAGCGCCGTGGCGGATGCCTCCACGGGTGCGTTCTCTGCCTCCGTGACTGTCACGGCCAACACGGTGACGGATATCTCCGCGCGGGCCGTGGACCCGGCGGGGAACGTGTCGGTGTGTTCGACGGCCATCAGTTACCGGCACGACGGCATCGCCCCTCCCGCGCCTCGGTTCATGCCGGGCTTCATTCCCGTCAATGGGAGCGGCACCGGGGGGCTGGTCCTCGCGATGGGGGAGGTGGACTCGCGAGTCACGCTCTTCATGGATGCTGCGTGCGCCACACTGTTCTCGCCATCGGGTCCCTTCGTGGTGGGCGTGGATGGCTCGGTGACGATGGCGCTGACGCCGGGCCAGCGGCTCGGGCCGCTGTTCGCGGATGCGCGCGACGTGGTGGGCAATCGCTCCGCATGTGTTCCGGTGCCGGTGGGCTGCGACATGGGCTTCGCGGACTGCGATGGGAATCCGGCCAACGGGTGTGAGGGGGACCTGCTCGCGGACGAGGCGAACTGCGGGGCCTGCGGCACCGTGTGCGCTGGCGCTCCGTCTGCCCGTGCCGTGTGCGGCGCGGGGACTTGCGGGCTGGGCTGTGTGGTGGGCACGTTCGATTGTGACGGCAGCGCGGCCAACGGCTGCGAGTCCCCCAGTGCGTGCGCGCCGTTGGCGTGTGGCGTGGACATCTCGTCGGAGCTGATGATCACCGACCTGTCAGTGGTCGATGACCCCTTGCGGACCACGGGTGACGGTGTGTGGACCTTCGGTCACCTCATGCGCGAGATGAACGGTGGTCAGGACCCGTCGGACCTGGTCCGCGACTGGTTGTCCACCTGGATGTCGGACCAGTTCATCGGTGCGACGGAGGTCGGAGCGCGGCCCAACATGGCGGGGATGGTGCTGCAGCCGTGGGAGAACAGCAGTGGGCCGGGACCCTCCCTGGACTTCAACGTGGCCCCGTTCCGTCTGCTGGCCATCGTCAACCGGATGGACTTGCGCAAGGAGGGCGAGTTCGCGGGCGAGGGGCGCTTCGTGTTCGGCGTGACGGACCCCAACGGCCATCCACTGCCGTTCACCGTCATCCTGGAATACATCCTGCCCGGGGGCTCACCGGATGAGTTCCAGCGCTGGGCGCGGGACTGGCACGAGTTGGGGCGCATCGGTGTCGGGAGCCCGGGCTACAACGAGAAGCTCGAGGCCCTCACGAGCCGCTTCACGAAGTCCTTCGTCGCGCGGGGTGCGCACCTGGGCAGCGCCATCCACCAGGTCCGCACCAACGAGAACGCGTTGGTGCCGCTCTGGGAGCTGCGTGAGTTCCACCTGGGCCCCGGAGGGTTGATGCCCGCGCACGTCGCGCTCTCGCCCACCCTGTTCTGGGACGGCTCGCGCACCCTGGGGGACTATGTCAACCTGAACCTGTCCTCCATCCTCACGGAGACGCACACCGTCCCGGAGTTCTTCGAGAACCAACCCCTGCTCGCGGGCTCCGCGTTTACGTTCCCCAACTTCGCGTGGGCCGTGCCGCAGGTCTCCACCGAGGCGCGCCACAAGTTCTCGTTGAACACCTGCAGTGGCTGTCACGGAGGGGAGACGGGCACCGTCTTCTTGCACGTGCACCCTCGCGCCGAGGGAGTGTCGTCGGCCTTGTCTCCCTTCCTCGTGACGTCTGGGCCCATTCCGGATCGGTTCGACCCCTCCGTGACGCGAAACTTCGCGGACCTGGTTCGGCGCCAGGCGGACATGACGTCGCTCGTGTGTGGCGTGCCCGCGGCGAATCCTCTCGCTCGGGCAATGGAGACCCTGGGCACGTCGATGCTCTCGGGTTCGAGTGAATCGGTCCGGCCCGCGGTGCCTGGCTTTCCGCCGCCCTCCAACCTACCGGCGGGTCGCGTCCACTGAGGTGAGCCGTCGCTGAACGCAGCGGTCGGGGCAGGGCGCCGCGTGCATCGGGCGCCCTGTGGGGGGCATGGAGCCAGCCGTGGACCTCAGGATGCGGCGCGTCCTGAGCCGTTGATCGCGACGCTCGTTGATTGCCTCTCATCTCCCGACTCAGTCAGCAGGGCCCCCACCGCTCTGATGCGTCATACTCCACGGGCAAGTCCTACTCGTTTCAAGTAGTGCATGGAGGCCGACATCAACAACGGCGGCTTCATGCAGTTCTTCTGCAGGAAGTATCCATCGCCTCTCATGACCACGATTCCATGAGGGAGCCCTTCAGGGGACTCCATCTCAGTGAGGGGCGGGCCCTCGACGTGGGCCCGCCGGGAAGAAGTGTCATCGGGTGCGGCGTCAGCCCATGTTGCCGCGGAAGCCGATGGGGCCCTCACCGTTGTACGTCATGGTCCCGGTCAGTGACTCCCCGCTGTTGCCGGAGGTCAGGTCGAGGGCGATGACGTTCTGCCCCTGCCGGGAGCCGAGGACGAAGGTGCCACCTGGATTCCAGGGCGCGGTCGGCCCACCCCACTGATTCTCCACCACGTAGTTGTTCGGGCTGGTGAGGGTGGCGCGGAAGGCGATAGGCCCCTCGCCGTTGTAGGTCATGCTCCCGGTCAGCGTCTGGCCGCCATCGTTGGAGGTGACCTTCATCGCGACGACGTTCTGCTTCTCGCGGCCGCCAATCACCCAGTTGCCCCCCGGATTCCAAGGAGCCGACGAGCCACCCCATTGGTTCTGGACCTTGTAATTAGACATGCCTGGCATTCCTTTGTTTGTGGGTCGGATGCCCAAGGGCAGTCCTCAGTGCGATTTCAGTCCGGGCGGGGGCGGCTGGGCTGCCTTCGGGTGCGCGGAGAATAAGTCGGTGAGCGCCTGGGATTGATGTGAAAGTCGTCGAGTGTCGATGTGTGGTCGATTGGTATGTGATTGTGTCTAGCCCTCAGGTCCCGGGTCTCTGGGCGAAATGCGGCATCGTCATGGCGCGCGCCGTCGCCAAGGTGTGTCAGGTTCCGAGCCGGGCAGACTGGACGGGCACGTACCGTCAGGTCCAGGTGTTCGATGTCGGAGAAGAGGCAGAGGCGGCGGCGACGTCGCTTCAGCCCTGCGTTCATGATGTTCCACCCGCATATCCTCAGCCGTGCCCTCGGTCGGCAGGGCCCGCCTCGGAAGCCGGCCGTGCTGCCTCAATCGGTGCCTGCGCCTTGCTTCGTCCTGCCGGCCGCCGCGTCGACCCGCGTGTCCTGGGCGATCCAGTTCACCTCCCAGGTCTTGCCTCCGTCGTCAGAGAAGGCCTGCTCGAAGCGGACGGAAGTAGGCGTCACGTTCGAGATGACGAAGCGCACCAGGATGGCGCGCCCGTCGAGCTGCTCCTGGGCGTAGAACTCACCGCGTCCTTCCTTGAACTCGCCCACGGTCGGCACGGCGAGAGTGCCATCGCGGCTGTTCGCGAAGTGCAGGCTCCACTGGCGCGTCCGCGGATTGTACAGGCGCAGGTTGAGGCCCTCGAAGCGCCCACCCTCGCCGTCGGCCACGAGCTCCACGAGGTTGCCGCGGCCGTTCCACACCTTGCGCACGACAGTGGTCCCATTCATCTCCACCCAGGTGTTCGAGCCCGTCAGCGGGCGCAGGCGCCGCTTCAGCTGCGTGCGCCAGGTGCCGATCTCGAAGTCGAAGTCGCGCTGGCCATCGCGCGGGGCAGGCGCAGAGGCTTCGCGCTCCTGGGCAAGCCCCGGGAGTGGGTACAACACGAGTGCGGGCAAGCAGGCGAAGAGCAGCGGCCGGAGCAGGTGGAGGGGGTTCATGCACGCGAAGCTAGAGGCGTGCGCGCCGCCCCGCTGTCAGGAACCTGCGCGGACCTGCTGCAGCTCCGCACGCAGGCGCGCGGGGCTGCTCCCCAGCACCTGGCGCACGCTCTGCGAGAGGTGGCTGTGGTGCGAGAAGCCCAGCTCCAGTGCGAGCCGCGCGAGGTCCTGCTCGCCCTCCGCGAGCCGCTGCAGCGCCGTGAGCACCCGCAGCTGGCGGCGGTAGGCGCGCAGGGACAGCCCCGTCTCCGCGTGGAAGAGGCGCATGAGGTGGAAGGGTGAGCAGCGGGCCTCCTGCGCCACGGTGTCGAGCGAGAGGTTCGCTGAGAGCTGGGCCGCGAGCAGTGCGCGCACGCGGCCGACCGTGCGGCGCCGTGCGCCCCGGTCTCCGCGCGCAGGGGCCTCCGCGCGCTGCCTGTCCGAAGCGGCCACCTCGAGCAGTGCGAACACCGTCTCCTCACGCGAGAGCCGGTCTCCGCGTGGGTCGCGCAGGGCGGCACACACGCGCGCGTGGCGCAGGTGCACCGCGGCGCTCAGCCCCAGCTCCGGATGGTCCGGGCCACGCCGGCCCCACAGCTCGTCGAAGAGTTCCGGTGCGAGCTTGATGACCGTCGCATCGTCTCCCTCCGCGCCCGGATGGCCGACCCGGTAGTCCACGCGCGGGTGGTGCAGCAGTGCGGTGCAGGGGTCCGCGACGAAGCGCCGGAGCCCCCGGTGGTAGCTGAAGCAGCCGCGGCGCAGCAGCACCAGGTGTCCCGGGTCCCCGCCTCGCTCCTCCGCGGGCCCCGCGCGCGGATGCCGGCAGCGCGAATCGAGCACGCGGAACTGCTCGGACTCGAGGAGGGTCAGCAACTGGGCCATGGGTCTCCACCATCCTCCCGGGCGGGGCGCGTGTGAAGCCCGCCGGCAGGCCTACGCGTCGCGCGCTGGCCCTTCGCCACGTCCAGCTGCGCGAGCAGGTCTGCCCCCAGCACGAAGAAGCGGATGGCCGAGCGGCTCGATCCAACCGGCCCAGGCTCCTGCCACACACCCGATGGGAGCGCGGCCTGTCAACGGGACGCGAGGATGCCGTCCGGGCTGCACTGACCCCTCTGGGGCAGCGTCCAGTCCGAGGGCCAGATCATGAAGCTCAACCTTCCCGAGCGTCAGCTGTGTGGCCGCGCCAGCTTCGACCTGCTGCGTTGTCGCGTGCTGCTCACGGTCGCGCCCCTGAGAATCCTCTGCACGGTGCTGGCGGCCACGCCGCGCGGGATGGACTGCGTGGTGGCCGAGCGCGTGCTGAACCGGCGGTACCACGGGGCGCCCGCTCAGGTCTGAGCCCGATTGGCAGAACCTGCTTGCTATCCCACCGGTCGTCCGATTCAGACTGTCCGTATGAACCGTATCCTCCTGCTGGCCGGATTGCTGAGCCTCGTTGCGTGCAAGGGCTCCATCACGCCAGGCACCGACCCCGGAGACCCCAACAACCCCGGTGGTCCCGGGGGGCCAGGTGGTCCCGGGGGGGGCTTGGGGGCCGCGTGCGTGGTGCAGTCGGTGCTCACCGATCGCTGCGCCACCTGTCACGGCGCGCTGCCAACCCAGGGGGCGACGATGCCGCTGCGCACCCTGCACGACATGCGGGTGAGCTCGGCGATGGATGGGAGCCTCAGCAACGCCCGGCGCGCGCTCATCCGCATGCGCGACGACGCGTCTCCGATGCCGCCGGCCCCGCATGCGCGTGCGAGCGCAGCTGAGCTCACCGCGCTCGAGACCTGGATCGGGGAGGGGATGCCCCTCTGCAGTGGCACGGGCAGCCCACCCGTGACGGTGGTTTCCGAGCCCAACCTGCTCGATCAGTCCACGCTCTTCAGCTGCACCGAGGGCGTGCGCTCGGATGCGTCGACGCGCATCCGCCGCATGAACCGGCGCGAGTTCACCCGCAACGTTGGTGGCTCGGTCGAGCGCAGCTGGACCGGGTTCAGCTTCTACGACAACCCGCTCGATCCCAGCGCCATCGAGCAGTACAGCTCCTGGGCCACGGACGAGACGCTGGACGAGGCCACGGTGGAGCTCTTCCTGCCGGTGGTCGGCGAGGCCGCCGCGCCGTGGACGATGAACTACCCGGACGGCAACCGGATGGAGCGTGTCTACACCGACAGGCGCTTCAACTGCATGTTCGTCGACGCGAACCCGAGCGACACCTGCAAGCGCTTCCACCTCGGCCAGATGCTCGAGTTCGGCGTCTTCTTCCGCCCGCCCACGGAGGATGAGCTCACCCGCCTCACCGCCTTCGCGACCGAGGTCATCGCGCAGGAGCCGAGCAACTCCCCGACAAACCGCGCGGCCTCCATCACGCGGATCTCCAACGCCGCGTGGATGATGACCGGCGCCGTGTTCCGCCGCGAGATGGGCGGCGAGCCGGCCGACGGTCGCGTGGAGCTGACCAGCCTCGAGCTGGGCTCTCAGCTGGCCTACGCGCTGGCGGGGCGGGCGCCCTCGGCCACGCCGAGCTTCGTGTACCCTCACTACTCCGCGCCCCTCGAGGGGCATCTGGCGGACGTGGCCACCGCCGCGAAGGACGGCTCGCTCATGCAGGATGCGACGACCACCGCCCTGATCGAGAAGTACCTGGGCGGAGTCGACGCCAACCAGAACGGGACGCCGCGCTTCGATCTGGTGCAGGACTACAACGAGGAGCAGCGCTCCAAGCGCGGGCAGTACTGGCTGGGTGACGGCGTCGCGGGTTTCTTCCGCGAGTGGCTCGGCTACGAGCACGTGTCCGCGGTGTTCAAGGAGTCTCCGGCGGCGACCTCGCGCTTCGAAATCGAGGGGCTCGGCTACATCAGCGCGGTCTCGTACGACAACCTGCTCACCAACTTCCATCCGCTGGAGCCGACCTTCATCCAGCAGTTCGACGATCTGATCGCGCGGGTGGTCATCGAGGATCAGGACGTGCTGGCGAATCTGCTCACCACGCGCACCTTCTACGTACCCTCCATGCAGCACGCGGCGTACGATTCGCACAAGGGCCTCTCGCACCCCTACAACGTCAGCGAGATTCTCCCGGCGACCGTCGCGGGCCGCTGGAAGACGCTGCCCGCCACCGAGCGCGCGGGCGTGCTGACCCACCCGGTGTGGCTGGCCGCGCACGGAGGCAACTTCGAGGATGATCCATCCATCGTCCACCGCGGCAAGTGGGTGCGAGAGAACCTCCTGTGCGGCTTCGTCCCGCCGCTCAGCAGCGTGCAGGTGGCAGCCCAGGTCGGCGCTCACGCGGCCGACAAGAACGCTCGCCGCCGCCTGCAGGAGGCGACCGCCGGATCGCAGTGTCAGGGCTGTCACCGCCTGATGGAGCCGCTCGGTCTGCCCTTCGAGATCTACAACCACGCGGGCTTCCTGCGCGCGCGGGATCACTCGCCCAGCGGAGGCTGGACCACGCCGGATGGAAGCTCGACGCTCACGTCGATGCCGGACCCCGCGCTGAACGGCACGGTGCGCGACGCGGTGGAGCTGAGCGAGCGCCTGGCGACCTCGCGGCACGTGAAACGCTGCTTCATGCGACAGGCCTTCCGCTACTTCATGGGCCGCCCGGAGAACCCGAGCGACGCCTGCACGCTGACGCAAATGGAGCAGGCCTATGATCAGAACAACGGCTCGTTCTCCAAGATGCTGACCACGTTGATGACCAGTGACACCTGGAAGACGCGGCGCGTGCCGCAGGCTGGAGAGTGACTGCCATGTTCTCGCGACGAACCGTCCTGAAGGGCATGGCCGCCGGCCTCTTCGCGCCCTACTTCCACGACGTCTACGCCCAGTCGTCAGCGCGGCCGGCGCGTCTGGTGCTGGTCCTCGAATGCAATGGCGTCTACCCCCGCGCGCTCCTGAGCACGGGCACCCGCACGGCGCTGGGTGGACGCGCCAACACCTCCGATCGCCTCTTCTGGGACGCGTACAAGGACGCGCCGCTGGTTCGTGAGGGCGACAATCTCGCCAGTGCCATCAGCCTCGGGCCGCTGGCGGCGTCTTCCGGCAACATCGACCTGGTGAACCGCTCCGCCGTGCTGCTGGGGCTCTCGAGCCTCATCGCGGGCGGCGGGCACTCCAGCGGGACGGGCGGGCTGAGTTGCGCGGTGAACGGCGCGGGCGCGACCTTCGACGCGGTGATCGCCCCTCGCCTGCGTCGTGGTGCACCGTTCGACGTGCTGCGCCTGGGCACCAGCTCCGCACGGGTGTCGATTGTGTACGAGACCTGCGCGCTCGGACCGCGCAAGCCCGCGGGCATCATCGTCAACCCGTCGCTCGCGTTCGACAGCACCTTCGGCTCGCTGCTCGGCGGCTCGACGAACGGGCGTGATCGCAAGATGCTCTTCGACTTCGCGCTGGCCGACTCGCGCAAGGCGCTGGCGGAGTTCAGAGGCAACTCCAACGAGCGGCTGAAACTGGAGCGCTACCTCTCCTCGCTCGAATCGCTGCGCACGCGGGAGGATCAGCTCGCGGGCATGGCGGACCGCGTGCGGCCCTACCTGCCGCTGGCGCCGAAGGACAACCCGCTCATCACCGGCGCGGGCTCACCGCCCGACTCGCTGAAGTGGTTCGAGGCGCAGTTCCAGATCGCCACGGCGTCCCTCCTGGGTGGGCTGACGAACACGGTGGTACTGGCGACGGGCACCTCGGGTTTTGACGTGGCCTACGGCCCGGACGTGGCCGACATCGCGCGACACAGCCTGCAGCACGGCCTGGATGCCGGGCAGAACTGGGATCGCGTCGCGGAGGTCACCCGCCGGCACGTGCAGTTGGTGGCGAACCTGGCGAGGACGCTGGCCGCTACGCCAGAGGTCGGCGCGAGCGGCTCGATGCTGGACCACACCGCGATTGTCTTCATGTCCGACAACGGCGAGCAGCACCACTCCACCTCGCGTGAGTGGCCGAAGCTCGTGGTGGGCGGCAACGCGCTGGGCCTGAAGACCGACGGGCGCACAGTGGTGTACCCGAAGTACGACGCGGCCCGGAACCGGCAGGTCTCCAACCTCTTCAACACGCTCGGCCACGCGTTCGGAGACGCGGACTTCAACACCTTCGGGCAAGAGGGCAGCACGCGCATCGCGCCGGGACCGCTGAGCGAGCTGTATGGCTGAGCCGCGAGAGTGGGCTGGGCGGGTGTGACGCCGCCACGGGCGCCCAGCAGGAAGCGGCGCGGTGCCCTCCATTTGTGGAGTGCCAGCCGCGCCGCGCGGGTGCCTCGAGTGTGAAGGCAGGCTGCAGTGGACTCGCGCCAGCGAGCGTGGAGAGGGTGGCCTGTACACGCTCCGGCTCAAGGTGGGCGCAGAGGGCGCGCGGGGACGGATTTTGACCTGAGTCCCCGCGGGCCGGCCCGGGTTACTTGTCCAGCACCACTACCGGCGCGAAGCCGCCGTAGATCATCCGCGCGCCGTCGAAGGGCATCGGGTTCTGCTCGGGGCTCATGCTTGGGTCCTTCATCATCTTCTCCATGCCAGCGTCGCGCGTGGCCTTGTCGGGCCATTCAATCCACGAGAAGACCACCGTCTCATCGTCCTTGGCCTGCACGGCCCTGCGGAAGTCGGTGAGCTTGCCGCTCGGCACGTCGTCCCCCCAGCACTCCAGCACGCGGAGGGCACCGTACCCGATGAAGGCGGGGTCGCCCTTGCGGGCATGTGCGATGAACTTCTCCTTGTTCGCGGTCGGCACGGCGATGACGAAACCATCGATGTAAGACATGGGATGCTCCTCTGGGAATGAGGGGACGCCGGCAGGGCGCCTTCAAGAGCGCGACGATTGGGCAGTACGGGGATCGACATGAATCGCTCCGCGGACTCGTGAATCTGGCGACGACGACGCCTCCGCGCGACATTCCGGGGGCAGAGGGCTGAGCCCTGGCTGGGGGGCCCACGGCCTGCCGAACCGGCGACTTCCCGTCCAAGGGGCGTACCGGACACCTGGGTCTGGGGGCACTCGTCGTGATGGCTCCCCCTGGACGTGGGCCTTGAGGCTTCCTGTTCAGTCCGGTGTCCCCCGGAGGGGGCGCGTCGCGGACGTAACGCCGTACTTCAAGCCCTGGAACCATCTCCAGAATGCGATTCGGGGACGCCTGGAGGCCAGCCGAGTTCTGTCGAGCGGAAATTGTCAGCAGCCATGCTCGGCCCTCAGCACCAGCCCAACCCTCAACACAGCTCCTATTCGTCTTCCGCTCGTTTCCTTCTCACGGTTGGTTCTTCATTCTCCTTGATGAGACAATCACGGGCCGACCATGTTGAAACGCGACGACGTCATCCGCGGAATTGACCTCGCCTTCAGGGATGCGGCCATTCCACGAACCGAGGAAGAGCTTGCACCGCCGGGCATCGAGGCCAAGTACGTTGTCGACCACTTCTTCGGCAAGATGCGGCGCGACGTGGAATCCCAGCCATTCCCTGGCTCGCTGTACATGGAAGACTTCTCGTACATGACGGACGCCGCCGTCCTGTACTACCTGCCTTCGGTTCTCCGCGTCATGCTGGCGAATTCGACCGACTTCGAGCTGTGGATTCATCTCCACGGCTTTCTTTGTCGCATTGATGGTGACTATCCGGCCCCTGTGTTGACGACTCTCAGCGTCGCGCAGCGCAAGGCGATTGCGGACTGGGCAGACACTCTCAGCCAAGAGTGGGCATCGTCGAAGTGGATGTCGCGGTTCTCCAAAAAGTCCGCCCAGCTGGCTCGGACTTATCGCTCAGCAGGAACCTGAGCTTGTGTAGGACGGCGACGTTTGACGGCGGAGCGCCTTGAGGATGCCGATGCTCTCGTCACGGACGCACAGCCACCCGCTGCTAGCGCAGCGCCGCGAGGGCCGCGCCGACCTTCGCCACCGTCACCGACACGGGCGTCGTCACCTCCGGCGCGAAGATGGCCACGCGGAGTTCCTCGAAGTCCCACCGCAGCGCCTGCACCGCCTCCTGGTCACGCACGGTGGCGCGCCTGGCGAGGAAGGTCTCCCACAGAGGGGTGAAGGGCGCGGCCTTCCCCGCGTCCTTGCCGGGGTTCGCCACCGCGCGCGACAGCCGTGCCTGCGCTGCCCGGACGTAGCGCGGGTAGTTCAGCAGGCGCGCGAAGGGAATCCACTCGATGAGGTTCGCGGGGAACAGGTGCCCGAGCTGCGCGCGGATGTCCCGCACGGCCGCCGCGCCGCTCGGCCCCTTTGATGCCGCCTTGAGTGCGGCGAGCGTCGCGGAGAGTTCCGCGGAGGTGACAACGACGGCGTTCGCCCAGTCCCGGGCAGCGGGCTCGATGCGCGGTGAGCCCTCACGGACCAGCGCCTCGAAGGCCGCCTTCGTGCGCGGCAGCGGCGCGCCCGGTGCGAGCTTGAACGCATCGTCGACGCTGCGTGCGAGGACGAGCGGCCGGAAGGCGTCGGCCTGGCCCCGCGCGGGCGGCGCGCCGTCCAGGGACGGGAAGGGCAGTGGCATGCGCGAGGCGCTGACGGCCACGTGTCCGCGCGCGGCGAGCATCAGGAGCCGGCGGACCCCCGTGCGAGTGGCCGCCTCGGCGGCAGAGGATGTCTCGAGCAGCACCAGGTCCACGGCAGCACCCCGGTCGACGAGCGCGGGGTAGCTGCGGACGTCGAGCCCGCCGACCCGGCGGGTGACCACGGGGGGCAGCTCGCCGAAGGTCCAGGTCGTCAGCCCCTGGCGCTCCCAGTCCGAAGTCGGCGCGGCGCTGCGCAGCGCAGCCCGTGCGCGTCCCCCGTACTGCTCCAGCAGCGCGTCGGCGTCGCGGCTCCGCGCGAGCTCCTTTCCCCGCTCGTCGAGCACCCGGAGCGTGATGCGCAGGTACGGCGCCACGGTATCCGGCCGGAGGGACTCCTCGGGCACGTCCACGCCGCACAGCCGGGACACCGCACGCACGAGCGCCGGAATCATCGGCCCGCGGAAGGGCACCAGTTCCTTCTCGAGACGGTCGACCAGCGTTGGCAGAGGCCCCAACTGCTTGCGCTGGGCGCGGGGGATCTGCTCGAGCAGGGCGGTGAGTTTCTCCCGCTGCCACCCCGGGATGGTCCAGTCGAATTCACCCGGGACCAACTGGGCGAGCAGCAGCAGCGGCACGCTCAGGGTGATGCCGTCGTCCTCGGCCGAGGGGTCGAAGGTGTACGTCACCGGCACGGACGCGCCGTTCAGGGTGATGGCGTCCGGGTAGTGCGCCGGGGACAGGCCCGGGTCGTGCGAGAGGGCATCCTCCATCGAGAGGACGAGCACGTCGGGGTCGGCCGCCTCGGCCTTGCGGCGCCAGGCCTCGAAGCTCGCTCCGTCCGTCACGTCCGCCGGGAGGCGCTGGTCGAAGAACGTCAGCATCGCCTCGCTGTCGAGCAGCTCGCTGCGCCGGGCCTTGTCCCGCAGGCGCGCCACGCGCTCGAACACCTGGCGGTTCTTCTCCTGGAACGCCCCCCGGGTGCGGTACTCGCCGCGCACCAGGGCATGCTCCAGGAACATCAGCCGTGCCCGGGCGGGGTCCATGCTGGCCAGGGCCACGGGGCGCTCCTTGAAGACCTGAAGCCCGAAGAGGGTCGCGTTCTCCTTCACCACCGCGCGCGCGGACTTCTCCGACCAGTGCGGGTCGGAGTAGCTGCGCTTGAGCAGGTGGGGGGCCGCCGCCGCGAGCCACTCGGGGTCGAGCTTCGCCACGGTGCGCGCGAACAACTGGGACGTCTCCACGAGCTCGAACGCCATCACCCAGGCAGGGGGCTTTTTCGCGAGCGCCGACGAGGGGTGAACCATGAAGCGCGTCTGCTTCGCACCCGTATAAAGGCGCTGCTCCGGATTCCACTGGCCGATGCGGGACAGGAGCCCGGTGAGGAGCGCCTGGTGCAGGACGTCCCCGCGCGCCGGGGTGCCCCGGCCCTTGCGCGACAGGCGCAACTCGCGGACGGTCTCCTCGAGCTGGCGCTGGACGTCCCGCCACTCGCGCACCCTCAAGAAGGACAGGAAGTTGTCCCGGCACACGCGCCGCAGATGGGACGTCCCCCGGCCCTCGGCCTCGCTCACGAACGCCCACAGCTTGAGGAGCCCCGTGAAGTCCGAGTGCTCGTCACGGAAGCGCCGGTGCAGCTCATCCGCCTTCTGCGCGAGCTCCCGTGGCCGCTCGCGTGGGTCCTGCAGGTTGAGCGCCGCGGCGACGATGAGCACCTCGTCCAGACACCCGTACTCGGCGCCAGCGAGAATCATCCGTGCGATGCGCGGGTCCACCGGGAAGCGCGCGAGCTGGTGCCCGAGCGGCGTCAAGGTGCGCTCCTGGCCCTCGATGGCCCCGAGCTCCTCGAGCACTCGCCATCCCTCGGCGATGGCCCTCGGCTGGGGCGGGTCGAGGAAGGGGAAGTCCTCGACGTCACCGAGGCCCAGGGACTTCATCCGTAGGATGACCCCCGCGAGCCCGGTGCGCTTGATTTCCGGGTCGGTGAAGGCGGGGCGCGTGGTGAAGCTCACCTCGTCGTAGAGGCGCACGCAGATGCCCTCGCGCACGCGTCCGCAGCGCCCTTTGCGCTGGTCGGCGCTGGCCTGGGAGACCGGCTCGATGTGCAGGCGCGTGGTGCCCGAGCGGGGGTCGTAGCGCGACAGGCGCGCCACCCCCGTGTCCACGACGTAAACGATTCCCGGGATGGTGACCGACGTCTCCGCGACGTTGGTGGCGAGGATGACCCGGCGCTCAGGGATGGTGGAGAAGACGCGCGACTGCTCGGCGGCCGACAGGCGCGAATACAGGGGTTGCACCACCGTGCCGCGGAGCGCGCGCGCGTTCAGGGCATTCTCGGCCTCGCGGATTTCCCGCTCCCCGGGGAGGAACACGAGGACGTCCCCGTCCGGGTCGAGCGAGAGCACGTTCGCTACCGCATCGGCGACGGAGTCGGTGAGCTCGTCGTCCTCGGGGGGCGGCTCGTAGAGCACGTCCACCGGAAAGGTACGGCCCTCCACCTGGATGACCGGAGCCCCCCCGAAGAACTGCGAGAAGCGCTCGGTCTCGATGGTGGCCGAACTCACCACCACCTTGAGGTCGGGGCGCCGGGGGAGGATGCGCTTGAGCCACCCCAGCAGGAAGTCGATGGTGAGGCTGCGCTCGTGGGCCTCGTCGAGCACGATGGTGTCGTAGCGGTTCAGGAGCGGGTCGCTGTGAATCTGAGCGAGGAGGACTCCGTCGGTCATGAACTTCACGGCCGTCCGCCGGGACGAGCGGTCCTCGAAGCGAATCTGGTAGCCGACGTCCGTGCCCAGCTCCGTGCCGAGCTCGCGTGCCACGCGCGCCGCCACGCTCGTCGCGGCGATACGCCGGGGCTGGGTGACACCAATCTGGCGCGGGCGGCCGCGCCCCATGGCGAGCAGGACTTTCGGCAGCTGCGTCGTCTTCCCCGAGCCGGTGGCCCCCGCGACAATGACCACCTGATGGGCGGTGATGGCCGCGGTGATGTCCTCCACCCGGCTCGAGATGGGGAGCTCGGGGGGGAAGTGCAGGGTGGGCAAGCCGCCGGGGGCGGGGACGGGGGAGTCGCCGGACATGACAGCAGGGCCTAGCATTGAAGCGCGCGCTCCGCCCCCGACGAATCGGCTGGGGAGGGCGGGATGCGTCTCCGTCTTGGAGACATCCTGGAGACGAGAAGCAGCCTGAAAAGAATCGGGGCCGGAAGCCGCTGAGATTCCAGCGGCTTCCGGCCCCGATTGCAGTGTCCCCGACGGGATTCGAACCCGTGTTACCGGCTTGAAAGGCCAGCGTCCTGGGCCTCTAGACGACGGGGACGTCGCCACCTACATGAGTCGCGGGGGGATCGAACCCCCGACCCTCGGCTTAAAAGGCCGGTGCTCTACCATCTGAGCTAGCGACTCGCACTATTCTTTTGTTCAAAAAAACTCGCGCGGCCCGCCTGGGCCCGAAGGCAGGCGCTTCCTACCCGAACTCCTTCGCGCTTTCCACTGGCGAGCGCATGTCTCCCATCCTGACGGCGCTTCCACCGCCTCCCGGTGAACGCCTGGGGCCCCGCCACACGCCGCCGTCAGTCATCGGTTGTATACAGCAGGCATGGCCCAGGACCTCCCCCCTGAAGAACACGAAGACACGGAGGCCGAGGACGGCGACGAGAAGGCTCCCTTCCGCCGCTACCTCACCCGCCCGGGCGCCGAGCGGATGCACCGGGAGCTCGTCCGGCTGCTCAACGAGGAGCGCCCCAAGGTGACCGCCGAGGTCTCCGCCGCCGCCGCCCAGGGGGACCGCTCCGAGAACGCCGAGTACATTTACGGAAAGAAGCGCCTGCGCGAAATCGACCGCCGCATCCGCTTCCTACAGAGGCGCCTGGACACCGCCACCATCGTCACGCCTTCTGAACAGAGCGACCGTGCACGCGTTTACTTCGGCGCCACGGTCACCCTGGAGGACGAGGACGGAGCACGCACGAAGTACCAGATTGTCGGGTCCGACGAAATCGACGCCGCCGGAGGTCGCATCAGCGTGGAGTCCCCCATCGGTCGCGCCCTTCTTCGCAAGAGCGTGGGTGACTCCGTCGAGGTGCACCGCCCCCGGGGCGAAATCGAGCTGACCGTCATCGACATCCGCTACGACTAGGAGGCCCCATGCCTCGGACGCTCCCCATCAACCCCCGCTTCCGCCGCATCTATCAGCACCTGAGCGGGGCGGACCTGGCCGCGCTCGACCCCGAGGAACTCTCCCTCGAGGACCTGGGCCTGGGCGACTCCCAGAAGACCCGCGTGGGCCTGCTGTTCGGGACCTACAGCCACCAGGGCCTCGAGCGCGTCCTGCGCACCTACGGCCTGTTCCAGCGCGCAGAGGAGCGGGTGGGGCCCATCGAACTGCGCATCCAGGGCGAGGATCCGTTCCGCCCCCGGGTCGTCTTGTGGAGCCGCCGCTTCTACGCCCCCGTCGCCGACCTGTCCCTGCGCATGGCCACCGGCGCCGAGGTCGGCCTCGGTGACGCGCTCGCCACCGCGCCCCTGCTCTATGTGGACGCGCTGCTGCTCCAGAATCCGGGCCGCTCGTTCGACTGGCACCGCCCACCGCTGCCAGGGCAGAGCCACCCCGGGCTCGCGCTCTCCGCGCCCCTGTTGGAACTCTTGATGCTCATGGCCCGTCGCATCGGCGCGGAGGCCCTGGCCCTCACTCCCTCCACCTTCGCCGCCGCGAGCGTCTATGACCGGCGCTTCCTCTTCGTGGACGGCGCGGCCCAGGGGCGCTTCCTCGCGTTGCGCGGCGCTGGCGGCAAGCGCCCTCGCTGGCTGCTCGCGTGGGCCGTGGAGCTGGGCTGCATGCGCGACGCGGAAGGGCAGCCGCTCCCCTTCACCCCCATGCCCATGTTGTCTCCGCTCAGTCGCCGGCTGATCCGCTCGTTCGACGCCAAGGCCTGGGCCGAAGCGCGCGAGCAGACGGGGCGACAGGTGGTGACGCTCGACGAGGAGGCGCTCCAGCAGAGCTTCCCCTGGGAGCGCATGCCCCCGGGGCCGCCCCCCGAGCGGCTGGCGGAGCTGCTGGGGTACGACCCGCTCGCCCCCGTGCTCGCGCACTGAGCGCCAAGGCGTGGGGTTTCGAACAACCGGCGTCCCCGACGCCAACCTGGCTGCTTCCGTCGGAGCCGCTGTCTATATTGGAGTGGGCGTCAGGCTCAGCCACGTCGCACGGTCCCCAGCGGTCGCACCCGAACCAATCAGGTCGCGCGAACCCACGATGCGAAAGAACTTCATCCTCGATACCAACGTCCTCCTCCATGATCCGCGCAGCATCTACGGCTTCGAGGACAACAACGTCATCATCCCCATCTACGTCATCGAGGAGATTGATCAGTTCAAGAGAGATCTCTCCGAGCTGGGGCGCAACGCCCGCATGGTGGCGCGCTACCTGGACACCTTCCGCGCGGAGGGCTCGCTGAAGGAAGGGGTGCCCATGCCGAGGGGCGGCCTCTTGCGCGTGTGCTTCACGGACCGCGACCTGCCGCTGTCCATGGCGGACAGCAACCTGATGGACAACCGCATCCTCGCGGTGGCCATCGACCTGATGGAGCAGGAGCCTGACACCCAGGCCGTCTTCATCACCAAGGACACCAACCTGCGCATCCGCGCGGACGCGTTGGGCCTCATCGCCGAGGACTACGACACCGAGCGGGTGGAGATCACCGAGCTGTACACGGGCTTCACCGAGCGGCTCGTCCCCAAGGAGCTGGTGGACCAGATGTACAGGCCCGGCGCGGAGGTGGAGCTGCCGGACGTGGACACGCTCTTCCCCAATCAGCTGGTGCTGCTCAAGGACGAGACGAACCCGTCGCACACCGCCATGGGGCGCCTGCACGGGCTCAAGAACCGGCTGGTGCCGCTGCTCCGCCAGAGCAAGGAAGGCACCTGGGGCATCCGTCCGCGCAACATGGAGCAGGCCTTCTGCCTGGACCTGCTGCTCAACGACGACATCAAGCTCGTCACCATCGTCGGCAAGGCGGGCACGGGCAAGACGCTGCTGGCCATCGCCGCGGGGCTCCAGAAGGTGACGGAGGAGAACCTCTACCAGAAGCTCCTGGTGAGCCGTCCCATCTTCCCCCTGGGGCGGGACATCGGCTATCTGCCCGGCAGCGTCGAGGAGAAGCTCAACCCCTGGATGCAGCCCATCTTCGACAACGTGGAGTTCCTGATGAACCTCAGCCGCGCGGACAAGAAGGCCGGCCGCGGCTATCACGAACTGCTGGACCTGGGGCTGATGGAAATCGAGCCGCTCACGTACATCCGTGGCCGGAGCATCCCCAACCAGTTCATCATCGTGGACGAAGCGCAGAACCTCACGCCTCACGAGGTGAAGACCATCATCACCCGCGTGGGTGACAACACGAAGATCATCCTCACGGGGGATCCGTTCCAGATCGACAACCCCTATGTGGATTCGACCAACAACGGCCTGGTGCACGTGGTCAATCGCTTCAAGAGCGAGAAGATCGCCGCGCACATCACCATGGCCAAGGGCGAGCGCAGTGCCCTGGCCGAGCTCGCCGCCAACCTGCTCTAGGCACCCGCGGGTGCCTGCGCGAAGAGACGTGTCATGACGAACGACGGCCCTGGAGACACCCCTCCGGAAGACGGAGAGAAGAAGCCCCTCATCGAGTACCCCGCGGTCTACACCTTCAAGGTGATGGGCCTGCAGGGGCCCGGCTTCGCCGAGCACGTGAGGGACTTGTTCCGGAAGATGATGGGCTCCGAAATCTCTCCGGACTCCATCCACGAGCAGCCCAGCAGCAAGGGCAAGTACCTGTCCCTCAGCGTGTCGGTGTACCTGCTGTCCGAGGAGCAGCGGCGCTCCATCTACGAACAGCTGAAAAAGGACCCGCGCGTCGTCTACTACCTGTGACGCCGGACGCGCGCGGCCTCCTCTGTCGGGTGGGGGGCCCGCGCCGTCTCTGGAAGTCCGGGCGGGGTTGGGTATATGAGGAGCCCATGAGCCCGGCAGATCCCTTTCCGCTGTACCACCCCGCGGACGCCCGGCGCGCGTTCAGCTCGGACGACGTGACTCGGCGGTTCGCCAAGGTGGCCCAACTGGAGCCGGGCGCCCGGGTGCTGGTGCTCGGGTGTGGCGCGGATGGCAGCGCGGCGCTGCTGCTCGCCCGGGAGATGGGCTGCACCGTGCTGGCCGCGGACATGGACGAGGCCCTGGTCTCCTCCGCCCGCGAGCGGGTGCGCCATCAAGGGCTGACGGACCGCATCGATGTGCGCGGCGTGGCCCTGGATTCGCTCGGACTGCCGGACGGCGCTTTCGACGCCATCCTTGTCCAGGGCCGGGTGCTGTACACCCTGCGCGGGACGCTGTCGTCCCTGCGGCCGCTCCTGGCGAGAAGAGGGCGGCTGGGAATGACCTTCCCCGCGAGGGTGGCGCGAGTCGTCCCCAAGGCCGCCGCCGAGCTCTGGGAGCGCCGTCTGGGCGCCCCCCTGTTGCTGCCGCGCGAGCTGCTCCAGTCGCTGGAGCTGGGCGGATTCGAGCCGGAGTCGGCGGAGACGCTGCACGACGTGGAACTCGACGACTACTACCGAGAGGTGGAGTCCAGCCTGAAGCCCATGTCGGGTTCCCAGGCGTCCGCGCTGCGCGAGGAACTGGCGCTGCACCGCGAGAGCAACGGCAAGGCCACGGTCAGCTACGCCTTCGTGGTGGGACGCCGCAAGGAGCCGGGCGAGAAGCCCCCGGCTTCACGCGACAGGGGCTAGTCGGCCAGGCGGGGGAGGGCGGCAATCTGGCCGCCCCCTTCCAGCCCAGCGGGCTAGTTCAGCGCGCCGTTGAAGTCGACGAGCTCGATGGACTCGGGCGCCACGGACAGCGACACCTGATCCCGATATCCGGCCGCGTCGCCGCCCACCTGGAAGGGCATGGGGCGCGCGAAGCGGATGGTGGCGTCGCGGACGTGGAAGTCGTGCAGGCCCTCGGGGAACCAGCGCCCGTTCCAGAGGCGGGGCAGGTTCGCCAGCACCTGCGTGGGAGTCACCTGGCCCAGCCGCAGTTGCATGAAGCCGCGCCGGCCACACGCGAAGGGGAACATGCGGAAGCCATAGCCGTAGAAGGGCATGGTGCCCGCGGCGGCCATCATCAGCCTGCCCCGGAAGAGCAGCTCGCCAGGG
Source organism: Myxococcus sp. CA056 (assembly GCF_013336715.1). Classification (NCBI taxonomy): domain Bacteria; kingdom Pseudomonadati; phylum Myxococcota; class Myxococcia; order Myxococcales; family Myxococcaceae; genus Myxococcus; species Myxococcus sp. CA056. The sequence goes on from NZ_JABUMT010000008.1 coordinate 205,145, forward strand.
GCCACCGGCTCGCCCATGGGCTGGCCGTCCGCGCCCAGGCGGTACGCCTCGCCGGCCTGCCCGTTGACGACCTCGCACTCCACCCAGGTGGAGTTCGTCAGGTAGTGCGGCACCGTCTTGCAGGCCACCGCGGAGAAGTAGCCACCGCTGCCGGACAGCACGCTCTTGAGGAGACCCTTGCCCAGGTTCTCCTTCACCCAGATGTAGTCGTTGAGCACCTTGCCATCCACGCCCAGCCCCGCGAAGGGCGCGCGCTGCCCATCCACCATCAGGAGGTCCATTGGGCGGAAGCCCGGGACTTCACCGGTGCGGGCGCGCAGCACGTCGTTGAGGATTCCGTCGCCCCGGGTGCCGGAGGCGTTGACGTGGGCGGCGATACCGTTGCCCGTGCCCAGCTTGAGGATGCCGAAGCGGGGCGCCTGCTGACCGGCGAAGCGGCCTCGGGGGCCGACCAACTGGAGGACCTCGTTCACGAAGCCCATGAACGTGCCGTCGCCGCCGCCCGTGAAGACCAGGGGATAGCCGCGCTCCAGCACCGTCTGGGCGATGCGGCGGCCGTCCAACTGCGAGCGGGAGAGGAACAGGTCCTGCTCCGGCACCACGTGCGACAGCGACTTCACCACCCGGGCGTCCACCTTCCGGGCATTGGCGTTGAGGAGCACCGCGACCTTCGGTTCAGCGGATACGTCCGCCGACGGGGAGCGGCGGAGGTCCGGAGAGCGCAGGGGCTGAACCAACATGAGGATGGCTCCAGGGTAGGTGCGGGTGGGGGAACCCGACATCGACGCGTCGCCGCAATGTGCACTTTCATTGCCAACCGGTGACGCGAGGCGTCAGCAGGCGGGCAGGCATGTCATTCCAAGGGGTTGCAGCGTTGGTTGCTGTTCGAAAGGTCGCCCGGTTGCTACCTGGAGGTGACGGCGGTGTAGAGCGCGTTACGCACCCGTGCCGTGAAGGTGGCGATGACGTGACGCGGCAACCAGCCTCGTGCGCACTGCGCTACGCACCCGGGAGCACCACCTTGTGCCAGAGGGCCCGGCGCCACCTCCGGTTTGACACAGGGGGGTGGGTGGTTACGTTGGGCGTACATCAGGAGCTTTCGCAGAAAACGCAGTTATTTCCGGAGGATACGAACCGTGGGCAAGATTATTGGGATCGACCTGGGCACCACGAACAGCGTGGTGGCGATCATGGAGGGTCGCGAGCCCAAGGTCATCGTCAACGAGGAAGGCAGCCGCATCACGCCCTCGGTCGTCGCGTTCACCAAGGACGGCGAGCGACTGGTTGGTCAGGTGGCGAAGCGCCAGGCCATCACCAATCCGGAGCGCACCATCTACTCCAGCAAGCGCTTCATGGGCCGGCGGCATGACGAGGTGACCGAGGAGGCGAAGCTCGTCCCTTACAAGGTTGCTCGAGGACCGAACGGTGACGCGCGCATCGAACTGGACGGCAAGCAGTACAGCGCGCCGGAGATCAGCGCGCAGATCCTGCTGAAGCTGAAGCGGGCGGCGGAGAACTACCTGGGTGAGAAGGTGACGGAGGCGGTCATCACCGTCCCCGCGTACTTCAACGACGCTCAGCGCCAGGCCACGAAGGACGCGGGTGAAATCGCGGGCCTCACGGTTCGGCGCATCGTGAACGAGCCGACCGCCGCGGCGCTCGCGTACGGCCTGGACAAGAAGAAGGACGAGAAGATCGCCGTCTACGACTTCGGCGGCGGCACGTTCGACATCTCCATCCTGGAGGTGGGTGAGAGCGTGGTCGACGTGCTCGCGACCAACGGCGACACGCACCTGGGCGGTGACAACATCGACCAGCGGATCATGGACTGGCTGATCTCCGAGTTCAAGAAGGACACGGGGCTGGACGTCAGCAAGGACAAGATGGTCCTCCAGCGCCTGAAGGAGGCGGCGGAGAAGGCGAAGATCGAGCTGTCGAGCGCGACGGAGACGGACATCAACCTGCCGTTCCTCACGGCGGATGCGACCGGTCCCAAGCACCTCAACCTGAAGCTCACGCGCGCCAAGTTCGAGGCGATGATCGATGACCTCATCGAGCGCTCGCTGGAGCCGTGCCGCAAGTGCCTGAAGGACTCGGGCGTGGACCTCAAGGACCTCAACGAGGTCGTGCTCGTGGGCGGTACCACGCGCATCCCGAAGGTGCAGGAAGCGGTGAAGCGGCTGTTCGGCAAGGAGCCGAACCGTTCGGTGAACCCGGACGAGGTCGTCGCCGTCGGCGCGGCGGTGCAGGCGGGTGTGCTCTCCGGCGAGGTGAAGGACATCCTCCTGCTGGACGTGACGCCGCTGAGCCTGGGCGTGGAGACGCTGGGTGGCGTGATGACCAAGCTCATCGAGCGCAACACCACCATCCCCACGCGCAAGTCGGAGACGTTCTCCACGGCCGCGGATGGCCAGTCGCAGGTGGAGATCCACGTGCTCCAGGGTGAGCGCGAGATGGCGAACGACAACCGGAGCCTGGGCCGCTTCCACCTGACGGGCTTGCCCCCGGCGCCGCGCGGCGTGCCGCAGATCGAGGTGACGTTCGACCTCGACGCCAACGGCATCCTCAACGTCAACGCCAAGGACAAGGCCACCGGCAAGGAGCAGAAGGTCACCATCACCCACTCGTCCGGTCTCGCGAAGGACGAGGTGGAGAAGATGGTCGCCGACGCCCGCTCGAACGAGGCGGCCGACAAGGAGCGCCGCGAACTGGTGGAGCTGAAGAACCAGGCGGAGGCCCAGTCCTACGCCGCGGAGAAGCTCGTCAAGGAGAACAAGGAGAAGCTCACTCCGGACGTGGCGAAGGCGCTCGAGGACAGCGTGGCGGAGCTCAACAAGGTGCGCGAGGGCCAGGACAAGGACGCCATCAAGGCCGCGCTCGAGAAGCTCCAGGCCGCCAGCTACAAGGCCGCGGAGGAGATGTACAAGGCCACCGGTGGGGCGCCGGGTGGCGAGCCGCCTCCGGGTGCTGCTCCCGGGGCTCAGCCGGGCGCGAAGAAGGACGACGTGGTGGACGCCGAGTTCCGCCAGTCGTAGCGCCGGGGCCGTGAGGCCCGGGTGTTGAAGCAGAGGGCCGGTACTCCCGCCACACGCGGGGGGCCGGCCCTTCTGCGTTGCCGGACTCGGGGCGGACCTTCCGAAAGGATGGATGGCCGTGTGCGTGGCGAGACTTGGGGCGGGTGCAAGGGGTTGAGGGGACTGGGGTGGGGGCTGGTGACGGAGGTGCAACAGGCTGGGGCTCCACGTCTTCTTGAGAGGTGCCTGGCATGTCCCGCGTCTCGTCCCCGCTGTCTCCCGCCTCGTCCTTGCCCATCGAAGGGGAGTCCGCGGCTGCTTCCCTCGACTCCGCTCCAGTCCGCGGCACGCTGTCTCCGACGAAGAGTCCGTCGGCCAGCACGCTGGAGGTCTTTCAGGGCCCGTCCGGAACGGTTGGAGCCTTCTCCGTGCCCGGGCCTCGCTGCGGGCCCAGGATGGGGGAGTCGAATGGCTTCGACTTCGCGGTGGGCGGCTCCTTTCCTCCTCGCCCCACGGGCAACGTGCGGGAGCAGATGAAGCAGGGGGCCTTCACGCTCGCCCAGTCGGAGGCCGCCACCGCGAGCCTGCTGATGAAGGGCGGCAGCGTCGTGGACGCCTATGCACGGGGGCACCTGCGGCTCCTGGAGCCCAGCCCTCCCATCCAGGGCGCGCCCACGTCCCTGACGGACTACACCAGCGCGCTTCCGGGAGTCCCTCCCGAGGCGGCCTGGGGCTACTTCGTGCGCAATCCCGGGCCGGTGTTCGAGTCCGCCGGCATCCGCATCCAGCCATCCACCGTCGCGCTGACGGATGGGGCGAAGGTGTTCCTGGAAGAGAAGGGGCCTCCTCCTGTCTGGGCCCCGGTTTCGTTCCGGTTGGAGGCGGAGACGAACACCGTGCACATCACCACCCTGGACGGGCACCCTCTGCGGGGGACGAACCGCTTCGTCTTCGAGGACGACGGGGAGGGTGGAACGCGACTGCGCCAGTACTCGGCCTTCCAGGGCAGCTCACCCGCGACGGCGGTGGGCCTCATGCTGATGGACCCCATCGAACGGCAGCATGACATCTGGCGCGGCGTACATTCGCATCTGCATGACACGCTCGTCTCACGCTGACATAGAACCGAGGGTTGGAGGTGACGCGGATGGTGCTGAGGACGACGCCGCCGGGACATGATGTGATCCTCTACGACGGGCATTGCCGCATCTGCAGCGGCGCGGCCCGCGAGTTCCAGAAGCTGCTGGGAGGGCGGGGGACGCAGCTGCGCTCGTTCCGGGACGAGGGCGTGCTGGTGGGCTTCCCGGGCATCAGCGCGGAGCGGTGCGAGAACGCCATGCAGCTCGTCCAGGCGGATGGGCGGGTGCTGGAAGGCGCGGAGGCCATCGTCCGGGCGCTGGGCAGGCACCCCCTGGGCCGCCTGCTGTACGTCTACTACGTCCCTGGCCTCCGCCAGCTTGTTGACGTCTTCTACCGGGCCTTCGCCCGCTACCGGTTCAAGATTGCCGGGCGGACCTGTTCGGACGGTGGTTGCGAGGTCCACTTCAAATAGACAGAGGCCGGCGGGTAGCATGGGGCCAACCCCGCTGCCCCTGGATTGTTCGTGCAAGCTCATCCGCCGCCGTACCTCCAGGCCGCTCGCGCCTTTCGCCACTTCTTCAGCGAGCTGCGGGACGTCTACCTGGAGCGAGAAACGCTCTTCACGCAGCTCGAGCTGGCGCTGCTGAGCCGGGAGCATGTGCTCGTCGTAGGGCCACCCGGGACGGCCAAGAGCGCCATCGCCAGCGCGGTGCTGGGGCGCATCTTTGACGAGCACACCGGCCTGCCCTCGCTGTTCTCCAAGCAGCTTGCCGAGTCCACCGTGCAGACGGACCTGCTGGGTCCGGTGGACTTCAAGGTGCTGACGGAGACGGGGCGCACGGAGTACCTCACCGACGAGGGCATGCTGGGCTCGCAGCACGCGTTCCTGGATGAAATCTTCGACGGCCGGGACATGCTGTTGCGCTCCATCCTCAACGTGCTCTTCGAACGGGAACTCAAGCACGGTCGGCGGGTGACGGCGGGACGCACCGAGTGCGTCATTATGACGAGCAACCGGTATCTCTCCGAGGTGCTGGCGCGCTCGCCGGAGCTGTTGCTCGCCTTCGCTGACCGGCTGAGCTTCATCAGCTTCGTGCCCAAGTCCTTCGCCCGAAAGGAGAGCCGGGCCGCCATGCTGCAGCGCTTCGCGCAGGGCGCGCGCGCGGACCTGCGGGCTCCTCTTTCGCTGCAGCAGATGGACCTGCTGCAGGACGCCGTCTCGCGGGTGAAGGTGCCCAGTGACGTGCTGGAGGGCGTGGAGTTGCTGGCGGATGCCCTGGAGCGGGCCCTGACGGCCCAGGTGTCCAAGCTGCCCGACTACGTGCCCACGAAGTACTTCTCCCAGCGCTCGGCGGTGAAGGCGCTGTGGGCGCTCAAGGCGGCGGTGGTGCGGGACCAGATCTACCGGCGGCCGGAGCGACCGCTGGAGGCGTCCGTGGAGGACCTGGACGCGCTGCGCTGGTTCTTCCTGTTGGGCGGTCCCCCCTCGACGGAGACGGAGGCGCTGCTCAAGTCGGTGGTGGACCCCCGTGAGCGGGCGCAGCTCGAAATCGTCCGGTTGGAGCAGCGCACCTTCGACGAGGTCATCGCGAAGGTGCGGCAGGAGCTGGGCGGGGGCCTGGAACGCGAGGCCCAGGTGCTGGGCTCGGCGGAGGAGGCCTCGGCAGTGGAGGCCCTCTCACGCAACTGGCAGCCTTCCATGGCATCCACCTCCGCGCGGGGCCTTTTGACGAAGCTCGTCCCCGGTCCACGTCATGCGCAGAACCGCGCTCCGTTGCTGGTGTCTGCCCGGGCGCTGGTGGCGGCGATGGACCAGCGGCTCGCGCGCGGCATGGCGGGGCAGGGAGAGGGACGGGGAGGGCTGGCCCTGCTGTCCTCATTCCACGACGTGCTGGAGCTGTGCCGCGTCATCCCCGAACTCAAGGTCGGCCTGTCCCCCCTGAGTGAGTCCACGGCCCGATTCCTCGAGGGGGCCCTGGAGATGATTGCCCTGACCGCGGAGAGCGCGGACTTCGAGGAGGGCCTCAAGCTGGAGGGGCTGGTGGGGCTGGCGGACAACCTGGAGGAGGAACTGTCCAGGTCGGCGGACCTGGTGGGCGTCCTGGCGGAAGGTGCTCCGGTGGCGGTGGAGCGGCTGCGCCAGTCGGAGGCCGCCGCGCGAAAGCGGGTGGTGGGGGCGTTGCGGCGCCGGGCGACCGTTGCCTTCCAGGGCGCATCCGCACGCGGACGCAAGGAGCCGCTGGAGACGCTGGCCGCGGACTCGCGCCGACTGTCACAGCTGGAGCAGTCGCTGGTCGCGCTGGACCCGACACAGCGAAGCTTCAAGGAGGAGCTGCTGCTGCCCCTGGGCCTCGCCTATGCGCGCGAGGTGCTGGCCTCCACGCCGTTCGAGCGCATCGAACAATACGGGCGCGCGGTGCAGGCCGTGGCGGAGAACCTGCGGCGCGAGGGACTGCCCGTCGACGTGGTGATGGGGGAGTGCCAGAGCATCCTCGACGGTCGGCTGCGCGAGCACGCTCGACTCCTCACTCGCGAGGTGCCGAGCCCGCCTCCGCCGGCCGCCTCCGTCCTCAACGGCGACGCGTACGTCTTCTACCGGGGCGATTTCTCCGCCAAGGCCCCGGACGGCGAGTTGGCGGCGTTGTTGGGCCTGGACGGACAGCTCGCGTTCACCCGAGGGGGGTCAGCGTCGGCCTTCTTCTCGGAGAACGCCCGCGCGGCGGTGGCCCAGGCGGAGCTCACGTTCATCCAGACGCGCGTCAAGTACCTGCGCAGCTGGCTGACCCAGCTGCTCACCTCGCTGCCCTCGCCGGAGGCCCTGACGGAGCGGCCCGAGGTGGAGCGCACGGTGGACCGACTGGTTCGCAGCCGCTTCCCCCTGCTGGCCTTGAAGGAAGGGGAGCTGGTGCGCCTCAAGGGGGTGCTGTCGCTGCTCGCGGCCATTCCAGGCGAAGTGGGCGAGAGCGCGCAGCGGCTGGAGGCGCAGCTCCGGGGCATCGACGAGGACTTCGGGCGGTACAGCCGTCAGGTGCTGGAGCGGCGGTCCGCCGCATGAGCACGCCCGAGTCGCATAGGGCGCGAAGGGAGGGCTGAGCATGCTCTCCCGGCGGCTCACGGACCTGAGACGGCGCCTGGACATGTTCCGTCAGCCCGCGCCCCCGGTAGGGGGCATGCGCCGGTGGACGTTCGGGCGCAAGGTGACGGGTCCCGGCGACCTCGCCCTTCCCGTGCTCGCGGTGCTGGACCGGGAACTCGACAAGGTGGGCATCCACACCTCGGCGGACGCGCAGTTGCTGCGTGAGCTGGGGGCCCGTCGAGGGCTCGCGGGGGCATTGTCCCAGGGGCTCCAGGCCCGGGCCGGGCAGGCACTTCAAGAACTCGAGGCGTGTGTGGAGCGCGTGGAGCGCGCCTGGCGGGCGGGAGTGATGCCGCCGGGAACCCTCACGGTGCTCGATAGGGCCTTTGTCCAGCTCGCGAGGGCCGTGAAGGTGGCCGACCTCTTCGCCCGTCCGCCCACCGAGGACGTCGACGACGACGAGGGCTTCATCGCCTTCGAGCGTCCAGCCTCCCCGCGCAGGCAGCGCGCGCCCAGCAGCTCCCGGATGGCCGTGGCCGAGTACTTCGCGCTGCGCGCCCGGGAGAACGTCGTCGACGTCGTGCAGAAGCGCAGGGACCTGGACCTGGCCCACGAGATGTTGCTGCGCCTGGGAGCGGACCACGACCGGGAGCGCGGCCTACCCCTGCGCCGCGAGGTGGCCGAGGCCCGGGAGCGCACTCGCGCGGTGCCGGCCGTGCGCTCCCTGGAGGAACTCCTGCGGCACGTGCGGCACGCGGCCCGGCATGACCCCCAGGCAGCCTACCGTTCGCTGCGCGGCCTCTACGAGCGGGCAGTGGAGGCGGGGGATCTGGAGCTGGCGGCGGCGGCTCGCGCGGCCCTGGAGCCCCTGTTGCCCTCCCGCTCCCAGTTGACTGCCCTCGTGGAGCGCGCCGAGCGGGACGCGCTGGCCCACTGGTTCGGGGAGTCTCCCCCGGAGGAGAAGCCCGAGGTGGCCACTCCACGTCCGGACGAGCTGCTGGCGGACCTGGCCTTCTCGCTGCGGCCCGAGCAGCTCGCCACCTTCGAGCTGGCGGCGGGGTGTGCCCGTTACTTCGACGTGGAGGACGCGCTCTCCGAGGAAATCGTCCTGGCGGAGACCCAGGTGGCGAGGCCCGTGCCCCGGCGCGTTCCCTATCCCACCCAGACGATGACCTTCGAGGTGACCGGCGGCCTGCACGAGGTGAACAACTTCGTCCTGACAGACCCGAGGATGTTGCTGAGGGACCTCGCGGCCAACCGGCAGCTCGTGCGGGCCTACCTGGAAGAAGCGCCACCTCCCCAGTCGAAGAAGGTGAAGCGCACCGCCGTGCGCGTCTATGTCTGTGACGCCTCCGGCTCCATGCATGGCGCCCGGGCCCGCTTCCGTGACGCCCTCATCATCGCGGAGCTGAACAACCTGCGCGTCAAGGCGCGCCGTGGGGAGACGTTCGACCCGCTCTACTTCAGCTTCTTCAACGACGTGCCCACCGAGCTGGCCCGCGTGGACACCGCCGCCGAGGCCACCCGGCAGATAGAGCGACTCTTCCGGGACTCGCCCGCCGAGGGGCAGACCGATATCTCGCTCGCGCTGATGTCGGCCTTCGACTCCATCCGCGCCGCGCAGGGCAGGGACCCGTACCTCGCCCGGGCCACTGTCGTCCTCGTCACCGATGGCGAGGACCGCGTGGACCTGGAGCTCATCCGCCGCACCCGCGCGCCCATGGGCTCGCTCGACATCGCCCTGAGCTTCATCTCCCTGGGCGAGGAGAACCCGGACCTCCGCTCACTGGTTCGCGAGCAGCGCGCCTCCGGCATCCGCGCCTTCTACCACCACCTCTCCGACGAGGAGATTCAGTGGGCCCGTACCGAGTTCGACACGCCCTGGCGCACGCTGCTGCCTCGGGACGTGCCCGCCACGCCGGATTCGCTGGAGCAGCTCGCGCCTCACCTGGAGGCCCTGGAGCGCGTCGCCGGTGGGCGGAGCACCTCGGCCACCGTCGCCGTGGAGGCCTCGTTCGAAGCCCTCTTCCCTGAATCACCGCCGCGCCCCGAGGGCGGACAGGTGCCCGGCTCCGACGTCGTGGGCCGCGTGGTGGACATCCTCGGCGCGCTGGTGGAAGCCGCCTCGCTGGCTCCGGCGGACAAGCGCGCCACGGAGAGCGTGGTGCTCCTCCAGCACCTGTTGGCGGTGTATGGGCTGACCCCGGCGCGGTACCTCGCGGCCCTGTCCGTGGGTGGACCGTCGGTGATGGATGCGCTCGCGCGGGTGCGGCTGTTGTGCCGGCCCTTCGGGTAGTCTCCGGCCCACGCCATGTTCTTCGGCCTCTGGAAACGGAAGAAGGAGCCCGCCCGCCCGGCGGACCCGCTCGTCGCCTTCGACGAGCTGCTCGAGAACCTGGACCGGCAGGCCGCCGAGCTGCGCAAGTCCGCGGCCACGCTGCTCGCCCTGAAGGGGGACCTTGCTCGCGCCGTGGAGCGCTACTCCCGTCGCCTGGAGGACCTGGCCTCGCGCCATGCCACCGCCGCGTCGCGAGGGGACTCGAAGGCCGTGGGGGTGCTCGCGAGAGACTCCACCCAAGCCGAGGCCCTGCTGGCCACCACGCGGGAGTCGCTGGAGCGCGCGGACTCGGATGGAAAGCTGCTGCTGGAAGCCGCCGCGGAGCTGGGGGACCGGGTGGAGGAGCTGCGCCGCGAGCGGGAGAGCGCCTCCGCGCGCCTCACCCTGGGCGGCATCGTCACCGACGCGCTGAAGGAGCGTGTGGCCCGCTTCGAGCAAGCGTTGGTGGTGGATGCGGCGCGTGACGAGGTGGAGCGCGCGCACGCGCTGGCGGAGGTCTACCGGGAGGAGCGCCGGGAAAAGGCGGACTGAGTCAGCCGTCTCAGGTGCGGCGCGCCGTCTGGTGCAACTCCAGGACGATGTTGCCGCCCTTGAAGAGGCGCACCGCGCCGGACGTCTGGCTCACCACCAGCGCGATGCAGGCCGTGGAAGAGGTGATTCCCGCGGCGGCCGCGTGCCGGGCGCCCAGGCCGAGCGGAATCTTCACCATCTCGTCCTGCGCGGACAGGTAGCGTCCGGCGGCCAGCACCACGCCGTCCTCGCGGATGACGAAGGCGCCGTCCAGCACGGAGAAGTTCTTGATGGCCTCGCGAATCTTCGGGTCCAACACGTTCCGTTCGGCCTCGGAGAGGCCCTGGAACGGGTTGATGGTCATCTGCCGGCTCTTCTCCAGCACCGTCGTGTGGTCGCCGATGGTGATGATGGTGCCGATGGGATGACCCTCGAAACCCTCCTGCCCAATCTGGAGCGCCAACTGGATGAGCGCGTCCACCACCTGGGAGTTAAACTCCTCGCCCAATTTCACGCCTTCAATCGCGAGCCGATCATCCAGCGACCCACCAATCCGCATCTGCATCAGCGTATCGGGAGCACGACCCACACGCCCCGTCATGCAGAGCACCAGGTCGCCTTCCTTGAACGCTCCCTGCGAGAGCGCGGAGACGAGGGCCACCTTCACCCGTTCGGTGCGCGAATAGTCGTAGGCGGGGATGACGAGCGCACGGACCTTCCGAAGCAGGTGCTCCTGTGCCAGCTTGTCCAGCGTCACCGCATACACGAGCTTCTTGCGAGCAGGCCGGCCCCGGAGTTCCTCGGGAGGGATGGGCGTGTCACAGATGTAGAGAAAATGATCCACATCGCTCTTGGCGGCCAGCGAGAGGGCCGAGCGCAGGAACTCCCGATCAAACTTCGTGTTCTCGCTCAACCGCCCTCCCGTTCACCCGCAGTCGTGACTGGGTCAGCTTGACACCGACGGCTCTCTGAATAAAGCTTTCGGGCCCGTTTTTTGGGGGACAGGGCCCAAAAACCCTCGCGCACTGGAGCGAAGGCTGTGAACCAGAAAGATCTCAAGCGTTACAAGAAGATGCTCGAGGACAGCAAGACGAGCCTGCTCGAGAGCGCCAAGAAGACCCTGGTGGAGGAGTCGAATTTCGACACGGACGACCTCCCCGATGAGATTGACCTGGCCTCTTCCGAGTACGCGCAGTCAATGGTGTTCCGACTGCGGGACCGAGAGAAGTTCTTGCTGCAGAAGATTGATCGGGCGCTGACCCGGATCGAAGACGGCACGTTCGGCGTCTGCGAGCGTTGTGAAGAGGACATCTCCCCCAAGCGGTTGGAGGCACGTCCGGTGACGACGCTCTGCATCCGCTGCAAGGAGGAGCAGGAGAAGAAAGAGAAGTCCTACGGCTGAGTGCCGTGGGAGCCCAGGGCCGCGCGGGAATCCCCCGTGCGGCCCGGGTGAGTCCGGGGAAGAGCGGCGCCGCCTCAGGCGAGGGGCGCTTGGATCTCCACCCGGAGCAGCTGTCGGCCGATGAGGTAGTGGTCGCCGTTGTCCACGAAGGTGGGGCCGGCCAGCCGCATGAAGGTGCCGTTCGACGAGCCGACGTCACGCACGGTCAGCCGGTCCTGGCGGACCTGCAGCACCGCGTGACGCCCGGAGACGAAGCCGTCCGTGGGGAAGGTGAGGTCGCCCTGCTCGCGTCCCAGCAGGTTGTCGCCCTCGCGAAGCGGATACGCCGCGCCCCGGAGTCCCCCCTCGAGCAACTGGATGAGCCGCAGGCGGTAGCCGGGATCCGGCGAGCCCCAGATCTGCGTTCCTCCAGGCCCCTGCGTCGCGGTGGGGATGGGCTCCAGCACCAGCCGCTGACGTCCCAGGCGCACTTCACCGCCGGGTGACAGCTCGCGCTCCTGGCGCAGCCGCACGAAGACGCCGTTGGCGCCGCCCACGTCCTCTACCGCCAGGCGCGAGCCGGAGAAGAAGAAGCGCATCTGGACGGGCATGATGAAGGGGTCGTCCGGGAGCGAGAGTTCCCCCTGCTGGCCGCAGGTGAGGGTGTCTCGCTGCATGCGGACGACGGACTCGGGGCCGCCGTCGGCCCGCACCACGCGGATGGAGACCTGGGGGCGGGAGGACAGGCTGGCCACGGCCATGACCATCGTTCCGGAGCGCAGCGGCGAGCCGCACGCTCGGCAGACGGTGGCGTCCCGGGGGTTTTCGGTATCACAGCGGGGGCAGTATTCCATCGCTTCCATGAGGGCTCCGCGTTTCTACCAGGGGTGACGCGAGGTTGCTCGTCTTGCGAGCGGCTTGCTCAGTACCCGAGCGACGTGGTGAACTCCGTGACCCACCCTTCGGGGAAGTTGACTTGCACTGCCCCTCCTGCGGCGCTGACGCCCAAGAATCCTCCCGTTTCTGCCCGGCCTGCGGTGCGACCCTCGTGCGCACGCCGGATGCTGACGACTACGTCGGCCTGACCATTGCCCAGAAATATCGGGTCGAGGCCCTCATTGGCGAGGGCGGCATGGGGCGGGTGTTCCGAGCCCGGCAGATTTCGCTCGACAAGGTCGTGGTGCTCAAGGTGCTCCGGCACACGTTGCTGTCGGACGAGCGCACCGTGGCGCGCTTCCAGCGCGAGGCCAAGGCCGCCAGCCGACTGAACCACCGCAACTCCATCAGCGTGCTGGACTTCGGCCAGGCCGAGGACGGGGCGCTCTTCATCGCCATGGAGTACGTGGCGGGGCAGGACCTGCACCAGATTCTCAGCCGCGAGTGGCCCCTGGGCGAGGGGCGCGTGGTGCGCATCGTGAGCCAGGTGCTCGGCGCGCTGTCGGACGCGCACGGCGCTGGCGTCATCCACCGGGACCTCAAGCCCGAGAACATCATGGTGGAGCAGCGGCGCAACGAGCCGGACTTCGTCAAGGTGCTCGACTTCGGCATCGCGAAGATCACCGACTCCACCGACGACGGACCGGCGCTCACGCGCGCGGGCTTCGTCTGCGGCACGCCCGAGTACATGTCGCCGGAGCAGGCGCGCGGCGCGACGTTGGACCACCGCTCCGATTTGTACGCGGTGGGTGTCATCCTCTACCAGCTCATGACGGGCCTACTGCCGTTCGAGTCGGACTCGGCGGTGGGGTTCGCCACCAAGCACCTCACCGAGGAGCCGCCGCCCCCGACGCGGCGCCGGCCCGACGCGCGCATCTCCCCGGCGATGGAGCGGCTCATCCTGCGCACGCTCTCGAAGAGCCCGGATGACCGGCCCGCCAACGCGGAGGCCTTCCGCGCGGAGTTGATGGCGGTGGAGAAGGAGCGTCGTCGCTCGGAGGCGCCTCCTCGGCGGCCCCAGCCCTCGGCGGTGCTCGCGCCTCTGCCGCGCAAGTCGACGGGACGCAACGACGACAGTCGCGATGCCACGGCTCCAGGGTGGGGCAGCGAGGTGACGGTGGAAGCCACCGTCCGCGCGCTTCCGGACGTGCTCTCGCCGCTTCCCTCCAATGCCGACGCGATGCCCGCGACGCGGGAGAAGACGGACTCCATCATTCCCACCCAGCCCGGGGTGGGGGGCGGAGGGCTGGGCTTCTTCTTCAAGTCGCTCACCGTGCTGCTGGTGGTCGGCGCGGGCCTCTTCTTCGCGTACTACTTCTATTACTTGAACGGCGGGGGGAAGCCGGGCGTTGTCTCCCCCTTCTCGCTGCCTCGCAACGCGCCCGTTCCCGGGAACGTGGGGAGCACGGCGGGGGACTCCGAGCAGCCGCTCTACGAGCAGCAGATCCCCGCGGCGAACCGCAACCTGGAGGAATCCAGCCGCCATGCGCAGGCGGGAGATCAGGCGCTGGAGCGCGGCGACCTGGGGCTCGCCAAGTCGAAGTACAAGGACGCCTTCCAGAGCAACCCGGACCCGGAGCTGGCCCTCAAGCTGGGCGAGCTGTACTGGCAGCAGGATCAGCTCGACGAGGCCAGGGGCTGGTGGTCGCGGCATCTGCGCGAGGTGTCGAACTCGAAGGCCAGGCCTCTCATCGAGCAGCGCCTGGGGGGCACCGTGGCCCGCCCGTCGAGTCCGTAGCGAGGAGCCACTCGACTCCCTCGAGACGCTTGCTCTGGCTGGGTGTCTCTCCCTCGAGTACGCGGTGCTCGGTACCCCGGGCCGCTCGCGCGGGAGGACAGGCTGGGTGTCTCTCCCTTGAGTACGCGGTGCTCGGTACCCCGGGGCCACTCGCGCGGGAGGACAGGCAGCGTGTCGTCTCGGCGAACACGCGACGCGTGGCCCCCAAACGGGTGCTCGCAATGGCCGCGCGTCGTCTCAGCGAGCAGGTGATGCGCGGACCCAGAAGAGGTGCTCGCAATGGCCGCGCGTCGTCTCAGCGAACAGGTGACGCGCCCGCGCCCCGAGATGCTCACAGCGACCGCTCGCCGTCTCAGCGAACACACGAGGCGCGGTGCCCCACGAAGCGCGCAATGGCCCGAGGCGCGGTGCCCCACGAAGCGCGCAATGGCCGAGCATCGTCTCAACGAACACGTGATGCGCGGGTGCCCCGAGACGCTCGTAACGACAGCTCGCTGTCTCAGCGATCACATGATGCGCGGTGCTCCCGGAGGTGCTCGCAATGGCCGTGCGTCATCTCAACGAACACGTGACGCGTGGACACCATCAGTGCTCGCAAGGGCCGTGCGTTCTCTCGACGAGCACATGAATCGCGGTGCTCCCGGAGGTGCTCGCAATGGCCGCGCGTTGTCTCAGCGAGCACATGACGCGCGGTGCCCAGAGGTGCACGCAATGGCCGAGCGTCGTCTCAACGAACACGTGACGCGTGGACACCAGAGGTGCCCGCAATGGCTGTGCGCCGTCTCAGCGATCACATGATGCGCGGTGCTCCCGGAGGTGCTCGCAATGGCCGTGCTTCGTCTCAACGAACACGTGACGCGTGGACACCATCATTGCTCGCAATGGCCGTGCGCCGTCTCAACGAAGACGTGACGCGCGGACACCAGAGGTGCTCGCAATGGCCGCGCGTCGTCTCAGCGAGCACATGAGGCGCGGTACCCGAGCCGCTCGCGCTAACCGAGCGTTTCGACCTGGAGCACGTGCTGTCCCAGCCGGACCCGGTCTCCGGGACGCAGGGGGCGCTCCTCGCCCGCGGGGATGCGCACGTAGGTGCCCAGGCCGCCGGACAAGTCCCGCAGGAGCGCTCCGGTCGGCGTGGGGGACAGCTCGCAGTGGCGACCCGCGAGGCCCTCGTCGCCCGGGAAGCTCAGGTCGCAGTGCGCCTGTCCCAGCGTGAGCAGTGGGGCGGCTGTCACCACCGCGCGGCCTCCCCGGCCACCGAAGATGACCTCCTCCACGCCGTACACGGCCTGCCCGAGCGGCACGGGAGCGCCGTAGACGATGGGGCGACCGGCCACCGGCGCGGGCGTCTCCAGTCGGCCCGTGAAGCGGAACAACCGCTGACCCGCGCTGAAGTGGGTGCGCGCGGTGATGGCCTCCGTGCCCGCCACCGTGACGAACACACCGGAGGCGCTGGACTCGTCCCGCACGAAGAGCGCGCCGTCCTTCACCAGGAAGGTGGCGTGCAGCGGCGACACGAAGCCGTCATCCGGGAAGAGGATGGCGCCGCGCTGGCGGCCCACCACACAGCCCGTGACGGGAAGCTTGTAGCGCTGACCCCGCGTCGAACCCGCGATGACCGCCAGTCCGAAGCGCGAGGCCGCGGGGGCGGGGCGGGGGGCCGCGACCGGGGGCGCCGTGGCACCTGTCCGGCCAGGGAGGGCGGAGTCGGGCACCGGGGGCGGCGGACGCGTGTTGGCGGGCCCTGCGGGCGCGGTGCCTCGAGGGGACAGGGAGGGAGGGGTCGCCGGAGGCGCGGTCGGAGCAGGGGGGCGGGTGGCGGCGGGCCGCTCCACCATCAACCCGGCAGCGGCCGTCGGAGGCGGCGTCCGGGCCGAGGGGCGCATTCCCGGAGGGATGGCGCTGGGCGGAGGCGGCGTGACGGGGGGGCTGGCGGGCTCCGCCGGCCGGGGGCCAGGGAAGGAGGCCACGGCCGCGGGCCGGCCCCCCTGGGGCGTCGCGGCGGGTGGGCGCGCCGTCGCCGCGGGCTTCGCGGCGGCAGGCCGAGCGGCCGGGGCATCCCCGAGGGCCTGGCCGCAGAGCACGCAAGAGGCCGAGCGCGGCGGATTGAACCCGTCACAGTTCGGGCAGACCACGGAGAGAGCCGACAACAAGAGCTGTGACATGGGCGAACCAGAATCTACGGGCGCGTAAAACGTCGGGTCAACGAAAGCGAACGCGATGGGTGGGACAAGCCCGGAAGAGAAATGTGACAGGTTCCGTGGGGCAACGTTGCCCCCCCTCCGGCACGAAGTTACGATTCCCCCTGCTTCGATGATCCGCCTGAACGACATCCTCCAACGGGTTTCCTCGTACCACCCGGACCCCGACCTGGACATCATCAAGAAGGCCTACGTCTACTCGGCCAAGGTGCATCAGGGCCAACTGAGGAAGTCAGGCGAGCCCTATCTCGTCCACCCGCTCGAGGTGGCCGGCATCCTCGCGGACCTCAAGCTGGACGAGGCGTCCATCGTCACCGGTCTGCTCCACGACACCATCGAGGACACGCTCGCCACCGCGGAGGAGCTCACGGAGCTGTTCGGCGCGGAGGTGGCCCAGCTGGTGGACGGCGTCACCAAGCTGTCCAAGTTCTCCGCGTCCGCCACGCTCTCCCAGGAGGAGAAGCAGGCGGAGAACTTCCGGAAGATGATCATCGCGATGGCGCAGGACATCCGCGTCATCCTCGTGAAGCTGGCGGACCGCACGCACAACATGCGGACGCTGGACCACATGAACGAGGAGAAGCAGGCGCGCATCGCCCAGGAGACGCTGGACATCTACGCGCCCCTGGCGAACCGGCTCGGTATCTCCTGGATCAAGACGGAGCTGGAGGACCTGAGCTTCCGCTACGTGAAGCCGCAGGAGTTCTTCGGCCTCCAGGAGAAGCTCAACAAGCGCAAGAAGGAGCGGGAGAAGTACATCGAGGACACCTGCGACCTCATCCGCTCCAAGCTCGCGGAGCGCGGACTGAAGGGCGAGGTCTCCGGCCGCTTCAAGCACGTCTACAGCATCTACAAGAAGATCAAGTCACAGGGCATCGACTTCGATCAGATCCACGACATCATCGCCTTCCGCATCATCTCCCCCGCCGCGCCCGCCTGCTACGAGGCGCTGGGCCTGGTGCACGAGATGTGGAAGCCGGTGCCGGGTCGCTTCAAGGACTTCATCGCGATTCCGAAGCCCAACATGTACCAGTCGCTGCACACCACCGTGATTGGCCCGTTGAGCGAGCGCGTGGAGGTGCAGATTCGCACCGCGGAGATGCACAAGATCGCCGAGGAAGGCATCGCCGCGCACTGGAAGTACAAAGAGGGCAAGGCCGTCATCTCCAAGGATGACGAGAAGTTCGCGTGGCTGCGCCAGCTCATGGAGTGGCAGCAGGACCTGAAGGACCCGAAGGAGTTCCTCGAGACGGTGAAGGTGGACCTCTTCACCGACGAGGTCTTCGTCTTCACGCCCAAGGGCGACGTGCGCTCGCTGCCACGCGGCGCGACGCCGGTGGACTTCGCGTACGCCATCCACTCGGACGTGGGCAATCGGTGCGTGGGCGCGAAGGTGAACGGCAAGATTGTTCCCCTGCGCTACAAGCTGAAGAACGGCGACACGGTGGAGGTGCTCACCAGCCCGCAGCAGCACCCGTCCAAGGACTGGCTCACCTTCGTCAAGACGAGCCGCGCGCAGCAGCGCATCCGCGGCTTCATCAAGCAGCAGCAGCGCGAGAAGAGCCTGCAACTGGGGCGCGAGCTGACGGACCGCGAGTTCAAGCGCTTCCAGCTCAACTTCAACAAGCTGCTCAAGTCCGGCGAGGTGAAGAAGGTCGCCGAGGAGCTGGGCTTCCGGATCGAAGACGACCTGCTGGTGGCCATCGGCTACGGCAAGGTGACGCCGCAGCAACTGGTGCAGCGCCTGGTCCCCGAGGAGAAGCGCAACGAAGCGGAGGCCACGCCCCGAGGCGACGGCTCCGGCAACGGCTCGCACGCAGGGGGCTCGTCCATGCTCCCCGGGCTGTCCCGCGTGACGGACCTGGCCAAGCGCCTGGTGGGCCGCAGCAACCGCAGCGGCGTGCAGATTGGCGGCGTGGACGATGTGCTCGTGCGCTTCGGACGGTGTTGCAACCCCGTCCCCGGCGACCCCATCGCCGGCTTCATCACCCGGGGACGGGGAGTCACGGTGCACACGGTGGGCTGCGAGAAGGCTCTGGCGACGGACCCCGAGCGGCGCGTGGACGTGAGCTGGGACGTGCGGGGTGACTTCAAGCGCCCCGTCACCCTGCGCGTACTGACGGCGGACCGGACGGGTCTGTTGGCCGACATCTCCAACATCTTCTCGAAGAAGGGCGTCAACATCTCCCAGGCCAACTGTCGGGCCACGGGCGATGACCGGGCGGTGAACACCTTCGAGGTCATCATCTCGGACCTGAAGCAGCTCACGGACCTGATGCGCACCATCGAGCGCCTGAGCGGCGTCTACTCCGTGGAGCGAATCTAATCCGCCGCCTTTCGTGCTAGAGCGCCCGAGAAATCCGGCGGCCGCCTCTCAGGGCCGCCCGAACCCTCGAGGTGCGCTCCATGGCTCGGAAGACTCTTCACTCGGACCAGGCTCCCAAGGCCATTGGCCCGTACTCGCAGGCGGTGCAGGTGGACGCCGGGAAGCTGACCTTCCTCTCCGGACAGATTCCCCTGGACCCCGTCACCATGGAGATGGTGCAGGGGGACGTCGTCGCCCAGGCGGAGCGGGTGATGCTCAACCTCCAGGCGGTGCTGGCGGCGGGCGGGCTGGACTTCAGCCACGTCGTGCGCTGCACCATCTTCCTCACGGACCTGGGTGACTTCGCCAAGGTGAACGAGGTGTACGGCCGCTACTTCACCGGCGCGCCGCCGGCCCGCGCCACCGTGCAGGTGGCCGCGCTGCCCCGCGGCTCCAAGGTGGAGATCGACGCCATCGCCGTCTCCTGAGCGTCCTTCCTCTGTCGTCCAAAGCAAGAGGCCGCCGGACCTTGTCGGTCCGACGGCCTCTGGTGCTTCAGGGCTCGAGAAGCAGCCCGGTGGAGCGGATTACTTCCCGTCCGCCGCGACGGCGCCGGCCTTCTTCAGCTCTTCATCGATGATGCGCTTGAAGCCGTCCAGCGGCTGGGCGCCCACGAGCGTCCGGCCGTTGATGAAGAACGTGGGGGTGCCGGTGGCGCCCAGGCGGGAGCCCTCGGCGGCGTCCGCGTCGATCTGCGCCGCGAACTTGTTCTCGTCCAGGGCCGCCTTGAACTTGGCGACGTTCAGGCCCAGCTCCTGCGCGTACTTGTCCAGGGACGCGCGGTCCAGCGCGCGCTGGTTGGCGAAGAGCTTGTCGTGCATCTCCCAGAACTTGCCCTGCTCGTGCGCGGCCAGCGCGGCGGCCGCGGCGGCCTTGGCGTTGCCGTGCATGGGCAGCGGCTGGTTCTTGAAGGCCACCTTCACCTTGCCCTGGTACTGCTCCTCGATCTGCTTGAGCGTCGGGACGACGCGGCTGCAGAAGGGGCACTCGAAGTCGGAGAAGGCGACGATGGTGACGGGCGCGTTCTTCGGGCCCTTCACCGGGGCGTTGCCCACGTCCACCTTCTGCACGGGCGGCTCGGCGGGGGCGCCCGCGGGAGGCGCGGCCGGAGCCTCTGCGACGTTCTGCGCGTTCAGCTTCGCGTAGAGCTCCTCGGCCTTGGTGCCGGAGGCCAGCAGCTTGTCGGCCTTGGCGATCTCCTCGTCGATGAGGCGCTTGAAGGAGTCGAAGGGCTGCGCGCCCACGAGCTCACGGCCGTTGACGAAGAACGTCGGCGTGCCACTGGCGCCCACGGCGGTGCCGGCGGCGCTGTCCGCCTCGACCTTCGCCTTGAACTTGCCGCTGTCCAGCGCGGCCTTGAACTTGGCGACGTTCAGGCCCAGCTCCTGCGCGTACTTCTCCAGGGAGGCGCGATCCAACGCCTTCTGGTTGGCGA
Source organism: Myxococcus sp. CA056 (assembly GCF_013336715.1). Classification (NCBI taxonomy): domain Bacteria; kingdom Pseudomonadati; phylum Myxococcota; class Myxococcia; order Myxococcales; family Myxococcaceae; genus Myxococcus; species Myxococcus sp. CA056. The sequence continues at coordinate 225,219 of NZ_JABUMT010000008.1, forward strand.
AGAGCTTGTCGTGGAACTCCCAGAAGCGACCCTGCTCGTTGGCGGCCTCGGAGGCCTCGGCGGCCAGCTTCGCGTTGGCGTGGAAGGGCAGCGGCTGGTGACGGAACACCACGCGCACGTCCTTCGGGTAGTCCTTCTTGATCTGCGCGAGCGTGGGGCCCGCGCGGCTGCAGAAGGGGCACTCGAAGTCCGACCACTCGACGATGGTCACCTTGGCGGTGGCGGGACCGAAGGCGGCCGCGTCGGCCGGCACGTCGATCTTCCGCACGGCGGGCGCCTGCTGCTGCGGGGCCGCCTTCGGCGCGGCGCGCTCGGCGCCCTTCTCGATGATCTTCGCGTACACCTGGCTGGCGGGAACGCCACCCTTCACTAGGGCCTCGGCCTTGCCCAGCTCCTCGTCGATGAGGGCCTTGAAGTTGTCGATGGGCTGCGCGCCGGAGAGGAAGCGGCCGTTGATGAAGAAGGCCGGGGTGCCGCTCGCGCCGAGCTGGCTCGCCAGGGCCTGGTCCCGCTGGATGGCCTCGGCCAGCTTGGGGCTGGTCAGGTCGGCCTTCCACTTGTCCAGATCCAGACCAATCTCCTGCGCGAACTGCTGCAGGGACGCGTCATCGAGCTTCTTCTGGTTGGCGAAGAGCTTGCCGTGCATCTCCCAGTACTTGCCTTGCTCACCGGCCGCGAGGGCGGCCAGGGCCGCCGGCTTGGCGCGGGGGTGGAAGGACAGCGGGTTCTGACGCATCACCACGCGCAGCTTCTTGCCGTAGTCCTCCTCAAGCTTCTCCACCGTCACATTGGCGCGGCTGCAGAAGGGGCACTCGTAATCCGAGAACTCCACAATCGTGACAAGGGCATCGGCGTTACCCCGGGTGGGGGAACCTTCGATGGGAACCTTGAACACGGTGGGGTCCACCGGACGACGCGCGGGGTTGGCCTGACCAGCTTGCGCAGCGGGCTTGGTGGTATCGGTCTTCGAGGACGGGCCGCTGTAAACACGGCCGCCAACGAAACCAAGCACCAGGCCGACCAGCAGGGCCACGATGATATTGGGCTTCATGGGTGGGTTCTGCTCCTTCGCCATAGGTCCGACTCCGGCCCCGAGCGTGGATGTGCGAGAAAGATTGAGAGGGCCGGGGTACTTAACAGAGGGATTTCCAGACACGCAAGCCGAGTGGAGACGCACTCCGCTCGGCGAACAGGCCCCTCAGGGGCCCGGAAACTGGGCGGTTCTCGGAAAAATTCCGCATGCTCGGATCTGCGTGGTGCGAGAGAGTCCTTGAATGGACATCGCAGTGCGCGTGGACACCTCTGGGGCATATTGCCCCGTGCCCATCCTGGAGATTGCCAAGGTGATGAGGCGCCTGCCCGCCGGCGCCCTGGTGGAGCTCATCTCCACGGACCGGGGGCTGGAGGCGGATCTGCCCGCCTGGTGTGAAGCGACGGGCCACGAGCTCGTCCGTCTGGAGCGCAGAGGGACGAGCTACGTGGGCTGGGTGCGCAAGGCGGGCTGACGCCCGAGCGCACTCCCTCTCTAGAGCAACTGGAGGACGCGGTCCTCGAGGCGCCGGCCGCGGCTGACGCCGAGGATGAGCACGCCGCTCTGGAGCAGGTGGGCCACCACGCGGCTGATGACTTCCTCGGGCTTCGCCTGTCCGCCGAAGCGCACGACGAGGATGCCCTCACCGTCCATGCGCGCGTCGGTGACGTCGGGCAGGGCGGTCAGCTCCGGGGGGATGACCATTCCGCTGGCGATCTGCACGCGGAACTCCGCGCCCTGTCCGGTGAGCTCGGACATGGTGCCCGCCTGCGCGAGACTGCCTTTGTCGAGGATGGCGGCCGCGTCGCACAGCTCCTCCAGCTCCTGGAGGTTGTGGCTGGAGACCACCACCGTCTGTCTGCCCTTCATGTCTTTGATGACCTGACGCACCTGCGCGGCGATGCGCGGGTCCAGGCCGGCGGTGGGCTCGTCCAGCAGCACCAGCGGCGGGCGCCCCATCAGCGCCTGCGCCATGGCCGTGCGCTTGGCCATGCCGTGGCTGAGCGCCTGCGTCTGGACCTTCCACGCGTCCATCAGCCCCACCTGCTCCAGCGCTTCACGGGCCTCGTTCTCCGGAGTCGCGAGCCCCGACAGCTTCGCCCAGTACGTCAGGAGCGCGCCCACTTCCCAGCCCGAGGGCAGCACCGCGTCCTGCGGCAGCGCCCCGACGCGGCCCTTGAGGGCCCCGGGCGTGGAGGGGTCCACGTCCATGATCTTGAGCGTGCCCTCGGAGGGATAGAGATACCCACACATCATGGAGAAGGTCGTGGTCTTGCCGGCGCCGTTGGGGCCGATGAGGCCATACACCGCGCCCCGGGGCACCGAGAAGCTGACGCCGTTGACGGCGACCTTCGGGCCGAAGCGCTTGGTGATGCCGAACAGTTCGATGGCCAGGTCGCTCACAGGTCCCTCGCGCGCAGGGCCCCGTAGGCGCCCAGAAGAAAGAGGGTCGCGAAGCCCGCGTAGGCCGCGCCGCTGATGCCGAACTCGGTGAACTTCGGGTGCAACAGGTCCCCCGCGTAGTTGGAGGGCGACAGGTAGCGCAGGAAGCGCAGCGTGCCCGTCTCTCCCGAGGCCCGGCCCACCGTGTCCATCAGCCAGAAGACGAACAGGAGGATGAAGTTGAAGACCAGGCTCACCCCGGGCGTGCGGAAGAGGCTGGAGCACAGCGTGGTGAGGGCCACGTACGCCAGCGAGAAGACGATGGCGGCGAACCAGAACTTGAGCAGGTTGATGATCAACGCCGCGGAGCCGAAGTCGGGGTTGGCGATGCGCGCGTAGATGAAGATGGCCAGGTCGATGACGAGCACCAGCCCCACCAGCAGCGCCGCCTGCGTCAGGAACTTGCCCAGCAGCACCGACGAGCGCCGCGCGCGCACCGTCAGGTAGCGCATTGAGCGGGGGGCCACCTCGCCGCTGATCTGATCGAACCCCATCAGCGCCACGTAGGCTGGCAGGAAGAAGAGGGTGACCTTGAAGACGAGCAGCACCTCGATGGGAACCTGCGCGAGCGCCTCCATCATCGAGGTGTCGTTGCTGGTGAGGAAGCCCAGCACGCCCTTGCGCGTCTCCTCCATCAGCCTCGTGGCCGACTCCGCGTCGGCACCGGCGCCCGCCAGCCGCTCGTTCATCGCGGTGCGCAGGTCACTGGTCAGCTTGCCAATCACCAGCAGCACCAGCGCGGAGAACATGCTGTAGAGCCCGAGCAACACCACCGCGCGACCACTGCGCACGGCCCGTTGAAGCTCGGCGCCCCAGATGACCAGGGTTTCTTTCAGTCCGTCCAAAGTGTGGGTGACCCTATCGGACTTGCACACTCCACCGCCAAGTTTCTGACAGGAGCGGCAATCAGGCGGGCAGGGAAGCGTCCGTGGACAGCGAGCCTCCAGCCGCTAGGATTCGCGTGCTGCTCCTGCCCCCTCTCAGCCGCCCCCCTCGCGCCGCACATGACGATTCGCCGCCGCCTCCTGTCCGCCGCCGCGCTGCTTCCCCTCGCTCTGCTCCTGGGGGCCCAAGAACCCGTCCAGGGGGGCGCCTCCGTCGAGGCCCCGGCCGCCAGTGACTCTGGAACGGGGGCGAATGGCGCGAGTCAGGCCGCTGCCTCGACACCCACGGCGGGTCCTTCTGGGACGGCGAGCGGGTCCGGCGCCGGTGTGGCCATCTCGGGCGCGGGGGATTCGGGAAGCGACCCGGGCGCGCATGCCGGAGGAGGGGGCACCATCGCGTCCCCGTCTCCCGCTGGCGGAGAGGACGGCGGAACGAGCGCCGAGGCCGAGGCGGTGGCGGCCGCCGCGGTGCAGGGTGGGGCCGATGCGGGGTTGACCACGCTGGTGACGGTGCCGGGGCTGCTGCCGCCCACGCCGGTGCCCTCGCGACTGACGGCGCCTCCCATGGCGAAGCTCCAGACGATGCCTCGCGCCGCGGACCTGATGGCTCGCGCGAAGCTGCAGGGCGAGCGGCTGGTGGTGAAGGAGAAGGACGGGCACACGCGCGCGCTCACCGTGGACCCGGTGCTCCAGGCGTCGCTGACGAAGATCCTCCGCGACTATGAGGTGCCGTATGGCGCCGCCGTGGTGCTGGAGCCCTCGACGGGGCGGGTGCTGGCGCTCGCGGAACACTCGCAGGCGCAGCCGGAGCTGCGAGGGCTGCCCTACCGCGCGGTGTTCCCCGCCGCGAGCATCTTCAAGATCGTCACCGGCAGCGCGCTGCTGGAGGCCGGCGTCACGCCCACCATGGAGGAGTGCTTCCACGGCGGGAAGCGGCGGCTCACCGAGAAGCACCTGGAGGACAGCGAGCGCGACGGGGCCTGCTACTCGCTGGCGCTCGCGATGGGCAAGAGCGCCAACGTCATCTTCGCCAAGCTGACGCAGAAGCACCTCACTGCGGATGTGCTGCGGCGCATGGCCGCGCGCTTCCGCTTCAACCGTGAGATTGACTTCGTGGTGCCCACGGACGTGTCGCTCGCCGCCGTGCCGGAGGACGGCTTCGCCCTGGCCAACACGGGCGCCGGCTTCGGCGACGTCTACCTCTCGCCCCTGCATGGCGCGCTGCTGGCCTCGGTGGCCGCGAATGACGGACGCTGGGTGGACCCCGTGCTGGTGGAGCCGGAGCAGGGCTCGCTGCTGCCTCCCGAGGGCGAGCGCGTGCTGACTCCCGAGGCGGCCCGCGCGCTGACGGACATGCTCGAGGAGACCGTCACGCACGGCACCGCGCGCGGCATCTTCCGCGAGCGCAACTTCCGCGTGGACAACGCCGTGGGAAAGACGGGCACGCTCGCGGACCGCAATCCGTTCCGGGACTACTCGTGGTTCGTCGGCTTCGCGCCTCGCGACAACCCGCGCGTCGCCGTGGCCGCGCTCATCGTCAATGACCCGAAATGGCGCATCCGTGGCACCTGGCTGGGGCGCGAGGCGCTGCGGCTCGGCCTGGAGCGCGTGCCCGCCCCCGTGGAGCTGACCGCGCCCGCGTCCGCCGCGGGCAAGCACTGAGCGGGTGGTCGACGCGCCACGCGGTGCGCTTCACCAGCGGGGCCGCCGCCGTGGATGCACGTGCGTGCGGCCCGTTTCCTTGACGGAGCAGGCACTGTGCGGGAGGACGACTCGCCGCGCGGTGCGCTTCACCAGCGCAGTGACGACGCCTCCGTGGATGTACTGGCGTGCGGCCGGCCTCCTTGATGGAGCAGGCACCGCGAGGGAGGACGACTCGCCGCGCGGTGCGCTTCACCAGCGCAGTGACGACGCCTCCGTGGATGTACTGGCGTGCGGCCCGCTTCCTTGAGGGAGGCAGTCACCGCTGGGGTGGACGACGCGCCGTGCGGTGAGCTTCACCAGCGCGGGGACGACGTCTCCGTGGATGCACTTGCGTGCGGCCCGCTTCATTGACGGGGCAGGCACCGCGCGGGAGGACGACTCGACGCGCGGTCAGCGCGCGGTGAGCTTCACCAGTCCCATGTCCACGAAGCCGTGGAAGAACTTCAGCGCTTCGAGTTCTTGCAGCGGAGACACGTGGACGATGGCGGCGATGTCCCGGCGGCCGTCGACGCGTGAGAGCAGGTAGCGCTCGGGCGCGGTGAGCTGGAGCGTCTTCAGATGCGCGGGCGACACCTGGAGCGCCGGCACCTTCGTGGCGTCCATCAGCTCCCGGCGCAGCTCCGCCAGCAGCTTCTCCTGCGCCGCCTTCACCAACGCCGCCGAGCGGGACGTCGGGGACATCTCGTGCGCCCGTCGCGCCAGCGCCTCGCCGTCGCGCACGTTGCCAGCGTCGAGGAAGAGCTGCGCCGCCTGGAGCACCTCGTCCGATGACGACTCCGAGCCGATGACGCCCGTGTCCTCCGGCTTCTCCACCTCCACCACCGCGGACGTGACGGGCACGGGGGCCTCGTCCGAGACCTTCACCGCGTCCAGCCGGTAGAGCGCGTACAGCCGCTGATAGAGGAAGAAGTCCGTGGCGTGCAGCGCCCTGGCCAGCCCGTCGATGCTCAGGCCGTCCTGGATGAGCTGGACGATGCGCTCGTCCATGCTGCCGGGCTTGCGCTCGGGCAGCTTGCGTTCATCCACGGACAGCCGCACCGCGCCGGAGGGGAACACCGCGCGGATGGCCTCCCACGCCGTCTCCCGGAACTCGCCCTCGCGGTGGATGTCCATCAGGTCCACCTCGATGTCGAGGCCGGCGATCTCCGGGGCCGTGTCCGACGCCTCGAAGGTGAACTCGCCCTCCCTCCAGTGGAAGGCATCCAACATCATCTCCCGGAACTTGTGGCTCAGCGTCGAGCGCGCCGTCGCTTCCGGCACCACCCCGGTCATCACCAGCACCTTGCCCAGGAAGACGCGCGTCTGGGCCTGGGTGCTGAACGCCTTCTCGAGCTGGGCCTCCGTCAGATGCCCCATGGTGATGAGGAATTGACCGAAGTACTCCCGATGCTGATTGGAGCTGGCGCAAATCACCTGGCCATCACGGAGGACCCATTGCTTGCGGACCTCCCCTCGCTCCACCTTCAGCGAGCCAGTGGCTCGACGGTTCCCGAGGTAGACGACGAGGTCCTTGAGGGGCATCGTCGGTAAGTCACCAGTCAGACCGCGCATCGACCGTCCATCCTGCCCGCCATGAGAGTCGAGATCTACTCGAAACCCAAATGCTCCCTCTGCGACAAGGCAGCCGACGTCGTGGACGCCGTCCGCGCTCGCATCCCCTTCGAGCTGAGGCTCATCTCCATCCTGGAGGACCCGGCGCTCTTCGAGCGCTGGCGCTACGACATCCCCGTGATCGTCATCAACGACGTGCCCGCCTTCAAACACCACGTCACCGAGGCCGAGCTGGAGGCCCGGTTGCGTGAGGTCCAAGGTGGCATGTCCATTGCTAAAACCGATGCCCAGGATGGGTAGCCGAGCGCCCTTCCCTTGGAAATCCGGGGGGATGAAGAGAGCAGGGAAGGGCTGGGGACTGTAATTCCGGGCACGTGCCGGGGGAGTGGTGGAGAAAATTCTGGTGGGGAGGCGGACGTGGTGGGCGTGAGACGCAAGCGGGTGGGGAAGGCGGCGCAGCCGCCCACCGTGCTGCTCATCGAGCCGCGGGCGGACGACCTGGCGCGGACCCGGATGCTCCTCGGGGAGGCCGGCTTCCGGGTGGTGCCAGTGACTCGCTTCGACGCGGCGGTGCCGCTGTTCGAGGTCATCCGCCCGGACGCGGTGCTGCTGGCGGTGCAGGCGCCGGACTATGGCGCCGTGCAGGTGGCGAGGAGGCTGCGGCAGATCAGCCGGGGCACCGTGCCGTTGCTCTACATGGTGGACCCCCACGACGTGGGGGCCTACCAGCACTGTCTGGAGAAGGGGCAGTGCGTGGACGTCGTGCCGCGGTCGGGCAGCGGGTCGGAGCTGGCGGTGAAGCTGCACGCGCAGCTGCGACTGAAGGCGGCCGTCCTGCGGGCGGCGTCAGGTGAGGAAGAAGACACGGCGCTGGCGCTGCATGACCCGGTGACGGGGCTTTACAACAAACCGTTCCTGCTCTCGCTCCTGGGCCTGGAGGTGCGCCGGTGCGAGCGGTATGGCGGGAGCTTCTCCGTGATCTCCGCGGAGGTCGGGGGCTGGAGTGCGATGCGCAAGGAGTACGGGCGCGGCATGGCGGAGCGTCTCTTGGTGTACAGCGCGGTGGTGCTGGGACAGACGGTGCGGGAAGCGGACGCGGTGGCCCGGGTGGGTGAGAGCCAGTTCGCGCTGATGTTGCCGGGGACTCCGGCGGAGGCGGTGCCGGTGATGCTGTCGCGGGTGGCCGCGCGCTTCGAGTCGGCGCGTTTCCAGGTGGACGGTCGGGTGGTGCGCACCACGTTGGAGCTGGGGGCGGTGAGCTTCCCGGACACGGTGGGCACGCCTCAGCAGCTTTTGAGCGCGGCGCAGCAGGACATGCGGCGCACGCGTGAGTTTCGTCGGATGGCCGGGTCCATGACCCGGCTCTCGGTGTGAGGATGGGCGGAGGTTCGATGCAGAGGGCGAGCGGAGGCGAGGGGATGGATCGGATCGCGGTGCTGGTGGTGGATGACGAGGAGTCGGTTCGCACCTTCCTGTCCGAGTTGCTCGGCAGCGCGGGCTATCAAGTGCGCTGCGCGGGGAGTGGCGCGCAGGCGTTGGAGATGCTCGCGGGGGGCTCGTTCGACGCGGTGTTGCTCGATGTCGTGATGCCCGAAATGAGTGGCCTGGAGGTGCTGCGTCGCTACCGGGGCCAGGGTGGCAATGCCCCCGTGGTCGTGCTCAGCGGCCTGACGGGCGCGGACGACGCCGTGCGCGCCATGAAGATGGGCGCCAGCGACTATCTGTCGAAGCCCCTGGGCAATGACGAGTTGCAGGATGCCCTGGCCCGGGCGCTCGGCACGCGCGTGCCTGATCGCCAGGTGGTGCCTCCGCCCCTGGCGCCGCGTCCGGCGGTGGACACGGCGGCGGAATCCCGGGTGCTCATCTCCTCGTCTCCGTCCATGAGACGGGCGCGGGCGCTGGTGGAGCGCATCGCGAACGAGAACGTCCCGGTGCTGCTCCTGGGCGAGTCCGGCACGGGCAAGGAGGTCATCGCGCGGGAGATCCACGCACGCAGCCAGCGTCGCGGACGGCCGTTCATCAAGGTGAACTGCGCGGCGCTCCCTGGCGAACTCCTGGAGAGCGAGCTGTTCGGACACGAGCGCGGCGCGTTCACGGGAGCCACGGCGGAGAAGCCCGGCAAGTTCGAGCTGGCCGACCAGGGCACCATCTTCCTGGACGAGATTGGCGAGATGGCCATCCGGCTCCAGGCCAAGCTGCTCCAGGTGCTGCAGGACGAGGAGTTCTTCCGCGTCGGTGGCAAGAAGAGCGTCCGCGTGGACAGCCGCGTGGTGGTGGCGACCAACCGCGACCTGGAGAAGGAGATTGCGCTCGGCAACTTCCGCGAGGACCTCTACTACCGCCTCAACGTGGTGGCCATCCGCCTGCCGCCCCTGCGCGAGCGGCGCGAGGACGTGGTGCCGCTGACGGACCACTTCCTCAAGAAGTACGGCCGCCAGTACATCACCGGCGTCTCGGAGCTGCCCACGGAGGTGCTGCAGGCCTTCGCGGACTACGACTGGCCGGGCAACGTGCGCGAGCTGGAGAACATGGTGCGCCGGCTGTGCGTGCTCAAGGACCCGACGCTGGTGCTCGACGAGCTCAACGCCGCGGGTCGCTCTCCGGCGAGCGCGCCGTCCCTTCCCACCGCCTTTGGTGGCGACGACAGCGGCTACGGGCACCGCGCGGTGGAGGAGCATCCGCGTGGGCACCAGGGCTCGTCCGTCCAGGTGCTGGAGATGCCCTCGCGCAGCGTGTCCCCGACCACGGCGGCGGCGCACAGCCAGGCCCATGCGTCCGCGGTGATGGAGCCGATGAACTCCGTGATTCCGGCGCCGCGCTACGTCAATCCGTTCGACGTGCCGCAGCCTCCGCCTCCGCCGCCTCCGGCGGGAGAGCTGTCGCTGAAGGACATCGGCAAGCGCGCGGCGATGCTGGCCGAGCGCGAGGCCATCCTCGCCATGCTCCAGCGCACCGCGTGGAACAAGCGGCGCGCGGCCGGCAAGCTGCGCATCAGCTACAAGGCGCTGCTCTACAAAATCAAGGAGTGCGGAATCATCGACCCGCGCGCCAGCGCGGAGCTGTGAGCGGTACGCCACGGCTTGCCTTTGCCCCCCGGCTTTCGCTATCGCGGGGGGCATGACTCCTTCCCTGGTCCTCCTAGGCTCCGGTTACACGCTGACGCGACTCGCGGTGGCGGAGGCCCAGGCAGGACGAGACGTCCTCGCGGCCACGCGGGATTCCGCCCGACGCGAGGAGCTGGTGCGCGCGGGCGCTCGCGTCTCCTCGCTGGAAGACGCGCTGCTCCAGACCCAGGGCGCGCATGTCGTCGTCTCCGTTCCACCCGAGGCGGGGCTCGACGGCGCCATCGCCAGCGCGCTCGCGGCCCGGCCTCCCGCGCGACTCGTGTACCTGTCCTCCACCGGTGTCTATGGCAGTGCTCGGGGGGCGGTGGACGAGGACACGCCGGTGGACGTCGCCTGGCCCTCGTCACTCGGTCGCCTGGAAGCGGAGTCGCGCTACCTGCCGCTCGGAGCGATGGTGCTGCGCATCGCCGGCATCTATGGCCCCGGGCGCGGTGCCCACTCCCGCCTGCTGTCCGGCAACCTCCGCCTGCCGGAGCGCGGAGGGCGCATCTCCCGCGTCCACGTGGATGACCTGGGCGCGGCCATCCTCGCGGGGCTCGAGCAGGGAACGCCCGGGGCCCTGTACTGCGTGGCGGATGATCGCGCCGCGCCCCTGGAAGAGACCGTCACCTGGCTGGCGCATCGGCTGGCCATGTCGGTGCCTCCGCGGGTGCCCCTGGAGACGCTGCATGAGTCCCTGCGCGGTGACAGGGCCATCTCCAATGCCCGGCTCAAGGAGCTGGGCTGGCTGCCGCGCTACCCGGACTTCACCGTGGGCTTCGCCGCGGTGCTGAAGGAGGAAGGGCGCACGAGCGGGGAGGGCGACGTCGTCATCCGCCCGGTGTTTCCCGACGAGGCGGAGGCCTTCCGGGCGATGCGGCTGCGCTCGCTGACGGAGCACCCGGAGGCCTTCGGGTCCTCGTTCGAGGAGGAGTCCGAGTTCGCGATGGAGGTGTTTCGCGGGCGGCTCGAGTCGACGGATTCGCAGCGGGTGCTGGGGGCCTACGACGGGACGCGGTTGGTGGCAGTGGTGGGCGTGCGCCGGGAGCCCCGTCTCAAGTCCGCGCACAAGGCCTTCGTCTGGGGCATGTACGTGGCCGAGGAGGCGCGCTCACGCGGTGTTGGCCGCCGGCTGCTCGTCGCCATCCTCGCCGAGGGGCGAAAGCTCCCAGGCGTCGAGCAGCTCCTCCTGGCCGTCGTCTCCGGCAACGCCGCTGCCCACACCCTGTACCGCTCCGTTGGCTTCCAGACATATGGGGTGGAGCCCCGGGCGCTGAAGATCGGCGGCGCCTATGTCGACGAGGAGCTGATGGTCCTCACGCTCTGAGGCGAAACCCCGCGCGCACATCCTCGCACCCGGCCTGTCGCTTCAGGTCGAGCCCGCGACGTGTCGTTTGTTTGCGCCACCCGGCGATGGCGGGTGACAGATCCACGACGCCATGGTGTTCCAGGGAACGGAGGACGCGGAGGTGGCCTGGATGGAGGGCCGCGCTGACCGCGCTGGAGGCTTCGTGAGCATGGCCCTGTGCACCCCTGACTGGCTGCTGGAGCGAATCGCCCTGGGTGAACTGCCCTCGGACGCGCTCGCCGCCGCCCGCGCCAAGCTGGAGCAGGAACCCCACGGGGCCGCGCGGCTCGCCCGGTTGGAGTCGGACTCGCGCGAGACGCTGGCCCGTCACCCCCCCGAGTCCGTGAGCCGGGAAGTGGCCCGTCGCCTCCGCACCGCCCAGCTCCAGGCGAACGCCGCTCCGCAGCCGGAGCGCCAGGGCTGGCACGGGTGGTCCCTGAGCATGCCGGTGGCCGCGTCCCTGGTGCTGCTGTTCCTGTCCGCGCAGCAGGACGTGGTGGAGTCGCCTTCGCTGCTGCCCGTGCGCGTCGAGTTGCTCGAGACGGTGGGCATCAAGGGCGATGCCCGGTTGCTGGTGTATCGGCAGGACGCGGGAGCGCCGGAACTGCTGGCGGACCACACGCCCGCCCGCACCGGAGATCTGCTCCAGCTCAGCTACATTTCCGGAGGCCACCGCCATGGCGTGGTGGTCTCCGTGGACGGACGAGGCGCAGTGACGCTGCATCACCCCACCACCCTGGTGGGGCCCACGAAGCTTCAGTCGGGAGACGCGGTGTCCTTGACGCATTCCTACGAACTCGATGACGCACCGGGTTTCGAGCGCTTCTTCCTCGTCACCTCGGATTCGCCGCTGGACGTGGGGTCCGTGCTGGAGGCCGCGCGCCTGCTGGCCCGTCACCCCACCGAGGCGAGCATCCGGCCGCTCCCGCTTCCGGGTACCCTGGCCCAGACATCCTTCACGTTGGAGAAAGTGCCGTGATGCCGCGGTCGCTCCTGTTCCTGTCCCTGTTGCTTCCCACGCTGGCCATGGCGGCTCCCGCCACGCCCGCGCCCGTCGCCGTCCGTCGCTTCGCGCTGCTGGTGGGCGTCAACGATGGAGGCCCTGGCCGTGCCCGGCTCCGCTACGCCGTCACCGACGCGAGCTCCTTCGGCAACGTGCTGGAGGAGCTGGGCGGAGTGTTGCCTCAAGACCGGCTGATGATGCTGGAAGGAGACCGCGCGGCGCTGGAGCAGGCGCTGGCGCGCTTCAAGGCCATGGTCGGCGCGGCGAAGGCCCCGGGGGCTCGTACCGAGGCGCTCATCTACTACTCGGGCCACTCGGACGAAGAGGGCCTGCTGCTGCACAAGGACCGCTTCGGCTACCGCGAGCTGCGCCAGGCGCTGGAGCAGCTCCCCGCCGACGTGCGCATCGCCATCCTCGACTCGTGCGCCTCCGGCACGCTGGCGCGCCAGAAGGGCGGCGTGCGCCGTCCCGCCTTCCTCGTCGACACGTCCTCCGCCGTGCGCGGCCACGCCATCCTCACGTCCTCCTCCGAGGATGAGGTGTCGCAGGAGTCCGACCGCATCGGCGGCTCGTTCTTCACGCACAACCTGGTGTCCGGCCTGCGCGGCGCCGCCGACTCCACGGGCGACGGGCGCGTCACGCTCCACGAGGCCTACCAGTTCGCCTTCCACGAGACGCTCGCGCGCACCGAGCGCACGCGCGCCGGCGCCCAGCACCCCGCCTATGACATCGAGCTGGCCGGCACGGGCGAACTGGTGATGACGGACCTGCGCACCACGTCGGCCGTGCTGGTGATGGGCGAGGGCGTCGAGGGACGCCTGTACGTCCGTGACGAGCCCGGACGTCTGGTGGTGGAGCTCAACAAGCTGGCGGGCCGCGCCACGGAGCTGGGCCTGCAGCCCGGTCGCTACACGGTGATGCGCGAGTCGCGCGGCGCCAGCTCCCAGGCCGCGCTGGTGGTGGGCGAAGGCGGGCGCACGGTGCTCGCCGACACCGCCTTCGTGCCGATGGCGGGCGAGCTGACCGCGATGCGCGGCGGCGCTCCCGTCGCGGGCGCGGGCTCGCAGCCGATGGTGACGCCGGTGGACCGCGCGGGGCACACCTACCGCTTCCTGAACCTGGGGCTCGCTCCGAAGCTCCAGACCAACGACCTCTTCGGCGCGAATGGCGAGGTGGACAACGCCCTCTCCGTGTCGCTGGGCGTGGCGAGCCTGGGACGGCTGGATGGCTTCGCGATGGCGCTGGGCGCGAACTGGAACTCGGACTCCATCCGCGGCGTGCAGACGGCCATCGGCGGCAACGTGGTGCGCGGCGAGGTGGACGGCATGCAGCTCGCCGTGGGCGGCAACTGGGCCAGTGGGCCGGTGGGCGGCATGCAGCTCGCCGTGGGCGTCAACGTCGCGCGGCAGGGCGGAACGCTGGGCCAGCTCGCGGTGGGCGCCAACGTGTCCAGCACGTCGATGTCCGGCACGCAGATGGCGGTGGGTTCCAGTTGGGTGGATGGCGATTTCGAGGGTTACCAGGCCGCGGTGGGCCTCAGCATGGTGCGCGGCAAGATGTCCGGCGTGCAGATGTCGGTGGGCATGAACTGGGCCGATTCGGCGCGCGGCGCGCAGCTGTCGCTCATCAACATGGGCGGTGACGTGGACGGCATGCAGCTGGGCCTCATCAACGTCGCGGGGAAGATGAACGGCGTGCAGCTGGGCCTCATCAACGTGGTGAAGGACCTGGAATCCGGCGTCCCGGTGGGCCTCTTGAACATCGTGAGCAACGGCCAGTTCCACGTCGAGGCGTACGGCAGCGACGTCAACTACGCCAACGTCGCGCTCAAGGTCGGCAGCCGCTACCTGTACACCACGCTCGTCGTCGGCATGGGCTCCACGGCGAACGCGCGCGGCCCCAGCCACTGGACGACGGGCGTGGGCATCGGCGGCCACGTACCCCTGAGCGAGCGCTTCTTCTTCGACGTGGACGTGGTGACGAACAACATCCACGAGTGGGGTGGTGCGTTCGATGGGAACCAGCTGCTGCACCAGGCCCGGCTGATGGCGGGCTTCCAGCTGGCCTCCCGCTTCGCCATCATCGCCGGCCCTACCTTCAACGTCATGCACACCACGGACGGTGAACCCGTGACGTCGCTCAGCCAGTTCTCCAAGACCTCCGACCGAGACGTCCTGTTCTGGCCTGGAGTCCAGGTAGGTCTGCGTCTCTGATGGACGGTGTCCGGAGTGGAGTGGATGGCTCCCATCAGCCGGACGAAATCGAAGCCCCCCAGAACGCCTTTCCAGCCGGTGCTTACCGGTGAGAGGCTGGCCGAACGGCCGTTGGATGGCCGGGCAATCCTTGCCCTGGGGGCACGATGTCCAAGTTGCTGTTCGCGGCATTCAACGAGGGCGCCAAGCTCTCGATGACCGGCCAACACGAAGCCGCGATCTCCGCCTTCGACAAGGTCCTCGCCGTGGACCCCAAGCACTTCCCGGCCCTCACCGCGCGGGGCTCCTCGCTCGCACGGCTGGGCCGCACCGAAGAAGCCCTGCGCTGCTTCGAGCGCGCCATCGACGTGGACCCGTCCGCCGCGGACCCGCATCGCGACGCCGCCCTCTGTCAGCTGGAGCTGGGAGAGCCGGAGGCCGCCGCGCAGCTGATGGAGCGCGCCATCCAGCTCAACGCGGACCCTGGCTACCGCGAGGCCTCCGCCATCGAAGTCTATGAGCGGGGCAACGCGCTGCTCACCCGGGGCCCTCGGCGCCCGGACAAGGCGCGCTACCGGCAGGCCCGCCACACCTTCGAGCTGGCCCTGGAGCTGTCTCCCGCCTACGTCGAGGCCGCCAAGGCCCTGGCCGACGTGTGGGAGCACCTGGGCGACACCGCCCAGCGAGACCACTACGCCCAGCTCGCCCTGCGCCTGCGGCCCGTGGGGGGCTGAGCGAGCGACGGAACAGGGGGCCGCGCGCCCCGACGCGCGCTCATCCCCGTCCTCGAAGGGATGACGCCCTTCGTGGACGCATTGCTCCGCTCCCGATGTTACCCATCCGCGCGGGCATTCCGCGCTACAATTCCAGATTAATACGAAAACACTGCCCGGAGAATCCAGAAGATGATTGTCATGCTCGAGCCGGACTCCCCCGAGTCCGTGGTGTCCGCCGTCCTCCAAGCCGCCTCTCAGTACAAGGGCGTGACGCCTCGGCCTCACGTCATGGAGGGCGCGGAGTACACCGTGACGGAGGTGTACCTGCTGGGCCCCACCGCGCAGATTCCCACGGAGGTCTTCGAGCAGATTCCGGGCGTGCGGCAGGTGGTGCGCGTCTCGCAGAAGTACCGCGTCATCGGCCGGCACAAGGGCCAGCGGGCGTCCACGGGCTTCGACTACAACGGCGTGACGTTCGACGAGCGCTCGGTGCAGTTGTTCGCCGGCCTGTGCGCGGTGGACACGAAGGAGAACGTGGATTCGATGATGGCGGCGCTCGCGCGCTGCGACATCCGCACCACGCGCATGGGGGCGTACAAGCCGCGCACCAACCCGTACGAGTTCCAGGGGCTGGGTGCCGCGTGCCTTCCGTGGGTGTTCGAGTCCGCGGGCAAGCACGGCATCAAGGTCGTCGCCATGGAGGTGACGCACCCCCGGCACATCGACGAGATTCGCGACGCGCTGGAGCGCTCGGGCAACGCCACGGGCGTCATGCTCCAGGTGGGCACGCGCAACGCGCAGAACTTCGAACTGCTCAAGTCCATTGGCCAGCAGCGCGTCTTCCCCGTGCTCTTCAAGCGCGGCATGGGGATTACGTTGGAGGAGTCCCTCAACGCGTGCGAGTACATCGCGAGCGAGGGCAACCCCAAGATTGTCTTCTGCCTCCGCGGCGTGAAGACGCACCTGGGTGACCCGCACCGCAACATGGTGGACTTCGCCCACGTGCCGGTGGTGCGCCGGCTCACACGCATGCCCGTGTGCGTGGATCCGTCGCACGCCATTGGCCGCGCGGACGCGCCGCCGGACGGCCTGCCGGACATCTTCCACTCCATTGGCCAGGGCCTCATCGCGGGCGCGTCCATGGTGCTGGTGGACTTCCACCCGCACCCGGAAGCGGCCCTGTGCGACGGCCCGCAGGCGCTGCGGTTGGAGCAGCTCGCGTCGCTCCAGCGCTACACGCAGATTGTCCGCGAGGCGTACCTGTCCGTCGTGAAGAACGGCGACGGCAGCCAGCTCATCCCGGCGTAGCGGCTCAGGCCACGCCGTAGCTGCCGAGGACCCGTAGGGTGATGCAGGCCGCCTGTGCGGCCTCCACCGCTTCACGCACCCGCGGGTCCTCCAGCGCGCCGTCCACGTCCAGGCACCACACGTACTCCCACGCGCGGCGCTGGGGCCGGGACTCCAGGCGGGACACTTCCAGTCCCCGTCCGGAGAAGGCCCCCAGCACGCGGTACAGCGCGCCGGGCTCGTTCTGGACGGTGAAGGCCAGCGCCGTCTTGCGCCGCTTCCACGCGCGCGGCGGCGCGACGCCCACCGTGACGAAGCGCGTGTGGTTGTCGGGCGAGTCCTCCACGCCTTCTTCCAGCACCGTCAGTCCGTACAGCTCCGCGGAGACGCGGCTGGCGATGGCGGCCGTGCGCGGCGGGGCCTGCTCGGCGACCTTGCGCGCGGCGACGGCGGTGTTGGCCTCCGCCACGGGCTGGATGCCGCGCCGTCGCAGGTAGCCCGCGCACTGCGCCAGTGCCTGGGGATGTGACAGGGCCCGCTCGACGTCCTCCAGCACGAGGCCCGGCGGCGCGACGAGGCAGTGGTGGATGCGCAGCGACAGCTCGCTGGAGATCTGCAGGTCATGCTCCAGCAGCAGGTCCACGTTCTCCACCACGGGCCCGCCCAGCGAACTCTCCACGGGGAGCACGCCTGCCTCCACGCGGCCCTCCGCCACCGCCTCGAAGACGGCGCGGAAGGTGGGGCAGGGGATGGCCTCCACGTCCGGTCCGTAGAGCGCGCGCAGCGCCTCTTCTCCATACGCGCCGTGCTCTCCCTGGAAGCCGACGCGGCGCCTGGACTGCTCAGCCATGGCTCCCCTCGGCGCGGCCATACGTCCCCAGCACGCGCAGGAAGGAGGTCAGCGGTCGGATGTCCTCCAGCGCGGCCGTCAGCGGCGCGGAGGCCGCGTGCCCCTCCACGTCCACGTAGAAGCGGTACTGCCACGGGCTGCCCGGAATGGGACGCGACTCCAGCTTGCTCAGATTGACGCCGCGCAGGGTGAGCCGCTGGAGCATCTCCCCCAGCGTGCCCGGCTTGTGCTCCAGCACCATCAGCAGCGACGTCTTACACGGCACGCCCGGGGCCAGCGGCGTGGCCTCGCGGCCCACCTCCACGAAGCGCGTGTAGTCGAACTCCGGCTGCAGCTCCCGCGCGAGCACCTCCAGGCCGAAGCGCTGCGCGGCCGTCTCGCTGGCGATGGCGGCGACGGTGGCGTCGTTGCGCTCACGCACCTTCTGCGCCGCGCCCCCTGTGTCCGCGTCCGGCACCGCGCGCGCCCACGGCAGCTTCTCACGCAGGAACGCCTCGCACTGGGCCAGGGCCTGCGGATGGGAAATCACCTCGCGCAGACCCTCCAGCTTCGCGCCCGGCAGGCCCAGCAGCCTGTGGTCCACCTGGCTCACCAGCTCCGCGGTGATGACCACGCCGCCCTCGGCGAGCAGGTCATACGTCTCGTTCATGCTGCCGGCGGTGGTGTTTTCAATCGGCAGCAGCGCCAGGTCCATCTCCCCGCGACGCAGCGCCTCCACCAAATCTCGCGAGTGGTCGAACCCGGTGAGCAGCACGCCCCCGGCGCGGCCCGTATAGCGGCGACGCGCGGCCAGGTGACTGTACGAGCCTTCGACGCCCGGATACCCCACGCGCAGCGGGGTGGTGTCCAGCCGCGTGACGAGCGCCTGCTGGCGCGCGACGGACATGTCGATGACCAGCCGCCAGAAGCGCTCCACCTCGTGCGGGTCCAGGCCGTGCTCGGCGGCGCGGGTGCGGATGCGGCGCAGCAGGAGGTCCTCGCGACGCTGGTCCCTGAACGGCGCGGCCGTGGCCAGCTTGGAGCGGGCCACGTCATCGGCCAGGTCCATGCGGCGGCGGAGCGCGTCGAGGATCTCCTCGTCGATGTTCTCGATGGCGGTCCGCAGCGCGTCCAGGTCCAGCGGCGACGTCATCGCGCGGACTCCGCCAGGTTCCGGGACATGAGGTGGTGCGGTCCGATGCCCGGCAGCTCGAACGCGTCTCCATGCTGCACGAAGCCCAGCGAGCGATAGAAGCCCGAGGCCGTCGACCGCGCGTTGCACCACAGCTGCGTGCCCTTCTGTGTCACGGCGTGCTCCATGCAGGCCTTCAGCAGGGCCGCGCCCAGGCCCTGTCCCTGTCGTCCCTGCTCCACGGCCATGCCCCGCAGGCGCCAGGCGGTGATGGCCTTCAGCGCGTAAGGTGGCGGCTCCCGGTACAGGGAGGCCACTCCGAGCAGGCGGCCTTCCGCATACAGGCCCAGATGGAGGGTGTCCTTGTCGTCATCCCCTGGATAGACGACCGCCTCGGGAGGCTGGTGGGGACGGAGGACGGCGCGGCGCAGCCCGCGCGTCTCGGCGGCTGGAATCCGGCGGATTTCTGATGAGCTCACGATTCGAGTATGCCGGTTTCCGACCTCGTGCGTCCTCATTCCGTGGAAGCCGACGAGGAGGTCGTTTCACCGTGAAGGGTACCGCCATCCTGGAGGAGCCTGGAAGCCCAGCGCGCGCCGTGGCCGCGTTGGATTTCGACGCGCTCCTGGAGGCGGAGCAGGGCGTGTTGCTGCGGCTGGCTCGGCGGTTGGTGTGGGATGGGGAGGAGGCGAGGGACCTGGTGCAGGCCGCCCTGGCTGATGCCTACGAGAAGCGTCATTTGCTGAGGGACGCGAAGGCCGGGCCCGCCTGGCTGCGCCGCATCCTGGTGTCGCGGGCCATGGGCCACTTGCGGCGGCGGCGCGTGTGGAACGTGCTGCGTGAAGCCCTGGACTGGGGGACGCCGCTGGACCTCTCTCCGGAGGAGCGTTTCGTCGGCGCCGAGCGGTGGCGGGCGTTGGGCCGCGCGGTGCGAGCGCTCCCCGCGCAGCAGTCCACGGCCTTCACCCTGCGCTACCTGGAAGGTTTGGAGCTGGACGCCGTCGCGGAGGCGATGGGCATTGGCCGGGGCACCGTCCGCATCCACTTGTATCGCGCACTCAAGAAGCTCAAGGCCGAACAGGCCCTGGAAGGAGACACGCCATGAGATGCCACGACGTGGCCACCGCCCTCCTGGAGTCCTCGCCACCGTGGCCTCCGGAAGCGCGGGTCCACCTGGAGGGCTGTGAGGACTGTCGCACGCTGGCCGCCGTGCATGCCTCGGCGTCCGGGCTGCGCCTGCCCCAGCCGCCGCCCCTGGCCCCCGTGCCTCGCGAGGCCGTGCTGCGGGAAGTGCGTCGCCGCAAGGTGCGCCGTCGCGCCGTCGCGGGGGTCGTCGCCTCCTTCTGTGTCGGTCTGGTGACGTGGCTGTCGGGCCCCGGGGCTCCGCCCTCACCAGGGGCCCCCGCGCTCCACGAGGCGCGGGTGGAAATGCCCGACGAGTCTGGCACCGCGCCGCATCCCGAGCTGGGCCTGCGTCGCGCCGAGGGGGCCGACGACGTCGACCTGGACTCCGTGGCCCGGGCCGTTCGCGCCGAGCGCGGCTCGCTGTCGTGGCTCGTCACGGAGGTGCGCGGCTACTCGCGCCGAGACGTGGTGTTCCGCGACGACACCTACAAACCTTTTGGGACGATGGCCGCGTGGCTGCGTCCCCCTGATTCCCGCGCGCTGGAAAACCCGCCGTTCCGAACGGCGGTCCTCCCACTCAATCCACAGGAGTCGTTGCCATGAAGAAGACACCCGTTGCCACGCTGCTCACGGCCGCGCTGGCCCCGCTGCTGCTGTCGCCCATGTCCGCCCTGGCCCAGCCGGAGGATGACTTCGTCCTCCACCGCCAGGGGCCCGCGGGCACCATGATTCACCACGTGGGGCCCGGCGGAGGCGCGCTTCCTCCGGGACAGTTCCCCGCCGCCGCTCATGGCATTCCCCCGCACCTGGTGGAGAAGCTGGGCGTGCCGCGCGAGGTGGCCAAACAGGTGCAGGAGCTGACGTTCGATGCCAACGAGGCCATCATCCCGCTGGAGGCGGACCTGAAGCGGACGCAGCTCCAACTGGAGCGCCTGTTGAGCGCGGACTCCACCGACGAGAACGCCGTGCTCAAGCAGGTGGACGAGGTGGGCCGCGCGGAGACGGCGGTGCGCCGCAACCGCCTGGGGTTGATGGTCCGCATCAAGAGGCTCCTCGGCCCCGAGCTGTGGCGCAAGCTGGAGGCGGAGCTGGGCACGGTGCGCATCCAGAAGCGCATCGAGATTCGCAAGGGTCCTCCGGGTGACGGTGAGGCCGGAAGTCCCCCGCCGCCGCGCAAGCCGTAGCGTTCCGGACAGACGCGGGCCCATTCGACCTGCCCCTCCAAGGTGTCGCGGATGGGCCCGCGTATCCTGGGCGTCATGGCCAACCTTCCGGACCATGAGCGTCAGCTGGAGGAGGATGCCGCCCAGCTCCAGCGCCTGGGGTATGCGCAGCAGCTCTTGCGCGGCATGGGCGGCTTCTCCAATTTCGCCGTCTCCTTCTCCATCATCTCCATCCTCACCGGAGCGGTGACGCTCTACGGCCACGGGCTGCGCTTCGGCGGGCCCTTCGTCATGGGCGTGGGCTGGCCCCTGGTCGCGGTGATGACGCTGGCGGTGGCGGCGAGCCTCGCGCAGCTCGCGTCGTCCTTCCCCACCGCGGGCGCGCTCTACCACTGGGCCGCGATGCTGGGCGGCCCCCGGGTGGGCTTCTTCACCGCGTGGCTCAACACACTGGGCCAGTTCGCAATCACCGCGGGCATCGACTACGGCCTGGCCGAGTTCCTCGCGGACATGCTCGGCTGGCCTCGCGAGCGCGCCTCGGTGCTGCCCCTCTACGCGGCCATCCTCCTGTCCCACGCGGTGTTGAACCACGTGGGCGTGCGCGTCGTCGCGTGGCTCAATGACTTCTCCGCCTGGTACCACGTCGCGGGCGTCGCGGTGCTCATCGGCGCGCTCGCGGTGTTCGCTCCGAAGCAGGACGCGGCCTTCCTGCTCACGCGCTTCAGCTCGGAGACGCCGTGGTACGCCTACGGCTTCCTCATCGGCCTCTTGCAGGCGCAGTGGACCTTCACCGGCTACGACGCCAGCGCGCACATCTCCGAGGAGACGCGAGACCCCACGCGCAACGCCCCCTGGGGCATCTTCCTGTCCGTGGCCGTCAGCGCCGTGGCGGGCTACCTGCTCCTGGGCGCGGTGACGCTGGCCATCCAGGACCTGCCGACGACGGCCGCCGCGGCCAACCCGTTCCTGTACGTGCTGACGCAGGCGCTGGGCCCGTCGCTTGGGGGCGCGTTGGTGTGGGTGGCCATTGGCGCCATGTGGTTCTGTGGACTGTCCTCGGTGACGTCCAACTCGCGCATGCTGTTCGCCTTCGCGCGCGACAACGGGCTTCCCGCGTCGAAGTGGCTGGCCCAGGTGTCGCCGCGCTTCCGGAGTCCCGCCGTGGCGGTCTGGGTGTCCGTGGCGGGCTCGGGACTGGTCGCGCTGTGGGCGGAGGCGTACGCGGCCATGGTGGCGCTGAGCACGCTGGCGCTCTACGCGTCCTACGCCTTGCCCGTCTGGGTGGGCTTGCGCGCCCGCCGCGCCGGCACGTGGTCCCACCGGGGGCCTTGGGACCTGGGTCGCGCGTCGCCGTGGGTCAACGGCGTGGCGCTGACGTGGAGCGCGGTGGTGATGGTGCTGTTCGTGCTGCCGCCCAACCAGCTCGCCGGCTACACGTTCGCCGGCGCGCTCGTGTTGCTGGGGCTCTACTGGGGCTTCTTCCAGCGCCACACCTTCACGGGGCCCCAGGTGACGCTGCTGAGGCCTCCCGCGTCCGGGCCTACTTCGGCAGCGCCGTCTTCCCCATCTTCAGGATGAGCTTGAAGTGCTCGGCGGTGACGGAGGCCACGCTGAGCCGGCTGCGGGTGATGAGCGGGAAGTCCTTCAACGTGGCGGTGGCCTTGACGGTGGCCAGGTCCACGGCCTGCTTGAAGGGGAGGAGGGCCGCCACCTTCACGGAGGCCCAGTCCTCGTCGGGCGCCGTGGAGTCGGGACCCGCGGAGGTGAGCACCTTCGCGATGCCGACCACGGCCTTGCCTTCATTGGAGTGGTAGTAGAGGCAGAGGTCGCCGGGCTTCATCGCCCGCAGGTTGTTGCGCGCCTCGAAGCTGCGGATGCCCGTCCACTCCGTCTGCTTGTCCTTCTCGAGCTGCGCGTACGCGTAGACCGACGGCTCGCTCTTGATGAGCCAGTACTGGGGGTTCGCCATGGCGGCGCACCATAGAGCAGCACGGCCGCTAGTGCAGCCAACGCGACGGTGCGCCGGGACTCCCGGGCGATGTGCTCGAGTCGTCCACGCTCCCCGTCGTCACACGCACCTCCAGCAGGGTGCGCTCGACGGACCGGAGCCCCGAGGCCAGGGCGAGCGCCACGCCCTTCGGGTCGTGGAACGTGGACCCACCCCCGGTGTTTCCCCCGGTCAGCGCGGACTCGAGCAGGGCGACCTCCTGCTCCCACAAGTCCGTGAGCAGCGGGTCCAGGCGGGGCAGGACGTCGAGCAGGGCCTCCGAGGACACGTGCAGCTCCTGGAGGATGCGCTCGACCTGCTCCTGTCGGGTCTCCACGAAGGCCGCCACCTTGGTCTCCGGGGTGGGCGCTCGCGCGACTGCCTGCTCTATCCGCGCGAAGGCATCACACCAGACCTGCCTCACCACCACCGCGAACAAGGCCTCCTTGCTCTCGAAGTGGCCGTGGACGCGCCCCGGCTCCAGGCCCGCGCGCCGGGCGATGTCCTCCAGCGAGGAGGCGGAGAAGCCGAGCCGGGCGAAGCTCTCCGTGGCGGCGGCGAGGATGGCGGTGCGGTGCTCGGTGCTCATGGTCTTGTTCGGGGTCTCGAGGGTGAGGACTGCAAACGGCTGTGCGTCGCGGGTGACTTCGATGCCACCCCCAGGGCCGACCTACTTCGAGCCGCTGCTCATGAGCGTGAGGAGGCGGTCCGCGAGCCTGAAGGTGATTTCCTGCTCCAGCGGGTCCATGGTTCCGATGAAGAAGCCCAGGCCCGTCTCGATGCGGTTCGCGATTTCGGCGTAGAGCGCTCGGCCCGCCGCCGTGAGCGTGTTGACCACGGTGCGCCGGTCGTCGGGATGCCGGGTTCGTGCGACCAGGCCCCGGTGCTCCAGCCGGTCCACCACGCCGGTGATGCTCTTGTCATTGATGTCCGCGAGCCGCGAAAGCTCACCGGTGTGCAGGGGCCCGTCGTAGCCCAGCCAGAGAATCACGTGGAACTGGGGCGAGCTGAGGTCCTCTTCCTGGCAGAGCTGGCTGATGGGGTCCCGGAGGACGGCCCGTGCCCGGTTGAAGCTCATCAGCTTTTGCAGAAGGCTCGCCCCCAGCTCGCGCTGCGCGGGGGTGCACTTGAGCGGGGAGGGTGTCGCCTTCTTCGCGCCCTTCTTCGTCCGGACCATGCCCGGCGAGAAATACACCACATCACGGATACTCCGCAATGTGGGCTGACCACGCCGTGACGGACGGGGCGACCGGGAGCGCCGAACACCGGGCTGGCGAGGGGCCCCCCCAGCCGTTACCAACCGCCGCCTATTTCGAGAGGGAACGAATGGACCTGGATCTGAAGAACAAGGTTGCGCTGGTGAGCGGCTCCACGGCGGGCATTGGCCTGTCCATCGTGGAGGCCCTGGCCCGGGAGGGCGCGGAGGTCATCGTCAATGGACGCACGAAGGAGCGCGTGGACGCGGCCATCGCGGAGGTCCGCCGCAAGCAGCCGGACGCGAAGCTGCGCGGAGTTCCGGGAGACCTGGGCACGAGCGAGGGCGCGGCGCTGATGGTCAAGGCCGTTCCCCATGTGGACATCCTGGTCAACAACCTGGGCGTGTTCGAACCCAAGCCCTTCGAGGCCATCTCCGACGAGGACTGGCTGAACATCTTCGACGTGAACGTGATGAGCGGCGTGCGGCTCAGCCGGTACTACCTCAAGGGCATGCGCGAGAAGAACTGGGGCCGCATCGTCTTCATCTCCAGCGAGTCCGGCGTGCAGATTCCCGTGGAGATGATTCACTACGGCGTCACGAAGACGGCGCAGATTGCCCTGGCGCGCGGAATCGCGGAGGGCCTGTCCGGGACGAACATCACCTCGAACTCCATCCTCCCCGGGCCCACTCGCTCCGAAGGCGTGGAGGAGTTCCTCAAGAGCTTGTCGAAGCAGCAGGGCGTGGACGTGGCCACGGTGGAGCGCGAGTTCTTCAAGAGCGCGCGGCCGTCGTCGCTGCTCCAGCGCTTCGCGCGCACGGACGAGGTCGCCTCGCTGGTGGCCTTCGTGTGCAGCCCTCAGGCGTCGGGCATCAACGGCTCGGCGCTGCGCGTGGATGGCGGAGTGGTGCGCGCCATTCCTTGAGTGCGACCCCTGACGGGGTTGACGTCTGAAAAACAAAAGGCCCGATGTCCTCGCGGGCATCGGGCCTTGTACTGATATCTCGTGTCGAGGCGTCAGGCCTGGTTCGCCATGCCTCGCGTCGTGTCCTCGGCCGTCTTGCCGCTCAACAGCGCGCTGCTCGCGTAGAGGGCCAGCCCCATCACCCCGAGCGCCGCCGCTTCCGTCTGGGCCGCGAAGGCGACGCCCATCCACGTCATCACTCCGGTTCCCATCGCGAACGCCGCCGCCACCGCCCCCGCTGCCTTCCTCATCCGCTCGCTCCCTGTCTGCCGGGCCCAGGGGCCCGTTGTGGAACCAAAACTCCTCTCCCTCAACAGACTTCAATTCGCGTGCCGCGCACACACGGTGCGGAATGAGAAGCCACGTGCCCCGCAGTGGGAAAATGTCTTCCATCAACAGGAGGAAGACTGTCGAAAACACCGGGCCATCCCCCCGTCCGATGCCAGTAATTCTTCCCGGACCGCGGGAGGTCGAATCGCTGGGCATTTCGTAACCCACGACGATCCATGGGTTTTCCCTCCCAGGGCTGCATGGCACACCCGCTGCTATGGCAACCGCGCCGGGTAGGACGGGACGAGTTCCGCGGGTGCGGGACTCCAAGAGACATCCGCAGCGACGAGGGAGAGGACGATGGGCAAGACGAGCGCGGGGTTCTGGACGGTGTTGGGGGTGATGCTCCTGGGCGGGTGTGCGCACCAGCCTGCGGTGAAGGTGGACAACTCCGAGCAGCCTTACCGTATTGGACGGGAGGATGTGCTGGACGTCGCGGTGTGGCGCGACGCGGAGCTGTCTCGCACGCTGCCGGTTCGCCCCGACGGCTACATCTCCATGCCGATGGTGGGCGAGGTGCTGGCCGCGGGCAAGACGCCGACGGAGCTGGCCGAGGCGTTGAAGAGCAGCTTCCAGCCGTATGTGCAGGAGCCGCGCGTGACTGTGATTGTCCGCGAGGTCAACAGCAGCCGCGTGTTCGTCACCGGCGAAGTCACGCATCCGGGCGCCTATCCGCTGCGCGGCCGCGTGTCGCTCATCCAGGCCATCGCCCTGGCGGGCGGCTTCACCGACTTCGCCAACTCGGATGGCATCGTCGTCATCCGCAGCGACGGCAACGGCGGGCAGATTCCGGTGCGCTACAGCGACCTCATCTCTCCCGACGGGAGCCAGGACGTCATGCTTCGGCCCGGTGACACCATCGTCGTGCCGTGAAGCGTCGTCGGAAGTCGAGTGAGGGGTCCATGGACGGTGGGTGGCGTAGGCGAGGGAGGACGACGGTGAAGGGCGACTGGAAGAAGTGGCTGCTGACGGGCCTCATGCTCACCGCGCCGGCCGTACCGGCGGCGACCGTGTGGGAGCCTCGGCTGAGAATCGCCGCCGAGGAACGCTACGACGACGACCTGCGCCTGGGCGCGGGCGCCACGGGCGGCCAGCTGATGACGAAGCTGTCGCCGCGCCTGGGGGTCGAGGGCAGGGACGAACGGCTGAACCTCAACGGCTACTACGGCGCGGACGTGCTGATGCGGCACGGCTCCGGCAAGGTGACGTTGGACCACCGCGGGGCACTGGAGCTGCGGCACCTGTTGTCGCGGCGGCTCCGGGTGGACACGAACGTGCGCGTCTTCCGCGTCACGGACCCCACCTCGCTGCCTCGCGATGGTCTGGCCCGCTCGACGTCACCCACGTTCTTCACGCAGGCCCGGTTGGGACTCACCGCGCGCGCGTCGGAGCGGGTGGACGTGCGCGTGGGTTACGGAATCGAAGTGGTGCGCATCCTCGAGAGCGGCCAGGAGCCGGGCTATGCCCACACGCCGTCCCTGGAGGTGATGTACCGCACCACGCGCCGGCTGACCCTGGGCGTGGAGTACCGCTACCAGGGCTTCTATTACGACAACTCCCTGTCCCAGGCGCATGGCGTGGCGGGCACGTTGCGCTATCGCCTGACGCGGCCCACCACGCTCATCGTTCGCGGTGGACCGGTGCGCTACCTGGCGCCGGACGGGCAGGAGGGCGGGTGGGTTCCTCGCGTGAATGTGGAGCTGGCGCGCGAGGGTGAGCTGTTCGACCTGGGCTTCGCCGTGGGGCACGACCTGGTCGGCGCCAGCGGTTTCGCCACCGCGCTGTGGGCGGACTACGCGTCGCTGATGCTGGCGCGGCGGTTCGACCACCAGTTCTCGGCGTTTGGAGCGGCCAGCTTCTTCCGCAACGGGCGAGCGCCCTCGCGGGACTGGACGACGTTTGGCAGCACCCCCCTGGTTTCCCAGGGGTACGCGGTAGGTGCAGGGGTGGAGTACCGCTTCAGCCGCCAGGTGGCGGCTCAGGGAGCGGTGGACCGGATTGCCCAGGTGGGCGTGGCGGAGTCGGCGGGCGCTGCGGGAGATCTGACGCGCAACGTTTTCGCTGTCCGTCTCATCGTGACGGCGTGGTGACAACACGTGAGTGGGTTGGTGGAGGAGCGGATCATGGAGCGTGGGATGACGGCGGACCAGCTGTTGGCCTCTCTCTGGCGCCGCAAGGCGTTGGTGGGAGCCATCACAGCAGCGGTATTCGCGGTGGGAGCGGCCATCGTGATGACGCGGCCGAGCATGTACGAAGCGTCGGCGGTGGTCCGCGTGGAGCCGCAGCGGCCAGGGGAGGAAATGGTGCAGCGCACGGTGAGCGAGCTCATCGAGCAAAGGCTGCTCACGGTGCGCCAGGAGCTCATGGCACGCCCCGTGCTCCAGAAGGCCATCGAGGAAATGAACCTCTATCCGGACATCGTGTCCGAGAAGGGCATGGAGACGGCGGTTGCGCAGATGCGCAAGGACCTGCAGGTGCGCGTGGAGGGTGAGACGGCGTTCGAAATCACCTACACCAACCGCGACCCGCAGGTGGCCGCGCAGGTGGCCAACCGGCTGCCGACCATCTTCTCCGAGGAGACGCTGAAGCTGCGCCAGGCGCAGGCGGCGCGTGCCACGGACCTCTTTACCGAGGAAATGGGCAGCATGGGCAAGGCGGTCTCCAACTGGGAGCGAAAGATTTCCCAGTTCAAGGTGGACCACCTGGGCGAGCTGCCCGAGCAGATGGAGATGAACATGCGAGGGCTCGAGCGCGTGTCGCACGAGCTGCAGACGAAGTCGGAGGAGCTGCGCGTGGCGGAAGCGCGCCGCTCGGACCTGGCGCGGGCTCGCAACGCGGTGGACAGCGAGGCCGGTCGCCTGGAGTCCGCGGAGAGCGGGCTGACGCGGGCCCTGGTGAATGCACGGACGACGTGGACGGAGGACCACCCGGAGATCAAGCGCATGCAGACCGAGCTGGACGGGATGACGACGCGCCGCAAGGAGGCCGAAGGCCGCTTGTGGGCGGAGCGTGCCGAGCGCGGCCGGGTGGCATCGCTCATCGAGGTCATCCAGAAGGACATCGTCGACCTGCAGGGGAAGGCGGAGGCGTACCAGGCCCGGCTGAACAACACGCCGAAGTGGGCGCACGAGCTGGGGGTGATGAACCGCGACTACGAAATCGCGCGCACCAAGTACCAGAGCGTGGTGAGCCGCAAGGTGGAGGCGGAGATTGCCCAGGAGCTGGAGGCCAAGAGCTCCAAGAGCCTGTTCAACGTCATCTCCCCCGCGGGTGTGCCGGTGACGGCGGCGAGGCCGGACCGGATGACGGGGCTGGTGATTGCCCTGCTGGTGGCGCTGGGCCTGGGCATCCTCACGGGCGCGGTGCTGGAGATGCGTGACGACAGCCTGCGCGATGGCTCGGAAGTGCGCCAGCGCCTGACGCTGCCGGTGTTGGCGGTGGTGCCGGACATGCAGGGCAAGACGGAGCGGCGCGTGCTGATGCCGTCCCAGGGCGGACGCAACAACGTGTCCTCCCCCACCTCTTTGAACTGACACCCAAAGGAAAGGACGGAAACCGAACATGGACCAGACGATGGAGCGGGCGGGCAACTTCCTCCCGCGGGTGGATGAGAACTCGACGAACCCGAACGCGGTGGACCGGCGGGTGGTGACGCTGACCGCGCCGGCCTCGGCGGCGGCGGAGCAGTACCGCAGCCTGTATTACCGGCTGGAGCGGATGCGGGAGCTGCGCCCCATGAAGGTGGTGGCGCTGACCTCCGCGATGCCCGGCGAGGGCAAGACGGTGACGAGCGTCAACCTGGCGATGGCGGCGGCCCGGGCGAATCCGGACCGGCGCATCCTGCTGGTGGACGCGGACCTGCGGCGCGGCGGTGTGGCGGCCACGCTGGGGGTGCGCAACAAGACGGGCCTGGCGGAGCTGTTGTCCGGCGAGGTGGAGGTGCGGGACGTGGTGCGTCGCTTCGCGGCCACGCGCCTGGCCCTCATCCCCGCCGGCACCGCGCCGGAGGAGCCCTCGCAGGTGCTGGCCAGCCCTCGGATGAAGCAGTTCCTCAAGGCGGTGCGTGAGGGCTTCGACGAGGTGTACATCGACCTGCCGCCGACGCTGCCGTTCGCGGACGCGGCCATCCTGGGGCACCAGGTGGACGGGGTGCTGATGGTCATCCGCGCCAACGTGACGCCGGGCAAGACGGTGCACCAGGCGGTGGAGCAGCTGGCCGGCGCGCCCGTGTTGGGGTGCGTGCTCAACGGCGCGGAGGTGCATGCGACGCCGTACCTGAAGAACTACGAGAAGCAGAAGTAGAGGGCGGTAGCCTCCGCCCCGCGTCCCGGTGACGGGAGTGGGGCGGAGGTGACGAGTCGAGGGGGCGGGTCGTGAGTCGGGCGGGTTGGTTGGAGGGGCACGTGCTCCGGGTTTTTCACCACTATTTTTCTGCCAAGAAGCTGACGTTCTTCCTCGCCGAGAGCTCGGCGATCGCACTGGCCTGCGTGATGGGCGCGGCGGCCTGTGCGGCACTCTTCGCGCCTGCTGGGACACGGCCGCCGCTCACGGCGCTGTGGCCCACGCTGCTGGGCCTGGGCGCGGCCTTCGTGGTCACGTTCCAGTTCACGCTGTACCTGTTGGATTTGTATGACTTGCGCGTCGCCGCGGAGGACCGGGCGCGGGGCTACCGCTTCCTGAAGGCCGCGGGTGTCACGGCGATGGTGACCGGTGGGGTGATGCTGGTGGCCCCGCTGGTGCTGCCCGTCGCGCTGCCTCCTGGCGCGCTGCTCGGTGGAGCCATGGGGGCGCTCGCGGGCACGCTGGTCGTCCGGGTGTCCATTCGCGCGCTGGTGGGGGCGCCGCACGCGGTGCTCATCGTCGGTGATGGCCTCAAGGCCCGCGCGGTGGCGACCGCCATCGAAGCGGGCGGCGAGGGCAGCTACCGCGTCGTCGCGCTGGT
This sequence comes from Myxococcus sp. CA056, assembly GCF_013336715.1. NCBI lineage: Bacteria > Pseudomonadati > Myxococcota > Myxococcia > Myxococcales > Myxococcaceae > Myxococcus > Myxococcus sp. CA056. The sequence goes on from NZ_JABUMT010000008.1 coordinate 255,149, forward strand.
GGACCCACGCACCACGGAGGAACCCCTGGAGCAGATGGCGGCCCGCATGGGCGCGGCATATGTCGTGCAGGCTGCTGACGACATGCGCGGGGCCAACTGGGTGGACTCACTGCTGAGCTGTCGGCTGCAAGGCCGCCGCGTTTATGACGCGACGGGCTTCTGCGAGCGGGTGCTGCGGCGGATTCCGGTGCAGTTCCTCCGGGCGAGCGACTTCGCCTTCGCGGACGAGCTGACGGTGTCTCCGTTGCGGCGGGCGCTGAAGCGGGCCTTCGACCTGGCGGTGGCGTCGCTGCTCCTGGCGTTGTCGGCACCCTTCCTGCTTCTGGTGGCGGTGGCCATCAAGCTGGATTCGAAGGGGCCTGTCTTCTACCGACAGGAGCGCACGGGGCTGGGAGGCGTGACGTACTACCTGTGGAAGTTCCGCAGCATGCGGACGGACGCGGAGAAGAACGGCGCGGTGTGGGCTCGTGCGAACGATGACCGTGTCACCCGGGTGGGCAAGTTCATCCGGCGCACGCGAATCGACGAGATTCCCCAGGTGTTCAACGTGTTGATGGGGGAGATGAGCTTCGTGGGTCCGCGTCCGGAGCGGCCCGTGTTTGTCGAGCAACTCAAGCAGCAGATTCCCTTCTACGGACTGCGTGAGGCAGTGAAGCCGGGCCTGACGGGCTGGGCCCAGATTCGCTACCCCTACGGAGCCTCCGTGGAGGATGCGCGCAACAAGCTGGAGTTCGACCTGTACTACGTGAAGAACGGCTCGCTGTTCCTGGACGTGGGCATCATTTTCCACACCGTGAGGCATGTTTTGCTCGGGCGTGGAGCTCGGTAGGCACACCTCTCGTCGGCCTTCCCTCGAGGGAGGGAAGGTCGGGCGGGGACTCGCCAGGGGTGGCGGGTTTGGGCGTCGTGGATGGGGGTTGGGTCATGGTGGGGATGGACATGGATTCGCAGCTCCCGGAGTCGTGGGAGGAGGCCCGTGCTCGCAGGGAGCGTGAGCGTGAACGGGAGACGGACCGCAACGAGCTGATGCAGCCGCACTTGCAGCGGCCCACTCGCATCGTCGCCATTGGCGGCGGCACGGGGCTTCCCATGGTGCTGCGCGGCCTGGCGAAGCGCTCGGCGCCCAAGCCGGGCGACCCGGGCGTGGACATCACCGCCGTGGTGGCGATGAGCGACGACGGGGGCAGCTCTGGCCGCCTGCGCAGGCTGCACGGCGCGCTGCCTCCGGGTGACATCCGAAATTGCCTGGTGGCGCTGGCCGGAGGGCGCAGCGCGCTGAAGGAAGTGTTCCAGTTCCGCTTCGGTGGGGCGCGCGGACTGGCCGGTCACGCGGTGGGCAACCTGCTCATCGCCGCGCTGGCGGAGCTCAAGGGCGACTTCATGGAGGCGGTGCGCATGTCCGGCGAGCTGCTGGGCGCGCGCGGCACGGTGCTGCCGTCCACGCTGGCCTCCGTGCAGCTGGTGGCGCAGATGCATGACGACACGGAGGTCGTCGGCGAGCGCAACATCTGCCGGGCGCAGGGGCGGGTGCGCAAGGTGACGCTCAGCCCGCGCTCGCCGCCTCCGGTGGAGGGCCTGCTGGAGGCCATCTACACCGCGGACCTGGTGGCGATTGGCCCGGGCTCGCTGTACTCGAGCCTCTTGCCCAATCTGCTGGTGGACGGCGTGGCCCAGGCGCTGAAAGAGACGCGCGCGCTCAAGGTCATGGTCGCCAACCTGATGACGCAGCCGGGGGAGACGGACGGCATGTCGTGCCTGGACCACGTGCAGGCGGTGCGAGAGCACGTGGGCCCCGTGCTGGACGCGGTGCTGGTGAACGGCACGCTGCCGGCGCCGGACGCCATGCGGCGGTACGGGCGGCGGGGCTCGTTCCCCGTCGACGTGGACACTCGCGAGCTCATCGCCGCGGGGGTGGTGCCGGTGCGGGCCGACCTCCTCAAGGATGGGTCGAGGATCCGACACGACAGCCGCAAGGTCGCCGCCTGCTTGTTGAAGATGGCGCGCAGCGGCTTGTAGCCACGCCTTCCCATCACCACCTTGGGCGCCCGAACATGGAAGCAACCCTGAGCAACCCCGGGCCGCGCGTCGTCGAAGTCGACGACCGTGCGGCCTTCATGGCCCTGGAGTCGGAGTGGAACGCGCTGGTGGAGGCGACGTCCGGCGAGGTGTTCTACCGGCACGAGTTCCTGCGCATCTGGCTGGACAACTTCGCCCCCGGCGCGCGCCTGCGCGTGCTGACGCTGCGGGACGCGGACGGCCAGCTGAGCGCGGCGCTGCCGCTGTGGGAGGAGCGCACCACGCTGTACGGCGTGCCGGTGCGTCAGCTCTCCGGCGCGGCCAATGCGCACTCGTGTCGCTTTGACCTGCTGGCCCGCGAGCCGGAGGTCGCCGCGGCCCTGTTCCTCTCGCACCTGCGACGGCGGGGCGGGTGGGACGTGCTGCGTTTGACGGACGTGCCGGATGGGGGCTCGGCGTGGCGACTGCACGCGGCGGCCCGCAGCGCGGACATGCCCGTGGGCGCGTGGGAGTCGCTTCAGTCTCCGTACATTCCGCTGCCCGCGACGCGGGAGAAGTACCAGGCGTCACTCCAGGCGAAGTTCAAGGCGAACTGCCGGCGTCGGCGTCGCAAGCTGGAGGAGAAGGGCCGCGTCACCTTCGAGCGGGTGGAGGGCGGGCTCGATTTGGAGCGCACGCTGGAGGACGGCTTCCTGCTGGAGCAGAGCGGCTGGAAGGGCGAGCGCGGCACGGCCATGGCGCAGGACGCGGCGACGCGCGGCTTCTACACGGAGCTGGGGCGCGATGCGGCCTACCGCAAGAAGCTGGCGCTGTACATCCTGCGGCTGGATGGCCGGCCGGTGGCCTTCCACTACGGCCTGGAAGACGGCGGGCGCTACTTCCTCTTGAAGCCTGGCTACGACGAGGCGCTGCGCGAGTGCAGCCCGGGCCAGCTCCTGATGGAGGAAGTGGTGGGGGCCTGCATCGACCGGGGCCTGCGCGAGTTCGATTTCCTGGGGCCGGACATGGTGTGGAAGCGCGACTGGACCGACCAGGTCCGGCGCCACACGTGGCTCTACATCTTCAACGACTCCGCCTTCGGCCGGGCGCTGTGCGCGGCCAAGTTCCGGTGGAGCCCGGCGGTGAAAGAGGTGGTGGCGAAATGGAAGCGATGACTCCCCCGGGCAAGATGTTCGTGCCGTCCCTGCCCACGCTGTGGCCTGGCATGTTGCTGTCCAAGCCCCGGCCCGGAGCACTGCCGCCGTTCTCGTCTCCCAACGTCCGCTACTTCTACTTCGCCCGCAACGCCGTGTGGCTCACGGTGAAGATGCTGGGGTTGGACAAGGGCGAAGTCCTGATGCCGTCGTACCACCATGGCGTGGAGGTGGAGGCGCTGGTGGACGCGGGCGCCACGCCGCGGTTCTACCGGGTGGGCAGCCGGTGGGACGTGGACCTGGAGGACGTGGCGCGGCGCATCGGTCCGAAGACGAAGGCGCTGTACCTGACGCACTACGCGGGCTTCCCGGGCCCGGTGGAAGAGATGCGCAAGCTGGCGGACCAGCACGGGCTGGTGCTGATTGAGGACTGCGCGCTGTCGCTCCTGTCGTCGGATGGCTCGGTGCCGCTCGGGACGACGGGAGACGTGGGCATCTACTGTCTCTACAAGACGCTGCCCGTGCCGAACGGTGGCGCGCTGGTGGTGAACGGGCCGCGCTCCTACAGCCTGCCGGAGCCTCCGTCGCCGCCGTCCGCGTCGACCTTCAGTCACACGGTGTCCGCGCTGCTGCAGAACCTGGAGCTGCGCGGCGGAGTGGCGGGGCGCACGCTGCGGGGCTTCGTCCGCACGCTGGGGCACGGCACGGTGAAGGCGGCGAGCATCGAGCGCGTGGCCACGGGCACGCAGCACTTCGACCGCAAGCACGTGGACCTGGGCATGAGTCCGCTGACGAAGCGGATCGCCCTGGCGCAGGATTTGGAGTCCATCGTCGAGAAGCGGCGGCGCAACTACTTCTACCTGCTGGGCCGGCTGCGGGACGTGGTGCCTCCGCTGTTCAACCAGCTGCCGCCCGGCGCGTGTCCGCTCTTCTTCCCGATGGTGGTGCAGGAGAAGGCGGAGGTGCTCGCGCGGCTGAGGGCGAAGGGCATCGATGCCATCGACTTCTGGAAGCGCTTCCATCCGGCGTGTGACGCGGGGGCGTTCCCCGAGGTGGCGCAGTTGCGGCGCAGCATCGTGGAGATTCCGTGTCACCAGGACCTGTCGCCGGAGGTGATGGCGGACGTGGCGCTGGTGGTGCGCGACGCGGTGCGAGCGGAGAAGCGGTCGAAGAAGCGCGCGGGATGAGTGGGTCTGCGGGGATGGGAGGGGCGGTTCTCCCCTCCGAGGAGGCGGGACGGTGATTCGCGAGGACGAGCTGAGGCAGGGGCCGCGCGCCGCGCAGCGGCTGGACGTGAGCGCCGTGGGCAGTCTGTCCGCGCTGGCGGGAATGCGCGCGGAGTGGGATTCGCTGCTGGATTCGAGCCACGCGGGGCCCTTCAATTCATGGGAGTGGTTGTATCCGTGGTGCCGGCGCATCGAACCGGGGCGGAGGCCCTTGGTCCTGACGGCGCGCGACGCGGCGGGGACGCTGGTGGGGCTGTTGCCGCTGGGGTTGGAGACGCGTCGGGTGACGGGTGCGCGGGTGCGGCGCCTGGGCTTCCTGGGCGAGACGCACGTGGGCAGTGACTACCTGGACGTCGTGGCCCGGAGGGGCGCGGAGCGCGAGGTTGCGGGGGCCTTCGCGCGGATGCTGGTGGCGCTGCGCGAGGAGTGGGACGTGCTGGATTTGACGGACCTGCGCGAGGACTCCGTCACGGTGGACGTTCTGCGCGCGGCCTTCTCCGGACAGGACGTGCGGCTGTCGGAGCGGTACGTGTGTCCGTACGACGTGTTGGACCCGCGCGAGCCGTTCGACGCGTTCCTCAAGCGCACGGGTCGGCGTGACAACTACCTGCGGCGGCGCAAATGGCTGGAGAAGCAGGATGGCTACCGCATAGAGCGCACCGAGGCGCCGGGTGAGCTGGCCGGGCCGATGACGGACTTCTTCCGACTGCACTCGGCGCGGTGGGCGGAGGACGGTGGCTCGCAGGGCATCAAGGGCACGGGTGTGGAGTCGTTCCACCGGGACGCGACGCAATTGCTCGCGGAGCGGGGACGGCTGCGGCTGTACACGATGAAGGTGGGCGGCCGGGCCGTGGCTTCGGTGTACGGCATCGTGCACGGGGACCGCTTCGTGTACTTCCAGTCCGGGTATGACCCGGAGTGGCGCAACCGCAGCGTGGGCCTGGTGCTGGTGGGCGAGACGTTCAAGGACGCGATGGAGGCCGGGCTCACCGAGTACGACTTCCTGCGAGGCACCGAGACGTACAAGTCCGACTGGGTGTCGAAGCAGCGGCGCACGGTGTCCGTGCGCGTGCACAGCGGGACGCGCGCGGGGGCCTGGTTCACCCGGGCGGAGGAGCTGGCGCGCAAGGGGCGCAACGCGGCGAAGCAGGTGATGCCGGGCACGTGGGTGGAGAAGGTGCGCCGGTTCCGGCGTCGCCGTGCCGCGGTGGATTGAGGACGTCGCGGTGAGGCCAGGCGACCGGCATCGTGCGTAGGGCGAGGCCGGAGGCGGGCGTCCGATGCGAGCAGAAGAGGGCGGCGGCGTGAATGGCCGCGCGCCCTTTCGCTCGCGGCCTTTCGCTCAGGGCGTGCTGGTTGCGTCGGGCGGCATCGCGGCGACGTACGTGAAGCCCGACTCACTGGGGCTCTGCCAGGCCGCCTTGAAGTCCGCCCACGAGTAGACCTCCTCGCGGTTCTGATAGGGATTGTAGACGCGTACGTACGTCTGTCCCTGGGCGTTCTCGGTGATGTCGACCACGCTCACCCAGTGGGTGATGTCCTGGTCCGAGGTGCGCACCGACTCCAGCATTCCGTTGTCGGCGCCGTCGATGTTGACGAGGACCATCAATGCGCCGCCGTCGTCGAGGATGCGTTGCACGGCCTCGGGCGTGGGGTTCTGCGCGTGGTTGTTGTTGTACGTGTTGGTGGCGCTGAAGCTGCCGTCCAGGTCCGTCATGGTCGGGTCGTTCTCGGAGCCCGCCTGCTGACCGACGATTCTCCAGCCCTCGCTGGCCAGGAAGGTCTCCAGGTGGGTGGAGTTCGTCAGCATCTCGCCGTTGCTCAGGATGCCTCGGTAATCGGAGCCGAGGTTGGCGAAGCGGGTGAGGCCGTCCACGAGCTCCATCCCCATGACGGAGAGGGCGGACAGCTCTCCGCACAGGTTGCCGTGGGTGTAGTCCTTGCCCTCGCCGTTGAGGATGGCGCCGATGTTCAGGTACTGGGCGATGGGGTCTTGTCCCGCGGAGTGGTTCGCGGCCCACTCGCCGACGCTGCCTTCGCCCCAGGGCCACCCGCGTGAGGTGCCGATGAGAGGCGTCTCCGCCGCCACGCCGGTTTCAGGCAGGGGCCCGAAGTAGAGGGACATCTCTTCCTCGACCAGCGTGGCCCAGTGCTCTTCGGCCGTCGCGCGCTGCTCTTCCGGCGACAGCTCGCTCCAGTCCTCCGTCAGGGGTGGAGGAGACAGGGACGGGTCGCGAATCCACGCGGGGGCCATGTCCTCGACGTGCTGGCTCCAATTCTCACGGATGCCGTTCAGGACGCTCGCCTGGGCCGTGGCATCCAGATGGTGCCAGGCGCCGTGCAGCCATGGCGGAGGGCCGCCTTGTTCGAGCCAGGCGGGGACGGGGAGCGAGGTGCCCGTGTCCGCCACCACCATGTTCGCGATCTCCGGTGGAAGGTTCGCCCGGGCCAGCGCGGCCTCTCGTTCCGGGCCAGGGGGAGCGGAGAGAATCGTGTTCACCGTGCTCCCCGGCACGGAGCCCGCGATGGAGTACTCGGGGTGCTGCTTCAGCCAGGTCTCCGACGCGGTCCATTCGCGCGTCGTGGGGTCGTAGATGTTGTTGCCCTGGCGGATGACGACGTGGCCCGTGGTGCCCTCGGCGCCGGGGCGGCTGTCCTTCAGGAAGAGGACCTCCGAGCGTGCGCGGATGACGGCGGGCGCCAGCGACAGGAAGTCCGCGATCGCGTCCAGGCAGTTTACCCGGCCGTCCTTCGCGTTCTCGCTCGCGAGCGAGGTGCCGGGCGCGGAGGTTCCATCGGTCGCGAGGTCAGGGCCTCGCGTCTGGGGTTGCGCGGTCTTGAATGAGTCGGGCTTCTTGGCGTCCAGGCTCGCGGCCTGGGCGGCGAGCCTCGTGAGTTCTTCCAACATGCGCCGGGCCGCTTCTTCCGCCGCACGCCGCGCGGCTTCCTCCGCGGCACGACGGGCCTGCTCCGCCGCGACATTCGCGACGGGCGATGCGTCCTTCGAGATACGAGTCGACATGTCTCCCCCTCTTCAGTCACGGTGCTGCACTGCGGTCACGATGTAACACTGTGACGGCACGCGAAATCAACGGCTCGGGATGTTTCAGGGTGAGCAGGTGCGAGCGCTTCTCTTCCAGGGGCTCGCGGAACAGGATGCAGGAGGATGTCTGTCCCCGTCTTTCGTCGGCCCCGTTGTCAGCGCTGCAACCTCCCGCAGCACCTGTGCCTGTGCGCAGAGATTCCCCAGGTCGCGACGCGCACCCGCATCGTCCTGCTCCAGCACATCGTGGAGACATGGAAGAAGAGCAACACCGGGCGGGTGGCCGCGCTCGCGCTGTCGAACGCGAAGCTGCTCACCTACGGCGCGCCGGACGAGTCCTTCGACACGTCGGTCCTCTCCGAGCCGGGCACCTGGATGCTCTTCCCAGACGGTCCCTCCGCACCGCCGGATGCCCCCGCGCCCCGACAGCTCGTGGTGCTGGACGGGAGCTGGTCCCAGGCTCGGCGGATGTCTCAACGCATCCCCGTGCTCCGGACGCTTCCAAGACTCGTCCTCCCTCCACCCGAGTCCGGAATGCTCATGCTCCGCGAGCCCACGCATCCGTCCGGGATGTCCACCCTCGACGCGATAGCCCGCGCGGTGGCGATGCTGGAAGGACCCGAGGCCGCGGCGGCGCTGGAGCGACTGGCCGCGCTGCGAGTTCAGCGCATCGCCGAGTGCGGCACGCTCAACTGACTCCGTCGCACAGGGCCCGTCCACTCACGGACCCATCTCGACAACTGTGTGGACCACGCGGGCTTCCAGAGTGGAAGCCCGGACCCATCACGGAACCGCGGCCACCTCGGAGCGCAGCTGGGCAATCGCGGGCAGGAGCTGCGGAGGCTGCATGTTGCGCGGCACCTCGACGGAGAACCGCTCGAAGTGCTCCAGCGCCTTGAGCTTGTCGTCGCGGCGCAGCGCGAGGCTGCCCAGGAAGATGAGCGCCTCCTGCGCGTCGGGCCACGTGTTGACCAGCTCGGTCAGCTCCGCCTCGGCGCCCTCCATGTCCCCTCGAGTGGCGCGCAGCACGCCCCGGTGCACGCGCAGCTCGACGTGGAACGGGTCCACCGCCAGGCCCTTGGCCGTCACCGTCGCGGCCTCGTCGAACTGCTGACGACGGATCAACTCGTGGCTGAGCATGGACGCGGAGTCCAGGTCGAACGGATTGGCCTCCAGCCGGGCGCGCGCCTCCTCCATCTCCGCGCCTTCCGGCTGCTGCGCGCCCATGCCGCCCTGCTGCGGCGCCTGCCCCTGCCCGGGGGCGCCCGGAGGCATGCGGCCGGTGGCCTCCTGCCCGTCGGTGCGCGCCTGCTGTTCGGAGACGAGCAGGTAGCCCAGTCCTCCGAAGAACAGGACGATGCCGGCGCCCCACAGCGCGCCAGACAACTGCGGATTGCGCGCCGACCATCCGGTGGGCGCGGGCGCCTGCTGCGTCCGGGCGCGCGGCTCCCCACTGGACGCCTTGCGCTTGAGGTGCTCGTCCTTGGCGCGAAAGGCCGCGGCGGCCTCGTGCTCCAGGCGGGACTTCTCCGCGGCGTACTGCTCGGCGGCCAGGTTGTGCTTGTCCGCCTCCAGGGTGCGCAGCTGGTCGATGAGCGACTGCGCGCGCTGGCCCAGGTCGTCGAGCACGCCGTCCTTGGGCTCGGGCGTGGTGAGCGCGCCCTTGCGACGCATGAAGAGCAGCCACGCGGCGGCGGCGATGAAGGCCACGGCGAGGACGATGATACCGGGCAACCAGTTGGTCGGCTGTTGCTGCATGGCTTAGCGCTCCAGCTCCCGGCGCACGGCCTGGAGGTAGGGGTCGGCGTCATCCGCCGCGGAAGGGGTGCCCGGAGTGGGCGCGGAAGCAGTGGCCGGCGTGGCCGCCGTGGCCTGCGGGGGCGGTCCTTGCTGGACCTGTCGCCAGATGACGAACCCGCCCACCATGAGGAGCGCGACGGGGCCCAGCCAGACGAACCAGTTGAAGCCCTCCGCCTTGGGCTCCAGCAGCACCCACTCTCCGTAACGCGACACGAAGAAGTCGACGACTTCCTGGTCGTTCTTCCCCTCGGAGACCAGCTCGCGGACCATGTCGAGCTGCGCGCGCGCCATGGAGGACGGGCTGTCGGAGATGGAGAGGCCCTGGCACACCGCGCAGCGCAACGTCTTGCCGAGCTGCTGGACGCGGACCTCGAGTTCGGGCGCGAGAGGCTCGCTCGCCGCCTGCTGGGGCGCGAACTGGCCGGTGATGAGGCCGAATGCAAGGGTCAGGGAAAGCAGGGCGGCGGTCATCGGAACTCCCGGGAGCCGTCTCTACCTAGCTCTACCGGGCCCGTGTTGGACAGTGAAACCTGAGCGCCGGACGCCCGCCCCGCCGCCCGGGCTGTAGGTGGGCATCCGTCACGGTGTCAGCGCAGGGGCTCGAAGGAAGGTCCGAGCACGGGGTCCACGGTGAGCACGTACGTGTCCCGGGCCGGATAGAGCTCGAGCGGCAGGGCCACCGGATGACGGGGCGTTATCGGGCCTCCATTCTTCGTGGAGGAGGTCACCATCCGCCCATCCACCAGCAGGATGGCCCAGAACAACTCGCCCTTGCTCAGGTCCTCCGGATGGTGCCGGGCGATGGCCGCGCGAGGTACCGCGGGGAGCTCCGCCAAGGCCTTCACCCGAGGGGGCGACTCCAACCTCCCATCCGCCCGGTAGCGCACCTGCGCGAGCATGGCCCGGCGTGGGTGCTTCAGTGACGCGGCGAGCACCGCGACGTTCAGCCTGCCCGCCGGGTCCATCCACAGCCCGGGCTCCGAGCTGGGAAGCGCTCTGAGCCCAGGCAGGCGGGTGCTGGCGACGCGGGTGAGCCCACCTCCGGCACGGCTGCGCACATGGTGCAGGTCCAGTCCTTCGGCCGTGTCCTCGACGAGCACCACGCTGATGGCGTCTCCCAGGGAGTCGGGCTGGATGGTGGCGCGCGAGGCGATGGGTTTTCCTGGCAGCCGCACGCGCCCCACCTCGCGGCCGGGGGTGACCTCCGTCGAATCGAGGGTGGACTGGAAGCGGAGGAGCCGAAGCTCCCTCCCGCCCGCGGCGATGAAGGGAATGAACAGCTCACCGGCGGCTGTCTGGAGGGGCGGACGCACCAGGGACTCGGGGGGCGCCTCCAGGTCCATGCGAAACGGATGCTCGGTGGTTGCGGGCTCCGCCAGGGCCATCACCGAGGCGCCCTTGCGCCAGACCACCCAGTCGACACACGGCGCGCCCTGTGTGTTGTTGGTCCACGGCGCCAGGGCGTCTCTGGAGCCGGGCTCGACAGGGCCGAGGATGGTCGCGGGACTCCACCGCACGCCCCACTCACTGTCGTCCGTCGCGTCCGCATAGACGCCCGCGACGAGCATCGGCTGGCCCTCAATCTCCTGGAACCACGTGGCGAAGACGCTGCTGCGATACCTGGCCGCCACGTCGAAGCCCAAGGACGCGGGACCCGAAGTCGACGCGACGATGTCGAACTCGACCGGCGCCGACTCCACCGAGAGCGCCGGCTGCTCCAGCCGCGCCTCCAGGCGATAGCGTCCGGGACGGGTGACGGGAAGCCACTCGTGCAGCTCCAGCACGGACTCGAGCGCCTGGCCCACGCCGAGCCTCACGCGCGGGGCGGCGTCGGGAGACACGGCGTTGTCTGGATTGCGCAGGGTGACCTCGCGCCCGTTGGCGCTGCGACCCTGGGGATACTCGGGGCCCGTCAGCGTGTACGTGAGCGTGGCATCCGAGTTCCGGAAGGGGTCCGCCAGCTCCACGGGAGATGGGCCGTTGTTGCGCACGGTGAGGCGCAGGCTGCGGTCCTCGATGGCGGTGAAGCGCTCCTTGGGCATGTTGAACTGGATGCGCACGGAGGGACCTCCAGGCTGCGTGGAAGGACTCTTGGTGGGCCGGGGCGGCGCGCTCGCGAGCGTCAGCGAGACGAGGAGCGTGTGGCAGGACAGGAGAATCGGGCTCATGGCCGGGCGTTCCGACTTCCGATGCTGCTCAGCGCCTGTTTGTTCCAGCCCCGGAGTCGTAGCAGGCACATGCCACAGAACCTTCGCTCCACGGAGAAGTCGTAACCCATCAAACAGTCGCTCCCGTCCTGGTCATGCTGTTCGGTCATCGCGCCGGTGGGCACCCGGTGGACCGGGAAGGGGGCATGGGGAAGGAAGAGCTGATGGCCCACTTCGTGGGCGATGGTCTGCACGAGCGAGTTGGCGCCGCCGTTGTAGTTCCTCGCGGTTCCGCACTGCACGACGGCGCAGCGCGCGCGGTCCTGCGAGGGAAACTCCTGGGAGAATCCATTGACGAGACTGCCCCCAGGTTCTGTTTCGAGATTGTAGAGGCCGTTGAATTGCAGGAGCACGATGCCGGGAGTGCCACCGGTGGGCTCGTCGAAGGCCGTGACGAGGATGCTCTTGGCCCAGTCCTTACAGAGACGATGGTACGCGTGTTCCTTGTTGTCCGTGCTCGCGATCTTGCCGGGAACGAGCCAGCGAGAAGCGGTGGCGCGCCCACCTCCGCGCAGCCGCTTCACTTCGTCGAGAAAGTTCGGGTAGGTGCGAAAAGTGAGGGCATGCGGGCCCGCGGCGTATTGGTCCACGAGGGGGTCGATGGCGGCGCGGACCTCCGGGGACAGGGCGGCGACAGCTCGGGCGATGCGTTTGTTGTAGGTGTCCGCGTCCATGATGGTGACGCCACCGCTGCGGTCTTCCAGTCGTAAAAAAGCGCGAGCGAAGCGTTGCTGGACGTCGGCGATGCAGACGCCGGAGACGCTCGGGTGCTTGCGCAGCACGCGCGAGATGTGGACCTCGCGCCAGGACTCGAAGATGCCGGTGCGGGCCTGGATGGCGGCGGGGAGCGGAGCCTCGTCCTCGACGTCCAGCACGACGCCGCCGTCCTTCCGCTTGTCGTAGGCAAGCTGCACCGTCACGCGCCAGGCGTCACCCGCGATGCGTGAGGGCTGGAACACCACACCCGTTCGCCCCGCGAAGGCGCCGCGGGTCCACGGCAGGCTGTACGCCGCCCACTTGCGCTTCGAACACGGCACGACGCGGAAGGGGAACGCTCCGTCCCGGGGCTCGGCCTGCGGGGTGTAACCGGTCTGCCGAGGGAAGACCGTCGCGGAGGGCTGGCCGCGCTTGCCGCCCACGTCGCGGTGCGCGTTGTCTCCCTTGGGGCGTGAGGTCTGGCATTGCCGCGCCAGCGCGTGCTCCAGATAGGCGCGGGCGAGGGGCGAGTGCGGGGTGAGGTCCTCGGACTCGTCTTCCCAATCCCAGAGGAAGCGCACCCTGCCGAGCGCGCGGGGAGCGTCGACGCGACGGTTCCGTGAGTCCTTGAGCCACGCGCGGGCGAAGATGGGGACATCGGGCCCCATGCCCCACGCGCGGCGGTATTGCCGGAAGTCGGTGTCGTCGCCCATCTCCTCGATGCGTGTCTTGAAGAGGTTGCTGACGAGTCGAATCTCCGCCCGCTCTCCGTCGGATGGAAGCCGTCCGAGGGTGGTCGCCACGTCGCGGTCCCTCTGTCGCGTGAGCACGCGGGAGTCACCCAGCTCCAGCTCAATCCCATCCACCAGGACATGGAAGTACGTCCAGGCGACGGGGCACTCCGCGAGGCCCGCGCCCTGGAGCGTCAGCTTGAGCTTGTAGGGCGAGTGCTCCACGGTGACGACGCCATCGGGAAAGGTCTCGCACGCGGTGACGGTGCCGTCCCAGGGCAGGCGGTGCTCGCCGCCCGTGAGCTCCTCGGCGGTCAGGTCCCGGGTCCACAGGGGCTTCTTCGCGTGGCGGGTGAACAGCTCCAGGCGACCGACGCGCACGAGGTGGGCGTCATTGGAGAGCCGATAGGTCAGCTCCGCGGGCTCCACTTCGGGCACGAAGTGGAAGTCATCTTCGGGAGCCTCGGTGGTGCGTGTGCGGAGTCCCGGGCGATGGAAGCGGGAGGTCGCGCCGCCGGGGATGGAGAGCCGGAAGTCCGTGACGCCAAAGCTGGCGAGACGAAGCCGGTTGCGATTGCGTCCACTGGGAGGAGTGAGCGCGACATGGGCCGAGAGAGCGAGGCGTGCCATGGCGGGGGCTCACGTGTCGTGACGGCGAATCAGCTCGCGTTGCACGTCCGCGAGCTGACCTGTTTCCGCGAGTCCATGGTGGCGCTGGAAGGCGCGCACCGCGGCGCGAGTGCGGGGCCCGGGAGCGCCGCGCTCGCCTTCGATGAGGAAGCCCAGGTTGTGCAGTCGTTCCTGGGCGGCCGTCATCGCGTCGGCGTCGAAGGTCGCGGGGGATTCGAGGTGCAGCGCCCAGCTCAGCAGGTCGGGTGAGGGCTCCACCGAGGCGTGCGTGTCCATGAAGTCGCTGGCGACGATGGACGGGGGATATCGGGGAGGCTGGCCGGGGCGTGTGGCCACGGGGGGCGGAGGCTCGTCGGGGCCCGGGTCGGGCGGAGGCAGGTGCAACAGCAGCTCACCGGTGGCGAGGCCGGGGACCTCGTGGGAGAGCGAGCCATCGGAGGCTGTCGTGCCGCAGTGCTCGGTGCGTCCCACCCGGAGGACGTACTCACGTCCCGCGTAGGGCTGTTCCCTCGGGTCCAACAGGATGATGTGCAGGCGTCGTTGCTTCAGCGTGAAGGTGCTCGTGTTGCCTGTCCGGATCGGTGCCGTCCTCGGACTGACCATGCCGCGTCCCCCGTGCTTCGACTCGCCCAGGTGCCGTCACCGTGATGCCGTTGACGCCAAAATAAGCGCAGTGCTCCTGAACCCGGAATCGAGTGACAGTGAGGAATCCACAATTCTGTCGGTTGGGTGAAACCCGCCGAACCTGTCAGGTCATGGAGGTGACGCGGTCCTGGCCTGGTGGGTAGGGCGAGTGATCGCTCCTCGACGCGGTCGTGTCCCAGGGGGAGAGGTGCCCGAGCAGGTGGGTCAGCCGGCCGCTGATTTGTGAGCGTCGAGAAGGGCCTCCGCGGGTGGCGGGGGTGCTTCTTCCCGTGGGTGCGGGGGCCGTTGCCGTCCGGCTCCGAACACGGCGTAGAGGACCGGCAGCACCACCAGGGTGAGCAGGGTGGAGGAGATGACTCCGCCGATGACCACGGTGGCGAGAGGCCGTTGGACCTCCGCTCCCACGCCGGTGTTGAGCGCCATGGGCAGGAACCCGATGGCGGCCACGGCGGCTGTCATCAGCACGGGTCTCAAGCGTGAGAGGGCCGCTTCGCGGAGGGCTTCGCTCAACGCGTGGCCTTCATCGAGGAGGGCGCGCACGCGTGAGACGAGCACCATGTCTCCCAGCACCGATACGCCGGAGAGGGCGATGAAGCCCACGGCGGCGGAGATGGAGAAGGGCAGACCCCGAAGCAGGAGCGCGAGCACGCCGCCCACCAGGGCGAAGGGCACGCCCGCGAAGATGCGCACGGCGTCGAGCACGCGCCGATAGGTGAGGTAGAGCAGGAGGAAGATGAGGGCCAGCGCCAGCGGCACCACGATGAGCAGGCGCGCCTGTGCCCGCTCCAGGTGTTCGAACTGTCCGCCGAAGCGGAGGTAGTAGCCCGAGGGCAGCTCCAACTTTTCGTCCAGGGTGCGGCGCACTTCATCGACGAAGCCGCCGAGGTCTCGGTCGCGCACGTTGGCCTGCACGACGATGCGGCGCTTGCCCCACTCGCGCTGGAGCGTGGTGGGCCCGGACACCTCGCGGATGCGGGCCAGCCGCCCCAGCGGCACACGCGCTCCCCCGGGCGCCGTCACCGGTACCGTGGCCAGCTTCGCCGGGTCATCGCGGTACTCCTCGGACAGCCGCACGGCCAGGTCGAAGCGCCGCTCGCCCTCGCGCACCTCGCCCACGCTTCGGGTACCCACCGCCTCCACGATGTCGAGCACCGCGCGGGTGGAGATGCCGTGGCGGGCCACGGCCTCGCGGTCCACCGTCACCTCCAGCACGGGCTGACCCGTGAGCTGCTCCACGGTGACGTCGGCGGCGCCTGGGATGGCCTTGACGAGGCCCTCCAGCTCACGGGCCTTGGCCTTCAGCACGTCCAGGTCGTCCCCGAAGAGCTTGATGCCCACGTCGCCGCGCACGCCGGCGATCATCTCGTTGACGCGCATCTCGATGGGCTGGAGGAACGCCATGCGCATCCCGGGCAGGTCCGCCAGCTCCGCCTTCATCTCCGCGACCAGTTCATCCTGCGTCGTGGCTCGCTTCCAGGCGTCCCGTGGCTGGAGGGTGATGAAGACGTCGGACAGTTCGATGCCCATCGGGTCCGTGGCCACCTCCGCCGTGCCGGTGCGCGTCCACACGCGCCGCACTTCATCGGGGAAGCGGGTGAGGAGCACCTTCTCTATCTGCGTGCCGTAGCGGACGGATTCGGTGAGGGACACCTCGGCCAGTCGCACGGTGTTGATGACAAGCGTGCCTTCGGACAGGCGCGGGACGAACTCGCTGCCGAGCTGCGTGGCGGCGATGAGCGCGCCCACGACGAGCAGCCCCGCGCCGACGAGGACTGCCCGGGTGTGACGGAGGGCCCAGTCGAGCACGGGCTGGTAGCGGCGCTTGAGGAAGGTGACGAGGCGCGGCTCGCGGTGCTGTCCTCCACCGCGCCTCAAGGCGAAGGATGCCAGCACCGGCATCAACGTCATGGAGAGCAGCGCGCTGCCCAGCAGGGCGAAGATGACGGTGAGCGCCATGGGGCGGAACAGCCTTCCCTCCACGCCCTCCAGCGCGAGGATGGGCAGGTACACCACCAGGATGATGAGTTCACCGAAGAGGGTGGGCCCGCGCACCTCGACGGCGGCGTCGCGCACGACTTCGAGGAGGGAGCGGCTCCCTCGGGCCTCGGCGAGCCGCCGCTCCGCGTTCTCCACGAGGATGACGGACGAGTCGACGACGAGCCCGAAGTCGATGGCTCCCAATGACATGAGGGTGCCGGCGATGCCGAATTGCAGCATCGCGTTGAAGGCAAACAGCAGGGACAGGGGAATGGCCGCCGCGACGATGAGGCCCGCGCGCCAGTTGCCCAGGAACAGGAAGAGGATGGCGATGACGAGCAGCGCGCCTTCCATCAGGTTGGTGCGCACCGTGCGCAGCACGAGGTCCACCAGCTCGGTGCGCTCGTAGATGGGCTCCACGGAGATGTCCTGGGGCAGGGCGCGCTTCACCTCCTCGAGTCGCTGCGCCAGCGCCTTCGTCACCGTGTGGGAGTTCTCTCCCACCAGCATGAAGCCCAGGCCCAGGACGGCCTCTCCTTCGCCATCCGCCGTGGTGGCGCCCCGGCGGATTTCATGGCCCACCTCCACGCGGGCCACATCGCGGATGCGCACGGGCACGCCGTCATGCGCCGCGACGACGACGTCCTCGACGGCCTTGCCGCTCTCCAGGATGCCCACGCCGAGGACGAGGCTCGCCGCGCCTCCGCGCTCCACCACGCCACCGCCCACGTTCGCGTTGTTCTCCTCTAGCGCCCGGTAGACGTCCTGTAGGGAGAGGTTGAACTGTTGCACGCGGCGCGGATCCACCACGACGTGCCACTGCTTCTCCTCACCACCCCAGGCGTTCACCTCGGCGACGCCGGGCACGCTGCGCAGGCGCGGCGCGATGATGCCGTCATGCAGGGTGCGCAGCTCCTCCAGGCTCTTCGTGCGGCTCTTGACGACGTAGTGGAAGACCTCGCCCAGGCCCGTGGCCACCGGCCCCAGCGAGGGGCGCTCGATGCCCGCTGGGACTTCCACGCGGCCGAGCCGCTCGGCCACCTGTTGCCGCGCGAACCACAGGTCCGTGCCGTCGCTGAACTGGAGCGTCACCTGGGACAGGCCGAACTTGGAGATGGACCGCAGCTCGCTGACGCGGGGCAGGCCCGCCAGTGATTGCTCGATGGGGATGGTGAGCTGCCGCTCCACCTCCAGGGGCGTGAGGGCCGGGGCCACGGTGTTGACCTGCACCTGCGTGGGTGTCGTGTCCGGGATGGCGTCGATGGGCAGCGCCCGGAAGGACAAGAGCCCCGAGATGATGAGGGCCAGGGTGCCGACGAGGACGGCTCCGCGATGCGTCAGCGACCAGTCGATGACTCGGGTCAGCATGGTGGCTATTCGCCCTCCGCCGTCTCGCAGCAGCCCGCGCCGATGGACTCCTTGAGGATCTCCGTCTTGAGGAGGAAGGCGCCCGTGGTGACGACCTCCTGACCCTCGGAGAGTCCCTTCACCACCTCCACGGCCTCGCGAGTCCCGGCGCCCAGCTCCACCACGACGGGCTCGTAGAGTCCCGCGTCCTTCTTCACGAAGACGAGCGTGCGGCCCTCGGCGCGCTGGATGGCCGCGCGAGGGACGAGCAGGGCCTGATGTTCGGCGGCGACCTGCACGCGGGCTCGAAGAAAGAGGCCCGCCTTGAGGGCGCCCTCGGGGTTGGGCAGCTCCACGCGAGCGCGCACGGTGCGAGTGGTCGGGTCAACGGAGGCCCCTACGCGGGTGAGGGTGGCTTCGCGGGTTTCGCCCGGCATGCTCTCGAACGAGAGGGTGACGGGCTGTCCCGCGCGCACCACGCTGGCGTCCGCCTCGGGCACTTCCAGCAAGGCCCACAGGGTGCTCAGGTCGGCGATTTGAAGGAGCGTCTGTCCCGCGCCCACCTGTCTGCCGGGGACCGCGTCGCGGCTCACCACCGTGCCGGCGAATGGAGCTGTCAGCGTGTACGTCCCCTGCTGGCTGTGGGCGGAGGCGCCCGTGGCCGTCAGGGAGGCGCGGGCGGCGTCGCGCTCCGCCTCGGCCGCGACCACATCCGCCTGGGCCTGTTCAAGGCTCTTGCGCGCGCTGATGCCACTGTCGACGAGGGACTGTTGGCGAGCGAGCGCGGCACGTGAGGCTTCCACGCGCGCCTGGGCCGAGGAGAGTCGACTCTGGTCCGCGCCCACCGCACCGGAGGTCACCACCACGAGGGCCTGTCCGGCCTTCACCTCGTCGCCGACGTCGGCTCGGACTTCGACGATGAGCGCTTCGCCGCGAGTCGAGAGCTGTGCCCGGCGGTTGTTGTTGAAGTCGAGCTGACCGACGACCTCCAACGTGCGGGCAAAAGGCCGCTTCTCCACGCGCCGGGTCTGGATGCCCGCCTCTCGCGCGGTCTCCGCCGAGGCGAGTCGAACGCGCGTGCCCGGCTCGGGGAAGGCGGGTGGCTCCGCGCCGGCGGCCTTCACCAGCTCCGGGTGGCAGTACGGACAGACGGACTCCGGGAAGCCGTGCTCCCGGCAGTAGTCACCGGCCTCGATGAACTTCGCGACGAGGGCTGGATGACACTTCGTACACTTTGACTCGGGGACCGCGTGTTCCTTGCACCAGTCCTTCGGCGCGGTGGTCTGCGCGGTGAAGGTGAGGCTCGGGTTGCATTGGAAGCACTGTGACTCGGGCACTCCGTGTTCCGCGCACCAGTCGTCTTGTGCCTTGAAGACGTCGATGAGGTCCGGGTTGCATTGGGTGCACAGCTCCGCGGGCACCTTGTGTTCACACAGGGGGATGGGCTGGGCGGGCCCGGAGGTGCCTCCCGCGACGGCCGACGATGCGGCGCGCTTCTCCGCCTCGGCGGGCTTGGATTCCTTCGAGCAGCTCGCCGCGCTCAAGCAGAGCAGGGCGCACAGCATCACCGGACCGACGCGGGAGGCAGGCATCTACTTCACGCCCTTCTTGGCGAGGTCGGGGTGGCAGAGGGAGCACTGGGATTCGGGCCGCTCGTGCTCCGCGCACCAGTCGCCCTTGGCCTTGAAGACGGCGGCGAGCTTCGGGTTGCAGCGCGTGCACAGGGACTTCTGCACGCCGTGCTCACACTTGGGCTTCTCGGCTTCGGCGGACTGGGACTTCTCGGGGGCCTTGGGCGCTTCGGCCAGGGCAGGGGAGACGGTGAACAGCGCGACGAGCACGGACAGGGTACGCAGAGAACGCATGAGGAGACTCCAGCCGGGGCAGTCGCCCACGGCGGTGAATTCCCGCGCGACCAGGCGCGGGGACGTTGGACAAGGCTTCAGGCGACGAGGACGCGCATGCACGCGCACGCCCGGTGGGCATGCGGAGGGCACACGTCTCCCGTGAAGGGAGGCGTCAGGCTCTAGGCGGCTGGAAGATGTCGTCGGCCAGCCCGGAGAGGACCGGCTCGTCCACGCGGCCCGGCACGGGCGGCGGAGTGGGCGCGTCCGCGAGGTTCTCCAGGACGGGAACCGGCGCGGGAGTGGCCCTCAGCGGGCAGCACGGGCAGAGGACGCAGCTGGGAGCGCAGTCGGTGCACTCGTCGTCTTCTTCCTCCGCGCAGTCGGCGTGCGTATCCGAAGCGAAGGCCAGCGTCTGAAAGACGCCGCCCGTCATCAGGACGAGGAGCACGGCCAGGAATCGCAGGAGGAACCGCATCCACCCACTGGCTTAGCCAGGACGAAGGGTCGGAGTCAATTCGCCGAGCCGGCGGCCCGACTCTCCGGAGGGACGGTCAACTTCTCCAGGAGGCGTCGCATGGCCCGCGAGTCCCAGTCACGAGGGCCTGGGAAGCGGGCGACCAACCTGCCATCGACCACGAGGAGGCTGGTCGGGAGCAGCTCCACGCCGAAGGCATGGGCGACCTGCTTGCCCACGTCCAGGCGAAGTCGAAACTCGGGGGGGGGAGGGCCCTCGAAGTACGACTCCACGTCCGCGAGGTCCGTGTCGTGGCTGAGGACGATGACCTGGAGTCCCTCGGGAGGCGATTCGGCCAGGGAACGCAGCTGAGGTGTCTCCCCGCGGCAGGGAGGGCACCACGACGCCCAGAACACCACCAGCAACGCGCGCGAGTCCGGTGCATCCGCGATGATCGGCGCGGGGCCTTCTATCCGGACGTAGCTGGGCGGAGGGTCACTCCGGCAGGCCCAGGTCATGGCGAGCAGGCCGAGCGCCAGGGCATGCCAGGGGTGAGGGATGCGCATCAGGCCCTGAAGGTAGCGCGGGCCCTTGGCCCATGCCATGCCCGCACGCAATCGAAGCGGTCTTCGTTCGTGCAGGGGAAGTGGTTGTGGGCCTGAACCGGTGGAGATGGCGGGTTCTGGCTGTTCTATGTGTCGCGGGAGTCCTGAATGAAGCGCGGTTGGATGGATGTGGGTGTTGTCGCGGGACTGGCGCTGTTGCTCGTGGTGTCACCGGCCGCCGCGGCGAGCCGGAAGGACTCGATTGACCGCCTGGCGGCGAAGTACCACGAGCTGAAGCAGTTCAACGGTGCGCTGCTGGTCGCCGACGAGAAGGGCATCATCCTCAAGAAGGGGTACGGCCCGGCGAACTTCGAGTGGCAGATCCCGGTGACGCCGGACACGAAGTTCCGCATCGGCTCCGTCACCAAGCAGTTCACCGCCGTGCTCATCCTGAAGCTCGTGGAAGAGGGCAAGGTGGGGCTCGAGGACCCCATCACGAAGCACCTGCCGGACTACCGCCAGGACACGGGCGCGCGCGTCACGGTGACGCACCTGCTGAACCACACGTCGGGCATCCCCAGCTACACGTCGCGGCCAGACTTCAGTGCGAAGTTCGCTCGCAATCCGTACAAGGTTCCCGACTTCGTGAAGCAGTTCGCCAGCGGCGACCTGGAGTTCGAGCCGGGGTCGAAGTACTCGTACAACAACTCGGGCTACTTCCTCCTGGGCGCCATCATCGAGAAGGTGACGGGCAAGACCTATGCGCAGGTGCTGCGCGAGCGGATCTTCGAGCCGGTGGGGATGAAGAACACGGGCTTCGACGTGTCGGCGACGGTGCTGGCGAAGCGCGCGAGCGGCTACGAGCGCAACCCGGGCGGCTTCGTGAACGCGGCATACATCGACATGGGCCTGCCTTATGCCGCCGGGTCGATGTACTCGACGGTGGAGGATCTCTACCTGTGGGACCGCGCGCTCTACGGGGACAAGGTGCTGCCGGCGGCGCTGAAGCAGAAGATGTTCACCCCGGGGCTGGACGACTACGGCTTCGGCTGGAACGTGGCCCCGACCCAACTGGATGACGGGAAGACGAAGGTCGCGACCACGAGCCACGGTGGAGGCATCCACGGCTTCAGCTCGTTTCTGATTCGCGTGCCGGAAAAGAAGGAAGTTGTCATCGTTTTGAGCAACGTGGGGCGCGGGGTGAGGGCGCGCAGCGTGGCAGTGGGAGCCCTGAGCATCCTGCACGGCGTCACGCCCCAGACTCCGCTGAAGCCGATGGGCGAAGTGGTGTGGGAGGTGCTCGACAAGGGGACCGCCTCGGACGCCATCGCGCGGTACAAGACGGTCAAGGAGAAGAAGCCCACCGAGTACTTCTTCGGTCCGGGAGAGCTCAACACCGTCGGCTATCAGCTGTTGTCGGCCGGGCGCACGCCGGAGGCCATCGAGATCTTCAAGTTCAACGTGGAGCAGTTCCCGCAGGATGGGAACGTCCATGACAGCCTGGGCGAAGCGTATCTGGCCAACGGCGACAAGGCCCTGGCCGCGTCGAGCTATCGCCGCTCGCTGGAGCTGGATCCGACCAATACGAACGCGGAGAAGGTTCTCAAGGAGATCGAGAAGCCCGCGGCGAAGACGCCCTGACGTATCGACTCCCGCGGGGCTTGGGCTCCGCGGGAGTATGTTTCCCGCTCATGAGCGACCCGGTTCTCTACCGCCCCTTCGACATCGTCCAACGCCTGGGGACAGAGAAGGCCGTCATCTACCGTTGCATTGAAGTGCTTCCCGGACGCGGCTTCATGGTCCAGAGCGCTGACAGGGTCTGGCTGCCCGTTGAGCGAGAGATGCTCCGGGGCCACGAGCAGCGCTTCTGGGAATTGCTTTGTGAAGAGGCTCCCGAGGTGAGGAGCAGGCTGTTCGCGACGGTTGAGCAAGCCATCGCTTCATTCGACGCCGACTTCAACGAGGACTGAGCGGGCACCCAGGCGTCGGCTACGGTCACCGCGATCCTCGCCGTCATAGGAATGCCGCCGGGCAGCTCGCCGTTCACTTGCCCCTGTGGTGTGTTTTCCGTGAGGCGAGACGGTTGGCGAGCCAGCCGGCGGGCAGCGCGCGTCGCGCGAGTGACGCCGCGTCCGTCCACGGCCCCTCGGCTCCAGTGGTATGAGCCCGGGATGCGCACCGCGCGCACCGCCTCGTGGTCTCGGTTTCTGGTTGTTCTCTTGCTGCTGGGGTTGAGCGCCGGCGTCGCGTCTGGCGCCCCGGCACTCGAGCTGGTGCAGGTGGGAGGCGCCCGCCCCTTTGAGGCCGAGTACATCACCGAGGTGATGTACGACCGCGTGGGGCTGCTCTGGATTGGCACCCGCGAGGGGCTCTACCTCCACGACGGTCAGCGCTTTCGCAAGTTCCAGTACGAGCTCGGCAACCCCGCATCCCTGGCGAGCAACGCGGTGCGGACCTTGTTCGAAGACCGCCTCGGTCGCCTGTGGGTCGGCACCATGACGGGCGGGCTGAGCCTGGTGGACCGGGCACACTGGTCTTTCAAACACTTCCGCCACGACTCCTCGGACGCCACGAGCCTTCCCCACGACGGCGTGTTCGCGCTCGCGGACGCGGATGACGGCCAACTGTGGGTGGGGACGAGCGCGGGCCTGGCGTTGCTGGACCCATCGACCGGGCGAGCGATGCGCGTGCCGCTCGTACCGGGAGGCGGCGAGGAGTTCGTGATGGCGCTGCGTCACGACCGCGCCGGCGCGCTCTGGGTGGGCACGCTCAAGGGGGGCTTGTTCCGGCTGGACCCGGGAACCCACGCCTTCGAGCACGTCTCTCCAGACGAGGGAGGCCCCGACGCGAGGGATGTCTTCAGCCTCGCCCCGGACCTGGGCGGAGGAATGTGGGTGGGGACGCGCGCGGGGCTCTATCGGATCGGGCCGGGCGAGCAGGTCCTTCGCCGCGCCAGGCTCACGCCGTCCAGCGTCGTGGACAAGCTGCGCACCGTCACCGAGCTCGAGCCCGATGGGCGAGGGACGCTGTGGGTCGGCTCCTTCGGCTCAGGCCTGTTTCGCGTGGACACCGTGAGCGGAGTGGTGAGCGAGGAGCGGCTTCCTTCGGCGGGGCCCGGCTACGAGCAGCGCATCGACGAGGGCTCGCTCGCCGTGGGCGCGAGCGGAGACCTGTTCATCGGCACGTTTGGAATGGGCCTGTTCCATGCGCCGCTGCGCTCCGACGTCTTCCAGACGTTGCGGGCGAGGGGTGGGGACAGGACCTCCGGGCTGACGAATGAGGACGTGTGGGCGGTGATTCCCGAGGACGAAGGCCACCTGCTGGTGGGCAGCTTCGGCGGGGGCGTGGACCGCGTGGACGTGCGCACCGGTCAGGCGGAGCCCCTGCGCGTGCCCGTTCCCGAGGGCGCGGATGCGCGCGGTGTGCTGAGCCTGCTGCGCACGAGGGAGGGCATGTTGTGGGCGGGCTTCACGCAGGGCTCGTACCGCTTCGAGCCCGGGACGGGCCGGTTGAAGATGTACCGCAGTCGCCTGGACACCGGCGCGGGTGACAATCCTCGCTACGTCACCGCGCTGCTGGAGGACTCGCGCGGGCGGGTATGGCTGGGCAGTGGCGGCGACGGGGTGCAGCGCTATCGCCCGGAGACCGACGACTTCCTGGCCTTCCAGCATCGAGCGGACGCGCCGCGCTCGCTGTCCGACGACTACGTGACCGCGTTGATGGAGGACCGACGTGGGCGGCTCTGGGTGGGCACGCGCTCGGGCGGGCTCAATGTCTGCACGGCGGGAGAGGACACGCTCGACTGCACCCGGCTGGGCGCGAGCTCGGTGCCGCGCCTGAGCCACTTCTACGTGAGCTCGTTGATGGAAGACCCGACAGGGGCGGTCTGGGTGGGAACGGTGGGCGGTGGGTTGCAGCGCGTCTCCCTCGACGAGGCGGGCGTGCCCGTGGACGTGGCGTTGTGGACCAGCGCCGAGGGGCTCATCGACGACAACGTGATGGCGCTGGCAGGTGCCCCGGATGGCGCGCTCTGGGTGAGCACTCGCGCGGGACTCTCCCGCCTCGAGGTGCACACCCAGGCGTTCGAGAACTACGCCGCATCGGATGGACTGCCCACGGGGGCGTTCAACCCAGAGGCGGTGGCCCTGCTGGGAGGACGGCTCTACTGGGGAAGCTCCAAGGGACTCGTGGACCTGGACCCCACGGTGCGTCCGCCGCGAGAGCCGCCGCCGCCCCTGGTGCTCACCTCCATCGAGGGGCTGGAGCGCGACGCCCTGCCCGACAAGCCCGTGTGGGAGCTGTCCCGCCTGGACGTGCCGTGGCATCAGCCGTTCTCGCTCGAGTTCTCGTTGCTCGACTACGGACGCAGCGGCACGGAGTACGCGTACCGCTTCACCTCCGACGAGCCCTGGCTTCCGCTGGGCACTCGGAACCAGATTTCCTTTCACTCGCTTCCGCCGGGGGAGCACTCCCTGCAACTGCGCGCGCGCAGTCCGGGGCGTGAGTGGGTCCGGATGCGCCCCTTCGTCCTGCGCGTCGCCCCGCCCCTCTGGCAGCGCACCGACGTGCGCTTCGGCACGCTCGCGGTGGTCCTCATCCTCTTGGTGGCGGGGCTCGCGTGGCGCACCCGCCTGCTGGGCCGGCGCAACCAGGCGCTTCGCACCTTGCAGGTCGAGCGCGAGCAGGCCCTCGAGGAGGCGCAGACGGGGCGCGACCGGCTTCGTCGCCTGACCATGCGACTGGAGGCGGCGAAGGAAGAGGAGCGCAAGCACCTTGCCCGGGAGCTGCATGACGAGTTCGGTCAGGCGCTCACCGCGGTGAAGCTCAACCTGGGCCTGGTGAGCGCCACGGTCCCCATCACCGGCTCCGCGGCGGTGCGCCTGCCGGACGCCGTCGCGCTCATCGACCGGCTCATCGGTCAGGTGCGCGCGCTGTCGGTGGACCTGCGTCCTCCCCAGCTCGACGAGCTGGGGCTGGTCTCCGCGCTGGAGTGGTACCTGCGCGGGGTGACCCAGCGCAGTGGGGTGGAGCTGGTGTTCACCTCGGCGGCGGCGCCTCCCTCGCTGGGCGCGGGGCGAGACATCGTCGTCTTCCGGGTCATCCAGGAGGCGGTCACCAATGCCTTGCGCCACGCGAAGGCCCGGCGCATCGACGTCAGGCTGGAGTCGGTGGGGCAGCTCATCCGGCTCGAGGTGCGGGACGACGGGAAGGGCTTCGAGGTCGACCAGGTCCTGACGGGCCGTGCACCCGGAAGCTTCGGGGTGTTCGGCATGCAGGAGCGGGTTCGAGACCTCGGAGGACGTTTCGAGGTGACCTCGCGCCCGGGGGAGGGGACGCGGGTGGTGGCGGAAGTGCGACTGGAGGACGACTCCATCGGAGGAACGCATGCGCGTGTTGCTGACGGATGACCACCAGTTGGTGAGGGCGGGGCTGCGCGCGCTGCTCGAAACCTTCGGTGGGGTGACGGTGCTCGCGGAATGCGGCGACGGGCAGGAGGCGCTGGTGTTGACGAACAAGCTCCAGCCGGACGTGCTGCTGCTGGACCTGTCGCTGCCCGGGCTCAATGGCATCGAGGTCGCGCGGCGGGTGCCGAAGCTGAGCCCCTCCACGCGGGTGCTCGTGCTCTCCATGCACACCTCGGCGGAGTACGTGGCGCAGGCGCTGCGCGCGGGCGTGGCGGGCTACCTCGTCAAGGACTCGGCGGTGGAGGAACTCAAGGTGGCGCTGGACTCCGTGTCGCAGGGGCGCACCTACCTGAGCCCCGCCATCTCCCAGACGGTGGTGGCGGGCTTCTTGCGCATCACCGAGGAGACGCCCGCGGCGAATCCCCTGGACCTCCTCACCTCGCGCCAGCGGGAGATCCTCCAGCTCATCGCGGAGGGGAACGGCACGCGTGCCATCGCCGAGCGGCTGGACGTGAGCGTGAAGACGGTGGAGGCACACCGGACGCAGTTGATGGACCGACTGGACATCCACGACGTCCCCTCGCTCGTCCGCCTCGCGGTGCGCCACGGGCTCGTCCCGGGGGAGCCCGTGGGGCCGTAGGGGATTCCTGAGGGACGGCTAGGGGGCTCCCCGATGGTGGGCTCATCCGAGGGTTATCTAGCGTCGCGCCGTGTCCTCGTCCCTCACGGAGCGCCCCCACCGCATGAGTCTCCATCCCCGTCCCCGTCTCTCCAGCGCCTTGCTGGTGGGACTCCTGAGTGTCGTGCTCACCGCTTGCGGTTCGGACCCGAAGTCGCCAGGCGAGCCAGATGCCGGAGGCGGGATAGATGCCGGAGGCGAGCCAGATGCCGGAGGCGGGACAGATGCCGGAGGCGAGACACCTGTCAGCCACGCGGTGGGCGGCACCGTCACGGGCCTGCGTGAGGGCGCCCAGGTGGTGCTGCGCAATGGCGACGATTCGCTGCGGGTGAGCGCCAATGGGGCCTTCGTATTCGGCCAGAAGGTGGCGGAAGGGAGCGCCTACTCGGTCGTCATCCAGGAGCAGCCGGCGGGCGCCACATGCACCACGGGGGAGGCGAGCGGCACCGTGGGGGATGCGGACGTCACCGGCGTCCTCGTGAGCTGCGCGGCGAACCTCCACGCGGTGGGAGGCAGCGTGTCCGGCCTGGTTGCGGGCTCCACGCTGGAGCTCCAGAACAATGGAGGGCCAGTGCTCACCATCACGGAGAGCGGAGCCTTCCGTTTCGCGGAGGAGGTCGCGGACCTCACGGACTACGCGGTGACGGTGAAGGCGCAGCCCGAGGGCCACGACTGCATCGTGGAGCACGGCGCGGGCACGCTGAGCGGCTCGGCGGTCACCGATGTGGCGGTCCATTGCACGGCGCGGACCTTCGCCCTGGGCGGCTCGCTGTTCGGCCTGACCCCAGGGAAATCGGTCGTGCTGAGGAACAACGGCGAAGACGCCGTCACCGTGTCCTCCAACGGCCTCTTCACCTTCGCCCGTCCGGTGGCCTTCGGGGCGCCGTACGCGGTCACCGTCGAGGCGACCTATCCCGTCACGTGCAGCGTGTCGCGGGGCGAGGGCACCATGGCGGCGCAGGCGGTGACCAACGTCGCTGTCACCTGCACCACCACGCGATACCAGGTGGGCGGAACGGTGTCGGGCATCATCAAGGGAGGCGTGCTCAAGCTGCAGAACGGCGCCGAGACGCTCCTGGTCAACACCAACGGCCCCTTCACCTTCGCGCAGCCCGTGGACGACCTCGCGGGCTATGCGGTGAGCCTCGTTTCCTCGCCCATTGGACATGACTGCGAGATGGTGGGGGGAACGGGCACGCTGAGCGGAGCCAATGTCAGCTCGGTGGTCGTCACCTGTGGAGCGAAGCAGTACCCAATGAGTGGGACGGTGACGGGCCTCTCCAGCGGTCAGTCGGTGGTGTTGAAGAACAACGGGACGGACGCTGTCACCGTCACGGCCAACGGCGCCTTCGCCTTCCCGACCGGGGTGCCCTTTCGCGGCACCTACGCCGTCACCGCGGAGGCCACCTATCCGCTGAGCTGCGTCGTGCCGAATGGCACGGGCACGCAGGGCTCGGCGGCCGTCACGAATGTGGCTGTCGCGTGCCGCACCTGGTCCTTCGCGGTCGGGGGCACGGTGACAGGATTCGTCGAGGGAATGACGTTCGAGCTGTGGCTCAACGAGAGCGAGGTCCTCACCGTCGACTCCAACGGTGCCTTCACGTTCACCCGTCCGGTGGCGGACCTGGGGGCCTACGCCGTCGCGGTGAAGACGCAGCCTGCGGGGCAGTCCTGCTCGGTGCAGCAGGGTACGGGCACGGTGGGAGGCTCGAATGTCACGCAGGTGGCTGTCACATGCAGCCCGGACTCCTTCGTCGTAAGGGGCACGGTGGCCGGGCTCGACGGCTCGCAGTCCGTGGTGCTGCGGAACAACGGAGGGACGGCGCTCACCGTGGCCGTGAATGGTGCCTTCGCCTTCCCGACGCCGGTGGCGTTTGGTAGCGCCTACTCCGTCTCGGCGGAGATCGCGTCCCCGCTGGGGTGCAGCGTGGCGAAGGGCTTTGGCACCATGGGCGCGGGGGATGTGACCGACGTGACGGTGCTCTGTGGAGGGACGTCATACCCTGTCGGAGGCGTCGTGGCGGGGCTGGCGGCGGGCGCCACGCTCGAACTCCAGAACAACGGCGACGACGTGCTCGCGCTCTCCGCCAACGGTCCGTTTACCTTCACCCGGTCCGTGGTGGACCAGGCCACGTACGCGGTGACGGTGAAGACGCAGCCGGTGGGGCAGCGCTGCTCCGTCCAGTCCGGGGACGGCGCGGTGAATGGAGGTCCGGTCTCCGACCTCGCGGTCTCCTGTGAGGATGTCTACGCGCTGGGGGTTCACGTCGCGGGGTTGACGGGCACGTTGGGGCTGCGCTCCGGAACAGACACCCTCACCGTCGTCGCCGATGGAGAGCACGCCTTCGCGCAAGGGCTGCTCCCCGGTGAGTCGTACTCGGTGCAGGTGAGCCGTCAGCCGCTGGGGCAGACATGCGAGGTGCTGAGCGGCACGGGCACCATGGGCGATGCGGGCCTCACCGTGGCCGTCTCCTGCGCGCCCAACGTGATGGTGCTTCACGTGGGGGGCGGCGCCTCGGCCCTCAACGCGTCCGCCACCGAGGCCTTCCTCGAGGAGTACCGCCCCACGGGGGGGGCTCCGGTGCGGACCCTCGCGATTCCCGCCATGGGCCTTGCTGGCGCGAACCGGCTGACCGTCTCCGGCAGCGATGACTATCAGGGGTTCCTCTCGCTCTCCGGGGACGGCCGCCTGCTCACCTTCGCGGGGTATGACGCGGAGGTGGGAACCGCGAATGTCTCCGGCACGTCCGCGGCGCAGACGTCCCGCGTGGTGGGTCAGGTGGATGTCGCGGGAGCCTTCACCATCGGCGCTCGCCTGAGCGATGCCTATGACCTCGACTCGGTGCGCTCGGCCACGACGGTGGATGGCTCCGCGTACTGGCTCGCGGGGCGGGGTGGTGGCATCCGCCACGTCCTGGCGGGCGCGAACCCCAGGGCATCGACCGTCCTCTCCAACGGGGTGAATGACTGCCGTGTCGTGAATGTCTTCGACGGGCGTGTCTACTTCACGCTCGGCATCGCGCCGGTCCCGAACCCGCAGGGCTACCGTCAGGGCGTGCACGCGTTCCCTTCCGCGCTCCCCACCGTGATGGAGACCCCGGTTCAACTGCCCTCGTTCGCCATCACGCTCACGACCTCCGGCTTCGCGCTGCTCGACCTGGACCCCGAGGTGGAGGGAGTGGACACGGCCTACGTCTCCATCAACATCAGCCTCCCTGCCTCGCAGGGTGGAACGCCGGACACGTTGCGCCTGGAGAAGTGGACCTTCGACGGAGTGGCCTGGAGCAAGAAGGACTCCTTCGTGCCCACCTTCGCCGTCGCGGGGACGACGACCAACCGCATGGCAGCCCATGGTGTCTCCGCGACGAAGACTCCCTCGGGCGTGAGGGTCTACGTCACCACCTACCTGAGCAGCTCGGGTGGCGCGGGCAACATGGTGGTCACCTTCCTGGACGACGGGAGCACGGTGACTCCCTCGGTGACCGTGCTGGCGACGGCCCCGGCCAACACCGCCTTCCGTGGCGTGAGCGCCAGTCCGCGCCCCTGAGCCGTGCGCGGCGCCACGCGCCCCTAGGGGATTCCTGAGGGACTCCTAGGGGCGCCCCCGATGGTTCGCGGTTCCCTCCTTCTTCACAGTCACCATTCCCCATCCCCGGTCCTCGCGTGTCGGATGCGCGGCGCCGTGCAGAGAGGTCGATTCATGAGAGAGCGTTCCGGTCGTCGTTGGCTTCACCGCGCGTTGCTCGGGCTTGTCTCCGTGGCCGCCATCGCGGCGTGTAGCAGCGACAAGTCTCCCTCCTCCGTGAAATCCCTGCGGATCGCGCCCACGAGCTTCACGCTCGCCGCGGGCCTGGGGGGCGAGGTGGTGGCGACGGCCACCCTCTCCGATGGCAGCACGCGCGATGTCACGCGGGAGACGACGTGGTCCTCGGATGACGCCGCCATCGCGACGGTGTCCCAGGACGCGAGTGGCGCGCCCCAGGTGCGAGCGCTGGCCCAGGGCCAGACGACCGTGCGGGCCCGGTGGGACGCGGTCTCCGCGGAAGCGCCCGTGCAGGTGACCGACGCCACGCCGGTCTCCATGGTGATTGCTCCCTCTGCGCCGTCCCTCGCCGTGGGGCTCTCCCAGCAGCTCACGGCCACGGCCACCCTCACGGATGGCGGCACGCACGTCGTCACCAGTGACGTCCAGTGGAACTCCTCGGACGCGACGGTGGCCACGGTCTCCGAGAGCGGCCTGGTGCGCGCCCTCGCTCCGGGGCAGGCCACGGTCCGGGCGGTGCTCGGCACGGTGGAGGTCTCCGCCTTGGTGACTGTCACCGACGCCGTCGTCACCGCCATCGCCGTGACGCCCGATGCGGCCTCGCTCGCCCGTGGAAGCACCGTGTCGTTGGTCGCCACCGCCACGCGCTCCGACGGCACGGTGGCGGATGTCTCCACCGAGGCGACTTGGATCTCCAGTGACACGGCGGTCGTGTCCCTGAGCCAGCGCGTCGCGAGCGGTCAGGGGATGGGCACCGCGCGCATCACGGCGACGTTTCGTGAGGTGAGCGGGAGCACCCAGCTGACGGTCGCGGAGGCCACCGCGCTCACGCTCTCGCCAGCGGAGGTCACGCTGGTGGAAGGACACCCGCGCCAGCTCCATGCGACGGCCACGCTCGATAACGGCACGAGCCAGGACGTCACCACCAGCGCCACGTGGAAGAGCAGCCAGCCCACGGTGGCCGTCGTCTCCATGGATGCCTCCACGCGCGGTCAGGTCACGCCGGTGGGGCCGGGTGCCTCGTCTCTCACGGCGACCTTCAACGGCCTGAGCGCCAGCGCCCAGGTGAACGTCGCGCGCCTGAGTGTCTCCGCGGTCGTCCCCACCTTCCAGACGCTGGAGGATGGGGTGGTCTCCTTCACGGCTCAGCTCGCCAAGGCGGTGGCCCCCTCCACGAAGCTGCGCTGGCGGGTGACGCTGAGCCGCACGAATCCCCCCATGACTTCGTCCGAGCCGGAGATCCAGTCTCCTGTCGTGGGGCAGGCCCTGCGCTACGACACGGGGACGGCGGGCGAAGTGTCGGACCGGCCCGAGACCTGGATGGGTGGCTTCGAGACGGACGGGAGTGGCGTCACCTATCTCGGCCCGGAGGAGGGGTTCGAGGTGGGCACGACGCAGCTCCAGACGAGCGAGGGCCAGACCTGGGCCTTCCGCACGCGCTTCGCCATCAAGGGCCGCTACACGCTGCTGCTCGAACTGCTCGATGTCAGCGAGGCGGGCGCTCCCGTGCGCCTCGGCGGAGAGACGGCGCTGAGCGCCACCGTGGGCACCCTGCGCGCGCCGGACGCGTCCGAGTTGCTGCTGTATGCCGCGTCACCGACAGGGGAGGCCACGAGCGAGGAGTCGAGCTTCCCGCAGGCGTACGCCGTGTCCCCGGACGGCACACGGCTTCGTCAGCTCACGCCGGTTCCCGCTCCCTTCGTCTCGCCTCGCGACGTGCACTCCGAGCTGACCCGTTCGCCCGACCGCAAGACGATGGCGTGGGTGGATGGGCGCGACATGTTCGGAGGCATCTTCTTCCGGGGCGTCGTCTATCTCGCGGATGCGGATGGCAGCCATGTGAGGCGCCTCTCGCAGGTGAGCCCCGCGCTGTGCGGAGAACGCTCCGTCGAGTTCTCGCCGGATGGGCAGTGGATCTCCTTCGTGAGGTCCTGTTCGTACGACCCATTCCCGGGCCGTGCCTCCACGGAGTTCCAGTACATCATCCGCCCCGACGGGACCGACGAGCGGCGCATCCTCATCGCGGACGTCAATGACATGCCGTCGCCCACGCCCATCTCGTCCGTGGTCTACGGCACCTTCTCGCGCGACAGCGCCACGCTCTACACCGTCGAGTATTTGGCCAAGGGCACCCGGCTCTGGGCCTACTCCCTCGCGGACAGGAGCGCGCGCAAGGTGCTCGACTTCGCGGTCCGGGGGCAGGAGATGGCGTCCCTCTCGAAGTTCCCGATGGTGCTGCCCAATGGTGACCTGCTCTATCACTACCGGAACCTGGACGTGACCTCGGACACCTGGCTGGAGCGTGTGAAGCCCGATGGTACCGGGCGAGAGATCGTGCGTCCCATCGGGCTCGGCAATGGCGGCAGGTACCTGCAGTCGCTCTTCACGCTCTCTCCGGACGGTACGCGCGTGGCCTACGCGCAGTCCGATCCGGAGACAGGGATTGAGACCATCATGGTCTCCAACATCGATGGCACGGACGCTGTCTCCATGGGCAATCCGCCCGCGTACTTCGTGAGGCGCGTGTCTTGGGTTCGCTAGCGCCGTCCCCGGCCCGTCTCGCACTTCGCCCGCTCTCGAGGTCCCTCTCATGAAGACTCTGCTCAGAACCCTTGCCGGGGTGGTCCTGGCGCTCGCCGGCACGCGGGCGGGTGCCAGTGCCCCTCCGAACCACGATGCGCTCCTGGAACACGCCCCCGCGCGGGACGCCGGTGCCATGCCACCGGAAGGAGCGTTCCCGGATGCCCGGGTGCTGCACACCGACTCCCGGCTCGGAGTACCCACCTTCGTCTGGGCCTCCAAGCCCATGGCGGGTGCCGCGCGGCCCCTGGCGCTTCGAGCCGACAGCGCCTACGCCCGGATGACTCCGGCCACGGCGGCTCGCGCCCAGCTCGACGCGCTGGCGCCCCTCTATGGGGACCGCTCGCTCTCGCAAGAGGGCGTCTTCGTCGCCAGCACCCGCCGCAGCCCGCTGGGCTCCTCGGTGGTGACGCTGAGACAGGAGGTGGGCGGAGTCGAGGTGTTCCGAGGCGGCGTCAGGCTGCTGCTCGACTCGCGCAACGTGCTGGTGGCCGCCTCGGGTCACCTGGCTCGGGATTCGGGGCAGGGCGCCAAGCGCTCCGCTCGGGGCGACTCGCTGGGGGCCACGCAGGCCGCGGCCGTGGCGTTCGCGGACCTGACGGGCCAGTCGCTCGACGCGAGCCTGCTGCGGACCACGGGGCCCGCCTCAGGGCGCTACACCCGCTATGAGCTGGCCTCCTACGCGCGCCCGCTCCCGGTGAGCCTGCGACTTCCCGCGCGCATCAAGCCGGTGCTCTTCGAGCTGCCCGAGGGGCTGATTCCCGCTCACTACGTGGAGCTGAACACGGGAGTCCCGGAGTCATCGACGTCGGACTACTACGCGTACGTCATCGCCGCGGACGACGGCCGCGTGCTCTTCCGCAATGACCTCACGGCGGACGCGGCACACAGCTATCGGGTCTGGGCGGATGCCACGACGCCGTACACGCCGTTCGCGGGCCCCTCCGGCAACGAGCAGATTCCTCACCCGACGGGGACTCCGAACGGCTACGTGCCGCCCTTCGTCGAGCGAAACCTGGTGACGCTCGACAGCGCGCCCTTCAGTCGCAATGACCCCTGGCTCCCGGTGGACGCCACCGAGACGACCGGCAACAACGTGGATGCCTACGTGGACGCCAGTGCGCCGGATGGGTTCGGTCCTGGGGACGTGCGTGGCCACATCAGCGGGCCGGCGACCTTCGACTATCCCTACAGCTTCGACCTGCTGCCGTATGAGACGCCGCAACAGCTCCAGTCCGCGGTGACGCAATTGTTCTACGTGAACAACTGGTTGCACGACGACTACTACGACGTGGGCTTCGACGAGGCGGCTGGCAACGGCCAGCAGGACAACCTCGGACGGGGCGGGCTGGGCGGAGACCGCATCAAGGCCGAGGCGCAGGACTACAGCGGCGTCAACAACGCGAACATGGCCACGCCCGCCGATGGGGCCAGTCCCCGCATGCAGATGTATATCTTCACCGGCACGCAACCGCAGCTCACCTTCGAGGTGACGGCTCCCGAGGAAGTCGCGCGGCCGTACACGTTCATCACCGCGCAGTTCAGCCCTCGCTTCTTCGCGGCGAGCGCTCGGGTGGTCCAGGCGCTCGACGCGGCGGATGCGGCGGGCCCCTCGACGACGGATGGCTGTTCGGCGCTGATCAACGCCGCGGAGATCGCGGGGCAGATCGCGCTCGTGGACCGGGGCACCTGCGGCCTTCACCTCAAGGTGCTGCTCGCGCAGGCCGCCGGAGCCACCGGTGTCATCATCGCCAATAGCCCCGGCCAGGCGTTGCCCGCCGGCATGGGGGCCACGGAAGGGCTGGCGCTGCCCGCCATCGGCGCGGTGATGATCCAGTCGGGGGATGCGGAGCTTCTGCGCAAGCACCTGTCCACCGGCGTGTGGGTCACCCTGGCCAAGCGGTCCGTGGGCGACCTGGATGGAACCATCGACACGGGCATCGTCGCGCACGAGTGGGGGCACTACATCAGCAACCGCCTCGTTCACGACGGCGCGGGTCTTGGAAACAACCAGGGGCGCAGCATGGGGGAGGGGTGGGCGGACTTCCATGCCCTGCTGATGATGGTGCGGGAGGAGGACGCCCAGGTCGCGTCGAATCCGAACTGGACCGGCGTGTTCCCCACGGGCGAGTACGCGACACGCAACATGGGGCCGGACTCCTCCTACTTCGGCATCCGTCGCGTGCCGTACTCGGTGGACTTCCGGAAGAATCCATTGACGCTCCAGCACATGAGCAATGGCATCCCGTTGCCCTCGGGTGTTGCGTATGCCTTTGGCGCGGATGGCTCCAGCAATGCCGAGTACCACAACGCGGGTGAGGTCTGGGCCAGCATGCTGTGGGAGTGCTACGTCGCGCTGCTGCGCGACACCTCACGGCTGACGTTCGCGGAGGCCCAGCGGAGGATGAAGAGCTATCTCGTCCTGGCGTACACGCTGACTCCGGCTTCGCCCACCTTCATGGAGGCTCGCGATGCGTTGCTCGCGGCCGCGTATGCGGGAGACCCGGTGGACTTCGAGCGCTTCTCGGCGGCCTTCGCCCGGCGCGGCGCGGGCATCGGCGCGGTGGCTCCGGACCGGGCCTCCGCGTCCCATGCTGGCGTGGTGGAGAGCTATCGCACGGGCCCGGACGTGATGTTCGTCTCGGCCGAGCTCACCGATGAGGGCGCCGGAGATGCCTCCACGCGGACCTGTGACGCGGATGGGTACCTGGACAACGGTGAGACGGGTGTCCTGCGCATCACCCTGCGTGGCACGGGAAGCGAGCCGCTGCGAGCGACGAGCGTCACCGTCACTTCGGACAGCCCCGGCGTCAAGCTGGCCAACGGAGGCCAGCAGTCCTTCCCCGTCGTGGGCCTCTTCGAAACCGCGACGGTGGACATTCCGGTGTCGCTGACTGGAGCGGCGCCGCGTTCGCTCATTCGCTTCGACATCGCCTATCGCGATGCCAATGGTGTCGTGGCGGGCGACAAGAAGGCGACGCTGGTGGCCCGCGTGGAGCAGGACGAGCTGCCAGGCGCGTCCGCGGTGGAATCGGTGGATGCGAGGTACCTGCCGTGGGAGATGACGTCCGCGCTGGGTGATGTGTCCTTCCGTGTGAATGAGAGCTCCACGCTCGAGCGGGCCTTCCTGGGCGAAGCGGTGGGACGGGTCGCGGACTTCGCGCTTGTCACGCCCGAGCTTCAGGTGGGGCAGGGCGCGCTCTCGTTCTCGTTCCGCCACCGGTACTCCTTCGAGACCTCCGGTGGGGAGTACTTCGACGGAGGTGTCATCGAGCTGTCCGAGGATGGCGGGAAGAGCTGGACGGACATTGGCGAGAGCATCGTCCTGAATGGCTATACGGGTGTGCTCACGCCGTATGAAGGCAACGTGAATCCCCTGGTGGGGCGACGCGCCTTCCGGGGTGCGAGCTTCGCGTTCTCCCAGAGCCAGTGGATCACCACGAATGTGAACCTCGGCACCCGCTACGCGGGGAAGTCCGTGCACATCCGCTTCCGCATCGGCACGGATGAGGCGGTCGGCGCCGCCGGCTGGTTCATCGATTCCGTTGGCTTCACGGGCCTTGCCCAGACGCCGTTCACGGTGCTCACAGACGAGCAGGGCCTGTGCACCTCGGGGCTGGTGCGAGCCGAAGCGGGCGAGGGGCTCGCCGTTGACGAGCACTCCCTGGTGAGTCTGCACGGCAGCGGGAGCAGCGAGCTGCCCGGTGTCCTGGCCTATCGCTGGGAGCAGGTGGCGGGCCCGGTCGTGACGCTCAGCGATGCGCAGACGGCCACCCCGAGCTTCACGGCTCCGGAAGTGATTGCCGATACGACGCTGACGTTCCGGCTGACGGTGTTGAACGAGGGGCTGCAAGACCGGGACACGGTCCAGGTCCTCGTGCGTCAGGTGAACCAGGCACCCGTGGCCTTCGCGGGACCCGCCCAGACGGTGGACGAGGGCGGTGCGGTGACGCTCCAGGGCAGCGGCGAGGACCCGGAAGGGGACGTGCTCGTGGGCTATCGGTGGACGCAGGTGTCGGGTCCCGCCGTGACGCTCACGGGGGCGGAGACCTCGACGCCGAGCTTCACGGCTCCGGCGGTGGCGAGGGGCTCGGTGGAGCTCACCTTCCAGCTCAAGGTGGGTGATGGCTTGCTGGAGAGTGAAGGCGCGACGGTGAGCGTGACGGTGCACCATGTCGCGCTCGCGCCCACGGTGAGCGCGGGTGAGGACCTGTCCACGGAGGCCACGAGCACCGTCACGCTCACCGCCTCCGCCGAGGATCCGGAGCAGGGCACCCTGACCTACGCATGGCGCCAGAGCGAGGGGCCTTCGGTGTCGCTGAAGGACGGAGCGACGGCGGGTGCCAGCTTCACCGCGCCGGAGGTGAGCGCCCCCACGACGCTGACCTTCGTCGTGAAGGTCACCGCCGAGAGTGGCTTGTCCGCGGAGGACACCGTGACGGTGTCCGTGAGCCCGAAGGTGGTGCCACCGAAGGAGTCCGGGTGCTCAGCCACGGGCACACCGGCGATGTTCCCACTGACGCTGTTGTTGCTCGCGCTGCTGGCGCGGCGGCGGCGCGAGGCCCCCTGACGGGGTGATTCAAGCGGGGTGGTGGCTCGGTTGCCACCGCCTCGCTTGGAGGACGGACTCACCGCCCGTGATGACGAGTCGGGATGAAACCGACCTGCTCCGGGCCTTCGAGGCAGGCGAGGGCCGCATCCTGGCGGTTTCCTCGCAGCCCTCTGGTTCAACCAGGCGATGAAGCTGGCACGCGCGGGCATTCATTGACGTCGTGCCCTCGTGACGGCTGGCCGGAAGATGTTCGACGGCTCCGCCCTCAACTCGCGGCTCGACAGGGGCGCGCCATCGCTCGACAGCGAAGCCAGAAGCAGCTTGCTGTCTGCGAATGGTTTCCTGGTGGGAGGCCTCTCCATTCAGCGCGCCACCGAGTTCAAGGACCGTCGGGGCCAGACGTCAGAGCGCCTCGCGCGGCTGCCCTCGCGGTGGCAACTGGACTACCAGAGCCGCCTGACCCAGGGACGTTGATGACCTGAGGTGTTCGCGCGCCGGGAGTCCGAGCCCGGTGCGCGAGGCTCGGCGACGGCTCTGTCGGTGTGTGAGGTCCTTCGGGAAGATGCAGGCGCGGTGCCGGGCCCGTCCGCGAAGGACGTCCTCACCTCCCGCGAGGCTTCAGGTCCTCTTCCTCGTCGTCCGGACCCATGGCATCCGGGTCCGGCTCCGGCTCTTCATCCGGACCCATGGCGTCCGGGTCCGGCTCGTCTTCCATGCGCTCGGTCTCGTCGAGGCCATCGTCGTAAGCGGCTACGACGGGGGCCGCCGCATGCGCTTGCAACTGCGACTCACGCAACTGCCGGAACGCCTGCACGCCCACCGCCCCAAGCCCGATGACGAAGATGATGGGGCCCGGCGACAGTCGGATGTGCAGCAGCGCCCAGAGCAGGCTCACCCCCACGACACCAGCCGGCGCGAAGCGCGTCCACGCGGGCCGGGCGACTTCCGGTCGCAGCGCGAGCAACCCCAGCAAGGACAGCAGCAACAGCTCCACCACCACGGACCCGGACAGGTCCCATCCGGACAGCGTGGTGATGCCCGAACCCGCCGTATAGAGCACGTCGTCCGCGGCGCGCTGCGCGGGGATGACGTGCAGCTCCGGGGGGCCCGCGGGCACCGGCGCATCCGCCACCACGGGCAGCGTGCTCACCGTCGCCCACGGCGCGAAGAGCGTCAGCACGCACAGCGCCACGCCTCCCAGCGCCACCACCTCCGGAACGACCAGCAGCTGCTTCACGTCGAAGTAGCGCGCCAGCACGCCTTCCGGGCCCGCAATCACCTTGCGGTACTGGTCATGGACGATGAGCCCCGCGCCCAGCAGCCACAACACAGGCGTGAAGCCCAGCCCCAGCATCCGCACCGCCAGCGCCGTCAGCAGCGCCGCGTACGCCGCCGGCACCTCGGGGCGGTAGAGCACCATGGGAAGGAGCTTCGTGACACCCGTGGCCTCGCCGGCCAGCCGCAGCTCGCGCGCCAGCACCAGGACCGCGCCCACCAGGGCCAGCACCGTGCCCACCACGCCCACGCCGTCAAAGGCGGGGAGGATGGAGAGCGCCAACGCGAAGGCGAGAATCGCGAGTCCCACCACGCTCTGCGAGTGCGCCGGCACGCTCGCCAGCCACCGGGGGCCGTCGAACCTGGGCCCCGTCTGTCCCGGGTCCGTGTCCTCGGCCGTGTCGGCCGGCGCGGCAGCCTTCGCCGCCGCTGGGACGTACGCGGCGCCCAGACTGTGCGCCTCCGCCTCGTCGAGGATATCCGCCGCGTAGGATGGCTCATCCATCGCGCGCTTGGGCCGGAGCGCGGGACGCGAGCCCGTGCCTCCCTGGGGGGCCTCCGGCATCTTCGCGCCGCAGTTCTCGCAGTACCTCAGCCGACTGTTCGAGGCTTCGCCGCACTCCGGGCACCGCATGGGTCACCTTGCTGTGCGGAGGGCGGGGGGAGGCCCTCTCGGTCCAGCGCAAGCCCTGGAATAACACGCCGATTTCACCGGAAGCGAGAGGCCCCCGGTGGAGCGGCTACGGGCGGGCCGCTTCGGCTGCGGTGGGCGCCTCCGCCGTGGCCGTCAGCTCGCGGATGCGCCTGGTCAGCGACTCCGGATCGATGGGGCCCACGTGTTTGCCCTGGATGATGCCCGCCGGGTTGATGAAGTACGTCTCAGGCACACCCGCCACGCCGTAGCTCACCGCCATGCGCGAGCGAGGATCCACCAGCTGCGGGAAGCTGTACCCCTGGCGCCGCAGGAACGCGCGGGCGTTGTCCTCGGAGTCCTCGAACACGACCCCCAGGAACACCGCCTGCGAGCCGAACTCCCGCTGGCCCCACTCCAGCACCGGGTGCTCGTACTGACACGGCCCACACCAGGACGCCCAGAAGTTGATGACCACCGGGCGGCCCTTCAGGTCCGTCAGGCTCACCTTCTCACCCGTGTCCAGCGAGCGCAGCACGAAGTCCGGTGCCGGCTTGCCCGCGAGCATGAAGGGCACCTCGTGCGGATTGCGCCCGAAGCCCTTGGCCAGCACCACCAGCAGTCCCACGCAGAGGGCGGCGAAGCCCAGCGTATAGCGCCACCGACGCATCAGGCCGCCCCCCGCTCCGCGTCACCGCCCGGCAGGGGCGAGGCCCCCGCTTCCGAAGTGGCCATCGCCACCGCCGCCCGCCGGCGCGGCCACAGCGCGATGATCGTGCCCAGCACGAAGAGCGGGATGCACCACCAGATCCACCCCACCAGCGGGAAGACCCAGACGTTGAAGCTCGCGTTGCCCGCCTGCTCGGAGAAGGCCATCAGGGAGATGTACAGGTCCTCACCCGCCGTCTCGCGCACCGCGGGCGTGCCGATGGGGTCCGTGCTCCGCTCGTAGTAGTTCAGGCGGGGCTTCATCTCCTCCACCTTGCCGCCCGGCGTCGTCACTTCCACGCGCGCCGCGACGAAGGTGCGGTGCGGCTCCTCTCCGCTCACCAGCCCCAGGTACTTGAGCTGATAGCCGTCCAGCATCATCGTCTGGTCCTTCTTCAGCGTGCCGGACGTGTGCTTCACGTACGAGGACGACGCGGACACCGCGACGATGAGAATCACGATGCCCAGGTGCACCACGTAGCCGCCGAAGCGGCGCTGCGCCTTGGTGGCGCTCGTGAGCACCGCGGTGACGAGGCCCTCCTTGCGCTCCGTCATGCGGACCCGGATGGGCGACACCAGCTCCCGCAGCGTGACGACGGTGACGAAGCCCGCCAGTCCGAAGGTGAGCAGCGGATACACGCCGCGCAGCCCCACCGCGAAGCAGATGGCCGTGACGATGAGGCCCACTGCCGCGGGGATGAGGAACTGCCGCCGGAGCGTGGCCTTGTCCGGCGTACCCCACGGCAGCACCGGCCCCACGCCCATCAGGAAGAGCACCGCGATGCCACCGGGCACCGCCATCTTGTTGAAGTACGGCTCACCCACGCTGACGCGCACGCCGCGCACGGCCTCGGACACCAGCGGGTACAGCGTGCCCAGCAGCACCGTGAAGGTGATCGCCACGAACACCAGGTTGTTCATCAGGATGCTGGCCTCGCGTGACGCCAGCGAGCTCAGCCGTCCTTCGGGCACCAGCAGCGGACCGCGCACCGCGAGCAGTCCCACGCACACCACCAGCAGCACGCCCAGGAACACCAGGAACGTGGGGCCGATGTCCGACTGGGTGAAGGAGTGGACCGAGTTGAAGATGCCCGAGCGCGTCATGAACGTGCCCAGAATCGTCAGCACGAAGGACGCGAGCGCGAGCGACAGCGTCCACAGCTTCAGCATCCGCTTGCGCTCCTGCACCATCGTCGAGTGCATGAACGCCGTCGCGGTCAGCCACGGCAGGAAGCTGGCGTTCTCCACCGGATCCCACGCCCAGTAGCCGCCCCAGCCGAGCACGGCATACGCCCACCACGCGCCGAGGATGATGCCAATCGACAGGAACAGCCACGCCACCAGCGTCCAGCGCCGCAGGGGCGCCATCCACGCCTCGCCAATCTCGCCGCGCAGCAGACCCGCCACCGCGACGCCGAACGGCACCGTCATCCCCACGTAGCCCAGGTAGAGGAAGGGCGGGTGGATGACCATCAGGATGTGGTTCTGGAGCAGGGGATTGGGGCCGGGGCCGTCCGCCGGCACGGGCGACACAGCGCCCCAGGGGTTGGCGGGACCGGCGATGAGGAACGCGAAGAACACGCCCACCGCCAGCATGGTGCCCAGCGCCAGTTGCATGTAGCGCGCGTGCTCGCGGCGGTGCATCCACGCGAAGGCCGCGATGTACAGGCCCATGATGAGGCCCCAGAAGAGGATGGACCCCTCCAGCGCGCTCCACAGCGACACCACCGTGTACAACAGCGGCGTGTCCCGGCTGCCCACCTGCGCGACGTACTTCACGCTGAAGTCGTGCGTGACGAGCGCGAAGACCATCATCAGGTTCGCGGCCACCATGCAGCCGGCGAAGCCCCACACCGCGCGCATCACCCAGGGGAAGCCCGCCTCACTGCGGCGCAGCCCGGTGACCAAACCCACCAGCGCGCCGAAGGTCGCGAACGCGAGCCCTCCGAGCACCAGCCCGTATCCAATCGACCCGTTCACCGCGCCTCCGCGCCCGTCCCCGTGCTGGCCGTCGTCGTGCCTTCGGAGAGCGTCTCACGCCACTTGTTCGGGTCCTCGCCCTCCTTGGGGGCGCGGTACTCGTTCGAGTGGTTCACCATCAGCCGGTTGGAGCTGAACACGCCGGACGCGTCGTAGGTGCCCTCCACCACGACGCCAATCTTGTCGCGGAACATCTGCGGCGGCGTCTCCGTGGAGCGCACCAGCACGCTGGGGGTGCCCTCGTTGGCGTCGTTGGCCACCCGGAAGTGCAGGGTGGTGTGCTCGGCGTTCCACTGGATGCTGCCCGGCTGCACCACGCCACCCAGGCGGATGGTGGCCGAGTACGCCTTCTCCCCCTGGGCGAGCATCTCCGAGGGGCTCCAGTAGTAGACGAGGTTCTCTCCGATGTTGCCGAAGGCCACGAAGCCCAGGCCAGCACCCGCGACGAGCAGGGCTCCCAGGGCGAACAGTCGATTGCGAGCGACAGGCGTCATGACGGGCTCACTCCTTCGCGGCCTGGGGCCGGCGCAGCCAGAGAGACAGCGAGTAAAGCACGAGCGCCACCACGGTGATGCCGTAGCAGGCCCAGACATAGCCCCAGCCGCCCTGGATGCGGCCACTGCCCACCTGGCCCGCGGCCTGGGCGAGGACTCCCAGCGTCGTCAAAGTCGTCATGTTCAGGCCACCTTCGGGGTGTCGTGGACGGAGGCCGCGCCGCCCGTGCCAGGCAGGGCTTCCGGGAGGGCCACTTCCGCCCGGCGCTCGGCCAGGGCGATGCGATAGCGGTGCATCAGCATGGCGATGGTCAGCAGCAACAGCCCGATGGCCGACACTCGCAGGCACAGCACCATCTGCGGATCCACCGTCTTGGGGCTCGACTGCACCTGATGCAGGCTGCGCCACCAACGCACGGAGAACCAGACGATGGGAAG
Source organism: Myxococcus sp. CA056 (assembly GCF_013336715.1). NCBI lineage: Bacteria > Pseudomonadati > Myxococcota > Myxococcia > Myxococcales > Myxococcaceae > Myxococcus > Myxococcus sp. CA056. The sequence continues at coordinate 297,951 of NZ_JABUMT010000008.1, forward strand.
GTTGATGGCGCCCAGGATCGCCACCACCGCGCTCCACGTCGCGCGCTTGTCCGGGTCCTCCACGAAGCGCCGCAGGACGAGGTAGCCGGTGTAGGTCACCAGCATGATGGCCTCCGACGTCAGGCGCGGATCCCACGACCAGTAGACGCCCCAGGTCGGACGGCCCCAGATGGCCCCCGTCACCATGCCCAGCGCGCCGAGCACGAGGCCGACCTCCGCCGCCGCCTCCGCCGTCGAGTCCAGCTTCCAACTGGCGTTGGAGCGCACCAGGTACGCCACCGCCGCCACGAAGTTCAGGAACATGGCCAGCATGGCCATCCACTGGAGTGGCACGTGCACGTACATGATGCGCTGCACGTCCCCCATCTCCCGGTCTGGCGGTGCCCACGCCAGCCCCAGCCACCATCCGGCGGCCAGCACGCCCAGCCCCACCACCGGCAGGCCCCACTTGATGAGCTTGTTCATCCGTCAGTCCTCGATGATGCGCGGGAACAGCACGAAGCCTACGCCCCAGTAAATGAGATTGAACCCCAGCAAAAGCCCCAGCCATGAGCCCAACTGATTCATGGGGTCTCCCTGAAGCACGAGCGAGGTCGCCTTGGCCAGGGACAGCAGGGCAGGGATGACCAGCGGGAACAATAGCAGAGGCAGGAGCACATCCCGCGCCCGGGCATTGCTGGAAATCGCGGCGTACACGGTACCCGGCGCGCTGAGGGCCAGGCTGCCCAGAAGGAGGACTGTTCCCAGGTCCACGAAGCCGGTGACGACCTTGACCCCGTAGAGGGCCACCATGACGGGGAGCAGCACGACGCCCAGGGCGATCAGCAGGAGCGCGTTGCCCAGGGCCTTGGACAGGTAGATGGCGCGCGCGTCCGCGGGGGCCAGTCGGATGCCGTCCAGGCAGGCGTTCTCGGATTCGACGCGGAAGGACTCGCCCATGGCCAGCACGCTGGCGAAGAGGATGGCGAGCCAGAAGTAGCCGCCCGCGTTCTTCTCCAAGAGGCGCGTGTCCGGCCCCAGCGCGAAGGAGAACATCAGGAGGGTGGCCAGCGCGAAGAAGACGATGGCGTTGAGGCGCGCGCGGGTGCGCCACTCGATGAGCAGGTCCTTGCGCAGGAGCGCCAGCGTGGCGCCGATGAGGCCGATGGGCCTGGGGCGGGGCGTGCTCATGCGGCCACCGCCCGGCCGTCCTGCAGGTGCAGGCGCTCCTCGCACAACGTCATGCCCTGCTCGACCAGGTGCGTGGCCAGCACCACCGTGACGCCGCCCGCCTTGAGCTCCGCGATGATGGCCTCCATGTCGCGGATGCCGGAAGGGTCCAGCTCACCGAAGGGCTCGTCCAAGAGCGCGATGCTCGGGGCCTTGAGCAGGAGCCGGGCGATGGCCAGGCGCTTGCGCATCCCCGCGCTGAAGCCGCGCACGGGATTGTCCGAGCGCTTCTCCAGGCCCACGCGCGACAAGAGCGCACTGGCGCCATCCTTGGGCGAGGGGTGACCCAGCAGGCGCGCCAGCACGGTGAGGTTCTGGTGCGCGGTGAGGTCCTCGTAGAGGAAGCTCGCGTGGGACAGGAGCGCCACGTCGCGCCGCACCGAATCCCGGTCCGTCACGGCGTCGCGACCCAGCACCTCCACGCGTCCTGCCGTGGGGCTCAGCGCGGTGGCCAGCATGCGCAAGAGGGTCGTCTTGCCGGAGCCGTTGTGGCCGGTGAGCAGCAGCGAGCGCCCGCTGGGCAGCGCGTACGTCAGACGCGCGAGCGCCCAGCGACGCCCGTAGCGCTTGCTGACGTCGTGCAACGCGAGCGCGGGGGCGGAGGTGGATGGCATCGGGAAGCCGGTTCGTAGCCGGAATCGCAACTGTCATCCAGTGAAACCCGGGCGGCAGGCCGGGCAGGGACGGAGCGGGCCTGAAGACAGGAAAGTTTTTCCAATGGGTGGGGCCTCGTGTGCCCGCGGGAGCCGTCGATTTTCCACCGCGCGTCGTGTCCACCGGTGACCACGCGTCCCGTCCCGCCGGGCTCCCCCCGCGAAGAGGTGGTTTCGCCCAGGATTCGGGTGTGGCATCCCGCCTGCAATAACCCCCCGCGCGAGTTGGGGAGTTCCGTTGGGGAACGTGGGCCAGAGGAAGCTTTTCCGCGGAGGGGCGTGATGGCGACAGCGAGGGTCTTGCGGAGGGCGGTCAAGGCGGCGGCCGCTGGCGTGCTGCACTACAGTGGGATGCGCAGGGCGATGGCGGCATATCGGAGGGTGCAGTCGGGCGGCCGGCGCATCCTCATCGTGAGCTATCACCGCGTGGTGAGCGACTTCACGGGGGAGCTGCAGCGCTCCATCCCCGGGTTGCTCATCAGCCAGGAGACGTTCCGACGCCACCTCGAGGAGGCCTCGGCGGCCGGCTTCGAGCTGACGTCGATTGGTGACGCGGTGGATGTGATGTCGGGCCGGAGGGTGGCGAAGAAGGACTTGTGCGTCATCACCTTCGACGATGGCTACCGGGACGTGTACCGGTACGCGTACCCCATCCTGAAGCAGATGGGGATTCCGGCCATCACCTACCTGCCGACGGCGTTCATCGGCACGAAGCGGCGGTTCAATCATGACCGCCTGTTCCACCTGCTGCGCCGGGCGCAGGAGCGGCACTACCACCCGGTGTACGCCGCGCTGCCGGAGGCGTCGATGGAGCTGCTCGGCCCCATCCTCTCCGGACAGAAGACGGTGTCGGCCGCGCTCGACGACTTCATCGGCGAGCACCCCACGCGGGTGCTGACGTCCATCATCGATGCGCTGGAGCAGCAGCTGGGGGGCGGGCAGGACCTCGTGCCGGAGCAGGGCGACATCATGAACTGGGACGAGGTGCGCCGCATGGCGCGCGACGGCTTCGAGTTCGGCGCTCACACGCTGGGGCACACGGTGCTGACGCTGGAGCCGCAGGAGGTGGTGGAGCAGGAGATCCTCGAGTCCAAGCGGACGATTGAAGCCGAGGTGGGCATCCAGGTGCGCGACTTCGCGTACTGCAACGGGTGGTACTCGGATGAGGTCATCCGCGTGCTGGCGTCGCACGGCTTCCGCTCGGGTGTCACGACGGAGGACCTGCCCAACCGGATTGGCGGAGATCCATTCACCCTCAAGCGCAAGGTGCTGTGGGAGAACTTCAGCCTGGGCATGCTGGGGGACTACTCGTCGCCGCTCACCGGCTGCCAGCTGGATGATTGCTTCGGGTTGCTCGGCATGAGCCACCCGGTGCCTGGCAGGAGGACCCACTCGTTCCGGGAGACCCTGCTGGGCAACGTGTTGCTGAAGCCGACGGGGGCTTCCTTGAAGGAGGCTCCGTGAGCGGAGGTGGCTCGTCGGCCGCGTCTGGGAATTCATTCCTCGGACGCGCCGGCCCCCTGGTGTTGGCCCGGCTGTTCACCGCCGGGTTGACGCTGTCCATTCCACTCGTCCTCGCCCGGGTGCTGCACCTGGACGAGTACGGTACTTATTACCAGCTCTTCCTCATCGCCACGACGCTGTATTACGTGCTGCCTTTTGGCGTGGTGCAGAGCCTTTATTACTTCCTTCCGCGCACCAGCGAGAAGCGGCCCTATCTGGGACAGACGCTGCTGTTCATGTCCGGTGCGGGCCTGCTGGGCGCGGTGCTCGTCTATGTCTTGCTGGGCCCGGTGGCGGCGTGGTTCTCCAATCCGGCGTTGCTGGAGTACCGGGGGGCGCTCGCGGCCTATACCGCGTTCCTCCTGGGCAGCTTCCCGCTGGAGGTGTCGCTCACGGCGCAGGGACGCACGCGCGCGTCGGCTTGCGTGTATCTGATTTCAGACGCGGTGCGCGCGGCGGTGATGGTGGTGCCGCCCCTGCTGGGCGCGTCGCTGCACGGGATGATGGTGGCGGTGGCCGTCTTCGCGGCGCTGCGGTTCGTGGCGACGTGGGTCGTCTCGCTCAGGGGTTCCACGGGGCCGCTGGCCAGCGCGTCGCTGTTTCGCGCGCAGCTGGCCTACTCGGCGCCCTTTGGCGCGGCCATGTTGTTGGCCATTCCGCAACAGAACGCGCACCTGTACGCGGTGGCGGGCGCGGTGGCGCCGGCGCTCTACGCGCTGTACAGGGTGGGGTGTTTCCAGCTTCCGGTGGTGGACCTGCTCTACACGCCCACCAGCGAGGTGCTGATGGTGCGCTTGGGGGAGCTGGAGCGCGAGGGCCGCCTGGAAGAGGGCGTGGATGCGTTCCGCGACGCGGCCGGTCGGCTGGCGTATGTCTTTCTTCCGTTCGCGGCGTTCCTCTTCGCGGCGGCGCCGGAGTTCATTGGCGCGCTGTTCGGCGAGACGTTCCTGCCCGCAGTGCCTGTCTTCCGCGTCAGCGTGCTGGGGGTGGTGCTCTCCATCCTCCCCATGGATGGGACGCTGCGGGCGCGGGGGCTGACCCGGGCCATCTTCGTCTCTTACGCGGTGAAGGCGGCGGTGACGGTGCCGCTGGTCATCCTCGGGGTGAAGCACCTGGGGTTGATGGGAGGCATTGGCTCATGGGCGGTGGCGGAGGTGGTGGGCAAGGCGATGCTGCTCGTCCGGGTTCCGGCGGCGCTGTCCACTCCCCGACGCCAGCTCCAACTGGTGGACATCATTCCCTGGCAGGCTCTGGGGCGCTCCGCGCTCGCGGCGGGCGCGGCGGGCGTGGCTGTCTTCCTGTTGAGGGCGGGCGCGCAGGGCGCGTGGATGCAGCTGCCGACGGGCTTCTTCTGGCGGGTGTTGCCGCTGGCGGTGGCCGGGGTGCTGTTCTGCGTGGGCTACGTGGGGGTGCTGTACGCCGCGGGTGTGCGGCCGCTCACGGTGCTCGCGGGGTTGAGGCCTCGTAGGACGGCTTGAGGAAATCAGGGTGGCGCTTGAGGGCCTACTTCCCACTTGGGGGGCCGGTACCTAGGTTCCACCCCGTCGCGCGGTTGGGTCAGGGAGGCGTGGATGGGTGTCGATGCGATGATGTTGTACCGGGTGGCTCGCGGCCTGCGGCTGAAAGGGGTTCCCTTGCTCCCGGCCTTGCTGCGAAAGGCCATCTACTACCTTCACAGCTCCTACGTTCCGGACGAGGCCGACATCGGCGAGGGGACGCAGCTGGGGTACGGCGGAATCGGCGTCGTCATCCACAAGGCGGCGAAGATTGGGCGGCACTGCCTCATCTCCCAGCAGGTGACGATTGGCGGGCGCTCGGGGCTCGAGGGTGCGCCCGTCATCGGTGACTACGTGCGGGTCGGCGCGGGCGCCAAGATTCTCGGCAACATCCAGATTGGCGACTTCGCCGTCATCGGGGCCAATGCCGTGGTGCTCAAGGACGTGGCGCCAGGCACTGTCGTGGCGGGCATTCCTGCGCGGATCATCCGGCAGGACCCTGATCCACTCACCACATATCAGCGGGAGATGGGGTTGTTGCCCCGACGCTCGCCCCTGTCGGCGGTGCCTCCGTCGGCGTCCGTTCCTCGATAGGGCTCCACATGCGTGTGCTCCTGGTTGGCGACCATCCTCCGCCTTTCGGCGGCGTGGCGATTCACGTTCAACAACTTCACCGCTTCCTGCGCAGCCGTGAGGTCGAAGCGAAGGTGCTGGACATCGGGAAGGGCGGCCGGCCGGTTCCGGACGTACTCCCGATGCGAGGCCCCGCGCACTTCGCCCTCAGGCTGACCGGGTTTCTCGCCTCGGGGTGGACGGTTCATGTCCACACCAGCGGGAACAACCCCAAGGCCTGGCTGCTCGCGGCGGCGGTGGGCAGTCCGCCGGGGGCACGCGCCCCCCGCTTCATCACCCTGCACTCGGGGCTGTTGCCCGACTACCTCGCGGCGGCGCCCTCTCGGCGGGCCTTCGCGCGGGTGGCGCTCGCGGGCTACTCACGCATCATCGCGGTGTCCGCGGCGGTGCGCGACGCGCTCGTGTCGTGTGGCATTCCGGAAGAGAAGCTCCTCGTCCACCCGGCCTTCTGTGCCTCGCAGGTTCAGGCGGGGGCCGTGCCCGTGCGAGTCGAGGCCGCGCGCGCGCGTCGCCGCCCATTGCTGGTGATGGCGCACCATCCGTCGCCGGTCTACGGGCGCAAGCTCGCGTTTCGCGCCTTGCGGCTGCTGACGGAGTCCCACCGGGGCGTGGGCCTGGCGTTGTTCGGTCCTGGCACCGACTCCGAGGACTTCCTCCGCGACGCGCGCGAGCTGGGCGTGGCGGGGCCGCTGGAGCCGTTGGGGGAGCTGGAGCATCCGGCGGCGCTGGGGCTCATCGCCCGGAGCGACGTCTTCCTGCGACCCACCACGCATGACGGTGACTCCATCTCCGTGCGAGAGGCGCTGGCGCTGGGCGTGCCCTGCGTGGCCAGCGACGTGTGTGAGCGGCCCGAGGGGACGCGGCTCTTCCGCGCGGGGGACGCGACGTCGCTTGCCGCGACGGTCCGCGAGGCGGTGGAGGCGGGGCCCCTGCGAGTGGCCTCTCCCGATGTGGGGCCGGTGTTGCTCGACATGTACGAGGCGCTGTCACCCCGGCCTTCGCCGGTCAGACCGGTGCCCGTGACGTGGTGAGCTTCGTTTCATTTTCCACTCGCGGGGAGACCGCGAGGATGTTCGACACAGGAGAGAAGAGAGATGCGGCGCAGTGATGACTTGGATATGTCGCGCCGGGCCCTCCGGGGGCGCGATCTGGTGGTGTTCTCCAACGACTGGGATGGGGACCCGCTGTCGAAGGTCCACATCATGCGGATCCTCTCCCGGGACAACCGCATCCTCTGGGTGAACAGCATTGGCAACCGCGCGCCGAAGGCGAACGCGCACGACGTGAAGCGCATCTTCAGCAAGCTGGAGCGCTTCACGCAGGGCCTGCGCGAGGTGGAGCCCAACCTCCATGTCCTGTCGCCGCTGGCGATTCCGTTCTACGGCAATGAGCTGGTGCGGGGCGCCAATCGCGAGCTGCTGCGGCTCCAGGTGCGCCGGGCGATGAAGCAGCTGGGCTTCCAGCGGCCCATCTCCTGGAGCTTCCTGCCCGCGTCCGCGCCCGTGTCGGGCACGCTGGGCGAGGAGTTCGTCGTCTACCACTGCGTGGACGAGTTCTCCGCCTTCAGCGACACCAACGGCCGTCACATCGCGGAGCTCGAGGACCGGCTGCTGCGCCGCGCGGATATCTGCATCACCTCCGCGGAGCGGCTCCGGGACAACAAGTCCCGCGTCAACCCGCGCACGGTGCTGGTGCGGCACGGCACGGACTTCCGTCACTTCGTGAAGGCGTGCGACGCCACCACGCGCATCCCCGAGGACATCGCGCGCCTGCCCAAGCCCATCATCGGCTTCTTCGGGCTGGTGGCGGACTGGGTGGACCAGGAAGCCATCATCGCGACGGCGCGGGCGCACCCGAAGGGCTCGGTGGTCATCATCGGCAAGACGACGCCGGACTGTGACGACTCGAAGCTGCGGGCCGAGCCCAACATCCACATGCTCGGCCGCAAATCGTACGCGGACCTGCCGGGCTACAGCCGGGCCTTCGACGTGGCGCTGATGCCGTTCAAGATCAGCGAGCTCACGCTGAACGCCAACCCGCTCAAGGTGCGCGAGTACCTGGCCTCCGGCCTGCCGGTGGTGTCCACGGACCTGCCGGAGGTCCGCAAGGTGGGGCTGTGCAAGATCGCCACCTCGACGGAGGACTTCGTGAAGAAGGTGGGCGAGTGCCTCGCGGACGGCCCAGGGCCCAATCGCGAGCGCGCCGAGAAGATCTTCAACGAGAGCTGGGATGCGCGAGTGGAGGAGATTCGCCACCACGTGGGCTCGGCGATGGTGGCGGCCGGCAAGACACTCTGAATCGCGGCACCACGTCCATGCGGCGGTGAGGGGCTCTTCGGGGCCGTCACCGCCGCGCGTGTGTGAGGTGGCTCACGCGCGGATGAGGGACTGTCGTCCCGTCACGGTGCGCTCCAGGTGCGCATAGAGACGGGCCACGCGCGCGTAGTCCGAGGGCCGGATGGTGGGCTGCGTGAGCAGACGGGTGAGCTCCGCCTTCGCCTCCAGGTAGTGAGAGGCGGGGATGCCGCCATTCTCCTCGAGCAGTCGCGCGGCTTCCGCGTCCTCCAGGGCAGGGGAGATGCCCAGGCGTTCCTGCAACCGCTGACGGAGCGCCTTGTCGAGTTCTGGAAGCAGGTCCTTCTCCACCTTCGAGCGGCGCATGAGCCAGCCCATGCTGCGCACGTACTCCAGGGCGGAGCGGTGTTTCTCCACGAGCACGGGCCTGGGGGCGCCAAAGCGCGTGCCACGGGAAAGAACGTACACACCTCCCACGGCCAGCACCTGCGCGACGAAGACCCAGATGCCACGCGACAGGGGTGGCGGGGGCGCGAGCTGGTGGTGGTACTCGTCGATGACGAGCGGCCCGCGCGCGGCGAGCGCGTTCCACAGGCGCGCGTTGTCCAGCAGCTCCAGGCGGCGATTCTCCAGCACGTCCGCGCCAGCGAGGACGTAGACCTCACCCTTGCCGAGCGCGCGTCGCCACACGGCCACCGCGCCACCGAGTCCAGCGAGCGGCACCGCGTCCGGGTGGTCCATGCGCAGCCCCCGGTCCTGTGACATGCGAAGGGCCGTCAGCCCCCGGAACGGGCCCGCGCCCAGCCACACGTCCACCGTGGTGCCGCCCGCATCCGCCAGGTCCGTGGACAGGCCTCGCTCACTCGCGGGCAGGAGCGGCCCCTCGTCGAGCCGCAGCCACGTCTCCAGCGCGGCCTGGTGCATGCCGAGCTCGCGCGTCGACAGGTACACCAGCGTGCCGCCTTCCTGGACGAAGCCCTCCACTGCGCGCACTTCCTCCTCGGACACGGGGCGGCCCGTGGGCGCCGCCAGCACCAGGGTGCGTGTCCCGGAGGCGAGCGACTCCAGCGAGGTGAGCTGGGTGCTCACGGCGCGTCCCTCCTCGCGCAGGAACAGGAAGAGCGCGCGTGCGCCTTGAGGTCCCGGGTTCTCCACGGAGGCAATGGGTGAGTCGGGGGCCTCCCGGCTCGTGGAGAGGCCCATCGCCAGCGCGAGCGCGATGAGCAGGCCGAAGACCGCCACGGTCCGCGCGTTCTTCATGAGGCACGCTCCCGCGTCCCGGTAGGTCGGTCCTTTTTACCGGGAGGACTCGCGAGGCTCATGCCGCGACCTCCGTGCCCAGCGTCCCGTGCAGTCGCTCCACCGACTCGACGAACCGCGTGGCTTCTGCTTCCGGCACGGGTGTCAGCGAGTAGAAGGCGGCGTCGTACCAGGTCACCAGTCGTTCGACCTCCCGGGTGATGGAGGCGGGGGCTCCTCGAGCGGGAAGCTCCGCCGCCAGTTCGCGGTTGGTCTTCACCCGGTCCGGACGGGCCAGCCGTCGCTCTTCCAACGAGGACAGCATGGCCAGCAAGGCCTCGCGAATCGCCTCGCGCGAGTCCTCGGCCAACGCCGAGCGGGCCCGCTTCAGGTGCTCCGGTGGAGCGTCCAGCACCAGCGGCGCGCCGGGCTCGGCGGCTCCCGGGCGCACGACGTTCCGGCGCAGGCGCAGCGAGCGCAACTTCAGTGCGCCCCACAACACCATCGCTATCGCGAAGCCCAGCATTACCGCGCGCGTCGCCACCGCGAAGCCCTGGGCCTCGCGTGATTCGAACAGGCCCTCCAGCCACGCCTCCAGCTTGCGCAGCAGTTGCTTCACGACGTCGCCGTGGCGCTGTCGGGCCCGGGAGAACTCGGGTCGGTCGAGCACGGCCTTGAGTCGCTCGCGCTCCTCTCCAGAGAGGTCCGTGAGGGCCTCCTCCGACGTGGCCGCGTGCTTCTCCAGCGCACAGGCCTGCTCCAGGAAGTCCGCCACCTGTCGGGCCCGCTCGGGCGCGGTGGCGTCCTCGTCCGCGGGGGGCAGGGGCATGCCGCCCATGCGCCGTCCCAGCTCCTCCACGGCCGAGGAGACCTCCGCGGGGCGGGACCTGGCGGTCTCTTCGAGGGCGCGCGCGGTGGCCTCGCGGTCGTCACACGGCAGCGAGGCCAGCAGCAGCAGCAGGGGCAGGCTTGGCACGAAGGAACTCGCGAGCGGGTGGCGTCAGGCGGCGAGGGGCGGCGACGGCTCGGTGCCCAGTCGCTGCTCCAGGTCCAGGGCTTCCCGGCGCACGCGCAGGTCCAGGTAGAAGAACGAGCAGACGACGAAGTTGACGGGGGAGAAGAAGGACTGCGCCGCCACCTGGAGGATCTCCACGGGCACCAGGAGGAGTTGCGGCGTGCGCGCCATGGTCTCCGCCGAGAAGGGGTTCCCATAGGGCAGCATCACCAGCCACGCGGGGATGCCGAAGAGCAGGTGCACCGAGAAGAGGATGAGGCTCACCACGGTGAAGAGAATCATCCCGCGCACCATCACCCGTCCCAGGAAGCCCGGCTCCACGCGCCCGGACAGCATCGCTCCCGAGCGCGTGAAGGCGCCCCAGGCTCCCAGGTCTTCCATGGCGAGCACGGGAGGCAGCAGCAGGAAGCGCAGGAAGTACCAGAGGATTGCGCCGAGCATGCCCAGGGCCAGCAGCAGTCCGCCCGCCACCAGCAGCACGATGCCCAGCACCTGGGAGTCCATCGCCGTGGCGATACCACCGGCCACCATCAGCACGGTTCCGGGGATGCTCGCGACCAGCGTCACCAGGGTCGACCACCCCACCGACAACAGGAAGGCGCCCGTCACCGCGCCCACCTTGGACAGGCCCCGGCGAAGGCCGTCCGCGGGGCTCACGGGCGTGCCCAACTGCGCGGACAGCACGTAGCGGGCGGTCGCCACCGTGGTCAGCCAGTAGCTCCAGATGAGGAACATGAACAGGCCAGACCAGAGCACCAGCGACAGACTCGCCTGCCCGAGCATCTCGAAGGGCGCCTCCTTGGTGACGGCGTCCTTGTCCGTCACATAGAGCATGGGCGTCAGCCAGCGCGTCAGCTGGAGCGTGGCCTTGGTCGCGATGAAGCCGACCAGCGAGTAGCCGAGGTTCAACACGAAGAGGGGCTTGAGGTGGCCGCGCCAGAAGGTCACGGCACGGTCAATCAACTCCCCCAGGGCCAGGGGGCGCAGCTCGGAGACGGAGGAGGGCGAAGTCACGGGACGCGCAGCATAGCCCGGGGCGCGCACGCGGCCAGCAGTGCTCGCGCCGCCTGGGCCGGGTCCTCCGCTTCCAGCACGGAGGAGATGACGGCGAAGCCCGCCGCGCCGGTGAGCCTGCTCGCCCTCTCCGCGGTGATTCCTCCGAGCGCCAACGCGGGACAGGGAAGGCCCGCCGTGAGCGCGAGGAAACCCTCGGGGCCGAGCGTCGTCCGGGTGTCCCCGGGCTTGGAGCCGGGGGAGAACACGGGGCTCACCAGGGCCAGGTCCGCGCCGCGCGCCGCGCGAGCCTCGCGCTCGTCATGGACGGCCAGGCTGATGAGCCGGCCTGGGGGCAGGTGAGGGCGGACGTCCTTGGGTGTGGGGCCGTCCGAGGGCAGATGCAGGTGCGCGTCCACGAGCAGGGCCACGTCCAGCCGGCCATTGACGAACAGGGGATTGCCTCGTGTCCGGCAGAGCGCGGCGAGGACCCGGGCGTCCTCGAGGAAGCGACGACCGGAGGACTCGGGATGGCGGTGCTGGACCGCGACGTCAGGGCCCGCCTCGAGCGCGCGGCTCAGCGCGCCCAGGAGCCGCTCGCGCGGCAGACGCCAGTCGGTGATGACGACGAGCCGGGGGAGGGAGGGCGCCACCGGGAGCGTCATGGGTGGGCGTGCCTACTGGACGATTCCGTCGAGCGGGCTGGACGCGGAGCCGTAGGCCTTCCGGGGGATGCGGCCGGCGAGGTACGCGTCCCGGCCCGCTTCCACGGCCTTCTTCATGGCGACGGCCATGCGCACCGGGTCCTGGGCGCCGGCGATGGCGGTGTTCATCAGCACGGCGTCCACGCCCAGCTCCATGGCGATGGCCGCGTCGGACGCGGTGCCGACGCCAGCGTCGACGATGACGGGCACCTTCACCGTCTCCAGGATGAGGCGCAGGTTGTGCGGGTTGCGGATGCCCAGGCCGCTGCCGATGGGGGCGCCCAGCGGCATCACCGCCGCGCAGCCCGCGTCCTCCAGCTTGCGCGCGGTGATGGGGTCGTCGCTGGTGTAGGGCAGCACGGTGAAGCCCTCCTTCACCAGGATGCGGGCCGCCTTCACCGTCTCCTCGACGTCCGGGTAGAGCGTCTTCTCGTCGCCGAGGACCTCCAGCTTGACCCACTTGCTCATGCCCAGCTCCTCGGCGAGCCGGCAGGTTCGCACCGCGTCCTCGGCCGTGTAGCAGAGGGCCGTGTTGGGCAGGAGGCGCAGCCGCTCGCGGTCGATCCACCGCATGAGCGAGGCCTCGCCCGTGGCCTTCAGGTCCAGCCGGCGCACGGCGACGGTGACCATCTCCGTGCCGGAGGACTCGTGGCAACGCTTCATCACGTCGTGGCTGGGGTACTTCCCCGTTCCGAGGATGAGGCGGGAGGCGAACGTCACTCCCGCGATGGTGAAGGGCTTGTCCTGGATGCTCATGGCCATCTCCTCGCTACCCGCCGCCGACAAAGGTGACGATCTCCACGCGGTCCCCGGGCTGGAGGTGGTGCTCGGGGTGGCGGGCGCGGCGCACCACCTCGGCGTTCACCTCCACGGCCACGCCCGGACCGCCGACTCGCAGTGATTCCAGCAGCGCCGAGAGGGTGGTGGCCTCCGGCACCTCGCGTGTTTCTCCGTTGACCCAGACCTGCACGGCGTCACGGCTCCTTGCGATGGGGACCCGGGGACGCACTACAGGGGGGCATACCGTGCTGTCAACGCACACTCCGGCAGTACGTTCGCCACCGTCACCGCTATACTCGACGTCATGCTCATGGCTCCCAGCAGGCTTCTCTCCATCGCGCTCGTCGTCGCGCTCGGGCTGCCCCTCACCGCGCTCGCGGACGAGCCCGTTGCCACGCTGGACGCCCCGGTGCGCGCGCCCACGCCGGTGCTCCACGGCCACCGGTATGCCTTCGTCGCCGGAGGCGTGCTCGCGCTGGGGGGATTGGGGCTGGGCTTCTTCGCGCAGGGCGAGGCGAAGCGCGCGCAGGGGCTCTCGTCGGCCCGGGATGCACGGGAGACGCTGGACCGGGCCCGCTCGGCCTCCACCGCGGCGAACGTGATGTACGCCGCCGCGGGCGCCGCGGTGCTGTACGGTCTGGTGCTGGAGTTGCTGCCCGACGAGGCCGCCGACGCGGCGAGCCTCACCTACCACTTCTGAACGAGCCCCCCGTGGCCCTCCGCTCTCCTGTCCCCCTCCTGGCCTGCGGCGCCGTGCTCGCCGTCGTGGCCTGCTCCCTCAACGTCGACGACCTCGCCGGCAAGGCCTGCACGGACAACTCCGAGTGCCCCACGGCCTATGCCTGTACGGCCCTGGGCGCCGACGGCCAGCGCACGTGCGAGGTCATCTACCCGCCGCACTACACGGAGGCCGACGGTGGCGCGGACGCGGGGCCGGTGCCCACGTACTGCGAGGACGTCGAGCCCATCCTCGCCGCCACCTGCGTCAGCACCTGCCATGGCGCGGACACCAGCGGAAGCAGTCAGACGTCGTTCCGGCTGGACTACTACGAGCCGACCGGCAACGGCGTGCCCGGCGCGAGGGCCAAGGCGCTGCGCATCCGGGTGCGCGCGTCGGACCTGAAGGACATGCCTCCCACGGGCAGCCCGCAACCCACCACGGAAGAGCGCGCGTTGATTGCGCGCTGGGTCGCGGGGGGCGCGCCTCTCTGCGACACCACGGGCACCAACGACGCCGGGCCCTGAAGTCCCCGCCGTACCTCCTCGCTTTCAGGTTCCAGGTTCCAGGTTTCAGGTTCCATGACGAGCCCCATCATGAAGAAACTCCTCGCGAGCGCGGCCGGCGTGGTCGCGTTCACCGTGGCCTGCACCATCGACGTGGCGGACTTCACCGGCAAGACGTGCGAGACGGCCAGCGACTGTCCCGACACGCACGTCTGCGTCGCGGTGCGACAGGGACAGGGCCGCACGTGTGAAGTGCTCGGCCTGCCTGGTATTCCCGACGCGGGGGAGGTCGACGCGGGGCCGGTGCCCACCTACTGCGACGACGTGCAGCCCATCCTCGCCGCCAGTTGCGTGAGCACGTGCCACGGCGCGGACACCAGCGGAAGCAACCAGACCTCGTTCCGGCTGGACTACTACGCGCCTCCGGATGGCGGTGGCGCGGACGGCGGAGGACTTCCGGGGGCTTTCGCGAAGGCCGCGCGAATTCGCGCCCGCACGTCCGTGTTCCAGGACATGCCGCCTTCGCCCACCACCGTCACGCTGCCCACCGCCGAGCAGCGGGCCATCGTCGCCCGGTGGGTGGAGGGTGGAGCGCCCTTCTGCGACGCGGGCACGGGTGAGCCGGATGGCGGAGCCGCCGACGGTGGCCGCGCGGATGGCGGAGTCGACGCGGGGCCGTGAACGGTGTGATTGCGCGTGAGGGAATGAAGGGTGCCTGCCTGGGCACCTTCGTTCCTCGCACGCGGTCGTGACGGGGATTGTTCCCACGGAGAGCGGCCGGGCGACCGGGGCCTCCGTGCGCGGATCGACGCCCCTGTGTCTTCCAAACGCGCCGCGCAACCCCTGTGCAAGTGCGAGAGGAGCGCTCACTTTCTGCCCAACACCGGGAGACATGCTCTCCCGACAGCCTACCGAAAGGGGCAGGACGATATGCGCAAGCTCATGTTGGCGGTCGGTGCGATTGCGGCTCTGGCGATGGTTTCCGGTTGCAGCAAGCGGGACAACGTCGCTGAACAGCGCCAGGACGTCGCGGAGGCGCAGACGGAGGCTCGCCAGGAGACGGCGGAGATCCGTCAGGACGAACAGAAGGACATCGCGGACACGCAGCGCAACGCGCAGGAAGACATCGCGGAGACGCAGCGCGAGGCGAACCAGGACATCGCCAGCGCGCAGAAGGACGTCCGCGACGAGCAGGGTGACCTGGCCGAGGCGCAGCGGGACTTGAATGAGGACGTGGCCACGGGTGGCTCCGGCGCGGCGGGGGCCACCATGGCCGCGACCAGCGTCCAGGGCCGCGTGCTCTCCACGAGCGGTGACTCGCTCACCGTGGTGGACACCACCAACAACCGGCAGCTCAAGCTGAAGACGAACGACCAGAGCCGCATCCTCCAGAACAACCGCGCAGTGAAGGTGAAGGACATCAAGGAGGGTGACCAGGTCCGCGCCTCGTACGTGCTGGACGGCAAGGACATGGTGGTCCGCGAGCTGAGCGTCACCCAGGCCGTGACGCCGACGAACCAGTAACGCAGCGCAAGCGGGCGGTCCGCCTCCTCGCGGATGGCCCCGGGACGGCTCCCACTCCGGTGGGGGCCGTTCCCTTTTTTCCCTGAATCCATTCCGAGGGGTTGGAAGGGTGTGTCGGACCTGGGTGGTAGGAGGGACGCGTGGGGTTTCCTCACGCCTTCCCAACCCTGGGGAGGACCTTCATACCCGGGAGCAGTCATTCGAAATGGGCACCCACCACCCTGCACAACCCCCTGCCAGACCCTTCATCCTCTTCACCGCCGGGGCCACGGCCTACGAACTCATCCGGTACCTGGGCGCGCGCGGCTCGGGAGAACTGCTCATCGCGCGCAGGCACTACCTGGACACGCCGGGAGACCTGGTGCTCATCAAACGCTTGCAGGACGCGGGAGACGAGCTGGGGCGCGCGCGGCTTCGCGAGGAAGTCAAACTGCTGATGCGCTTGTCCCATCCGGCCATCGCCCAGGTATTCCTGGTGCGGGTGCATGACGGGCTGCCCCACCTCGTCATGGAGTACGTGGAGGGGCACAGCCTGGAGACGCTGGTCAGCTTCGCGGCGCTGCGGCGCCGGCCGCTCTCGGAAGCCTTCGCCGCCTACGTGGGCGCGGAGATCGCGGACGCGCTCCACCACGCGCACACGCTGGAGGATGATCACGGCCGGCCGCTGGGGCTCGTCCACCGCGACGTGAGTCCCCGGACGCTGCGCCTGGACGTGCGGGGCCACGTGAAGCTGGCGGACTTCGCCCTGGCGTGGGCCCGGCTGCCGGGGCGCGTGGCCACCGAGGCCCACCTCGTCCGGGGAGACCTGGCCTATGCGTCGCCGGAGGCACTGCTGCGCCGGCCGCTGGACGGGCGCTCCGACCTGTTCTCCCTGGGCGTGGTGCTGCTGGAACTGCTCACCGGGTTGCACCTGCTGGACCTGGAGGCCGTGGAGCGCGCGGCGCTTGCGTCCGGCCCGCTTCCGGACGCGGAGCTGCTCCAGGCGGAGAACCCCAGCTGGCTTTCCGCGCCCATGATGGCGGCCCGCATGGCGTGCTTCGCGCCGGAGCACGTCGAACACGCCACGCGCACCCTGTCCTCGCCGCTGCGAGCCATCCTCGCGCGGCTCTTGCGCCGCGAGCCGGAGGAGCGCTTCCAGACGGCACTGGAGCTGCGGGACTCGCTGCGCGCGGTGCTGGGCGGACGGGGCTACGCGTATGGGCCCTCGGAGGCCGCGCGCGAGGCGACCCAGGTCCGTCAGGATGCCCGTTCCCGGAGGCGCACGGCGGATGTGTTGTCCTCGGATGAGGCGCTGCCCACGGCGTCGGGGCGCGGCGGCGCCTCCATGGCCGGGACGTGAGCGGGGCGGGCGCGGTGTTCAGGGGATGCACGCGGTGGGATGGGTGCTTGTCTGGCGCGCGCGGACAGGCAGACTGATGCGCCTATGGGCGACGTGAACGAACTCCACCAGCGCTGGTGCATCGCGGACGGACACGCGGACTCCCTCATGTGGAACCGGGACTTGTGCACGCGCTCGGACGAGGGGCACGTGGACTTTCCCCGGCTGCGGGAGGCGGGGGTGAAGCTCCAGTGCTTCACCATCGTCACCCGGGGCTTTCCCTTCATCGGGGGCTTCCCGGTGTTCGCCGCGTGGCGCGGCTGGCCCCGGGAAGCACGCGCGAGCGAGTGGACGCGGGCCTTGTGGCAGATAGAGCGCATGGAGGAGTTCTGCCGTCGCTCCGAGGACGCGGCGCGAATCACCACCACGCCCGCGATTCTGGAGGACAACCTCGCCCGGGGGCGGCTGTCCGCGGTGCTGGGGGTGGAGGGTGGGCATGCGATTGAAGGCAAGGTGGAGCGGCTGGCGGAGCTGCACCGCCGGGGCGTGCGCTTCATGGGGCTCACCCACCTGTCCAACAATGACCTGGGGGGCTCTTCCTTCCCGATGATGGGCAACCGGGGGCTCACCTCCCTGGGGCAGGAGGTGATGGAGGAGATGGCGCGGCTGGGGCTGAGCGTGGACGTGGCTCACGCCTCGGAGCGCACGCTGGAGAACCTCTTCACCCACCCTTCGGTCCGGTTCTTCTGCTCACACACGGGCGTGCGGGCGGCGGGGGGAGGGTGGCGCAACCTGAGTGACGCCTCCTTGCGCTTCATCGCGGACCGGGGGGGCGTGGTGGGAATCATCTTCGCCCCCGTCTATCTGGGAGGCGACGCGGTGGATGACGTGGTCCGCCATATCGAACACGCGGTGGACGTCATGGGCGAGGAAGGCGTGGGCCTGGGTTCGGATTACGACGGAATGGTGCCGCTGCCACGGGGGATGAAGGACGTCACCGACTTGCACCTGCTCACCACGGCACTGCTGCGCCGACATCCGGAGTCCTGGGTGGAACGAGTGATGGGAGGAAATTTCCGGCGTTTCTTCCAGACGACACTGGGTGGTTGACCGGCGGCGGTACGCTCGAAATATTGGTCGCAAGCTCATGAACCGCTCTCTCTTCGTCCTAGTGTCCGTCGTTGGTTCCCTCCTCCTTGCCGGCTGCGGTGGCGCCAGCGCGGGAGATGATTGTGACGAGGCGGGCAGCTTCGTCTGTCAGGAGAACGTCCTGGCGCTGGAATGCCGCACCGGGACGTGGCGGGAAGTTCCCTGCCGGGGTCCGCTCGGCTGCCGCGAGTCCGACGAGGCCGTGCGGTGCGACACCTCTGGCAACGTCGCGGGGGACGCGTGCTCCTCCAGCTCCGAGGGCCGGGGGCTGTGCCGACGGGATGGCAAGGCCGTGCTGGAGTGCCGCCAGGGAGTGTTGGTGGAGACGGCGACGTGCGCCACCTGTGAGGTGGACAACTCCGAGGTGACTTGCCAGCCGTGAGCCGTTGAAGGCGAGCGTCAGGAGTCTTCACTGAGGGACGTGTGGTAGCTTCGGAGCGCCGCTCGCGGGACTCCGATGCGACTTCCGATTCAAGCCTTTGGAGCCTGACACGCTGGTCGTTTCACTTCTCCCCGAGCGGCGCTCCTCTCTCCCATCTGGAGGCAGTGCGCGCGATGGCCCTGGCCGCCGAAGTCCGCATCGAACAGGTCGCTCGCGAGGACCTGGTGATGTTCGTCAACGCGTGTTTCTCCTGCACGGGCCAGCGGGAGTTCTACGGTGACGCGCGCGGGCAGTCGGTCTCCATCGAGTTCCTGCACCAGTACATCCTCGGCAACTACCGGCGCCTCTATCGGCGCACGCTCGCCGCGGGCATCAACCACTTCAATCAGGCGCAGATCATCCTCAACCTGCTCGCCGTCGGCAGTCCGGCGGACGCGGCGGAGCGGCGGGAGGAGGGCGCGCTCATCGCCGCCGCCCTGCGGAGCCTGCCGTCGCAGCGGGCCTACCGGGTGCTGGAGTCCCTGCGCTCGCGGCACATCAACAACCGCAGGACGCGCGCCATCGTCCGTGAGTACCTGTCGGGGCGCTCCAGCCTGCCGTTCGACGCGGTGAAGTACCGCGCCAAGTTGCGCGCGGCGGTGGTGCATGGCCACCTGAAGTTGGACGGCGAGCTGGGGCCGTTCCTCTTCCATGGATGGAAGAAGCGCGTCTACACCCAGCCGTTGCTGGAGACGTTCCGCAAGGCCCACTTCGCCCAGGAGGCGCTCTATGAGCTGCCCTACACGGTGGCGGAGGGCCTGGCCCAGAAGCACGGTGTCCCCCGCGACGTGTTCCTCCAGCGAATCGAGCCCCGGCTCACCCAGGCGGAGCGGCTGCGCCTCCAGGAGTCCGCCGCGCGCGAAGGGGGCGGGGAGCCGCCGGTGGACCTGTCTCGCGCGCCGCTGACGAAGCTTGCGCTCTATGCCCTGTCGATGACGGACGCGGTCCGCGAGGCGCGCCGGGACGAGCTGCACACGGCGCTGGAGCGCGCCTCCGCGCGGGTGCTGGCGCGGGCACCGGCCTCCCTGGGCCGGGTGGCGGCGGTGCTGGACAACAGCTACTCCTCGTCGGGTTCCTTGCAGAAGCGTCGGCGTCCGCTGGGGGTGGCCCTGGCGGCGCACTACCTGCTGTCCGCCTCCGCGCGCGAGTACCGGGCCTTCTGGACCTGTCCCGTGGAGGAGCCGTTGCGCGTCACCGCACGCGGGCAGACGGACCTCGCCACGCCGCTGTTGGATGCACTGGCCTGGGGCGCGGAGCTGGTGGTCATCGTCTCCGACGGCTACGACAATGACCCGCCCAAGGCCGTGGCCGAGCTGACGCGGGTGTTCCGGGAGCGGTTGGACCCGGGGCGGCGCACGGCCCTGGTCCACGTCAATCCCGTCTTCGACGCGGAGGAGTATTCGCCGCGCTCGTTCGGTGGAGCCGTCGCCACGGTGGGCGTGCGGGACGCGGAGGACGTGCCCACGGTGCTGGGCTTCGCGCGCTTCGCGGAGGGCACCGCGTCGCTGGCGGAGCTGGAGCGTTATCTCTCCGCGCGGGTGGCGTCCTGGCTGGAGCGGGATGCTCGCCGGAACGCGAGCGTGGAGGTGGGCGTGGCACCGGGCGCGCCCGTGAGCGTGGAGGAGGGCGAGGCATGAGCGACGCGCGACTCATTCAGCGGCTGGAGCCCAAGGGCCTGAGGCTGGCGCCGTCGCAAGTCTTCGGACGCATCCGGCTGGTGCCGGTGCTGCGGGACGAGGTGAGGGGAGACCTGCGCTTCGCGCGCAGGGACTACTCGGACGCGGTCTCCGTGGTGTCGCTGGAGGGCCCGCTGACGGGGCGCGGGCTCAAGTACGTTTCCTACATTCCCCACGGCATGGTGGTGAGCTGGACGCACCGGCAGACGGACGCCGTCTTCGGCACGCGCCTGCAGTCGCCCGAGGGCAAGCGCGTGAAGGTGGGTCCGGTCCCCGTGCGGCTGCTGCATCGGATGGTGCACCGGGAAGACCGCAACCAGTTGCGCATGCTGCCCCTGCACCTGGCGATGGAGGGCTTCCTGGCCCTGCACTTCGGCGGGCCGGATATCGCCTGGGCGGAGTACTCGCGAGCGGCCCTGTCCCACGGGTTGAGTCCGCGAGTAGAGGGCGTAGTGCCCGGGTGGGCGAGCACCGCGCTGGATGGCGCGCTGCGCACGTTCGAGGTCCACGAGAATCAGGTGGGCATGCTGCTGTTCAACGCGGATGAGCTGCTCTCCGCGTTCATCGTCGCGCACCCGGATGACTACCGCCTCCTGCACCGGACGTTGCTCGAGGACTTCTACGGGGACCTGCTGCTGCAGTACGGCTATCTCATGGAAGCTCCGGAGCTGGGGCTGTCCCTGGACGCGAAGCGGGTGTCCAGCGTGGAGGACCTGCGCGCGGAGGTGGCGCGCATGCGCGCGGACTGGGCGGCCTTCCATGGCTTCATGGCCGGCGGGCTGTTCGGCGTGGAGGTGACGTCCCGGAAGGTCTACGAGGCCGGGCCGTTCCTGCTCCAGCACTTCCACACGAGCCTGCTTCCCTCGGAGGAGAACCACCTGGGCGAGGCGATTGTGAGCCCCGACGGAACGCTGGAGTACCTCAAGACCTACCGGCTCTCGGCGGCGCAGACGCGGCGGGCGTACCTGCTGCAACGGCTCGCCACCTCGGGATGGAATCTGGACGACGCCGCGGAGGAGTTCGGCTCCACCCGACAGGACCTGGTCCTCCGGCTCCACAACGCGGGCTTCGGTTATCTGCTCAAGGACCACGTCCTGGAGGAAGCCCGGCGCTCGAAGGCGCGGGGCTCCTGAGGCTCGCTCAGAGCGCCCCGAGAAACGCGTCGAGCGCCGCGTTGACCTTCTCCGGCTGCTCCTGGTTGGACAGGTGCGCGGCGCCGGGGATGACCTCCAGCTTCGCCCCGGAGATGAGGTCCACCATCTGCTTCGCCTTCTCCAGCGGGGTGATGGCGTCATGCTCGCCCACCACCACCAGCGCGGGCCCGGCGTAGCGCGCCAGGATGTCCTTGGAGTCCGGACGCAGCGCCATGCCCCGCTGGGCGGCGGCGATGCCCTCGCGCGAGGCGGTGCGAATCTGCGCCTCCACCACGCGCCCCACCGGCGAATCCGGGGGCGAGGAGATGAGCTTGGGCATCAGGGCCTGGATGACGGGGTCCGCGCCCTTCTCCAGGGCGTCCTTCGCGGAGGCCTCCCGTCGGGCCTTGCCCGCGTCGTCGTCGGCGGTGCACTGCGTGTCCATCAGCACGAGCCCGGCCACCCGGCCCGCGTCCTCGCGCAAGAGGGCCATGGCCGCGTAGCCGCCCATGGACACTCCGCCCACCACGGCCCGGTCGATGTTCAGCGCGTCCAGCAATCCCAGCGCGTCACTGGCGATGCGTGACATCTCGGTGGGGCCTTCACCCGGCATGCTCTGCCCGAAGCCTCGGATGTCCGGGATGATGAAGCGGTAGCGCCCGGACAGCGCCTTCACCTGGGCGTCGAAGGCGTCCCCGTTGAGGGGAAAGGCGTGCAGCAGCAGGACGGGGAGGCCCTGGCCCACGTCGCGGTAGTGCAGGGAGAGTCCATCCACGGTGACGGTCAGCATGCGTCCTCCGAACAGGGCTCAGAGCCACTGCTTGTGCTTGAACCAGAAGAAGAGGCCCACGGGCAGTCCGATGATCATCACCCACATGCTGATGTAGAAGCCCCGCCCTGACAGCACGTCGAAGTTCTGTCCGAAGAATCCGACGATGAACGACAGCGGCAGGAAGATGGTGGCGAAGATGGTGAGCTGCTTGGTGATGTCGTTCGTCTTGTTGGCCACCATGGACAGGTAGCCGTCCATGACGTTGCCCAGGATGTCGCGCCCGGCATCAATCTGCTCGTACAGGCGCACCAGATGGTCATACACGTCGCGGAAGTAGAGCGTGGAGCGCTCGTCGACGTGGGGGATGCCCCGCCGCGCCATCAGCCCCACCACGTCCCGCTGCGGGGACAGCACCCGGCGCAGCTGCACCAGCATCCGCTTCATCTCGAAGATGCGCTGCAGCTGGGACTTCTCCGCCCGCTCGAAGATGGACACCTCCAGGTCCTCCAACTCGTCACCGAAGGTGTCGAGGATGGGGAACTGCGCATCCACCAGCCCATCCGCCAGCAGGTAGAGGATGAAGTCCGTGCCCCGTCCCAGCGTCGCGTTCGGATCCGAGCGGACGCGCTGCTGGATGTTGTCCAGCCCCGAGAAGGGCAGCTCGTGCACGCTGATGATCCACTCCTTGGCTAGGAAGAAGTGGTGCTCATGCAGCGTCAGCTCGCACACGTCCTTCCCGGTGGTGAACCCCTGGAGGACGATGAAGACATGGTTCGGGTATTCCTCCAGCTTGGGCCGCTGGTCCAGGTGGAGGCAGTCCTCGACGGCCAGCCTGTGGAGGCCGAAGCGCTCGGCCAGCCGGGCCATCACCGCTTCGTCGGGGTGGAGGACGTCAATCCACTTCCGTCCCTCCTCGGCGAGCAGTTCCTCACCCCCGGTGAAGAGGGTTCCGTCCTTCATCAGACAGACCTGAATCATCCCGTAGCGCTCCCGGGCCTTGCGGCGCGGCCCCGATCCGAGTGCTAGAACTCCCCCGCGCGGAAGTCGAGCGCTAGAGTGTGCCCCCCGTGTCCGCTGACGCTGAAAACCCGCAGGCCTCCCTGACCCCGAGGCTCGAAGAAATCCTCCAGTCCCACCCCGACCGCGCCTTCGCGGGCCGGCTGCGCAAGGTGTACGCCGCCGCCGCCCAGGCCATTGGCCGGCTGAGTGACATGGACCTGGTGAAGTACGAGACGCCGGTGGTGGACTCCAGCCCGGACCTGTCGCTCTGGGAGGAGATGGCGCCCGTCATCCGAGACACGGTGATGGACGTCAACGCCCTCTTGAACGTCATCCGCGAGCAGTTCCCCGCACAGCCTTCCGCGGGCCTCGCGGACATCCTGCGCGAGGTGGGCGGGGCCCGCTTCCAGGACCCGGCCACGTTGCTCCAGGACGCCATGACGCAGCTCGCGCAGGGGATTACCCAGCTGGGCGAGGCGATGCGCAACCCGTCCGTGGTGAGCGACCGGTGGACGCTGCTGGCTGAAATCCAGAGCTTCCGGGCGCGCTTCCGCGAGCAGGTCAGCAACCTCGTCTTCGAGACGGCGAGCACCTTTGGCGAGGTGACGCGGGCGCAGGTGGTGCCCGGGCACGAGGCGGAGGTGAAGGCGGCGGTGACGGTGCGCGCCATCACCGCGGACTTGGGGCGCATCCTCACGGCGCGGCACAACAAGGTGCGCGAGGCGGAGCCCGAGGACGTGCAGTGGAACGCGCAGCAGCTCCAGACGGAGATGGACGCCTTTGGCCGCACGGCCGCGTACCGGAACCTGCGCGCGCAGGACAAGCGGCACATCGTGGAGATGCGCGCGGAGGTGGGTCGCCTGGCGATTCTCCCCAACCCCTCCCGCCAGGACCTGCTCAAGGTGGTGAGCGAGCTGGACGCGTTCGTCCGGGGCCTGTCCGCGGTGAACCAGCGCCAGGTGCTCATCATCCATGACCGCGAGGTGTGGGCCTCTTGCGGCGTGAAGCTGGAGCGGGCCCTGATGCTGTCGGACTCGGACGCGCCGGCCTCGGCCCGACTCCTGGCCGAGGCGGCCGTCAGCGCCCAGTCCCTCTACGGGCGGGCCTCCGACATGGACGCGTTCCTGCGCAAGGCGCGAAAGCAGCCCCTGGCCCAGCTCGTGGGACCGGAGCTGCGCGCCACCATCGAAGTGTTCCAGGGACTGTTGGCCCAGCTGGACGTGATGTGATGGCGGCTGCCAGCAAGGCGGTACCGCGCCCGTTGCGCGAGGCGGACCTGTCCCGTGTCGAGGGTGTCTTCACGGACGTGGATGGCACGCTGACCACCGGCCACCGGCTGCGCGCGGACACCGTGCGGGCGCTGGAGCGGCTGTCCGCTTCGGGCCTGCGTGTGGTGTTGGTGAGTGGCAGGCCGGCGGGGTGGGGTGAGGCGTGGGCGCGGCAGCTCCCGGTGGACGGCGTCATCGTGGAGAACGGCGGCCTGTTCTTCCTGCGAGGCAAGCGGGGGCTCCGCAAGGTGTACCTGGAGGCACCGGCCGAGCGCGTGGTGAACCGGCGTCGGCTCGAGAAGGAAGTCGGGCGCGTGCTGAAGCAGGTGCCCGGGGCGCGGCTGTCGGTGGACAGCGCGTACACGGAAGTGGACCTGGCCGTGGACTACAACGAGGAAGCCCGGCTGGGTGAGGCGGGGGCGTCGCGCATCGAAGCGCTGCTGCGGGCGCGCGGGGTGACGGCGGTGCGCTCGTCCGTGCATGTCAACTGCTGGCTCGGTCGCTTCGACAAGCTGAGTGCGACGCGGCGCTTCGCGCGGGTGGCGTGGGGCGAGCGTTTGGAGCCTCGGGACGGCCGTTACGTGTATGTAGGGGATTCTTTCAATGACGCCCCGATGTTCCAGGCTTTCGAGCTGGGCGTGGGCGTAGCCAACGTGCGCGCGGTGTTGGACCGCATCGACGCGCCGCCGGCTTTCATTACCCGGGCAGCCGAGGGGAAGGGCTTCGAGGAGCTGGCTCGGGCCCTCCTCGCTCGGCGGGGCCGTGGGGCTCGTGAGGAGTGACACCGTGAATGTCGTGAAGCTGGAGCTGGCGCGAGGACTGGGGCGCCACCTGCGCGCGGGGCACCCGTGGGTGTTTCGCAAGGCGCTGGAGCATGTGCCGAGGATTCCCGCCGGCAGCGTGGTGGACCTGACGGAGAACGGGAAGTTCGTCGCGCGGGGGTATTACGATCCGCATTCGGCCATCGCGGTGCGGGTGCTGACGCGCGACTCGCGGGACACGGTGGACGCGGGCTTCATCACCCGTCGGGTGCGACGCTCGCTGGCGGAGCGCCAGTCGCTCCTCGACCTGACCGACACGGACAGCTACCGCCTGATTCACGGCGAGGGGGACGGGCTGCCGGGCGTGGTGGTGGACCTCTACGCCGGCTGGGCGGTGATGAAGCTGTATTCGGCGGGCCTGACGCCGTATCGCCCGCTCATCGTCGAGGCGCTCAAGGCCGGCATCCCGGGCCTCAAGGGCATCGTCGGTCGCGATGAAGTGGCGCGGGACGACGTGGAGGAGGACGAGGGCCGGGGCTCGGGGCGCATGTTGTACGGGCAGGACGCGCCGGAGCAGATCGCCATCCGCGAGCGCGGCGTCACCTTCATGGTGGACGTGTGGCGCGGGCAGAAGACGGGGTTCTTCCTGGACCAGCGGGAGAACCGTCACCTCATCCGGCGACTGGCCAAGGGCCGGGACGTGCTCAACTGCTTCAGCTTCAGCGGCGGCTTCTCCGTCAACGCGGCGCTGGGCGGGGCGAACACCGTGTTCTCGGTGGACATCGACCCGGAAGCCATCGCCCTGGCGCGCGAGAACTTCACGCGCAACGGGCTGCCCGCGGAGAAGCATGACTTCCTCGCGGCGGACGTGTTCACGGTCATCCAGTCCTTCAAGGACGAGGGCCGCACCTTCGACATGATCATCCTGGACCCGCCGGCCTTCGCGAAGAGCCAGCGCGCGGTGCAGGCGGCCCTGGACGGGTATGCGTCCCTGAATCGGCAGGCGCTGAGCCTCTTGCGGCCGGGCGGCCTGCTGGCCACGGCGTCGTGCTCGGCGCGCGTGAGCCCGGACGACTTCATGAGCGCGGTGCGCGAAGCGGGCTTCAAGGCTGGCGTCGACCTGGCGCTCGTCGAGGAGCGCTACCAGCCGCCGGACCACCCGGTGCGGTTGCAGTTCCCCGAGGGCAAGTACCTCAAGTTCTACGTGCTCCAGGCGGTGTAGCTCCGCCGCTCAGCGGGCCCGGGATATCGCCCGGGCCCGTGCGGGGAGCGGGAGCCCGTCAGGTGCCGAAGACGTTCCGCGCCACGCGGTCCAGCACGGTGGTGCCCCAGGAGAGGCTGGCCTTCATCAGCCGCTCCATGTCCTTCGTGAACGCGGCGCCCGCGGGCATCTGCGCGTACGTCCGGCTCAGGAAGAGGCTCTTGTTCTCCTCCTCGAAGTCCACCGAGCCACCGCCGGCGTCCGTGCCGTCCTGGGCTTGCTTGCGGAAGCCGTCGATGACACCCGGCTTGGGGTCTTCCCGGAAGCGGTAGACGAGCGCGCTGCACTCCAGCACCTGCGTGTCCGCGTGGTGCTCGAAGTAGAGCTGCGCGCTGCCCACCATGGTGCCGCCCAGCCCGTTCTCGTTGAGCCCCTCGCTCATCCCGGCGCCCTGCGTCTGCAGGTACCACCGGACGAGCGCGCGCGCGGCCTCGCGAGTCATGGGCCCGCCCGGAGGGGGCGGGGGTTTGGCGAGGCCCATCGTGGCCAGCAGCCACTGGATGTGACGGGAGAACGCGAGGGCCATGTCAGCGGGACTGCGCGGGGATGACCTTCGCGGCGACGCGCTCGAACACGTCCACGCCCCACACGAGGCTCGCCGCCATCAGCTTGCTCAGCTCGGAGGCGAACACCAGGTCGATGGGGCGCGTCGTGTACGAGCGACTGAGGAAGAGGCTCTTGCTCTCCGACTCGAAGTCCACCGTGCCGCCGCCCGCGTCCGTGCCGGCCTTCTGCTCGTCGCGGAAGCCGTCGAGGACGCCGGGGCGGGGCGCGTCGCGGAAGCGGTAGATGAGGGCGCTGCACTTCAGCTCGCCCGTGTCGGCCGAGTGCTCGAAGTACAGCTGCGCCTCGCCGACAGCGGCTCCGCCGAGCCCCTTCTGATTGAGACCGGGGCTCAGGGGAACGCCCTGAGCCGCCAGGTACGCCTGCACCAGTTGAGTCGCCTCGTCTCGCGTCATGGTGGCTTATCTACCACGACTGACGGGCAGCTCTCAGAACTCGCCGGCGCGGGCCTGCTCGAAGGGCACGCGGTGGTTGAGGTACGTGTCGACCAGCGAGTGCGCGCCCGAGAACACGGTGTCCTCGGAGAAGTAGTGCACCTTCGCGTCCTTGCCCGCGTGGCGCAGCATGTCCGCGGGGCTCCAGCCCTTGCCGCCCAGGCCGAAGAGGGTGGGGACCGCGTCGCGGTTGTTGATGTAGTGCACGTAGTTGGGGCCGTCCGGGTAGGTGCAGGCGGCGGCCGCGAACGTCTCCACGTTCAGCTTGCTCATCGTCTGCTGAACCTGCTCCGGCGACATCCCGTCTTCGATGCGCAGCCGGCGCGCCACGTCCGACAGCGCGCGCGAGGTGATGAGGCCACCCTGGCTGTAGCCGACGAGGTGCACGTCCCGGCCCGCCTTCAGCTCGCCGTAGACGGCGTCGGCCAGCGTGTCGACGGCGGGGTTGGTGCCCTTGCCCAGCTTGTCCTTCACGGCCTGGAGCAGGTCGCCGACGGTGCCCTCGGTGGAGTTGTGCACGCCGATGGTGCGCATGCCCGTCTCGTCCGCGAGCGCCTGCAGCTCACGCGCCTGCTTGTCCTTCTCCGTGCGCATGCCGTTCGTGTAGATGAGCGTGGCCGTCGCGTTCGGGTTGTTCTTGGGCGTGAAGGCGGGGATGTCGCTCAGCGGCGTGCCGGGCTCGAACGTCTGGCCGCCCGCGCCCACCAGCTTGCCGTCATAGACCTTGTCCTTCGAGCCGGCCGGAGCGGTGAACACCTGCGCGGCGGCCACGGTGTTCGTCGTCTTCGCGCTGTCGAAGCCATCCACCACCGCGCCGGTGCGCTGCGCGGTCGGCTGCACCGCGGGCGTCGCCACCGTGTTCGCTTCAGACGTGCGCGCAACGGACGTCCGAGGGGTGGTGCCGACGAGGGTGCGGCCGCGCTCGATGGTGCTCATGGTGGGGGGCTCCAGCGGATAAAAAGGGGGATGGAAGAAAGAGTCCTTGCCCCATTGTCCCAGGACGCCGTCTGAAGTTGCGCACAAACGCGGTAATTCGCTCCAAACGCTGAATTCCGACGCACCGCGTCGCGGACATCGGGCGAAGACCTGGTGCGTCATGTTCCGAGGGAAGCGCGGATCCCACGCCGGACCTGGAGCCCGCGCCCAGAGGTGGGGCGCGCCAGAATGGAGCATGCGCTGGGAGTATCGGCTCGGCGCGAGCCCTCCTAAGGTGGGTGACATGGTCCAGAAAGGTCAGTTCCTGGAGCGCTCCACCCTGATTCCGGTGGGGGCGGTGGTGATGGAGGGCACGGCGCACCGCGGCAAGCGCGCGCCCCCGTTGTTGATCCTTCCGCCGAGGCCCGACGAGGGTGGGGGGATGGATCACGTCATCGCCGCGGAGCTCGCCTGGGCGGCGGCCAGCGCGGGCTTCCCCACGCTGCGCTTCAACCACCGGGGTGTGGGCGCGAGCCAGGGGACGCGGGGCAGGGACCTGGCGCTGCTCGAGGACGCCGAGGCGGCCATGCGGGTGTTGCTGGAGAACGCGGGGACGAGCGCGCTGGCGGTGGCGGCGCTCCACGGGGGGGCCCAGGTGGCCCTGGCGCTCCAGGCGCGGTTCCCGTCGGTGGGAGGGCTGTGCCTCGTCGCGCCGGCGGATGTGGACGCCTCGGTGCTGGCCCGGGTGACGTGCCCGCTGCTGGTGGTGCAGGGGGAGGAGGACGGGCGGATGCCCCGGGCGGCGGTGGCGGCCGCGGTGGCGCGGGCCGGGGGGGATTTCGAGGTCATCGATGACGCGGGGGCGACGTTCCAACGCAACCTGCCGCAGGTGGGACGGGCCGTGTCCACCTGGCTCCAGCGGCTCTCCGGCGGATGACCGATGCGCTGCAACCCACCGGACTCCTTCACATTTCTTCAGCCTCCCGCACTTGCACGCCGGGAGAGCGGACGTACAGACTGTCTGTGCAGACCCAATCGTTTCGCCGTTCGTTCGTAGGGTCTTCCGGAAGCGTGCCTCGTTCCTCAAGGAGTAGCCCGATGCGGATGGTGCGATGGACCCTGGGTGGCGCCGCGCTGGCCCTGGCCGTGACGGTAGCCCCTGCGTGCAAGTCCGCGGAGAGCGACGCCGAGCGTGCGCCCGCGCCTCCCGCCTCGCTCGAGAACCTGGCGGACGACGTGGATGTCGTCCCGCACGCCATCCTCGTGGACTTCAAGGACGGCACCACGCAGGCCCAGTTTGACGCCTGGGAGGCCGACTGGGGCGTGGACCTGGAGCTCAACTCCGTGGAGAGCGCCGACGAGGCCCTCACCCTGGCGGTGGGCGTGGATGACGTGCAGGGCGTGCTGGAGCGCATCCGCCAGCATCCCAGCGTCGAGGCCGCCGAGCCGCTGATGGAGGTCCGCGCCAGCTTCACTCCGAATGATCCGGAGTACGCGCAGCAGTGGAACCTCAAGATGATCGACATGCCCAAGGCGTGGGAGCGCAGCCGGGGCAAGGGCGTGGTGGTGGCGGTGCTCGACACCGGCATCGCGTACGAGGACCACGACGACTTCAAGCAGGTGCCGGACCTGAAGGGCGTGAAGTTCGTTCCGGGCTACGACTTCGTGAACGACGACGAGCACGCCAACGATGACCACGGGCACGGCACGCACGTGGCGGGCACCATCGCCCAGGCCACCAACAACGGCGAGGGCGTGGCGGGTGTGGCCTTCGAGGCGACGCTGATGCCGGTGAAGGTGCTCAACCACTTCGGTGGCGGCACCACCGCGGACATCGCGGACGCCATCCGCTTCGCGGCGGACAAGGGCGCCAACGTCATCAACATGTCGCTGGGCGGTGGCGGCTACTCGCAGGTGATGGCCAACGCGGTGGAGTACGCGCGTAAGAAGGGCGTCACCGTGGTGGCCGCGGCCGGCAACGGTGGGCGCGCGCGCGTGGAGTTCCCCGCGGCCTATCCCGGCGCGGTGGCGGTGTCGGCGGTGGGGCCCGAGGGCTCGCTCGCGCCGTACTCGTCCTACGGCAAGGAGCTGGATATCGCGGCGCCCGGTGGTGACAAGCGCAAGGGCGACCAGGGCGGCATCCTCCAGAACACCATCGACCCGAGAGACCCCTCGCGCTCCGTCTACGCGTCGTACCAGGGCACCAGCATGGCCACCCCGCACGTGGCCGCGGTGGCCGCGATGCTGTACGCGGCTGGCGCGAAGACTCCGGACGCGGTGGAGAAGGCGCTGTACGCCGGCGCGGCGAAGGTCGCGGACCAGGCATGGACCGAGCAGTACGGCCACGGTCTGCTCAACGCGGAGGCGTCGCTCGCGTCGCTGGGTGGCGGGATGTCGCGCTGGCCGCCGCTGTACTGGGCGCTGGGCCTGCTGGCCTTCGTGCTGCTGACCCTGCGGGGCCGCGAGCGTCCGGGCTACCTCAACGCGCTCCTGCGTCCGGCCTTCCTGGTGCCGCTGCTGCTGTCCACGGTGGGCGTGTACTTCGTGCGCACGTGGTTCGTGAGCTCCGCGGACGTGACGGGGAGCGTGGTGGAGATGGCGTCGCTGCCCATCCCCGACTGGGAGCGCATCATCTTCGGCCGTCGCACGGTGAGCCCGCTGTTCTACAGCGCGCTCATCCCGGTCCTGCTGTCGCTGCCGGCCATCGGCTGGAAGGGTCTGCGTCCGGCGGTGGGCGGGCTCGCGCTGGGCTTCGCGGGCTTCCTGGCGTACTCGGCGTGGGCCGGCGCTCCCGCGCTGTCGTGGATGCCCTTCACGTTCCTGGCGAAGCCGTGGCTGGGCTTCAACACCGTCCTCTGCATCGTCGTCGCCCGGGCCATGCTCAAGAAGGAGGATGTGCCTTGAAGCTGTCCGGGCGCGTGGTCTTCCGGGACGTCGAGACGGGCGTCTGGGTGCTGGAAGGCGACGACGGCACCACCTACCAACTGGCGGGTGGCGACCGGAAGATCAAGAAGGACGGCCAGCGCATCGAGGCCGAGGGCGACGTGGACCGTGACGTGCTCACCAGCGCCATGGTGGGCCCCGTGTTCCACGTCAGCTCGTATCGCTTCGTCTGAGGTGTGAGGGGCCGTGGCTGCCCCTCGCGCCCGTCAGGGCTGCTTGGGGCCGCCCGCGCTCTTGTGGGCGCGGGCCTGACGCAGCCGCTCCTCGTGGTACGCCTCCATGGGGGCCGCGCCTCGACGAGCGGCGGCCCGTAGCTCCTCCAACGCCTCTCGCTCCGCCTGCAGCCCGGGCTCCGCGTCCTTCTTGAGCGGTGTCAGCGGATTGGCCACGTCGAAGAGGTTGAGGGAGATGCCTCGCCTGTCCACGACGCCCAGCAGGACGAGGGACACCGTCGCGGCCGTCACCCAGGGAAACAGCAGCGTCGGCAGGGATGGCACCGGCCGAGTCTCCCGGGCGCTCTCGTCGCTGTGTGGCGCGCCCACGCCCCAGACCGACGCGTGGTGGCGCGCGAAGGTCATCAGCCCCAGCAGCCCCACCCAGCCCAGTCCCGCCAGGGAGAGCACGGCCAGCGGTGAGGTGTCCGTGTCCGTCGCCCCCTGGTCCATCGCCTTGGCCGCGAGGAACAGCACGGAGGACACCAGGTTGTTGGCCGCGTGCGCGCCGATGCCCGGCCAGAGCGAGCCGGTGCGCAGGTAGAGCCAGCCGAACAGCAGGCCCAGTTCCACGCGCGCCACGAAGCCCACCGGGTCCAGATGGAACGCGCTGAACACCACGGCGGAAATCACCAGGGCCTTCACCGGTGATGCCGGAGGCCGAGGCGTGATGCCTCGCTGGAAGACGCCCCGGAAGAACAGCTCCTCGCAGAAGGGAGCGGCGACCGTCACGCCCGCGAGGATGACGGCCAGCTCCACGGGCGTCTGCTGATCGAAGAGGCGCGAGCCGTCGAACATCTCCGTCAGCCACTCGGGCGCGAGCTTCTGGGCAACGAACTGGATGGGCACCACCAGCGCGAAGAAGTTGGCCACGCCCAGCAGGAAGCCGAAGAGGGTGGGCAGCGCGGGCAGCGGCGTCAGCCCGGTGTACAGCGCGGGCTTCCATCCGCCCATCCGCGGCAGCAACCAGCCCAGGCCCAGGAAGATGAACACCTCGGTGAACCAGATTCCGAAGGCCGCGTTGAGGAACTGGACCGAACCTCCCACCGCGATGAACAGCACCAACGCCAGCGCCGCCCCCGCCAGCGCGAGCCTCCGTGGGCTCCCTGGCTCAGGGCGCTCCGGGGGTGGCGGCTCGGAGGGACCCGTCGGCTCATGAGGCCGGGCGTCGCTGGGAGCGGAATCTTCCAATTTGGCGTCTCCTTGGAGCGAAAAGCTGAACTGTCCGCACTTCGACTTCTCTATACTGTGCGCACCTTGACGTCCTTCATCCTGGCTCGAACGGCGCAGCGGACGTGTTGGAAGCTCTCACAATCCCTGGGTGTGTGGTGTGCCCTGGGCGTGGGGCTGGGAGCGGCGACGTCGCACGCGTCGGCGTTCTTGGTGGAAGCGCGAACCGAGGCGCAGGCGTACCAGATTCGTGCGTGGCGTGGCAGCACACCGGATGACCCGGTGCTGCTTCCTCGGCGGCGAATCGTCCAGTATCTGGGCCTCAGCGCCTTCGAAATCGCCACCGGGCAGGACCTGGGCTTCGAGTCCAACCTGCGCATCTGGGCTGACTTCGGATTGCCCAAGGGCGAGGCCGAGCGCGTCGACGGCCTGAAGTCCGAAGACGCAGAGCTGTTGCATGCGTACGTGCGCTACGCGAAGGGCGGCTTCGAGGGGCGCCTGGGCCGACAGCTCTACACGGACGTGTCGGACATCCTCGCGTTCGACGGCTTGCGCGTGCGGTACATGAGCCGCCTGGGATTGGGCGCGGAGGTGTACGGCGGGCTGTGGGTGAAGGGCACGAGCTTCCTGGGCTCCTCCGTGTACCAGTTGGAAGGGACGCGGGAGAGCGACGCGCGGCGCCTGGACGCGGGCGTGACGGGCGCGGACTCGACGCTCGATGCGATGGAGCCCCTCATCGGCGCGAAGCTGCTGATGGAGGACGTGAAGGGCTTCCACGCGTCGGTCGGCTATCGCAAGGCGCTGGTGGAAGGGAAGACGAACCTGGAGCGCGCCACGGTGGAGGCGCGCTACGGCCGCGGGCTGGGGCTCAACGCGCTGGCAGGCGTGGACTACGACGTGCTGATGGGCAAGGTGGCGCAGGTGCGCACGCAGCTGCGCTGGGATGCCACGCGCTTCGCGGCCACTGCGGAGGTGATGCGGCTGTCGCCCGTGCTGGCCGCGGACTCCATCTGGTACTACTTCGCGTGGGCGCCCCGTGACGAGGCGCGGCTGCGCGTGGACCTGTTCACCCCTGGCGCGCTGCGCTTCTACGTGCAGGGCCTGGGCAGCAAGTACAACGAGAACGTCAACCCAGACCTCGCCATCGCCGCCCAGGTGGACGCCGAGGGTGCTCCCGAGTCCACCAGCGTCGGTGGCTCCGCGGGCGCGGCGTGGCGCTCGGGGTCCTTCCGGTCGGCGTTGGATGTGACGTACCGCACGGGCTACGGCGGCGACCAGCTCTGGGGGGACCTCACCGGCGGCTACACGTTCGACCGGGAGCGCTTCACCCTGGACGCGCGGGTGTCCTTCGCGCGCATCTTCGACAGCTTCAACGCGCGCCTGGGTGGCAACTTCTACGGCGCCCAGGTGTGGGCCAGTCGAGCGCTGACGCGGGCGACGCGGCTCTCCCTGGTGGTGGAGCAGAACTTCAATCCGTTCACCGACTCGGACACGAAGGGCTTCCTGCTCTTCGACCTGAAGGCGAGCTTGTAGATGCTGCCGCACCGCCAGAACCGAAACGCGCTGCTTGCCCTGGCCGCGCTCGCCACCATGGTGGGCGCCGGCGTCGCCTGGGCCGCCACGGCTCGCGAGCGCAGCCTCGCCGTGTATCCCGCGCAGCATGTGCCCCTGCGCTTCGACCATGCGCAGCACCTGGAGGCCGGGGCTGAGTGCGCCACGTGCCACGACGCGGCCCGCGCCAGTCAGTCCCCCAAGGACGTCAACCTCCCGGGGCACGAGGAATGCGAGACGTGCCACGACATCGAGGCGGGGCGGAAGGGCAAGCCCACGGACCCGAAGTCGAGCTGCAACACGTGTCACCCGGGTTTCGACGCCACGGTGCGCAAGGAACCCGCGAAGCTGTCCATGCCCACCGCCAACCTCATCTTCAGCCACCAGCAGCACGTGGACAAGAAGGTGGAGTGCTCGGTGTGCCACGGCGAGATGACGGACGTGAAGCTCGCCACGCGCAACCAGTTGCCGAAGATGGCCACGTGCTTCAAGTGCCATGACGGCAACGTGGCCTCCAACACCTGCGCCACGTGCCATCCGACGGAGCCCTCTGGGCGACTGAAGCTCGTCTTTGATTCGGGCCTGCTGCGTCCCATGCAGGGCAACCCGCTGGGCCTGGACCACGGGCCGCGCTACGAGTTCAACCACGGGGCGCGCGCGTCGACGGACCGGATGACGTGCATGCAGTGCCACAGCGAGAGCTATTGCCAGACGTGCCACGACGGCATGCAGAAGCCGCTGTCCATCCACCCGAACGACTACATCACGCTGCACCCGGTGCAGGCGCGAGCGGGCTCGCCCCGGTGCGAGAGCTGCCACCGTGCGCAGTCCTTCTGCGCCGCGTGTCATGAACGGGTGGGCGTCGGCATGGACGCGGACAAGTCGCTGCGTCCGCGCAACCAGAAGGTGCACCCGGACTACAGGGCCTGGGTGGAGCTGCCTGGCCCGCAGCACCACGGCATCGCCGCGTCGCGTGATTTGACGAGCTGCATCTCCTGCCACCGTGAGGAGTCCTGCATGAGCTGCCACTCCGAGCTGTCGTCGCGGCGGCAGATCAACCCGCACCCGGCGGGCTTCGCGCAGACGTGCAAGAAGCTGGCGTCCGCGAATGACCGGGCCTGCCTCAAGTGCCACTCGGCGGAGAGCCTGGCGCAGAAGGGGTGCCGGTGATGCGCGCGCGCCAGTCTTTCGTGAGGGGCACGCTGCTCGTGGCCTTGTCGGTGACGTCGCTCTCGGGGTGTCTGGAGCCAGGGGACGCCATCTACGACCGACGCGACACGGTGCCGCCGAGAGTCATCTCCACCGACCCGGGTGGCGGCGGGGTGCTGGCGACGGATGGCACGCTGCGCATCACCTTCTCGGAGGCGATGGACGTGCGCAGCCTGCGTCCCGGCATCGCCGTGTTCGCCGGGCGCGATGAAGTCCCGCTCACCGTCCTCGCGCCGGAAGTTCCGGAGCTGGAGCAGGACGTCGAGCGGGGCGACGTGGAGTACACCGTGGAGGCCAGGGTCGCCGAGGGCTCCACGCTGTCGCCGAACACGCAGTACACGCTGGTGCTACGCGACGTCCTCACGGACTACGAGGGCAACCCGTTGGCCACCGAGGTGCGGGTGGTGTTCCGCACCGCTCCGTGAGCCGAGCGGGCCCGGCTACATCCGCGTGAAGTCGAAGTCCTGGGCCACGGCCTTGCCGTTCTCGTCGCCTTCGATTCGCGCGGTGAGGCGGCCTGCCGAGGGGCGCTGGTAGAAGATGCGCTTGGGGTGGTCGTTCTGGGGGTTCTCGAAGAGCGCGCCGTTGCTGTTGCAGCGCACCAGCTTGAAGTCCGTGCCCGGGCGGCCCATGGGCTGGGCGACGTAGTAGAGGCCGTCGGCGCGGGCTTCGATGCGCATGTACTCGAAGAACACCGTCTTGTTGCGGACGATGGCGCGGCTCACTCCGAAGAGCGTGCCGGCGTCCGCGTGCGTCCAGTGCTCCTCCACCGTGCTGCCCGCCTTGTCCTGACGCCAGCTCCCCGACATCCAGGCGAGGTCATGGATGGAGTCCCCGCAGGTGCGGGAGGGCGTCTCGCGCTCGGGTGGCGTCGACTTGCAGCCGAGGAGGGGGGCACCACAGAGCGCGAGGGCGAGGAGGGCAGGGCGGACGAGCATGTCCGCATCCTCACATGCCTCGCTGACGGGCCGCACCGCCGATGGCGACAGTGCGGCCCGCGTGAGTGAGGGTCAGCGCTTGAGGTACTCGCGGATGGCGTCGGCGAGCTGCCGGCGTGCCTCCGCGTCCGTGGCCTGCGGCCCCAGCTTGAGCTTCTTGTCCTCTTCGACGAGGAGCTTCTGGTCCTGCAGGTACGTGACTGCGTTCTCCAGCGTCACCTTGGCCAGGGACTCGGCGGCGGTGATGCGGCCGGCGTGGTACTCCGCGCGGCCCGTCTCCAGAGCCAGGCGGATGAAGGCCTTGCGGTCCTCGGCGACGCCGTTGGCCACGTCGTTGAGTGTCATGGCCGCCAGGAGGTAGGCCTCCAGGTAGTCGCGCAGCAGGTCGGCCAGGAACTCCAGCTCCGGCTGGGCGTGGGGCTCGGGGGCCACGCGCAGGGACTCGCCCTCGTTGATGACCAGGCCCATGCGGACCAGCCGCTCCACCGTCTCCGCGAAGATGGTGTCGAACGTCGTGTTCACCCGGTAGATGAACTCGACCTTGAACAGGCGCGAGAGGAACAGGGCGCGGGCCTTCACCGCGTCGTAGGGCGCGGGCGAACCGGCGGCCAGCATGGCGTTGGCCACGAGGCTGCGCGCCGAGACGAGGTTCATCAGCGTGTTCTTGTAGAAGGACATCTCCGGGCGGCGGTTGTCCTCCACCTGGTAGATGACGTCGCCCTTCGCCTCCTGCGTGCGCACCATCTCGTCGTCGATGAAGGTGCGCATCGCGTCCTGGATGGGGCCCATCGTCTCCGGGTTGCTGGGGGCGTTGCCCAGCTCGCGAGACTGGGGCGCGCCGTCTTCCTGGGCGATGCGGCGCAGGATGCTGATGCGGTCCGCCAGCTCCCGCTGCGTCAGGCCGCGGCGGCGGTGCGCCAGGAGGGACGTGCTCACCAGGGCATGCGGCGTCACGGTGGACACCTTGCTGATGCCGTACATGACGCGGTTGCCGAGCGCGCGGACCAGGCCCTTCTTCTGCTCGTCCGTCACGGGCTCGTCGGGGTTGAGGCCGCGCTCCTTCATGAACTCCAGGAGGGAGATGGGCTCATCGAAGCCCAGGTGGATGCGGCCGTAGCGCGCCGCGAGCACCTTGGGCGTGCTCAACAGGGCCTTGAGGTCCTCCGGCTTCTTCTCTCCGCCCGCCAGCTCCTTCGAGTAGCTGCCCGACTCGACGACCTTCTCGTAGTCGATGGCCACCGGCACGAAGAGCAGGTCATTGCGCGCGCCCTCGAGCACGGACTCCACCTGCCAGGTGAACATGCCCAGCTTGGGCGCCAGCAGCTTGCCCGTGCGCGAGCGGCCGCCCTCGGGGAAGAACTCCTGGTGGATGCCGTCATGCACCAGCTTGCGCACGTACGCCTTGAAGGACGCGGCGTAGACCTTGTCGCCCTTGAACGAGCGCCGCAGGAAGAAGGCGCCGCAGCGGCGGAAGATGCTGCCCAGGGGCCAGAAGGACAGGTTGGCGCCCGCGGCGACCAGGGGCACCGCGTAGCCCCGGTTCCAGAGCACCCAGCTCATCACCAGGTAGTCCACGTGGCTCTTGTGGCTGGGGCACAGGACGATGGGGGCGCGCGTCGCGGCCTTGAGCGCGCGGTGCAGGCCCGCCTCGTCCACGTGCATGCCGTCGTAGATGCGGTTGAACACCCACTCCAGCACGGGCGCGACGAAGGCCAGCGTCGTGGGGCTGGGCTTCGCGGCGATGGCCTCCAGATTGCGGCGAGCCTCGCGCAGCACGCTCTCCGGCTTGCGGTTGGACTCGACGGCCTGCTCGTCCACCACCTTGCGCAGCTGCCTGTCACGCAGCGTCTCGTCGATGACGCGCTCATGGGGCTTGGCCGGAGGGCCAAACACCGCGCGAGTCTCCCGCGACAGGTGCACGTGCAGCGTGCTGCGCACCTTGCGCGCGAGAACCTCCACCGAGTCCTTCGGGTTCTCCTCGGCGAAGGCCCGCAGGTCGATGGGCTCTCCCACGCGGAACTGGGCGCGCTTGTAGTTGCGGAAGAAGGCCAGCATCGAGTGCAGGAAGCCCGGTGCCTCCGGGCTGCCGAACACCACGTCCACCCAGTTGGGCTTGAGCCGGGCGCTGCTCTTCTCCCAGACGAACAGCTCCGGTACCAGGTACACGGGCCGGTCCGACTTTCGCGCCAGCTCCACCAGCGCGGGGAAGGGGTCCTCGTGGGTCTCCTTCCCCGACGCGTGCATGAGCGCGGTGCGGCGCAGGAAGACCAGACCGCTGCCCCCGTTCTGCTGCGCGTACTCGAAGCGCTCCTGGAAGGCGCCGGACTGCTTCGTCTGGCGCCAGGGCTTGGTGAACCACGGGCGCAGGTTGGACACCGCGCGGATGGGCGGCAGCGTCCTGCGCACCATGGCCCAGGTCAGATAGAGGAAGTTCACCCAGGCCGTGGAGCGCATGACATGCACCACGAAACCCTTGGCGTGCAGGTTGCGCAGCTCATCCTCGGCCTCGGGCGGGAAGTGGACGCTCTCCAGATAGCGAGCACCCAATGCCCGGCCCATCGGGCCGAACTCGGCCTTCAGCAAGGACTCTCCCTGATTCGCAGACGGCGACAGCGCGGTTTCCAAGGCAGCCCCCGGGGCTACATGTTCTCGGGCGTTGGAATGCCCAGAAGTGTCAGACCCGCCGCGAGAGTAACCCGGGCCGCGTCCGTGAGGGCGAGTCGTGCGAAACGCAGCGCGTCATCGTTCTCGACGAGGATGCGCTTGTCCCGCTCCTGATTGCCCAGCGTGTAGTAGCGACTGAGGGCCGCGGCCACGTCCAGCAGCAGGCGCGCGACGAGGCTCGGCTCGTACTGCTCGGCCGCGTCCTTGACGACCTCGGGCAGCCGCATGATTTCGCGCACCAGGGCCTGCTCCTCGGGGAGCGTCAGCAGGCTCGCGTCGTAGCTGGCCGGCGCGCCGCCGCCCTTGCGCAGCACGTTGACGACGCGTGCGTGGGCGAACTGTACGTAGGGGCCGGTGTGGCCCTCGAAGCTGAGGACCTCGTCCCAGTCGAAGGTGTAGTCGCTGGCGCGCTTGTGCTTGAGGTCGCCGAAAGCGATGGCGCCCAGGCCGATCTGCTCGGCCAGCAGGTCCGGGTCGTTCGTCTGGAGCCGACCGGCCTCCTGGTTCTCCTTCACCTTGACGGAGGCGCGCTCCTTGGCCTCGTCCAGCACGTCGTTGAGCTGCACCACCAGGCCCTTGCGCGTGCTCATGCCGTGAATGCGGCCGAAGGCCACGTGAACGCAGCGGTCCGCCCACGGCTGGCCCATCGCGCTCAGCGTGCGGAACACCTGGCGGAAGTGCAGCGCCTGGTCCTGCGCGACGACGTAGAGCGCCTTGTCGTAGTGGAACCGCTCGTAGCGGTCCTCGGCGGCGGCCAGGTCTCGTGTGGCGTAGAGCGTGGTGCCGTCGTTCTTCTTGAGGAGGATGGGCGGCTCGTTCTCCGCGTAGGGCAGGTCGACGATGAGCGCGCCCTGCGACTCCTTCACGCCGGGCTTCTTGGCGATCTGCTCGATGACCGCGTCCATCTTCCCCTGGTAGCGGCTCTCTCCTTCGATGTGCTCGAACTCGATGCCCATCCGCGCGTAGATGGTCTTGAAGCCGCGGATGCTCGTCTCGCGGAACTGGTTCCACACCTTGAGGGCCTCGGCGTCACCGGCCTCCATGCGGCGGAAGAAGTCGCGGGCCTTCGCGTCGAACTCGGGCTCTTTTTCGGCGCGCGTGTTCGCCTTGACGTAGACCTCCACCAGGTGGCCCATGTCGTCGATGCGAGCGGGGTCTCCGTACTCCTGGAAGCCCACGGCCACGAGGCCGAACTGCTTGCCCCAGTCGCCCAGGTAGTTGATGCCCTCCACCCGCCAGCCGAGCGCCCGGTAGATGTTGGCGATGCAGTGGCCCAGGAACGTGGTGCGGATGTGGTGGAACGCGATGGGCTTGGCGATGTTCGGCGACGAGTAGTCGACGGTCACCGTCTTGCCGCGTCCCGCGTCCGCGTCACCGCCGTAGGCCAGGCCCGCCGAGCGAGCGGCGTCGAGGACCTCCGCCGTGAAGGGCATGAGGGCGAAGCGGGCATTCACGTAGGGGCCCACCGCCTTGATTTCGAGCCCCGGCACGCTGAGCGTCTGGGCGAGTCCGGCGGCGATGGCGGGAGGCGCCTTCTTCTGGGCCTTGGCGAGAGGGAAGGTGGCGAAGCTCAAGTCACCGTGCGCGGCTTCCGCGGGCTTGACCTGGGGTTCGATGTCTGCGGCCGGCACGCCCAGGGCGCTGGCAAGGGCCTGGGCGAATGCGGCGCGGTGGCGGGAATAGACGGAAGAGCTCATGGGACGGCGCGGATACTAGCCAAGCAGAGGCGGCTTACGGCCACCTCTTGTTCGTTCCGCGGTCCATTCCTCCCCGTTAGGGGACAGCCGGAGCCCGGCGGCTGGGCCGCACCACCGCCGCCACGGTGTCCAGCAGCTTGGGCAACTGGAGTGGCTTCTCGAAGAAGCCGTCGATGCGCTCCAGGCCCTGTCCGGACGTGAGCGAGGCCACCTCGCTGGCACCCGAGATGATGTACACGACGATGTCCGACAGCGACTCGTTGCCTCGGATGAAGCGGAGCACCGACTGCCCGTCCTCTTCGCTCAGCCTCAGGTCCAGCAGCACCATGGCCGGCCGGATGTGCGAGAGGATGGAGCGGGCCTCGGAGGCTCCCGAGGTGGCCATCACCCGGTAGCCCTCCTGCTCCAGGACCTGCTGAAGGACCTCCCGGCAGTCCGCGTCGTCCTCCACGAGCAGGATGCCGCCCGCCTTGGGGGCCGCCTGGTTCAGGTCCGGCGAGCTCACCGCCCCGGCGAACATGGGCAGCACCATCTCGAAGGTGCTCCCATCGCCCAGCACGCTCTTCGCCTCCACGCGCCCCCCGTGCAGCGCGACGATTTTCCCCACCAGGGGGATTCCCAGTCCCGCGCCCGGCGGCCGAGGCACGCCCGGCTGCGCCCGGTAGAAGGCATCGAACACGTGCTCCAGCGCCTCGGCGGACATGCCGGGGCCGCTGTCCTTCACCCTGAGTGTGGCGAGCCCATCCTCGGCGGAGACGCTGACCTCGACGGTGTCATCCGCCTCGCTGTGGTGGATGCCGTTCTCGACGAGGTTGTGGATGGCCTCGGCGATGCGCTCGCGGTCTCCGCGGACGAAGACCTCGGGGCAGGGTGGAATCGACACGCTGACCTTGCCGTGCTCGGCGAGGACGCCCAGGGAGCGGACCACTTCCTCGGCCACGGCCTTGAGGCCGAAGGGGCGCTGGTTGAGCTGCATCTTCCCGGACTGGAGCCGGGACATGAGCAGCAGGTCATTCACCATGCGCAGCATGCGGTCGGAGTTCCGGTCGCAGATCTGCACCGCGCGGCGCTGGGAGTCAGTGAGGGCTCCCAGCTTCTCGCGCCCCATCATCGCCAGATAGGACTTGATGGTGGTGAGCGGGTTCTTCAAGTCATGGGAGACGTTGCCGAGCAGCTCCTCACGGTTCTGCTCCAGACTCTTGAGGCCCGCGATGGCTGTTTGGAGGTCCTTGTTCCGGCGGGCGCTGTCGTCGCGGAGTCGAGCCACCTCGTACGCGGCGGCGAGCTGCGCGGCCAGTGACTGGAGCACCGTGTCGGAGACGGTGCGGCGCGCGCCGAGGACGACGAGGACACCCGTGACGCCGTGGGGGCTCTCGAGCGGCACGGCGAGCGTGTCCGCCTCGTGCAGCAGCTTCTTCTCGGAGAAGGCGCGTCCCACCACGCCCTCGCCCGGGACGGCGGCGACGACGCGGCTGTCGTAGCGACCGCGCACATGCTCGACGTGGAGCTGCTCCCGGGAGGGGAAGTAGCGGGCCACGTAGCAGACCTTGGGTTTGAGCAGTGCGTGGAGCGTCTGGAGATGGGAGCGCAGCGCCTCGGTGGGGCCGGCGTTGTCGGTGAGGTGACGCGCCATCTCCAGGAGGGCGCGCGCGGTGGCGTCGGAGTCCGCCGGAGGAGGCGGTTTCACGGCGCGACGGGTGGACTTCTTCGAGGTGTTGGGGCGCAGCGGCACGACCTCTGCCAGGGCCCCTTTCTTCTTCGAGCGCACGGGAGAATCCTGCTTCAAGTTCCGAGCGCCTGGGAACGGCCCTGATGTGCAGGGCCATCCGGAGGACAGTGGCCGTGTCGGCTGCCCGACAGCCCGGCCTCAGGCGCGGCGCTGGATGCGGCCGTCCTTGTCCAGGACGAACGGTTCCACCAGGAGCGACTCCACCTTCGCCCGATGGCTCGCCACGCTGAAGCCCGAGTCCGCCAGGGCGGCAATCGCAGAGGTCTGCACCCGGCGGGCCGTCTCGTCGGCCGTCAACAGCTTGAGCATGGGCTCGAGCGCCGGCTCGTACTTGAAGGAGGCGAGCGCCTTGAGGGCGGCGATCTTCACGTCGTCCGACATGTCCTCGAGGAAGGGGAGCACGGCGGGCGGCACGCGCGCGTCCTCGCGACCGGTGACGTGGTGAAGGAGGACGACCTTCTTCTCCGGGTTCTTCGTATAGGTGGCGGAAAGGTGCTGGAGCGCG
Organism: Myxococcus sp. CA056; assembly: GCF_013336715.1. Lineage (NCBI taxonomy): Bacteria > Pseudomonadati > Myxococcota > Myxococcia > Myxococcales > Myxococcaceae > Myxococcus > Myxococcus sp. CA056. Next base: position 340,507 of record NZ_JABUMT010000008.1, read on the forward strand.
TTCACGCAAGCGCCCGTGGCTTCTTCCTCGGTGACCAGCTCTCCCAGGAGCCGGAGGGCCCAGGAGGTGGCCTGCTCCGTCTTGCTGAGGAACTCGACGATGGGCGGGACGGCGGCGTCCTTGCCAAAGGCCTTCACCAGCTCGAACGTGTGCTCCTTCTCGTCAGCGTCCGTGGTGAGCGGGTCCACGGTGATGGTGAAGCGGGCGAGCAGCACGGAGACGGCTTCGGGATACTTCATCTCCCCCAGCTGCTGGATGGCCTTCTGCCGTGTCGCCGGGTCGCCGTACTTCTGGGTGACCTTGGGCTTGAGCTTGAGGGCTTTCTCGGGCCCCGAGCCGCCCGTGAAGATGTCGAAGAGGCCCATGTGCGCGTGTGCTCCGTTTCCTGCGGCGACGTGTAAGGAGGAAGAAGGTAGAGGGGCCGTCTATGACGGGGCGGCGCCCAGGACAAGAGACAAGACGGTCAGAGCGTCAGCTCGCGACGGACATCGTCGCGGTAGGCCTTGGACAGGGTCTCCGCGGCGGCCCGCGTCTCCGGGGTGTCGGTATCCGGCACCTTGACCTGGAGATGAAGGTACAGGTCGCCCGGGGTTCCGCCCTTGAGGGATGGTACCCCGCGCCCCTTGAGCCGCATCTGCCGACCGGACTGGGAGGCTGACGGAACCTTGACGGTGACCTCGCCCTGGAAGGTGGGGACGCGCACCTCCGCGCCGAACATCGCCTCGGACACCGTCACGGGGAGGTCAACGTGCAGGTCGTCGCCCTCGCGGCGGACCAGGGGGTGCTCCAGCACCTCCGTTTCGATGAAGAGGTCCCCTGGTGGGCCGCCGCGCAGGCCGGGAGCGCCCTGGCCCGCGAGCCGCACCTTGGAGCCCGTCTGGACGCCGGCGGGAATCTTCACCGTCAGGCGGCTGGGCTCGTCCGGGCCGGTCCCCCCCCGTCCCGGCCGGGTGACGGACAGTGACCGCTCCGCGCCGTTGACGGCTTCCCCCAGTGTGACGCGAACCTGGGTGGACAAATCGTTGCCCCGCTCGGGGCCCATGGGGGGGCGGCGCCTGCCTCGGTTGAACACCTCTCCGGGGTCGAAGCCTCCTGGGCTGGAGCCTCCGGCGCCTCTGCGTCCTCCGAAGAGGTCGTTGAAGAGGTCGCCCAGGTCGAAGTCCTCACCCTCGTAGGGGATGCCGCCCGCCCCGCCACGAGAGGCGGCGGCCCGGTACTGGCGATAGGCCTCCGCCTTCTTCTCGTCGAAGCCGATCTTCTCCGCGTCCTCGCCGAACTCGTCGTAGAGCTTGCGCTTCTTCGGGTCCGACAGCACCTCGAAGGCGTTGCCGAGTTGCTTGAATTTCTCCTCGGCGCCCTTGTTGTTGGGGTTGACGTCGGGGTGGTACTTCCGAGCCAGCTTCCGGTACGACTTCTTGATGGCCTCCTCCGAGGCCGTCCGATCAACGCCGAGGATCTGGTAGTAGTCGTCCGCCATTTGTTCCCGCCGGGCTGTACGTGAATGAAAGTAACCAGTCGGTGGGAGTGCGCCAGCAAGGACTGTTCGGCTGGTCTCGGATGTATAAAGTCGCCGAAAGATGAGGGAGGCCATGGCAGCGCCGCGCCGAGCAGGAGCGGGGACCTTGTGGTTGGCGGGCTGGCTCCTGGTGCTGCCCGTCTCCGAGGCTCGGGCCCAGGGTGCCTCCAAGGAGGCGCAGGGCAGGGTGGTGGACCGGGTCGTCGCCATCATCGAGGGTCGGGTCCTGTCGTTGAGCGAGCTGGAGTTCGAGGCCCGGGTGGCCCTCGTCCAGCGAGGCGGCGTCCAGGCTCTCGATGCCCCTCTTGACGAGGAGACCCTTCGAGGCGCCCTGGAGCTGGTCATCAACCAGCGGGTCCAGGTGCTCAACGCCGACCGGCTCCAGGCGTTCCCCGCCGAGCCCGCCGAGGTGGAGGCGCGGTTGGAGTCCTTCCGCGCACGCATCGGTGGCCCCGCGGCGCTGGCGCGGTTCCTGGCGCGCGGTGACGTGGACCTGGAGGGGCTCAAGGCGGTCCTGGCTCGGGGGCTGCGGGCCGAGCGCGTCCTGGACAGCCGCATCCGGCTGAGGGCCCAGGTGGGTGAGACGGAGATTCGCCGCTACTACGAGCAACACTCGGCGGACTACCCCGCGGACTACGAGACGGTGCGAGACGTCATCCGGGAGAAGCTCTTCCGCGAGCGGTATGCCGCCCTGGCGGTGGAGGAACTCGCTCAGGTCCGGGCCTCGGCGCAGGTGCGTCGGGTGGCGCCCTTCACGCGGGAGGTGAAGCGATGAGGCGGCTGCGGGAGGATGGCGCGCCCCATGGCTTCCTGATCCGTCAGATGACGGTGGACGACCTGGCCGCGGTGATGGCGCTGGAGCAGGCGGCCTTCAAGAATCCGTGGTCGCAGGAGTTGCTCAAGCGCGAGCTCCAGCACGAGTGGTCCACCATCCTCCTGGTCGAAGAGGCCCAGGAGTCCGGGCCACCGCTGCTCCTGGGCCTGGCCATCTTCTGGATCGTCCACGACGAGGTTCACGTGCTCAACGTCGCCACCGCGCCCCAGCATCGGCGGCGGGGCGTGGCGAGGGCGGTGATGGAAGAGGTGCTCGAGCGGGGCAAGGGGCGGCGCTGTTGCCTCGCCACGCTGGAGGTCCGCAAGAGCAACGAGGCGGCCATCCAGCTCTACCGCGCGTTCGGTTTCCGGCCGGTGGGCATCCGTCCGAACTACTACGCGGACGAGGGCGAGGACGCGGTGGTGATGGTCCTCGACTTCTGAGCGCACGCGGAGTAGAGGAGCGGCCTGTTGTACCCTGGGTTGTCGAGTCACTGGGAATGACCTCGCTGGCGCTGACCTGTTCAGGTCTGCGTCATGCCGTGCTTGACACGGTGGGGTCGGTCCCTATACTCGCGGCCCTTTTCAGTAGTCTGTAGGTAGATATGCGCCGCCCCGTGTCGTTGGGGGGAGGCCAACCCGAGGAAGAGGTATCAGTGCCGACCATTAGCCAGCTGGTCCGCAAGGGCCGCGAGAAGCTGAACATCAAGGGCAAGAGCCCCGCGCTCAAGGAGTGCCCCCAGAAGCGCGGCGTTTGCACCCGCGTGTACACCACGACTCCGAAGAAGCCGAACTCGGCCCTCCGCAAGGTGGCGCGTGTTCGTCTGACCAACGGAATCGAAGTGACGTCCTACATCCCCGGCGTGGGCCATAACCTCCAGGAGCACTCGGTGGTGATGATCCGTGGCGGTCGTGTGAAGGACCTCCCGGGTGTGCGCTACCACATCGTTCGTGGAACGCTCGACTCCGTGGGCGTGGCGGGCCGCAAGCAGAGCCGCTCCAAGTACGGCGCCAAGCGCCCGAGCTGAGAGCAGCAGACCACCTTCGTTGTTTCAGAGTTTGGACGTTGAGCCCCGCACCCTGGGGAGCGTCCTGGTTGTTTCCTTCAGCAGATCAAGAAGCCCCGGTTGCAGCGACTCTCCAAGGAGAGTGGGGCGTAAGGGAAGAGAGAAGAGATGCCTCGTCGTCGCGTAGTCGCCAAGCGCAAGATTCTTCCGGATCCGAAGTTCCAGGACCGGCTCGTCACCAAGTTCGTCAACGACCTGATGCGGAAGGGCAAGAAGTCCATCGCGGAAGGCGTCTGCTACGGAGCCTTTGCCCTCATCGAAGAGCGCGCGAAGGAAGACCCCCTCAAGACGTTCAAGAAGGCCCTCGACAACGTCAAGCCGGTGCTTGAGGTCAAGAGCCGCCGCGTCGGTGGCGCCACCTACCAGGTGCCCGTCGAGGTCCGTCAGGACCGTCGTGTTGCCCTCGGGATGCGTTGGATCATCACGTACTCCAAGGCGCGTGGCGAGAAGACCATGCAGGAGAAGTTGGCCGGCGAGATCATGGACGCCGCCAACAACCGCGGTAACGCGGTGAAGAAGCGTGAAGACACGCACAAGATGGCGGAAGCCAACAAGGCCTTCGCGCACTACCGCTGGTAGGTCTTTCGGCCTCGCGGTATCCCGCCCGGATGCAGAGGTTGCATCCGGGCGGTTTCTTTAGGTGAAGCAGGTTCTCTGAAATCGTCCGGGTGGGTACGTGAGACGGGGCCCTGTGCCCTCCCGCCCTCATGGAGAGGTACCGACGCAATGGCTCGCGAGCATCCCCTGGAGCGCTACCGCAACATCGGCATCATGGCGCACATCGATGCCGGCAAGACGACCACCACCGAGCGGATCCTCTTCTACACCGGCGCCATCCACAGGATGGGCGAGGTGCACGAGGGGAACACCACCACGGACTGGATGGTCCAGGAGCGCGAGCGCGGCATCACGATTACGTCGGCCGCCATCACCGCCTTCTGGAGTCGCGGTGAGCATCGCTACCGCGTCAACATCATCGACACCCCGGGGCACGTCGACTTCACCATCGAGGTGGAGCGTTCGCTGCGCGTGCTGGACGGCGCCATCACCGTGTTCGACGCGGTGAACGGCGTGGAGCCGCAGTCGGAGACCGTCTGGCGTCAGGCGGATAAGTACAAGGTCCCCCGCATCTGCTTCATCAACAAGATGGACCGGGTGGGCGCGGACTTCGAGATGTCCGTGAGCACCATCCGCGAGAAGCTGGGCGCGCGAGCGGTGCGGATGCAGCTGCCGCTGGGGGCCGAGGACAAGCACCGCGGCGTCATCGACCTGCTGACGATGAAGGCGCTGGTGTTCGTCGACTCGGAGCAGGGCAGTCGCTACGACGTGGCGGAGATTCCGGAAGACTACCGCGAGCAGGCGGAGGCGGCGCGCGCGGAGCTGCTCGAGGCGGCGGCGGAGCAGGACGACGCGCTGACGGAGAAGTTCCTGGAGGGCCTGGAGCTGACCGAGCAGGAGGTCCGCGCGGCCATCCGCAAGGGCTGTGTGGCGCTGAAGCTGTTCCCAGTGTTCTGCGGCTCGGCGTTCCGCCACAAGGGCGTGCAGCCGCTGCTGGACGCGGTCATCGACTATCTGCCGAGCCCGCTGGATATCCCCCCGGTGCATGGCAAGACGCCCAAGGGCGAGGATGCCATCCGCGAGACGCGGGACGATGCGCCCTTCAGCGCGCTCGCGTTCAAGATCATGAACGACCCGGCGTTCCAGTCCCAGACGCTGACGTTCCTTCGCGTGTACTCCGGGAAGCTGGAGGCGGGGACGGCGGTGTGGAACTCGGTGAAGGGCAAGCGCGAGCGCGTCAGCCGCCTGGTGCAGATGCGCGCGGACAAGAAGGACGAGCTCACCGAGTGCTACGCCGGTGACATCTGCGCGGTGGTGGGGCTGAAGCTGGCCAGCACCGGCGACACGCTCTGCGACGACAAGCAGCCCATCATCCTGGAGCGGATGGAGTTCCCCGAGCCGGTCATCGACATCGCGATTGAGCCGAAGTCCACGGCGGACCAGGACAAGATCATCCAGTCGCTCCAGCGCCTGGCGATGGAGGACCCGTCGTTCCGCGTGAAGACGAACGAGGAGACGGGGCAGACCATCATCGCCGGCATGGGTGAGCTGCACCTGGAGATCATCGTCGACAGACTGCTGCGCGAGTTCAAAGTCGACGCGAACATCGGCAAGCCGCAGGTGGCGTATCGCGAGACCATCACCACCCAGACGGAGTCCGAGGGGAAGTTCATCCGTCAGACGGGCGGCCGGGGCCAGTACGGCCACATCTGGCTTCGGGTGATGCCCAACGAGCCCGGCAAGGGCTTCGCCTTCGAGAACAAGGTGACGGGCGGCGCGGTGACCAAGGAGTTCGTGGACGCGGTCCGCGACGGCGTCGCCGAGGCCCTGCAGAACGGCCCGGTGGCGGGCTACCCCATGGTCGACGTGAAGGTGGAGGCCTACGACGGCTCCATGCACGACGTGGACTCCAGCGAGATGGCGTTCAAGATCGCCGGCTCCCTGGCCTTCAAGGACGCGGTGCGCGCGGCCTCCCCGGTGTTGCTCGAGCCCATCATGAGCTGTGAAATCGTCACGCCTGACGACTTCATGGGCGACGTGATTGGCGACCTCAACGGCCGCCGCGGCAAGGTGATGGGCATGGCGCCCCGGCCCGGCCGGTTGCAGGCCATCCAGGCGCAGGTCCCCCTGGCCGCCATGTTCGGGTACTCGACAGACCTGCGCAGCCGCAGCCAGGGAAGGGCGACGTACACGATGCAGTTCAGTCACTACGCGCCGGCGCCCAAGACGGCGCTGAACCGGTACTGACGGCCACGGCAGGTGGCCCTGCGGGCGATTTCAGTTGACGTTGTGGCGGGTTTGGAGCAGGACGCAGCACCTTCGCAGTGAGTTTTGCGGGATTCGAGACGCGCCGGGTGGTTGACCGGCTCAGCCCCGGTTGAGGAGTTGTCATGGCCAAGGAAAAGTTCGAGCGTAACAAGCCCCACGTGAACATCGGCACGATCGGACACGTGGACCACGGCAAGACGTCGCTGACGGCGGCCATCACGAAGGTGCTGGCGAAGACCGGCGGCGCCACGTTCCTGGCGTACGACCAGATCGACAAGGCGCCGGAAGAGCGTGAGCGCGGCATCACCATCTCCACGGCGCACGTGGAGTACCAGACGAAGAACCGGCACTACGCGCACGTGGATTGCCCGGGTCACGCCGACTACGTGAAGAACATGATCACGGGCGCGGCGCAGATGGACGGCGCCATCCTGGTGGTCTCGGCCGCGGACGGCCCGATGCCCCAGACGCGTGAGCACATCCTGCTGGCGCGCCAGGTCGGTGTCCCGTATATCGTGGTCTTCCTGAACAAGGTGGACCTGCTGGACGACCCCGAGCTGCGCGAACTCGTGGAGATGGAAGTCCGGGACCTGCTGAAGAAGTACGACTTCCCGGGCGACTCGATTCCCATCGTCCCTGGCTCCGCCATGAAGGCGCTCGAGGGTGATACGAGCGAGGTCGGCGAGGGCGCCATCCTGAAGCTGATGGAGGCGGTGGACAGCTACATTCCGACGCCGCAGCGCGCGACGGACAAGCCCTTCCTGATGCCGGTGGAAGACGTGTTCTCCATCGCCGGCCGTGGAACGGTGGCGACGGGCCGCGTGGAACGTGGCATCATCAAGGTTGGCGAGGAAGTTGAAGTCGTCGGTCTGCGCGACACGCAGAAGACCGTCGTCACGGGCGTTGAGATGTTCCGCAAGCTGCTGGACGAGGGCCGGGCGGGAGACAACATCGGCGCGCTGGTGCGTGGTCTGAAGCGCGAGGACATGGAGCGCGGGCAGGTGCTGGCCAAGCCGGGCAGCATCAAGCCGCACACCAAGTTCAAGGCGCAGATCTACGTGCTGTCGAAGGAAGAGGGTGGTCGCCACACCCCGTTCTTCAAGGGATACCGTCCCCAGTTCTACTTCCGCACGACGGACGTGACGGGAACGGTGAAGCTGCCTGAGAACGTGGAAATGGTGATGCCGGGCGACAACATCGCGATCGAGGTGGAGCTCATCACCCCGGTGGCGATGGACAAGGAGCTGCGCTTCGCTGTTCGCGAGGGCGGCCGCACGGTGGGCGCCGGCGTCGTGGCGGAAGTGATCGAGTAGCAGGCCTCCTCCCGGCTCCCATGGACATCCCCTCGGGGAATTTCCAGGGAGCCGGAGGAAATCCAGTTGCATACACCGGGGCGGGATGGTAATCACCGCGCCCCTTCGTTCTGAAGAAACGGCTCTGTGACAACCAGGGGACGTCGGTCGTAGCGCCTCCCGGGGCGTTGGCACAAAGTTCGTTCTAAGAGGTTCTTGCGAATGGCGACACAGAAGATCCGCATCCGGCTGAAGGCATACGACTCGAAGCTCCTGGACCAGAGCGCGGGTGAGATCGTCGAGACGGCCAAGCGCACGGGCGCGAAGGTGGCCGGTCCGATCCCCCTTCCTACGCGCATCAACAAGTTCACGGTGCTGCGTTCGCCGCACGTGGACAAGAAGAGCCGCGAGCAGTTCGAGATCCGCACGCACAAGCGCCTGCTCGATATTCTCGAGCCCACGCAGCAGACGCTGGATGCGCTCATGAAGCTGGATCTGTCGGCCGGCGTTGACGTCGAGATCAAGTCCTAGGAAGCGGGTGGGCGTCCGAGTGGTTTCACTCCGACCCCCGCGAGGAAAGTGCCATGGCGAAGTTTGACGTTGTCGACCTCGATTTGAAGAAGGTGTCGGAGATTGAGCTCTCCGACGACATCTTCGGCGCTGAGCCGAACGCGCACCTCTTTTACGAGGTCGCGAAGATGCAGCAGATCAACCGGCGTCGCGGCACGGTGGGTGTGAAGAACACCTCGCTGGTCAGCGGCGGCGGCAAGAAGCCCTGGAAGCAGAAGGGCACCGGCCGCGCCCGCCAGGGTTCCATCCGCGCTTCCCACTGGGTGGGCGGCGGCAAGGCGATGGCTCCCAAGGCTCGCGACTACTTCTACCGCCCGCCCCGCAAGGTGCGTCGCGGCGCGCTGAAGTCGGCGCTGTCCCTGCGCGCCAAGGAGAAGACGCTCATCATCCTGAGCGGGTTCTCCCTGGACGCCCCCAAGAGCAAGCAGGCCTTCGAGGCGCTCACCAAGCGCCTGAAGCTGCAGAACGCTCTCGTGGTGGACGAGAAGAGCAACACCAACCTGCACCGCAGCGTGCGGAACCTGGCGAAGTTCGACGTGCTTCCTCCCGAGGGTCTCAACCTCGAGGCCGTTCTGAAGCACTCGCACCTCGTGCTCACCTCCGCGGCCGCGAAGACCCTCGAGGGGGCGCTCTCATGAATCTCAGCGACGTCATCAAGGGCCCGCTCATCACCGAGAAGCTGGACAAGGCCCGCGAGAAGTTCCGCCAGTACTCGTTCATCGTGGACCGCAAGGCCACCAAGCACGACGTGGCTCGCGCGGTGGAGACGCTGTTCAAGGTCACCGTCGAGGGCGTCAACACGAACGTCGTTCGCGGCAAGATCAAGCGCGTGGGTCGGAGCATCGGCAAGCGGCCCAACTTCAAGAAGGCGGTCGTCACCCTCAAGGAAGGCGACTCGATCGAACTCTTCGAGGGAGGGGCGGCCTGACGCTACGGCGTTGAGGTCAGCCTGAGGAACACACCATGGGCATCAAGAAGTACAAGCCGACAAGCGCCGCCCGCCGTCACATGACGGTGTCCGATTTCGCGGACATCACCAAGGACGCGCCCGAGAAGAAGCTGACCGAGCCGCTGAAGCGCTCGGGTGGCCGCAACGTGCACGGACACATCACCCGGCGTCACCAGGGTGGTGGTCACAAGCGCCGCTACCGCGTCATCGACTTCAAGCGTCGTGACAAGGACGGCGTGCCGGCCAAGGTCACCGCGGTGGAGTACGACCCGAACCGCACCGCCAACATCGCCCTGCTGACGTACGCGGACGGTGAGAAGCGCTACATCCTGGCCCCGGTGGGCCTGAATGTGGGCGACACGGTGTTCGCCGGCGAGACCGCCGACATCCGTCCGGGCAACTCCCTGCCGCTGCAGAACATCCCGGTGGGTACCATCATCCACAACGTGGAGCTGAAGCCGGGCCGTGGCGCCCAGGTCATCCGCTCCGCGGGAACCTCCGGACAGCTGATGGCGAAGGAGGGCCGCTACGCGCAGGTGCGTATGCCTTCTGGAACCGTTCGCATGGTCCTCATCGAGTGCCGCGCCACCGTGGGCCAGGTGGGTAACATCGAGCACGAGATCATCCGCATCGGTAAGGCGGGTAAGAGCCGCTGGCTGGGCATCCGCCCGACGGTTCGTGGTCTCGCGATGAACCCCGTGGACCACCCGCACGGTGGTGGTGAGGGTAAGTCCGGTCAGGGCAACCCGCACCCGGTGTCGCCGTGGGGCAAGAAGACCAAGGGTCTGACCACGCGCACCAACAAGCGTACTGACAAGTTCATCGTGAGCGGCCGCCGCCAGGGCGCGCGCAGCCAGTAAGAGGATTCGCAAGCCATGGCTCGTTCGATCAAGAAGGGTCCGTTCGTCGACGACTTCCTCGTCAAGAAGATCGAGGACATGATCAAGACGAACAAAAAGACTGTCGTGAAGACGTGGTCCCGCCGCTCCACCATCCTTCCGGAGTTCGTGGGTCACACCTTCGCGGTGCACAACGGGAAGAAGTTCATCCCGGTGTTCGTCACGGAGAACATGGTGGGCCACAAGCTCGGCGAGTTCGCCCCGACGCGTACGTTCGGTGGACACTCGGCGGAGAAGAAGGTCGCCAAGGCCCCGGGCAAGTAGCCTGGCGCATTGCCTGAGAGCCTGAGGAGATGACCATGGAGTCGACTGCACATCTGCGTTTCCTGCGCATGAGCCCCCGCAAGCTGTCCGTCGTTGCGGCGCTCATCCGGGGCAAGCCCGTCGAGGCTGCCCTCAACATCCTGAAGTTCACCAAGCGCGCTGCGGCCCTGCCGGTGGAGAAGCTCATCAAGAGCGCCGTGGCCAACGCGACGGACCTGTCCAAGGGTCAGGTCGACGTGGACACGCTCTACGTCAAGACCATCTCGGTGGACCAGGGTCCTACCCAGCGCCGGTTCATGCCGCGCGCCATGGGTCGGGCCACCCCGATCAAGAAGAAGACCGCCCACGTCCATGTGGTGCTGGCCGAGGCCAAGAAGTAGGACCCGTCGGGCCCAGCCCGGACGTTCAAGGAGATTCACGTTGGGACAGAAAGTTCATCCGATCGGGTTCCGGCTTGGCGTCATCAAGACCTGGGACTCCAAGTGGTTCGAGCACAAGAACTACGCGCAGTGGCTCCATGAAGACATCCGCATCCGCGAGTTCGTGAAGAAGTCGCTGAACCACGCGGGCGTGTCCAAGGTGGAGATCGAGCGCGCAGCCAACAAGGTGAAGGTCAACGTCCACACCGCGCGTCCGGGTATCGTCATCGGCAAGCGCGGCGCGGGCATCGAGACGGTGAAGAAGGACCTCCAGCAGTTCACGAAGAACGAGGTCTTCCTCAACATCGTCGAGGTCCGCAAGGCGGAGACCGACGCGCAGCTGGTGGCGGAGAACATCGCCACGCAGCTTGAGCGTCGCATCGCGTTCCGTCGCGCCATGAAGAAGGCGCTTCAGACTGCGATGAAGTTCGGAGCCAAGGGCATCCGCGTGGCCTGCTCGGGCCGCCTGGGTGGCGCCGAGATGGCCCGCTACGAGTGGTACCGCGAGGGCCGCGTGCCCCTGCACACCCTCCGCGCGGACATCGACTATGGCTTCGCCGAGGCCAAGACGACCTACGGCAAGATCGGCTGCAAGGTCTGGGTCTGCAAGGGCGAGGTTCTCCCGGGCAAGGGCGGCCAGGCCCCCATGCCTTCCAACCGCTAAGAGCCCTCCCGCTTTGGGCGCTCTCGAGAGAGGTCGCCCGGGGCAGGGCAGTGAAGGACAGCGACGATGCTTCAGCCTGCACGTACGAAGTACCGCAAGATGCACAAGGGCCGCACGCCCGGCGCCGCGCACCGTGGCAGCGACTTGACCTACGGTGAGTTCGGCCTGATGAGCCTGCAGCCGGGGTGGATTACGTCCCGGCAGATCGAGGCGGCTCGTATCGCGATGACCCGCCACGTGAAGCGCGGCGGCAAGATCTGGATCCGAATCTTCCCGGACAAGCCCATCACCAAGAAGCCCGCCGAGACCCGAATGGGTACCGGTAAGGGTGGCGTGGAGTACTACGTCGCGGTGGTGAAGCCCGGCCGCATCCTCTACGAGATGGAGGGGATGACGACCGAGGTGGCCACGGGGGCGCTGAAGCTGGCGCAGGCGAAGCTGCCGGTGCTCACGCGTATCGTGACGCGCACGGACCTGAGCCTCTAGGCACCGCGGCGGGAGCCGCCTTCGGGTGGGCTCCCGCACGCATGTGGAGATAGCAATGGCGACTGCGAAGGAACTGAGGGAGCTGTCGGCGGACGACCTGCAGCGGCGGGCGACGGAACTGCGTGAGACGCTGTTCCAGGACCAGCTCAAGCGGCGGACCGGCTCGCTGGACAGCCCGGCGGAGCGAACCCTGCACCGGCGTGACCTGGCCCGGGTGCTGGCGGTTCTCGGCGAGAAGAAGAAGGCGGCGAAGGCCTAAGGCCGACGTCGCGATTCCTCCAAGCGCGCTCGCCCGGAAGCGGGTGCGTGCGGCCATCCGGGACGCGAGAGCGCCCGGGTGCATGAGAGACAGTGAGAACAAAGATGGCTGAAACGACTGAAGCGCCCAAGGCAGAGACCTCCTCCCGCGGCCGTCCAAAGACGCGCGTGGGAATCGTCACCTCCAACAAGATGCAGAAGACGGTCGTGGTCACCGTCCAGCGCCGGGCTCCCCACCCGAAGTACGGGAAGATCATGAGCCTGCGCGAGAAGTACAAGGCGCACGTGGAGGACCACGACTATCCGAAGAAGATCACCATCAACGAGGGTGATCGGGTCCGGATCGCCGAGACCAAGCCTGCCTCGAAGGACAAGCGGTGGCGTGTGGTCGAGGTGCTGGAGAAGAGCAAGAACGTCTAGCACGCACCTCCACCTGCGCGGCCGTGAGGCGGTGTGGTGGAGTCACCGGCGATAGGAGATTCTCAGATGATTCAGATGACGAGCGTGCTCGACGTGGCGGACAACTCGGGCGCGAAGAAGGTGTTCTGCATCAAGGTGCTCGGCGGTTCGAAGCGCAAGTACGCGTCCATCGGCGACGTCATCGTCGTGTCGATCCGCGAGGCGCTGCCCAACTCGAAGGTGAAGAAGGGTGACGTGGCCAAGGCCGTCATCGTCCGCACCAAGCGCGAGGTGGGTCGTCCCGACGGCAGCTTCATCAAGTTCGATGGCAACTCCGCGGTCCTCATCAACAAGGACATGGAGCCCATTGGTACGCGCATCTTCGGGCCGGTGGCCCGTGAGCTCCGCGCCCGCAAGTTCATGAAGATCATCTCGCTGGCGCCCGAAGTCCTCTGAGAGGACCGCAGGCCGGACGGCGAGCAGCCAGAGAGACGAGGAAGCCATGCAGAAGATGAAAGTGGGAGACACGGTCCAGGTCATGGCCGGGGCCGAAGCCTCCGAGAAGAGTCCCGCGACGAAGCGCGGCAAGGTGCTGAAGATCGACCGCGAGGCGGGTCGCGTGACCGTTGAGGGTCTGCGCCTGGTCAAGCGTCACCAGAAGAAGACGCCCCAGAATCCCGAGGGTGGCATTGTCGAGAAGCCCGGCACCATCGCCCTGGCGAATGTCCAGGTCGTGTGCGCCAAGTGCGACAAGCCGACCCGCGTGGGGGTCAAGACCGAGGGCGAGAAGCTCCAGCGGTTCTGCAAGAACTGCGACGCGCTGATTGACTAGGAGTCCCTGTTGGGGCATGTATGCGCGCCCTTCTGCCCGCCCTGGTGGGCGGGTAGGGGGGCGTGCAGGCAACGAGGGCCTGGGTGGTTCCGGGGCCCTCGCGGTGTTTTCAGTTTCCAGATGAAGGACTGATCGGACGCGCTGGGTCCACAACGGCGCCCCGAAGCAGAGGATACGACGATGGCTGACGAGAAGAAGCCGGACCAGAAGGAAAAGAAGGCGAAGCGGGGCAAGAAGGAAGAGGCCAAGAAGGTTGGCTTCGCGGCGAACATCGAGGAAGGCCTCGAGAGCAAGCCGGCCCGCATGAAGGAGCGCTTCCGCAAGGAAGGAGTGCCCGCCCTGATGAAGGAGCTGGGCCTCAAGAACCCGATGGAGGTTCCGCGTCTCCAGAAGATCGTCGTCAACATGGGTCTCGGCGAGGCGCTCGCCAACAACAAGATCCTGGAGTCGGCGGTGGACCAGCTCGCGGCGATCACGGGTCAGAAGCCCATCGTCACGCGCGCTCGCAAGTCCATCGCGAACTTCAAGCTGCGTCAGGGCCAGGCCATCGGTGCCGCCGTGACGCTGCGTGGTACTCGCATGTACGAGTTCATGGACCGCCTCATCACCGTGGCGCTGCCGCGCGTGCGTGACTTCAAGGGCGTGTCCCCGAAGGCTTTCGACGGGAAGGGCAATTACACGCTCGGCGTGCGCGAGCAGATCATCTTCCCTGAGATCAACTACGACCAGATCGAGAAGGTGAAGGGGCTCAACATCAGCTTCGTCACCACCGCCGCGAACGACGAGCAGGGGTTGGCGCTGATGCGTCACTTCGGCCTGCCGTTCCGTCAGTAAGCCCTCGAGCCAAGGACCTCAAGACAATGGCCAAGCTCTCCAAGATCGCCCAGGCGAAGCGCAAGCCGAAGTTCGCCGTGCGCCAGTACAACCGCTGCCCGCTGTGCGGTCGGCCGCGCGCCTTCCTTCGCAAGTTCAAGATGTGCCGTATCTGCCTGCGCAACCGTGCGCTGCGCGGCGAGATCACCGGCGTCACCAAGTCGTCCTGGTAGCCGGAAGGGCAGGGTGCTGAGGGGCTCGGAAGGGCTCATCGGCACCCTGGGCGCGCTCCGGGAGGAGCTCGCTCAATCGAAGTTTCAACCTCAGCAGTGGCGGTCGGCGCGAACCCCCGGGATGGGCCCGGCAGGCGCGGCGGCCGCGAACGCGAGATGCTCGATGAGGGCTCTTGCTTGGAAGGTAGCTCATGCCGGTCAATGATCCTGTTGGCGACATGCTGACCCGCCTGCGCAATGCTTCGCGCGCGCGTCACGACAAGGTCGTCATTCCCCACTCGAAGCTCAAGCTCGAGATCATCAAGGTCCTCAAGGATGAGGGCTACATCGGGGAGTTCGCCGTCGCCACCCCCGAGGGCTCGCCGCAGAGCGAGATCACCGTGCAGCTCAAGTACGGTCCGGACCGCAGCCCCGCCATCACCGGCATCCGCCGCGTGTCCAAGCCGGGCCTGCGCCGCTACTGCGGCGTGAGCGACATCCCGCAGGTGCTGGGTGGAATGGGTATCTCCATCCTGTCCACGTCCCGCGGCATCCTGGTGGACTCCGAGGCCCGCAAGCAGAAGGCGGGCGGCGAGCTGCTCTGCACCGTCTACTAGCCAGCTGCCTGGCGGCCGCGCCTCGCGAGAGTGCGCGCCCCGGGCATACAGGACCGAGGCAACCATGAGTCGGATTGGAAAACTGGCGATCAAGCTCGGCGACAAGACGAAGGCCATCGTCGCCGGCCAGCAGGTGAATTTCGAGGGCCCCAAGGGCAAGCTGTCCGTGAAGCTGCCCGCCCGGGTCAAGGTGGAGATCAAGGACGGCCAGGTCAGCGTGCTGCGCGAGGATGATTCTCGCGAGGCGCGCAGCCTGCACGGCCTGACCCGCACCATCCTCGCGAACGCGGCGAAGGGCGTGTCCACCGGCTTCGAGCGGAAGCTGGACATCCGCGGCGTTGGTTTCCGCGCCGAGGTGAAGGGCAAGGCCATCCACTTCGCGCTAGGCTACTCGCACCCGGTGGTGTTCAACCTGCCGGAGGGTGTGACGGCTGAAGTCGACAAGGCGGCCCGCACCGAGGACAGCCTCCCCACCGTGGGGCTGACGCTCCGCTCGGCGGACAAGGAAGCGCTTGGCGCAACGGCGGTGAACATCCGCTCGTTGCGTCCGCCCGAGCCTTACAAGGGCAAGGGCATCAAGTATTCCGAGGAGCGCATCCGTCGTAAGGAGGGCAAGACCGGAACGACCTAGTCGTTTCGTCTGTCCTGAGGGTTCCCAATCCCGTCGGGCCCGTGGGGTCCGACGGCATCATCCGGCGGCGGAAGTCCGCATCGCCGCCGGAAGGACAAGGAAGCAGCCATGCCGACGAAGATCGATTCGCGTCTCAAGAGGAAGAACCGCATCCGCAAGAAGCTCTCGGGCACCACCGAGCGGCCGCGGCTTTCCGTTTACAAGAGCCTCAAGCACATCTACGCGCAGGTGGTGGACGACACCACTGGCAAGACCCTCGCGTTTGCCTCGTCGCTGTCCAAGGACCTGAAGGGCCAGGACGAAGGCGACAAGAAGGCGGACGCGAAGCGGGTGGGTGCCCTGATCGCGCAGAAGTGCAAGGCTGCCAACGTCGAGGCGGTGGTGTTCGACCGCAACGGCTTCCCCTATCACGGGCGCATCGCCGCCGTGGCTGACGCCGCGCGCGAGGCCGGGCTGAAGTTCTAGCTTTCGAAAGGATTTCCAAGTGGCAACTCCGATCAATCCGAACGATCTGGACCTCACCGACCGCGTGGTGAACATCAACCGCGTGGCCAAGGTCGTGAAGGGCGGCCGCCGGTTCTCGTTCGCCGCCCTGGTGGTGGTGGGCGACGGCGCTGGACACGTGGGCGTCGGCCTGGGCAAGGCCAACGAGGTCCCCGAGGCCATCCGCAAGGGTGGCGAGAACGCGAAGAAGAATCTCTTCCGCGTCCCGCTCATGGGTCACACGATTCCGCACGAGGTGCTCGGGCACTTCGGCGCCGGCTGGGTGCTGTTGAAGCCGGCCAGCGAAGGTACGGGCGTCATCGCCGGTGGCGCGGTGCGCGCGGTTCTTGAGGCGGCGGGCATCCGCAACATCCTGACGAAGAGCCAGGGTTCGCGGAATCCGCACAACGTGCTGAAGGCCACGGTTGCTGGCCTGAAGCTGCTGCGGAGCGCGGCGCAGGTGTCGCGGCTGCGTGGCAAGGACGTCGAGTCGGCGAAGCTCGCCGGGGAGCAGAGGGGCTAGTCATGGCGCTCAAGGTGAAGCTGACGAAGAGCTACGCGGGCGCTTCCGAGGACATGCTGGCCACCATCCGTGGCCTGGGTCTGAAGAAGTTTGGTCAAGAGCGCCTGCTCAAGGACACCCCTGCCATCCGTGGGATGGCGTTCAAGGTGAAGCACCTGGTCTCCCTGGAGACGGTGAGCACCGAGGCGCCGGCGCCGAAGCGCCGCAAGCCGCGCAAGATCGCCCTGCGGGATCGCGCGCGCGCCTACCAGGCCAAGCAGACCAAGGCCTGAGCACGAGAGGACTGAGACAATGAGCACTCTGCACGATTTGAAGCGTCCCTCGCGCTCGTGGCACCGCAAGAAGCGGGTGGGTCGCGGCCAGGGTTCTGGCCTGGGCAAGACGGCCGGCCGCGGTGGCAAGGGTCAGAAGGCCCGTTCCGGCAACATGCGGTTCGAGGGCTTCGAGGGCGGTCAGAGCCCTCTGCAGCGCCGCCTTCCGAAGTTTGGTTTCAACTCCCCCAACCGCACGGTGTACGCGGTGGTGAACCTGTCGGATGTGGACACCCACTTCGACGCGGGCTCCACGGTGGATGAGGCCTCTCTGAAGAAGGTCGGTCTGGTCAAGGGTCGTTACCACGGCGTGAAGCTGCTGGGACACGGCGCGCTGACCAAGAAGGTCACCATCCGTGTCCACAAGGCCTCCGAGGCCGCGAAGTCCGCGGTCGAGAAGGCGGGCGGCGCGGTGGATGTCCTTCCGCTGATGGCCCACAAGCCTGAAGCGGCCGCGAAGGCCCATGCTGGCAAGGGCGTCAAGGCCCCTCGGCAGCCCAAGGCTTGAGCATGTTCGGCGCGCATCACTTGACGGTGGTGCGCGCCATTTCGCTTGTGTAGGCTTCTGCGCCCCTTTCCCGTCCGTGGAACAGGGGCGTTTTGTCGTCCTGGCAGAACCCTCACGAAGAGGATGGCTACCCCGTGGCTCTCAATGCCTTCGCCAACGTCTTCCGCATCGCGGAGCTGCGCAGCCGGCTTGCGTATACGCTAGCCCTGCTGGCCGTCTACCGCATCGGCATCTTCATCAATACGCCCGGCGTGGATCGGGCGGCGATGAACGCCTTCATGGACGCCCAGAAGCAGTCGGGCGGACTGGTGTCGCTGTTCAACCTCTTCTCCGGCGGCGCGCTGGAGCAGATGTCCATCTTCGGATTGGGCATCATGCCTTACGTCAGCGCCTCCATCATCATGCAGCTGCTGGCGGTGGTCATCCCCAGCCTGGAGCGGCTGCAGAAGGAGGGCGCCGCGGGGCGGCAGAAGATCAATCAGTACACCCGCTACGGCACCATCGTCCTCTCTGTCATCCAGGGTATCGGAATCTCCCGGTGGCTGGCGTCCCTGGGGCGCTCCGACGGGGGCCAGAGTGGTTTCAACCAGGTGGTGGTTCCGGACGACAGCGTCTGGTTCACCTTCATGACGGTCATCAGCCTGACGGCCGGTACGGCGTTCATCATGTGGCTGGGTGAGCGCATCACCGAGCGTGGCATCGGCAACGGCATCTCGCTCATCATCTTCGCGGGCATCGTCGCTGGCGTGCTCCCGGGTGCCAAGTCGCTGCTGGACCTGACGCGGCAGGAAGTCATCGCGGTGGCCGAGGTCCTGGCGCTGCTGGTCTTCATGCTCCTCATCATCGCGGTGGTGGTCTATGTGGAGCGCGGCATGCGCCGCATCCCCATCCAGTACGCCAAGCGCATGGCGGGGCGCCGGATGTTCGCGGGCCAGGCCACGTACTTCCCGATGAAGGTCAACACCGCCGGCGTCATCCCTCCCATCTTCGCGGGCGCGGTGCTGTCGTTCCCGGCCACGCTGGGCACGTGGTTCCCGTTCCTGCAGGACCTGCAGCGTGCCATCGAAGGCAACCTGTGGATCTACAACGGCCTCTTCGTGCTGATGGTCATCTTCTTCGCCTACTTCTACACGGCGCTGACCTTCCGGCCGGATGACGTGGCGGACAACATCAAGAAGCAGGGCGGCTACATCCCGGGCATTCGTCCGGGTCGTCAGACGGCGGAGTTCATCGAGCGAGTGCTGAACCGGCTCACGTTCGGTGGTGCGCTGTACCTGGCGGTCATCTGTGTGATTCCATCCGTCATCAGCGGCATGCTCAACGTTCGCTTCACCTTCGGCGGCACCGCGCTGCTGATCGTGGTGGGCGTGGCGCTGGACACGGTGCAGCAGATCGAGGGTCACCTCATCAGCCGCAACTACGAAGGCTTCGCCGGGCCGCGTGGCCCCCGCATCCGCGGCCGGGTGCGCGTGGCGGCCTGAGTCACGACGTTCCACGTCCCGGGCGCCTCTCCCCGTCGTGGGGAGGGGCGCCTCGTCGTTCCGGGATGGAGTCGTTCAAGGTATTCGGTGGTGCACATGGGGGGCGCTTGGAAGCTTCGTGGCCGACGACTTCCGTGCCTTCCTTGGGAGCTGAGAGGAGCACATGAACCTGATCCTGTTGGGACCGCCGAACGCGGGGAAGGGTACCCAGGCGAAGAAGCTCTTCGCCGACTTCCACATCCCGCAGATCTCCACCGGTGACATTCTCCGCAAGGCAGTGGCGGAGGGGACGGAGCTGGGGAAGGTCGCGGGTCCGTTGATGGCGGCGGGCCAGTACGTGCCGGACGAAG
This sequence comes from Myxococcus sp. CA056, assembly GCF_013336715.1. Taxonomy (NCBI): domain Bacteria; kingdom Pseudomonadati; phylum Myxococcota; class Myxococcia; order Myxococcales; family Myxococcaceae; genus Myxococcus; species Myxococcus sp. CA056. The sequence continues at coordinate 359,690 of NZ_JABUMT010000008.1, forward strand.
TCGTCATCGGTATCGTCGAGGAGCGTTTGAAGCAGTCAGACGTGGCCCAGGGCTTCGTGCTGGATGGCTTCCCGCGCACGCCGGGCCAGGCTGACGCGCTGGAAAGGATGCTGGGGCGGCTGGGCAAGCAGCTCGACGCGGTCGTCTCGCTCGAGGTGCCGCACAAGACGCTGGTGGAGCGTGGCTCCGGCCGGCGCGTCTGCCCCGTTGACGGAAGCGTCTACCACGTGGATCAGAGCCCGCCGAAGCGCGCGGGGTACTGTGACAAGTGCGGCACGGGGCTGGTGCAGCGTCCGGATGACATGCCAGACGTCATCGAGAAGCGCCTCCAGAAGTACGACGCGGAGACGGCCCCGCTGAAGGCCTTCTACGCGAAGAAGGGCGTGCTCAAGAGCGTGGACGGTGTGGGCTCGCCAGACGGCATCTACGAGGAGATCAAGAGCGCCGCGGGTCGGGGCAAGGTCTGATGCCCGGACGGGCCGGCGAGCGGACGTTGGGCGCTTGCGGCGCCCATTGCCGCTTGCCACCCGTTCTCCGTGCGCGGATGGCGCGCACGGAGCGCTGATGAGCCAGGTGGCGATCAAATCCCGGGACGAGATAGCCCTCATGCGCCAGGCGGGTCGGATTGTCTCCGACGTCCTGGATGCGCTGGAGAAGGCGGTCGCTCCGGGAATCACCACCTGGGACTTGGATGCCCTGGCGGAGAGGCTGACGGCGGAGCGGGGCGCCAGGCCGGCGTTCAAGGGCTACCTCGGCTTTCCGTGTGTGCTATGTGCCTCCGTCAACGATGAGGTGGTCCACGGCATCCCCAGCAAGCGGCGGAAGCTGGCCGAGGGCGACCTGATGAAGCTCGACTTCGGGGTGTCGTACCGGGGGTGGTTCGGGGATGCGGCCAGGACGGTGGCGGTGGGAAAGGTGTCGGCCGAGGCGAGGTCCCTGTTGGACACGACGCGTGAGTCCCTCCACAAGGCCATCCAGGCCATGAAGCCGGGCAACCGGTTGGGGGATATCGGGCACGCCGTCCAGCGGCACGTGGAGGCTCGGGGGTACTCTGTCGTCCGGGATTTTACCGGCCATGGGATTGGCCGGAAGCTCCATGAGTTCCCCCACGTGCCCAACCATGGGCAGGCGGGGGCGGGGATGAAGCTCCGGTCGGGGATGGTCCTCGCGGTGGAGCCGATGGTGAACCAGGGAACCCACGAGGTGGAACTCCTGGACGATGACTGGACGGCGGTGACGGCGGACCGGAAGTTGTCCGCCCACTTCGAGCACACCATCCTCATCACGGATGGCGGAGCCGAGGTGCTCACCCGAGGGGCGTGAAGGGGCCGGGACTGCGGGTGAAATATGAGGGTGTTATGGTGGGTTGGTAGGAATCCGAGTTTTCCCGCGCGGGACGCTTGCCACTTGCGGACCAAAGTGATAATCCGCCGCGCTTCCAGAAGGTTCGTGGTCCGGGAAGAGGGTTTGACGCTTGCCGAAGGATGATTCCATCGAAGTTGAGGGGACGGTGATGGAGCCCCTCCCCAACGCGATGTTCCGCGTGGTGCTGGATAATGGCCACAAGGTGCTCGCGCACATCTCGGGCAAGATGAGGATGCACTTCATCCGCATCCTCCCGGGAGACAAGGTGAAGGTCGAACTGTCTCCGTACGACCTGACGCGCGGACGGATCACGTACCGGGCGAAGTAGAAAAGGGCGCCGCTCTGGGACTAGGGTGGCGACCCTCATGACTTTTCATCTGTTCGAAGGAAGGAAGTTCGCTCCATGAAGGTTCGGGCGTCCGTCAAGAAGATCTGCGACAAGTGCAAGGTTGTTCGCCGCAAGGGCATCGTGCGCGTGATTTGCGCTTCCAACCCCCGGCACAAGCAGCGCCAGGGCTAACCGCCGACAGGCTGTTGGCTCCAGACCAACTCCACTCCAGAAGGAAGACCGAAGATGGCTCGTATCGCCGGCATCGACCTGCCGCCCAACAAGCGCGCCGTGATCTCGCTTCAGTACATCTACGGGATCGGCAACAAGTCCGCGCAAGACATCATCGAGGCGGCGGGCATCGATCCCACCACCCGGACCAAGGACCTCACCGAGGACCAGGCTCGCAAGATCCGTGAGATCATCGAGGCCAGCTACAAGGTCGAGGGTGACCTCCGGCGTGAAGTGACGATGAACATCAAGCGCCTGATGGATCTGGGCTGCTACCGAGGTCTCCGTCACCGCAAGGGCCTGCCTGTCCGTGGCCAGCGCACCCACACCAACGCGCGTACTCGCAAGGGTCCCAAGCGCGGCATCGTTCGGGCGAAGCCGGCCGCTCCGGCTCGGTAAACCGCAGCGCCGGCCCGTGAGGTGCCGGCGTCGATCACCTCCTCTCAGGAGCAGCAACTCACATGGCTGACGAGACCAATACTTCGGCTGCGGCGCCCACGGGCACCGAGGGCGAGGCCCCTGCCGCGAAGAAGGCCAAGCGCAAGGGCAAGAAGAGCATTCTCAATGGCGTGGTCCACATCCAGTCCACGTTCAACAACACCATCATCACGATCACGGACGTGTCCGGGAACGTGATCTCCTGGTCCTCGGCCGGGGCGCGTGGCTTCAAGGGAAGCCGCAAGTCCACCCCGTTCGCCGCTCAGGTGGCCGCCGGTGATGCCGCGGCGAAGGCGATGGAGCACGGGCTGAAGAACGTGTCCGTGTTCGTGAAGGGTCCGGGCGCGGGCCGTGAGTCGGCGCTGCGCGCGCTGGCCGCCGCCGGTCTGAAGATCAACCTCATCCGCGACGTGACGCCCATCCCGCACAACGGGTGCCGTCAGGCCAAGCGCCGCCGCGTCTAACCCCTTCGTCCGGGCCGCCCTTTGCGCCACCGGCGTGGGGGCGGCTCCAGATCACCTTTAAGGAGAAGTCTGTGGCCCGTTACACCGCGAGCGCTTGCCGTATCTGCCGGCGCGAAAACCTCAAGATGTACCTGAAGGGCGACCGCTGCTACACGGACAAGTGTGCCATCGAGCGCCGCCCGTATCCCCCCGGCCAGCACGGCCAGGGCCGCGTGAAGTTCTCTGGTTACGGCGTGCAGCTGCGCGAGAAGCAGAAGGTCAAGCGCATGTACGGCCTGCTGGAGAACCAGTTCCGCGGCTACTACCACCGCGCGTCCGCCGCCAAGGGCAAGACGGGTGAGAACCTCCTGCAGCAGCTGGAGCTCCGCCTGGACAACGTGGTGTTCCGCATGGGCTTCGCGGATACCCGCAACGAGGCGCGCCAGCTGGTCCGCCACGGCCACTTCCAGGTGAACGGCCGCAAGGTCAACATCCCCTCGTTCTCCATCAAGCCCGGCACGTCCGTCGAGGTCGTGGAGAAGAGCCGCAAGGTGCTCCGTATCTCCGAGGCGCTGGAGACGGTGGACCGCCGTGGCGTTCCGCAGTGGATCGACCTGGACAAGAAGTCGTTCAAGGGCACGGTTCGCACGGTCCCCAACCGCGAGGACCTGACCATGCCCATCCAGGAGCAGCTCATCGTGGAGCTCTACTCCAAGTAATCGCCGCGCCAGGCCCATTCGGGCCTGGACGACGTACTCAACGCCCTGGCCGACGAGGCCGGGGCGTCGTGCTTTATCGCAGTCCCCTACGTGGCCATCCTCCCGCCGTTCCGGTGGGTAAGTCGGTGGTGGCGCACGTCTCGAGGAGTCGTACACCATGGCTGATACGTACATTGCGAAGAACTGGCGTGACCTCATCAAGCCGCGCCGCATGGAGGTGGACCAGGACAGCCTGACGCCCACCTACGGGAAGTTCATCGCGGAGCCGCTGGAGCGTGGTTTCGGTACCACCCTGGGCAACTCGCTGCGCCGGGTGCTCCTGTCGTCGCTGCAGGGCGCGGCCATCACCTCGGTGAAGATCGAGGGCGTGGACCACGAGTTCACCACCATCCCCGAGGTGTCCGAGGACGTCACGGACGTCGTGCTGAACCTGAAGGAAGTCCTCCTTCGGATGCACACGAACGAGCCGAAGACGCTGCGCATCGAGGCGGAAGGGCCCAAGGAAGTGAAGGCGGGTGACCTCATCACCGACGCCGACGTGGAGATCCTCAACCCGGGTCACCACATCTGCACCATCTCCGAGGGTGGCAAGCTCCGCATGGAGCTGACGTGCCGCCGCGGCCGTGGCTACGTGCCGGCCAACTCGAACAAGGTGATCGGCGCGCCCATCGGCACCATCCCCATCGACTCGCTGTTCTCGCCCACCCGCAAGGTGAACTACCAGGTCACCAACGCGCGCGTCGGCCAGGTCACCGACTTCGACAAGCTGTCGCTCGAGGTCTGGACGGACGGCTCGGTGTCCCCTCAGGACGCGGTGGCGTACGCGGCGAAGATCATCAAGGAGCAGCTCACCGTCTTCGTGAACTTCGACGAGACGGAGGAGCCGGTCATCGCCGAGGCGCCGAAGGAAGAGGCGAAGCTGAACGAGAACCTGTTCCGCTCGGTGGATGAGCTGGAGCTGTCGGTGCGTTCCGCCAACTGCCTGCAGCAGGCGAACATCAAGACCATCGGCGACCTGGTGCAGCGCACCGAGGCCGAGATGCTCAAGACGAAGAACTTCGGCCGCAAGTCGCTGAAGGAGATCAAGGAGATCCTCGCGGAGATGGGCCTGTCGCTCGGCATGAAGCTCGAGAACTGGCCCCCGAAGCAGGCTCCGGCCCCGGCGGCGCCGAAGGCGTAGAGTCTTCGTGGTACTTTCCTCCGTGCCCGCGACACAGTTGCACGCGGCGCGGAGGGAAGGGGTCTGGTGCGGTTGACCCGGCCCAACCAGCAGTGGCGAGCCTCGTGTCGGGTTCGCCCTTCCCACCCGGTACCTGATACGGCCGGAGTGGTGGCCCCCACGCGGGGACCCGGAGCACGACGATGCGTCACAAGGTCGGACAACGAAAGCTGCACCGCACCACGAGCCACCGGCTCGCGATGCTCAACAACATGGTCACCTCGCTGCTCGAGCACCAGGCCATCCGCACCACGGTTCCCAAGGCCAAGGAGGCCCGGAAGCTGGCGGAGCGCATCATCACGCTGGGTAAGCGCGGTGGGCTCTCCAACGTGCGTCTGGCGGCTCGGACGGTGAAGGACCGCGACGTGCTGCAGAAGGTCTTCAGCGAGTACAAGGACCGCTACGCCACGCGTCCCGGCGGCTACACCCGCATCATCCGCCTCGGCTTCCGCCGGGGTGATGCCGCGGAGATGGCGCTGCTGGAGCTGGTGGACCGGCCCGAGAAGAAGGCCACGCCCGCCGCCGACGCTCCCGCCGAAGAGACCAAGGCCGAGTAAGGCCCGTCTCCATGCCCCTTCGTGAGGAGGGGCTGGTGGAAACGCAGAGGGCGCTCTTCCCGTGGGGAAGGGCGCCCTTCGTGTTTGCGGGGCTCCTGGAAGCTACTTCGGCCCGAGCAGGCGCTTCCACTCGTTGAGCAGGTCCTCGGTGAGGTTCGCGCTGTCGTCGCTGCTGCGCATCTCCAGCGTGTTGAAGCGCAGGTCCGCGGGGGCGGCGCCGCTGGTGCCCATGAGTTGCTTGGGGGTGATGGTGATGAACTCACCAGCGCCCACCGAAGGCACGGCCGCGCGGTACTGGCCGTTGACGATGAGGGTGACGTCCTTCCACGCCTCCTTGCTCTCGTTCCAGATGGTGATGGAGGGCCGGTCCAGCTTGTCGCTGAGCACCAGCCGCGCGTCCATGTCCCCTGTCTGAACGGAGCTGCCGGGGCAGGCGATGGCGAAGCTCGCCACCGTCAACGCCAGCCACCCGGCGACGATGGACGCCTTGTACTTGAAGAAGCGATCCCGCTGACGGAAGTCGCCCGCGAACTCCTTCAGGATGGAGAGCGCATTGAGGGCCTGATTGGACGCCTCGCCCGCGAGCCGCTGTCCGAGGGCGCCGTCCTGCTTGCCCTTCTGGAGCGGCGCGGTGCGCGCGGCGGACATCACCCGCAGGGTGCCCGGATCCGTCGGCGTGCGAGGCATGCCTGGACTGCTCGGCGTCCGGGGCTGCGTGCCGGGATTGGTTGCCGTGCGCGGAGACTTGCGGCCATCACTCATCAAGCGCGAAGTGTAGAGGGCACGACCCGTTGGTGGCTACTGGCCCTTGAGGGATTGCAGCGCACGCGAGGCGATGGCGTTCTCCGGCTGCGCCTCCAGCACCTTGGAGAGCCAGCGCTCGGCCTCCTCGGCCGCCGTCTTCCTCACCTGCGGACGCGTGGACTTCATCGACTGTTCGGTGAAGAGCAGCCCCAGCCGCAGCGAGAACTCCACATTCTCCGGGTCCTTTTCGACCACGTAGCGCAGCTCACGTTCCGCGGCGGGGTAGTCGCCGTCGAGCTGGTACACGAGCGCGAGCTTTCCCCGTGCGGGGATGGAGTCGGGCGACAGGGACACCGCCACGATGAAGGCCTCGCGGGCCGCCGCCAGGTCCCTGCGATCGAGATGCAGGTCACCCAACCGGAACCAGGCCGCGTCCAGCAACGGATGCAGCGCGACCGCCTTCTCGAACGACGCACGGGCCGCGTCCGGACGCTGACGGGAGGCGTAAAGCTCCCCCAGGTAGAGGTGGTTCTTCCCGTCGCGCGGAGCGCTTTCGATGGCCTGCTTGAACTCGTCCACCGCGCGGCCCGCGTCGTCCAGGCGCTGATAGGCGAGGCCCAGCAGCGAGTGCAGCACCGCCAGGTCCGGGTAGTCGTGCAGCACCTCCTCGAAGGCGAGGATGGCGTGCTGGGGGGCGTCCAGGTCGTTCAGGTAGCGCAGGCCCTCTTCGAGCTTGGCCTCGGCTGCCTTGGGGATGCCACCGAAGGGGTCGCTGATCTGCTCCATCAGCGCGCGCGCCGTGGCCACGTCGGACGGGGCGGGCCGGCCTCGGACCACCACGCCCAGGGCCTCCACCGCACCCGCCGGGTCTCCCGTGCGGTGCAGCGCCTTGGCCAGGGGCAGGCGCCAGGCGGTGCGCTCGGGGGCCAACGCCGCCGCGCGACGCAGGGGCTCCACGGCGGCGGCGTACTGTTCGGACTCCAGGCGGGCGACACCCAGGCGGTGGTGGTACTCGGCGGTGTCCGGAGAGAGGGTGATGGCTCGCTCGAAGGCGGTGACGGCCGGCGCGCCGGCGTCCTTCGCCCGGGAGAACAGGGCCAGCCCGAGCATGTACTGGTCCACCGCCCGCTCGCTCGCGGCGATGCGCGCCTGGAGCTCCTCGATCCACGCGTCGGTGCGGCCCGCCTTCACCTGGGCCTCCGTGAGGGTGCGGGCCACGTCCAGGTCCTCGGGGGCCTTCGCGTGCAGGTCCTTCAGGAGCCCGAGCGCCTTCTGCGGCTGGTTCTCCTCCAGGTACGCCCGCGCCCGGGAGCGCTCGTCGGTGGGCCGGGGGGCGCCCGTCGTGGCCGAGGTGGTGTGGCCGCAGCCGGCGGCGAGCAGACCCAGGCCCAGTACGGCGGCGCGGGCCCAGGGGCGAAAGCGGAAGGCGGGAGTCGTCGTCACGGGAGAACGTCTCAGGGAGTGGAGGTGGCGCGGGCGGCGCTGATGCCTTCGAGGCCCGCGGCGGCGACGGAGTCCTCGGGGTCGCCACCCTTGCCGCCCAGCGCGAGGCTGTCGGCGATGATGACCTCTCGCACGGCGCGGGCGAGGCCCTCCCGGTCATTCTCCGCGAAGCCCGTGGTGTCGATGGGCTTGCCAATCTTCACGCGGATGGGGCCGGGAGTGATGTTCCAGCTGTCCTTGGGCATCAGGCTGCCGGAGCCCTCGATGGTGACGGGGCAGATGGGGACGCGGGCCTTGAGCGCGAGCGCGAAGGGGCCCTTCTTGAAGGGCAGGATGTGGCCGTCCGGGGAGCGAGTGCCCTCGGGGTACAAGAAGATGCTCGTCCCGCCGCGAATCTTGGCCGCCGCCGCGTCCAGCGAGGCGATGGCCTTGGAGCGGTTGCTCCGGTTGACGAAGACGTGACCGGCGAGCGCGAGATACCAGCCGATGAACGGCACCCACTTGAGCTGGTCCTTCGCCACGTAACGGAACGGCACGGGCACGGCCATGAAGTGCGCCGGGATGTCGATGGTGGACTGGTGGTTGGCCACGTAGATGGTGGCCCGCCGCGGGTCCACGTTCTCCTGGCCCAGGACCTCCAACTTCGCGCCACCGGCCCAGAGCAACACCGGGGACCAGATCCTGCGAGCCACCCAGACGGAGTTGGCCGGCCTCAGCGTCAACACCATCGCCAGGATGGCCAGGACGAAGCTGATGGGGGTCCACACGCCCGCCGTCACGACACAGAAGAGCTTACGCATCCCTCAGCCCCCTCCTCGGGGCCGGTTCGTCGGGCCGACGGAAGTCGCGGCCCGAGGGCAGCCCCGCGGCCAGATGTCCTGTCCCGGACGGCCGGACAGGCGGCCGCACCCCGGGAGGTGGCGGCGCCCAGGGGCGCGGCGAGAGGGACGGCTCGGGGGCATGCACTTCTTCTACCACGAGCCTTCCTTACCTTGTTGCTGGTGCGCGCAGCTTGGCGGGGTTACAAGCAGGGGTGGCGTGGCCAGGAAAAAGTTTATCGCCATCGCGGGCAACATCGGCGCCGGGAAGACGGAGCTCACGTCGTTCCTCTGCCGGAAGTACGGGTTGACCCCGTCCTTCGAGCCCAATGACCAAAACCCCTACCTCGCGGACTTCTACAAGGACATGAAGACGTGGGCCTTCCGCTCACAGCTCTTCTTCCTGACGCATAAGTTCCGCCTCCACCGGGAGTTGGAGCGCACGCCCGGTACCGTGCTGCAGGACCGCACCCTCTACGAGGACGCGGAGATCTTCGCCAAGAACCTCCACCGCCAGCGGCTCATCGACAAGCGGGACTGGAAGACGTACTGCGAGCTCTACGAGACCATCTCCGAGTCGCTGCGTCCGCCCGACCTGATGATCTACTTGCGCTGCCCCGTGCAGACGCTGAAGGAGCGTATCGCCCTGCGCGGCCGCTCCATGGAGAAGGACATCCCCACCCGCTACCTCCAGCGCCTCAATGCCCTGTATGAGGAATGGTTCGGTGCCTACCGGTTGTCTCCAGTCCTGGTGCTGGCCACCGACAAGCTCGACTACCTGACCGACCTGGTGGACCGCGTGGACCTCTTTCAGCAAATCGAGAAGCACCTGTGATGGAGGTCTACCTCCTGGCGACCGAGCAAGAAGGGCCCGCACCGCTGGATGCCCTGCGAGCCTCTTTCGCGACGGACGAGGTGGAGTTCACGCCAGCCGAGGACGGCCAGGGCTTCGTGCTCCGGGCGGACAGCTCGGAGGTGCATGTCCGGCTGACGGTGGGCCCCGAGGGCCTGCCCAAGTTCAACAAGGCCGCGTACAGCGGCAGTCCAGAGGCCTTCACTCGACTGAGCAAGGCGAAGGCCTACTACCACCTGGCGCTGGAGCCGGGTGGGGCGCAGCCCACGCTGCCCGTGTTCGAGGCGCTGTGGGCCGTGCGCACCCTGCTGGAGCATGTGCCCGGGGTGCTCGTGGACCTGGCGGCCTTCAAGCTGCACGAGCCCGAGGACGTGGTGGAGATCACCGAGCTGGACTTCGACATCCGGGACCACGTCCACCTGCACGCGGTGGAGGTGACGGAGGGCGACACGCCGCTGTGGGTGCACTCGCACGGCATGGAGAAGTTCGGCGCCCGGGATTTGGAGATCTTCCACCTCGCGGAGCAGGACCTGTTGCCCGCGGAGAGCTTCCTGCACGAGCTGTGCACGGACCTGGCCTTCGGTCAGGGGCCCGCGCTGCGCTCCCAAGTGGGCACCAGCGAGGGGCAGGCGTTCATGGTGGTGCCCTCCGAGGAGGCGCGCGCCAACCTGCTGGGCGTGCCGCTGGAGACCTTCGAGGGGCATGAGGGCCTCTTCCTCACGGTGGTGTCCCCCCTGGGGCGCCACAACACGTCCCAGCTCCTGGCGCCGTACCGCGAGCGCTTCACCCAGGAGCCCGAGGAGCAGACGGAGTCCATGCGCCGTGAGGCCCAGGCGCTCTTGCCCTCCTTCCTCGCGCGCTTCCAGCGCCGGGGGCTGATGGAGCCGCTCACCTTCCTCGTCCGGGCCCCCTTCGACACCCACCCGGATGGAAACACGGTGGTGGAGAACCTCTGGCTGGAGCTCATGGCCCGGGACGACGGCACCCTCGTCGGCAAGCTCGTGGATGGCGCGGTGCACACCACCGAGTGGCGCAAGGGCGCTCACGTCGAGGTCGAAGAGACCCAGGTCAACGCCCTGGCGCTCAGCCGCGAGGGCCGGGCCCTGGATGAAGGGGAGATTCGGACCCTGTTGAACGCCGAAAGGCCGATGTAGGGCGACATGGCGGCGCTTGCCCGCGTCCTCGGGGACGCTAAACCGGAGTTCGTGATTCTCGATCAGGCCGGAGGGCGGGCGGGCGGGCGGGCGTGAAGTGAGCGGGAAGAGGGAGCAGGGGCACCTCTCGTTCGGCTCTGTGTGCGCAGAAGACCTGAGAGCGAGAAGGCCCTGCCCGAGGGCAAAGGTAGGCAGTGGCTGAAGAGG
>NZ_JABUMT010000009.1:0-188945 GCF_013336715.1 Myxococcus sp. CA056
CTCATGGTGCGGGTACATGCCTACCTCAACGCGCGGAATGCACAGCGCTCTGCCTGTCCATCCCTGCGCCGAGCCGACCTCAGGCGTGCCTCCTGACGTCGTGCGAGAATCGAGATCGTTGGTTTAGAGAAACTTGTCCCAGCCGGTCTTGAACCAGTTCTTCACGGCGTCGGCCCTGTCGCCCCAGCTGTTCCCATGGGGTCCGGCGATGTCGATCATCCCGTTGACGCCTCGGGCCTTCAGGTCCTCGGCGGCCTTCACGGGGTCCTTCGAATCGCCCCACACCGAGATGGTGCCGGCGGCGGGGCTCCCAGCGGGCAGGAAGGTCTTGATGGCCTCGTCGGTCAGCTTGTCGTGACGCACCACGAAGGTGGCGGGCCCGCCCAGCTCTTTCGCCAGGTCGACCATCTTCTGTGCATCCGTCCCCTTCACCTCTCCCCCGGTGGGCGGGTTGATGGCCAGGATGGCATTGGGGAAGCGCTCACGAATCTTCGGCCCCCACTCCTGCATGTCCTCGAAGCCCAGGTTGAGCATCAACCGGTCCTCGGAGATGCCCACCTTCTCCAGCTCGTCGAGGACGGCCGGCATCTGGTCGGCCTCCTTGATGTCGAGCTTGAGTCCGCGCCCGGACTCCTTCCCCATCGTCAGCCACTCGTTGAGGGTGAGGTTGTCCCCGTCCTCGTGGTTCTTGTCGTGGCGCATCTCCGGAGAGTCCTTGTTGATCTCCTTCCGGACGTCACCTTCGAACCAGTTCGCGCCGCTGTTCAGCGCGTCCTCGAACTGCTCCTTCGTGTTGGTGCGATGCGCGTTGCGCGCCTCGGAGAGCGGCTGGGTCCCAGACCAGGTGTTGTCCACTGGAGCGGGGGACTCGGCGGACTTCGCGCTGGCGGTGGTGGCCTGGAAGCTGTCCACCTGGGAGTGGCCCTTGGCGACAGTCGCCGGAGCGACGGCCTTCACTTCGGGCGCCGGGGGCGGAGGAGACGGCTTGGGGAGCGGGACGACCCTGGGACCAATCCGACCGCCGTGCTCAAAAGGCATGGTGCATCCTCCGATTCTCAATTGTCGGGGAATGGCACGAAAAGGTGCTTGGGATGCGCCGCCCCCGCCGCTCACAGGTGAAGGACACCGCTCGCCGGCTGCGTGCGGGCCTTCACAGATGCGCCCGCGATTGAGCCCCGCCACGCCCCTAACCTTCTCCTCGCGCTGAGACGTCCACCCCATTCAGCGCCGGGAGAATCGACGTGTCCCACTTCCTTCCCACCCGCAGGGCCCTCCTCGCCGGCGCCGCGGCGACCACCGCCGGACTGGCGCTCCGGCCCGAACCCGCACGGGCCGCCCCCGCGCCCAGGCGTGCGCCGAGCGAGGACCCCGTCCGCCTCTTCTCCAACGAGAACCGCTACGGCCCTTCTGAAGGCGCGAAGCGAGCCATCCGCGAGTCCCTCCACCTCAGCAGCCGCTACGCCACGACCGACAGCGTCAATGTCCTCAAGCGCCTCATCGCCGAGCAGGAGGGCCTGACACCCGAGCACGTCCTGCTCACCGCGGGCTCCTTCGAGGCGCTGACGATCATCGCGGCGGAGTACGCCTCCGGCGGAGGCGGCGTCGTGTGCGCGGACCTGACCTTTCCCGTCCTCGCCAACTACGCCGAGCGCGTCGGAGGGAAGGTGCAACGCGTTCCGCTCGACGCCACGCTGACGCATGACCTTGCGGCCATGGAGGCCCGCGTGGGCGCGGGCACGAAGCTCGTCTCGGTGTGCAATCCCAACAACCCCACGGGCACCATCGTCGACCCGGCGCGCCTGCGCGCCTTCTGCGAGGCGGTGTCTCCCCGCGCCACCGTGCTGGTGGACGAGGTGTATCTGAACTACCTGGAGCCCGCGCCGGGCCAGTCCATGGTGGACCAGGTGCGCGCGGGAAGAAGCGTCATCATCGCCCGCTCCTTCTCCAAGATTTATGGGCTGGCCGGCATGCGCGTGGGCTACGCCCTGGCCCAGCCCCAGGTCATCCAGCGGTTGTCCGAGCTGCGGATGTCCCTCCCCAACTCCACGTCCATCATGGCCGCGACGGCGAGCCTCCAGGACAAGCCCTTCCTCGCGCGGATGCGCAAGCTCACCGCCGAGTCTCGCGAGGTCACCACCCGCGTCCTGGACGAACTGGGGATGAAGTACGTCGCGGGCCACGGCAACTTCCTCTGGATTCCGCTGACCCGGCAGCAACTGGACCTGCCCGTGCGCTTCGCCCCCCATGGCTTCCACCTGATGACGAACCCGAACGTCCCCATCGCCGCGGACGACTCCGCCTTGCGCCTGACGCTGGGCACGGTGGAGGAGATGCGCGCGTTCGGCACCCTCCTGCGCTCCATGCTGAAGACCTGAGAGCAGCCAGACAGGCGCACGCATCCCCTGAGAGCCCGAGGCGCTCGCGCGTCGTCGGGCTGGATTCACTCTGATAGGTTCCCGCGCATGAAACACCGCCTGGCCCCCGCTCCAGCGTTCTGGACCCTGCAGCTCGGGGGCTGGGGGCTCTACGCCATCCTGCTCATCATCACCTTCTATCCGGCCATCAACGCGGATGGCGGCGCGCTGCACCTGGTGGTGGCCAAGGCACACCGCGCGCTGTACGGCCTGGCGCTCACCAGCGTGATGAGGCTGGCCTACCGGCGCCTCTTTCCGGGCACCTTCCGGCGGCAGACGCTCTGGGCCATGGTCACCAGCGCGGCGTTCGGAGTCCTCTGGACGGTGCTGGGTGAGCTGTGGGCCATCTGGCTCTATCCCACGTACGACTGGCATCGACACCAGATGTCGCTTCCCCGGCTCTCGCTGGAATACGGCGTCACGCTGCTGGGCTGGAGCGGGCTCTACTTCGGAATCAAACACGCCCGAGCCTGGCAGGAGGAGCGCGAGCGCGCCCTGCGAGCGGACACCCTGGCGCAGGAGGCGCGGCTCGCGTCCCTGCGTCACCAGATGCACCCGCACTTCCTGTTCAACGCGCTCACCTCCGTGCGCGCCCTCATCGGGGAGGACCCCGCCCGTGCGCGGCGCATGGTGACGGAGATGGCGGACTTCCTGCGCTTCTCGCTCCAGAAGGGGGACTACCCGCATGTCCCGCTGGAGGAGGAGCTGTCCATGGTGCGCAGCTACCTGAGCATCGAGTCGGTGCGCTTCGAGGAGAAGCTGGACGCGAGCCTCTCCGTGGAGCCCGGCACCGAGCAGCTCACCGTGCCGGCGTTCCTCATCCAGCCGCTGGTGGACAACGCGGTGAAGCACGGCCTCGCGTCCGGCGTGCTGCCAGTGCGCGTACGTGTGCGGGTGACGCGGGTGCGGGACGTGCTGCGCATCCAGGTGGACAACACCGGCACGTGGGCGCCCGCGGCGCGCGAGCTGGGCCCCCAGGGCACGGGCACCGGGCTCCGCAACGTGCGCGAGCGGCTGGCCCACCTCTACGCGGACCGCGCGAAGCTGGAGACGTCGGAAACGGAGGGCTGGGTCCACATCGTCGTCGAGCTCCCCGCCATGGAATGGACCCCGATACTCGCGGAGGAATCGCATGACGCTGCCCCTGCGCGCGTTGCTCGTGGATGACGAGCGGCTCGCCCGAGTCGAGCTGCGCGAGATGCTGTCATCGTCTCCCCATGTGAAGGTCGTGGGCGAGGCGGACAGCGTGAAGTCCGCGCTGGAGCGAATCGAGGAGCTGCGGCCGGAGCTGCTCTTCCTGGACGTGCAGATGCCCGGAGAGGGCGGCTTCGAGCTGCTCGCCCGCCTGCCCGAGCGGCCATTCCAGGTGATTTTCGTCACGGCCCACGACACGCACGCGCTGCGGGCGTTCGAGGTCAACGCGCTGGACTACCTGCTCAAGCCCGTGCATCCGGACCGGCTGGCGCGGGCCGTGGAGCGACTGGTGGAACGGGAGCAGGGCAGACCCGCGCCCGCGCAGGGCCCCACCCGCCAGAAGCTCACCGAGGCGGACGTGCTGTTCCTGGAGAACGGCGCGAAGTCGCGCTTCGTGCGGGTGGAGCAGCTCGTCTGCCTTCGCGGCGCGGGCGACTACGTGGAGCTCGTCACGGCGGACGGCCAGTGCACGCTGTCGCCGCGCCCCTTGAAGGAGTGGGAGCTGCGCCTGCCGGAGCGGACCTTCGCGCGCATCCACCGCTCCGCGCTGGTCAACCTGACCTACGTCGAGCGCGTGGACCGGGGCTTGAGCGGCGGGGGTGACGTCTACCTGCGCGGGCTGGAAGCGCCGCTGCCGCTCAGCCGGAGCCATGCGTCGGCGCTGCGCGAGCGGTTCGGCTGACCGGCGGCGCCCGTGAGCGCGCGGCGACTACCTGCCGCGCTGCTCCTGCTCGCGACAGCGCTCCACGAAGTCCAGCACCTCGCGCGACACGGAGCCCTCCGGCAGCGCGAAGTAGCGCGAGACGATATCCACGGTGGCGATGTACTCCGGCAGGTTGTAGCCGTAGAAGACCAGACGCCCGAGCCGCGAACCCTCTCTGGCGCTCAGGTGCTCGCTCAGCGTGGAGCACGCCAGGTCCACCGACTCACGCAGCGAGAGCCCTCCGGTGCCAGCCCCCAGGGCGACCATGGCCACGGAGAGGTCTGCTTCGTCCAACTGCTCCAGCGTCTCCCACAGCTTCACGCAGGCCGCGCGGATGCGCTGCGAGTCCGGGAACGAGCCCCCGTGAATGCCCTCGCGATAGTCCATCACCGCGACGTGGGCCACCCACTTCGCCGTGGGGTGCGCGCCCGCCTCCGTCACCAGCACCTCTCCCGGCGCCATGGGTCCACCGAAGCGCGCATTCAGCGCCGCGAGGATGTGCTCCTGGAAGCCTTCGCCGCACGCCCGGCGGATGGCGCCGGAGACACCCGAGCCGAGCTGGCCATTCGTGTTGGATGCATTGACGAGCACCCGCTCGCGTCCGCTCACCAGACTGCCTTGCACCACTTCGACAGACGACAGCCGTGAGCCCACGTCAGGGCTCTTCAACACCACGTTCGACAAGCGCATGCACGACCTTCCCAGGTCCACTCAAGACAAGCGGGACCCGCCAGAGCACCGGCCGGTCCCGCGAAAAAATTGTAAGGGATTCCGGTGGAGCGGACCTTGGGCCCGCTCTACATCCGGCTCACTCCACGGCGCGCTTCGCCTCGGGGTCGATGACGCGGTTGCCCTTCCACCAGTCATGCTCGCCGTAGCGCTGCTGGGCCCGGTCCACTCCGCCGTAGTTCCCGGTGACGATGTCCGCCAGGTTGGCCAGGGACTCGGAGCCCTCTTTGTAGTACTTGGAATGGTCGCCCATGTTGCTCTTGTCCCCGCGGTCCTTCGCCTCCGCGGTGAACCGGTTGGCGCCGAACTTGTTCTCGGACGGGTCCTGTCCCAGCGGGTCCCCGGGCAGGTTGCTGCCATTGAGCCAGGACACCACGTCCCGGCTGGCCGAGCCGGACCACACGTGGCCGTTGGCGAGCGCGCCGTCGTAGTCCTTCACCGACTTGGCGCTGCCCGCACCGGGGCTGCCGATGAGCACCAGGTCATCCGCCTGGAGGCCGTTCTTGTCGGCGGCGATGGAGGCGGTGGTGCTGCCATAGCTGTGGCCAATGACAGTCAGGTGCGGCTGGTTTCCGTCGCGCGCGGCGCGGATGCCGGCCACGTCAGCGGCCAGCAGCTTGGCGCCATTCTCCGCGGCGTTGTCGGACGCCACGTTCTGGAAGCCCGGCGCGTCGTAGCCCATCCAGGCCACCGTCGCGACCTCACCCTGCTGCGTGCCCGAGGCCTTGTGGAGCTTGAGCGCGTCGCTGGTGATGTTGTCCATGTAGCCGCGCACGTCCGAGTTCAGGCCCGGCACGCTCACCGACACATGCTTCGCGGTGTCCAGGTTGCCGGCGACGATGGCCGCACGGCCCTCGCCATTGACGAAGGTCGAGTCATAGACGAGCAGCTGCGCGGAGCCCGCCTCCTTCGCCACCCGGTCCAGCTGCGTCTGCACGGCCCGCGCGTTCTCCAGCTGGCGCTGTTGGTCCTTGGAGGGTGACTTCTCCGCGCTGAGCTGGGCGATTTCATTCTTCAGCTGCGTGCGGTTCGCGGTGTCACGCACGGAGGCCGGCAGGCCATCCATGGAGCCGAGCTTCTTGGGGTCCGAGCTGACCACCTGCGACTGCTCCGTGGGCGACAGCTGCTTCCACCAACCGGCGCGGGCCTTCGGGTCCGCGGGCGCGCTGTCCAGCGGCCCCTTGGCGGCGAGCGGCGCATTCTCCCCGGTGAGCTTCTCCGCCCCCGTCTTGCGAGGCTCCTCGAACGTGGAGACCGTCTCCACCTTCTCCACGGGCTTCGCCTTGGGCTTGGCCTTGGCCGCCGTCTGCTGCTCGGCCGCGACGCGCGCGGCCTCCGCTCGGCGACGGGCGGACTCGGCTGCGCTGCTGTTCACAGAGGAGATACCGGCCATGACAGCGCCTCGTGTTGAAGGGGGGATACCTACATCTTCGCGAATCAGCCGAAAATGTTTCCTGACGCCTAGGAAAAACCGAGGGGCGTGATGTGACGCAGGACGTCACACCTTTCGGCGGCGACCCACGGCGCTCCGAGTCACGTTGGCGCAGGCATCGCGCGAACCCGGACGCCAGAAAGCAGAAGGCCCGGGGCCGCTGTTCGCGACCACCGGGCCTTCGTCAACGACCGGGGACGGGATTACTTCGTGGGGTTGTCCACGCCGTTGTTGGTCCACACGTAGCGCTGAATCCAGTCACCACCGACGCCCAGGCCCGTCTCACGCTGGCGGTCCTGGACGAGCGCGGGGGGCAGGCCCTTGTCCTGGAAGGACGCGGGCACGCGGGTGCCGGACTCGAGGTGCGAGTTGTTGACGACCTCGTACTGGAGGTTGGGCTTGCCGGTCTTCTCGTCGATGCCGGTGCACGTCACCTGCGTGCGGTAGGAGCCGATGAACCACTCCAGCGAGGTGTACTTCTCCTTGCTCTTCTCGTCGGTGCCCGGGCCCGTGAAGCGGTACAGGGCCTTGTCCTTCTGCGCGTCGGTGGCCTCGGCGGGAGGGAACACGTCGCCGGGCTTCGGGTTCGGGTACATCTTGAAGAACTCTTCGGTCACCTGCTGCTGGTGGGGGCGGCCCGCCAGGTCTTCGGTGTACGCGTTGTCGCGCACGGTGACGCGCTCGGTGCCGTTGTCCGTCTTGTCCCAGGTGCCCAGGTCCTTGGGCTTCTCCTCGAGCAGCCAGGTGCCCCACAGCTTGGGCCAGTCACCCTGCAGCTTCTGCCCCGTCACCGGGTCCGTCGTCCGGGTGATGCCCTCCAGGTCCACCTTGCCCAGCGTCTTCAGGCTCTGGGTGATGGAGGAGTCCTTGCCGACGAGCAGCTCCGACGTCTTGGCCAGGGCATCCATGCCGCCCTCGGCCGCCTTCACCAGCTGGTCGGCGGCGCCGTCCGGCAGCACCTTCGTGACGCCGTGGTACGCGGTGCGCAGCCCCGTCTGGAACACGTCGCGGGCCAGGTCCTTCGGGTCGGTGATGGCCTTCTTGAACGCGTCCGTGACGGGGTTGTGCTTCACGTCCTCGAACACGTCCTTGGTCGTGTCGACGACGGCCTTCTTCACGTCGTTGGTCGTGTCGACGACCGCCTTCTTCACGTCCGTCGCCTTGTCGACGACCGTGTCCTTCACGTCGTTGACGGTGTTCGTCACCGTCTTCCGAACGTCGTTGAAGCTGGGGATCTTGAAACCCATATGGGTGGGACCTCGGGGGGTGTGGGCGGCCAGACTTCGGCTGACTCTGGAGTTATCGGCCCTGGAACGTCGATTGTTTCTTGTAGGCTGAGAACCACGCCCCACCCTTGGATTGCCCCTGAATCCAGGGGGTTGTGAGGACCTTCATGCAGCCACACTCCGACTGGCGCCCGCACGCGCTCGATGGCGCCCTCCTCTGGTTCCACCGGATCACCGGCACGAACCTCCGCGTGGACGGCCCCCGGACGCGCCACCTGCGGCGAAGGGCGCCCCGGCTGGTCCTCTTCGGCATCACCAACGCGTGCAACCTCGCGTGCACCTTCTGTTCGCGAGAGCGGGAAGCGAAGAGCGAGTGGACGGTGGACTCCGCCTTCGACGTGCTGTCGGGCCTGGCCCGCGCGGGCACGCTGGAGGTCTCGTTCGGTGGCGGCGAGCCCCTCGCCTTTCGTGGCTTCGATGAGCTGGTGCGGCGGCTGTCGAACGAGACGCCGCTCGCCATCCACTTCACCACCAACGGGATGCTGCTCTCCGACGAGCGACTCGCACGACTCGCGCCCCACCTCGGAGAGGTCCGCGTGTCGCTCTACGACGACAACGACTGGGAGGCGTGTGTCGAGCGGCTCGCCCGCGCCGGACAGACGTTCGGCGTGAACATCCTCGCGACCCCGGAGCGACTGCCCACGCTGTCCGCACAGCTCCGGACGCTTCACGCGCTGGGCTGTCGAGATGCCGCGCTCCTGCGCTACGTCGGCGACGACGCGAAGCTCCGACTGAGCCCTTCGGATGAGGCACGACTCACGGAGGTGCTCGCGGACAGCCCGCTGCGCACGCGCCTGTCGGTCTGCTTCGGAGACACGCTGACGGAGGTCCCCCGGCTCTTCGGCGGCGACTGCGGCGCGGGGCTCGACTTCGTCACCCTGACGTCGAACCGACGGCTGAAGGCGTGCTCGTTTCAGGGCGGGGGACTTCCCATCACCTCGGCGGAGGATGTGCTCGCGGGATGGAACGGGCGGCGAGACGTGCTGTCCGCGCCGTCGCCCCTGGCGGGCTGTGCGCGCGCGGGGGCGCCTTTGGGAGAGGCGCTGACCGACGGCGTTCGCGTGTGGCGCGGGTTCTCCGGAAACAACAGCGGAGACTGCGTGCTCGTGGGTCGCTTCGAGACGGCTGAAGAGGCCACGGCCTACCTCGACACGCTCCTGCCAGACTGGAAGTCGGGACGCGCCTACCCGGAGCGATGGAAGGAGCTGCTCGCGGCGGAGGGCATCCCGGTGGGCGCGGAGGAGCGCGTCCCCGATGTGATGGCCTCGCTGGGCCGGGTGGTGATGCTGCACACCGAGATGACGCTGGATGACGACTTCCCCGCGCTGCGGACCCTCTTGTGGAAGCGCAAGGGGCGCATGGTCCACTCGGAGATTCACGGGCACGGTAGATTCGAGCTGGCGACCGCGTTTGGAGTGCGGGACACGGCGACCCTGGGCGCACTGGAGCTCGTGCTGGAAGAGGAAGTGCACGGCTCTTTCATCCGCCATGCGAACCAGCTCCACGGGCTCGTGGGCTACTGGGGCGCCCCTGGCGGCAAGGAGTCCCTCGACACCCTGGTGGCGAAGTTGAAGACACTCGCCCAGGAGAACGGCGCGGTCGTCGCGGCGGAGCTGGTGGAGGTCCCCAAGGACCTGCGCCTCGAACAGCGCCTCGCGTCGCGCGGCCCTCACGCGGGGCGGCTGCGCCTGTGGGTCCTGTTCCAGTCCGCGGAGGTGGCGAGCCGCTATGCGAAGGACCTGACCGGCGACGTCACGGTGGCGGGCCCGCACGTCCTGCTGGAGGAGGACCACTTCGGACCCCGCCTGGGTTACCTCGCCCAGCGCCAGGGTGGCACCGCGCTCATGCTCACCAGTCAGCGCGTCATCGTGAGGGGCTCCTTCTCGCAGCCGAAGCGCGGCCCGCCCGACGTCGTCCCGCACCTTCGTCCGTACCTGACCCCAGACGACCGCGTGGACTCGACGCCCGGGAACGACAGCCTCTCGGTCCGGGTCAACACGATGGAACCCGGACGCGTGCTGAAGGCGCTCGTCGAGCTGGAAGCCGTGCTGGGCCTGCACGCCTGGGTTCAGGTGTACTCCGACGACCCGCTCGCGGAGGCACTGCACCGCCTCCGCGAGGACGTGAACGAAGAGCTCCGTCGTCGGTAGTGACGGCCTCTACCCCTGCTCTGCCCGGGGGGCTTCTCGCCGCAGGCCCAGATGCCATCCCTTGGCCCGCTCCTGCTCACGCCAGAGCGCCGCATAGGGCCCCTCGCGACGCACCAGCTCGTCGTGAGTCCCGCTCTCCGCCACCCTTCCGCGCTCCAGCACCACGATGCGGTGAGCGCGACGCACCGTCCGCAGCCGGTGCGCAATCACGACCACCGTCTTGTGCCGGACCAGCTCGTCAATCGCCCGCTGAATCTCCGCCTCCGCGGACGCATCGACCGAAGCCGTGGCCTCGTCGAGCAGGACGATGGGCGCGTCCTTGAGGATGGCCCGCGCGATGGACAGCCGCTGCCGCTCGCCTCCCGAGAGTGAGCCACCGTCCTCGGTGAGCACGGTGTCGTAGCCCTGGGGAAGCGCCTGGATGAAGTCATGCGCCCTCGCGGCCCTGGCGGCGCGCTCGACGTCCTCCCGGGACGCATCCGCGCGACCCACGCGCAGGTTGTCGAGCACCGTCCCGGAGAACAGCACCACGTCCTGGAACACCATCGCGATGTGCCGGTGCAGCTCCTCGAACGGCAAATCCCGGATGTCGACTCCGCCGATACGAATGGCCCCCTGCCCTCGCGGCACGTCCCACAGCCGCGCGACCAGATGCACCAGCGTCGACTTGCCCGAGCCCGAGGCACCGACAATCGCCGTGAGCGACTGCTCGCGGAACTCTACGGAGACGTCCTTCAGCACGTGCTCCCCTTCGTACGCGAAGGAGACGGCCTCCACCTCCACGTTGAAGCGGGTGACAGGCGCGGCTGGCGAGGAAGGCTCGCTCAGCGGCTTCTCGGCCATGAGCCGGTCCACGCGCTCCAACGCGCGCTGGGAGCCTCGGAGCATGAGGAGCGCCACGCCCAGCTCGGCCACCTGTCGCGTCACGCCCACGCTCACCACGAGGAACACCAGGAGCGTCCCCGGAGCCAGCGTCCCCTGGAAGGCCAGCGTGCTGCCCACGAACGCCACGACGACGAAGCTCGCCTCGACCAGGAAGCCGAAGACGGACAGGAGCGGCGACGGCGCCACCTCCGCGCGGATGAGCGCGTCACGCAGCCGCTCCATCGCCTTCACGAAGCGCTGGTACACCTCACCGTGTCGACCGAAGGCGCGGAGCACGGCGATGCCCTGCACGTACTCGACGATGCGCGCGTTCACGTCCGCCGTCGCCTCGAGCACGGAGGTGATTTCCCGCACGAAGAGGGGCGTCGTGGCCGCCAGGACGGCGAGCGCGACGGGCAACATCGCGAGGACGGCGAGCCCCAGCCGCCAGTCGAGGAAGCACAGCCCGAGGCCCACCAGCATCGGCAGGGCGAAGCTGGCGGCGAAGACGCCGATGATGTGCGACCAGATGTCCTCGACAAGCGCCAGGTCCGTCGTGAGCACGCCCATCAGCTCGCCGCTGCGGTGCTGGGTGAAGAAGCCCATGGGCAGCCGCCGCAGGTGGTCCGCCGTGCGGATGCGGGCCTGTCCCATCAGCGCATGGGCCGCGGTGAAGATGTTCGCCATCGCCGACCGGGTGAACACCATCCGCAGGAGCACCGCGAGGACGATGCCGCCCGTCACCTGGCCCGTCAGCTCCAGGGTGAGCCGTCGCTCCAACGCCGCGCGGACGAAGAACAGGACCAGCGCATAGGGCAGCGCCGTCGCCACCGCCTCACCGAAGGCGAAGAGGAAGCCGCGCCGCAGCCGCGCGTCCTTCTGGCCCGCCAGCCGCTCTCCGAGCGTGAAGAACTCTCCAATCATGATGCCACCTCCACACCACGCGGGGCTTCTGCCTCGGCACCGCCGAGCGACCAGTCCCGTGCATCCGAGTGACTCGCCCACAGTCGCTGGTAGAGCGCGCAGCGCGAGAGCAGCACCTCATGCGGACCCTGGTCCTGGACCCGCCCTCCGTCGAGCACGACGATGTGGTCGGCGGTGGCGATGGTCGACAGCCGGTGGGCGACGACCACGACGGTCCTCCCCTCGCACAACTCCGACAACGCCTCCTGGATGCGCGCCTCGTTCTCCGGGTCCGCGAACGCGGTCGCCTCGTCGAGCAGGAGCACGGGCGCGGCCTTGAGCAGGGCCCGCGCGATGGACAGCCGCTGCTTCTCTCCACCGGACAGTCGCGCGCCACGCTCACCCAGCATCGTGTCGTACCCCTGGGGCAGCCCGAGGATGAAGTCGTGCGCCCGCGCGGCGCGGCATGCGGCCTCCAGCTCCGCGTCCGTCGCCTCCGCGCGCCCCAGCCGCAGGTTGTCGCGGACGGAGCCATGGAAGAGGAACACGTCCTGGAACACCATGGAGACGCGCGAGAGCAGCGTGTCGAGGGGCAGCTTGCGCACGTCGACGCCTCCCAGCTCCACCGTGCCGCCGTGGGCCTCCCACAGCCTGGGCACGAGCTTCACGAGCGTCGACTTGCCAGCGCCCGAGGGCCCCACGAGCGCGGTCACCTTCCCGGCCGGCGCATCGAACGTGACGCGGTGGAGCACGTCCTTCCCCGCGCTGTCGTAGCGGAAGTCGACTTCCCGGAACGAAATGCCGTCATGTCGTGGCGACTCGGTGCCCGCGACGTCTTCCAGGTCGGGCGCCAGGAGGATGTCGTGGATGCGCTCGTTGCCCGCCGTGACGCGCTCGACGTTGCCCCACGCGAACATCAGCCGCATCAGCGACATGAGGAGCTGGGGCCCCAGCACCAGGAACAACACCAGCGACTCCAGCGAGAGCCCGCCTCGCACGTACAGCCAGCCCCCCAGGGGTACGAGGACGACGAGGCTGGAGCCGATGAGCGCGCCGAAGGCGCCATAGCCCCGCCCGTTGGTGCGCATGAAGCCCTCCATCCACGCCAGGCCCTCCTCGATGGAGCGCGAGAGGTCCCCGAAGCGGGCCGCGGAGAGGCCAAACGTCTTGATGACCTTGATGCCCCGGAAGTACTCCAGGAGCGACGCGTTCATCCGCTGCTGAATCTCGTTCCACCGCGCATGCGCCTTGCCGACATCGCGCATCGCGAGCGCCATGGCGCCCACCGCCAAGGGAGCGACGGCGATGCTCGCCAGGGCCATCCGCCAGTCCACCCACAGCAGCGCGACGGCCGTGGCGAGCGGAACCACCATGGCGGCCACCGCGTCCGGGAAGTTGTGCGCGACGAACGACTCAATCTGATTCACGTCGTCCATCAGCGTCGTCTTCAGCGAGCCCGTGGACCGACGGCTGAAGAACGACAGCGGCACCGCGCCGAGCTTCCGCGCGATTCGCAGGCGCAGCGCATGGAGGATTCGGAATGCGGCGATGTGCGCGGCCATCGTCGCCCCCGCGACGAACAGGTAGCGCAGCACCAGCGCCCCCACGGCGACGAGCGCCAGCGTGCGGACCTCGTCCAGCTTCGGCGGCTCCGCGTAGATGGCCGTGGCCATGCGCGCGACGATGAAGAACGGCACCAACCCCAGCGCGGCAGCCACCGTCGAGCTGAGCGCCGCGAGCCCCACCAGCGGCCCCTGCAAACCCAGCAGCGACACCAACCCTCGCAGGCCAGGCGGCGGATGACTCGGCGACTCCTCGACGACACTCACGGACGACCTCCCATTGACTTGATTTCGATAATAATATTCATTATCGACGCCTGACCAGCGGCATCGACGAACCGGGGCACAGGTCCCCACCCGTTACGCGCGGGAGGGCAGGACACCGTTCCGCAGCAGCTTCAGGCAGAGCGCCAGGTACGCGCGTTCCCGCTGAGCGCGGCTGCCCAGGTGCCGCAGCCGGTGGGCATGGCGCTCGCTGTAGCTGACCCAGGCCTTCATGAGGCCCGCCATGGCGATGAGGAGCAGCTCCGGGTCCACGTCCTTCGCGACGGCGCGGTTGCGCTGCGCGGCCCGGACCTGGGCGGCTTGTCGTTCGACGAAGTCGTCCTCACCCGGCCACATCTCCAAGTCCCCTTCCAGCGCGGCCCAGGCGGCCAGGCGGGACCACTCCGGACTCGCCCGGAAGAAGCCGACGAGCTGCTGGAGCCCCTCCTCGGTGAGCAGCCCCAGGCCGTCATCATCGGGAGCCGGTGCGTGGGCCCGCGCGGAGTCCTCCACCGCGTGGGCCTTCACGATGGCGTAGAGCGACTCCTTCGTCCCGAAGTGGTGCTGAATCAGGCTCACGGACACGCCCGCCGCGTTGGCGACATCCCGGAAGGATGTCCCGGCGAAGCCACGCTCCGCGAACAGCCGCGTGCCCTCCGTGAGGATCCGCTTCCGGACCCCCTCCGGGTCCCTCGTCAACACGGGCTTCTTCTTCGCGGCGGCGACCATCGTTAACTTACTGTACGACCAACAAGTTCACCATTCAAGTCTCCGGGCGATAGGGGCCGCCAGGGACACCCCAGCCCCAGGTGGGCATGGGCCCGTCCAGCGTGACGCTCGCGCCGGGCTGAGAGTTGATGACGGCGAGCCGGGAGCCCCACTCGACGTAGGCGACGAAGGCCGAGCGGAACTCGGGGTCCGAGGGCAGCTCCACCTCGTTGGCGCTGTCGAGCAGCAGGTCCGTCCAGCGTCGCCGCTGCGCCTCCGTCAGGTGCCGCTCCAGGTGGTGACGCAGCATCCCGGGATGTCCTCCATGCGCCTCGCTGTAGGCACGAGGCCCGCCCAGGACTTCACCCAGGAAGAGGGCGACGTGGGCCGGGTGCCGCGCGGACATGCGCTCGAAGATGGGGCCGAGGAGCGCGTCGGTGCGCACCCGGGCATAGAAGCACTCTGTCAGCCGCGCCAGGGCCTGCGCCCCACCCGCCCACGCGTAGAGCGTGGGCACCGCGGACGCTGCACCGCCGTCGCTCACGGCCGGGTCCACGCCGTGTCGACGTCGTAGTGCTTCATCTCCTGGATGTCGGAGACGAACGGCCGCACGAGCACGAAGAACTTCTGGAAGGCCGCGCTGCCCCGGAACCCCTTCATGTGTCCTTCGAGGGAGTCCCACTCGATGCGGACGACGAAGTGGTGGGGCTCCTCGGAGCCTCGGCTCACTTCGTAGCGCAGGCAGTGCGGCGAGGCGCGCAGATGCTCACCCGCGGCCCGGTAGGCCTCGAGGAACGCGTCGGCGCGCTCGGCCGGGATGTCATAGCGGATGTATTCGACAATCATGGACTGCTCCTTGTTCGATGAGGACTTCGACGGGCGGGGTGCGGCGGCAATCCCCGCGACGCCCAGGGCGGCGACGAGGAGGAACAAGGCGACACGACGAGACTTCCCGGACACGGACGACCTCCAGGGCGGGGACCTGGTTTCGAGGGTGCATTCCCGCCCAGCCGTGCCACTGTAAGGACGACGGGAGGACACCCGCTTTGTCGGCCGTTCCGATTCGTGGGCCTCGCGTTCCAAAGGGAGGGATGGGGATGGAGCCGCTGTCAGCGGTGCTGCGTGGGATGAACCTGAAGGGGAGCATCTACGCGGCCTGGGAGCTGCGGGCCCCGTGGGGCATGGACCTGCCGGAGGCCCCCTTCGCATCCTTTCACTGGATGGAACAGGGAAGCAGCTGGCTGCGCGCCGGCGAGGACGTCCTGCCCCTGGAGGCCGGCGAGCGGGTGGTCCTCTTCGGCGGCCAGGCGCATCAGCTGCTCTCCTCGCGGGCGGCCTCGGTCACGACTGCTCGTGCGGCACCCACCCGTCGCGGGGGTTCATCACGTCGAGGGCCCGGGTGCGCAATCCCGACGTAGCCGGTTCGTACAAGCGCCAGGGAACACGCGCGCCCCACACTCGCGCCATGAACCTCGCCCAGAAAATCGCGGCCTTTTCCGCCGGTGGCTTCCTGCTCGCGGGCCTGCTCTTCGGCGTCTGGAAATATCTCCAGATATCCCAGAGCCCCAAGGCCCAGGCCTCGCCCTACGTCGACATCGCCCACCGCGCCGCGCTCCTCTATTCGTTCGCGTGCCTCGTCGTCGAACGCTTCGTCGTCCTCAGCGCGTTGGACGACGCCGTCGAGCTGATCGCCGTCATCGCGCAAATCGGCTTCTTCGCGGTGGGCCTCTCGACCTACGTCATCCACGGCCTCCTGAAAGACACGGACAATCAATTCGAGCGCCCCCACAGGCTCGGGCGTGCAGTGCTGCCTCCCGCGGTGATGGTGGCCTCCATGGTCGCCCTCATCGCGGGAGAGCTCGGAGGCTTCGCCGTGCTGTTCTGGGGCGCCGTCACAACCTGATTGTGACAAGCAGGCAGGCGACTCAGGGCTTCCGCCCGTGCTCCAGGCAGGGGGCGGGGTCGTCACGGACCTTCAGGATGAGCCCGGAGCCAAGAGGCGTTTCCCTCCGTTGGGGGCTCATTCTTCCGCCCTCGTGGAGTCCTCGCCCCCCCCCGCGCCTCGAAGAAATTGTCGGGTAGCACTTCGCGCCGCCACCGGAGTTTCATGACAAACTCCGCGACACTTCACGCGCCCAGCCGCCTGCTCAGGGAATTCATGTCATTTCTGGACCGCATCCTCGACCCTCCGAGCTACGGCTACGAGAAGAACGGCGCGCTCTACGTGCCGACCCACCGGGAAATCTTCTCGGAGTTCTTCGCGCGGCTGAACATCTTCCGGACGCGGAAGAACTGGCTGGCGCTCATCGGGTGGACCACGACGCTGGGCTTCGGCATCCCACTCGCCCTCTTCTTCACCCACCATTTCAGTTGGTGGCTGCTGCTCGTGGGCTTCGTCTACAGCATGGTGGTCCTGGGCACACACGGCACCATCTGGTTCCACCGGTACTCGACGCACCGGGCCTTCCAGTTCAAGAACGCCTTCTTCCGTGAGCTCTGCCGCAACCTGGTGGTGAAGACGATTTCGGAAGAGGCGTATGTCATTTCCCACCACGTCCACCACGCCAAGGTGGAGACGCCGGGGGACCCCTACAACGCGAAAGCCGGCTGGCTCTATTGCTTCCTGGCGGACGTGAATCACCAGGGCATCCGCAGGGACTTGAGCGCCAAGGACTACTCGCAGCTGTGCAAGCTCATGGAGCACACGGGCGTGCACCTGAACAGCTATGAGCAGTACCAGAAGTGGGGCTCGCTCTGTCACCCCGGCTGGACCGTGGCGCACTTCCTGGCGAACTGGGCGGTCTGGTACGGCGTGTTCTTCCTGTTGGGCGGCCACGCCCTGGCGCTGGCCCTCTTCGGCTGGTCCGGCGTGTGGGCCGTGGGCGTGCGGACGTTCAACTATGACGGACACGGAGGCGGGAAGGACCGCCGACGCGATGGCGTGGACTTCAACATGAAGGACCAGTCCATCAACCAGCTCTGGCCGGGACTCATCACGGGCGAGTGGCACAACAACCACCACCTCTATCCGCACGGAGCCCGCGCGGGCTTCCTGTCCTACCAGTTCGACCCCGCCTGGCACTTCATCCGCGGGTGGTCCTACCTGGGCGCCATCACGTCGTACCGGGACTTCAAGCAGGAGTTCATGGAGCGCCACTACCTGCCCTGGGCGGAGAAGCAGAAGGACAAGGCCGTCGTCGTGGGTGGCTAGAGCCTTCGAGGCAGGGAGAGGCACCGCTATGCCTCCCCTGCTCCCTGCGATACGCTGAAACGCGAATGGCGACAGAGAAGGCGCTGCTGCTCATCGCGGATATCGGCGGCTACACCCGGTTCATGAAACACCACCGCTTCAGTCTCGCGCACGCGCAAGACACGGTGGCGCAGTTGCTCGAAGCCGTCATCGACGCCTCCGGCAAGCTCAAGCTCGCGAAGCTCGAAGGGGACGCGGCGTTCTTCTACGCCGTCGGCGACGACTGCAGCGTCCTGGCCCGGCAAATCGCCGACATCCGCCGCGCCTTCCTCGCCCGACGCGAGCGGCTCATCGTCGACCGCATGTGCAAGTGCGAGGGCTGCATGCAGGTCGGCGGCCTGACGCTCAAGTTCGTGGCCCACTCCGGAGAGGTCGCCTTCCAGCGCGTGAAGCACCTCACCGAGCTGGCGGGCGTGGACGTCATCCTCGTGCACCGGATGCTGAAGAACGACGTCCCCGTGTCCGAGTACTTCCTGATGACCGACTCGGTGCACCAGCGGCTCCAGCCGGAGCTGCGCCAGCTCACCCGGGGGCTCGAGCACGAGTTCGAGGGCCTGGGCCGCACGGCCACGCACTACCTGGACCTGAACGAGAGCGCCCAGGAGCTGCCCGCGGCGATTGGCCCCAGCCTGCCCCGCAGGTGGTGGCACAAGCTGACGCAGGAGGCGCGCTCGCTGAAGTACGTGCTCGGCTTCCAGCAGGCCTGCCAGAACTTCCGCAACGTCGAGGTGGTCGACGCCCAGGAGGCCGCGCCCTCCTCCGACGTGCCGCGCTCCTGAACAGGGAGCGGCTCAGGCGGGCGCGCCCGTGGCACTCGACGGGGCCTGCTGACGGATGAACCGCCGGAACTCTCCCGGCGTCCGCGCGTGGACGCGCTGGAAGGCCCGATTGAAGGCCCCGGCGGACTCGTACCCGACGGCGTCAGCGACCTCCGCGAGCCCCAGGTCTCCGTCCCGCAGCAGGCAGCCCGCCTTGTACATCCGCCAGCGCGTCAGGTACTCCAGCGGCGTCTCACCCACCTTCGCCTTGAAGTGCAGCGCGAAGGCGGAGCGTGACATGCCCGCGATGCGGGCGAGCGCCTCGACGGACCAGGGCTGTGCGGGCGCGTGGTGCATGGCCCGCAGCGCGGCCCCGAGCGGTGCGTTCCCCAGCGCCGCCAGCCACCCCAGCTCCCCCGCGCCTCCCGACGTGTAGTGCGCGCGAATCATCTGCACGAAGAGAATCTCCGCCAGCCGGTTGATGACCACGGGTGAGCCGATGGTGGACGTCGCGGTTTCGAGCGCCAGGAGATTGAGCGTGGCCCCCAGCGCGCTGGCCTGCGCCTCGTCACCCCGCACACAGAGGACGCTCGGCAACAGCTCGAAGACCGACTGGCCGCTCCACGCGTCGAACTCGAACAGCCCGGTGATGACCTGGGTCGCCGCGCCGCCACCGCCGAAGCGCAGGAGGTCTCCCGTCTTCGTGCGGATGAGGGCCTCCCCATCCTGGGCACGCGTGCGCGGCGCATCGCGCACCGTGACGCCCAGCCCGGCCGCGACGACGTAGCAGTCCCCGCCGCGCAGGGGGATGGCCTTGGGCTCCCCTGTCACCTCCAGCCAGCAACTCCCCCGCGTCACCAGTCCGAACTTCGCGTGCGGTGAGCCGGGGAAACGCACACCCCAGGGCGCGGTCGCCTCCATCCGGCAGTACAGCGCGCTCCGGACCCGCATCGCGGTGAACACGTCGCTGAAAGGGTCGACTCCCGATGGAGCCGCTCCGTCTGGACGATTGGACACTTCATCTGGAGTTCCAGGCACTGAAAGTCCTCCGCTCGGGACGTACTGTACTTCGCGAAAGAGAGGTTCCCACATGATTCTGGTCACTGGCGCGAATGGAACGGTCGGCAGCCTGGTCGTTCAGCAGCTCGTCGAAGCAGGGCAGCGGGTGCGCATCCTGGTGCGCGACACGGCGAAGGCGTCCAAGCACGGCGGCGCCGTGGAGGTCGTCCAAGGAGACCTCGCGAGACCCGAGACACTCGGCGCGGCCTTCGCGGGCATCGAGAAGCTCTTCCTGCTGACGACGGGGCCCGCGCGAATCGAGCTGCACGGGCTCGACGCGGCCAGGGCCGCTGGCGTGCGCCACGTCGTGAAGTTCTCCTCGATGGGTTTTGGTCCGACCCGCGACGCGCTGGCCATCGGCAACTGGCATCGTGACGTGGAGGCGGCGCTGGAGTCCTCCGGGCTCGCGTGGACCGTCCTGCTCGCGGGCGGGTTCAACACCAACGCGCTCGGCTGGGCGCACACCCTCAAGACGCAGGGCACCGCGTTCGCCGCGACGGGAGAAGGCAAGGTGGCGGTGGTGGACCCCAGGGACCTCGCCGCCGTCGCTGTCTCCTCGCTCACCCAACCGGGGCACGAGGGCAAACGCTACGAGCTGACCGGCCCCCAGGCGCTGAGCTTCGACGAGCAGGTGGCGCTCATCGGCGCGGCGGTGGGAAGGCCCCTGCGCTTCGTCGACGTGCCTCCCTCGGCGGCACGCGACGCGATGTCGCAAGCGGGCATGCCCGCGCCGCTCGTCGAGGGGATGCTGGAGGTAATGGCGACCATCAAGGCCGGCGGCGCCGTGACGGTGTCCCCCGCCATCGAGCAGGTGCTGGGACGCAAGCCCCGCACCTTCGCGGCCTGGGCGAACGAACACGCCGCCGCGTTCAGGTAGCCCCACGACCGCGGTCCTCCTCGGGCTCGCCGCGCGCATCGCCGCCAGCGAGCCCCCTCACCTCGTCTTCCGGAAGAACCCCCATGCCCCTCGAATCACTCCGTCCCAACGCCCCCATGACGTGGACGCGGCCCCACATCCTCCACCTGCTCAAGTCGGGCCTGCGTGCCTCCGTGCCCACCGTCCTCCTCGCGACGCTCGCCATGGAGGCACGGCCCCATGCACACGAGTTCTCCTTCTTCCCGGAGCTGCGGTACGCGGTCCTGGCTCCCGTGTGTGTCCTCGTCGCGGTACTCGCCGCCTTCGGCCACGGCTGGCTCACCGGACGAGTCTCCCGGCCCCGTTCGATGCTGGCGACCGCCACACTGGGACTGGCGCTGGTGCTACTCCTCGGGATGGCCGTGCTGGGCCGTGACGGACTCGCCGTCGCGGCACTCCCCGCCCTCATCACCGTGGCGCTCGCCGTGGCCTGGCTCGCTCCACGCGCGGTCGAACAGTCCTCGCGCTCACGGGTGCGGACAGTCGCCCTCGTGCTCCTCGGCACGCTCGAAGCCGCGGGCGTGGTGACGGCGCTCGCGGGGGAGCACGAACTGCCCCACGGCCCGGAGTCCCTCGTCGGCGAGATTCCTCGCGCGATGTTCGACGCCGAGCACCGGTTCGTCGACCTCCCCAGTGGCGCGCGCATCCACTACGTGGACGAGGGCACGGGCGACACGCTGCTCTTCCTGCACGGCAACCCCTCGTGGTCCTTCCAGTGGAGGGATTTGATTCGAGGACTGCGCGGCTCCTACCGCTGTGTCGCCCTCGACTACCCGGGCTTCGGCCTGTCGACAGCGCCTCCCGGCTTCGGCTTCACGCCCGGCGAGCAGAGTCGCGTCCTGGAGGAGTTCGCGGAGCACCTCGGCCTTCGCGACGTGACGCTGGTCATGCAGGACTGGGGCGGTCCCATCGGAACGCACTTCGCGGCGCGGCGCCCCGAGCTCGTCCAGCGCGTCATCCTGGGAAGCACCTGGGCGTGGAAGACGAGCACGAGCGAGCCCCGGGGGATGTGGTCCGTCATCGCGGGCGGCCCCATTGGCGCGTTCGCGCAGCACCACTTCAACGCCATCGCCTCCTTCGGGCTGAAGGACAGCATCGTCCGGGAGCTTCCTCGCAACGTGCGCGACGTCTACCTGCGGCCCTTCCAGCCACTCGAGCGCCGTGGCATCGCCACTTTCTATCCAGGACAAATCACGAAGGCGCACACCTTCTTCGAGGAGGTCGAAGCGGGCCTGCCTGCCCTCGTCCACAAGCCGGCGCTCATCTTCTGGGCGCTCGACGACCCCGGCTTTCCTCAGGCGGACCGTGTCCGCTGGGAACAGACGTTTCCGAGCCACCACACCATCGAGCTCGCCAACGCACACCATTTCTTCTTCGAGGACCACGCGGACACGGTCGTCTCCGAGATTCGCGCGTTCATGTCGTCGGAGCTCGCGAGGAACACCACCGTGCCTTGAGGAGTCACACGCTTCATCGAACGAACCAGCGCTCGCGTCGGATGCGGAGTTGAGCGGCCTCGGGTACCTTGCCGAACAGCCTCTCGCCCGACGAGATGCACCAGGGGGATGTTCGTGAAGCTTTATTTCATGCCTGGAACTCGAGCCACCCGCCCGCGAGCGGCTCGTCCTACCCAGGGTCGCGCTTCGTCGAGTCGACCTTGAAGTGGAACCAGGAGGACAGATGATGAACCAGCTCGCATGTGGCCATGCCGCACCTCTCGCGGGACAGTGGTGTGCGCACCTCGTGGAGGACGAGGACGCGGGCTACCACGTCCGCTTCACGGGCCAGGGCGTCCACCACGACCTGCTCTGCGAGGACTGCGCTCGGGTGGCCCTGCCTGGCCAGGAGTTCCGGAGCATCTGCGCGGCCTGCCAGCACGTGAGGTTGGGGAGGACCTCCGCGCTGATGGGCATCATCGGACGCCCCGGCGTGCGCACGCGGGCGACCGCGCTCCACTTCGAGCACCGGGAGCACTCCCTCCCCGCACTCGCGGGCCAGACGCTTCGCGGCCTCATCGCGCTGGGCACCGAGCCTCGCTCGCAGTGGCTCGCGGTGAACGAGCAGGGCGAGCTGCTTCGCCTCGACCTCGAAGAGGGTTCGCTCACGCACACAGGTGTCGTGGGCACGGGCACGCTCGACCTCTCCGCCGAGCTGGTGCTGCACGTCTCGCCGTGCGGGCGCTACGTGGCGGTGGTGAACTCGCGCGGCGCGAAAGGCCTCGTCATGGAGCTGGCCTCCGGCAAGGTGACGATGCCGCTGGACCGGGGCTCGTACCATGAGAAGCGCTGCGAGTTTCCCGTGGCCTTCTTTCGCGACGGCACCAGGACGCTGCTGGCGCACGCGACGGCCTGGAACCGACTGGACGTGTCGGACCCGGCCACCGGGGAGCTGCTGACACCGCGAGAGTCCACCCGGCGAGGCAAGCCCGGCGAGCCCCGGACACAACACGAGCTCGACTACTTCCACTGCGGCCTGACGGTGTCTCCGGATGGGAACTGGCTCGTGGACGACGGGTGGGTCTGGCACCCGGTGGGCATCCTGACCGCCTTCTCCCTGCGGCGCTGGGTCCACGAGAACGTCTGGGAGTCCGAGGACGGCCCCTCCCTGAAGCAGTTGCGCGAGTGCTCGTACCACTGGGATGGCCCGCTGTGCTTCGTGGGCCCGCGCACCCTGGCCGTCTGGGGCTTCGGCGGGGATGTCGACACCCTGCTCGACGCCGCGATGCTCTTCGACGTCGAGACCGGGAAGCTGGTGCGATGGTTCCCGGGACCGCGCGGAGCGTTCAGGTGCGATGGGAACCTGCTGCTCGTGAGCGCGAAGGACACGGGCACCACCGTGTGGGATGTGGAGACGGGCGAGCGGCTCCTCCAAGACTCCACCGTGGTGCCCACGGCGTGGCACCCGGCGGCCCGCCGCTTCCTGACGGTGCTGCCCGACGGCCTGCTCCGGGAGAGCAGCTTGAGCGGCGCGGCCTGGTGACGAGCGCCCCCCGGAAGTCGACGCGGCTCAGGCCGGGAATACCGCCAGCTCCAGCCGCCCCAGACGCTCCGGGTCGAAGATGGATTCGAGGGCGCGGACCTTCCCATCGCTGATGGTGAAGACGAGGACAGAGAGCAGCCGTCCTCCCGG
Organism: Myxococcus sp. CA056; assembly: GCF_013336715.1. Classification (NCBI taxonomy): domain Bacteria; kingdom Pseudomonadati; phylum Myxococcota; class Myxococcia; order Myxococcales; family Myxococcaceae; genus Myxococcus; species Myxococcus sp. CA056. The sequence goes on from NZ_JABUMT010000009.1 coordinate 23,322, forward strand.
AGCCACGATGAGTCCGACCTTTCCGTTGATGAGCCCCAGTTGAGCGAAGCCGCCCCGGGCCGCGTTGATCTGCGCCTGCCGGGCAACCTCTCTCGCCCCGCGAGCCTCCCTCGGTGCTCCCGCGGGCAGGACCCGCGCATCCGTGCGCGCGACGATTTCGGGGTCCAGCACGGCGAGCAGCGCATCGAGGTCTCCACTGCGCGCGGCGGAGAGAAAGGCGGCGACGACGTCTCGCTGCGCGGTGAGGCCCGCCTCCGGTGACAGGGCCGCGCCGTGTACGCGACGACGCGCGCGGCTGGCGAGCTGCCGGGTCGCCGTCGCATTGCGCCCGACGATGGGCGCTATCTCGTCGAACGTCAGGGAGAACATGTCGTGCAGCACGAAGGCGATGCGCTCGGGAGGACTCAGGGCTTCGAGCACCACGAGCAGCGCGAACCCCACCGAGTCCGCCATGAGCGACTCCTGCTCGGGATTGCCGCCGGCCGCGTGACTGGCGAGCAGCTCCACGCCCTTGCTTTCCGAGGGCTCCTCACGGCGCGACTCGCGTGAGCGCAACTGGTCCAGGCACACGCGCGAGACGACCGTGGTCAGCCAGCCCCGCAGGTTCGCGACGTCATGGGTGTCCGCCCGGCTGAAGTGCAACCAGGACTCCTGGACAGCGTCCTCCGCGTCGCTGAGTGAACCCAGCATCCGATAGGCCACGGCTCGCAAGTGGACCCGGTGTGCCTCGAAGCCCTCGGCCCGCAGATTCTTTTCGTCCACCGGTCACACTCTTTCGCTGAGGTCCGTCACCGCGGCGCCGAACGTAACGCAGCCGGAATGACACGCACGCGGATGTTCGGTCCACCCATCAGCCAGGGCCCTGGAGGCCCTTGGAGCGTCCTCACCATGAACTCCCGCATGAAGAACCCCGCGATGGTCGTCCCCGAGGCCATGAACGCCCTGCAGGCCCTGGCAGCGGCCACCCACAAGGGCGGCGTGCCACAGAAGACGCTCGACCTGGTCCACCTGCGCGCCAGTCAAATCAACGGCTGCGGCGTCTGCGTGGACATGCACCCGCGCATGGCCAAGAAGGCCGGGGAAACCGATGACCGCCTCTTCGCGGTGGCCGCCTGGCGCGACACGACCTACTTCACCGACGCCGAGCGCGCCGCGCTGGCACTCACCGAGTGCGTCACCCGGCTCAGCGACCGCTCGGACCCCGTCCCCGACGACGTCTGGAAGGAAGCGGCCCGGCACTACGACGAGACGGCCCTGGGGACCCTGGTGATGTCCATTGGCCTGGTCAACCTCTGGAACCGGCTCAACGCGACGACGCGGCAGGTGGCCAACCCCCACGCCCGCTGGTAGCGCGGCGTCGGCTCGCCGACACCGTCAACGTCGAGAGGTCGAACGTCCGATGAACGAGGAGCCCTTCAGGTTCCAGCCCTGGAGGGTCGTCGCTTCTTTTCATTGCGCCGGGCGGTCACGGGCTGCTTCGCCGGCTTCGTCAGCTTCGGCTTCGTCAGCTTTGGCTTCGTCAGCTTCGGCTTCGCCAGCTTCGGCTTCTTCGCCGACACCTTCTTCTTCGGGGGCAGTTGCTTCTCGATCCAGGCGTCGTAGGCCGTCGTTCCGAAGACGTGCCCCTCCACGAGGTGCTGGAGGTACTTCTCATCCGTCACTTCCACCGAGACGTCGAAGTGATGAAGACGCGCCCAGGCGGCGTCCAGGAAGAGTCCCTTCCCCTTTTGCTGGAGGGGGGAGAGCTCGTCGATGATCTTCTGCAGCCGCCCTTCGCCGACCGCGTTGTGCCGCGCGAGAAGGCGAGAGCGCGCCACGAAGCGCGGCGTGTGTTCGGCGTGCCACGCGGCGTCCCAGACGGGGGGCTCGCCCAGCTCCGCATGAAGGGGCGACTTTGCCTTGCTTGATTTCTTCGCCAGGGCGACCCGTTCCCTCGCCACTGCCTTCGGCAAGCCCCTCACCAGAAACTCGGTAGGGTCAGCGCGTCTCTTCGCGTCCAGGAGCAGCATCAAGCCGAAGGCGCGGCCTGAATCGTAGTCCGTGAAGCCGCCACCAAAGCCGGTCAGACAGTGCAGGGTGACTTCCCGCCCCGCTGTCTTCCCCACCCGCACATAGTAGTTATCCGTGGACACGAGGTCCTCCGCTCGAGGCTGCTGTCAGCAACGGCCCTCATCTGCCCACGGAATCCCATCAACTCAAAGCAGCATCTCCGATAGAAGTGCCATTCAGTCACTGTTGTCATGACGATGAAGGGCCTTGTCCGGGCCGTGGGCTCGCCGTCAGCCGAGCGCGGGGTAGTCCACGTAGCCTTCCGCGCCCGGTGTGTAGAGCCGCTGGAAGTCAGGGGCCGCGAGTTCGGCATCGCCCTTCATCCGTGCGACGAGGTCAGGGTTGGCGATGAAGGGCCGGCCGAAGGCAATCAAGTCGGCGCGTCCCGCGTCGAGCGCGGCCTGCGCGCGGTCACGGGTGAAGCCCCCGTTGAGGATGATGGGCCCGCCGAAGGAACGTCGGATGGCGTCCGCCGTCGCGGTGAACCCCTTCTCCACGCTCGCGATGAGGTGAACGTAGACCAGGCCGCGCAGCTCACGCGCCAGCACCGTGTACTGCTCCTGGACACCCTCGTGGGCGGGCAGGTCGTTGTAGGTGCTGTAGGGCGAGAGCCGGATGGCCACGCGCTCCGCGCCGATGGCCTCGGACACCGCCCGCACCACCTCCACGACGAAGCGGGCGCGGTTCTCCGCGCTGCCACCGTAGGCATCCTCGCGACGGTTGGTGTGCGGGTGGAGGAACTGCTCCAGCAGGTAGCCATTGGCGCCATGGAACTCGACGCCGTCGAAGCCCGCCGCGATGGCATTGCGCGCCGCCTGGACCAGTTCGTCGCGAGTCGCGCGGAGGTCCGCCTCGCTCATCGCCTCCGGGGACGGATACGGCTGCAGGCCCGCCTGGTCCGTGTACATGGTGCCCTCGGGACGCACGGAGCTCGGCGCGAGGATGCGGGCGTTCGCCGGGAGGTTGTGCGGATGCGCGATGCGCCCCACGTGCATGAGCTGGGCGAAGATGCGCCCGCCCGCCTCGTGGACGCTCCGGGTGATGGCGCGCCACCCGTCGACCTGCTCCGGAGAGAAGAGGCCCGGGATGCGGGCATAGCCCAGCGCGTTCGGAGACGGCGCGATGCCCTCGGTGATGATGAGCCCGGCGGAGGCACGCTGCGTGTAGTACTCGCGCATCAGCGCGTTGGGCAGCGCGCTCGGCGCCCGGCTGCGAGTCATTGGCGCCATCACGACGCGGTTGGCGAGTTCGGTGGGGCCCAGACGGTAGGAAGAAAAGAGGTTCATGAGTCCGCTCCTTGGCGGGGTGACGCCAGGGAATGTGCTCCCGTGGGGCATTGTGGCCAATCGAATGATTTGGGAAGTACTGTCCGGCCATGCGGACAATCCGTCAGGCGGACCCCAACGCCGTCATCGCGTTCCTGGAGGTCGCCGAGCAGGGCAGCTTCCGGGGCGCCGCGCGCAAGCTGGGCATCCCCAAGTCGACGCTCAGCCAGCGGGTGGCGGGGTTGGAGGAGCACCTCGGCGCGCGGCTCTTCGCGCGGACCACTCGCAGCCTGACGCTCACCGACATTGGCGCCAGCTACCAGCGCGAGGTCGCCCCGGCCATCGCCGCCTTGCGCGACGCCGAGTCCGTGGTCGGCAAGCTCCAGGCCCATCCGAGCGGGCGCCTGCGAATGACGATGCCCTTCGAGCTGGGGCAGAACGTGCTCGACACCCTGCTCGCCGTCTACGCCTCCCGCTATCCCGAGGTGAAGCTGGAGGCGGACCTCACCGACCGGCGCGTGAATCTGGTCGAGGAGGGCTACGACATCGCGGTCCGCGCAGGCACCCTGGACGACTCACGCCTCATCGCCCGGCGCCTGGGCGCGCCCCAGCAGATAGGGGTGTTCGCGAGCCCCGCATACCTGCGTCGCGCGGGCACGCCCAAGGAGCCTCGGGAGCTCATGAAGCACCGCTGCCTGGCGATGACCGGCTCCAATACGCCGACGACGTGGACCTTCCGGGGAGACAAGAAGCCGCTCTCCGTGTCCATCGTCCCGAGCGTCGCGGTCAACAGCTTCCGGGTGCTGGTCGCCCTGGCCGTAGCCGACGTGGGCCTCGCGCGACTCTCCCAGATTCACTCCGCCGAGGCGGTGGCCGCCGGAACACTCCGCGAAGTGCTCCAGCGCTTCTCGCCACCTCCCGTGCCCCTCTTCGCCGTGTACCCGAGCGCCCGTCACGTGTCGCCGGCCGTGCGCGCGCTGCTGGAGCTGCTCACCGAGCACTTCCAGTCCCATCCCTGGTCGCCGGCCTCGCGATGACCCATGGGGGTCGTGTGACTTCACGCTCGCCGGGATGCGCTGAGTCTCCTCACGCCTCCAGGCACGGCCAGGGGCACCAGCAACCCCATGACAGCAACAACGGAAGATGTCTTTTCGAGGTGCAGGGTCACTTCCTCCGAGGGAGGGTAACCGAGCACGACGAGGTCTACTCCCGCCTCCGCGCGACCTCGGGCACCAGCCCCAATGCCTTCGAGGTGGCCTGGGCCTCGGCGAGCAGCCACGTCTTGAACGCGACGACGTCCCTCCGGCTCGACAGCGGCCGGGGGTGGACCAGCCAGTAGCCGAAGTCGTTGGGGAGGACCGTCGCGAAGGGCCGCACCAGCCGCCCCGCCTTCAGGTCATCCGCGGCGAGCAGCAATCGCCCGAGCGCCACGCCATCACCCTGCCGTGCGGCCTGAAGCACGAGCCCGGCATCGTTGAACGCGAAGCCCTTCCCGGTGTCCACGCCGTCAACGCCAGCGGCATCGAGCCAGCGGCGCCACCCGTCCTTCGGCGTGTCATGGAGGAGGCGCACCTTCCCCAGGTCCGACGGCGCGCGCAGCTTCCTGGCGAGGGCCGGGCTGCACACGGGCGCGAGCACCTCCGGCGCGAGCTGCTCCGCCTTCAGTCCCGTCCACCGTCCCAGCCCGGAGCGGATGCCCACGTCGAAGCGGTCGTCGAGGAAGTCCCACAGCTCGGACACGCTGCTCAGGTGAAGCTCGATGTCGGGATGGAGCCGGCGAAATCCCTCCAGGCGCGGCAGGAGCCAGGACGAAGCGAACGAGGGCAGCACGGTGAGCCGCAGGGGCCCCTGCTCCGCCTCGTACAGGCGCGTGGTCGCTTCCGACAGTCGCTCGAACACGGGCGTCAGCTCGCGCAGATACGCCTTGCCCTTCGTCGTCAACGTCAGCGCATGTCCCCGGCGCTCGAAGAGCGAGACGCCGAGCCAGTCCTCCAGTTGGCGCACCTGGTGGCTGATGGCCGCCTGGGTGACACGCAACTCCGTGGCGGCGCGGGTGAAGCTCAAGTGCCGCGCCCCGGCCTCGAAGGCACGAAGGGCGCCGAGCGGTGGAATGCGGCGCATGCTCGATGAGCTCCCTTTATCGAGCGCGCGAGGATAGCTCGCTGGGTGCTCGGCTCGAAATGGAGTTTGTGTCCCTGCTCGCGCCCCATCACCACCACGAGGGCGCGTGGGGGCTTTCGCCATGATTCCCGCTGAAGTGTGGGTGATGTTCCTGGGCTACACCGTGCCGATGGTGTTCAGCCCCGGGCCCGGCAACACGGTGCTCGCCACCGCGGGCGGACGCTTCGGCATCCGGGGCTCGCTGCCGTTCTGGACGGGCTTCGAAGCGGCCAATGTCGCCCTCTGCCTGCTCTACGGACTGGGGCTGGGCCGGGTGCTGCATGGGATTCCCTCGCTGCACCACGTGCTGCGCTGGTGCGGCGTCGTGTACCTGCTCTACCTCGCGTGGGGCTTCTTCCGTGCCTCCAGCTCGCCCTCCGGAGCGGAGGACGAACCGGAGCGGCTCGGCTTCGTCGAGGGCCTCCTCACGGTGGCCCTCAACCCCAAGATTCACTCGATGGTCCTGGTGATGTTCTCCCAGTTCCTGAACCCGGCGGGAGCCCTGCTCTCGCAGGCCGCGCAGCTCACCGCGGCCTTCCTCGTCGTCTGCGTGGCGTGCCACTTCCCCTGGATTTACGGAGGGAAGCTCATCCTGGGACGCTTCCGCTCCGAGCGCGCCCTGCGCATCCAGGGGTGGACGTTCGGCGCCTGCATGGTCGCCGTCGCCGCCTATGTGGCCGTCGCCTGAGTCGCTAATCCGACCAGGTCATCACCTCGATGTAGCGGACGGAGTCTCGCGTGTTGTTGACGGACGCCACCACATAGCCGCCGATGTCCCCGGGGCCCGTGCGGCCGTACGAGTCATGCCAGGACGCGACGTAGTAGCGGGCTCCAGTGCCCGCGTGCGCGCTCAGCCAGGCGAGCGCGCCGTTGACCTCGGCCGCGCTCGGCGCCTGGCCGAAAATCGTCGAGCCGAGCCTCGCGCTCAGCTCCGCGTACGTGACGGGCGCGAAGGTGGACGACTGCGGACCGAAGTAGCCGTAGTAGGTCCACTGGAGCGTGGTCTGGTTCGCCACACCTTCGCCCTCGGGGATTCCACCCTCCTGAATCCACGCGTTGCTCGCCAGCCGGCCGCTCGCGCCGAAAATCTGCGCGGGCGTCTGGGCCGGCGAGGCCACGTCCAGCGGTGACGTGGTCGCCGCCCCGTCATTCAGCTCGTGATAGCGGAACAGGTAGTCCCGGGCCGAGGTGTCGATGCCCGTGAGGAACGTGGGGCTGGCGACCTTGCCCGCGAGATAGGCGTACTCGGCGGCGTCCGTCTGCCCGTCGTCGGAGCTGAGGAACGCCTCCAGCGCGGTCTTCACTTCCGAGCGAATCACCGTCGTCCCACCCGTGCTTCCACTCGCACGGGCCGCCGTCATCCGAGACTCGAACAAGGGGATGGAATAGGTGCTGCCCCACGCGAAGGCGGAGGGAGCGGCGACGGCGGACAACACACAGAGCGCGGCACGCAGCGAGGAGGGCTTCATGGGTGTAGGACCTTTCTGGCCGTCCGGACGCCGGACGGGCTAGAGCTGTTATCCGAGCATATCTGACTAGTCTTGGATAAATCCGTATCAGTGGCGCAACACCTGCCACGCGGACACCCAAGACTGGAGTTGTTCATGCTCACTCGAAGAACCGGCTTGCTCCGGTTGGTGTTGTTGACGTTTTCCTCTGTGGCGGTCCTGGGCTCGACGCCGACCTGGGCGCAGACAGTGCTTGACCTGTCGCCGGCGAATCGCAGGGCGCCCATCTCCGGGCTGCCGGACTGGTCCAAGGCGGGCTACCGGGGCGGGCAGAACCTCCCGGGTGAAGGGGACATCAATCCGGACGCCACGTGCCGGGTGACTCCGGCGGAGCTGGCGACGACCTACGGCGTGCTCCCCAACGATGGCGTGGACGACACCACGGGTCTGCAGGCCGCCATCGACCACCTGCGCACGGCGTGCACCCCCAGCGCCTCGTACACGAAGCTCTCCCTGCTCTCACTTCCCGCGGGCCAGCTCGACGTGTCCCGACAGCTGGGCGTGGACGCCAGCTACCTCATCATCCGTGGCGCGGGCTCCTCGCCGGTGACGGGCACGAAGCTGGTGTTCCGCCCCGATGTGAACACCCGCTACGACACCCTGACGTCGGACGGTGGCGACTGGGACGAGGACGGCATGACGCACGGGGAGGGCAAGGGCGGCTGGCTGTGGCCAGGACGAGGCCTGTTCCGCGTGCAGTCGCGCGGCGTCCACACCTCGTACAACGAGGACGAGAACGACGACTACCAGACGGCGCCTCCCAACCGGGCGGACATCTTCGAGGGCACCGTGAATGTCCACTGGAAGGTCGGCGTGAAGCTCCGCGTGAAGCCGGGTGACACCGGCTTCGCCGCGCGCGCGGGCGACACCGTGGTGTACCTGGCGGCGAACTCCGCCGCGCTGGCCGTGGGCAGGCTCGTCAACATCCGCGCCGCCAACTCACGGGCCTTCTACGCCGAGCAGCAGGCGCTGCCCACCCAGCACGCGCTGTCCAACCTGCACATGCGTCAGCAGCTCTTCCGCATCGCCGCCGTCGACACGGGCAACAAGACGCTCACCCTGGACAAGCCGCTCGAATACGACGTCCCGGTGACGTCGACCTCGGACGGGTCCACCGCCATCGACGGCTCGGTGTACGACTCCAAGGCGGCCCCGCTCGTCGACCCCATCGTCGGCGTGGGCATCGAGAACCTGTACTTCACGCAGGAGGTGCCGGGAGTGAGCGCCTCGGCCGCGCTCCACAACTACGGCAACCTGGCGCCCGCGTACGAGATGCACGGCATCGTCTTCAAGTGGGTCGCGGACTCGTGGGTGAGGGGCATCCGCGCGGAGATGACGGGCTCGCATCCCATCGTCACGGAGGAGGCGAAGAACCTCCAGATTGTCGACAACGTGCTCGACGGCGCATGGAACAAGGGCAAGGGCGGCAACGGCTACTTCCGAGGCTCCCGCGTCTGGGACTCGCTGTACGCCGGCAACACGTCCCGCAACCTGCGGCACTTCACCTTCCAGTGGTCCGCGTCCGGCAACGTCGTCATCGGCAATGACTTCGACTCCGACCTCAACCTGCACGGCGGCTGGGAGCGACGAAACCTCTTCGAGCGCAACATCAGCACGGTTCCGTACGCGCACCGCTCCGGCAACTGCAGCTCCCACTGCGGAGAGGAAGGGGGCGGCGGCCCGGATGACTCCAACTGGTATCCCATCTGGTGGGGCGCCGGGAAGAAGGCCGTGAAGTGGTCCGGCGCCACGGGGCCGCAGAACGTCTTCTTCAACAACGTCCTGCGCAAGCAGGTGGGCACCGACACGTCCCCCTACGCCGACTTCTATTCGGAGCCCTCGCGCATCTACCAGTTCGGCTGGTCGGGCGCGGCGTACAAGCACCTGGACATCAACGGGACACCCATCGCCGACTGGGCACACGCGGAGACGCTCGACTACTCCGGTGGCCATGGCGTGGACACCACGCGGACGGACACCGCGCCCTCGCTGTTCCTCATCAGCGTCGGTGCGCCGCCGCCTCCGGACACCACCCCTCCGAGCGCGCCTTCCAACCTCCGCGTGACGGCGGTGACCTCCACGAGCGTCACCCTGGCCTGGGACGCGGCGACCGACGACCGGGGCGTCTCCGGCTACTCCGTCTGGCTCGGCGGCAACGTGGCCGCCACCACGACGGGCCTGGGCGTGACGTTGCTGGGGTTGAGCCCGGCCACGGCGTACACCTTCACCGCCACCGCGAGGGATGCAGCGGGCAACGTGTCGGCGCCGAGCGCCCCGGTCATCGCGACCACGGCTCCGCCCGCGCCCTCCGGGCTCGTCGCCCACTTCGCCGTGAGCTCTTCCTGGGCCAATGGCTACACGGGCCGCTACACGGTGGAGAACCTGGGCACGGTGAACGTCACCGGGTGGCAGTTGGAGTTCGACCTGCCGGCCGGGACGATTGCGCAGAGCCCGTTCTCCTCCACGATGACGCGCAACGGGGACCACTACACGTTCCTTCCCGTCAGCCACAACACCACCATCAAGGCGGGCGCGAGCAAGGAGTTCGGCTTCACGACCATCGGACTCGGACAGCCCTTCAACTGCACGCTGAACGGCAACCCCTGCGAGTGAGGCGGGCGCGTCGCTGACGCGTGGACAGGGATGGCCCGGCGCTCGTTCAGGCCGGGCCGTTCCTGCTTCATGAGGCCATGCGGCGGAATAATCGCGAAGTGCCCGGGTTGCTGGCCGGCCGCGCGAACACACCCCGCCACCTCGCCTCGGAGTCCTTCGTGAAGCTGTCGCTCCTGCTGCTCACCTGCCTTGTGTCCCTGCCCGCCTTCGCGGAGGAGAAGCCCAAGGACACCGCCGTCGCCCGGCAACAAATCACCGCCGTGGTCGACGACTTCCGCGAGGCCATCATCCAGAAGGACCGGAAGAAGTTCCTCGGCTTGTTCCTGCGCGAGGACGCCACGTGGCAGTCCGTCGATGGAGAGGAGCTCCTGAAGCGCCGCCTCCAGAAGAACCCCAAGGCCACCCGGCTCAAGCTCGATGCACGGCAGAACCCGACGACGTTCATCGATGAAATCGTGGCGGACGCGGAGCGTAGCGAGGAGAAGTTCACCAACGTCCGCATCGACACGGACGGAACCATCGCCTCGGTCTCCTTCGAATTCACCTTCCACCTGGGCGAGCGCGTCATCAATCGCGGCCAGGAGAGCTGGCACCTGGTGAATACGGGCACCGGCTGGAAGATTGCCTCCGTCATCTGGTCCAACAACTAAGGCCCACGCCCGACATGTCCTCCCACGCCCCGCTCCTCTCGCTTCTCGCCGTCGCGTGCTTCGCCTCCCAGGCGCCAGGCGCACCCCAGGCCTCCGTCTCCGCGAAGCTGGACGCCCACCTCCAGTCCTATGTCGACAAGGAGGGCTTCCGAGGCGCGGTGCTCGTCGCGAAGGACGGGAAGGTGCTTCATCGCGCCGCCTACGGCCTGGCGGACGAGAAGGGCCGGCGCTCAAACCAGGTCGACTCCCAGTTCCTGATTGGCTCGCTGACCAAGTCCTTCACCGCCGTGACGGTCATGCAGTTGGTGGACGCGGGCACGCTGGACCTGAACGTCCCCATCTCCCGCTATCTGCCGAAGCTCCGCGCGGACCTGGGCAAGAGCCTGACGCTCCACCTGCTGCTCAAGCACCAGTCCGGCCTGCCCACGCATCTGGACTCGCTGGTGGAGCGTGAATCAGAGACCGATGTCTCCTCGGCGGAAATCCTGCGGCTCATCAACACCGCGCGCGTCTCGTTCAAGCCCGGAGCGAAACACGAGTACTCCAACCTGAACTACCACCTCGCGGCCCTCATCATCGAAGCCGTCACGGGCAAGCGCTACGCGGAGGTGCTCCAGGAGAAGACGTTCGGGCCGCTCGGGATGACGGACTCGGGCATCGAGCGGAGCACGAACGTTCCGCCCAAGCGGGCCTTCGGCTACGCGAAGGAGCTGCTGGGCGTTTCGCGCGACGAGAACAACGTCTCCTATGCCCTGGGCTCCGGAGACATCTATTCGACGGTAGATGACCTGTACGCCTGGGACCAGGCGCTCTTCGGTTCGGGGCTGGTGTCCGCTCCGAGCAAGAAGCGCCTCTTCACGGGAGAGAGTCGCGCGCTCGGCTACTACGGCTACGGCTTCCGGATTCAGCAGTACCAGCGGAGGCCCGGCAGCAAGGAGCGCGGCGTGCTGGTGCGGCACGGCGGCTCCATGGATGGGTTCCTCTCCAACCTCCACCACTACACCGAGGACCAGCTGACGGTGATTGTCCTCGGCAACGTGCGGCCGTTTCCCATCCGGGAGCTGACCTTCGAGCTGAAGGAGATTGCCCTGGGACTGGAGCCCCGAAGCCGCTCGCGCGCGGAGCTGGACGAGTAATCCCGCCCTGTCAGGCGCCCTTGTCGACGGGCACGCCCAGTCGCGTGAAGGAGAACACCAGTGACGTCTCGATGCGGCTCACCTCGGGACGGTTGGTGAAGGACTGGATGGTCAGCACCCGCAGGTGCTCGGTGTCGCGACACACCACGTGCACCAGGAAGTCCGTCGTCCCGCCCAGGCAATAGACAGCCACCGTTTCCGGCAACGAGCGCAGGTGGTCACCGATGTTGCCGAAGGCCTCGTCCACGTGCTGGCGCAACTGCACGGCGATCAGCGCCTGAAGACCCAATCCCATGGAGCGCACGTTGAGCTCCGCGCGGTAGCCCTGGATGATGCCTTCCGTCTCCAGCCGCTTCACGCGCGCGAGGCAGGAAGAGGGCGCGAGCCCCACCTGCGCGGCGAGCGCCTTGTTGGACAGCCGTGCATTGTTCTGGAGGGCCTCCAGAATCGTGCGAACAATTCGGTCGAGGGGGGTCATCTGGGGTTCCTGGACGAATTTCATTCGATGGATGCGACCCGAAGCTGCCTCTTATTCTGTGTCAATGACACGATACCGAATTGGAGCACTCGTTGTCCTGCTGGCGGGCGCGGCCGTCGCCGCTCCTGAAACCCCTCCCGGCAAGGGCGCCACCCTGCTCGCGCCCTGGTCCGGACCTCACGGCGGAGCGCCTCCGTTCGACCGGGTGAAGCTGGAGGAGTTCCGTCCCGCGCTCGAGGAAGCGATGGAGCAGGAGCGGCGTGAAGTGGCGCGGGTCGCGGACTCGACCGAGCCGCCCACGTTCGAGAACACCATCGCCGCGCTGGAGGACACGGGCCGGGGCTTCACTCGCGTCTTCGAGGTCTACAACGCGTGGTCCTCGTTCGTGAACACGCCTGAGTATCAGGTCATCGAGCGCGAGATGGCGCCCCGGCTGGCCGCGTTCTGGGACGAGAGCACCCAGAACCGTCGCCTCTTCCGGCGCATCAAGGCCGTCCACGACTCGGCCGCGAAGGCGAAGCTGACGCCCGAGCAGCGGCGGCTCGTCGCGCACTACCACGACGTCTACGTCCGCTCCGGCGCGAACCTGGGCGCGGCGGCCGGCAAGCGCTTCACCGCGCTCAACCAGCAGCTCGCCACGCTCTACACGACGTTCAACCAGAACGTGCTCGCCGACGAGAAGCGCTTCACCCTCCTGGAAACGGAAGCCGACCTGGCGGGCCTGCCGGAGCCGCTGCGCAAGGCCGCCGCCACGGAGGCGGAGGCGCGCGGGAAGAAGGGCCAGTGGGCCGTGGCCAACACGCGCTCGGCGGTGGCGGACTTCCTCACCTATTCGGACCGCCGCGAGCTGCGCGAGAAGGTGTGGCGCAACTACGACAGCCGGGGGGACCATGGAGATTCCCACGACAACAACGGCGTCATCACCCAGATACTCGCCGCGCGCGCCGAGCAGGCGAAGCTCCTGGGCTTCCCCACCCACGCCCACCGGCAGCTCGCGACGTCCATGGTCAAGACGCCCGAGCGCGCGATGCGACTGCTGGAGCAGATGTGGACGCCCGCCGTCGCCCGCGTGCGCGAGGAAGTCGCGGCGATGCAGGAGATTGCCCGGCGCGACGGACAGCCGGAGACCATCGCCCCCTGGGACTACCGCTACTACGCGGAGAAGGTGCGCAAGGCGAAGTACGACCTCGACGACACCGAGGTGAAGCCGTACCTGCGACTCGACTCCCTGCGGGACGGCATGTTCTGGGCCGCCGGCGAGCTGTTCGGCTACACCTTCACTCCCGCGCCGGACGTGCCCGTCTACCACCCGGACGTAAGCGTCTTCGCGGTAAAGGAGCGCACGAGCGGGAAGCCCCTGGGGCTGTTGTACTTCGACCCCTACGCGAGGCCGGGCAAGTACAACGGCGGGCAGACCGAGACGTACCGCGTGCAGGAGCGCTTCCGGAGCGAGGTGACGGGCCTGGTGGCCATCAGCATGCCCTTCGTGAAGCCGGGGCCCGGAGGAGTCGCGCTGCTGGGTTGGCGCGACGCGCTGACGCTCTTCCACGAGTTCGGCCACGCGCTGCACTCCCTGAGCGCGAGCGTGACGTACCCGACGCTCGGAGGTGGCCGCGTGGTGCGCGACTTCGGGGAGTTTCCCGCCGAGCTGTTCGAGCACTGGCTGTCCACTCCGGAGGTGCTCAGCCGGTTCGCCGTGCACCACGTGACGGGCAAGCCGATGCCCGAGGACCTGGTGGCCCGCATCCAGAAGGCCGCGACGTTCAATCAGGGCTTCTACACGGTGGACTACCTGACCTCCGCGCTCGTCGAGATGAAGCTGCACCTCGCGGGTGCCCGCCGCATCAACCCCGACACGTTCGAGCGCGACGTGCTCCGCCAGATTGGCGCGCCGGAAGAGGTCGGCATGCGCAGCCGGTTGCCCCACTTCGGGCATGTCTTCGCCAGCAACGGGTACGCGGCCGGCTACTACATGTACCTGTGGGCGGAAATGCTGTCGGCGGATGCCTTCGAGGCGTTCACCGAGGCTGGCGGTGCCTATGACCCGAAGGTGGCCGCGAGGCTTCGCGAGCACATCCTGTCCGTGGGCAACACCGTGGACCCGTTCGAGGGCTACCGCGCCTTCCGGGGGCGGGAGGCGAGCCTGGACGCCTTGATGCGGGAGCGCGGCTTCCCCGCGCCTCAGCGGCCGTAGCCATACAGGAAGACCCGGACACCGGACGCCACGTGCTCGGCGCGCTCCTTCCTGGTGAGCGTGAGCCCTCCGTCATAGGGGCCTGGGACGGAGACCAGGCGGGTGAAGTGGAGGGCCGCGCGCTCCGGGTCCTCGACTCGCAAGAGTTCCTCGTCCGCCAACCGTCGCAGGTGGCGGGCGAGCTCCCGGCGGACCTGGAGCGGCCCGGCCTCGCGCCACGCCTTGATTGCGGGCGCGGGGATATGGCCCGCCTCCGCGTTGACCTGTCGCACCAGGGCGAAATGTTCGGCGGAGTCCGGCATCGGTGTCCCCCAGGCCAGGGCGAGTTCGATGAGGTCCGTTTCCAGGTTCGTGACTTTTCGCAGGTGCCTGTCCAGGAGGGCCGTCTGCGCCTCGGCGACCCGTGACGCGCTCTCCTGGATGACGGCCTGGAACAGCCGCGCCTTGTCCTGGAAGTGGTTGTAGAGCGTACGCGTGGACACACCCGCCTCGTCGGCAATCATGTCGATGCTGGCGCGGGTGTAGCCGTCCCGAGCGAAGACCGTCAGCGCCCCCATCAGGAGGGCCTGACGCTTGTCCCCCTGCCCTCCACGCGGCTTCGTCCGGTCTGCTCGGGGCATGTTCGTTCCTTTTGCACGGGTACAACCATCGTTTTACTCAGTACAACGTACGTTGTACCCTGGCGCCCGTTCTCGCGCACGCATCAAGGGAGGCTGAAGTTGACCCGGCTCGGCATCGTCATTGGAAGCACCCGCCCCGGACGCAGGGCGGAGGTCGTCGCCCGCTGGGTCCATGCCGCCGGACAACGGCATGCCGCCGTCGTGGCGGGGGACGCGACCCTGGAGCTCGTCGACCTGGCGGACCACGACCTGCCGCTGCTGGATGAGCCCATCCCCGCCATTCGCGGGGACTACCGCCACGCGCACACCCGGAAGTGGGCCGCCACGGTGGGCGCGTTCGACGGCTTCGTGTTCGTCACGCCGGAGTACAACCACTCATTCCCCGCCGCGCTGAAGAACGCCATCGACTTCCTCTATGCCGAGTGGAACGACAAGGCCGCGGGGTTCGTGAGCTACGGGGGACTCGGAGGCGTCCGCGCGGTGGAGCATCTGCGCACGACGCTGGCCGAGGTGAAGGTCGCCACCGTGCGCGCGCAGGTGTCGTTGTCGAAGTACACCGACGTCGCGCTGTTCACCGACCCGGGCAACTGGTCGCCCGCGCCCGCCCAGGAGGCCGCGCTGCACACGCTGCTGGACGAAGTGCTCGCATGGTCCCGGGCCTTGAAGACCTTGCGCGCGCCGGGCTGAAGCAGACCTATTCGACGGCGAGCGCCACCGAGGAAGCGTTGGCGAACACCCGCGTGAGCCAGTCGATGAAGACGCGCACCCGGGGCGACAGCTGGCGGCTCCGCGGATAGAGCAACGAGACGGGCGTGGGCGACGGGGGATGTTCAGGCAGCAGCTCCACGAGCGTCCCCGCGAGCAGCTCGCTCTCCACGTGGTAGCGCGGCAGTTGAATCAACCCGAGCCCGAGCTTCGCCGCCGACGCGTAGGTCTCCGCCCCCGTGACGGTGACAGTCGCCGGGAGGGTGACGTTTCTCGGCGCGCCGTCGACCATGAACTCCAGGGGAATCATCGACCCCGTGGCCGACGAGATGAAGCCCACCGCCACGTGGCCCTCGAGTTCCTCCAGCCGGGTGGGTGTCCCGTGCCGGGCCAGATAGGCGGGGCTCGCGCAGGTGACCTCCTTGAGCAGCGCCACGCGCCGCCCCACCATGGCGCTGTCCTGGAGGTCGCCCACGCGCAGGACGCAGTCGATGCCTTCCCGCACCAGGTCGACCAGCCGGTCTCCTTCGCCAAGGTGGAGCTTCAGGTCCGGGTATTCGGCCAGGAACGAGGGCAGCGCCGGCAGGACGAAGTGCCGCGCCAGGGTGCCGTGGACGTCGACGCGGAGCTGTCCCTTCGGCTTTGCGCCGCTGAAGGCGGAGTCGGCATCCTCCACCTCTCCCAGGATGGTGACACAGCGCCGATAGTAGGCCTCGCCATCCAGCGTGGGCCGGACATGGCGTGTCGTGCGCTGGAGCAGTCGCACGCCCAGCCGGGCCTCCAGTTGCTTGATGGATTGCGTGGCCGTCGAGCGCGGGAGCTCCAGGTCCTGAGCGGCCCCCGTGAAGCTGCGGCGCTCCACGATGCGCGTGAACAGCCGCATGACGTCCAACCGGTCCATCCCCGCCTCCTCACGGTCCGCTGGGGCCGAGCAGTGCCTGGCCTGCTCGGCCTCAACGGGTCGCGGGGCACGTGGCCCCGCGACTCCGAGCACACAGACTCACCGCTTGATGACGAACTCCACGCGGCGGTTCTCGCTGCGTCCTTCCAGCGTGTCGTTCGTCGCGATGGGCTGGGTCGGACCGTAACCCCGGGCCTCCAGTCGCGAGCCGTCGACACCTCGGCGGATGAGGTAGGCGCGCACGGCCTCCGCGCGGTCCTGACTCAAGGTGCGGTTGAGGTCCTCGGGACCGGTGTTGTCCGTGTGCCCCTCGATGCGCACCGCGACTTTGGGCCGCGCCTTCAGTTGCTCGGCAATCTCGTCGAGCACCTTCGCGCCCTCGCCCTGAATCTCGGACGTCCCCACCGGGAAGGTGACGCGACGGTCCGCCAGCGAGAGCCGCTCCTCCGTCGGCGCCTTCGCCGGCTCGGGGCAACCCTCGTTCTCCACGGTGCCCTTCTCCTTCGGGCACTTGTCGGAGTCGTCCGGCACGCCGTCCCCATCCGTGTCCTTGGGGGCGGGGCAGCCTTCGTTCTCCACGGAGCCCTTCTCACTCGGGCACTTGTCGGAGTCATCCGGCACGCCGTCGCCATCCGTGTCCGTCGCCGCCACCGGCGCGGGGCAACCCTGGTTCTCCGCGGTGCCCTTCTCCTCCGGGCACTTGTCGGACTCATCCGGCACGCCGTCACCATCCGTGTCCGTCGCGGGCGCGGGGCAGCCCTGGTTCTCCACGGTGCCCTTCTCGTTCGGGCACTTGTCCTCGGAATCCGGCACGCCATCGCCGTCCGAGTCAGGGCAGCCGCTCGTCTCCGCGCTCCCAGCCTCGTTCGGGCACTTGTCCAGCCGGTCGACGACGCCATCGCCATCCGAGTCGCGGTCGGGGCAACCCGCGTTGTCGGGCGACCCCGCCTCCAGCGGGCAACGGTCCGACTTGTTGGGCACGGAGTCACCGTCATCATCGGAGTCGGGGCACTGCTCAGGCGTGTGCGTGCGTCCGCCCTTGCAGACATCCTCGCGAGCCGCCGGGTTGTGCGCCCACGCGATTCCCGCGCCCACGCGCCACGAGGGCGTCCCTGGGATATCCGTGAAGCCATGCCCGGCGAGCGCGTTCAGCTCGAAGCCCATGCCAATGGGCAGCCGCACGCCTCCGAGCAGCTCCACGGCAACGTCCGGATGCACCAACGACTCCGCCACCTGCAGGGCGATTTCGCCGCGCAGGCCGTCACCCCGGGTCGCCACCACCACGGACTGCTCCAGCTCCGTGCCCACGTCGCGGCCCGGCTCCACTTCCGTGGACCTCACCCGCGCGCCCACGCTCGCGCCGAGCGCGAACATGCCCACCTCGCGCCCCAGGGAGACCCGGGGCGAGAACTGGAGGCCCGCCCAGTGCTCCTGACGTCCGAAGGCGCTCGCCCGTCCACCCGGGAGCCCCACGTCGAGCCCCACCGCCAGGGACAACGGCGCGCCTTCCTCGCGCCGCAGCAGCGAATAGCGCGCCCCCACCTCGGGCGTGCCGAGCCCCGAGGACGAGGGCTCCGCGACACCCGCCAGCCTGTTCGCCCCATGCCCGCCCTGCGAGATGATGACGGGCAATCTGGCGGAGACCTCCAACCGGTCCACCGGAGACCACGCGCCCATGAGCCAGGCCGAGGTCCTGTAATGGATGATGGAGTGCTCGCTCCCATCACTGCCCTCCAACACGAGGATGCCGCGCTCGTAGTTGGCGAGGAGGCTGAGCCGAAAGCCCCCCTCGGAGAGCACCCGGCCCGTGTCCACCATCAGTGAGTCCGTGGCGGCGGCGCTCAGACGCAAGCGCTCCGCATCGAACGCGACCAGGGGGCTGGAGAGTGCCTGCGCCGAGGCGGTTGTGGCGGCCAGGGCCGCGACGAGCACACCAGTCCGTGCCAATTCACGCAAGGGAAGGTCCTTCAAGCTGAAGAGTCGAATGAGAGGATTCAAGAGGCTCACGGGGCGACTCGCTCCCGGCCGCGACGACGGCCCGCCCAGACGGCGAGGACCGACAACACGACCAGCACCGCGTCTCCACCGCCGCCCGTGGACTGACAGCCTCCTCCGGCAATCGAGATCAACCGAGCCTGGACGGAGACCTCGAACGAGCACTGCGCCGTGTTCCCCGCGGCATCCGTGGCCGTGACGGTGACGCGCGTCTGTCCCGAAGAGAAGCGCGAGCCGGACTCCGGCGACGCGGTGACGGTCGCCAGCCCGGAGACGGAGTCCGTCGCCGTGGGCAGCGTGTACGTCACCTGCGCGCCCCCCGGCTCGTCCGAGGCCACCTGGAGGTTTTCCGGGCAGCTCAACGTCGGGGCCGTCGTGTCCCGCACCGTCACCTGGAACGTACACGTGGCCCGGTTGCCCGCCGCATCGTCCGCCGTCACCGTGACCGTCGTCACTCCCAACGGGAAGGTGCTTCCCGACGGCGCTGAGTAGGCCACCACCGGGTCCGCCGCCCCCCCATCCGTCACGGTCGCGGGTTCATAGGTCACCACGGCGCCCGAAGCGTCCTGGGCCTCCACCACCGGGTCCGCGGGACAGGTGAGCACGGGCGAAAGCGTGTCTCGCACCGTCACCAGGAACGTACACGTGGCCCGGTTGCCCGCCGCGTCTTCCGCCGTCACCGTGACCGTCGTGTCCCCCAGCGGCAAGATGCTTCCCGACGGCGGTGAGTACGTCACCAGCGGGGTGCTCCCCACGTCGGAGGCCGTGGCCGGCGGATAGGTCACCGCGGTCCCCGCCTCCGCCACCTGATTCCCAGGACACGTCAGCACGGGCGGAACCGTGTCTCGCACCGTCACCAGGAACGTGCACGTGGCCCGGTTGCCCGCCGCGTCTTCCGCCGTCACCGTGACCGTCGTATCCCCCAGCGGCAAGGTGCTTCCCGACGGAGGCGAGTACGTCACCGTGGGCGAGGCCGTCACCGCGTCGGACGCCGTCGCCGCCGGATAGGTCACCGCGGTCCCCACCTCCGCCACCTGGTTCCCCGGACACGTCAGCACGGGCGGAAGGGTGTCTCGCACCGTCACCAGGAACGTGCACGTGGCCCGGTTGCCCGCCGCGTCTTCCGCCGTCGCCGTTACGGTCGTATCTCCCAGCGGCAAGGTGCTTCCCGACGGCGGCGAGTACGTCACCGTGGGCGTGGCCGTCACCGCGTCGGACGCCGTCGCCGCCGGATAGGTCACAGGGGCACCCGAAGGGTCCGCCGCCTCCACCACCATGTTCACCGGACAGGTGACTGTCGGAGGCGTCGTGTCCCGCACCGTCACCAGGAACGTACACGTGGCCTGGTTGCCCGCCGCGTCCTCCGCCGTCGCCGTGACGGTCGTATCTCCCAGCGGCAAGGTGCTTCCCGACGGCGGCGAGTACGTCACCGTGGGCGTGGCCGTCACCGCGTCGGACGCCGTCGCCGCCGGATAGGTCACAGGGGCACCCGAAGGGTCCGTCGCCTCCACCACCATGTTCACCGGACAGGTGACTGTCGGAGGCGTCGTGTCTCGCACCGTCACTAGGAACGTGCATGTGGCCCGGTTGCCCGCCGCGTCCTCCGCCGTCGCCGTGACGGTCGTATCCCCCAACGGCAAGGTGCTTCCCGACGGCGGTGAGTACGTCACCGTGGGCGAGGCCGTCACCGCATCGGACGCCGTCGCCGCCGGATAGGTCACAGGGGCACCCGAAGGGCCCGTCGCCTCCACCACCATGTTCACCGGACAGGTGACTGTCGGAGGCGTCGTGTCCCGCACCGTCACCTGGAACGTGCACGACGCCTGATTGCCGGCCGCGTCCTCCGCCGTCGCCGTGACGGTCGTCATCCCCAATGGCAGCGTGCCGCCCGAGGGCGGTGCGTACGTCACCGTCGGATTCCCGGTGATGACGTCGGTCGCGGTGGCGGGGGGATACGTCACGACAGCGCCCGCCGGGCTCGTCGCCTCCACCTGCTGGTCCGCCGGGCAGGTGATGGTCGGCGGCGTTTCATCCACCACGCCCACCGTCACCGTGGCCACGTTGCTGTCCAGGCCGCAGTCCCGGGCCATGAAGGTGAAGCTGTCCGGCCCCACGTAGCCCGGATTCGGCGTGTACGTGACGGCGGGAGGCGTCCCGCTCAGTGTGCCGTTCGCCGGAGGCGTGACGATGACGTAGGTCAGCGGCGGCCCCACCTCGGTATCCGTGGCCACCAGGGTCACATTCACCGGGACTCCGTAGCCCGTTTCCACCGTCTGGTCCTGCGCCACCGGCGCGATGTTCTCCAGCACCGTCACCAGTCGCCCGCTTCCAATCCCGTTGGCGAAGACGGACAGCGCATAGGTGCCAGGCGGCGCGCTGGCGGGAATGGTCACCGTCGCGCCCGTGGCGGACAGGTCCGTCCCCGGCAGGCTCCAGAGCCGACCTCCCTCCACGCCTTGCAGCCGCGCCAGCGGGAAGTCCGCCGAGGAGTCCTTGTAGTCGCCCGAGCTGGCACCGGAGATGCCTCGGAACCGCGCGCCGGTGATTCGGGCGGAGCACGCGCGCGTCACCTCGTCCGGCCCCGTCACCACCGGACGCCATGAGGGCTGCGCCCCCGTGTCTTCGTACAGCTCGGCGCTCGCCAGCCACGCGTTGGCCGCGGACTGCCCCCCGAGCGCGAGCACCTCGCTCGTGGGCAGCACCACTGCGGCGAAGCGCGCCCTGGGCCCAGCGAGATTCGTCGCGGGCTTCCAGGTATTCGTCGCGCCGTCGTACAGCTCCGCCGTGGCGCGCACCGCGCCTCCCGGCCCCTGGCCTCCCGCGACGAGCACACGGCCCGACGGCAGCAGCACCGCGGAGTGGAAGGCCCGCGCCTCCGCGAGCGAGCCCGCCGGAGTCCAGGTGTTGGAGACCGGGTCATACAGCTCCGCCGACGCCAGCTCCGCCGCGAGCGTGGTGCCCGCCGACGCCAGCACACGGCCCGAGGACAACACCGTCAGCGTGAAGGACTCGCGTCCCTGCGCGAGGCTCGCCGCTGGAGCCCAGGTGTTGGTGGTCGGGTCATACAGCTCCGCCGTGGCCAACAGCGCCCCCGCGTTCTGACCACCCGCCACGAGGACACGCCCGTCGTTCAGCAACACGGCGGCGTGCCGCGAGCGAGGCGTGGCGGCGGATGCGGCCCCGCTCCAGGTATTGGTCGCCGGGTCATACAACTCCGCCGTCGCCGCACCCGCGCCGCCCACCACGAACACCCGGCCCGAGCCGAGCACCGTCGCGGTGTGGCCATCGCGGGCCGTGGCCATGTTGCCCGCGGCCGACCAGGCGTTGGCGGTGGCGTCATACTGCTCGGCGGAGGCCTGCGCTCCCGCGCCATTGGCTCCGCCGACGACGAGCACCCGGCCCGACTGCAACAGGCTCATCGTGGCCCGCTCGCGCGCCGTCGCCAGGGAAGCGGCGGGCGACCAGGCGTTGCTCGCGCGCGTGTAGCGCTCCGCCGTCGCCAGCACGCCGCCCGGGCCGCGTCCTCCGGCCACCAGCACCTGCCCCGAGGGCAACAACACGGCCGCCCTGGAAGCGCGAGCCGCCGCGAGATTGCCGGCGGGAGCCCAGACATCGCTGGACGCGTCATAGACGTCGGCGTTGGCGAAGAAGGTGAGGCTCGGGTTGGAGGCGTAGCCACCGTTGACCAGCACCTGCCCCGTGGGCAGCAGCGTCGCCACCATGTTCTCACGCCCCACCGCCAACGCCCCGGCCGGGCTCCAGGTCCCCGTCGCGGGGTCATACAGCTCCGAGACAGTCTGCGTGTTGCGGGCCGCGTCCGCGCCCCCCTGGACGAGCACCTTGCCGTTGGGCAGCAGCGTGGCGGTGTGGCCATTGCGCGGATGGGTGAGAGCTCCCGTGGCGGTCCAGGTGTTGGCCGCCGGGTCATAGAGCTCCGCATGGGTGGTGACCCCTCCGGCCGTGAAGCCGCCCGCGAGCAGCACCCGGCCATCCGGAAGCTGCGTCCCCGTCGCGTAGTGCCGGGGGACCAGGGCAGGCGCCGCGAGAGACCAGGTCTCGGAGACGGGGTCATACAGCTCGGATTCGGGGACCTCGCCCGGGATGAGATTGCTGAAGCCGCTCATCACCAGCACCCGTCCATTCCTCAGCAGCACGGCCGTGTGGGCACGGTGGATGACCGCCATGGGAGCCGTGGAGGTGAAGGTATTGGTCGCGGCATCGTAGAGCTCCGCGGTCGCCAGGTTGGAGCCACCGGCGACGAGCACCTTGCCCGAGGGCAGCACGGTGGCCGTTGGCAGGCTGCGCGAAGCGGCCATCGCGCCCGTGGCGGTCCAGGTGTTCGTCTGGGCATCGTAGATGCGTCCCGTCAGGCTGCCGTCCGTCATCACCAGCGCCCGTCCCGTGGGCAGCATCACGCCCACCGCGATATTGCCCTGGATGCCGGGGCCCGCGGCGGACGCCCAGGTCCCGCGCTCCGGGTCGAACCGCTCCGCGGTGGTCACGAAGCCCAGCCTGTTGACCCCGCCGGCCACGAGGACCGTGCCATCCGTCAAGAGCAGCGAGGAGTGCTGCGCCCTCGGGGTCGCCATGCTGGCCGTCGACGACCAGCCCGGGTCCACCACCAGCGGCGCGGTGAGTCCGGCGAGCGCCACTTCGGTGACGAGGCTCACGCGAGGGCCCTCCACCTCGAACACGTTCGCGAGCGATGACGCGCGAACCCCCGACAGGCGCGTGTCACCACGCCGGGACTCGCCCCGCGCATCGCGCACCTCGGACGGGTGGAAGCGCAGGACCGGCTGCCCGTCGGTGTCGAGGAACTCCACGTACTCGCCCACATCCCGCAGGCGCGTCACCGAAGGGGGCAGCGTGACGTGGTACTCCGCGCGGTGGAGGGGCTCGGAGCCATCCACCACCCAGGCCTCCTCCAACCGCGAGGAGCGCCACCCCTGGCTCACCTCGGCGGAATCACCCACCGGGAACCAGAAGTGTCGCGGGCCCGCGAAGGACACCGCTCGCTCGCGAAGCAGGGTACCGGCGTCATCGGCGCCAGCTCCCTGCTCGACGCGGAAGAGCAGGCCCCGCGTCGTCAACTCCAGCGTCCCGCTCGCGGAGAGCCGCGACGTGAGAGCTCGGGAGTCCGCGACGGTGAGGGGGACCTCCGAGGAGGAGAAGACCTTCGACGGCGCCTCCTCCGTGGTCAGCTCCGGAAAGTAGGCCCGAGCCAGAGCGAGCGCTTCCGCTGAAGCCGGCAGGTCCTGCTTCTGCTCGCATGCGGCGACCAGGGCACAACCAACCACCACGACCAGGTATCGCGAGACGCGTCTCGACTGCATCTGTCACCCTCCACACCCATGCGTGTGGCACGGGCTGACGCGCGAGGGCCGCCACGGCTGGCGAGCGTGCGCGTGTTGCCTCCGGCTGTATCACGCTTTCACCCCACCGGGTCCTCACCGACGCCTCGAAAAAAGGACGCCAGGGGTCTGGGACACAGGCGGCACAAGTGACGCGTTGTTCAACAGGAGCGTCGCTTTCCCGCGAGGGGAAACACACGCCCGAGGCGGAGGCTGGTCATCCTCCCGAGCAGGATGGCAGGCTGCGGGCCCCGTTGGGCCTCCTGGAGGGACACATGACCGCGACGAAGCACGAGCCCGTCACCGCGCCTGGACTGCCGAAGCCCGTGGGTCCCTACTCCCCGGGCATGCGGCTGGACTCGCTGCTCTTCGTCTCCGGACAGGCCGCGACGGACCCAGCCACCGGGAAGCAGGCCGAGGGAATCGAGGCGCAGACGGAGCAGGTCCTCCGCAACCTGGAGCGCATCCTGCTGGCGGGTGGCTCCAGCCTCCAGCACGTCCTGCGCTGCGGCGTGTTCCTCGTCGACATGAAGGACTTCTCCCGGATGAACGCTGTCTACGAGCGCGTGTTCGCCGGGCACCGCCCCGCCCGCACCACCGTGCAAGCGGCCGCGCTCCCAGAGGCCGGGCTGCTCGTGGAGATCGACTGCATCGCCTACGTGCCTTGAGACGAAGGGGGGCGTCACGGTCCGAATCAGGACCGGAACTGTCCTAGTGGGCGCGTACGGTGCCTCCGATACCCACTACCGGAGGCCCGATGCGACGCCAGCTCTTCACGCTCCTGCTCTTGCTCACGTGGAAGGCGAGTGCGCTCCCACCAACGCCACCGTCAGGAGCCACCGCCGTGAAACCTGCCTCTCGTGATTGCTGTGCCGTGCTGGAGCTGCGGCAGTACACGCTGCACCCGGGACAGCGCGATGTGCTCATCGACCTGTTCGAGCGTGAGTTCGTCGAGAGTCAGGAGGACCAAGGCGCGCACCTGGTGGGACAGTTCCGGGACTCGGTGCGGCCCGAGCGCTTCGTCTGGCTGCGCGGCTTCCCGGACATGGTGTCTCGCGAGCAGACCTTGAAGCGGTTCTACGGTGGGCCCGTGTGGAAGGCACACCGGGAGGCGGCCAACGCGACGATGCAGGACTCGAGCAATGTCCTGCTGTTGCGCCCCGTCACCGGAAGTCGGGGGTTCCCCCCGCCGGGCGCCCCCAGACCCGACAAGGGGAACCACCCGACCCCGAACTCCGTCGTCGTCGTCACGATTCTCCATCGTGACGCTCCCGTGGACTCCGCGTTCCTGCGCTTCGTCGAGCAACAGCTCGTGCCCGTCCTGAGTGAGACGGGCGGCGCGCCGCTCGCCCTGCTCCAGATGGAGTACGCCCCGAACACCTTCCCGGCCCTCCCCGTGCGCGAGGGCGAACATGTGCTCGTCGCGTTCACCGTGTTCGCGAGTCGGGAGAAATACCTCGCCCATGTCGAACGACTCGCGAACTCACGGCGCTGGAACGACACCGTGCGCCCCGCCCTGCTCAAGCACCTGAAAGCCGCACCTGAGTCACTCGTGCTGGAGCCCACCGCGCGCTCACTGCTGCGGTGACGGGGTGACCGAGTTCATCACTCGCGGGTGGGCAACTACTGAGCAGCGGCGACGGAGACAATCCAGGGCGTGCGCATCCCGTGGGGGCCCATGAAAACCTTGGTCAAATTCAACCGGACCTTTTTCAGGACGACCACCCCCACGATTGCCCTGCCATAGAGCGCCGAGTTACGTCCGGGCTGCCCGATGGCTCCAAAAAACTCGGGCGTTCCCTTCAAGCCACCCATCCAGATGTCGCCAAACACTGCGATGTTGGCATCCTCGATGGCTGCCTTCTGTCCGAAGAGGCGAAACCCAAGCTGGCCAACCCTCACTCCATTCCCCTGTGGGGCTCCCAGTGGAGCAATGTCCATGTTGATAGAGGGCATGAAGCTCAGCACCGCGATATTCTGCACCCCCTCGGAATCGTCGACCGCGGACACATAGGCCACCATTGGCAGCTCCGCCAACATCGTCGCATTCCCTCCAGCCTGAATGAAATTCTCGAGATTACCTTCCTTGGCGGTCTTTTCGTCCGGCCCGGTGCCGCTGGACGGGGTTCTCGTCGAGGTCATCGCGGCATGCAAGCTCAGCTGAAGATTGGGGAACACTCGAAAACTGAGCAGCTTCGCGGCGACACTGAACCCTGACTCGGACACCCCGGTGAAAGACAGATACTCCGCCACTTTCGGCGCATCCTCGCCAAAATAGGCATCGGCGCTCCTTGGATACGCCAGCGGCTTCACCCACCCATAGGCCACCGGGGAGTCCGCGTGGCTCTTCGCTTGGGATTCCACATTGAGGCCCGCCTGCACGGCTGCCTTTCTGGGCGTCGGCGGAGCCGGGGATTGAGCCAAGACCACCGTCGGCGCCAAGCCGAACCACAGGAGCAAGCCAGACCACATCACATATCTCATATATCCCCCTGCGCTCATCGAAATGCAGCGCCCGCCGGACCTCGACGGGCGCGAATTAATCAGGCACGACCGGGACACACTTCTCTCGGACGCGCGAAGCGCCTCACGACAGGCCTCGCCCGACGCGACAATTCCAGACAGAAACTCAGAAGAGAAACACGGAACCTGCGACGACTCGATGCTCAGTGGGAAAGCAGGTGAGCCGTGATCTGCTCACAACTCGGAGCTTGCGAGCCGGCCGTCCACCGATAGACCGCGATTCGATTCGATGACTTCGACTTGATGGCGACGACCCGTCTATCCACGCAGAGGGTGACAATCAGGTCATTGACAGGGAATCGCTCGTCGACGATGCCAGCGGGCATGTCCTCGAGCCCATCCAGAACGTAGCCCGGCGGGAGCAACTGCATGACGCCCTGGACATTCACCGCGGCGTTCTCGGCGATGCCCCCCAAGCGCCGCACCCCTGTCTCGGATGCACTCATCCTGCTGGCGGTCCTCAGGAACTTGCTGGCGACCTCCTCCCGGAACCCCTCGGGTCCAAAGTCGGAGTGAGCAATCGAGGCGAGACTGCCCCAGACCGTCCGCGTCTTGCCCCCCTTCGACAGTTTCGCCTCGAGCCCTTCGAGAACCGCTCGGCCCTCCGCGAGCGTCCCGGTATCGCAGCCCAGCAGCCGCACCTCTGCGTTGTCGGTAAGAAGGTCATCCGTCTTCAGGTCAGGAAATAGGTCCCAGCTCGCCTCGTGCTGGGTCACCACCTCCTGCCCCTGATCTCCCAGCGTCAACGTCCCGGACTTCCCGTGGCCGAAGATGTCCAGTCTCGCCACCTTCTGGTTGGACTCGTTGACCACCTCGTTCACGATCCACTGGAGCTGGCTTCGCTCCTGGCAACGCGCGAACCTCCGCAGTGGGTCGCTCCTTCCGTCCACCCGGAAGACAGCACGCTCGATGTCCCAGTCGAGCCGAGACGCATAGGCAATGATGGTCAGATGCATGACGGGCCTCTCACCCTTCTTCCTGCTCGTTCGACAGCACCTGGAGAAGCGCCGAGACAGAACGCATCACCTCATTGCCTCGAGAGGCCCCTTCCCGCCGCCGCTTCGACAAATCCGCGGCGAAGGGCCATTTGCCCCGACCATCCGAGTACGCGTCGAGGCTGCTGACCTGCTGGCTCGACAGGTATTTCTCCGTCAACAACAGGTAGCCGAACTGACCCGGCTGAGCATTCACGGCGGTGGAGGGTGCTCCGGGCCACACGTGCGAGGCATTGAAGAGGTCGACCTCCAACCCCACCAGGGTGGGGACGCCCGGCTCCATCGCCACCAGGTCGAACGTGAAGCGCCTCGGGTCCAGACTCTTCACCTGGACCTTGTACGCGCGATACCCCCAGCCGATGCCGTTCACCTCCGGCATCCACCAGAACTCCAGGTCCGCGGCGGAAGTCTGCGGCTTGATGGTCGACTGCCCGAAAAACGGCGTACTCGGCATGAGACACTCCAGGGGACTGCGGGTGAGACCTTCAACTTTCAGGCGACTGGGAATCCCTCGTCAGGCCGAATGCCTTCATCAAGTTGTAGATATGCTGACGGGTCAGGTCGAGCCGCTGCGCCACATCGGACACACACCAATCAGTGGCATCCAGTTCGCGGCGAAGCAGGTCTCGTTGAAAACGGCGGGTCGCCTCGTGGAAGGACACTGGCGCCATCCCCTGCGCCTCCATGCCCTCGAACAGGTGGCGTGGCTCCAGGAACGAGGCCGCCTCCGCGCTGGCGCGAATGAGCGCGGCCTCCAGCCGATGCCGGAGCTGTCTCACATTGCCCGGCCACTCCGCCAGCTCGCACGCCGCGAAACAGGCCGGTGAGGGTCGCAGGCGCGGCAACCCATTCTCCTCCGCCAACCGCTCCACCAACGCCTCCACCAGCGGGACAATGTCCTCTCGCCGCTCGGCGAGCGCCGGCATGCGCACCGACAAGACATTGAGGCGGTAGAACAGGTCCTCGCGGAAGCGCCGCTCACGGACCAACTGCTCCAGGTTGGCATTGCTCGCGGCCACCAGCCGGACATTCGCCTTGAACGCCTTGGGGCTGGCCAGCGGGAAGTACTGCCGCGACTGCAACAACTGGAGCAGCTTGGCCTGCGCGGCCAGGGGAATCTCCGCGATTTCATCGAGGAAGAGCGTCCCCCCTTCCGCCGCCTCCACCTTGCCGACCGTCCGCCGCGCTCCCGGGAAGGCTCCTGGGAAGGCACCGAAGAACTCACTCTCGAAGAGCCCCTCCGGGACAGCCGCGCAGTTGAGTTCCACGAAGGGCCCCAACCTGCGCTTGCTGTTGACGTGGAGCGCCTGCGCCAGCTGCGTCTTCCCCGTGCCGGACGGCCCCCCAATCATCACCGTCACATCCAGCGGCGCCGCGACGGCGAGCTGGGCGAACACATGCGCCAGCCCCGGACTCCTGCCGATGATGTCCTCCAGTTGGAAGCGCTCCCGGAAGGGGCGCGTCGGGTCCTCCTTGTCGCCCCCTCTCTGGAGCAGCGCCCGCTCGGACGCCGTGCCCAGGAAGTGGGCCACCGACTCCGCCAGCTGCACCAGCCCCTCCGAGAACGGCCCCGCGCCGCGCTTTCCCTCCAGATAGAGCACCCCCGGCAGTCGCCCACCCAGGGGTACACAGAGCACCGCCTCCAGGCGCTGCGCCTTGACGCTGGCCGAGCTGGCGAAGCGCGCATCCAGCAACGCATGCGCCGTGTGCACCGACTTGCCGGCCGCAATCGTCGAGGCGACGATTCCGCGCGACGTCAACGCCCGGATCTCCTCGCGCTCCAGCTCCGAGCAACCATGGAACAGCGACCACTCACGACGCGCCACGGAGCTTTCTCCATACAGCTCCAGGCCCGCGCGCTGGGCATCCGCCAGCTCGACCAGACAGGTCAGCACATCTTGAAGGGGTTGAAGGGGACTCGGCGCATCCAGGACTCGGAGCACCGCGAGATAGAGATCTCGCTCGCGGGCAAAGCGGGCCTCGAGGGTGACCATGTCTGTCAACATATCACCCAGTCGATGCACGGCAATGCTGGTGGGCCAGTCGGAGGTCATGGGCACCGGCAGACATTGCAGGGGGCGCGCCAGTCACACCGTGAGAGCGACACGCGGCGGAAGAGGTGTCGCGAACGTCAACGGGATTTGACAAGCAGGTCGCGCGTTGTCCAACACAGTGGACAAACACTCTCAACCCTTCCTTGGCCATACGTCTGCATCGTCCCGACCTTCGTCAAGGCATGGTGATTGCTCTGACAGGAACTCGGAGTCCACCTGTCCCCATGAGCAGGGGACCTTTCACCCGAGGAACCCATGTCACGACCCAAGAAGGTCCCTGTCTCGTCCTTGTCCCCGCGTCGTATGCCGGCGGAGCCCCCTGGCGGGCCACTTGACGGTCCCGCGGTCTTCTCGCCTGGGGAGCCCCACAACCTGCCCGCACTCGTCGAGGACGCGCGCGACGCGGCACTGATGGGAGAGCCCGGCCCCCGCGAGCCGTCGAACTACCAGGAGCTGTTCAGCCGCCTCTCCGCCGCGCGCGACACGCTTCCCGGCGCGTATCGCGACACCTTCTATCAACCCCTCCTCAACAAGCTGGGTGAGATGGGGGCCACGCGCTTCGCCCAGTTGCTCCAACAGGACCCGAGGCGCACGGGCGTCGCGGGCCTCCTGCTCGATGCCACCCACGCCGTCCTCCAGAACGCGGAGCGCTATGAGCTCCTCGCCACGGATGCATTCCAGGAGGTCGTCAGCGACCTCTTCGATGGATTCCTCAGCGCGGAGAGTCGCCGGGGTGTCTCCCCGCCGGACCAGGGAATCCTGCCGCCGCTGGTGAAATGGGGCAGTCCTGACTCCGGTCCGTACACCTGGCCGGTGGATGCCACCTCGAGCGTGCTCGGGTTGATGGCGGGTGTGGTCAGCCTGCCGCCCGCGAATGCGCATCAGGGATTGCTGGCGTGGGCCGCGCTCCCGCACGAGGCCGCGGGGCACGACATCCTGGATGCCGACTCGGGGCTGTCGGCGGAGCTGTCCAACGCCGTCCATGACAAGCTCAAGGACACGTATCCCTCGCTCGCGACCTACTGGGCCGACCGCATCGACGAGACGGCGGCGGACGTCCTCGGCATCCTCAACATGGGCCCCACGTCGGGCATCGGACTGCTGGGCTACTTCCGGGGCCTCAACGCCGCCTGGGGTGGTGGCCCGGTGCTGCGCCGCGACGGCCCGTCCGACGACTCCCACCCCGCGGACGTGCTGCGCGGGTACCTCGCCGCGGCCACCGTCGACAAGCTCCTGTTCGCCAACCGGGCCCACTGGGCGGGATTCATCGAACGGGAGGTGGATGCGGATGTGAATGGGCAGCGCATCGTCGTCGAGGGCGTCTCCGTGAGCCGCGAGCTCGCGAAGCACTCCGCCGGGGCCGTCGCGGAGGTGCTCGTCACGCACCGCGCCGCCGCGCTGGAGGGGCATGCCCTGGGACAAATCCAGAACTGGCGCGACACGGACGAGGCGCGCGTCCAACGACTCGCGCGAGGACTGCTGCACGGACCTCCGGGCCTGCCCACGGACCTGACCGAAGGCACCTATGCAGCGCACCTCGTCGCCGCCGCCATGGTCTCCGGACTGACGCCCGGCGCGGACCTGAGCGCCCTCCAGTCCCGCATGCTGCGCCAGCTCAAGCAGATGCACGACGCCAATCCGGTGTGGAGTTCGCTGGTCGTCGCATACCGGGGCAACGCCGTGCCGCACCGCATCTACCGTCCCCAGCGCACCGCCGTGTGAAAGCCGTCAGGGAGCAGGCACCCGCTCCACGCAGCGGGTGCCAATGCCGAACTCGAAGCGACGCGAAGGAAGGTGGTTGGCCCAGAAGAGCCAGTGCTGCCGCGTTTCGGGCGGCGCGTCCCAGCGCCCACCCGCAACCATGCGGAAGCCCGGGTAGTCACCTTCCGTGGCGATGGTCGCCGTCCACTCCGCCACGTTGCCCGCGAGGTCCATGATTCCATAGGGGCTGCGGTCCTCCGGGAACGAGCCCACGGGGGCGAACGTGGCGAAGGCATCCTTCCCATACAGGTTGGCGGGCGGCACCGTCCGGTCGTCACCCCAGACAGTCCGACGACGGGGCGCGGGATTGGGCACCTCGCCCTTCGCGTCGAGGACCTCCCCGCCCCGCCCCGCCTTCGACCACTCGTCGTAGGTCGGCAACTCCTTGCCCATGAAGTGGCAATAGGCCTCCGCCACCCCGGCGTCGATTCCGGTGACGGGAATCCTCGGCAGGTTCGCCGGCTCATAGTCCGGATGGGCGGGGGCGGCCTCCCGCGCTCCGCCCATGAGCGGAAGGATTCGCTCCTGGAACAGCCGAAACTCCGCGTTGGTGGCCTCCGTCCTGTCCATCGAGAACGCGCCTATCTCGAAGCGCGCCTCCTCCTTCAGCGACAGCTCGGGCCTCCAGTATCCGCCCGCCGGGACGAGCACCTGCCCGGCCCGGGACGTGGCGCAGGTCGGCACCGGCAGCCGCAGCTCCTCTCGGCGGGCCCGCTGCGCGTAGCCGGGAAGTCGCAGGAGGCGTATCCGCGAAGGAGGACAGTCCCCTCGCTCCACGGTGAGCCACGCGGCCCGCGAGGGCGCCTCCACGCGCTCGCGCCAGGCTCCCTGCTCATCCACCCGTCCCTCGGGAGGTGCCCCCTTCATGGGCAGCTCGTCCGGCCGTGCCTCCGGGCTCAGCTCCAGCGCCCACCGCACGGGCGCGGTGACGGGCGCACGGGTCCACGTCAGGGTGCGCGCATCGAAGTCGAAGAACTCCAGCACCAGGTCGAAGTCCCCCATGTCCGCGGCCATGAGCCGCATCTCCCGCTGCTGGCGCGCGGTCTCCTGCTGGTTCTGCTGGAACGCGAACACCACCGACGTGCCCACCCCCGTGGCGAGCACGAGCAGCAGCACCACCACGGCAATCCCCACCCGGCGCCGCTGGACGTGCCCCTGCTCCCGCTTGCGCCCGGCGTCAAGGAACGCGCGCGAGCGACTGGCGAGCGGCACCTTCCAGTCCGCCACCCGCCGCAACACCTGCCCCAGCGCATCACCGCCCCACGTCTCCTCGTCCCGGCGTCCGCGCCGATGCCACAGCTCCGCGGCCTGGTCGATTTCCGTGACGAGCAGGTGCTCATCACGAGACTCCTGCCGCCAGCGCGCCAGCTCCGGCCACGCCGTGGCCAGGGCCTCGTGCGCCAGCTCCACCAGCGCCCCGTCATTGCGCACGTCGCGGGAGGCGACCACCAGCCGGTGCGCGAGCAACGAGTCGAGCACCCTCCCCGCGCCCACGCCCAGCTCCTCCAACAACTCCTCGCGCACCCGAGGGCGTCGGGTCCCCTCGGGCGTGAGCAATTGAAGCAGGAGCAGTCGCACCGTGTGGATGTCATCCGCCGGGAGCTGTCCCAGCAATTGACGTCCCTGCGCCGCCAGGGCCCCCGCCACGCCGCCCAGCTCCTCGTACACGGCCGCGCGCAGCAGACGCCGCTCCTTGTCCCTGCGCTCCCACAGCGCCGAACAGGTGGCCTGCAAGAGCGGCAGGCCCGCGGGCTGGGCACGGACATCCGCGACGATGCGCTCGACCAGCCCGGGCTCGTCCGTGGCATGGCCCGCGCGACGCAAGGGACCAGTGACGGCCTCCACCAGCGCCGAGGGCGACAACGGCCCCACCACGAACGCATTGCCGAGAAAGGCCCCCAGGTGCTCCACCCGGGCGAACTGCCCCAGGTAGTCATCACGCAGCACCACCAGCACCCGCCACCCGATGCCCGCGGACGCCACCGCGAACAGGCACCGCACCAGGGCCATCGCCTCCTCCGCCGCCCCCAGGGTGAAGACCTCCTCGAACGCATCCACCAACAACAGCGCGGGCGCCGGAGCGCGCGCCCGCAGCAACTCCACGATGGCCCCGGGGGTCAGGACCAGCGTCCGCGCGACTCCCGCGTCCAGCGACAGGACCTCCGTCAACCGATGGAGGGGACGCGGGCCAGGACGAAAGGCGACCACCTCCCAGCTCGCCATCTGCCGCAGTCGCGGCACCAGGCCCGCATGCACGAGCGAGCTCTTGCCGATACCCGAAGGGCCCGTCAGCACCACCGGAGCCGCCTGCCGCAGCCGCTCGACGAGCGCCGCCACCTCCGCCTCCCGGCCCGAGAAGTCCTCCGCGTCTCCCTCCGTGAAGGCCCGCAGCCCCCGGAACGGATGCCGCTCGGGGTCTGCCTCCAGTTGCCTCCGGGCCGGCTCCAGCAAGTCCGTCAGCGCTCTCGCCAGAGACTCCGCCGTCGGCCGGGCCTCCGGCGCCAGCGAGAGACAGTCCTTCACGAGCGCCGCTCCGGCGAGCTCCGGCGTCGGGCCCGGGAGCGGGCGCGGCGTGAAGGCGAACGCGGGGAGACTCGCGTCGTCCACCGGGCGGCGGCCATCCAGCAGCTCGTGGAGAATCACTCCCAGCGACCAGAGGTCCATCGCCGGCGCGGGCGGGGTCCCCCTCCAGCGCTCGGGCGACATGTACGCGGGGGTTCCGGACGCCGCGCCCGCGGAGGTGCCCGCGTGACGGGCGAGCCCGAAGTCGACCACGCGCAGCCGCCCGTCCCTCGGCAGGAGGATGTTCTCCGGCTTGAGGTCCGCGTGGACGATGCCATGACGGTGCGCCTCCGCGAGCGCGTCCGCGATGGCGCGCCCCACGCGCAGCACCTCCCCCGGCGACATCCGCTCCCGAGACATCCGCTCGCGCAACGTCTCGCCCTCCAGGTACTCCAAGGCCAGAAAGGGTTGGCCCTGATACACACCCGCCGCGTGCACGGTGACGATGTGGGGGTGGTTGAAGCGGGCCGTGGTGCGCGCCTCTTCCAGGAGCCGCTCCGCGCTCTGGGGCCCCAGCAGCTCCGGCCGCAGGAACTTGAGCGCGATGTGTCGCCCCAGCGCCAGGTCCTGCGCGAGATACACCCTGCCCGAAGCGCCCTCGCCGAGCAGCTTCAGCACGCGAAAGCCTTCCACGAGCGAGCCCGAGGCGAGCGGCTCCTCCGCCTCCAGCAGCCTGCCCGGGGCCAGCTTGCTCATCTCGAACCACCCCCAGCCGCCATGACAGCCGCATCCGAGCCCGCACGCCTCCACCGCGACTCGCCTGGGATGTTAGGGCCAATCCACCAGGACGCGCCACGGCTCCACGTGAAGCAGGTCAGCCCCTCCGGACGCCCTCGCACCCATCCGGCTCAATCCCAGACACAGGGTCCGCCAGGACCGTGGCCGACGGGCGCCCAACCCCTGGGGCTCGATACACCCGAGACAGCCCTGACACCCCGCCTCCAGAAGCCCCCGCGCGGAGCGGACGTGCGCGAGCCGCGGGGGCCGCCCGCGCAGGTCCAGCCGTCCATGCAGCTGGAGCGCGGGTACCGGAGCCCGCCGGGCTGCCCCGTCATCGCCCTGCTTGTGCCCCGGCTCCTCGTACCCGGAGCCCTCGTACCGAGACGCTTCTGAGCATGTAAGGGATTGGTACTAGTCCTTTCCTCCAATTCCCTTGCGCAGTGTCTCCTCGCGAGCCCCCTCGGGGACAGGCGGGCGTTGCTGACACGGGCTGCTCACCCCAGCTTGCCGCGTGGCCCGTCCATCCCGGACAGGCTTCGAGCCCCGGACTTCCGCCACGCCTTGCGCGAGCGCGGTGCCCGGCCGGTCTCGAGAGGAGCACACATGAAGAGGTGGGTGGGTTGGGTATCCTTGGGGATGGCCTTGCTGTGGGCCTGGGGCGCGAGCGCGACGGAGCAGGAGCCACAAGCCCCCGCGAACTCCGACACGTTCGCCACGAACTGGATCTACCGCGATGCCATGGAGTCGCCCTGGTTCGACTACTCCTGGGCGACGCATTCACTCAGGGCCACCTCGCCCGTCGCGGAGGGGCAGTATTCCATCTCCGCGACGATGCGCAGCGAGGAGGCCCTGTACTTCTACACGTCGCCGCACGTCGCCGACGCGGGAGCCACCTTCGTCCTGCGCGTCCACGGAGGCACGGCGG
The DNA here is from genome assembly GCF_013336715.1 of Myxococcus sp. CA056. NCBI lineage: Bacteria > Pseudomonadati > Myxococcota > Myxococcia > Myxococcales > Myxococcaceae > Myxococcus > Myxococcus sp. CA056. Next base: position 58,487 of record NZ_JABUMT010000009.1, read on the forward strand.
GGACGGGCGCGGTGGTGCGCGTCAGGGCCTACGCCGACGACACGCTGACGACCGGCACGGAGCTGGGGCCGCGCTGCACCGGGGGACGCATCCTGGCCAACACCTGGGTGACGTGCACCGTGCCGTTCTCCGCCCTCGTCACCCCGGGTGCGCGAATCAAGGGACTCGTGCTCCAGGAAGGGCGCGGGGTGACGCTGCCCACGCTCTACTTCGACTCGCTGCGCGCGGAGGGACTGCGCATCCCGTCCCCCGTGGTGGTCTCCCTCAACCCCGCCTCCCTCTCGATGACGGCCGGAACCTCCCGGACCTTCATCGCCACGGTGACGGGGAGCACGAACACGGCGGTGACCTGGTCCGTCCTCGAGGGCGCGGCGGGCGGCTCCATCACCACCTCGGGCCGCTACACCGCGCCCAGGACGCCAGGCACGTACCACGTGGTGGCCACCAGCGTCGCGGACCCCACGCAGTCCGCGTCGGCTCCCGTCAGGGTCACCCCCGCACCGGCCAGCGGGCTCTGGGTGTCGGGCTACTACACCGGCTGGAACGCGGACCTCTATCCTCCGGAGAAGGTCGACTTCAGCGCGATGACCCACATCGTGGTCGGCCGCGTCACTCCCAATCCCGACGGCACGGTGAACACCCAGTTCGACAATGACAACGGCCCCGCCATCGCCCGCACCCTCTCCACGCGGGCCCACGCGGCCAACCGCAAGGCCATCATCATGGTGGGAGGCTCCGGCGAGCATGACGGCTGGGTGGGCGCCGCCTCCAATGCCAACCGCGCCCGCTTCGTGAGCAACCTCCTGGCCGCCATGGACAGCTTTGGCTACGACGGCCTGGATATCGACTGGGAGCCGGTGGAGGCCGCCGACAAGCCCTTCCTGCTCGCGCTGGTGCGAGAGCTGCGAACGGCCCGTCCCGGCATGCTCCTCACCTTCCCCATCAACTGGATCAACTCCAACTTCCCCGAGGACGCCGACCCGTGGTTCCTAAACCTGGTGCCCTACCTGGACCAGATAAACGTCATGTCCTACGAGATGACGGGGCCGTGGGGCGGGTGGACCTCCTGGTACTCCTCCGCCCTGACGGGAGAGTCGGGCACCCACCCCACCTCGGTGGCGTCCAGCCTGAATGCCTGGGTGGCCGCGGGAATCCCGAAGGCGAAGCTGGGCATGGGGTTGCCCTTCTATGGAATGGCCTGGCGCAACATCACCGGCCCGTATCAGCCCTACACGGACTGGTCCGACTACGTGGGCAGCGACAATGACTTCACCTACGGGCGCATCCTCGCGTTGACCGCCACGGGTGGGGTGTACCACTGGGACTCCGTGGCGCAGTCCAGCTACGTCACCTTCGCCACGCCCGTGGTGGATGGCACCGTGCGCTGGATTTCCTATGACTCGCCGCAAGCGATTGCCGCCAAGGGCGCCTATGCGCGCGCCAACGGCTTCGGCGGCACCATCATCTGGACCCTCAACCAGGGCTGCACCAACCCCGTGACGGGAGCCAACCCTCCACTCGACGCGGTGAAGGGCGCCTTCCTCCCCTAGCCCGGGGAAACGCACCACCCTGAGTGGGTAGCCGACAGCCTCCTCGGCCCCGCACCGGAGACCTCCCCTCGGCCCAGGCCCTGTTGGCCGCTGGACCGAGGGGATGCCCTCCATGGACAGGTGAGCGCCTCGCAGTGAATGCCCCGGCTGGCGCGGCTCCGGGTCTGCCACCCAGCACACGCATCAAGCGTGCGGTGAGCGGGGGCCACCAGTCTGGCCGCCTTGGCGCCCACGAGGTTGGCGCCCAGTCTGCAATGGCCAGACGCCAACCGGGATGCACCGGTCTTCTCGCAGCTGGAGCTGTCCACATGAAAACCCTGAAGAGTGCCATTGCCGCGACCGCCGTCGCGGCCTCCCTCGCCGTCGCGTCTCCCGCAGACGCGGCCACCGCCACCGCCAACCTGACGGTGACGGCCACGGTGAACTCCGCGTGCAGCATCAACGCCGGCTCGCTCAACTTCGGCAACTACGACCCGGTGCTCCTCAACGGCAGCGCGGGCGTGGACCTTCTCGGCACCGGGACGCTGACGGTGCAGTGCACCCTGCTGAGCACCGCGGTCGTCACGCTGGGCCAGGGCGCGCACGCCAACACGGGCTCCACGGATGCGGTGCCGCTGCGCCGGATGCTGCACACGACGTCCACCGACTACCTGTCCTATTCGCTGTACCAGGACCTGACGCGACTGGTGGTCTGGGGCAACACGCCCGGCACGGGCCTGCCGTACATCGGCACGGGGCTGTCCACGCCGGTGACGGTCTTCGGCACCGTGCCCAGGGGACAGAACGTTCCCTCCGGCACCTACAACGACACCGTCGTCGCCACCATCACCTTCTAACGGAAAGACCTCCCTCTCATGCGCCTCCGTCCTTCCGCCTGGTCCCGATGTCTGGGATTGATGGCCGTCCTGAGCGGGGTCCTTCCCGGGACGGGACACGCCGCGTCGCTCGAGGTCAATCCCGTCCGGCTCGAGCTGGAGACCGGAGCCCGGGGCGTGGTGGTCACCGTGAGAAACCAGGGCACGGAGACCACGCGCTTCCAGGCCTCGGTCCACACCTGGGTCCAGGATGAAGAAGGGCGCATGACGTTGGAGCCGACGCGGGAGCTGTTCTTCTTCCCGTCGATGCTGACGCTGGAGCCGGGGGAATCCCGCCCCATCCGGGTGGGCATTTCCTCGGCGCCGCGAGACACGGAGCGCTCCTTCCGACTCATCGTCGAGGAGCTGCCTCCGCTCGCGCCGGCTCAACCCTCCATGGGCCTGAAGATTCTCACCCGCGTCTCCCTCCCCGTGTTCGTCGCGCCCAGGCACAAGGACGTCCAGGGCCGCGTCGAGGACGTGGACCTGCGCCAGTCCCGGTTCCACTTCCGCGTGAGGAACCCGGGCACGGTGAACTTCTTCATCCGTCAGACGCGGGTGCGCGGCCTGGATGCCCAGGGCCAGCGACTGGTGGAGAAGGACCAGGTGGGCTGGTACGTGCTGCCGGGCGGCTCGCAGGTGTTCGCGCTCGACACCTCCGCCGAGCACTGCCAGCGGATCCGCTCGCTGGAAGTGGAGGTGGAGACGGACCGGGGCGTGTTCCGCCACAGCGCCCCCGTCACCGCCGCCGCGCCCTGTGGACCCACGCCGTCGCCATGAGCCGATTCCAGAAGTCGGCGGCCCGGGGCGCGCTGGCCCTGGCGCTGGCGTGCGCCTTCAGCCTGGTGCCCTGGCGCGCGTCCTCGGACGAGCCCGAGCGCGTGGTTCCCATCGTGGTGGAGTTCACGCTGAACGGCGTCCCCCGAGGTGACGTCTTCCCGCTGGTGAGAGGCACGGACGTGCTGCTGCCCGCGGCCACACTGGAGGCGAACGGGGTCGACCTGACGCGGCTGGGGGCGCGCCTCGAGCGCATCGAGGGTCAGGATTATGTCTCGCTGCAATCCCTGGCACCCCGGGGCCGGTTCGAACTCGACGAGCGCACCACCTCCCTGCACTGCGAGCTGCCTTCCACCGCCTTCGTACCGACGCGCATCGACCTGGGCACCGCGCCCCCCGAAGGCTACGCCGTCACCGGCAGCCCGAGCGGGTTCATCAACTACGCCGCGCACCTGCGCAACACGCGGCTGGCGCTGTTCGGCGAGGTCGGCGCGTCGGTGGGCCGGGGCCTGTTGACCACCCAGGGGCGGTGGAGTCCTGGCACGACACCGCTGCGCGGACTGACCCAACTGTCGGTGGATTTTCCGGAGGTCATGGTGCGCGCCCTCGCGGGTGAGGCCACCGGCCTGGGCGGCGTGCTCGGCGGAGGCGCGGTGGTGGCGGGCCTGCACGTCATGCGCTCCTTCGAGCTCAACCCCTACTTCGTGCGCAACCCCGTGCAGGACCTCGCGGGCGACGTCACCACGCCCTCCACCCTGGAGATCTACGTCAACAACCGGCTGGTGCGCCGCACCGAGCTGCCACCGGGCCCCTACCGGCTGGAGAACCTCACCGTGCCCCGGGGCGAAGGCACCGCGCGCTACGTGGTGCGCGATGCCTTCGGACGCGTCAGCGAGGTGGATGCGTCGTACTCGCTGGGCGCGCAATTGCTGTCGCCCGGCGTGGCGGACTACCACCTGTCGCTGGGCGTCGAGCGGGAGTCGCCCGGCACGCGCAGCTTCGACTACGGACGACCGCTGCTGCTGGGCACCTTCCGCATGGGCGTGACGCCCTGGTTGACGCCGGGCGTGCGGCTGGAAATTTCACCGGACCTCTTGAGCACCGGCGCGGTGCAGTGGTTCCAGCTGCCGCTCGGAGAGCTGGAGGTGTCCCAGGCCGTGAGTCGCTCCGAGCGACACACCGGCGTGGCGGCCGGCGCGGCCTGGTCCGTCCAGGGGCGGTGGCTGGGAGGGTCGGTCTTCGGCCGGGCGATGAGCGCGCGTTATGCGCACAGCAGCCTCGCCCCGGACACGGCGCACCCGTTGGTGGAGTCGGGGGGCAACCTCTTCGTCGCGCTGGGCCGTCGGGTGAGCGTGGGCGGACAGGCGCTGGTGACGCGCTGGAGGACACGCGGCTGGTCCACCTGGTTGAGCGCATCCACCTCCGCGCAACTGACCGAGCGGACCCTGATTTCGTTCTCCGCCAGCCGAGGCCAGTTGCTCCTGGGCCCCTCCACGCTGGAAGGCATGGTGTCCCTGAACGCCATCCTCGACCCGAGGACGACGGGCTCGCTGGGCCACATCCAGAACCGGGGAGGCGGCATCACCTCGGTGGATGTCTCACGCGGTGTCCCCGTGGAAGGCGGACTGGGCTTCCAGGTCCAGGGACAGACGGGCCTTCACCACCAGGCCCTCGGCCGCGTCGACTACGAGACGAACGTGGGCCGCGCCTCGGGCGGCCTGGAGTGGCGCCAGGGCGTGCTGGTGGCCGCGGCCGAGGTCTCCGGGGGGCTGGTGGCGCTCGGGGGCCGCGTTCGCCCCACCCGCGCGGTGGACCAGGGGTATGCGCTGGTGCGCGTGGAGGGCGTGGAGGGCATCGGCGTGAGGCTCGACAACCACCTCATCGGCCGGACGGACTCGCGCGGTGAGCTGATGGTGACGCGGCTCCAGTCCTACGGGGCCAACCGACTGTCGCTGACGGACGAGGACCTGCCGCTGGAGGTCTATCTCAGGACGACGCAGAAGCTGGTGGCGCCGTGGCGGCGCGGCGGCGTGGTGCTCGACTTCCAGGTGGACAGGGTGCGCGCGTTCCGAGGCCGGCTGGTGCTCGCCGACGACACGGCCCGGCGGACACCCGCGCATGGCGAGCTTCAAGTCGACGTCGCGGGTGCGCGCGTCAGCTCCCCCGTGGGCAGGAATGGCGAGTTCGAGCTGGTGGACCTCCCCGCCGGCAAACACACGGCCACCGTCATCTACCCCGGGGGACGTTGCGCCGCGACGCTGGACGTCCCATCCCTGGCGGGCGAGGTCATCGACCTGGGAACGGTGAGGTGCGTGGATGAGGATGCGCGGTGACCTGGCGCTCATGCTGGCGGGCCTGTGCGGGCTGCTCTCCGCGAGCGCCCGGGCTTCGTGTGAGATTCGCAACGTGGTGGGCCTGCGCTTCCTCAACTACACCCCCACCTCCACGCTGCCGCTCGACACCACGGGGAGCATCACCTTCCGGTGCAGCCTCATCCAGCTCACCCCTGTCACCATCGACCTGAGCCAGGGTGGCTCCAACAACTACGCGTTCCGGCGCATGCAGGGCCCGTCCTCCAGAACCCTCGTCTACAACCTCTACCTGGACGCCACCCGCCTGAGCATCTGGGGCAATGGACTGTCCGGCACGTCCCGCTATGGGCCGGTCCTCCCCTTGCTGGGCCAGGACATCACCGTCCCCATCCATGGCCGCGTCCCCGCCCAGCAGAGCGTGCCGGCGGGCAGCTACTCCGACACGCTGGTGGTGACAGTGACCTTCTGACCCGCGAGCGGCGCTCCATGGCCCCGTGCTCGCGCGGGCGTGCGAGTCGCCAGGAGCCGCTGGGACGCAGGGCATGCGCCCGGGGAGGCGCTCCGGCGCGGACGTTGCGCTCGCGGAGCCTGGGCCGCTCGCCTATCCTCGCACCATGAGTTCTTCCGACCCCATCGCGACGACCTTCGTCACCCATGAAGTCACCAATCAGGCGCCCCCCCTGGTGTACGATGCCTGGAAGACAGACCTCCCGCTGCGCGAGGCCGTGGCACGCGAAGGCGGAGGCTGGGCGGAGGCGGACATCGCGAAGTACGGCCCGCTCGCGGGCGGCGAATTGATGCAACTGGGCTTCACCGCCAACGAGAACAAGCCGAAGTTCAAGCCCTTCGACCGCTATGGCAACCGGCTGGACGAGGTGGAGTTCCATCCGGCCTACCACCGCATCATGGAGGCGGCCGTCGCCCACGGCATCCCCAACTTCGCGTGGCGACACGAGAAGACGGTCGGTGCCCACGTCGCGCGGATGGCGCTCTCCTATCTGCACAACCAGGCCGACCAGGGGACCAGCTGTCCGCTGACGATGACGTACGCGTGCGTGCCCACGTTCCGGGCACACGCGGGGCTCGCGGAGAAGTGGCTGCCGCTCGTCACGTCCACCACGTACGACTCGCGCTTCCAGCCCTCCGAGCAGAAGAAGGGCGTCACCATCGGCATGGGCATGACGGAGAAGCAGGGCGGCTCCGACGTGCGCAGCAACAGCACGCGCGCGCACCAACTGGGCGCGAAGGGGCCGGGCAATCCCTACGCGCTCGTGGGGCACAAGTTCTTCTTCTCCGCGCCCATGAGCGACGCCTTCTTCGTCCTGGCCCAGGCCGAGGGCGGCCTGTCGTGCTTCCTGCTGCCGCGCTTCACGCCGGAGGGCACGCGCAACGCCATCCGCATCCAGCGGCTCAAGGACAAGCTGGGCGACTGGAGCAACGCCAGCTCGGAGGTGGAGTTCCAGGGCGCGGTGGCCTTCATGGTCGGCGAGGAAGGCCGGGGCGTGGCGACCATCCTGGAGATGGTGGCCCTCACGCGGCAGGACTGCATGATTGGCTCCAGCAGCCTGATGCGTCAGGCGCTCGTGCAGGCCATCCACCACGCGCGGCACCGCAAGGCGTTCGGCCGGCGGCTCATCGAACAGCCGCTGATGATGAACGTGCTCGCGGACCTGGCGCTCGAGTCGGAGGCCCACACCGTGCTGACGGCGCGCGTGTCCCGCGCCGTGGACGCAAGCCACCGCGACGAGCGCGAGGCCGCCTTCGCGCGCATGGCCACCGCCGTGGGCAAGTACTGGGTGTGCAAGCGCGCCCCCACCTTCGTCAACGAGGCGCAGGAGTGCCTGGGCGGCGCCGGCTACGTCGAGGAGTCCAACCTGGCGCGGCTGTACCGGCAGGCGCCCCTGAACTCCATCTGGGAGGGCAGCGGCAACATCCAGTGCCTGGACGTGCTGCGCGCGGCCACCCGAGAGCCCGCCAGCCGCGAGGCCCTGTTCCAGGAGCTGATGGCGGCCCAGGGCGGCCACCCCGCGCTCGACGCGGAGCTGGCGCGCATCGCCAAGGACTTCTCGGACACCGCCACGCTGGAGACGCGCTCGCGCTTCGTCGTGGAGCGGCTCGCCCTGGCGCTCCAGGCCTCCCTGCTGCTGCGCGCCGGCAACAGCCAGGTCGCCGATGCCTTCTGCGAGTCCCGGCTCGGAGGCGCGCACGGCAACTGCTTCGGGACCCTGCCCGCCCACGCTCCGATGAAGGCCCTCATCGAGCGGGCCTTCAGCGAAGGCGCCGTGAGCTGACCTGGGCGACGCGCGCGCCCTCCGGAAGTCAGGCCCCCTGCCTGCCCGTACGCCCTGTCCCGGCCCACACCGCCGGGCAGGGAGGCTTCCGCCCCGCCCATCGCCACTGGGGGAAGGTGGCGCCTTCGTCTACTGGACGAAAGGGTGAGACAGCCGCTTGCATGGCGACAATTGCGTGTTCTCCTAGGTGGCTGGAAGCGGGGCACCTTGGGCGACAACCACGACCACCTTCTGAACTCCGGTAACGGAGCCATCACCTACTCGAGAGGTGAACACTCCCGTCGGGACACGGAGGACCAGCTCCGTCTGCTCATCTCGAGCGTCACGGACTACGCCATCCTGACGCTGGACGTGCGCGGCTACATCGCGAGCTGGAACCTGGGGGCGGAGCGCATCAAGGGCTACCTGGCCGAGGAAATCCTGGGCCAGCACTTCAGCCGCTTCTACCCGCCCGAGGACGTCGCCTGGGGCAAGCCCGAGTGGGAGCTGGAGTCCGCCATCCGGCTGGGCCGGTTCGAGGACGAGGGCTGGCGCATCCGCAAGGACGGGACGCGGTTCTGGGCCAACGTCGTCATCACCGCCCTCTTCGATGAGACGGGAGAGCTGCGCGGCTTCGGCAAGGTGACGCGGGACTTCACCCAGCGCAAGCACGCCGAGGAGACGCGAGAGATGGAGCGGCTGCGCGAGGCCCTGCACGCCCGCGACGAGTTCCTGTCCGTGGCCTCACACGAGCTGAAGACGCCGCTCACGCCCCTCCAGCTGAAGCTGTCCGCCATGCGCCGCACCGCCGAGAGCAACCCCGAGGCGCTCGTGGCGGACGGACGACTGGCCCGGGAGCTCGCCGCGGCGAGCGGTCAGGTGCGCAAGCTCGCCGACCTCATCGATGACCTGCTGGATGTCTCGCGCATCAACGTGGGCAGGCTCCCGCTGGAGCCGGCGCGCATGGACCTGTCCGCCCTGGTGCGGGATGTCACCACGCGCTACGAGGCCCAGGCCGCCGCCGCGGGGTGTCGCCTGGAGCTCGAGCTCCCCACCAGCCTGGAGGGGATGTGGGACCGGCGGCGGATGGACCAGGCCGTGACGAACCTGGTCACCAACGCCATCAAGTACGGCGCGGGCAAGCCCATCCGCCTGAGCCTGAGCGCCGACGACACCACCGTGGTGCTCACCGTGCAGGACGAGGGCATCGGCATCGCCCCCACGCAGCAGCACCGCATCTTCGAGCGCTTCGTGCGCGCCGTCTCCGAGCGCAACTACGGCGGCATGGGACTGGGCCTCTTCATCACCCACCAGATTGTCGAGGCCCATGGCGGGAGCATCCAGGTAGAGAGTCAGCTGGGACGCGGCTCGACCTTCACCCTCCAGATTCCCATGACGAGACTGCCGACGACGGGCGGCCCGGGGATGAGCACCCGCGCCTGAGCGGCGAGCGCGTCCGTGACACCAAGGCCCCGACGCGCCAGCCCTCGGTCGAGGCTGGCGCCGGACAGGCGTGAAGGCGGGGCCTGCTACTGGAAGCTCACCTTGCCGTCGCGCTGGTAGCAGACGTGCGGCGTGCTGTCCGTCGGGCGGACCGCCACGCTCGGACGTGAACCCTCCTGCACCGTGCCCAGTTGGGTATAGGTCCAGAAGCCCCGCGCATCCGGGGTGATGAGCTCCAGCTTCGTCCCATGGCGCTGGGCGATGAAGACCTTGCCTCCGCCGTAGGTCATGTCGTTCGAGTCGTTCTCGAAGTCGACCGGCGAGGTGGCCAGGGTGCTGGACGTGATGGGCGCCTTCACCGTGATGTCCTGCAGGGCGCTCCTCGCGCCGTCGACGCCGCCACTGGACAGGAGCAGCAGGTGCTGGCTCGGCCCCCAGACCGCGGAGAGCCACAACGTGTTCTCCAGCGTCACACCGTCCAGACGGGTGCGGTCGGTGGCCGCGCCGGGCCTCACGCTCACGTAGGTATCCGAGCTGGAGTTCGCATTGGACGGGATGTACAGCGTGCCCGAGGCGTCGAAGTTGACGTCGCCCATGAGGATCGACATGTTGTGCTGCGCGATGCCCCAGGTGCCCGGCGCCGTCCGGGTGGCGACGCGGACTCCCGTCCCGGCCGAGCCATCGCTGAAGACGACGGTGGGCTGCAGGCCCTGGTTGGGATTGAGCGCGACGCTCACCCGCGTATAGGACGTGCGGTTGGTGGGTTCGACTTCCTCGCGAACCCAGCTGCCATTGACGCGCGTGGCGTAGTTCATCCGCCAGTTGGCCGCCGTCGTGCCGGGCAGGCCCGGCCCCTTGAGATAGACGACGTGCGGCGTCCCGCTCGCCACGTCCAGCGTCAGGGCGATGTTCCAGTTCAGCACGTAGGTGCCGCCGTTGTTGAAGCCCGGGCCATCAATCTGCTCCGTCGTCCACGTCGTGCCGTCCCAGGTCGCGTACCACAGCCCCCGGTGGGTCTCGTTCGTGTAGACGAGGTGCCCCTTGCCGGCGTTGTCGAAGGCCAGTTCGCAGAGCACACCCGTCACGTCCGGCCCCGCGTCCACCCCCGTCACCGGGACGACGACGGCGGAGGCCACCACGCTGAAGTTGAACGAGCCCTCGGCCGTCTTCCCCGACTCCGTCTCCACGGAGACGGACAGGGACGCCGTCCCCTCCTTCGGCAGCGTCCACGTGACGCGCTCGGCTTCGGCCGCGACGACGCCGGCGTTGGCGCTCCAGCGCACGGCCTTGAAGACCTCACCGGCGGCGGTGACCTTGAAGCGCTCCTGCGTCCCCTCGACATAGGGGCCCTCGCCCGTCTCGCGCTCGATGAGCAGCACCACCGTTCCGGTGCCGTGCGAGTCGATGACCTCCGCCTTCTTCTGCTCGCTGTCACACGCGGCGAACAGCGTCGTGCTGCCCACCAGGAGAATCCACGAAACCACCATCTTCTTCAGCATGACCCGTACTCCCCGTCGATGAGGTCCGACGAACCCCTGCCCGTCGGACCGGAGCCGTACTCGCTCCATGCAACGCATCAACGAGACGGCCTCACGGAAGTCTTATGAAAAGCGAGACATGCCGAAAGAAAGTCATGGAAGGAGCCCGACACAAGGGCGGGCGTGCCCTCACGGCGCGCCCTGCGCCTGCTGTCCTGGAGGTTGACGCCTGCCCGTGGGAGTGGAGACCGCCGCGTGGGTGTGGTCCACGAAGAGCAGCCCGTCATAGGCGGACGCGGCTCGGATGGACCGGGGCTGGATGGCCTTGCTGTAGACGGCACCATAATTGCGAGTGTACCGGGGCTGCAGGAAGAACTCCGCCGCGCCGCCGCCGCGCGGCAGGCTCCGCAGGTCGAGCGCGAACGCGGACACCTGAGCCTGGGCGAGCGTTCCATCAAGCCAGCCGATTTCCGCGGGAGGGAGGGTATGGGCAGTGAGACCCCGTCGCGGCTCGTTCGGCTCGCTCGGCACGTGCACGGCCTGGAACGCTCCCTGATTGAAGGCGAAGCCAAAGACATACAGTTGCTGACCGAGGGCCTCGCGCAGGTGCTGCCCCATGGGCGTCACCGCGTCGCGGCCCGTGGCGGCGACATGACCGTTGTGCGCCCAGAGCACCATCCGGGCCTCGGGGCCCTCGTGCTCGAGAATCCAGCGTGCGTTCTCCGCCATCGCCCGGTCCCGGAGGTTGTCATCGGAGAGCTGGCCCACGACGGTTTCGGCGAACTGACCGAGCACCCTCGCGTGGCGAGCCACCAGCGCCTGGGCCTTCGCGGAAGCCTTGCGTGGGGGGAGCTGACGCAGGCGGGCCTCGATGTCCGCGACGAGCCCCGCGAGCACCTGGCCGGTCTCCACCTTGCGAAGCGCGGGGCCCTGCCGCGGGTCGAGGAACGGCGCCATCGGCCCGGCGAGTCGCTGGTGGAAGGCGGGGGCCACCTGGGCGAAGAAGTCGAGGACGGCCCGCGAGGAGGCGGCGGTGGCCTGCATGTCCACGCCGTAGAACTTGAGCTTCCTGGCGTGGCGCGGGTCGGCGTTGTAGGCGCGCATCCACCGGATGAGGGCCAGCACCTCCTCGGTGTCCCAGGTCCAGAAGTAGAGGCTCGCGAGGCCCTTCGCCGGGTCGCCCTTGCCGGTGAGGACGTACTCGTTGAGCGCGAGCGCCTCTCCGAAGCTGGCTTCAATCGCGAAGACGGTGAAGCCCAGCTCCGTGGCGAGGAACTCCAGCATCCGGTGTTTGAGCTGGAAGAACTCGCGGGTGCCGTGTGTGGCTTCACCCAGTGCCACGATGCGGGCCTCGGTGAGCCACGGCTTCAGCGATTGCAGGTCGGCGAACCCATGTCCCGCCTCCACTGAAGTGAGCGGCACCAGGGACTGCTTCACCCACGACACGACCTCCGGAGATGGCGGCGTGGTCTCCGGGAGCGCCAGCGCGGTGAAGTCCGCCACCGTCACGGACTTGTTGACCGCGATTTCCAGCGAGCGCCCCATGGGCATGAAGCCCTCGGCGTGGACGGCGGCGCCATACCCACCGACGGGCAGGGCCACCTCGTAGTCGCCGCTCGCATCCGTCTGGACGTAGAGCATGTCGCCCAGGAAATCGCTGTAGCGTCCCAGGAGCAGCCACACGCCCGCGAGCGGCTTGCCCGACTCCGACTTCACGCTCCCTCGGAGGACCTGCGTTGGCGGAGCGAGCACCACGTCGAGCTGGCGCGGGGCCTCGCTGGCCGTGAGCTTCACGTCCATGAGGAAGCCCGCCTCGTAAGCGGTCGCGCTGACGGTGAGGCCATACTGGCCGGAAGGCAGGTCAGCGAAGTGGAAGCGGCCATCCGGTCCCGTGCGCATGCGAGCCGCCGGGGGTGCGAGGTCCGGGTTCCAGTCCTCACGGGCGGGAACGAGCGCGACCACGGCGCCCTCCACGGGCGTGTTCGTGGCGCTCCGGACCCGGCCGTCCACCGTGACGGTGGCGACAGCGGGGGCTGCCTTCTCGGCGGGAGCGACCGAAGGGACCGGAACACGTGGCGTGCCGGAGCCGGCGCACGCGAGGGAAAGCATCAGGCACAGCAGGCGAAGGACTTTCATGCGGACCTCGGGACGAACGACGGGGGTGCGGCCAGGACGCGAAGGGCGCACGAGCCCCAGCACGTCCAACGTGAAGTGACTTCGGGATGGATGACGGGGGTGCGGCCAGGACGCGAAGGGCGCACGAGCCCCAGCACGTCCAACGTGAAGTGACCTCGGGATGGACGACGGGAGTGCGGCCGGGACGCGAAGGGCGCAGAAGGCCCAGCACGTCCGGCGCGAATGGACATCAGGATGAGGCGGGGCGCGGACCTCCTTGGGAGGAGGCGCTCACCGGTGACAAACGGCGACAGCGCGCGAGTACTCGGATGAAGTCGAGTGCGGGGAACAGAACTCCCCGCTCATCTCTCCGCTCGCAGCGGACCGCCGACGGTGACCGCTACGGCGAAGCGTCCGCCAGGAAGTCGCTCGGGATGACGAAGCGCGTGACGACCGGTTCGACCACTTGGATGTCCGAAAGAGTGAGCGAGCCGAAGAGGTCGGACTCCTCACGGATGGCATAGCCCAGCTCGGCATCCACCCACTGGGTCAACGTGTCATGCGGAGCGTGGCTCCGGTGCCAGCGTCGGGTGAGGCGTCCCTCGACGATGTCCTCCCCCTGGAGCACGCAGCCCGCCTGATTCTCCGTGCACCCGCCAGGAAGGTGCAGCGGAAGCCCCAGGTCCCCATCGTCGGTAAACACGTCGTAGGTGCGCGCCCTGACATCCAAATTCACCTGCTCATGGGTGTTGACGTCATAGAGGAGCACCAGGACCGAGGACCCATTCTCGGACTCCAGTCGGATGCGCCCACAGCGGGAGACGAAGATGCGGCTGCGCAAGGTGCGCCCGCCGCTCCGGTAGGAGGCCACGGCGGTGAAGTCCTTGGGATAGACCACGCGCGAGCACACCGCCGTGGCGAGCCCTTGCGAGGACCGCGGGGGCAGGGACATCTCCAGCGGCACCTCCCACGCCCAGGCCGCGCCGGAGACCCCCAACGTCGCGAGCACGCCCCCGACGAAACCCACGAGCCGGGCCTGCCGAGGCACCTCCAACACGGGCGACTGACCCAGCAGCCGCCGCACCCGCGCCGCGAGCGGCCGTGCACCCGCGCCCAGCGCCAGCATCGGGCCCTCCTGCCGCAGTTCCTCGAGCCCCAGCAGCGCGCCGGAATACACGCGGACATCGCCACAGAAGCCCACCGCCGCGTCGTCGCAGCAGTGCTCTCGCTCCAGTCGCACCTGACCGGACAGCCAGCGCGCCGCCGGATGGAAGAAGAACAACGCCTCCACCAGGCACTGCACGAAGTTGACGACGGTGTCATGACGCCGCACGTGCGTCAGCTCGTGTGCCACCACCGCCTCCAACTGCTCCCGGGTGAGTCGCTCATCCACGCCGCGAGGGAGCACGAGCACCGGCCGCACCAGCCCCAGCACCAACGGAGAGGGCGCGAGGGAGGACTCCCGCACCTCCACCCCGCGGCGCAGGCCCAGCCGCTCCGCGACGTGCGACACCGTCAGGCGCACCGACGAGGAGGCCGGCCTCGCGAGGCGAACCAGTCGCTGCGTCATCCGCCACCAGCCCAGGGCGAGGCGCAAGAGCGCCACACACGCCCCGCTGAACCAGAGACCGCCCAGCACGATGGGCCACGAGATGTCGAAGGCCACGGGCTCCGTCGCCGCCTGGAACGTCGGGCTCGGGAGGGAGGCTCCCGCGAGCGCCTGGGAGTCCTCGACGATGGACGTCACGCGCCCGCTCGCTCCAACGTCCAGCGGCGCCGGAACGGAGTTCGGGGACGACAGCAGCAACGTGACCACGGGCGCGAGCACGAGCGCGGCCAGGGCCAGACACCCCACCGCATAACGAGCCCGCGCGGAGCGGCGCCGCAGCAACCACAGCGAGGCGGCCGCGACCAGGGCCACGACGCTCGTCTGCCACACGCCATGGACCAGCCACAGGGCCACACCTCGCCCCCACTCCGCCATCAGCCAGGCGGGGCTCATCACTTCTCCCCCTTCTTGTCCGCGTCCAACAACCGGCGCAGGTCCTCGAGCTCCTCCTTCGATGCGGGCTTGAGCGACAGCGCCTGCACGGCGAGCGCACCCGAGGAGCCCCCGAAGACGCGGTCGAGCAGGTCCTTCACCAGCTGACGCTTGGTGCGCCCCTCCGCGACGCTCGCGGCGTACACGTGGCTGCGCGAGCTCTCGTCACGGCTCACCAACCCCTTGGCGGACATCACCTGGAGCTGCTTGAGCGTGGTGGTGTAGCCCGCGCTCTTGCCGTCCTCCCGCCCGAGCGCCTCGTGAACATCGCGCACGGTGCTGGGACCGCGCTTCCACAGCACGCCCAGGATGGCGAGCTCCACGTCCGTGGGAATGGCATCCGTCGTCATGCCATCTAAGTACGACGTCAGTCGTATGTTGTCAACGATGCACGTCGTACTTCCGCGAGTCGTTACTCCGCGACGACTTCTTGCGAGGGGCCCTTCGCGCCATGGGCGGAGATGCATCTGCCGAAGTCGAACGGCTGCTGCGGGGTGAGCGTGCACCGGGACAGGTCACCTCCGGAGTCTCGCTCGCACTCGGGCAGCCGTCCCTGGTTCGCGTCCCGGGTGGCATCCCAGCCCGACAGGCAGCCCAGCTGGTGCTCTCGCGCGAACTCCACCAGGCCGCGCTGGTGCTCCAGGGTGAACTCCCGTCCATTGGGATGACGCCCGAACATGGGGCACGCCCCCAGGCGCCGCCACACCTTCGCCGCGTCCCACCGAGGGAAGGCCGCGGAGACATGCGCGTGCATGCCCCGGAGCGCGTGGACACAACACTCCAGTGCATCAACCGGTGCCGACTGCCCGAACTCCATCAGCAGGCCATTGATGAGCGACGGCTCGATGCCCGCGGAGGACAGCTTCTGGAGGAAGCGCACCCCACCGTCGTTGAAGCCCACCAGCGAGCCCGGCGCGCCGTCCGCGGGCAGCGTGTAGGAGAGCTTCAGCGTGGGGTAGACAGCGAGCAGTTGGGAGAGGGCCGCGAGGTGGCGCACCTGTGCGTCCTCGTCATGGAGGAACGCGCCCTCGAAGTCGAAGTCAAGGTGGCGGACTCCGTAGTTGCGAAGGACAGCCGCGTAGGTCGCGACAAGCATCGCCACCTCGGTCTCCTCGGCCTCGAGGGGCACGTTCGACGCGCCACCAAAAGACAGCACCACCGTGCCGCCGCTTCGGCGGAAGGCTTCGATGTCCCTCTTGCCGTAGTCGGAGACCGTCGCGTCCCCCGAATACGACTGGCCATCCTCCGAGTCCACCAGGGTGGTGTTGCCACCCCAGGACACCGCCCTGGCACCCCCGTCCGGTCGCGCCACGAGGAAGCCGAGGAAGAAGCCATCCAGGCCGGCCTCTCTTCCGTACTCGGACACGCGCGGCGTGGGCCACGACGTGTAGTCCACGAACGGGGCCCGGGGCACGTCCCAGTCCCCCGCGTCCGGCGGCGCGGCCGACGTGCGAATCTTCACCGTGTCCGAGGACGCCGACACGTTGTCGGACACATCCAGCGCCACCACGGAGACCTGGTACTCGCTCCCCGCCGACAGGCCCATCAGGGTGATAGCCGGCCGCGTCGACGAAAGCGTCTGGGCCACACCACCGCCCACCTTCGAGTACGTCACGCGGTAGCCCGCGACGGCGACATTGTCCGTGGACGCGTCCCAACCCAGGGTGACGAGTGCGGAGCCCACGAGGGTTGCGCGCACCCGCTTGGGCGTCGTCGGAGGCTCGCTGTCTCGAGGAGGGTCCGCGGGGCGCCCGTTGACGGTGAAGTCGCGGGGGAGCGGCCCCAGGTCCTGCCCCTCCCCCCGCACCGACAGCCGGAACTCCGTCGAAGCGCGTGGAGGGATGACGTTGCGTTCGGCCACGAGCCGACCGGACACCACCTCCCCGCTGCGCGTCCAGACCAGCCCGTAGTTGTTCTGGATGACCTGCTTCGCCCCCACCTTGAAGGTGATGACGGGATTGACCACCACCTCGTCCGACAGGTTCAGCAACGTCACCTTGAAGGTCGACCCCCAGGGACCGCCGCCTGACACCCACTCCGGACGCGCCACCACCACCAACGTGTTTCCCACCATGCCGACGGTTGTGCCGGATGCGCGGCGGGCACGACATTGCCCACGGGTTCCTGCCCCTTGTCTCTCAAGAGACAGGGTCCGGAGGAAGACGCGAAGCGCCCCGCACGGACACCGCGGGGCGCCTCCATGCATCCAGCGTCCTACGGACGACGCTGGGCCAGCAGCCACTCGTAGAGGTTCGGGGTCTGCCAGGCGGCCCCCGTGTCATACGCGCGCCCCCAGGCCCCGTGGCCGACACCGGCATAGACAGAGACCTTGAGCGAAGGCGTGGGCGCGCAGGCGTTGAGCCGGTCCACGAACTGCGAGGCCGACCAGCCCCAGTCGTTGTCCACCGCGCCGTAGAACATCCAGGTCTTCACACCGGCCTGGGCGATGTAGCAGGTGTTCGTGGGGACGTTGCCCAGGTCCGGCGCCCAGACGACATCGCCGTAGTGGGCGCCATCCGTGGGCGCAATCGCGGCGAGCCGCTGGGCATTCGCCAGGGAGAACTCGGGGAAGGCCGTGGTGCCGAAGCCGCCGAGCGACAGGCCCGTCAGGTAGATGCGCTTGGGGTCGATGCGGTGGTTGGCCAGCGCGAGGTCCAGCATCCGCTCCACGTGGTACGGGTGCCACCCGGAGGTGCTCGCCGATATCTGGGGCATCAACACCACGAACGACTCCGTCACCCCGTTGACGACGTACTCGAGCTGCGCGCCGTCCTTGATTTTCAAGGGCAGCGCCGTCTCCAGCACCTTGGTCAGCTCCGTCGTGCCGTTGCCTCGCTGGCCCAGGCCGTGGAGGAAGACGATGAGCGGCCACTGGCGGTTGGGGTCCACGTTGTAGCCAGGCGGCAGGGACTCGTAGTAGCCGATGGTCGTGTTGTAGAGCTTGGGCACGGTGGTGGACCGCGCGGTGAGTGTCCGGGGGGTGGAGATGACGGGCGGTGCGTTGCGGCGCTGCCTCAGCAGCCACTGGTAGAGGTTGGAGGCCTCGGGCGCCGTCGGATTCGTCGCACGGCCGATGACCCAGTGGTCACCATCCGCGTAGCGCGTGTACTTCGGCGCGGGGTCCGGAGCCGGTGAGCAGGCATTGAGCCCGTTCACCGCGCCATCCGTCGTCCCCACACCGACCGTCTGGTCATCCACCGCGTGGAACGCCCACACCGCGACGTCCTGGTTCGCCAGCCGGCAGAGCTGCGACACGCCGCCCGAGGTGTGCACGCGCCCACCGGCCACCGGCGCAATCGCGGCGACCTGGAGCGCGTTCGCGTCCGAGCGCTGCGGGAAGGTCCACGTCTGGAACGCGCCCAGCGAGTAGCCCACCAGATAGACGCGGTCCGGGTCGACGCGGAGGTTCGTCCGGGCCGTGTCGAGCATGACCTGGGTGAAGAAGTCCTGCCACTCGCCATAGGACTCGTGCAGCTGCGGCTGCAGGACGATGAAGGACTCCGTGACGCCGTTGTTCACGTACTCCAGTTGCGCGCCCGTCTCCACGGGGATGCTGGTGCCCAGGATGATGGGCAGGCTCTCCGGCGTGCTGCCGCGCTGGCCCAGGCCGTGGTGGTAGACGATGAGCGGCCACTTGCGGGTGGGGTCCGTGTTGTAGCCCCGGGGCAGCGACTCGTAATACTGGATGACCTTGCTGTTGGCCGTGACGGCCTTCTGGGTGACGGTGCGCTGGAAGGGCGAGCCGGCGCCGGTGCTCTGCACCACGGACACACTCACGTCATCGGCGGCGCTGGCGCCCTCGCTGTCGGTCGCGGTGAGGCGGAAGACGTAGGTGCCCTGCACCAGGTTGCTCGCGACCAGCGGGCTCCACGGGCTCTGGTAGATGCGCGCGGTGTTGGGGCCGGAGACCTGCGTCCACTGGAAGGTGATGGCCTGCCCTTCCGGGTCCGTGCCCGCTGGAGGAATGGCCACGGTGTTGCTGGGCAGCGGCACCGTGCGGTCCGCGCCGGCGTTGGGAACAGGGGGACGGTTCACCACCACGCCGTCGTGCTCGATGAGTTCGAGCACGCCCAGGTAGCCATAGATGGCGCCCGGCTTGAGCGACACGGTGACCTCCAGCGCGCCGCCCGACGGGGCCAGGCCCGTGAGCTCGGCGATGCTGTTCACGTTGTTGCGCGCCTGCAGCTCCACCGACTGGGCGCCGATGGTGAACACCGTCGTCCGGTCCGACGTGAGGTCGTCGGTGACGCGCGAGGCGAACAAGCGCACCGAGTAGGTCCCGTTCACCGCGAGCCCGGAGATGCGCACCTTCGCCAGATCATCGAGCGTGCCCATGTGGTTGCCGATGAACTGCGAGTCCTGCGTCGCCGTCGCCGGATAGAGCGCGCTGCTGGTGGTGCCGTTGCCGTTGTTGGCCCCCGTCCAGCCCTGCCAGAAGGAGTCCGTAATCTGGAGCGTCAACCCGGACGAGACACCCGCCGAGTCCACCAGGTTGTTCAGCGTCGTCCCCGAATGGCCCACCGTGACGTTGTTCCAACCAGGTGTCGTGGAGATGTCCGCGCCGAAATCAATCAGGAACCGTCGCTCGGCGGCCATCGCCTGCGCCGCGAACAACACCTGAAACAACGTGAGAGCGACCGCGAGACCACGAAGCCCGGGCACGGCCCGGCGGGAGAAAATCATGATGGAAACCCTCCTGGGGGAACCACCATGCTATCCGGACACAGCTAGTATTTCATGTTTTACGGCTATGCGGCTTCATGCGACACCGCTACACATGCCACGGTATTGAAACGTGAGAACCCCGCCGCCCTCTTACTGAGAGACGACGGGGTCCAGGTGCTTCGAGGGAGGTGATGGGCTACTTGTCCCGCGACAGGATGACGACGCTGTACGGGCCCAGGTTGTTGAGGGAGCCGCTGGCGGGCAGGCCGTCCTTGCCGTTCCACTTGCCGCCCACGTCGAAGCTCTGGGCATTGCCGAAGTCGCCGGAGTAGCCCTGCCAGTCGCTGTTGTAACGCACCTTCCACGTGCCGTCGGAGGGCAGGCCCAGCTCGTAGTTGGAGAGCTGCTTGCCGCCGAAGTTGACCACGACGATGGTGTCGTCGCCCGGCCCGCCCTTGTCCCAGCGGTGGAAGGCGATGACCTTGTCGTCGTTGTTCACGTGGTGGACGTTGACGTTCTCCCCACGCAGGCCCGCGGTGTTGTCGTTCCAGTTGCGCCGCAGCTTGATGAGGTCCGTGTACGCCTGGTTGATGCCGGCGAAGGACTCCTTCTTCTGCCAGTCGAGCGGGTCGCCGTCCTGGAAGTGGCCGTCCTCGAGGAACTCCTGGCCCTGGAAGAGCATGGGAATGCCAGGGCTGGTCATCGTCAGCGCGGCGCCGATGAGCGAGCGCTTCTTGGCGTGATACCCCCCGGAGTCCCAGCCGCCCACCTCGCTGGGCAGCCGCTGCTTGCCATTGGCCACCTCGTCGTGGCTCTCCGTGTAGATGACCCGCTGGGTGGCATTGCCGTTGTATTTGAAGCCAATCGCGCGGGCGACGGCGTTCATGTCGCGGTCCGCGTCGGAGAAGGCCGTCAGCGCCGTGCGCACGGGGTGCACGAAGTTGGAGTCCCACTGGCTGTCGAAGTTGGCGCCATCCGGGTGCGTGAGGCCGCCCTCGTTGCCCAGGTCCTCGGCGATGATGATTTTCTGCGGGAACTCGCGGTTGACGGCGTCGTTGATGTCCCGGAGCAGCTGCCAGCCCTGCGGATTGTCCGCGCCGCTGGCCTGACGGATTTCCTTGGTGGCATCCAGCCGCAGGCCGTCCATGTGGTAGTCGCGCAGCCACATCATCGCGTTGTCACGCAGGTAGTCGCGCACCTCGGGGCGGCCGTAGTCCGGCCGGGTGTCGCCCCACGGCGTCTTCGCGCGCCAGTCCGTGTAGAAGTAGCTGCCGCCCTTGCCGTACGTCTCGCCGTCGAAGTCCCAGTGGGGCAAGTCACTGGGCCCCAGGTGGTTGTAGACGACGTCCATCACCACGCCGATGCCGCGCTTGTGCGCCTCGTCGACGAAGCGCTTGAGGTCCTCGGGGCTGCCGTAGGCGCTCTCCGGCGCGTTGGGGAAGGCGGGGTTGTAGCCCCAGCTGAAGTCGGCGGCGAACTCGGCCGAGGGCATCAACTCCACGACGTTGATGCCCAGGTCCTTCAGGTGGTCCAGCTTGTCGATGGCGCTCTGCCAGTTGCCGGGGCCCCAGCCGGGTGAGTCGTTGAACGTGCCCACGTGCATCTCGTAGATGACCGCCTCGTTCCAGGCCGGCATCTTGAACTCCCAGTCGTGCTTCCACTCGTAGGACTTGTGGTCGACGATGACGGAGTTGCCCGTGGAGTTCGTCACGTCGTTGGCGCGCGGGTCTCCCTTCCAGCGCCAGTCGCCGTGCTTGCCCTGGATGACGTACTGGTACTGCTCACCGGCCTTCGCGCCGGGGACGTCCAGGGAGAAGTTGCCGCTCGGCTCGCGCTGGAGCTCCACCGACTCCCAGTTGCTGAAGTCACCGGCCACCTGCACGCGCTGGGCGTTGGGGGCCCACACGCGGAAGGTGCTCCCGCCGTCGTAGGGAATGGCGCCCATGCCCGGACGACTGGAGGGCTGGGTGGGCATGGGCACGGCGGTGGCCCGGGGCAGCTCCGCCACCAGGCTGCCGTCCTTGCGGACAAGCTCGCGCCCCGTGGGGCCGTGGTCCGGCGGAGCACGCCGAGCCTCCGCGCCGCGCGTCCGCCGGACATCGTCGAAGAAGTCCTTCACCGCCGGCCCGCGCGCGCCAGCGCCCTTGGGACTGGACGCGGGCTGCGACGACTTCGCCTCGGCCTCGGTGGAACGGGACGTGGAAGAGGTGGCGGGACGGCTCGGTGGGGGAATCCGGGTGGGCATGGCTCGGCCGTTGTCTGGAGAAATCCAGAATCAGTATCGAGCACACGCCTACAAGGTTGCTTGAGCCATGTTTCAGGCGCCGCTGACGCCCCTGAAACCGCATCAACCTGAAAACAAAAACACGTTATTCACGGCTGGTACCCCCATCCGAGCCCGCTGCCTCGAATCCGGGGGTCGACTCACACCCTCTGAGAATGGACGACACAGGGACGCACCTTCCCGGCGTCGGTCCTACTCGCGCGGGAAGCGAGGCTCCCGCGTGACGACGACGTCGTGAGCGGCATCGCGAGTCAGGGCGTCTCCATGAAACCCGGCCTCGCCCACGGAGGGCGCGGAGGAGCCGCGCGAGGCCTCCGCCACGCTCTTGATGTCGGCCAGGCCCCGCTCGAAGTCCCGGCCCATCATCTCGTCCATGCTGGCGAAGAGCTGGAGCGCCTTGCCGGCGAAGGTGTTCTCCCCGGACATCACCCACGTCAGCTTCACGCCGTCCGCGGTGGGCGTGAGCAGGTACTCGGTGGTGTTGGTGGCCCGCATCGGCGCGGTGAAGTCGAGCCGGATTCGCACGTACGCGGGCGGGCGGCTCTCCATGATTTCCATCCGCCCGGAGCCCGTCCGCTCCCCCCGCCACTCATAGATGGCGCCCACGCCCGAGGCCGCTCCGGCCAGGGAAACCTGCTGGGTGGGCTCCAGCTTCCACCAGGGCGACCACTGCTCCCAGTACCGGAAGTCGTTCACCAGCGCGAAGACGACGTCGGCGGGCGCGTGGATGGTCGCGCTCCGCTCGACGCGGAACGTGCCGGGTCGCTGGCCGATGGCGAACAGCAGCAGCACGACGATGACCGTCGAGATGACACCTGATGTCTTCTTCATGAAAACTCCCGAGCGTTCAAAAGGAATGGATACGTCGGGCCCCCCCGGGCCATGCACCGAGCGCTCAATCGCCGCTCTTCAGCGGCGACGAATGAGGACCCCGCAAATCGACACGTGGTTTTCGAATTTCCCGGTCTTTCCAAGTGCCCGGAAAGATTGAGGCTGGCGACCTCGGGGAGCACCCATTAGAAGTGGGCGCCCTCCTCGACGCCCGACACCATGAGAAAGACCCACCGTCCCCTCACCACCGTGGCCCTGGCCCTGAGTCTCTTCATGGCGGCCCTGGAAGTGACTGTCGTGTCCACCGCCATGCCCACCGTGGTGGGCGAGCTGGGTGGCATCCAGAGCTACGCGTGGGTCTTCACCGCGTACATGCTGTCCTCCACCATCACCGTGCCCATCTACGGGAAGCTGGCGGACCTGTACGGTCGCAAGCCCATCATCCTGTTCGGCATCGGGCTGTTCCTCGCGGGCTCCATCGCCAGCGGCCTGGCGTCCTCCATGGGGATGCTCATCGCCTTCCGGACGCTTCAGGGCCTGGGCGCGGGGGCCATCCAGCCGGTGGCGCTCACCATGATTGGTGACCTGTACACGATGGAGGAGCGGGCCCGGGTGCAGGGCGCGTTCAGCGCGGTGTGGGGCGTGGCGGGACTGGTGGGCCCCGTCACGGGCGGCCTCATCGTGAAGTACCTGAGCTGGCACTGGATTTTCTTCATCAACGTGCCGGTGGGGATGCTCACCTTCGCGCTCATCGTCGCCTTCTTCCACGAGCAGGTGCAGCACAAGCCGCAGCAACTGGACTACGCGGGCGCGGGGTTGTTGTGCGCGGGCGTGGTGGCGCTGCTCTTCGGTGTGCAGGGCGTGGGAACGAACCTGTGGGCCCTGCCGGCCGCGCTGGTGTTGCTGGTGGCCTTCGTCCAGGTGGAGCGCCGGGCCCCGGCGCCCGTCATCCCGATGACGATTTTCAAGCACCCCGCCATCGCCATCTCCTCCGTGGCCGGGGCGCTCTTCTCCGCGGCGATGTTCGGAGCGACCACATATGTGCCGTTGTACGTGCAGGCGGTGCTGGGCGGCTCGCCCACGACGGCGGGCGGGATGATTACGCCGATGATTGTCGGCTGGCCGCTCGCGGCGCTGTTCGCGGGGAAGCTCTTGCTGCGCACGGGCTTCCGGCCGCTCATCGTCGGAGGGCTGGGGCTGACGGTGGTGGGCACGACGCTGATGGCCCTGCTGCTCAAGCAGGACGCGCCCCTCTTCGCGCTCCAGGTGGCGATGGCGCTGTTCGGCGTCGGCCTGGGCTTCGCGTCCACGGCGCTGCTCATCGCGGTGCAGACGAGCGTGGGCTGGGAGCTGCGGGGCGTGGCCACCGCCAGCAACATGTTCTTCCGCACCATCGGCGGAGTGCTCGGCGTGGGGTTGATGGGCGGGGTGATGGTGTCGCGGCTCTTGGCGGACCCGACGATTCCCGTCGAGGCCGCCAACGCGCTGCTCGGTCCCGAGCGGGGCCACGCCTCCATTCCCGAGGCGACGCTGCGGACCTTGAGCGGCGCGCTGACCTCCGGGCTGAGCATCAACTTCTGGCTCATCTGCCTCTTCGCGGTGGGCGCCTTCATCGCGGGGCTGTTCTTCCCCCGCGTCCAGCGCAACGCCGGCACGCCCGTCGCCACCGAGGCCGCCGCCGCGCCGCACTGAGGCGCGCGCGACGCCCTCACCCCCGCGAGAAGACGCGGGGAGCGGGCTCCGTCACCCAGAACAACTCCAGGGCCTTGCCCGGCAGCCTCACGCGCAAGCTGTCCGTGCCCTCGACGGCGAAGAGGCCGTCCTCCGTCATGGGCATCAGCCGGCCAGGCGGACGGCCCGGCCGCACGAGCCACAAGCTCCCGTCACGCAGGCTCACGTCGATTTCTCCATAGCGCCCCGCAAGCGACTTGAGTCGCGCCGAGGAGAGCGACACGGGCCGGCGCTTCGCCTCCAGGCCGGCGCGCGCCCACGCATACTCGGCCAGCTCCTGCGCCGTGGCTCCCGGACGCTGGGCCAGGCGCTCCACCGCCATGGACAGGGCGACCTCCAGGGCCTCGGTGGCGGGCACCTCCCGGTCCGGCGCCACGCCCGTGCCCTCCCAGTTGGACTGGCTGACGGCGTGGACGGGGCGGCCCTCCGACACACTCAACTGGAAGCACGGCGCCACCGGCAGCATCGCGTTGTTGTTCGCCGCGCCCGCCGTCCGCGTGCCCACCAGGGTGCCCAGCTTGAACTGCTGCACGTCGTACGCGAAGTCCTCGCCCGCGGAGCCCACCCGGCCATCAATCAGGACATACAGCGGCTTGCCCATCAGCCGTCCCGCGGGCACGTGCTCCAGCGTGCGAGACTGGACCGGCGGCTGGGTGCCACTCTGGAACGTCATCAAGAGCGTGTCCGGCGCCAGGAAGTGGCTGACCAGGTACTGCACCGCCGCGTGCGAGCCACCGCCGTTGCCGCGCAGGTCGATGATGAGGGCGTCACCGTCGCGAAGGAACCGCATCGCGTCGTCATAGACGCCGCCCGTCTCGTCGCGGACCCACATGAAGCCGGTGACCTTCATCGAGCGCACGTTGCCCGGATGGACCTTCAGCTCCGTCAGGCCGTGGTGCTGACGCAGGGCCTGCTTCCGGTGGAACGCCTCGGCGCTGTCGCTCGCGGAGACCTTCGGGCCCGCCTGCTGCGCGGCGAACCAGGCGGGGTCATGAATCAGGTACAGGTGCCCGTCTCCGCTGGCCGCCTTCAGGTCCTCGGTGACGTGCTCGGCGAGCTGCCCTGGCGTGTTGCCCGCATACCGCCCGGACTTCCGACCGCGAGCCAATCGCTCGAGGATGACCGCGCGCTTCTCCGGGAAGACATACGAGCGCTGGATGACCGACTCGATGGTGTCCAGGGTGGTGGCCAGCTCCGCCGGGGTAAGCGGCCCGCGCGCGGGCGTCACGGGAGGCGCCACCCTCGGTTGGGCATGGGCGCCTCCGCCCAGAAGGAGCAGCGAGGCAAGGACGGCGAGCCACGGCCTAGACGTCTTCATCTGAGTCTCCGGTGTCATTCGAGGTGTCGATTCCCAGCCGCTCTCCGGCCCGGGCGCGCAGCCCTCGCCGGTCCAGGGCCTGGTCCAGTCCATCCAGTTGCGCCATCAGCGAGGGAGCACCTTCGCGCAGCAGTTCGTCCGCCCCCTGGGCGATGGCGGCCCACAGCGGCGCGAGGCGCGTGGCCGTCCGCTGCCCCTTCGCACTGAGCAGCAGTCGCTGACGACGGCCATCCTCCGGGTCCGGCTTGCAGAGGATGAGTCCCTCCCGCTCCAGCGCGGTGCGCACCTGGCTGACCGCCGCATGGGTAATCCCGAGCCGCGCGGCCAGCTCGCCCACCGTCAGCGGACCGGAATCCCTCAAGGTCGTGAAGACCGCGTACCAGCGGGGCTCGAACCGCTCGCCCGCGGCGCGGTAGAGGGCGAGCACGTCCCGGTCCATCCGCTCCACGAGACGCCGCAGGCGCGTCCCGAAAGCCAGGGTGCCCTGCTTCCTGAGGGAGTCCATGAACTCCGTTATCGCTTACGGAGTTTCGCGAAGCAAGGAGGTCGCGGGGGGCGGGCGCTGAAATACGAGACGGGAGCGCGCCCCCCCCCATGGACACGCCCCCGTCTCGTGAAGCAACAGCCACTCAGTGGTGGTAGCCGGACGCCTCTTCCCGGGTCATGGGCGCGCTCACCGGGTGGCGCTTGAAGTGCTCGATGCAGGCGAGGAGGTCCGTCACCAGCAGCGTGGCCAAATCCCGGCTGACGCCGTGGCGCACCAGCACGCGCTGCACCACCAGGTCCTGGAGGTTGGCGGGCATGGGGTACGCGGGCACCAGCCAGCCCCGCTCACGCAGCCGGTCCGCCAGGTCGTAGAGGGTGAAGCCCGGGTTCACCCCGTCCTTCATCTTCCAGCACACACCGGGCACGCCGCCCCGGCCGTCGTAGACGATGTCGAACAGGCCAATCTGCTCGATGGCCTTCGCGATGACATTCGCCGTGTCCGAACACGCCTGCTGCAGTCGCCGGTAGCCCTCCTTCCCCAGCCGGAGGAAGTTGTAATACTGGATGACAATCTGCCCGCCCGGCCGCGAGAAGTTCAGCGCGAAGGTCGGCATGTCGCCGCCCAGGTAGTCCACGCGGAAGATGAGCTCCTCGGGGAGGTCCTCCTTGTCGCGCCACACCACCCAGCCGCAGCCCAGCGGCGTGAGGCCGAACTTGTGGCCGGAGGCGTTGATGGACTTCACGCGCGGCAGCTTGAAATCCCAGACGACGTCCTGGTGGATGAATGGCGCGAGGAAGCCGCCGCTGGCCGCGTCCACGTGGATGGGGATGTCCAGCCCGGTGCGCTTCTGGAGCCCATCCAGCGCGGCGGCGATCTCCTGCACCGGCTCATAGATGAGGTTGAAGGTGATGCCCAGCGTGGGCACGACGCCGATGGTGTTCTCGTCGCACAGCTTGAGCACCTCATCGGGCGTCATCATCATGCGGCCCTCGGCCAGCGGTACCTGACGCAGCTCCACGTCGAAGTAGCGCGCGAACTTGTGCCAGCAAATCTGCACCGGCCCGCAGATGAGGTTGGGCTTGTCGGTGGGCTTGCCCGCCGCCTCGCGCCGCTTGCGCCAGCGCCACTTGAGCGCGAGTCCTCCCAGCATCGCCGCCTCGCTGGAGCCGGTGGTGGAGCAGCCCATGGTGTTGGCCGCGTGCGGCGCGTGCCACAGGTCGGCGAGCATGTTCACGCAGCGCGTCTCGATTTCGGCGGTCTGCGGGTACTCGTCCTTATCAATCATGTTCTTGTCGAGGCACTCGTCCATCAGCTTGTGCACCTGCGGCTCCGACCACGTCTGACAGAACGTGGCCAGGTTCTGCCGGGAGTTGCCGTCCAGCAGCAGCTCGTCGTGCACGACGGCGTAGGCATGCTCGGCGCTGTGCTCCTCGTCGGGGATGCGATACTTCGGCATCGGGACGGACAGGTCCGGCGAGGCGTAGACGTCATCGTTGATGCGGTCCCGGACTTCATCTTTTCCATGCAGGGGCATGTGTTCTCCTCGCGTCGGTCCACCGTGAAGGCATCACTCGGACGTGAGATGGAGTCACCCGCCCGGAAGGGCGTCGTCTCCGGGAGAGGGGCAGGCCGACGGGCAGCCGCCCGCTCCACCTGGAGGATGCGGCTTGTCAGGCGCGTCGCGAGCGGGGATGCCCTTTTTGATAGGGTTGGGACATGTTCGAGACAGGGGAGGAAATGCGCGGGCTCATGCGCCGTCGCCCTGGCCTGTATCTCGGGGGCGCCAACGGATTTGCCCTCCACTCACTCGCCGAGGTGGTGCTCCGGTCGGGCGCCGTGGCCGCCAGGGAGCGAGGGACACGCGAGGTATCCCTGCACATGGGGGCGGACGGCTCCTGCACGGCCGTCTTCGACGGCTGGAGTTGCCCGGCGGGAGTGGAGGCCATGCCGGAGGAGGTCGAGGGCTGGCTCTCCCTCACGAGCTACGAGCCGAGGGGCACCAGGCCCGAAGGTGTCGCACGGGGACTGGTGCTTCCGACGTGCTACGACGACCTCGCGATGGTCAGCGTCTTCTCCTCGTCGCTCGACGTCCGCGTGTGGGGACAGGGACGGGCCTGGGGACAGCGCTTCCGTGAAGGGATTCCCCAGGGAGGCATGCGGCCCGAGGTGCTCGACGTGCCCGCTTCCGACTCGGGTTTGCGCCTCGTCTTCACTCCGGACGCGTCCCTCTTCGCGGAGCCCCCGCGCGAGGTCTCCGAGGAGGTGATTCGGAGGATGCGGGAGCTGGCGGCGCTCGTCCCGGGAGTCCTCTGGCGGTTCCACGACGTGACATCGGGACGCGAGGAGCGGATCCTCCGCGAGCAGGGGCTCGCGGACCTGTGTCGCGAATCCACGGCGTCCTCGGGGCCGCTCCACGAGCCCTGGAGCTTCGAGGGCTTGTCGGGCACGACGCGGTTCCGACTCGCGATGCAGTGGTGTGAGCGCCCCGGTGAGGGCTTCGCCTGTTGGGGCAACCTCCAGCGGTGCTCGCATCGCGACATCCCCCGCGAGGGGCTGAGGCGGGGCCTGCATGAGGCCGTGAGCGCCAGGAGGGCGGCCCTCGGGTATCGCCAGACAAAGCTCCCGTTCAGCAAGTCCGCGCTGGCGACGGGACTCACGGCGGTGATGGAGCTCGTCGTCCCCGTGCCCATCTGGCACCGGCACACGCACGACAGGTTGGAGACCCCCGAGGTCGAGCGCGCCGTGGCCGGGCTCGTCGCGAAATGGGTGGAGGAGGCGCTCGCGCGAAGTCCGGAGCTGGAGGCGCGGCTGCTGCCGCTGGCGGCCGTGCGCGCGCCCTCGATGCGCGCGTCACGACGATGACGCACCCGGCCTGACTTCCCCATCGAGTCGACAAGGGCAACTCCAGCGACTCCCAGGTGCTCTCTCAGCGAGTCTCGCCCTGGAACGCCTTCACGAGGGCGTTGATACGCCGTCCGCTCGGGTCCTCCTTTCGCGGGTCAGCGATGACAAGCACCATCTTGCCGGAGACCGTCGCGGCTCCGGCGGCATTGCCAACGAGCGTCCAGCCGGACTCCTCGGCCTGCCGTGCCTTCTCGGTGCTTTCGAACACACACACCGTGGCGTCCAGGCCACTGACCTTTCCAGCCCGGCACTTGCCCCCCGGAAGCTTCTCGCCCACGTCGGTGAACGCCGAAGGCGACTCTCCCGCCGCCTTCCACGCATCAAGCACATCATCCACCCCGCTGGAGCACCCCGCCACCAACAGCAGCATCAACGCCAGAGCCACTCTCGGCACGCTCAATCCCGTCCCTTGTACTTCTTGTGTTTGTGCTTCTTGTGTTTCTTGTGCTTCTTGTGCTCGTGGTGGTCGCAGTGGTCATGATGCACATGCACGCGCTCCTCCCGGACGACGCGCCCCTCCCACTCAGGTGGCGGAGGCGGCGGAGGCGGCCCTCCCACCCGAATCTCGACGCTGGGCACCGGAATGTTCAGGCCCACCTGGATGACGGGGCCGCGGTACTCGGGCGGAGGACCCACGGTGATGACCGGACGCGGAGCGCTCCAGGAGCGATACACCGTATTGACGCGCACCAGACTCGGGCTCCCTTGCTTGTACTCCTGGGGATACTCGCCCGCGTAGTAGCTGACGTCCTCCTTCTCCACGAACTCGTGGCGCGGCGGAGGCTCGTAGGAATGATAGTGCGGCCCATCGTGGTAGCAGTACTCCACCACGTCCCTGTCGACAGAGATGTTGACGAGGACGTTGAGCACCACGGGATGGTGCCCGTAATAGGCATGCCGCGGCCCCTCGTAGCCAAAGGGCGTCGGGTCTCCAATGAAGACATAGACGTTTTCACGCGTACGATAGAGCGTGTCGGCGTGCAGCGGGGCGGCGGTGTGCACATGCACCATCTCCATGTGGCACAGCCCATCCGCCGGTTGCCCGGTGCGGGGGTGCATGCCCGCGTACCTCCACTGCTTCGCCTCGACCACACCGGCGGAAGCGAGCAGGAGCATCGCGAGCAGGCCGGCCAGATTCATCCGTGACATGGTGGGGTTCTCCCTCGGAGCCGCATTCTATACCGGACCCTTTTCCCGAGAGGTCGAGCACACTCACATCCGAAGCCCGCACCTGCAGTCCCTGCTCGCGTGCTCCACGAGCAACCCCAGTACCGCGGACACGAAACATTTCCGCACCATGACACTCCGCTCCAGGATGCACGCGGCCGAGTAACCTTTCCCTCCGCCTCCGATGCTCCTCCCCTCGCCCCGCTCTCTGCGCCGTTGGCTCCTCTCACTGGCGGGCCTGCTGACTGCCATCGGAGTGGGAGTAGAGGTCGCCTACTCCGCGCTCGGCGCGCGGAAGCTGGAGCCCCTCGTCGCATTTCTCTCCCTGAGCTACGAGCGGAACCTGCCCACCTGGTACGCCTCGGCATTGTTGCTGAGCTGCGCGCTCGTGCTCGCGGGCATCGCCCGCGTGGCGGGACGCCCCCGGGAGCAAGGATGGATTCACTGGTGGGCCCTGGCGCTTGTGTTCGCGTACATCTCCCTGGACGAGAGCGTGGGTCTCCATGAGCACCTCGGAAGCCTGCTCTCCCTGAGTGGAGTGCTGTTCTTCACCTGGGTGGTGCCCGCGGCAATCCTCGTGGTGCTCGGCGGACTTGCCTTCCTGCCCTTCCTCGCGCGGCTCGCGCCGCGACGGCGCGGACAGTTCATCCTGGCGGGTGTGCTGTACGTGGGTGGCGCGCTGCTCATGGAGCTGCCGCTGGGGTGGTGGACGGAGCAACACGGCAACGACAACCTCGTGTATGCGCTCATCGACCACGTGGAGGAGGCACTCGAGCTGGTCGGGGCCAGCCTGTTCCTCGCGGCGCTCGTGGAGGAGCTCAGCGAGCGCGTGGAGTTCGCGGTGCGAAAGGAGGCGGCCCATGGCCCTGGCCCAACCGCGCCCTCCTGAGACACAACCTCCGGTGGAGTCTGTACGAGAGGCCGCTCCTGTATCGGCGCGCTCTTCGTACATCATAGGGCCCACCTATGACTGGGCCTTCTTCCTGCTGCCGCCGCTGCTGGCGCTCGGGTTGGGCATCGCCATCTCAGGCACGCACTTCAGCGACACTCCCGTCCAGTTCTTCGGCCAGGAGAAGACGTGGGCCGGGCTGATGGTGGGCAGCATCATCCATGCGCACCTGGTGGCGGTGTTCTTCCGCAGCCATGGCAACCCCGCCATCTTCCGGCTCCATCCACTGCGCTTCGTCCTCGTCCCCGTGCTGGCCTGGGCGGTCATTCGCGGCTTGGCGGTGGTGGCCGCCGCCGCCACCGTGCTCGCGACGTTCTGGGACGTGTGGCACTCGGGGCTGCAGACGTTTGGCCTGGCACGCATCTATGACCGCAACCAAGGCAACCCACCCGCCGCGGGGCGCCGGCTCGACTACTGGCTGAACCACCTGCTGTACGTCGGCCCCATCCTCGCTGGCGCCACCATGCTGGACCATTTCAGCAGCTTCGAGTCCTTCGAAGCGGTGGGAATGCCGTGGCTCGCCTCCGTGCCCGCGCGCATGACGGCCACCCACCGCGCCTGGACGATGGGCGTCGTGGCCGTGGGGGGCACGTTCCTCGTCTTCTACGTGGCGGCCTCGGTACACCTGTTGAGGAAGGGCCACCATCTCTCCTTCCACAAGGTGTTCCTGTTGGTCACCACAGGCGCCTGCTCCATCTACTCCTGGGGCTTCAACACCTGGGGCGAAGCGTTCTTCATCATGAACCTGCTCCACGCCATACAGTACCTGGCGCTGGTGTGGGCCATGGAGGGCGAGCGGCTGCGTGAGCGGCTGCGGCTGAAGTGGCGCGGGCTCGCGCTCGCGTTGTTCCTGGGCACGGTGCTCACCTACGGCGTGTGGGCCGAGCTGCTGGACTCCGACCTGGAGAGCCTCTGGTCCCTCACCCTCGTCGTGTCCCTGCTGCACTTCTGGTACGACGGCTTCGTCTGGTCCGTCGCGCGCAAGCAGGTGTGAGCACCTCGCTCCACCGGGCTGGCGCTGGTGGAGGAGCTTCCCACGGGCACGGTGACGCTGGACTTCGACCCGGGCACGTTCTCGTTCCAGGTGGCGCGGGAGAAACGGCGGCACCCACCGGATGCGGGGCGTCAAGGCCAACGGTCAACACTGGCGTTCCTTGAGGCGGTGGACTGTCCTCTCCCTGGGACTTGCCTCCACGCGCACGGGCCGCCACCTCCAAGCGGAAGCGGTCCACCACCAACCCGCCCCAGCGGCACCGGACTCCAGATGCACCGGGCTCGCCAGGTCGCGACTGTCACCGCTCTTCGTTCAGAAGAGCCTGTCCCATCGCGTCCGGGCCCAGTTCTTCCCCGCGTCGAGGCCGTCACGCACGCCGTCCGCCCTCGAGAGTGAGCCCCAATTGTAGTTGGAGCCGATGTCGACCATCCCGTCGACACCTCGGGCCCGCATCTCCGCGGCGACCTTCGTCGGGTCCTCGGCGTTTCCCCAGACCGAGACAGTCCCCGCGGTCTTGAAGACCTCGATGGCCTCGTCGGTCAGCGATTCATGATGCACCACGAAGGTGGTGGGGCCTCCGCCCGCTCGTCTTGCCTCGTCGACCATCTGCCGGGCATCAGCGGCCCTCACCGTTCCGTCGCCGGGCGGCGGATTGATGGCGAGGATGGCATTGGGAAAGCGCGTGCGAATCTCTTCTCCCCAGGTCTTCACGTCGCCGAAGCCCAGGTTGAGCATCAGTCGCTCCTGGGGAACACCCACGCGCTCAATCTCGTCGAGCACGGCCCCCATGTGCTCGCCTTCCTTGATGTCGAGCTTGAGCCCACGTCCCGACTCCGTCCCCATGCTCAGCCATTCATGGAGGGAAAGGTTGTCCCCGCTCTCGTGCGTCGTGTCGTGACGCATCTCCAGGGAGTCGTGGTTGAGCTCCTTCCGGACGTCGCCCTCGAACCAGTTGGCCTCACTCTGGAGCGCGGCCTGGAACTCCTCCTTCGTGTTGGTGCGATGCGCGTTGCGTGCCTCGGAGAGTGGCATGTCCCCGGACCAGGTGTTTCCCGGCGCGGAGGCCCGCTCGATGGTCCGTGCGCCGCGAGGCGCCTGGAAGCTGTCCACCTGGGAGTATCCCGTGGGCTCCCCCGCGGACTTTGTCTTGGGAGGCGGTGGGGGCGGAGGCGGTGGAGGCTTGGGCCGTGCGACAACCTTGCGGCGAATGCGATTCAGGAAACCGAATGACATGTGAGACCTCCCATTCCAATTCTCGGGAGTTGATTCAGGAGGGTGCGGGAGCTGCCCCGTGGACTGAGCCGGGCGATGACTTCAGAACGCTTGTTCTCAAGCGGCTCTTTCATTGCGAAGGTCAAACTTTGACCTGGATGGACACGTGAAGCCTGTCTTCATTGTTGCCCCGGGTGCGGGGCCTTAGGCTGCGGCGTGTTTCCATCCATGGAATGACATTTCAGGAGGTCACCGTGACGCGTCGTGTACTCATGCCTTTCGCCGGCTTGTGCAGTCTTCTGTTGAGCCTCTGCGTGGGGTGCGGCGTCTCATCCGTGCCTGGCGAGGAAGAAGCGCTGCCAGAAGCCGCCCGTGTGTCGAGTCCCCTGGCGGACACCGAAGCTCCGCCCGTCCCCACGGGCTTGAGCATCCTCGCGGCGAACAGCGGTGTCATCCTGTCGTGGGACCCGAGCCCCGCGGCGGACCTCAAGGACTATGCGGTCCGCTACCGCGTCGTGGGACAGACGACGCCGTCCTACAAGTGGGGAGTGGGCGCGCCGCCCCTGACGCTCCCGGGGCTGGTGAATGGAGTGACCTATGCCTTCGAAGTGAAGGCCCAGGACACCTCGGGCAATGCCTCGGCGTACTGCGCGGCGGTGAACGCCACGCCTACGCCCACCGGGCCGGACGTGACACCTCCCGTGGTGCCAGGACAACTCGTGGCGACTCCAGGCGACACCGTGCTCGGACTGACCTGGAGCGCCAACACCGAGCCGGACTTCCGGCGGTACACGGTGAAGTACCGCGCCGCGGGGGCAGCGACCTACAGCTACCGCTACAGCCTCACCCAGCCCCTGGTGACGCTCACGGGGCTGGTGAATGGCACGACCTACGAGCTGATGGTGAAGGCCGAGGACCTCTCCGGCAATGCCTCGGGCTATGCGACGCCCATCACTGCCACGCCCGCGGCGAGCACGCCGCAGTGCCCGACCTTCGGCGCGCCGGTCAATCTGACGCCCCACAACATCGCCATCCTCACCGATGCCTCGGGGCTCGCGGCCAGCAGGGCCAACGCCCAGGTCGTCTGGACGCACAATGACCGGTGTGGCGCCAGCGGCGGCAACTGCGTCGAGCATGTCTACGCGCTGAGCGCCGTGGACGGCCATTTCCTGGGCACCTACACCCTGTCGAGCAACCCGAACCTGGATTGGGAGGACATGGCCATGGGCCCCGGCCCCGTGAGCGGCGTGGACTACGTCTACGTGGGCCGCATCGGTGACAACAATGGCCTGCCGAGCGTGCGGGAAGTCGTGCGATTCCCCGAGCCGACCGTCAGCGTGGCCCAGGCGCCCGTGACGGTGCCCGTGAGTGGCGTGGAGCGCTTCCCGTTCACCTATCCAGGCGGCGTGGCGCCCAACGCGGAGGCGATGTTCGTGGACTCCCAGGGCGACATCTACATCGTGACCAAGGCGCCGTCGGGACACTCGCAGGTGTACCGCTATGCCGTGCCGCTGAACGCGCCGGGCGTGTCCCGGACGCTGGAGCTGGTGGCGGAGCTCGACTTCCTGCCGGGCTCGACGGCGGAGGAGGACCGCGTGGTGACAGGGGGCGCCATCTCCCCTGACGGCGGGGAGATTCTCATCAAGACCTATACGCACACCTTCCTATGGAAGCGACAGGCGGGGCAGAGCGTCCCGGCGGCGCTGCTGGGGACCCGGTGCGAGGTGACGAACCCCGGCTATTCGGAGGCACTCACCTTCGCTCCAGATGGCAGCGCCTTCTTCTCGCTCGGCGAGGGCAACACCAAGGCGCTCAAGCGCGTCACGCGGCTGTAGAGCCCGACAGCTCCGCGCGGCCATCCCCATCAACCCGTTCATGCTCGCGCCCCCGCGCGACCCGAGCGGCGCGAGGCACCGTATCGAAACCCATGTGGCTTTTCATCCCGGGTGGGTCTGGAGGCCCTCGTCGCGCGGTTCCGGAGCCGCGTTCTCGCCGCAGTGGGGCCGTGTGAATGGGGCCGGCATGGGGGCAAACCATGGCATGCCGTCTGCAAACTCGCGGTGCATGAAGGTCAACCGATGAATGACCCACGCCGCGCGCCCCTTTTTTCGGGCCCACGAACCTTCCCGATGGGCGAGGGCGCCGCCGGTCGTCGCGGCGTCCTCGCCCTGGCGCTCTGTCTGGGGCTCGGGAGCACCGCGGCCCTGGCGTCTCCAGACAAGGCCCCCTTCCCGAAAGGCACGGTCCTGGACGAGAAGCTCCTGAAGGATTGGGGTAGGGGGAGCACGCTGAAGCGCCTCGCCTGCGAAGGTCCCTTTTGTTTGTGGCACCTCATCGATGACTTGGGTTCCTGCTCCAGCGGGTACTGCGCGCTCGAGACACTGATGCTGTCGGACCTCCAGGGGGAGGTCCTGGGGGCAACCTATCGCCTCGAACACGCCCCAGCGAACACCGTGAGGTTCCTCGACCCGGAGCATGTCGAGGTCGTGACCTCGAGCAAGAACCGGCTGCCCTACACCTTCGTCGACTACGGCCTGGCCCAGAAACAGGTGTACCGGCGGGTCATGAAGGTGTCACGGGATGGGGCGCGCTTCATCGCTGTGCCCAGCCAGGAGCCGAAGTGGACGAAGTCCAGCGCTCGGGTCGTGAACGCGCCAGTGAGCCCGAAGCCCCCCAAGCCTCGGGCGGTGAGTGACGAACTCCTCTCTCGGGCCCGCGCCCTGTGTCCCATGGGCGTGCGTTTCAATCCGCTGGAGTACGTCTGTCGGGATGGGACGTGCCTGCTGCTGCTCACGGGGTTCAAGCCCGATCCCGCTCCCGATGCCGTGCCCGAGGATGCGTCCTTGATGTCGGACGGCCGCCTCAAGGGGCCGTTCTGTGTCCTCGTCGTCAAGGGGAAGGAGCTCCACCTGGTGGCGTCCGAAGACTGGGCGACCTCCGTCCTGGTGGAGCCGACGTTCTATCTGTTCTGGGGCCCCATGGGCGTGCGCGGCTCGACGGTGGAGCTAGAGACGTTCTCCCGGGAACGGCCGGGATACATGGCGTTCGCCAGCACCGCGGGAGCGGTCGTCAATGGGAGCCATCCCTACCCCGTGAGGTTCGCACGGTCCGCCGAGGACGCGCTGGCATTGGCTCCCACGGTCCAGGCCTACACGCAGGCGCATATCTCCTGGGGGCTCGAGGGCTGGAAGGACGCGGCGGACCTGGCGTTCGCGTGGCGCCTGGCGCGCGTGGGCGGAGCGCTCTCCCTCCACGTCGAGGTACATGATGACAAGGTGGCCCCCTTGGGGAGTGGCGAGGGGCTGCATTCAGACCACCTCGAGCTCACCGTGTGGCAGGTGCGATCTTCTGGCCCGCGCTCTGAAGATTTCAAGCTGGGGGTCCTGCTCGGGGCCGGAGGAAAGGTCGAGGCGCGTGACTGGACGAGAGATGCGCACCCGGGGCTTCCGTCCATCCAGGGCGCCTGGCGCAAGCGTCCCCGTGGCTACGAGGTGACGCTCACACTGCCGTTGGCGGAGCTCGGCGTCAGCGAACCCCTCGTGGCCGCCAGCTTCTCGCTCGCGGTCTCGGACGCGGATGCACAAGGCAAGCAGGAGACGGTGATGGGGCACGACGGGATGCTGCGCTTCTGGACCGAGTACCCACCGAGCATCGTCGAGTACCGCCGCCTGGACCGCAGGGACTGACGCGAGGGAAGAGGGCTGCGACGGTGAGCGTCAAGGTCGCTGTCGCGTGAGAGGGTTCAGGCCATGCGCTAGTGGGCTACCAGCTCCCCGAGGCCCAAGGGCCCCGTTCGCGGCGGAGTTGATGTCTGCTGCCTGCGATGGAGGACCCCGCCGCCGTCGCGCCGCGGCGGCGGGTCCTCTCATCAGCGGCGGGAGCGTCGGGGCCGCCTCACGGCGCGCACCTTCCCGCTCGCGCCGCCGCCCGCGTAGAAGAGGTCGCCCTTGTCGGCCTCGAGCCCCGTGACGCTCATCCCCTCGGGCAACGTGAGCCTGACGAGCACGCGGCCGTCAGCCGGGTCGAGTCGCCGGATGTCACTCGCGCCGTCTTCCAGGGTGCCGTGCCACAGCTCGCCTTCCGCCCACGTCACGCCCGTGACAAAGCGGTTGGACTCAATGGTGCGCAGGATGGCGCCCGTCTCGGGGTCGATTCGATGGATTCTCCGGCCGCGGTACTCGCCCACCCACAGCGAGCCCTCGGCCCAGGTGAGCCCCGAGTCACTGCCATTGCCCGGAGCCGGGAGCGTCTTCAACACCTGTCCCGTCTCGGGGTCGATCTTCCGGATGAGCCCTCCGCCGAGCTGAAACAGATACCGCCCATCGAAGGCGGTCCCCGCGTCACACGCGACGGCCAGGGTGCGCACGGGTTCACCACTCGCCGGGTCGAAGGCATGAAGCGTTTCGCCGCCAGCGAACCAGACCTGTGCGCCGTCGAACGTCACGCCGTGGACGCGCGAGGCGCCCTCGAACGGGCCGTACTCACGGACGACCTCCGCTGGCTGTGTCTCCTCCACCTCGCTCCGAGTCTTGTCCATGTCCGCGCTCCTTCCGATGTCCCGTGGTCCGCTCTACCCAGGGAAACCCGAGGTGGGGAGTAACAAGGTCGTCGTGAAGCCGCTGACCGGGGGAGCCACCCAGCGTCTCGCGCGGCCACGCCCCAGCACCTGGACCTGTCCGGCCTCTTCCAGCGTGGCGAGCGCGCGCTGCACCGTGCGCTGACTTGCCCCCAGCGCGAGCGCGAGCGCGGAGGTCGACCAGTGCTCACCGTCCGCGAGCAGCGCCAACACGGCCCCGTCCGCCCCCTCGACGGGCGGCGTGAGGACCCGGACCTCCACCGGACGACGGGGAACCA
Source organism: Myxococcus sp. CA056 (assembly GCF_013336715.1). Lineage (NCBI taxonomy): Bacteria > Pseudomonadati > Myxococcota > Myxococcia > Myxococcales > Myxococcaceae > Myxococcus > Myxococcus sp. CA056. Next base: position 96,723 of record NZ_JABUMT010000009.1, read on the forward strand.
GGACGAAGCCGCGCGGGGTCGCCTGGATGTCCACCAGGTCGCGCGACTGCGTGCGCAGACGACCCAGCTCCACGCGCAGCCGCGCGCGATGCGAGGCATTCACCCGCCGCGCTCCGAACACGTGCCAGACGAGCGCATCGCGTGAGGCGTCACCCGGCCAGGCCTCGGCCAGCACCCGCAGGAGCGCGAACAACACGGGGCGCGTGGACAGCGACACGACCCGCGAGCCCGAACGGAACGCGCGACGACAGGCGTCAACGACGAGGTGCTCCGAGCCGAGCAGGGACTCGACCTCGTCGAGCAAGACAGGCCGCGCCTCGCCCCGAACGACGACTCGCGCGGCGGGGATGCTCAGGACCCGGGCCGCATGCTCGACCTCGGCGCCCAGCGCGGGGATGCGCGCGTTCCGGGCGGCGACGCGTGCGTGTTCGAGAGCGGTGCGGGCGGAGCGAATCTCCCCCCGGCGCAACGCCACCTCGAACGACAGCAGCCGCGCGAGCGTCGAATGCATCGCGGGCGCATCGCGCGGGTCGAGCTCGGCCAGCAACCGCTCGGCCGCATCGACACGTCCCAGCACCAGGGCATGCCGTGCCTGCAACAGGCGCGTGTAGCGCGCGTTCTCGGAGTCGCCATGGAGTTCGAAGGTTCGCAGCGCCTCGACGAGCACGAGCTCCGCGCCTTCGAAGTCGCGGGATGCGAGCGCCACCTCCGCCTCCGCGACACCGCAGCGCGCCCGCGCGAGGACGTCCCCGGAGCCATAGGCGCGCGCGGCACGCTTCAACAGATGCAGGGCCCTGGGGAACTCGCCCAGCTGCGCCATCGCGACCCCTCTCAGGGCCAACGCCGGAGCGTCCTCTCGGAGCGCCACGCGTTGAAGCGCACCGAGTGGGTCTCCCTCACGAAGCGCCCGAGCCGCCACGGTGACCAGCACATCCATGCCGCGCATCCTCCAGCACCCCACCTGCGTTGGGAAGCCCGTCGCCTTTGTTACTCCCGCCCCACGCCCGCCACCCATTACGTCTGGAGTCCCCAATCCCCGTGGAGGAATCACGTGACACCCGTCATGACGGAATCGAAGAGCGAGTGGCTCGCCGCACGCAAGGAACTGCTGGCGAGGGAGAAGGCCCTCATGCGCATGCACGATGAGCTGAGCGCCACACGCCGCGCCCTCCCCTGGCTGCGCGTGGCCGAGCCCTATGTGTTCGACGGCCCCGACGGTCAGGAGACGCTGGCGCAGCTCTTCGCGGGCCGAAGCCAGCTGGTCGTCTATCACTTCATGTTCGCGCCAGAGTGGGAGGCGGGCTGCAAGAACTGTTCGTTCTGGGCGGACTCCTTCAACGGAGTCATCGAGCACCTGGCCCAGCGGGACGTGAGCTTCGTCGCCATCTCCCGCGCGGCACTGCCCAAGCTGCAGGCGTTCCAGCAGCGAATGGGCTGGCGCTTCAAGTGGCTGTCATCCCAGGCCAACACCTTCAACTTCGACTTCAACGTGTCGTTCCACCCGGACGAACGGGAGCGCGGCGAAGCCGTCTACAACTACGGACCGCTACGGGAGTCCAACTCAGACATGCCCGGCATCAGCGCCTTCGCGAAGGACGAGCGCGGCGACGTCTTCCACACCTACGGGACCTACGGACGAGGCATCGAGGTCATCAACACGGCCTACCAGGTCCTCGACCTCGTCTCGAAGGGCCGTGACGAGGACGGACTGCCTTGGCCGATGCAGTGGGTGCGACTGAGAGACCAGTATGGCCGCTGACCCGTTGACACGCCGCCCGGCGGTGGTCGCGCCGGGCGTGTCGCTGGCCCTGGGGCTGCTGGCCGCGCTCATCCCGAAGTGCCCCCTGTGCATTGCCGCGTACCTGTCGCTGCTCGGGGTGACGGTCGGCGTGGCTGGAGTCATCGGGACACACCTGCGACTCGTGGGCTTCACCGTGGCGGCCCTCTCGCTGGGGTTCATCCTCGTTCGTCGCCTGCGCGGTACCCCACCACCTCCAGGGGTTGTTGGAGACGGGCCGCGACGCCCCACTCAGGACCCGGCGTCTGGTGGCGACGCTGCACACGCGCCACCTGCTTGCTAGCGTAGCGCGCATGCGAAGACCCATTGTGCTCGTGCTCTTTCCGCTGCTCTCGACGTTCGCCTGCGCGCCCATGGCCTCCGAACCCGATGACGAGGGCACCCGGACTGGCGAGGCGGCGCGGGCGGCCACGACTCCGCTCCGCGCGAAGGCGCTCGGCCGGATGCGGAACGCGGCGAAGTACTTCCATGACCAGGTGGCACGTCAGGGCGGCTATGCGTGGCATCACAATGCCAACAACCTGAGCGAGCGCTGGGGCGACATCCAGCTCGACGAAGAGCAGATCATGATTCAGTCGCCCGGCACGTCGGACGTGGTGATTGCGTTCGTCGAAGCGGCCCTCGCCGACCCGGCCACACCCGCGCTCAAGACGTATGCGACGGATGCGGCGATGGCGCTGCGTCATGGGCAGGTGAAGTCGGGAGGCTGGCGGCTCTACGCGGACTTCAAGGCGACGCCGACGCTGAAGGCGTGCTACCGCCACACCACGGCGAGCTGTAGCTGCGGCGGCTGTACGACGACGACCTACGACGACCAGACCACCCAGAACGCGCTCATCGCGATGATGCGCGCCGACCAGCTCCTCGGGTTCGCGCACACGGATATCTCCGACGCCTCGTCCTATGCCCGCACGCGGGTGGAGACCTCGCAGTTCCCGACGAATGGCGGCTTCCCCCAGGGCTTCACCGGTCCCGTCGCCGCGCGGCCGGCGCTCACGGCCAGCTACCCGCCCTCCATCGGGACCTCGTGTGGCCTCGCGAACTGTTATGCGAATACCTACACCCACGAGTACTGGGATGACCCGACCCTGAACGACAACCTCGCGACGGCCTTCGTGGAGATGCTGAACTGGGCCCAGGAAATCTATCCCGCGCAGGCCACGACCTATCAGGGCATGCGCACCGCGTTCGGGGGATTCCTTCGCCGGGCGCAGATGCCCCAGCCCCAGCCCGCCTGGGCGCAGCAATATGACATCCAGATGCAGCCGCGCTGGGCGCGCAACTGGGAGGTTCCAGCCATCGCCGGTCAGGAGAGTCAGGACGCCATGTGGGCGCTGCTTCGTCTCTACCAGCTCGACCCCAGTGTGCCGGCGAACCGCGACGCGGTCGGCACCGCGCTCGCGTACCTGGAGACCGTCGACCATGCGAACGACACACTCATCCACCGCTACATCGAACTGGATGACACCGCTCCGGCGAACACGGGCTTCTTCACGGTGAAGCCCGGCGGCTACCCTGTGCGGTTCTCCCAGGCCCCGCCGACCTACCAGAACTATGGGTGGGAGGGTCCGTCCCAGCTCGTCGCCCTCCGCGCGGAGTACAACCGGCTGGCGAGCGACACGACGGTGATGAAGCGCTCGTGCCAGCAACTCCGCGCCGACACGGCCCAGGCCGTGGATGCGACGGTGAACAACGAGAAGTGGCTCACGACCTACAGCCCGAGCGGTCCGCGAAGTGGCGCCACGCCGGGTGACTATCTCGACACGAGCACGTTCGTGCGGAACCTGCGCACGCTGGCCGAGTTCGTCACCCGCACGACGACCGACTGCACCGCCTGGAACTATTGAGGGGCGTGGCCTTCAAGCCATCCCCCCTGCGCCGAGCAGCGAAAGCCCCTGAGCCGCGGGCGGGCTCAGGGCCCCATCGGGCGCAGGCGCGCGTAGAGCGCCTGGTCATGCACGGTGCCGTCCTTGACGGCGCTGCGCCGCAACAGGCCCTCGCGCTGGAAGCCCGCCTTCTCCAGCACCCGACACGACGCGACGTTGTCGGCGAAGGGCAGCGCGAACAGGCGGAGGAAGTCGCTGTTCGCGAAGGTCCAGGAAGAGAACGCGTCGAGCGCGCGGCTGACGATTCCCCGGCCCCACAGCGACTGCCCGAGCCAGTACCCCACCTCCGCCGAATAGCACTCGATGTCCTTGCCGGGAATCAGCCCCATGGAGCCCACCGCGGCGCCGTCCACCTCGATGGCGAAGTCCGTGGGAGGCAGCACCGCTCCCGCGTAACTCACCCACCCCGCGGCATCCTCGGCCGTGTAGGGGTGGGGAAACCGGTCACGGAGGTTGCGCCACACCTCGCGGTTGTTGGCGTGCTGAACCAGGGACGCCTCGTCACCGCGTCGCCAGGGGCGCAGGACACAGGGACCACATTCGATGCGAAGCGGCAGGGACATGGGAGGAATACGATTCCAAGAGCGTGGTGTTGCCTCAAGGGAATAGACGCGTCACGCGCCCTGGAGCGGCCAAGCGGGCATGACGCGCGGCCGCTGTCCGATTCGTGCAAGACGCGCGCGGAAGCCATGGAGAGACTCCCACATCCACGCTCCTTCCCAGGACATCCGATGCTCATTTCCGCCAAGGACGCCGCACGCCGGTTCTACCCGCGGCTCGAAGAAGCCATCCACTCCGGCGACTTCAGCCTCCTGGATGACGTCATCCAGCACGACGCCATCGACCATCATCCGGACCCCGACATGAAGCCCGGGCGCGAGGGCATTAAAGAGGCCTTCGCCGGCTTGCGGACCGCGTTTCCCGACGTTCGCTTCGTGCTCGAGGACCTGGTCGCGGAGGGTGACAAGGTCGCCTGTCGCGTCCTGACCCGAGCCACCCACCTGGGACCCTTCATGGGATTCGCGCCGACGGGACTCCCGGTGGCCTACACCGTCCTCGACCTGCTGCGCTTCTCCGCCGACGGCCGGCTGCTCGAACGTTGGGGGCTCGTGGAAGAGTCCCACCTGCGTCAGCAGCTCGCACGCGCCCCGCGCCGCTGAGGGGAATAGCCATGGCATGCGGGCAACCGCGGCCCCGTGGATCCAAAAGGAAGGTTGGGTCATGGGGCCGGGAGAACGAACAGCCGCTGTCCGCATGTCCGGTCGACCGCATGCACGCGCCAGCGTAGGTTGATCGAACCTTCCGCGCGGTCCGAGCCCCAACGAACATGGACGACGCAGCGACCTTCGTGCTCTTGACGTTCGTGGTGTCTCACTGGCCGCTACCCTCGTCGCCATCGCTGTCCAGGTCCGGCGTCGCGGCGTCGGCACGAAGTCAGGCGCGCTCGCGGGCAAGGGCTTCATCGTACTCGGCCTCTGTGTGTCGGTGGCCGCAGCCCTCCTCTCGGTCGAAATTCAGTACACCCTCACGGGCTTGCCTGACATCGACCTCACCCCTTGACTCCCAATGATTCGCGGCCGTTGGGGAAACCCCTCCAGCCCGACGAGGTCCTCGGCCTCACCGGAGGCGTGCAGGCCATGGCCTGGGGCAACAACTGCGACGGCCAACTCGGTGACGGCACCGCGTTCGACGCGCTCATGCCCGTCCAACTCCTGATGTACTGATTCCGGGAGAGCCACGGTGCGAGCATGTTCCTCGAAGAACATGCTCGCACCGTCGAAACCGTGCCCGCGGACGGAGGGGCCGGCACCTTTCAGAGCAAGAACGAGGGGGTAGCCGTCAGACCGCTCGTCGGCACGCCGCTCCCGAGCTGGCCGGAGTCATTTCTTCCCCAGACCCAGACGGTGCCATCCTGCCGCAGACCCACGAAGTGGGCTCCACCGACGGCCACACTACGCCCACTATCCAGCGTGCCAGCTTGCATCGGAACATTGGATGGCTGTCCTTGGCCGCCAAACACTCCCCAGGTCCAGAAAGTTCCGTTGGTCAGAATCGCCGCCGATTGTTCGCCACCGGCCGCCACGCTCTTCACGCCGCTCAGTCCCTGGACTTGCACAGGCCAATACGCGCCATTGTAGGTGCCATCTCCCAATTGACCGTTGCTGTTGGCACCCCACGCCCACACGCTTCCGTCATCGCGGAGAACCATCGAGTGGTCAGACCCCGCGGCTACGGCCTGTACGCCGATCAGGTCAGGTACTGGGCCCGCGTACCGGTACGTGCTGGAGTCGCTGCGGCCCAGTTGACCGGCGGCGTTGTCGCCCCAGGTCCAGGCGCTGGGATCATGACTCCGTATGCCCATGGAGTGGCTCGTTCCCGCCGCGATGGCACTCGAGCCATACATCCCATTCACGAGAGAAGGGATGGATCTCGAAACGATGGTGGCGTCGCCCAACTGCCCGAAGAAGTTGTAGCCCCAGGCCCTGATGATTCCATCGGAGTACAACGCCAACGAATGGAGATGGCCTGCGGCCACGGTCAACGCGCCACCAAAGCCCTGTACTGGAACAGGTGTGAGTCGACTGGTGAGGGTGCCGTCACCCAATTGTCCGCTGAAATTGTCCCCCCAGGCCCAGATAGAGCCATCGGTGCGTACCGCGAGCGAGTGTCGCGGTCCGGTGGCGATGGCAACGACGTTGGACAATCCTTGCACCTGCGTGAGCAGCGAGATTGTCGAGGTCGTGCCATTCCCCAGCTGCCCAAGGTTGTTCTGGCCCCATCCCCAGACAGTGCCGTCAGAGCGCAGCGCCAGTGAGTGCTCACCACTCGCGGCCACGGCCTCCACGTTGCTCAGTCCCTCGAACCTCATCGGGACGGTTTGATACCCGAAGCTCCCATCCGCGCGCTCTCCTTGGGAGTTGCGCCCCCAGGCCCAGGCGGTGCCGTTGGAGCGCACCGCCAACGAATGGAACCCACCCGCCGAAATGGCAACTGCACTGGTCAGGCCTTGCACTTGCACGGGTGTGGAGCGATTCGTCGTGGTTCCATCTCCCAGCTGGCCACCAGAGTTGCTGCCCCAGGCCCACGCGGTACCGTTCGCATCTACCGCCAGCGAGTGGCCGTCGAAGCCAGCGGATACGGCCTTCACATCACCCACCCCCGGCACGTGTAGCGGCAACGATTCGTTGGTCGTGGAGCCATTCCCCAATTGGCCCTGGGTGTTACTACCCCAGGCCCACACCGTGCCATTCGAGAGGACGGCCAGGGAGTGTGAGTTACCTCCATCCATGGCCACGACACCGCTCACCGTCTGCACCAGAACCGGCGAGGAACGATGGGTCGTGCTGGCATCCCCCAACTGGCCGGAGCTGTTGTAGCCCCAAGCGAACAGGCGACCATCCGCATGCAAGGCAAGTGAGTGAGAACCGCCTGCGGACGCGGCCACGATGTCGCTCAGTCCCTGTACCTGCACCGGCACGGCACGCCCCAACAAAGAGCCATCCCCCAATTGCCCGTAGGGGTTCGCGCCCCAAGACCAGACGGTGCCATCGGAGCGCAGTGCCAGCGAGTGGTAGCTGCCAGCAGAGACAGCCACGACTCCGGTCAAGTCTCGCACCTGGACCGGAGTATCGCGCTCGGTATAGGTAGCATCTCCCAACTGGCCGAAGGTGTTGTCTCCCCAGGCCCACACCGTGCCATTGGAATCCACGGCCACGGCATGAGAGCCACCTGCGGCCACGGTCACAATCCCGCTCAGTCCCTGAACCTGCACTGGAATGAACCGGCCGGGAGTGTAGGTCCCCCCTCCAGTCGGACCAACACCCGAAGTCCAGACCGTGCCATTTGTTCGCAATGCCAGGGAATAGCTGAGTCCCGCCACGACCTCGACAGGCTGTTGCACGGTCACCGTCTGGATCGCTGTGTAGTCGGAGTATGTGCCACCGAGCGTCAGCTTGCCCCTGGACCGGTACTCATAGGTACCAGCGCTGACGAGAAGGACCTTGAAGTTGGACGGATTCGTGCGGCGAACCACGGTCCATGCAGTGGTTCCCTGCTTCCGATACTCGAAAAAGCTCTCGGGACTGTCGCCCAATTCGGGATCGTGGCAGCCGGAGCAGGGCAGCGTCCCCGTGGATACAGTCAACACCCTCCCCCTCGAGTCAAGGGGAGAGACACTGGCAACGTAGGGGTAGACCTTGTAGGTTTTCGGTGTCAGGGAAGACGTATTGGAACCCGAATAGGCCACGGGCGCCTCGACGCAATCCGTGGCGAGACGGTAGTTGGTGGAGAAGTCGGTGGCAGTGCAGTAGTTCACGCCGCCCATGCTGGCTGTATACTCGACTCGGTATCTGGTCATCGCGATACCTGAGCCGGGGTGCGTGTACGTTCCAATCTGCGTCACGACGAGAGGGACAGTCTGTTGCATACCGCCCACGAGTTTCACCCTCCCGTAACTGCTGCTGGATGCGGCGTTGAAGGCAATGTCGGAGGGCGTGTCGTGCGTCCAGGCAACGCGGATGGCGCTGGGCTGTGGAGCGCCCGGGTTGCAGGTTGTGTATTCGAGAGAAAATCCTTGATAGGTGATGCTGTGGTTGTCGATGTAGTCATCGATGCAGCCAGGATAGTCTAGCGCTACCCAGGAGTCGGTGCTCTCCTTGAGGGAAGGCGGGTGCTCATGGCCAGAAGCATCGACGTATCCGCCTCGGGTCGCTTCACCTCGAGGAAAGGACGGCCCGACGAGAGGGGAGAAAGCAGGCTGTGCTTCTGATGTAGGACTACCAGGCACCGCAGGGTCCTGTTTTGTACACCCAACCGTGTTGATTACAAGCAGATGGCACACTGCGAGAAGTAAGGCAGAAAGTTTCATTATAACTGGCCTCGTGTTGGATGTGCTTCGCTATCAACGACTCCCGCCCTGTCGAAAACGAAGAGGGAAGCCAATCATGGCATATCCTGCTCGGAGGGTCTGGGTATTGAGCTGCCCTGCTCACGTACATCCACCTAGACAGGACGACGCGGTGGCGAGGGGCGAGCCCGACGGCACCGTGGGCCGCTGGGACCTCGACACGCCATCCCACGCCTGAAAGCCGCCTCGAGCGCCAGGACAGGTGACACGGCCGCATTCGCGCGGGGCTTCATGGGCATGTCAACCCATTCCCGGACTTTCGAAGTCCTCGAGAGATTCATGCTCCATGCCCCCGCGACGGGCCGCTACGTCACGAAGAGCATCAACGTGATGGGACCTGGCCGCGGTGCGCATCCCCGTCCTGGGCCGCGCGGAACGGCCCTGAGCCTCTGCGGGCCCGGCGGCTCACCGCCTGAAACGCGCGGTTCACCGACGCCTGGCGGGGCTTCGCAGATATGCCCCGCGCGGGGCGGAGGGCTCGGGAATCCTCCCTCTCGTCGCGGGGCGGCTCGACGTCCCGCTCGAGGAGCCTCCTTCGCATGCGACTTCCCCGTTCCCTACTCCTGCTGGCCCTCGTCGTTCAGTGGGTCCTTCCCGGAAGCATCGCCAGTGCCCAGACGCCACGGGGCTCTCGGGCCCAGCGTCATTCACGCGTCGACGCCATCTTCTCGCCATGGAGCGGCAAGGCCACGCCCGGCTGCGCGGTGGGTGTCTCTCGCGACGGCGTGGTGGACTACGCGCGGGGCCACGGCATGGCGAATCTGGAATACGACGTCCCCATCACGCCGCGCTCCGTCTTCAATCTGGCCTCTGTCACCAAGCAGTTCACCGCGTACTCCATCGGGCTGCTCTCACAAGACGGCAAGTTGTCGCTGGACGACGACATCCGCAAATACCTGCCGGAGATACCTGACTACGGCAAGACCATCACCATCGCGCACCTGATGCACCACACCAACGGGTTGCGCGAGCAGGGTCAGTTGCTGAGCCTTGCCGGCTTGCGCGGCGACGACCTGAACACCGAGGCGGACATCCTCGACGTGCTGACCCGGCAACGCGGTGTGAACTTCGAGCCGGGGACGGAAATCCTGTATGGCAATGCCGCGTACACATTGCTGGCGGTCATCGTGCACCGCGTCTCCGGCAAGCCCCTGCGGGCATTCGCCGACGAGCGGCTCTTCAAGCCGCTCGGAATGACCGACACCGGGTTCCAGGAAGACCACAACGCGGTCGTTCCCAGGCGCGCCATGGGCTACTTCCCCCGCGAGAGCGGCTGGGGAATCAGCATGCCCAACAACGACCACTACGGCGCCAGCAATCTGCTCTCCACTGTCAGTGATTTGCTGAAGTGGGAGCAGAACCTGCTCGATGGGCGCGTCGGCGGGCCGGCCTTGAAGGCGCTGATGCAGACCTCCGGCAAGCTGAACAATGGCACCGAGACGCGTTATGGCGGTGGCTTGCATGTGGCGGAGCATCGCGGTCTGCGCACGGTGCGACATGACGGCACGGGTTCCGGCTTCCGCACGGAGGCCGTCCTCTTCCCCGACCAACGGCTGGCCATCGTCGCGTTGTGCAACAACGGCTCGATTGCGGTCACGGACCTCGTGTGGAAGGTGGCCGAGGTGTATCTGGGTGACCTCCTGAAGGACACCCTGCCGCCCGCCGTCGCATTTCCGGAGGCGGAGCTGTCCGCGCTCGCCGGCAACTACTGGAGTCCCCTGACGGATGAAGTCGTGCGACTGGAGGTCAAGGACGGAGCGCTGCGCGAGGTCGGCATGCCCAAGGCCTTCGTCCATATCGGCGATGGCGCGTTCCGCCCGGGCGAGTCGACGCATGTCTGGCGCTTCGTGGCGCCAAAGCCCCAGGCCCCACGCGAGCTGCGCATCCGGGATGCCTGGCCTACGACGAGGGACTTCATCCGCCTGAGCGCGCCCATGCCCACGCCCCCAGACCTGGCGGCGTTCGTCGGCCAGTATCGCGGCGAGGAGGTCGCCATGACCTACACGGTGCGCATCGCGGACGGAAAACTGGCCGTGCGCTGGCCCCGTCGGGACGAGGTCGTGCTGGAGCCCGTGGGTGGGGACCGGTTCATCGGCTCGCTCGGAGCGGTGACCTTCACACGGGCGGCCTCCGGAGGCGTGGATGGATTGCTGGTCAGCAGCCGACGCCTGCGCCGGTTTCGCGCGGAGCGCATGGAGGCACCGCGACCCACGGGGGCGGCTCGCCAGGCTTCCGGCCCCTGAACAGCGGCTCTCTGGCCGGCCCACTTCGCTCGAGGCTCAGGGCCGTCCCGCGCGGTCCAGGATGGGCACGAGCACCGCGGCCAGGTCTCCCATCACATTGATGCTCCCCGTGACGTAGCGGCCCGTCGCGGGGACATGGAGCATGAAGCTCTGGTAGCCCGCCGTGCCGCCCAGATGCCCGACGGCGGCAACGCCTTGGGACTCGAGCCGCATCACTCCGAGCCCGTAGCCGACCAGTCGGGACTCGGGGTCGGGCGCCGATTGGAACGCGACCATGGCCTCCAGCGTCTCCCTGCGCTCGAAGAGCGCACCAGCGCGCAGCTTTTTCCAGAAGGTGAGGAGGTCGGAGACGGTGGTCACTAGGGCGTGACCGCCAGAAGCCCCAGCCATCGACGGGTCGACGACGGTGAGGTCCGCCAGCGCACCGTCGAAGGGAACGTAGCCACGCGCGCAGGGCGCCGGGCAGTCCAGGTCTCCCGGCTCGGGCACGCGTGTGTGGGAAAGCCCCGCTCGCTCGATGACCCGCTCTCGGACAATCTCGCGCCAGCTCCGGCCTTCCGCGGCCGAGAGGATTTCGCCGAGGAGCACGTAGTTGGTGTTCGAGTAGCCATACTGGGAACCGGGAGGAAACGCCGAGGGCCGCGCTCCGGAGATGCCGAGAATCTCCTCGAGCGTCCAGCGGTGCTCCGGGTCCGCCATGATGGCCATGTTCGTCTCGTCGGTGACCCACTCCGGAATACCCGAGCGGTGACCGAGCAGCATGGCCACGGTGATGGCCCCCGCATTCTCGATACGGTCCGTCACGCTCGCTGGCAGTCGCTCCGTCAGGGTGTCATCCAGCGCGAGCGTGCGCCGTTCAACGGACTGGAGCACCGCGGTGGCGATCAGGCTCTTGAGGATGCTGCCCGCACGGAAGCGGTGCTGCGCGGACATGGGCTGATTCCGCTCGACGTCGGCGACGCCAGCGACACCCAGCCACATCGGGCCTTTGTCCGAGGCAACGGCCAGCGAGACCCCAGGCGTCACGCCCTTGGCGACGGCGTCCTCGAGAATGGCTTGAAGGTCCGCGTGCAGCGTCGTGGGTTCTTCTTCGTCGTCGCCGCAACCACTGACGGCTCCGGCCAGGGCGAGGAACAGGACGAGGGAGAGCGAGGTGAAGCTCGGCCGTCGCGCGGGCCCCTGTTCGAGTGAATCACCGTGGCGGACTTCGAGACTCCGGGTGTGGATGTTCATGCACAGGGAACACCGCTCGGCTGCGGAGGTGTCACCCCCCTCTCTGAGGTCGAACATGACAAACCCAATCATGGACCGGGAGAATCCTGACTCACGCAGGGTAGAACCTACCGACGAACGCCCTGAATGTCCTCGGCACGCTGGCCCGCGCGAAGAAAGGACAGGTCTCCACCACGACGCACGGAGCCTCGCGATAGAAGCCAGGGCATGTCGCGAACGTACGAGGAACTGGAAGCCGAGGCCGCGAGTGCCTCCGTGGAAGGCTGGGACTTCTCCTGGCTGAACGGTCGCGCCACCGAGCAACGCCCGTCCTGGGGCTATCAGCGGCAACTGGGTGAGCGAATGGCCCGAGCCTCCGCCGCGCTCGATATCCAGACCGGCGGTGGCGAGGTGCTCGCGGGTGTGCCGAAGCGGCCTCCCCTCACCGTGGCGACCGAGTCGTGGCCACCCAATGTCGCGAAGGCAACAAAGCGGCTGCACCCGCTCGGCGTGGTCGTCGTCGCCGACTCCGACGAGCCACCCCTCCCCTTCGCCGACAGCGCCTTCGACCTGGTCGTCAGCCGCCACCCGGTGACGACATGGTGGACGGAGATTGCCCGCGTCCTCCAACCCGGCGGAACCTATTTCTCCCAGCAGGTCGGCCCCGCCAGCGTCTTCGAGCTCGTGGAGTTCTTCCTCGGCCCCCTGCCCGCCGAAATCCACCGCAGGCGCCACCCCGACGACGCACGTGCCCAGGCGGAGTCCGCCGGACTCCAGGTCATCGACCTGCGGCTGGAGTCCCTGCGCACCGAGTTCTTCGACATCGGCGCGGTCATCTACTTCCTGCGCAAGGTCATCTGGATGGTCCCGGACTTCACCGTCGAGCGCTACCGCCCCCAGCTCCGGGCCCTCCACGAGCGCATCCAGCGCGACGGCCCCTTCGTCGCCCGCACGACACGCTTCCTCATCGAGGCACACAAGCCCAGCACATCCTCCAACAGGTAAGGCTTCAGGGACGGACGTCGCCACGGACCTCTGGCGATAGGGAAACGGGGCAGGTCATTTACACGCCCAGTGTGAATTGGCGATATTCCAGAGAAGTCCTGATAGTCATGCCTATCTGGACTCAGACCGCGAGGCACACATGTCCCGGAAGAGTGCATTGGTTTCAGGCAGTTCCTTCGTCCAAACAACGCTCCTGCTGCTCACCCTGAGCGCGAGCCCCGTGTATGCGGCGGGAACATTCATGGGGGCGTGGGACCTGAATGGAGATGGCACGCTGGAGTCCGTCTACAACAACCTGAGCTACATCGAGGTCCAACAAACGAATGGCGGCAATCGCACGTATCCCATCTCGACGGGCGCCTGGACGTTCCTTCAGGCGACGGACATGGATGGCACGCCGGGCGCCGAGCTGGCCTTCAACGCGGGAAACCTGGTCCGGGTCATCACGCACCGGACCGCGGCGACACGCGACTATCCCATCTCCGGCGGGGCCTGGGCTCCGATTGGCTTCAGCAACATGGATGGACTCGCGGGCCAGGAGCTGGCCGTCAACGCGGGGAGCTTCGTCCGGGTCATCACCCACCGGCTCTCGGCGACACGCGACTATGCCATCTCCGGGGGCGCGTGGACGCCGCTTGGCTTTCATGACCTGACCGGCGACGGAGCGACTGAACTGCCCATCAACACGGGCGCCGCCATTCGAATCATCGACCACCAGGCGTCAGGGACTCGTGACTACCCCATCTCCAGCGGCACCTGGGCGCTGATGGGCGTCGCCGACACGAATGGACAGCCGGGCGCCGAGTTGATCATCAACAACGTCTCGTACGTGAGGATCATCCGGGACGCCAGCCGCGCCACGCGGGACTACCCCATCGCCGGATTCTGGACCCTGCAGATGATCGCCAACATCGACGGCCTGGCCGGGGACGAAGTCGTGATCAGCACCAGCTCCTCCACCAAGACCATCTACGACGCCCAGGGAATCATCCGCTAGTCATTAACGAGAACATCCGGCGGCACCGGCGCGGAGGATATCCAACCCCCACGCCGGGCCGCCGGTGTGACCTGCACCGCGGCTTCGGACCTCATCTCCGTCCGGAGAGAGATGAACCTCAGGGGCGCTGCTGCGCGAGCATCCAGCTCAACACCTTCGGGTCCTGGTAGACGCGGTCCCAGATTTCATGGCCGCCGTCATGAAAGAGGGTGAAGAGCACCGGGCGCTCGGGAGGATTCCCATTCGCATCCTGGGCCGTCTGGCCGTCGACCCAGTCCCACCGCCCCAGTGCCGGGCGGAAGAACGCGGTCTGCGCCCGAGGCGGATAGGTGTACGTGTCCATGACGGTTCCCGTGGCCCCCATGGCCTGTCCCAGCCGGGTGAACCATTCGCGTGTCCCCGAATACGAGACGGGGTCGTTGATGGCGTGTGAGCCCCAGACCGGGAGGTTGGCGTCCACCATGGCCTGCGCGCGAGCGGCGGAGGCGCCGTAGCCTCCGTTGCACACGGGAACCGCGGCCGCCAGCTTCGCGGGGAAGCTCTGCGCATAGGAGAACGTGCCCGCGCCGCCCATGCTGAGGCCCGTCAGGTACACGCGCTTCCTGTCCACCTTGTACGTCGACAGGATTCGCTCGATGAAGGGGTTCAGGCTGTCCAGGGCCTCCTGGTCGTTCCAGTAGCTGCTGGTGCTCGTCTGGGGCGACACGAGGATGAAGGGATAGTCCTTCCCATTCTTGTCGATGTACGACTGGAGCCCCATGTTCCGGACGCGCTTGAGCTGGTTGGTGCCGCCGTCGCCTCGCTCACCCGCGCCGTGCAGGAAGATGACGATGGGCCAGTTCGTGGCCGCGTTGTAGCCCGGCGGCAGGTACACGACGTAGCCATAGTTCCCCGGGAGCGTGCTCGTGGTGTCCCTGTAGATTTCAGTGGTCGTGCCTCGCCCGGTGCTGGCGGGCTCCACCCGCACCTTGGTGCGTGAGGTGGCCGTGGCCCCCTGGTCATCCGTCACGAGCAGGTCGAACTCGTAGAGCCCCGCCACCAGGCCCGAGGCCGTGGCGGTCAGGGTGCTCGCGCCCGTCAGCGTGGCGGTGTTCGGCCCGGAGAACTGGGTCCACTGCCGGGAGACCACCGTTCCGTCCGAGTCGCTCGCCGTGCCGGTGAGCTGCGCGGACGACGTGGGCAGCACCACCGTCTGGTCCAGGCCCGCCGAGGCCGTGGGAGGCACGTTGGCGGGCGGGCCCACCGGCGCGCCATAGATGACGATTTCGTTCGACGCTCCGTACATGGTGCGCGCGAAGTGGATGTAGCGCGTGCGCTGGCCCACGGGCACCAGTTGCCACGTCTCCCACAGGGTGGTGTTGATGGTGAAGGTGGAGGTCCATGCACCCGGCGCCCCCACACGGAAGGAGACCGAGCCATTGTGGTCGTACGTGTCGAACACGCCGACTTCCGTCACGTCGTGGAGCTGGCCCAGGTCGATGATGAAACCCATGGGGTACTGGGTCTCGCTGTAGACGACGTTGCCCCAGGTCGTCGCGGGCTTGAAGGTCGAGCCCGCGCGCGGGTCACCTATCAGCGCCTGCTCGTCATAGAGGTTTTGATAGACGCCCAGCGTCGGGCGGACGCCGTCCGGTTGGACCATCGCCGGAGTGATGGCCAGCTTCTGTCCCACGAGCGGCGAGGCCGTGGAGGAGAGGGCCTGCTCGGCGCCACCCTCCTCGGGAACTCCACATCCGACCAGCAACACGCCCAGCGAGGCGAAACCACGCATCCATACGTCACGAAGCCGCGAACGAATCACAGAGCCTCCTCATTCAGAGATGGTGAGGAGGGACAAGCAATCCTGACTAATCTCGAATGTCCAGATTAATCAATTTCTGATGTTCTTGTTCCCCGGAAGGCACCGTCAGCCGGCAATTCGTGGTCATTTCGCAACCATATTGCTGTGGTATAACATATTCTCTTGACGAGATGGCGCTCCGACGTCCCGGGGCCTCCCGGCCACGGCCGAGAGGTCCCTTGGGATGCCCGCAGTGACAGCTCAGCAGGTCTTTCTGATGAGCGCCTGACAGTGCTTGATGGCCTGGGCGATGGTACAGCCGGTGGCCGTGCAATGCGGCCGCCCCGTGTTCGGATGTCTGCAGTAATTGAGCACCACCCAGCAGGCGAGATTGTCCTCGTCCACGCTCATATTGGCGACTTCGGCGTCCGGTGCCTGCTCGCCCGGCTCAGCCGTCCGCTGTTCGATGACCAGCTCGCGGCCATCCTCGGTGGTCATCACCTGGCCGGTCTCCGGCGGGCTCGCCTCATCAGTGCCACAGCCGACGAGCGGCATCATTGCCAGGAACATTCCCAGGAACAGCTTCTTCATGGTCAGGCCTTTCTCTTGGACAAGAGGACGCCCCACGGGCGCCACCGGAGGTTCGGATGAAATCCGGCCTTCGATGCCTAAACCGCGAAACAATAAAACACAAACACCATGACCCAATCGACAGACATGAGACATTCAGGATGTAGCATTCTGGCGGTATGAGCCAGGAGAGCCCAGACAGGTGCCCCGCTCGCTGCGGGGAGAGCATGCGGGGTCTGGCCCCAACGACTCGGCACCGCGATGCGGGCGGTGCCGGAGGGAACAAGCGGGCCCGCCATGTTCCCCGCACCCGTCGGATGGGCGGACTCAGCCCTTCTGGGAGTTCGCGGGCGCAGAGGAGATGTCCGCGTCCTCTCCCTCGCCACCCACGGTGCCGTCCGCTCCGTAGGAGATGACGACGGGCCGGCCTCCCTCGTTGAGATACACGTAGTCGTTCTGCCACGGGTCCTTGGGGAGCTGCTCCAGGGTCCGACTCTCCACCAACGCGCCGAGCCCGGATTGCGTGTCTGGGAAGCGGCCCTTCTTCGAGTAGTGGAGCTTGAGCGCGGTTTCGATGGTCTTGATATCCAACGAGGCCCGGTCTCCCCTCGCCTCGCCCAACGTCGGAATGACAGCCACCCCGACGGCCGCGGCGATGAGGCCAAGGATGGTGATGACCACCATGATTTCAATGAGCGTCATGCCGCGATTGCGACGGCGCTGCTGCCTGGACTTGTTCTGGTTCATGTCTGTTCTTCACCTCATGTGACGGAATGGCAGGCCCCCACCTCGCCACGCGTGTCGCCCTGTCCTTCGGCACCCTGGCTTCGCGCATGGCGCTGCCCTGAAGGGCCCTCTTCCGACCTCCGGCGTCGGGCCCGGGGACCTCCAGTGCAGGCCACGTGCCGCCATGAAGTTCGTCAGGGCCGCGAGCCCGGTGGTTACCGCGTCGCCGCGAGGACCGCGGCCAGCCGCCGTACGCCTTCGTCGATCCGGTTCACGGGAATGCTCCCGTACCCGAGGACGAGCCCTTGGGGAGGTGTGGGGGCGGTGGAGAAGCGAGACAACGGATACACCGCGATGCCCTCCGCGTTCGCGGCGCGAGCGACTTCGTCGGCGTGCAATCGCTCGTCCCGGAACAGGGCACACAGGTGGAGCCCAGCCACCGATGGAGCGGGCTCCGCCCAGGTCCCCAGGTGGCGCTCGATGGCGCTCACCAGTCGATCACGGCGGGACTGGTACTCCTTCCGGGCCCGGCGGACATGCCGCGCCAGCAGCCCTTCTTCCATGAACCGCGCCAGAGCGGCTTGAGTCGTGAGGGGACTGTGCCAGTCCGTCAGGGCCTTGGCGGCTCGCAGCGCGGGACGAATCGAGGGCGGGGCTATCAGGTACCCCACCCGAAGTTCCGGCAGCAGGGTCTTGGAGAACGACCCCACGTAGATGACTCGCCCGCCTCGGTCCAGGCTCTGGAGTGGCTCCAGCGGTCGGTCGTCGAACCGGAACTCGCTGTCGTAGTCATCCTCGATGATGGCTGCCCGACGACGTTCCGCCCAGGAGAGCAGCGCCATCCGCCGCGCCAGGGACATGGGCATGCCGAGCGGAAACTGATGGGACGGCGTGGTGTAGACCACCGCCGCGTTCTCCGGCAATGCGTCCACCTCCAGCCCTTCCGCATCCAGCGGCACCGGATGAACCCGCGCCCCCTGTGACTGAAACAGCAGTCGCGCCATGGGGTAGCCAGGGTCTTCCATGGCCACCACGGCGCCCGGCTCCCACAGGACGCGGCCGATGAGGTCCAGCGCCTGCTGGGTTCCGTTGGTGATGAGGATGTCCTCGGCTGTCGCCTGAATCGACCGGGCGACTCCTACATGCCGCGCGATGGCCTGCCTCAGTCGGAGCAGCCCGGAGGGCTCCTGGTAGAGCGCCTTGCGGTTCTCCGCTGAATGCAACTCCCGAGTCACCAGCCTGCGCCAGGCGGCGAACGGGAAGAGTCGCGCATCCGGAATCCCGGCGCGAAAGTCGAAGGCGGGTTTTCGCGCCGGGCGTTCCGGTCCCACGGTGACTCGGTCCCAAACGGGCAGAGGGCGGAGCCCCGTTCCGGACAGGGCGTTGCGTCGCTGTTCGGCTGGCGCTATCGGCGACCGAACGAAGGTGCCCGAACCCACGCGAGCGGAGAGGAAACCCTCCGAGGTCAGTCGTTCATAGGCGGCGGTGACGGTATTGCGCGAGACCTTCAGTCGGTCAGCCAGCTCTCGCGTGGGAGGAAGGTTGTCGCCACTTCGAATGCGACCCTCGAGAATGGCATCCCTCAACTGGCGGTAGAGCTGCGTGGCAAGCCCGTGTCGTCCGGAGACCGTCAAGTGGAGGTCCATCGCGGCCATCCTCATTGGACCCTTGGAAAGGGTCAATGTGTGGACACCTATGGGTCCACTGCGTCGG
This sequence comes from Myxococcus sp. CA056, assembly GCF_013336715.1. NCBI lineage: Bacteria > Pseudomonadati > Myxococcota > Myxococcia > Myxococcales > Myxococcaceae > Myxococcus > Myxococcus sp. CA056. The sequence goes on from NZ_JABUMT010000009.1 coordinate 115,559, forward strand.
GAGCGTGGGTCCTCCGTTGAATCCAGAGTGCGGCCCGTGCCCAGGTTGCCCGGCGGTCGAACTCCTCCGCCCGCCACTGGGTGGAGACCATCGTCCCTCGGCCCTGGAACCGTCGAACCACTCGCACGTGGGGGGCCCAGCGCACGAAGCGTCGAAGGTCCTCTTCGCTCTTCCATACGGAAACCGACCCGGACCTTCGGCCCAGGACCTCAAACCACAACCACGTTCCCACCGCGCCCTCGAGCTGTGGCCAGGCTTGTCTCAGCTTCGAGCCCTCCCACCAGATCGCCGGTATGTCTCGGATGTATGCGGCGGTGAATTCGGTCACGCTGATGAGTACCGGGCCCGGCGCTACCTGCGCACCCCCGGCCTTCCACCGACTTCTCCTCATGAGTCACTCCTCCTGATGGTGTTCCAGGGTGGAGGGCGGATTGGCTCTACTCAAGGGCCAATCCGGAGAAGAATGAAGGATCCAATTGACGGCGTTCGCCAGCTCCGGCCCACAGGGCCCGCCGCTCAAATCAGCAACAGCGCCTTGCCGGTGATGCTTCGGGCCGTGAGCGCCGCATGGGCGTCCCCTGCCCGCTCCAGGGGGAAGGCCTGCCCGATGACCGGCCGCAGCCGTCCCGCCACGGCCAGCGCCAATGTCTGCTCCGTCAACCGCTGGCGCTCCGGCAGGGGGAACTGGACCTGCTGAATGCCGCGCACCGAGATGTGCCGCCGCTCCGCCTCGGCCGTGTCGATTTCGGCGAACCCACCACCAGGTGCCCCGTGCGCGGAGAACTGTCCTCCTTGCGCCGTCACCCCGAAGGCCGTCTGGCCCAGCTCGCTGCCAGCGCCGTCGAACACCACGTCCGCGCCCCGCCCGTCCGTGGCGTCCAAGACCTGCTGGCCCCAGTCCGGCCGGGAGTAGTCCACCACGACGTCGGCGCCGAGCTCACGGAGGAGTTCCAGCTTCCGCTGCCCCCGCGCCGCGCCGATGACCCGCGCTCCTGCCGCGTGCGCGAGCTGCACCAGCAGGACACCCATCCCTCCCCCCGCCGCGGTGACGAGCACCCACTGTCCCGGACGAATCGCCGCCTTCTCCATCAGTCCCAGCGCGGTGGGACCATCGGACCGGAGCGCCGTCGCGTCGCGCAACTCCAGCCCGTCCGGCACAGGGACCATCTTCCGCACCGAGACGACAGCACGCTCCGCATACCCCCCGCGCTCCTCCGTGTTGGCGATGACCCGCCGACCCACCCAGCCCGGGTCCACGCCCTCGCCCACCGCGCTCACCGTCCCACCCACGCCGAAGCCCGGCACGTAGGGCGGGTCAATCTTGAAGAACTCTCGTCCCCAGCCAGTCCGAATCTGCGTCTCGACGAAGATGATGTCCGCGAAGGAGACCTCCACGAGGACCTCACCTGCCCCGGGCCTGGGCTCGGGCACCTCACGGGGTTCCAACACCTCCGGCCCACCGAACCTCGACACCTGGATTGCGCGCATGCGTTTCACCCTCCATGGCCGCGCGGACACGGCGGAGCCAGGCGGCGAGACACCATGTCCCGCCCGCCTGCCCGCTCGTGACTCGAACGCCGCACGCCAGGAAATCTGCGACTTCAAGTGCACTTGAAGTCAAGGCGAAGTGCGCGCATATCGAGGCATGGACGAGTCGCTCACGATTGGACAGCTGTCCCGGCGCACCGGCGTCGCGACCTCCGCGCTGCGCTTCTACGAGGAGCGGGGCCTCATCCACTCCGAGCGGACCTCCGCGCGCCACCGACGCTTCGCCAGGCCCGTCATCCGGCGCGTGGCGTTCATCGTCTTCGCCCAGCGCGTGGGGCTCAGCCTCGAAGAGGTCGGCCGGGAGCTCGCCAGACTGCCCGTCGACACCGTCCCAGGCCGACAAGACTGGGCTCGGCTGTCCGGGACGTGGAGTCAGCGCATCGACGAGCGCATCGCCGAGCTCGAGCGGCTCAAGGCGGGGCTGACAGGGTGCATCGGCTGCGGCTGTCTCTCATTGGACCGCTGCCGCTACGTGAATCCAGGAGACCGGGCCGCCGCACAGGGGCCCGGTCCACGCTTCTGGGTCAGGGCTCCGAAACACGAGCCACCGACCCAGGAGCGATGAAGCGGACGGCTACTTCACACCCACCGCGGCCCAGCTCTCCAGCACCTTCGCGGCCTCGACGGAGTCCTTGCCGTAGAGGTCCTGCGCCGCCTTGAGCGTGGCCTCCTTCGCCTGGGCGAAGTTGGTCTGCGGCGTCATGTAGAAGCTCAGGGCGCGGGAGTAGATCTTCAGGCCCTTCTCGATGCCGATGCCGTCCTTCACCTCGACGTTGGAGGTGCGGTTCTTGCCGCCCTCGGACAGCAGGAAGAAGGCGTTGTTGGCGATGCCCGAGTTGATGTGCACGCCGCCGTTGTCCTGCGAGCCCTTGTAGCGCTTGGAGTAGTGGTCCGGCGACATGCCGTCGCTGGACGGGTTGCTCAAGTCACGCAGGCCGTCGGTGGGGTCGCCGTTGTTCGGGGTGAACGTGTCCTCGCCCACCGTCCAGTCGAACTTGACCGCGTCGTTCTTCTGGCTCGCGTGCCACTCCACGCCCACGCCCATGATGTCGCTGAACGCCTCGTTGAGGGCGCCCGACTCGTTGCGGTACTCGAGGCCCGCGGTGCGCTCAGTCAGACCGTGGGTGATTTCGTGGCCCGCGATGTCCAGCGTGGTGAGCGAGCCGAACTGGTCGCCGTCGCCATCGCCGTAGTTCATCTTCTCGCCATCCCAGAAGGCGTTGGCGAAGTCGTTGCCCACGTGCACGTCGGAGATGAGCTTCTCGCCCTTGCCGTCGATGGAGTCGCGGCCGAGCACTTCCTTGTAGAAGTCGTACGTCGCCTGCGCGCCGTACTGCGCGTCCACCGCGTCCTTGGTGCGCGCGGAGTCGGTCGCCTCGCCCCAGACGTTGTTGGCGTCGGTGACGGGGGCGTGGACGCCGTCCTGCCTCGGGTCATCCGGGTTGCGGTTGAGCGCGTCACGCGTCAGCACACCCCCGCCGCGCGAGGTGTCCTCCAGCGTGAACGTGCCGTCCGCGTTCTTCGTGCTGCCGATCTCCACCTTGCCGCTGTACTGGGTGGTGTCGTCCGCCTTGCTCGCCGTGGGCTCCGTCGACGGCCCGGTGGGCGTCGTCGGCTCGGTGGTGCCCGCGAGGGAGGGCCGGGCGTGCGCGGGGCCCGCGCCGTGCGCGTGGTGACCCACGCCGCCCATCTGGTTGTACTGCTCCATCACCTTGCCGGTGTTCGCGTCGACCAGGTAGTGCATGCGGCGCGGGTCCTTGCCCGGGCCCACGTCCGTCGTGTTGCTCAGCTCCACGTGGTACGCCGCGCGGTACTCGCCGCTGGCATCCTTGAAGATGACGCGCTCGGAGACGGGCTTGCGGTCCGTCGCGCCGCCGAACTCCTTCTGGGCCACGGACAGCGCGTCCTGCGCGCTCAGCTTCGTGGGGCTCTTGCCCAGGCCCGCGGGGATGGTGGACACGTCGCCGGTGACGCTGTCGACCTTGCCCTCGCGCGTCAGGTGGCTGACCACCTGCTCACCAAAGACGGGGACGCCCTCGCTCTTGCGGTCCATGCGCACGTGCGTCATGCCCAGGTCGTCCTGCTCCACCGCGCGCGGCGCGAAGTCCGTGGCGTTGACGCCCGGCCTGCCGGCCAGCAGCTGCGAGACAGTGGGCGCGCCCTGCTTCTGGAGGTAGTCCACCGTCGTCTGGATGGCGGCCTTGCTCGACTCGCTGTCCAGGGCCACGGGACCGGACTTCACCGGCGGGGCCAGCGGCGCGGCCGGCTTCACCTGCGCGGGACGCACCGGCGCCTCGAACGTGGAGCCCTCGGCGAAGCCCACGGCCTTGTTCTTCACCTCCGCGGTGACGGGCCGGGAGTCAGCGGGACGCGTGACGGGAAGCTTCGGGAGGTCGGCGCGAATCTTCATGGTGGGGGTGCCCAGAGGTTGAAGTACGGCTTGCGTAGGTATTCTCGATTCCTGCGAGCCCGGGTTGTGTCTCCGTAAGAGGAAACCGCACACACTTCCCGTCGGTGCGTCCAACCCCCTGGAATCACTGCACTGGGACGGGCTGGAGGCGCGTGGGAGCGGGGCGGACCTGGGCCAGCAGCTCGTCCACGGACCACTGGTCGTCCGCGTGCTCGCCGTACTTCACGGCCAGTATTTCCCCCTCACTTCCAATGAGGAAGTCCGCGGGCAGCCCCAGCCGCCCTCCCGCCGGGAGCACCGGTGGGGCCGGATGCCGCCCGGTGAAGAAGTCCCCGAAGCCGTTGATGAGCGCCCGGAGGAGCCCGCCCCAGACCCGAGGGTCCAGGAGCGCCCGGGGCGCGGCCTCCACGCCGTACTCCCGATAGAGGCGTCGTCGAGGATCACCCACGAGGGCGAACGGGAGGGCCCCCTCATAGGTGCGCAGCTCCTCCGCGCTCGAGTGGAAGACGACGACCTCCCGCACCCCCACCGCCTTCAGCTCCTCGTGGCGTCGCGCGAAGGAGCGCAGGTGCAGGTGGCAGATGGGGCACCCGGCGAAGCGCCGGAACTGGAGGTGCACCGTCATCCCCGGCTCGGGGATGCGGACCGTCCCTCCAGAAACAGTCTCCAGCTCCCTCGCGGTGAACTGCTCCCCCACGGACCACTTCCGGCCTTCCGTTCGCGCGGACATCTCTTCCTCCAGCGTAGGAGTACGTTGTACTCCTAAACTAAGAAGGTGCCCCTTACGCTGTCAATCGAATGCCCCGTCCCCGCTCGCTCACTCCGTCAGCCATCGCCTCCGCCGCGCTCACCGTCATCGACCGGGAGGGGCTGGACGCGTTGACCATGCGCTCCGTGGCGAGCGCGCTCGGCATGGGCACCATGTCGCTGTATCGCTACGTGGAGGGCCGCGAGGCGCTGGAGTCGCTGGTGGTCGACACGGTGATGCGCGACATCGAGCTCCCCGCCCCGTCGTCGAGCGCGCGGTGGACGACCCGGGTGATGGGGCTGATGACGCGCGTGCGGGAGGCGGTCGTCCAACATCCCGCCGTCGCGCCCCTGCTGCTCACGCGCCGCCACTCCACGGAGGGCACGCTGGCGTGGGGTGAGGCGCTCCTGGGCCTGCTGACAGAGGGAGGCTTCGACGGCTCGGCGCGGGTCATCGCGTTCCGCACGCTGGTGAGCTACGTGTTCGGAGCCGTCCAGCTGTCGCACCTGGGCTCTCTCTCCGGCGACGGCACGGCCGCGCTCGCGGAGCTGGATGCGGCCACGTATCCGCTCCTCCGGGAGACCGCGCAGCGCGCGCGGCGCATCACACCGGAAGAGGAGTTCCGACGCAGCCTGGAGGTCATCCTGCGCGGACTCGAGGAGGCGGTGGCCCGCCGATGACTCCGGGGGCCAGGCGTGTCGCCCTCCGCGTGGGCGACACAGGGGTGGTGGCGAATCAGGCGGTGGGGCGAAGCGGCCACGGCTGGTTGCTCGGGCCGGCCTCCCAGTTGTTGTAGCGGCCATCCCAGTACTGGACGGTGAGCTTGGAGACGTCCACGCCGTCGAGGCAGCCCAGGTTGATGGAGCGGAAGTGGCCGCCCATCTCCTCGACGAAGCCTCCGCCGTAGCACTGGATGCCGCAGTGCTTGCAGAAGCGGCGGTAGTTCTGGCTGTCACCCACCCGGTACTCGCCCGTCTCGCTCTCACCCTGGAGAACGCGGAAGGCGCTGGGGGGCATGGAGGTCGTCGTCGTTCCCACCTTGGTGCAGACGGTGCAGTTGCAGCGGTTCACCGGCTCCGCGAGGTCGAACTCGGCCTCGAAGCGCACGGCGCCGCAGTGACAGCCGCCGACGTACTTCTTGAAGGTGGGGGACTTCTGGGGGGCGGTCTCGCTCATGGTGGGTTCTCCTCGGTGCGGCGTGTTGATGGAGGGAGTTATGAACCCTGCCAGTGACAGGTGTATGTCAGGTTTCCGCGAGGCCCCCCGCTCGCCGGGCCTGACGCAGGAGGTCGAGCAACTCCCCCTGTGCTTTCTGACGCGCGGGCTTGTCCTTGGAGCCCAGGCCCTGGTGCTCCAGCCAGGCCGTCACCATGGCCTGGCTGGCCCCCCTGGCTCGCGCCCAGGGGTCCGTCTCCTCGTCGACTTCACCCGTCGTCACGGCGGCCCACACCTCGGCGAGGTGGCTGGCGGCGTCGGCGAACGCGGCGGCGGCGGGCTTCCTGGCGAGAATCGACGCATTGCGCACGTCTCCCAGTTTGCTCGCGACGATGTGGGCCTGCCGGGGATGCGCCCCCGAGCGGGCCTGGGCGAATCGCTCCGCCGCGGGCTTCGCGTCCTGGATGTGCTCGGCGCACAGGCTCAGCCATGCCGCGCACGTCTGGAAGGCCCGCTCGTCGGGGAAGTGGGCCACCACCCACCCCAGCAGGGGGGAGAGGTGCTCGGCGCGCGCCCAGGCGTCCTCGGCGGAGTCGAAGTGGAGGTCGTTCGCCTGGAACAAGGCGAGCAGTTGCGTGGTGGGCGTCTCTGACATGGTGGACCCGGCTCTACGCCGCGCCTCACCTCACGGGCAACGTGGAATCACGCGCGCGAGCGGACGATGGCGCCCGGTGTCACTCCCAGGACCCGGCGCATGCACCGGGACATGTGGCTCTGGTGGGAGAAGCCCGCCTCCAGCGCGACCTGCCCCGTGGGCAGCCCACCGCGCAGCAACAGGGTGCGGGCCCGCTCCACCCTCCGTTGAATCACATACTCGTGGACGGGCAGTCCCGTGGAGCGCTTGAAGAGCGTCTTGAAGTGCGACGCGCTGACACCCGCCACGCGTGACAGGCTCGCGAGGGAGAGGTCTTCCTCCAGGTGCGCCTCCACGTAGTCCGTGACTCGCTGGAGCTGGGACGCGGGAAGCCCGCCGCGCGCCTCGGCCTGGGTCCGGTACCGGGCCAGCAGTCGCGCCGCGAGCGCGAGCCCCAGGCTCTCCCGGTAGAGCAGCCCGTTGGGGAAGTCCGCGCGGGACTCCGCCTCCAGCGCCCAGGCGATGTGCTCAATCTGCTCGTCGCGGAAGTGGTGGCGCGATTCCAGCCCCACCCGGTCCGGGTCCAGGCCCATGTCCTCGGCGGCCATCCGCAAGAGCGAGTGGGGCAGCCGCAGGTCCACCGCCGTGCTCGCGTCGTCCTCCACCCAGGTGTCCGACACGCCGGCGGGCATCAGGCTGAGGTCGCCCCGCGTGCGCAGCGAGCGGATGCGGCTGGAGTGACAGGCCACCCGGACGGGGTTGCCGGAATGGATGCTGATGAAGTGGTCCGCGCTGGCGGCGTGCAGAAAGTCACCCACGGCCGTCACGCGCATCTCGACACCGAGGCTGATTCGAGGAGTTCGTCGCGCGTGCTCGCTCATGGCGCCCGAATATAGGGGCCACCGGCTTTTCGTGCTCCCGAATCATCCGCGCGTGCGCGACCCGCGCGGGGGCCGTCGGTATTCCTTTCCCACATCCAACACGACGTGGCCGTCCGGTGGCGCTCGCCGCGCGGCCACGCCTCCAGCCAGGCGTCCGGAGTCATGCACATGGGCAGGTATTCAGGGAAGAATGCGGTGGTGACCGGGGGAACCGCGGGCATCGGACTCGCGACGGTGAAGGCGCTGCTCGCGGAGGGCGCGGAGGTGCTGCTCACCGGGCGCAACGAGCAGGGCCTGGACGCGGCACGCAAGGAGCTGGGTCCCCTGGCGCACGTGGTGCGCTCCGACACCGCGAGCCTGCGCGATATCGACGTGCTGGCCTCGCTCGTGAAGGAGAAACTGGGCTCGGTCGACTTCGTCCTCATCAACGCGGGCTACTCGAAGTTGCGCCCCTTCGACCAGGTGTCGGAGGCCGAGTACGACGAGACCTTCGGCATCAACACCAAGGGCGCGTTCTTCGCCGCGCAGCGGCTGGCGCCTCACGTCCGCGAAGGCGGGGCGTTCGTCTTCACCACCTCCGTGGCGGACGAACTGGGTGCACCGGGCATGAGCGCCTACGCGGGCGCGAAGGCGGCGGTCCGCGCCTTCGTCCGCGTGCTCGGCGTGGAGCTTCTGCCCCGAGGCATCCGCGTCAACGCGCTGAGCCCCGGCTTCACCCGGACGCCGACGTTGGGCGTCACCGGCGCCACGCCCGAGGAGGTGGCGGCCTTCGAGAAGGAGGGCGAGGAAATCACGCCCATGAAGCGCATCGGCTCCGCCGACGAAGTGGCGCGTGCGGCGCTGTTCCTCGGCTTCGAGGCGACGTTCACCACCGGCGCGGAGCTGCCCGTCGACGGCGGCCTCTCGCAGTTCTGATTCGATACAGGAGACACACGAACATGAAGCCCAACATCAGTGTCATCGGCGCGGGCCGCATGGGCTCCGCGCTCATCAAGGCGTTTCTTCGAAGCGGACATGTGACGACGGTCTGGAATCGCACGCGGGCCCGGTGTGAACCCCTGGCCGCGTTGGGCGCTCGCATCGCGGAGAGCGTGCGGGACGCGGTGCACGCCGCCGACATCGTCGTGGTGAACGTGAATGACTACGACACCAGCGACCACCTGCTCCGTCAGGACGAGGTGACCCGGGCGCTGCGCGGCAAGCTGCTCGTGCAGTTGACGTCCGGCTCCCCTGCCCTCGCGCGCGAGCAGGCGGACTGGGCGGCTCGGCACGGCATCGACTACCTGGACGGCGCCATCATGGGCACGCCGGACTTCATCGGCCAGCCCGAGGGAACGCTCCTGTACGCGGGCCCCGCGGCGCTGTTCGAGAAACACCGGTCCACGTTGCTCGCGCTCGGAGGCAACCCGCGGCACGTGGGCGAAAACGTGGGCCATGCATCCGCGCTCGACAGCGCGCTGCTCGTCCACATGTGGGGCTCCCTGTTCGGCGTGCTGCAGGCCGTGGCCATCTGCCGCGCGGAGAAGCTCCCGCTCGAGACGTTGGCGACGTTCGACAAGGCCCTCGCCCCCGTCGTGGATGGCGCCGTGGCGGACGTGTTCGCCCGCGTCCAGCGGGACTCGCTGGGCGCCGACGAGGAGACCCTGGCGACGCTGGAGACCCACAACGTCGCGTTCCAGCACCTGCTGGACCTGTGCAAGGAGCGCGGCATCCACGACGGCATCCCCCGGGCCATGGATGCGCTCATCCAGGCGGCCCTGAAGGCGGGACACGGGAAGGACGACTTCGCGGTCCTCACCCGCTTCCTGCGCTGAGCCGGGCGCTCACCGCGTGACGCCATAGACGGCGTCGCGCACCACCTTCGGGAAGGCACCGAACATGCCCTCGAACGCGGTGTTCGTCAGCGCGACGATGGTGAACTGGTTCACCGGGTCCACGAACCACGTGTGCCCATACGCGCCCATCCACTGCCACGTGCCCTTCGGCTGAGGGCTGCGGGCCAGACCTGGGTCCACGAGCACGCCCATGCCCAGCCCGAAGCCCCAGCCAGGGGCCAGCGTCGCGGCCTGCACGCCCACGCTCTCCGTCGCGAACGCCTCCACCGTGCTCGACTTCAACACGGGCGTGCCGCCGGTGCGCAGCGCCTCCAACAGCTTCAGGAAGTCCTCCGCCGTGCCCACCATGCTGGAGCCTCCCGCCGCGAAGGAGCGCGCATCGAAGACGCGGTCGGGCACGAAGGGCACGTTGCTGGGCACGCAGCTCACCCAGTGCTCCTTCCCCATGCGCACCGGCTCCGGCTTTCCGTCACCGTACGGCGTCGCGAGCCGCGCAGTGTCCACCACGTGAAAGCCCGTGTCCTTCAAGCCCAGCGGACCGGTGACGAGCTGCTCCACGAGTTGGGGCAGCGTCGCATCCGCGGCGCGGGCGAGGACCTCTCCCAGCACATCCGTGGCGACCGAGTAGCCCCAGCGCGTCCCAGGCACATAGGACAGCGGCACGGAGACAATCCGGCGCAGGTTCTCCTCCATGGAGAGGCCCGGCTGGTCCAGGCCCGAGGAGACGTTCGCTCGGTGGTACGGCCCATCCTCGGACTCCATGATGGAGTACGTCAGCCCCGCCGTGTGCGTCATCAGGTGGCGCACGGTGATGACGGGCTCGCTCCCGTCCTCCAGCTTCGGGCGGAAGCTCGGAATCCACCGCGTCACGGGGTCCTCGAGCCGCAGCACGCCCTGCTCCAGCAACGCCATCGCCGCCACGGACACGTACTGCTTCGTCAGGGACGCCAGCCGGAACAGCGCGTCGTCGCGCATGGGCGTACCGGCTTCACGGTCGAAGAAGCCCGCCGCGCGTCGATAGATTTCCTGGCCATTCCTGGCGACCATCACAACGGTGCCCACGATGCGCTTTTGCGCGAGCGCCCAGTCGATGCCCGCGTCCACGCGCGCCGCGAGCGCGGGCTCCCGCGCGACAGCGGGCCCTCGCGGACCGGCTCCTGCGTCAGGTGACTTCTGGGAAGTGGGCGCGCTCATGAAGGTCTCTCCGGAGATGCGAGTCGAGGCTGGGACCATGTCCCCCGGAGATGACAGGGGAGTGTCAGCTTTCTTCGGCATCTCACCATCGCGGGGCTCTCCTCTCCAGCGCCCTTGCTGGCCCGCTGACGGGGCGGTAGGGAATCGGGGCCACCACCGAGCCAGGACCCCATGGCGCAAAAGAAGACCGCCGCCCCTCGTGCCACTTCGAAGAAGACGTCCGCGGCTCCCGCCGTCGCGCCCGAGGTGACCTGGCAAGCCTTGGAGCAACAGCTCCGGGACACGTTGGGCCAGGACGCGGTGGGGCAGTACCCGGCGGACCTGGAGCCACTGCACATGACCTTCGAGCAGGCCCCCGACACGACGGGCATGCTCCCGGAGGCGTATCAGCGATTCACCGAGGCGCTGGGCTTTCGCTGGGTCACCACCGGAAAGAAGGCGCTGGCATTCCTTCCGCCGCGCTGGCGCGTCCAGGCGTCCCAAGGCATGGGCGTACCGGAACGCTCGTGGACCCAGGTGCGCGAGGAACGAGAGGCGGGCCATCACGCCTACCGCTTCCTGATGTTCGCGTCCGAGGACCTCCATGACGTCAATGGCTACTGCTTCGGCAAGAGCGAGCACGACGACTCGCTCGTCGTCTGGGAGGTCGAGGACAGCCTGCCCCTGCGCGAGCTGGGTCCCTTCACGCCCTGGCTCGCCAAGAAGCTCGCCCCCCTGAGCAAGGCCGTGGCGAAGCCGCCTCGCCGTGGTGCTCCCACGGGACTGGGAGACCCGCTCGGCCTGGAGCAGGAGTCACACGGAGAAGTGTCCGCGCGAATCCAGGAGCAAGCCGCCGCCGACATCCTCGGCACGTTCCCTCGGGACACCCGGTCCATCCTGCTCCAGGAGCGGCGGTTGGGCGTGCTACCGGACATGGTCCGGGAGTTCACCGCGCTGGAGCAACTGACCCTCATGGACGCGCAGCTGACGCGAGTGTCCCCCGCGCTGGCCCGGCTCACGCAGCTCACACAGCTCGACCTGTCCTGGAACAAGGGGCTGGACGCCCTTCCTCCCGAGCTGGAACACCTCCAGAACCTCGAGTCACTCACCCTGGACCGCACGGGACTTCGCGTCGTTCCGGAGTGGATTGGACGGCTCCCGCGCTTGAGCGCTCTCAGCCTCAAGGCCACGCCCATCACCACGCTCCCAGCGTGGGTGTCACGGATACCGAACCTCAAGTCCCTCGACGTCTCGCTCACCTGCCTGCCCTCGGAAGAGGTCGACGCCTTCAAGCACACGCGCCCGGAGTGCCAGGTGCGCTTCCCCTGAGCGGCGTTCCAGAAATGGGAAGCCACTTCCCAGGGACGGGCAACCCGGAGCGAGAGAACCTCGGGGCGTCACTCGACACGCCCTGGTAGAGGGATGGCGCGAGCCTTGCTTCGGAGGCTGGGCCACCGCCTTCGCCCCCGGAGGGGCCTTGTCCGACATCACCCAAGACCTTCGCCTCGCAGTGAGGATGCTCGCCAAGCACCGGGCGTTCACCGTCGTCGCGGTGCTCACGCTGGCGCTGAGCATCGCGGCCAACACGGCCATCTTCAGCGTGGTCAACGCGGTGCTGCTGTCGCCCCTGCCCTTCCCCGAGCAGGACCGGCTGGTGCTGGCCTGGACCCGGCTGCCGAGCCAGCCTCGGTGGACCGTGGCGCCCGCCAACTTCCTCGACTGGCGTGCACAAGGCGACGTGTTCGAGGAGCTCGCGGCGTTCTCCCACATCGGCGTCAGCCTGTCCGGGGACGGAGCGCCCGAGCGCCTGCGCGGCGCCAGCGTGTCCGCCAACTACTTCCAGGTGCTCGGCGTGCGAGCGGCCCTGGGCAGCGCGTTCCAACCCGTCGCCGAGGAGACGGGGCCTCGCCACGTCGTGGTGCTGAGCCACGGACTGTGGCAGCGCCGCTTCGGCGCGGACCCGCGCATCATCGGCCGGGACGTGCGCCTCGAGGACCGCGACTACCAGGTCGTCGGGGTGATGCCGGAGCGCTTCACCCTGCCCAACATCGGACCGAAGACCTCCGCGCCCGCGGATGCGCCCGAGCTGTGGATTCCCGCGCCCTCGCACGACATCCCGCAGCTCGGCTCGGATGGGACGCTGGACCTCAGTCAGTCCCGAAGCACCACGTACCTGCGCGTGCTCGGGCGGCTGAAGCCCGGCGTGACGATGGAGCGCGCGAGCGCGGCGATGGGCGCCATCGCCCAGCGACTGGAGCAGGAGTACCCCGCGAGCAACGTCCACTCCGGCATCACCCTGGTGCCCTTGCGCGAGCAGATTCTCGGCGACGTGCGGCCGGTGCTGTGGGTGCTGCTGGCCGCGGTGGGGCTCGTGATGGCCATCGCCTGCGCGAACGTGGCCAACCTCTTCCTGGTGCGCGCGGCGGCGCGGCGACAGGAGATGACGGTGCGCGCGGCGCTCGGCGCGGGGCGCGGGCGGATGATTCGGCAGCTCCTCACGGAGAGCGTGCTGCTGGGCCTGCTCGCGGGCGCGCTGGGGCTGATTGTCGCAGTGTGGAGCATGGACGTCCTGCTGAGCCTGATACCGGCGGAGCTGCCCCGGCTCGACGAGGTTCGCGTGGACGCCCGGGTGCTGGCCTTCGCGCTGAGCATGTCGCTGGGCACCGGCATCCTCTTCGGCCTGTTGCCCGCGCTCCAGGCCTCGCGGCCGGACCTCGATGGCGTGTTGCGACAGGCGGCGGGCGGCAAGCTCGTGGGAGGCGGTCGCTCGCGCGGCGCGCTCGTCGTGGGCGAGGTGGCGCTGGCGGTGGTGCTGCTCATTGGCGCGGGACTGTTGCTGCGCAGCCTGTGGCGACTCCAGGACGTGGACCCAGGCTTCCGCCAGGAGTCCGCGCTCACGTGGACCCTGGCGCTGCCGAAGGAGAAGTACCCGGACGAGGCGCGACAGGGCGCCTTCTTCCAGCAGGTGGTGGAGCACGTGTCGATGCTTCCCGGCATCCGGAGCGCTGGCGCGGTGACGGACCTCCCGCTGGGTGGTGCCGACATCTGGTTCGGCCTGGAAGTGGAGGGACGCGCGCCCGCGACTCCCGAGGAGCGCTCGAGCGTGGGCTTCCAGGTCGTCACGCCCGGCTACTTCGAGTCGCTGGGCATCCCCGTGCGCCAGGGGCGGGACGTGACGAGCACCGACACCCGTGAGTCACAGCCAGTGGTGGTGCTGAACGAGACGGCCGCGCGGCTCCACTTCCCGGGGACGGACGCGGTGGGGCAACGCGTGCGCGTGGGTGATGCGAGCACGCCCTGGCTCACCGTGGTGGGCGTGGTGGGTGACGTGCGGTACGACGGGCCGACCCAGGAGACCCGACCGGAGGCATATCTGCCCGCGCTCCAGCGCTCGCTGTTCCTCATGTCCTTCGTCGCGAGGACGGAAGGCGACCCCATGGCGCTGGCCGCCTCGGTGCGCTCCACCGTGGCGTCGCTGGACAAGGACCTGCCCGTGGGCGTGACGCGGACGATGGAGCAACGCGTGACGGAGTCCACCGCGCGGCCTCGCTTCGTGTCCATGCTCGTGGCGGTGTTCGCCGTCCTGTCGCTGCTGCTCGCCAGCGTGGGCCTGTCCGGCGTCATGGCGTACACGGCGCGTCAGCGCACGCGGGAGATTGGCATCCGCATGGCGCTGGGCGCGCGGCCCTCGGACGTGCTGCGCATGGTGCTGAGCCAGGGCCTGCGGCTGGCGCTCGGAGGCGTCGCGCTGGGACTGGTGGGCGCCTGGGGATTGACGCGCGTGTTGTCCAGCCTGCTGTTCGGCGTCAGCGCCACGGACCCCGTCGTCTTCGGCTCGCTGTCGCTGCTGGTGGCCGTCGTGGCCCTGCTGGCCACCTGGCTGCCCGCGCACCGGGCCACACGGGTGGATCCGCAAGTGGCCCTGCGAAGCGAGTAAGCGCTGAATCTCCAGCATTCGCCCGGGCCCCGGAGGACGAGGAGGCCCGCGGTGCTTGAGGCCCTGGGGGCGCTCGTTAGAGTGCCTCGCATGGCTGACTCCTTCGACCCCATCGACAGCGCCCGCGCGAACATGATTCTCGAGAGCCTCCTCGAGACGCCTTTCAGCGAAGACGACGAGCACCTCCAGTTCGCGCTGCGCCAGGGGGACCTCACGTTCGAGGGTGACTTCGAGCTGGAGCCCAATGACGTCATCATCGTCGTGGGGAACCTGACCGTGACGGGCTGCCTCGCGGACCAGTTCTACAACGAGGACGACTTCTCCAAGCTCTACGTCATGGGGAACCTGCGCGCGCGGGACATGGTCTGCGGCTCGGAGGTGCGGGTGACGGGCAACCTCGAGGTGCAGAACGTGCTCTACGCCAACTCGTTCGACATGGACACGCTGGGCGTGAGCGGGAAGCTCAGCGCGAAGGTGTTCATCGAGGATGGCCACCAGGTGGAGTTCGGCGCGCTCGACGTGGGCGCGCTCATCTCCGACGACGAGACGTGGCGGGAGGTGAAGCCGGAGGCCGTCATTGGCGGCTTCGAGACGGTGCTCCAAAGCCACGTCCTCAGTGAGGACGGACAGCTCGTCCTCGGCGAGTCGCTCCATCAGGAGCTGAAGGCGGGGCGCTCCGTCCTGCGCTGAGCGGACCTGCGCGCCTCGGGCCTGGCGCCTTTCACCGGAGCCGGGGAGCCGGGGAGCAGGAATGCCCGGCTCCAGGTGGGACGCTCACGGCGAGTCGGGGAGCGTGTACTCGAACACGTAGCTGTGGGCGCCCTTGTCGTCGATTTGAATCTGCATCGAGCCGGAGAGCCCCTTGAGTTCGTCCGTTCCAGAGTCGGGGACGACGAGGATGGTGAGCTCGGACGCGCCGCGCGTCATGCGCCCGGTGTGATGGATGGAGAAGCTGCCCTTGCGCCCCTGGAGGCTTCCGGTGACGCGCTCCATCGCGACATAGGCGCCCGACTTGCCGTCATCCATCGTCGCGAGCATCTGCCCCACCCCCGTGCCCTCCAGCTCGCCGTGGTACCGCTTGTCAATGGACAGCCGTCCGATGGGCGACGACGCCGAGCCCTCATCCGGGGCCATGGGCTTCACCTTGACGTCAAAAGGCCCTTGTACACGCTTCGTCATGTTCGTCTCGCTCCCTGTCCGTGGGGGAACCGTCGCCTGACTGCCCGCGCATCCCTGTGCGAGCACGGCGCCGAGCGCCCACGCCAACAACATCATCATCCCGGGCTTCATCATGCGCTGGCCCCTCATCGAGTGGCCCACCAGATACAGGTGCCTGTTCCGCGCCGATTGCAAAAACGCGACACGCCGACAGAATGCCCGCCGGTGAGCCGCCCTCGCATCGACGCGCCCCGTGGCGTCCTTCAGCGCCCCGCCCCCGAGGGCAGGATTGCGCACGAGCGCTTCGCTCCCTCCGCTGACCTGGAAGCGTTCATCCAGCACTTCTGGACGGTGCGCTGGGATTTGCGCGGCGAGCCGCCCCTGCTGGCGGAGACCCTGCCCCACCCCTGCGTGCATCTGGTGTTCGAGCGGGGACAGGCGCGCATCGCGGGCGTGCAGTCACGCCGGTTCCACCGCAGGCTCCAGGGACAGTCGTGCGTGTTCGGCATCAAGTTCCGTCCCGCCGCCTTCCAGCCCTGGCTCAAGGCCCCGCTGTCGCGCCTCACGGACCGGACGGTGAGCCTGCGCTCCGTGTTCGGCCAGGAGAGCATCGCGCTCAAGGACGCCATCCTCGCGGAGCCGGACGTGCGGCGGTGCATGGTGCTGGCCGAGGACTTCCTGCGGCCTCGAATGCCCGCCATGCCCGAGCCGATTGCGCGGATGCGCGACCTGGTGGAGCGGCTCGCCGTGGACGCGTCCCTCACGCGGATGGAGCAGGTGGCGGCGCTCGCGGGGCTGGAGCCGCGCAACCTCCAGCGGCGCTTCAGCGCGGCCGTGGGCGTGAGCCCCAAGTGGGTCATCCAGCGCTATCGCCTGCACGAAGCCGCCGAGCAGCTCGCGCGAGCGGACGCGCCCGACATGGCGAGCCTCGCGCTCCAGCTCGGCTACTTCGACCAGTCCCACTTCATCCGGGACTTCAAGGCGCTCGTGGGACGCGCGCCCGGGCAGTACGCCACGCAGGCCGCCGCCGCACGTGGGAAGCGCGCCTCGCGATAGGCGCGCGGCACATCGCCGGCTGAATCCCCCCCGACGAAACAGCGAGGCGAGCGTGGAGTGCCCCTGCGCCACTCCCCGCCCGCCCCGCCTTGCTTCACGTCAAGAGAGCGCCGCCCCGGGTGGCGGTCTCCCTCGCCGTCACTGGAACAGCAGGCAGTAGGTGTCGAGCTGGTAGAAGTCCGACGGCACGAACGGCGCCCACGTCTGCCGCACGAAGTAGAGGTGACGCCCGTCCACGCTCAGCGAAGGGTGGAACTCGTCCTTCTCCGTGTTCACCGCCGGCCCCAGGTTGATGGCCTTGGTGAAGCGCCCCCCGACGTTGATGCTCGCGTACAGGTCTCCCAGGCCGTGACCCTCCGGACGGTTCAGCGAGGCGAAGATGAGCACCCGGCCGTCCGCGGAGATGTGCGAGTTGTACTCCCAGTAGTCCGGGCTGTTGACGCCCGTGCCCAGCTTCTCCGCGGGGGCGTAGCCGGGGCCGCGGCGCTCCGAGCGGTAGATGTTGAAGTCCGAGTCGAACGTGCCGCTGGCGAAGTACACGGTCCCATCACGCGTCGCGCTGACGTAGAGCTCCTGGCGGTCCGAGTTGACGTTGGGGCCCAGGTGCTGCGGCGCGCCCCAGCTTCCATCCGCCTGCTTGTGCACCACCCACAGGTCCGAGTCCGCGCGCTCCTCGGTGCCCGTCACGGGACGGGTGGACGAGAAGAACAGCGAGTTGCCGTCCGGCGTGAGGAACGGGTCGGTGTCCAGGTACGTGCCGGAGAAGGACACCAGCTGTCCGGGGGTGAAGTGGCCGTTCACCTTGTGCGTCTCGTAGATGGCCTGGAACGGCGCCTCCGCCGCATCCACGTGGTAGTACGCCGTGTTGCCGTCCGAGGAGAAGGTGAGCCGGTACTCCGAGCGGTCCGGGAGGGAGACCTCTCCCGGCGCGAACATGCTGCCGCCCGCGGGGCAGGTCAGGAACCGCAACGACTCGCTGGACACCTCTTGCGCGCCGAGCGCCTCCGCCACCTTGGCGGACTCAGGCTCCTGCGCGGCGCACGCCATCGTCATGGAGGACATGGCGACGAAGAGGCCAAGAGACCACGACTTCCCAGGGGTGAATCGATTCATGCGACGTCTCCTTGTGTTGGAGACACAGTCGCCCGACCTCCCGAGACTCGCGATGGAGTTGTGACGAACGGTGGAGGTCCTGGGGCCAACGGTGGAATCGCCGCCCCACCCCGCTCAGGAGGGCAGGTCCAGGGCCCGCTGGAGCCTGGCGCGGTAGCTCCGACCGGACGTCAGCTTCGTGCCATCCCTCAGTGTCAGCACGAACTCGCCCGGGGGCAGCGGCTCCACTTCCTCGATGCGGTCCACGCGGACGATGAGCGAGCGGTGCGCGCGCACGAAGTCCTTCGGGTCCAGCTTCGCCTCCAGCGCGTTCATCGTCTCGCGCGCCAGGTACGACTGCTTCCCCAGGTGGACGGAGACGTAGTTCCCCTCCGCCTCCAGGTAGTCGATGTCCTCCACGCGAAGAAACCGCATGCGCCAGCCCACCTTGGTCACCAACTTCGTCGCGTAGGGCTCCGACGTGGGAGGCAGGCGCTGCGACAGCGACTCGAGCCGCTCGATGAGATCCGAGTCCAACTCCATGGCCCCGGTGCGGCGGCGCTCGCGCACCCGCGCGAGGCTGAGGCGGAAGCGCTCCCTGTCGAACGGCTTGAGCAGGTAGTCGAGCGCGTTGGCCTCGAACGCCTGCACCGCGAAGTCCCGGTGCGCCGTCACGAAGATGACCGCCGGCTGCTGCTCCTGGGCCACCGCGCGCAGCACGCCGAAGCCGTCGGGTTCCGGCATCTGCACGTCCAGCAAGACCAGGTCCGGACGCTCCCTGCCAATGGCGGCGATAGCCTCCACACCGTCGCGACACTCGCCGATGACGGCCATGTCCGACTCGTCCGCGAGCAGCTCCTTCAGTCGCTCCCGGGCCAGCGGCTCATCGTCGACGATGAGCACGCGGATGGGCGGAGTCATGTCGCCGGCTCCGTCCGGAAGGGAATGGCCAGGGACACCAGCGCCCCACCCTCCGAGCGTCCGCGCAGCTCCAGCCGGTGGTCCGGGCCATAGAGCTGGACCAGCCGCTCCCGCGTAATCCACAGGCCTTTGCCGCCCCCCGAGGTCCTGGGCGTGGTCGCCTCGCGCAGCCCGACGCCGTCGTCGCGGACCTCCAGGAGCAGCGCCGAGCCCTCACGCCGGGCGGACACCGTCACCGTGCCCGGGGCGGAGCGGGGGGCGATGCCATGCTGGATGGCGTTCTCCACCAGGGGCTGGAGCAACAGGTGCGGCACGTGGGCGCCGAGCGTGTCCTGCTCGATTTCGTGCTTCACCTGGAGCCGGTCCGTGAAGCGCACGCCCTGGATGTCCAGGTAGAGCTGGAGGGTGCGCAGTTCGTCCCGCAGCGTCACCTCCTCGCGGCCCGCGGCATCCAGCGTGCCCCGCAGCAAGTCACTGAGCCTAGCAATCATCCGCTCGCTGCCCATCGGGTCCCGGTGCACCAGGGCGGAGATGGAGTTGAGCGTGTTGAAGAGGAAGTGCGGGTGGAGCTGGGACTTGAGGACGTGGAGCTGGGCGCGGGCGAGTTGGGTGTCCCGAAGCCGGAGCTGCTCGGCGTAGTAGATGGCGTGCGCCACGCCCAGGAGCGTCAGGTAGATGAACGGGTTGTAGAGCAGCGCGTGCTCGAGGACGGCCGTGTAGGCGGGGGGCGCGTCGTACCAGTGGAAGTACGGGTCCAGCGAGTAGATGACCGTGGCGCGGAAGAACGAGACGGCGAGCGCGCCGCCCACATGCAGCGCCAGACGGGAGCGCCAGCGACGCCGCTCGAAGGGGAAGCGCAGGCCGTAGTACACGACGGCGATGGTGACGGGCGCCCACAGCGCGGTGGCGAAGCCATCCGTGAGCAGCGCATGAGCCCAGGACACGCCCCGCACCGAGTGCGCCTCACTGGAGGCGGCAAGCCCCTGCAAGGTCCAGTAGGCGAAGGCCGCCACCCACAAAATCCAACCGCGTCCGCGTGACATGCCACCCAAGGTACACGGACTCGCGTCGGCTTTCACATCCACGCCGGTCTCCCCTCTGAAGGCCAGGCTCGCGGGCCCGAGTGAGCAGGCAGGTCAGCCCCGCGACCGGGGGCGATTGAAGGATGTCGGACGGAGTCCATCTCCGCCTGACTTCCCTTTGTTGCGGCAATCAAGTGACAATAGACACATGTCACTTTTCCGTACGCTCTTCGTCTCGCTCGCCGTGGTCCTCATGGGGTGCTCCGCGTCGTCCGATGATTCGGGAACGGAGGACCCTCCAGACACGGGGTTCGTCGAGGTGGCCGGCGACGACGCGGGAACACAAGACGCGGGAGCACCAGACGCGGGGACTCAGGATGCGGGAACGCAGGACGCGGGTGGAGGGCCCACCGACAGCCTCGCGGGGCTGACCCGCATCGCCAGCGCCGAGTACCAGTTGTTCTACCTGGTGAACGGTCGGGTGTTGGGCATCGGCTCCAACCGCGCCGGGCAGCTCGGCGTCGGCCACGCCAACCCATACAACCAGGTCCCGCCCATCGACATCGCCCTGCCCGCGGAGCTGCGTTTCAAGGACGTGGCGGGCGGCGGTTTCCAGAGCGTCGCGCTCGACGTCCAGGGCCGCGTCTGGACCTTTGGACAGAACCTCTACGGCCAGCGGGGCGACGGCACCACGAACGACTACCCCAACCGCACGACGACGCCGAACAACGGCCAGCCGTACCTCATCCTCCAGGACGCCACCGGCGCGACGTTCGACAACGTCATCGCGGTGCGCAGCGCGCTGCTGTTCAACATGGCGCTGAAGGCGGACGGCTCCGTCTGGGTCTGGGGCATGAGCGGCAAGGCGATTGGAGACACACTGGGCATCGCGGGAGACGGCAACACGGAGCCGCGCAACATCACCCGGCCCGTGCGCGTCCCGCTGCCGCAGGGCGTGCGAATCACGAGCTTCACCACGAACGACAGCAGCATCTTCGCGCTCGATGACACCGGCAAGGTCTGGGCCTGGGGCGGCAGCGCCGCCGGTGAGACCTTGGGCAGGGGCAACAACCCGGACTATGCGCGACCGAATTCGTTGAACATCCCCGTCAAGGTGAAGGAACTCGCCGCGGGAGGTGCCCGTTGGGTTGTCGCGCTCGACGAGAACGGAAGCCTGTGGGGGTGGGGCCTCGAGGGGACGTACCTGGGGCTCGGCCCACCGCAAGGCGGTTGGTACCCGGTGTCCACGCCCGTGAAGTTGTCATTCCCGGAGTTCGGTACGCACAAGGTCGTCCACGTCTCCGCGAGCGGCCACGTTACCCATGTGATTCTGGACGACGGAACTCTGTGGGGTTGGGGCGACAGCGCGCTGGGCGAGGTGGGCAATGGAGCGATGCTGGATTTCGCCACCTACCACTCCCCATACAACTGGGACTGGGGCAAGTACGAGAAGATGGTCTTCCGCCCCGTGCAGGTGGCCCCGGGCGTTACCTTCACGGCCCTGCACAACACCGCGCAGTCGTTCTACAACTACGCTACCGCGACGGACGGCACCATCTACTCCTGGGGCCGGAACAAGACGGGCGTGCTGGGCAACGGCGTGCGGCCCACCGGTGACGTGGCCGGCCGCCCCGACAGCTGGAACGTGGCCACCGCCACGCCCGTGCCCGCGCACCTGCTGACCACGGGCACCGACACGCCGTCGAAGTAGCGCGCGTCGTCAGCCGTTCAACACCACGGCCAGCCCGTGGGAGAAGGGCTGAGCGGAGGCGAAGCGGGGTGTCACCGCCCAGCTTCCGTCCGGGCGCAGGTAGCCGAACAGGCCGTTCTCCTTCACGGCGGCCAGCCCTTCCGAGAACGTGCCATTCACCGCCTGGAAGCGGGGCTCGATGACCAGGGCCCCCTTCCGGTCGATGAAGCCATAGGCGCCCTTCTGCTTCACGGGAGCAAGCCCCTCGCGAAACGCGCACTCCGTCAGGCTCGTGTCCCAGTTCGAGAAGCCAGGCTCCAGCACCCAGGCGCCGGACTCGTCCACGAAGCCGAACTTCTTGCCCTTCACGACCAGCGCCAGCCCGTCCGAGAAGCGACCCATCGTCTCGAAGTCGAAGCTGGCGAGGCACTGGCCCTTGGGGTCGATGAGCCGGCTCTGCTCTGCCTTGGGGCGCTCCTTCAAGACGACGTGTGCCTTGCCGTCGAAGAAGGGCCGGGCGAGTCCACCGCCGAACCCGTCCAGCACCACCTCGCCCTTGTGGTTGATGTACGAATCGGAGCCCTTCGCCCCCGCGCGCATCACCGGCGCGAGCCCCGAGCCGAAGCGCCCCACGTTGACGTAGGTCGCCCCGGCCACGACGTACTTCGTGAAGTTCGCCTTGAACTCCACCGGCAACACGAGCTTGCCCTTCACGTCGATGAAGCCCGCGTCCGTCAGGGCCAGCCCATCGCTGAAGCCGGTGAACGCACGCTTCACGTCGAGCGTCCGTTGGCCCTTCACGTCGATGAAGGCCCAGCCGCCCTCGACGGGCATGCGAGCGTGGCCTTCGTTGAAGCTGAAGGGCGTGCCATGGGGGCTGGGGATGACCAGCTCCCCCTTCTTGTCGATGAAGCCGTAACGCGTTGTCACGGCGCGGACCCTATCCTCCGGGCCCGCGCCCGTCGACGCTCAGGGCCGCGTGCAGGAGCGTCCGCCGCCCGCGTGATACATGAGGTCCTGATAAACGGTTTGCGCGAGGATGGGCGTCTTGCTCTCCAGGCGCTGGACGGTGACACCGTTGCGCTGGAGCTCGAAGACAGGCGTGGTGCCGGGGACCAGCGCCGCCTGGAAGGCCGTCACTCCCGCGCTCGTCACATCCAGCGTGCGCACGTCGGTGCCCTGGGTGATGACCAGCCGGCCCGGCTCCTTGAGGAAGGCGAGCAGCTCCACCTGGTTGGACGCGGCGACCCCGCCCCGCAGCTTCATCACGCGCGCCGTCTGCTTCGCGGCGTTGAAGGGCGCATCCGTGCGGTGCCGGCGGTGCGTGTAATAGAGCGTGTCGCGGACGATGGTGGGCCGCTGACCCGTCTTGAACCACGTGGTGTAGTACGCAATCCAGTCCATGACGACGTAGCCGCGCTCCTGCGACGCCGTCATCCACGACTCGCCGTAGTCGGTCAGCGTCAGCAGGGTGACCCAGTCCGCGTCGCCTTCAATCGCCTTCTCGAACTGCGAGCGGAACGCGAGGCTGTTCTGCGCCTCCCAGTACACGCGGCTGCTGTTCTCGCTGTCGGTGAGCTTGTGGCGCACGTCCTCGAACGCGACGGGCGACATCCACTTCTTGCCTCGGCGGTGCGACTCCACGCTCCAGCGGCGCATGTTCTCCGCGGACTGCGCGGTGCGCTCGCCCCACGTGGAGAAGCCCGTCACCAGGGGGTTCCACTCCGCGTACTTCGTCACGTCGCCCGTGTACGACAGGAGCGGCCAGAAGGTGACCTGGATGTTCTGCGCCGCCAGTCGCGTCTTCAGCTCCGTCCACCACGCCACCGACTTGCGCTCGGGGTTGAAGGTGGCGAGGACGATGGCGCCATCGAGCTTGTGCACGGACGGGTGATTGGCCACGGAGGCAATCATCGACACCAGTCCATCCGTGGTGCCCGCGGCCTCGGTGGGGAAGTCCGGACTGAGGACGATGCGGAACTCCGGGTCCACCGCCGCCGCCGCGGCGAGCATGACGGTGAGCTGGTTGTTCCGCGTGTCGGACGAGACGCGGTACGGGTGCTCGTAGAGGAAGCCATCCATGCCGGAGGCAATCGCGCGGCGCACCTCCGTCTCGAAATCACGCTGCCGCCACGCGCTGTCGGCCCAGGGGGCGCGGGGCAACGGCCGGTCCCTCATCAGTCCACCGATGTTGGCGTACTCGCCGTTGCGCGACTCGGGCGTCATCCAGCCCGTCCAGTAGTCCGACGCGGGCTGCGCGTTGTCGATGGAGATGGGGAAGATGGGGTAATAGAAACCGAAGACCTTCTTCGGCGCCGCGCGCAGCGCCGCCGTCGTCGGCATGTCGAACGGGTAGCACGCGGAGATGGGCGTCGGCGCGGTCGTCAGCGTGGCGCTCAGCTCCAGGTTGAAGCGCGCATCGGACGTGTTCGCCGCGGACTGGTGCAACTCCACCGCGAGGACGTTCGTCCCCGTGCGCAGCGCCGCCACGTCGATGGCCTGACTCATCCACGTCTGCTCTTCCGCGGGCAACGAGACGGTGGCGGGCGCCAGCGTGCGGTAGCCCACCGTTCCGGCGGGCAGGTTGCTGCGGAAGACCTCCGTGCCGTTCAGGTAGACGATGGCCCCGTCATCCCGCTGCAGCCGCACCAGCAGCTCGCTGACCCGCGCCGCGTCCGCGACGGTGAAGGCGTGCCGGAAGTACGTGGTGATGTGCTTGTTCGTCGCGTTGGAGCCGTAGGAGACCGCCGTGGACAGGTCCGTCTCCGCGTAGCCCAGCGGCGAAGCACCCGCGGGCCAGGCCGCGTCGGAGAAGCCCGTCGCCGACCACGTCGTGCCCAGGTCCACGCCCGTGTCCAGGTAGCGCCACGACGCGCCCGTCGCGACGAGCACCGTCGCGAGTGAAGGCGCGGCGGCGGCGGCCAGGTCCGCGTCCGGCGTCGTGGGGAGCGCGCCCACTTCGGGAGCGCCGTCTCCAGAGGGAAGCGACTCGTCAGGAGCGCCTCCCGCGCAGGACATCGACAGCAGGGGCGCTAGCAGGAACGCGGCAAGCCGCGCCCTCGGAAAATCCATCGGGATGCGCATCGATCGACCTCGAGAGGCCCTTCGCCCGGGGGGACGAAGAGAGGGGGGTTATCCCCGAGACACAGGAGGTCTCCGGATGGCGCAGACAATCCGGATGTCTTTCGCGTTTTACCTGTAAGTCCTTGAGCCGAGCGGACCGTTGGAGCGAGGCCCTGGCCGGGGCTCACGTCACGGCAGCAGCTCTTCCTTCTTCAGGAGTTTCTTCGCGAGCGTGGTGTAGGACCACTCGCCCTCCTCATCCACCAGC
Organism: Myxococcus sp. CA056; assembly: GCF_013336715.1. NCBI lineage: Bacteria > Pseudomonadati > Myxococcota > Myxococcia > Myxococcales > Myxococcaceae > Myxococcus > Myxococcus sp. CA056. The sequence goes on from NZ_JABUMT010000009.1 coordinate 140,150, forward strand.
CCCTTGTGGAGCAGCTTGCCCAGCTTGGGACCGATTTCGCTGGAATGGCCCACGAGGTGCTGCGGCGCGCGCACCTTGTCGATGGCGTCCTCGCGGTCATCCGAGACGACGAGCCGGGCGGACAGCGTGTCCGCGTAGGCGGAGTAGTCGCTGTAGTAGGTCCACGCCACACCCTGGAGGGCGAAGTCGCCCAGCACGACAATCTCTCCGTGGAAGAGGAGGTTGTTCGCCTTGAGCGAGCCTCCGACGAAGAGCAGCGAGTAGTCGAAGCCCTCGTGGATGATGTTGCCCTCCACCACCAGGTCTCCCGCGACGAGCAGGCGGCCCTGGTCCTCGATGATGAGGTTGCCCTTCACGGTGACGCTCTTCGCGTCGAGAAGCTGGTCCTGTCCCTCGGAGATCCTCAGGTCCGTGGTCACCTGCTTCACTTCGGCCGAGGGCGACAGCTTCGCCTTGAGCGAGGCCCGCTTGGCGGCCGAGCCAGCGTGAGCGTGGAGCGAGGGTTCCTGGAGCAACTTTTCGAAGAGCGTCATGCTTCCAGGCTAGGAGTCCGCACGGCTCCTGACGAGTGGAATGTCCTGGCCGAACCTCCATGAGAAGCCTTGGCCGCTCGGCTCCGGGTATACTGGGAGCTTCGGCCGGGAAAACGGTGTGAGGTCTGCGTGGCATTGACCAGGACTGTCCGGTGGGTTTCGACGCTCTGGAGCGCGGGTGCTCGGGGCGTGGCCGCCCAGGGAGCGCTGCTCGCCTGCGCGCTGCTCTTCGCCTGGACGGCGGGTGCGCAGACGACGGAGGACCGGGCCTACGTTGGCGTCACCTTCGCGCGCGGCACCGAGATTGGCTCACAAGGCGGCAGACTGGATGAGCGCAAGCAGTTGGAGCTGCGCCTCCCTCTCCCGCCCGTGTTCCTGGGTCGCACGGTGCTCGTGCCCTCCTTCGGCTACGAGACGCGCTTCATGGGGCTGGAGCAGCACGGCCCGCTCGCGGACGTCGCCGAGGAGAAGCTGGGAAGACAGTTCCATCGCTTCCAGCTCGGACTCACGCTGATTCGTCCGCTCACACCCCGGTGGATGCTGGTGACAGGCGCGGTGGCGAACACGCGCACGGACTTCAAGAGTTCCTTCGACTTCGGGCTGGACACCTCGTGGGCGGGCTTCGCCATGGCGAACTACCTGATTGGAGGAGACCCGGACGTGCGGCTGACGTTCGGGCTGGTGGCGCTGTATCCGTTCGACGCCACGCCCGTCGTCCCCATGATTGCCTTCGCGTACCGCAAGGGGCCGTACATCCTGGAGGTGGGCCTGCCGCGGCTCGCCATGTTGTACAAGGTGGGCGACGGGCTGGAGCTGGGCATCACCGGCATGTTCGATCAGCAGGTCTTCCGTTCTCGCATCCCGTATGACGAGCAGGGCCCCAAGCCGCACTACATCCGGGAGACGGCACTGCGCTTCGGCCCCACGGTGAATGCGCGCCTGGGCACTGGAAACCTCTGGGTCAGCTCGTCCATCGGGCTCGACTTCCTGAACGACTATGCGCTGCTCGACAAGGACCGGGACCGGGTGGAGCTGGGGTTGCTCCAGTCCACGGGCCCGGCGCCCTATTTGAGGGTATCGCTCGGCTGGCGTCCTCCGCGTCGTCCCAGGGAAGCCATCCGGCCCGTCGGTGGTCCGCCGGAGCGGGCCGCGCCGCCGGGCAACTCTCCAACGCTCATCCGATGAAGGGCGTGAGCGCCTTCAACCAGACAACGACGGCGGCGGCGCCCGCATCGGGCACACCAAGCGCCCTGCTCCCCAGGTAGCTGGCGCGTCCGAGCCGAGGCTGCATGCGCGCGGTGGCCTCCGCGCCCTGCTCACCCTCGCGCACCGTCGCGGCCCAGGCCTCGGCGGTCGACCTTCCGGCCTTCAGCTCTCGCGCGAAGGCATCGGCGGCGGGCTTGAGCGCATCGAGCATGGTGCGGTCTCCGGGCCGGGCTCCGCCGAGCTGCGCCACCGCGTCGACGGCGAGGCCGAACGCGTCCGCCCAGGCGGGAGCATCGGTGGAGCCCTCGGAGAGCCGACGCGCGGCGCGCAGCAGCGCCGTGGCGTAGAACGGCCCCGAGCTTCCTCCGATGGCGCGCCGCAGGGCATCACCGATGGACGTGAGGGCTCGCGAGGGATTCGTCCAGGAGGACTCGGGCAGGGCGCGAATCGCCGCGGCGCCGCGCGACAGACTGAGTCCCAGGTCCCCGTCTCCCGCCGCGCTGTCGAGCTCCGTGAGGCGTGTCTCGCTCGCCTCGAAGGCCGTGGCCACGGCGAGCGCGGCCTCCTTCACGCGCTCCATTCCAGGTTGACGTGCCTCCTGGCTGGGAGGTGTGAGCGGCGTGGCGGGGACGGAACGCACGGGCCGCTCGGGTGCGAGGCGGCCCTCCCCTCCCCATGCGGGCGCGGTGGTCTTCGCGTCGAGCCGGGCGAGGCGCGAGTCGTCCAGCTTCAGCACGGACAGCGAGCAGCCCGGCATCTCCAGCGCGGAGAGGAACGTCCCGGTCCAGGCCCGCTCCACTCGCAGGCCGCGCTCGCGAAGGAGCGTCAGTGCTCGACGCGTGACGATGGCCAGCTCCATCGGTGGAGTGCCACCCAGTCCGTTGACGAGCAGGGCCACCGGGGTGCGTGCTTGGAGGTTCCGGTCCTCGATGATGGTGGAGAGCAACGTGTCCACCAGCGCATCGACCTGTTGGAGTGGGACGCGTCGCACGCCCTGCTCACCGTGGATGCCCAGGCCCAGCTCGATTTCATCGTCGCCCAGCGTGAAGCCAGGACGGCCCGCCGCGGGGACGGTGCACGGGCCGAGCGCGACGCCCATGGTGCCGAGCTCCGCCGAGGCCGCCTGCGCTTCACGGAGCACGTCCTTCAGGGACAGGCCCGCAGCCGCGGCGGCGCCCGCGATTTTGTGGACGAGCACGGTGCCGGCGATGCCGCGACGTCGCGCGGGTTCGACGGTGTCGCGCAGGGCGACGTCATCGGCGACCACGACGACCTCCACGGGGATGCCCTCCGCGCGGGCCAGCTCGGCTGCGAGGCCGAAGTTGAGCCGGTCACCGGTGTAGTTCTTCACCACGAGGAGCGAGCCCGCGGGGCCGGATACCGCGCGGATGGCAGTGAGCACGGCGTCCGTGCTCGGGGAGGTGAACACGTCCCCGGCGACCGCCGCGTCGAGCATGCCCGCGCCCACGTAGCCCGCGTGCGCCGGCTCATGCCCGCTGCCACCCCCCGAGATGATGGAGACCTTGCGCTGTCGAGGGTCGGCCGGCGTGTCGGCGCGGATGACCACCGTCTCGTCGTCGAGCAACACCTGCGCCGGAGCGAGCGCGACGAATCCCTCCAGCATCTGCCTCACGACGGCCCTGGGCTCATTGACGAGCTTCTTCACCGGTTCCTGCTCCTTGGCTGCGGCGGACGGCCTGAACGGCGGGAGTAAAGCACGGGCATACCGGCACGGCGTCGGGACGAGCGGCATGACGGGGGCGCCCGCGTCGGAAACGTCCGCCAGCCATCGCCACGCCGCATGACGCTCGCGTCCGACAGCGACGGAGGCGAGCCCCGGCAGGCAAACCCACACCCAGGGCCCGCCGCTCCACACTGAAGCTTCGGCGGCAACAACAGGCCCGGTGCGCGTCACCGCATGACGCTCGTGCCCGGCGGCGATGGAGGCGAGCCCCTGCATGCAAACCACGCCCAAGGCCCGACGCTCTCCATTGAAGCCTCGGAGGAAACGAGAGGCACTGAACGCGTCACCGCATGACGCTCGCGCCCGACGCCGACGGAGGCGAAGCCTTGGCATGCAAACCACACCCAGGGCCCGCCGCTCCCACTTGAAGCCTCGGCGGAAACGGCGGACCTGGTGCGCGTCACCCGCCGTCGTGCTTCCTCACGCGCGTCGGTGACGCAACCACAGCGCGAGCCCCATGAGCCCCATCAGCGTGATGGCGCCCGTTCCCCCACGCGTGCCGCAACCGCCACAGCCCTGCTCCGCCTCGGCGTCCGCGCCCAGCGCCTTGAACGGCTCCGCGTCCCCCATGCCCGTGGCGTCAAGACACCCTGGCCCCGAGCCCGCATCCGTCGGTCCCGTTCCACCATCCGTCCCGCCGCCCGTCGCGCCTCCCACCTGCCACGCCAGGAGCTGGCCCGGGTACAGGCTGAGACTCACACCAGTCACGACGCCTCGGCTCACCCGGTCCACGATGGGCTGCGTCTCCCCGGGCAGCGTGATGGTCACGCCCTGCTTCGACTGCATCGACGTGTTCACCACCGCGTAGAAGTTGCCCTGCGCCGTGGCCATCTTCCGCACGACGACCTCCGCGTCCGACGCCGCGCCGGCCACCACGGTGCTTGGCAGCGCGGGCAGCGCGAGATACGCCGCATGGAAGGCCCGCGTGTACTCGGGGAAGCCACGGCTGATGGACGAGGCTTCGAGATATCCCAGCAGCGTCGGGTCCCCGTTGGCCACCGCGCGCGCCTCGGCCAGCATGGAGTACGGCCCCTGCCGGTCCACCGACATGGAGAGGTAACCCCACAAGCCCCCCATCGGCCAGTTGCCATAGCGCTCGTCCGCCGTGTCCTTGGCGTAGTCACCCTTGCCGTCGTCCTCGTTCAGCGGGAAGTGGTGCACCATCGCCAGACCGGATGCGGTGCGGAAGCGGTTGAGCAGAGCGCTGTCCGCCACGCTGTAGAGGCGATTGAACGGATACGTCAGGTAGACGCCCTCCGACGTCTTGTAGCGGTCAGGGTCCGCCGGCGGGAAGCTGTTGAAGGGCTCGCCCCAGCTGCGGTTCAGGTGCTCGGTGGGCGGCAGCTCGTCCGAGGTGAGGGCCTTGCGGTACGTGCCGTCCTGGAGGAACGCGGCGGGCTCGGTGGGGGGATAGCGGTACTGACAGCAGCGGTCCGTGGTGTCACCCGGCGCGCAGCACCCCTGGTTGTCGATGACGGACCATGCGGCCGGATCGTCCGTGACGGTAACCGCCATGTCCGGCAGGTCTTCCGGCGTGGGCAGCCCCTCTTCCGGATACGGAGTGAAGAGGACCTGCGCATTCGCCACGCCGTTCTGCCGGAGATAGTCGCGGATGGCCTCCAGGAAGGCGCGCCGCTTGCCGAACCACCACGCGTAGTACTGCGCCCGCAGCGTGACGTTCGTCTGGAGCATGGGGCGCGACACGCTCTGACCCGTGTCGCTCGAGAACCGGCCCAGCGCCTCCGGCGCGAAGCTCACCGGCAGGTCCGTGGGGCGCGTGCGGAACCACGCACCCAGGAAGTTCACCTGGCTCTTGAAATGGAGCACCGTGGCGTCCATCAACTTCTTCACGTCCGCCAGCGCATCCGGGTCCGACACATCCACGCAGTTATCGTCCGCCCAGTAGATGGGCGAGTAGATGTCCCCGTCCCGGTCGAACAGCGGCTTGCACCGGCGCTGCTCACCCAGCGGCTTGAGCCCACACACCGGCGGCTGCTGCCAGGGCTCGATGCAGGTGTGCCACTTGGAGATGGACTTGCAATCGGAGTCCTGCACGCACGACGTGCTCGTGTAGACGCGCTCACCGGAGATGGCACCGGTGTATTCGTAATAGGGCAGCACGGAGAACCCGTTGGCCGCCGCGCGAGACACCGCCGTGGCCCACAGCGTCGGGTCCCTGGGCTGCACGTACCACGGCGGCGCGGAGAACGAGTCCGCGTCCCAGCCCTCCGTGTAGCCAAACTCCATCAGGTCATGCCCGTACGTGTCGATGCCGAGGAACTTCGCCTGCTTCATGCGGTAGTCGAACCACGTGCCGGGCGAGGTCGCGGGCTGACAGTCGGTCTCCGCGCCCTGCGCGCAGATGGCCGTGTCGTCGTTCATCTCCTCCCGCCAGAAGACATGCCTGCGAGGCAGCGGCGCGGGCGGATAGTTGATGGCCAGGTCCAGGCTCGCGGGATTCGGGACCTCGAAGAGCCGGATGCGCGAGACGGCCGTGCCCTTGTCCGTGGGTGAGCCATGGCGCGCGAAGTGCCCCACGGAGACCCAGAAACCATTCGCCGGTCCCTCGGGGCGCCGGGTGTCCTCCACGTTGCGCTGACCGACGATGGGCGCGAGGCGGTCGTGCAGGTAGAAGAACTGCCGGAACTGCTGCCACTTGCGCGACAGCGGATACTTGAGCGACTCCGGATTGGGATAGGCGTACTGCTCCCGGAAGTCGCCAATGGACGTGCCGGTGCTGATGCCCCGGAACTTGTCGGCGCCCTTGTTGGCCACCCCCATCAGCCGCGACTCGTCATCCGGGTACTCCACCACCAACAAGTAGGCGCGTCCGGCCTGGAGCCCCTTGCCCGCCCCCAGCTTGTAGGAGAAGGACTTCGCCCGCGGCCCCATCGTCATCGCGCGCACCGGACGCGTCACCCCGTCCAGCGTGAGGGAGCGAATCGTCGAGGTGCTGTTGGCGCCGTGGATGACGGGATGTGGATCCGCGGGGTCTCCGCAGTTCACCTCGTCAATCAGGGGAAGCATCCCGAAGGGTGCCCCCGCGTCCACCAAGGGTTGTCCCAGGGCGGTGGAGGACAACCCCAAGACGAGCAGGCACAGCGGCAAACACGGCGCACGAAGCACTCGAGACTCCAGGAGGGGGGGCCGGAGCGGCCAGTCATCCCGGAATATCGTCAATTCAGATACAATAGTTTCCGGATGGGCGGATAATCCGGCGATTCACACCACCCTGAGTCAATTGCTACTGAGTTGAAATATTGACGCGGGGAGTCCGGGGACCACGATAATTCGTGAATCACGAAGTCTCGTGGCGCGGCGTCACGAACGCGCGGTGCCGCTCAGCGGACCTTGATGCCCAGCACCTTGAGTCTGGAGGCCAGCGTCGTTGGAGCCAGGCCCAGCAGCTCGGCGGCTCCACCCGGGCCGTACACCTTGCCGCCCGCCGCCGCCAGGGCCGCCTTCAGGTTGTCCTTCTCCCGGCGGCGCCACTCCCGCTCGGTGAGGAAGGAGGCGGTGCCCCCCGTCATCGGTTGGCGGCCCTCCGGAAGGGCCTGGTCCAACCGCAGCCTCCCACCGCGCGAGAGGATGACGGCGCGCTCCAGGACGTTCTCCAGCTCTCGGACGTTGCCGGGCCAGTCGTAGCGCTGGAGCGCCTGCACCTGGGCCTGACTCATCCGGGGCACGGGAACCTTGAGCCGTGCGGAGACACGTTCGAGGAAGTGCTCGGCGAGCAGCGGGACATCCTCCAGTCGCTGACGCAGCGGCGGCACCTCGATGGGGAAGACGCTCAACCGGTAGTAGAGGTCCTCGCGGAACCGACCCGCCGCCGCCTCCCCCTTCAAGTCCCGGTTGGTGGCGGCGATGATGCGCACGTCCACCTTGCGCGTGACGTCCTCACCGACGCGCTCGAACGAGCCCTCCTGGAGCACCCGCAGCAACTTGCCCTGCAGCTCCAGGGGAATCTCCCCCACCTCGTCGAGGAAGAGCGTTCCCCCGTCAGCAGCCTGGAAGCGGCCCGCCCTGTCCCGGTGCGCTCCCGTGAAGGCCCCTCGCACGTGGCCGAAGAACTCGCTTTCGAACAGCTCCCGGGGAATGGAGGCGCAGTTGACGCGGATGAGGGGCCGCTCCCGGCGAGGGCTCTGCTCGTGGATGGCACGGGCGATGAGTTCCTTGCCCACCCCCGACTCCCCGAGAATCAGCACGCTGGCCGTCGTGGCCGCCACGGGCTGAATCTGCTGAAGCACCCGCCGGAGGGCACCCCCGCGGCCCACGATTTCTCCGAAGGAGAGCGCGTCCTTCACTTCTTCCCGCAGATAGTCGCGCTCCAGCTCGAGCTGCCCTCTCAGCCGAGCCACCTCCTCGAAGGCCCGCGCGTTGGAGAGGGCCACCGCCGCATGGTCCGCGAACGCACGCAGCCACGAGAACTCCGAGCGCCCCAGCTTGCGGCGGCTGAACACGGCCAGCACCCCGAGCACCTCGCCCCGGAAGACGAGGGGCTGGGCCGCGAAGCTCTGGATGCCCTCGCGGCGCGCCCACTCCCGCCGCACCAGCCAGTCCGCATCTCCGGAGGCGCACTGGAGGAGGACGGCCTCTCCGGTCGCCCCGACCTGGCCCACCTTGCGCACGCCCAGGGGAAAGCGCCGGAAGGCTCCCTCCAGACCTGACCACGCCTCGTCGCTCTTCCGGGAGCCCCCCGCGCTCGCCGCCAGATGCAGACACCGGGAGGTGTCCGGACACTCGGCGCGCATGGGACACGTCCCACAGAGGTCACCCGGCGCGATGAGCCAGATGCGGCCCAGCGCCACATCCGGCTGCGCGGCGAGCCCCTGGACGATGCGCGCGAGCAGCAGGTCCACCGAGCGGACCTGGGCCATGGCCAGGGAGATGGACTGGAGCGCCTCGGCGTACATCGCTCCTGCTTACCCAGGCGCGCCTCGGGTCGCCACGACTTCTCGTCCACCCCGAGATTTCGTGGTGACGAGTGAAGTACGCATTCTGGTTCAGTCCGGCGTCAGCAGCGAGCGCGGCGAGGGCACGGGGGGTGCAATGGGTGGAGGCTTCACTTCCATGGGAGGCCCTGCTTCCCATCCCAAGACAGGAGCAGGACATGCCCTCCCCTCTTCGCCCGCCCTTCACGCTGGAGACGGCCCGCGCCAAGGTCCAGGCCGCCGAGAACGCGTGGAACAGCAGAGACCCCGAGCGGGTGGCGCTCGCCTACACGGAGGATTCCGAGTGGCGCAACCGCACCGAGTTCTTCCGGGGGCGCGAGGCCATCACGGACTTCCTGCGGCGCAAGTGGGCCCGGGAGCTGGACTACCGGCTGATGAAGGAGCTGTGGTGCTTCACCGAGCACCGCATCTCCGTGCGCTTCGAATACGAGTGGCACGACGCCACGGGGCAATGGTTCCGCACCCATGGCAACGAGCACTGGGAGTTCGACGCCGAGGGACTGATGCGCCGCCGCGACATGAGCGCCAACGACATCCCCATCCTCGAGGTGGAGCGGCGCTACCGCTGAGGACCGCCAGCGGGTCCACTCCTGCTCAAGGCACTGGCACGGAGGGAAGCCGCCAGTGCTGGAGGACGGCCAGCATCCTCAAGCCGAAGCAGGCCACGGCGCCCAGGCTCGCCGCGAGCACCGCCGACGCTCCCCACCGACGCGCTGCGAGCAGCACGCCCGCGCCCACCAGCGCCGCCACCGCGTAGACGTCCGCGCGCAGCACGAGCGGGACTCGCGCCAACAGCAGGTCTCGAATCGTTCCGCCCCCCACGCCCGTCATCGCGCCCAGCAGCAAGGCCGTCAGCGCGGGCGCCCCGACAGAGAGCGCCTTGCCCGCGCCCGTCACCGTGAAGAGGGCGAGCCCCGCGGCGTCCAGGGCCAGCAACAGCGTGGGTGGGACGTGCCCCAAGGGGCCACTCACCAGCACCACCAGCACGCCACCGCCGAACGCGGTCGTCGCATAGCGCCAGTCGCGAATCGCCAGCGGCGGCACGGCCCCGAGGAGCACGTCACGAACGAGTCCTCCTCCAAGCGCGGTGGCGAACGCGAGCACCAGCACCCCGAAGATATCGAGCCCCGCGCGCGCCGCCGTCAGCGCGCCCTCGACGGCGAAGACGAGGGTGCCCGCCAGGTCCCCCGCCGTCAGGAGCGCCAGGGACGTGCCGCGAGAGGATGCGTCCACCGTCGGTGCTGACCACATCCCATGGCCTCCCAGTGCCTTCCGGACGCGCCAGCTCTGACGCAGGGGCGCTCTGGATTCAACGCCCCCACCCGGAGGGAGGACGGCTTCTGAACAGCCAGTCGCGCCCGAACGTCAGACGCCGTCCAGGCCGAGCTCGCGGATGCGGCGCTGGAGCGCGCGGCGGGAGACCTCCAAGCGCTGCGCCATCTCATCGACGTCACCCGCGCACTCATGAAAGCACCGGGTGAGTTCCTCGGGGCTCACGTCGCCCGCGGACCTCAGGAGCGTGCTCTTATCGATGAGCAGGTAGACGGAGGACCGGGAGATGCCCAGCCGCACCGCGGTCGCCTGGAGGTCCCACCCACTGGCGCGCAGGGTCGCCAGCAGCTCCTGCTCCCCCACGTCCGACGGCCGCCGACGGATGGACACTCCGGGCATCAAGGTCCTCCCCAAGGCATCCACGTCGGCCCAGCGCAAGGCGGGCTCTGGAAGCGCGCGTCCCCCGACGGGTGTGGTCGCGGAGTCGAGCAGCTGTTCCAGGTGCGCTTCCACGCGCAGTTGGGAGAGCCCCCGGCTCCCGATGACGAGCTGCCGGGTGACGTTGTGCAACTGCCGCACGTTGCCGGGCCACGCATAACGCAGCAGCCGCGCCACCAGGGACGCGGGCAGCCAGGGCTCGCCACGGATATCTCCCGCCATCAGTCGATGTGCCTCACCGATGACCGCCAGTTCCCGACGCGCGAAGTGGAGGAACAGGGGGCCCATGTCCTCGCGGCGCTCGCGCAAGGCGGGCACCCGCAGCTCGAAGCCCGCCAGCCGGTGCAGGAGCGGCGCCTTGAAGAGCCGCTCCGCGATGCGCGTCTCCAGGTCCGCGTCCGTCGCCGCGACGAGCCGCACGTCCACGGGCACCGGGACATGGCTGCCCACCGGATACACCTCGCCCGTCTCCAGCACGCGAAGGAGCGCCGTCTGCACTTCGGCGGGCGCCTCCCCCACTTCGTCCAGGAGCAGGGTGCCGCCATGCGCGGCGCGGAAGAAGCCTTCACGGTCCCTGCTGGCCCCCGTGTACGCGCCGCGCTGCGCGCCGAACAGCTCCGCGGCCACCAGCTCCTTGGAGAGCGCGCCCAGGTTGACGCTGACAAAGGGCCCCGAGCGACGCGGGCCGTGCTCGTGGATGGCGCGCGCCACCAGCTCCTTGCCCGTGCCCGTCTCACCTCGGATGAGCACCGGCACCTGGAGGTCCGCCACTCGCAGGATGTCGTCCCGGAGCTGCTGGAGCTGCTCGGAGGGCCCCACGAGTCCCAGGTCCCCACCGGCTCTCGGGCCCGGAACGGACGTCAGGTGCAGCAACAACACCACGCGCTCGGCGAGCACCAGGGGCACACCCGCGCCCAGCTCCGCCTGCGTCAGCTCCACGCCGCTCCTGACGGTCAGGTCGCCGACTCGCACGTGGGTGCCCTGCATCGGAGACATCAGCCGGAGCCCACCGTGGGGCCGAGGCTCCAGCATCAACGGCGTGCGACTGAGGAACGGGTCGTCCAAGGGCCGCGCGCCGCTCGCGCCCGGTCGCGCGAAGTCCGGTCCGTTGCGCGACACGGACATGGGCACGCCCAGCGTCTCCATCACCTCGAGCAGCACCCGCTCCCCCGCTCGCTGAAGGTCGGGGTGAGAGACGATGGTCAACGTGGGCACGCGCCGACGAACGAGGGCGCTCGCTCCGGATGAGTGCCCCGCGGTCGATTCCCCCTGGTCGGCGGACTTGCGCTGCATGAAGCGACCTGGACCTCTCGTCAGCGGCTTCAATCCTACACGGCGGTCCCACGCACCCTTCCCTCACCTGCCCAGAAGCCAACACACCCCGCCGGACGTTGGCGAGCGGGCGATTCAACCTACGGACCTCCCGGGGACTCGTCCGCCCGCGAGTCCTCCGGCGCCTCGTCTTCCGGCGGCTCCGCCACCACGGTGAGGATGGGCTTCGCGTCCGCGAGCGAGGGCGTGAAGAGGGACGGCTGGCCCGGGTCATCGAAGACGGTGGAGAAGTCGAGCGGCGTCAGCCCCCGCACCAGCCGCGCGGCGAATGTCTCCTTCAACAGCCGCACGTAGTATTCGACGTCGTAGTCGCGCGGTTCGTTCCCCGCCTCGGAGGAAGTGCTCCCGATGTCGTCCGGCTCCGGCTCCGGCAACAGCCCCGCACGTCCCCCCACGGCTCGGTAGACGCGGATGTGCTCGCCGGAGCCCCAGCTCTTCCTTCCGGCCGCGAGCATGGCCTCGTAGGGCAACTCGCGCCGTCGCTCGCGCAACGTGCCGTACTGCGCGGAGTCCTTCGTCAGCCGGACGTGCGCGGCGACCTCTGTCGTGGGCACCTGTCGCCTGCGCAGCGCCATCACCGTGGAGACATACACGTCCCGAACCGCCGCGAGGTCTCCGGCCAGCAGGCAGCGCACCGCGCGACGCAGGAAGGCCTCACCGAAGGGCTCGGCGCGGCTGGAGCGGAAGGCCACACCTTTGAGCAGCAGCGTCCCGTCGTAGGCCTGGAGCGCGTAGTTCTTCGGTTCATGCGAGAGCATGGCCGCATAGCGGCCGTCGAACTCGAGCTGGACGCGCTGGGGCAACAGCGCGGCGACCTCCGCCACCACCCGGCGCTCGTCCTCCTCGCGCCAGTCCTCCGGCACCGCGAAGTACACGCCGTCCGTGTCCGCCTCCAGCAGCGTGACACCCCTGCGGGCCAGCTCGCGACACAGGAGCGCCAGCACCGCGCGCCCACGCCGCGTCACCTCGTTGGCCGCGTGCACGTCCGAGAAGCGCGTCAACCCGGAGGCCCCCAGGTAGCCATAGGCCGAGTTGACGACCAGCTTCATCGCCGCGGAGAGCGCTTCGTTCTCGTGTCGCTCGGATGAGCCCGGCGCCGCCGCGCGCGCCCGCTTCTTCGCCGCCAGTCGCTGGTCCGTCAGCCGGTCCACCATCGACAGCAACGCCCCCAGCCGGTCCCGCTTCGGGCCGATGCGGTACTCGCGCATCAGCGACGGATAGAGGCTGGCCACGTCGGCCTTCACCACGCGCCGGGCCACTCCGGTGGCGAACAGGTGGAGCGCCGCGCCGCTGTGCGACGTGCCATCTCCCTCCTCGTGCGCGGGAAGCGCCGCCCCCGCCCGCAGGTACGCCCGCACCAGCAACGGGTCCAGCACTCCCGTGGCCGCGCCCGCGTCCGCCAGTCGCTCGTAGCGGCGGGGCGCCATGCGAGCGAGCGCGAAGGCCGCCCCGCCCAACAGTCGCGCCAGTCCCTCCGCTTCCCCCACGTCGTCGCGCGCATAGCGCCGCACGCGCTCCGGGTCCGTCTGGAAGACCTCGTGCACGCGCGCGCCCGGGATGTACTCGCGCGCCGGCCCCGCGATGCCGAAGTGCCGCGCGACGGCCTTGAGCCCGTGGCCCGGCAGGTCTCGCACGGCGAAGTCGTGCCGCAGCACCGCGTCCATCGTGTCGATGAACTCGCGTCCGGGCACCGTGAAGCGCGCGCGCCGCATCGGGTCCGCGCTGCGCTCCGCGCCGCGTCCCAGCGCCGAGCCTCGCGCGGACGGCCGGTGCCGCAACCCGGGGCCTCCCGCGCGGCCCAGGGGCAGGGAGACGTTGAGCAGCTTCGCGCGCCGCGCGACGAACGGCAGGTCGAAGCCGTGCAGGTTGTGGTTCTCGATGACGTCCGGGTCCAGCACGCGCACCCGCTCGACGAAGCGGCGCAGCAGGTCCGCCTCCGCCGCGTCACCTTCACCGTGCGCCTCCAGCACCTCCGGCTCGCCTTGAGGCCCGCGCAGCGCGATGAGGAAGATGCGGTCCCGGCCCGGGTCCAACCCCGTGGTCTCCAGGTCGAACTGGAGCCGATGCAGCTCGTCGAAGCCCAGCCCCCGGAAGTACGTGCGCCCGGAGGCCGTGAGGTACTGCTCCTCCGGAGGCAGCGACAGCACCGTGCCCGGGCTCAAGTCGCGCAGATTCGAATACGGGCGCCCCAGCCGCCGCGACACGCCTTGCAGCACGTCCGACGCCAGCGCGCGCCCATCCTCCGCGCGGATGAGGAAGCGCAGCGCCCCCGGCCCCGACAACTCCTGGAACGTCACCCGGCCCGGAACGTAACCCTCGCGCTCCGGCTTGAGCCGCGCGCCCAGGTGGTCCAGGTCCTCCAGCGTGGAGAGCACCAGCCAGGGCCGGAAGCGCACGTCCTCGCGCACCAGCTCCCCCGTCCCCGGAATCCGCCGCCATATGGACGCGCGGCCGTCGGGCTCCGCCCACACCGAGACGATGCCCGGTGTCGCGTCCCAACCCCACAGCCACTCGTCCTCCACCATGCCGCTCATCATGCCCCACAGCTTGCCGCCCACGGTTGTCAGCGGTATGTCAGGTATCACCCCGCATGCAACGCACCGAGCGACTCTTCGCCCTCGCTGAGTACCTCAGAGGCCGCCGCACCGGCGTGACGGCGGAGACGCTGGCGGAGCGCTTCGGCGTCACGGTGCGCACCATCTACCGCGACCTCGACACCTTGCGCGCCGCGTCAATGCCGGTGGCCGCGGAGCGTGGGCGGGGTGGCGGCTACGCGTTGGACCGCAGCTACAGCCTACCGCCGGTGAACTTCACGGCGCGGGAGGCGGCGCTGCTGGTGGCGCTGGGGCGCTTCGCCATCGACATGCGGCTGTTGCCCTTCACGGGGACGCTGGAGTCGGCGCTGGACAAGGTGCGGGCGGCCCTCTCCACGTCGGCGCAGCGCGAGCTGCTCGACAGGCTCAAGGAGCTGTCCTTCCTCGGAGTGCCGTCGCTGCCGAGCAAGGCGTCCGTCCGAGCGGCGATTGAGCGCGCCTGGTTCGAGCAACAGCCCCTGCGCATCACCTACGTGGACGGCAACTTCCTGGAAACCACGCGAGAGGTGCGAATCGTCTCGGTGGTGATGGACCGGCACGAGACTCGCCTGGACGCACTCGACGTGAGGAGCGGCGAGCGCAGGCACTACCGGGTGGACCGCATCGTCCAGGCCGAAGTCACGCGCGCCTTCGGGACCTGACCGACGCCCGTCTCGCGCGGTCATGCCGCAGCGCATCAAAGGCAGACACCCAACAACCGCCGACCCGGGGGCCGGTCGTGCGCGCAATCGGGATAGCATCCGCGTCCCCGAACCCATCAACGACACGCGCCTTGGAGGCGAGCCCGATGGAGAAGCCCTGGTTGAAGCACTACCCGCCTGGAGTTCCGGCGGAAATCGATGACCGGCAGTACCCGACGCTGACGCACCTGCTGGAAGAATCGTTCACCAAGTACGCGGACCGGCCCGCCTTCAAGTGCATGGGCAAGTTCATCACGTACCGGGAGCTGGACGCGTTGTCGCGGCGCGTGGGCGCGTGGCTCCAATCCCGGGGCCTGGAGAAGGGCGCCACCGTCGCCATCATGATGCCCAACGTGTTGCAGTATCCGGTGTGCATCGCCGCGATTCTGCGCGCCGGCTACATCGTGGTGAACATCAACCCGCTCTACACGCCGCGCGAGTTGGAGTACCAGCTGAAGGACAGCGGCGCCCAGGCCATCTTCATCCTGGAGAACTTCGCCGTCACGCTGCAGCAGGTGCTGGACAAGACGCCAGTGCGGCACGTCGTCGTCGCGACGATGGGCGACCTGTTGGGCGGCTTCAAGGGCACGCTGGTCAACTTCGTGGTCCGCAAGGTCAAGAAGATGGTGCCCGCGTTCCAGCTTCCGCGCGCCACCAGCTTCAAGCAGGTGCTGGCCGAGGGAGGCACGCGCACGCTCACCCCCGCCACCACCACGCGCGATGACATCGCGTTCCTGCAGTACACGGGTGGCACGACGGGTGTGTCGAAGGGCGCGATGCTGCTGCACCGCAACGTCATCGCCAACCTGTTGCAGGTGGAGGCGTGGCTCCAGCCCGCGATGAAGGGCCGGAACATCGAGCAGGCGAACATCATCTGCGCGCTGCCGATGTACCACATCTTCGCGCTCACCGTGTGCGGCCTGATGGGCATGCGCATGGGCGCGATGAACGTGCTCATCCCCAACCCGCGCGACATCCCGGCGTTCATCAAGACGCTGTCGGAGCAGCCGTTCCACATCCTCCCGGCGGTGAACACGCTCTACAACGCGTTGGTCAACCACCCGGACTTCAGCAAGCTCGACTTCTCCCACCTGATGGTCTCCAACGGCGGAGGCATGGCGGTGCAGAAGGCGGTGGCGGACAAGTGGTTCGCCGCCACGCGCGTGCCGCTCATCGAGGGCTACGGTCTGTCGGAGACGTCTCCGGTGGCCACCAGCAACACGCCCATCGCCACGGAGTACTCGGGCACCATCGGCCTGCCGGTTCCCGGCACGGAGATCGCCATCCGCGACGAGGACGGCAACGACGTTCCGATGGGAGAGTCGGGCGAAATCTGTATCCGCGGGCCGCAGGTCATGGCCGGCTACTGGAACCGTCCGGACGAGACGGAGAAGGTGATGTTCGCCGACGGCTTCTTCCGCTCCGGCGACATCGGCATCATGGACGAGCGCGGCCACACCCGCATCGTGGACCGCAAGAAGGACATGATTCTGGTGTCCGGCTTCAACGTGTACCCGAACGAAGTCGAGGGCGTGGTGGCGATGCACCCCGGCGTGCTGGAAGTGGCCGCCGTGGGCATCCCCGACGAGCACTCGGGCGAAGTCGTGAAGCTCTTCGTCGTGAAGAAGGACCCGTCGCTCACGGAGGCCCAGTTGATGGACTTCTGCCGTGAGCAGCTCACCGGCTACAAGCGTCCCAAGCACATCGAGTTCCGCACGGAGCTGCCGAAGACGAACGTCGGCAAGATTCTGCGGCGCGAGCTGCGCGAGAAGAAGGTCGCCTGAGTTCCAGGTGACGTCACGTCGGCCGGAGCGGCATCCTCGCCGCTCCGGTCGTCGCCGCACGCGGGTTTCGGGCATCATGGGCCATGCCCTTCGCCGCGACCCACATCAGCACCGCGACGCTGCTCCTCGAAATCGGTCCGCTCCGCATCCTCACGGACCCGGTCTTCGACGCGCCGGGGCGCAAGTACAGCTTCGGCTGGGGAACGAGTTCGCGGCGCCTGGACACCTCCGCGCTGCCCGTGGAGAAGCTGGGGAAGCTGGACGCGGTGCTCATCAGCCATGACCAGCACGCGGACAATCTGGATGACGCGGGCCGGGCGCTGCTTCCGCGCGCGGCCCAGGTGGTGACGACGCACGCGGCGGCGCGGCGACTCCAGCACGCGAACCTCACGGGCCTCAAGCCCTTCGAGTCCACGCGCGTGGGAGACCTGCGTGTCACCGCGACACCCGCGCGCCACGGGCCTCCGGGCTCGCTGCCCATCGTCGGCCACGTGGTGGGCTTCGTGCTGGAGGCGGACGCGCTGCCCGGCCCCGTCTACATCTCCGGGGACACCGTGTGGTTCGACGGCGTCGCGGAGGTGGCCCGGCGGTTCCGCATCCACACCGCCTTCCTGCACCTGGGCAGCGTGGGCTTCTCCCTCACCGGCCCGCTTCGCTACACCTTCGACGCGAAGGAGGCCGTCATCGCGGCGAACGCCTTGAACGCCCCGCGCATCATCCCCGTGCACTACTCCGGTTGGAGCCACTTCCGGCAGAAGCCCGAGCAGGCACGCCAGGTGTTCTCCGAGGCGGGCCTGGACGCCCGGGTGAAGTGGCTCACCCCGGGCGAGCGGACCGTGCTCGACTAACGCGACGCCGACGCCTCCGCTCGCGCCTCCAGCTTCCGGAAGTTGTCGCCGCGCTCGCGCTCGATGCGCAGGAAGAAGGGGTCCACCCCGACGTGCGTCGGGCGCTGGTCCACCACGAAGGACACCTCCGTCGAAGCGCCCTGGAAGCGGAGGCGCTCCACGTGCAGCGGGACGTCCTCTCCGGAGCCGTCTCGCGGGGACTCGCTGTAGACGGCGACGTCCAGGGCTTCGTCCAGCGACAGGGGGACCGCCTCGCTGCCCCGGCGCGCGTGCTTGGACGTGGACACCCGGGCCGTCACCCGGAAGCGTCCATCCGCCTGCGTCTCCACCGTGGCGGACTCCACCTTCAAGTCGTACAGCACGACCTCTTTCAGCCACTGGTCGATGAGGACCTGCTGTTCGGCGGACGCCTCCGCGTGCAGCGCGTCCAGCAGGTCCAGCGTCGTCAGCGAGTTCTCACGGGCCTGCGCGTGCAGCAGGTGGCGCAGCGCCGCGTCCAGCTTCGCCTCGCCCAGCAAGTCCCGCAGCGCGTTCATCACCAGCGCGCCCTTGCCATAGTAGAGGTACGACTGGCCCGTCCCCTTGTAGAGCGGCGGTTCCTGCTCCGCCTCCTCCGCGCGACCCGAGAGATAGCGGTCCCGGTCGAAGGCCAGCACGGGGAGCAGCGAGCGCTCTCCGTGCAGCCCCGCCAGCACCCGCTGCTCGGAGTACTTGGTCAGCGACTCCACCAGCATCGTCGCGCCTTCCACGGAGGCCGGGTCCAGCATGTGGCCCCACCACTGGTGGGCCACCTCGTGCGCCGTGCGCCGCGTCACCAGGTCCACCGCGTCCTCCCGCCCCATGTCGGTGAGGAAGCCGCGGTCCTCGACGAAGTAGATGACCTGACTCATCGCGAACGCGCCGAAGTCCCAGTACGAGGGAATCTCCACCACGCGCAACTGCGTGTCCGGATAGCGATGGAAACGCGCGCCGAAGTCGTCGAGCGAGCGCGTCATCGCCGTCAGGATGGCCTTCACGTTGTAGGGATGCGCGGGGTGGTAATACACCTCCACGTCGACGCCCTGGTGCCGCGTCTTCTCCACGGCATAGCGGGCCGAGACGATGGCGAACATCGGCGTCATCGGCCGGTCCACCACGTAGTGGAAGTAGCGCCGCCCACCCTCGCTCCACTCCTTGCGCAACGTCCCCGGCGCAATCGCCGTCTGGTCTTCCGCCGTGGACACCGTCACGTCGAGGGTGTGCCAGACCTGGGGCGACGGCGCGGGTGCGGCGCCACTCTCATCCAGTGGAGGCATCCTCGGAATCTCCGGCAGGCCGAGCTCCCTCCGCCGGGCCGGGTTGCCCATCTCGTACGTCCGTCGGTAGCCCAGCGTGGGAAACACCTCCGTCTGCCGGATGAAGGAGCCGTTCTCCACCAGCGACAGCTCGAAGTCCCCCGCCCTCACGCCCCGCGCCTCCCGCGTGACGTCGAAGGACAGCTCCGACACATCTCCCGGAAGCAGCGGGGAGGCCAGCTTGAAGCGGTACATGCCGAAGCGCTCGTCGTGGGCCACCTGCTCCGCGCCTCGCAGCGCCAGCGAGACGGGCCGGGCGGTCCGAGGCACGGCGACCCACACCGTGTCGATGGGCGACAACGTCCTGTTCTCCAGCCGGTACGTCCCGGTGACGCGATAGCGGCCCTCGGCCGGGAACAGGTCCACCGCGGACTTCACGGCGACGATGCTGGGAAGCGGAAGCGCCTCGTGGATTTTGTACGTCCGCTCGTAGTCGGCCTGCCACGCGAGGAACGTGTCGCGGGACTCGTAGGCATTCAGCCCGTAGGTGTCGTGGAGGATGAGTCCTCCCGTGCCCACGAGCACCACGCCACAGCCCACCGCGCCGGCCAGGCCCCCGCGTCCCCACCGAGCGGCAAGCGCCTGGAACCGGGCCCCCAGCCGGGGCGCCAACCCGCGCCGCCACAGCCCCCAGGTGACCAGGGCCAGCAGTCCCCCGAAGGCGCTCCAGTACACCATGAAGGCGGTGAACGACGCGGCCATCGGGCCATGGCCATTCAGGTCGGTGTGAGTCACCTCGGGCGCCGCGCCAAAGCGCGTCAGCGG
This sequence comes from Myxococcus sp. CA056, assembly GCF_013336715.1. NCBI lineage: Bacteria > Pseudomonadati > Myxococcota > Myxococcia > Myxococcales > Myxococcaceae > Myxococcus > Myxococcus sp. CA056. Next base: position 159,632 of record NZ_JABUMT010000009.1, read on the forward strand.
ATGCTCCAGTCCCCAGCCCGCGCCCTGGCCCACGACGATGGCCAGCACCAGGCTCAGCACCATGCCCACGTAGCGATGCGGGCTCACCGTCTGGATGAACAGCACCGCCACCGCGAACAACACCAGCGGCAGCCCGGCGAAGTAGAACAGCGACAGGTAGAGGCCCGGCTCCAGGAGCTGGTGGCCGCGCGCGAGCTGGAAGAGCACCCCCAGCACCATGGGCGTCCCGGTCAGCACCCCCACCAACGCCACGAGCGCCGCGAGCTTGGACACGACGAAGACGACGCTGGAGACGGGCGTCGCGTCGAGGAGCGCGTCGAAGCGCGCCATGCGCTCCCGCCACGCCAGCTCCGCGCCAAAGTAGATGAGCACCAACGTGCCGAGCTGGGACAGCGGCGTCCAGATGCTCTCCAGCACCCGTCCCGTGGTGGGGATGCGACGCGTGCCGTACTCCCCGCGCCCCGCCCCCGTCACGATTTCCATGCCGACCATGAACAGCCACAGGGCCAGCAGCGCCAGGAACGGCCAGCTGCGCAGCAGGTGCCGCAGCTCCAGCCGCGTCGCGGAGACCAGCACGTCCCACGTCAGGCTCCCCTGGGACGACTCGACCTCGACAGGCCGGTACGTGGAGGGCGCCGTGGACGCGGACTCGCTGGAGCGCTCGTCGCGCCGGGGCTTCACCGCCGCGCTCCGGAAGGAGAAGCGCCAGTGGACCCCGCCCAGCACGCACGCCGCGACGCCGAGCCACAGGAGCCGGTTCCAGAGAAGGTTTCCCTCCAGCGAGAGCAGCCGCGTGTTGCGCTCGGCTTCCGTCCAGTAGCGCGTCTGCTCGAAGAAGGCGGACAGGCCAAACGGGTCCAACAGCGCGGCGCGAGCCATGGCCTCCGGCGTCTGCGGCGACACCCCCGCCATCAGCGGCGAGTCCGCCCACATGGCGCCGACGATGTAGAGCGCATACACGAGGACGCCGCCGACGTAGCTGGCCAGCGTGCTGCGCGACAGCGCGGAGACGGCGAACAGCAGCGACGCGGCGAACACGACATTGGGCACCACGAGCACCACGAGCGCCCACAGGTAGCTCACGACACTCAGGGGCCCCAACTGCTCGGGCGCCACCGCCACCACGAACGGCGACACCATCAACGAAAGCGTCGCCACGCCGAACACGGCGAGCGTCGCCAGCAGCGCCCCCAGGAAGCGGCCCAGCAGGTAGTCCCGCTGGGTGACGGACGTGGTGTAGAGCAGCTCCGTCATCCGGTGCTCGGCGTCGCGCTGCACGGTGTTCGCGCAGAAGATGCCCAGCACGAAGAGCGACGTGAGCGACAACAACCCCAGTGACTTCGCGACGCTGTAGGGCGAGTTGACGTGGATGCCGTCACCGCCGTAGCCCGTGGCGACGAACAGGACGCCCAGCCCGAGGAAGAACGCGGAGGCGGCGAAGAAGACGGCCTGGCGCGTCTGATAGCGCCATTCGAAGTGGAGGATGCCCCGGAGCATGGTGGGTCCCTACGCCGCGCGCCGGTGGGACAGCGTCGAGAAGTAGACGTCCTCCAGGTCCGGAGCCACCGGCTCGAAGCCCTCTTCCGGGCGCGCATCCGCGAGGACATGCACGCGCGTGCGGCCCGCCTGGAGCTGCGTGGAGAGGACCGGGAACGACTCGCGATACCGCGCCACCGCCCCCTTCTCCACCGTCTTGCGCCACACCCGCCCCTCCAGGGACGCCACCAGCGCTTCGGGCGCGCCCTCGCACAGCACCCGCCCCTCGCTGAGGATGGCCATGCGCGGACACAGCTGGCGCACGTCCTCGACGATGTGCGTGGAGAGCAGCACGACGACGTGCTCCCCCACTTCCCCCAGCAGGTTGTGGAAGCGCTGGCGCTCCTCCGGGTCCAACCCCGCGGTGGGCTCGTCCACGATGAGCAGCCGGGGGCTGCCCAACAGCGCCTGGGCGATGCCGAAGCGCTGGCGCATGCCGCCGGAGAAGCCGCTCACGGCCTTCTTGCGGTGCGCATGGAGGTTCGTCAGGTGCAGCAGCGCCTGCACCTGCTCCCGGCGCTCCCTGGCGCGCGTGAGGCCCTTGAGGAGGCCCAGGTGGTTGAGCAGCTCCTCGGCGGACACGCCCGGGTACACGCCGAAGTCCTGGGGCAGATAGCCCAGGTGGCGCCGGTGGGCCTGCGGCTGGGCGAGCACGTCCAGCCCGTCGAACACCACCTGCCCCGAGTCAGGCTCCTGCAGCGTGGCGAGGATGCGCATCAGCGTGGACTTGCCGGCGCCGTTCGGCCCGAGCAGGCCGAAGAGTCCTCGTTCGATGGTCAGGTCGATGCCCTGGAGGGCTCGAACCCCATTGGGATACGACTTCGAGACAGCGGAGATTCGCAGCATGGGGAGCGCGGTGGGGCGGTAGGGATGACCGCCTTGCTACGCTCCGGCTCCCCGCGCGATTGCAGCGCCGTGGGGCGAACAGACCCGCATCAGTCGATGGGACGGACGTTCGAGGCCTGGAGTCCCTTGGGCCCCTTCTGCACGTCGAACTCCACCTTCTGCCCGTCCCTCAAGGTGCGGTGGCCATCCGTCTGAATGGAGGTGTGGTGGCAGAACACGTCCGCGCCACCGTCGTCCTGCGCGAGAAAGCCGAAGCCCTTCGCGTCGTTGAACCACTTCACGGTACCCGTCGCCATACGCGGCATCCTCCCTGTCGCGACTTTTGCGTCGCCACATGCCCGGAAAGTGGCATGGGGGACGACGCGTAGCCCGGACCCGAGGCGCCTGTCGACGGGCGACGTTCGCGACTATCCACCGGTGAGCTTTCGGCCGCCCCCCCCTGGATACGACAAGGCCCACCACGGTGCTTCGTGGTGGGCCCGACTGCGGTGGGGACCTAGTACTCCACAACCGGCTGCGGACCGGGAATGATGTCCGCGATGTCCGGGTCCACTTCACCAGGCTGGCGGGGCGTCTTGTCCCCCTTGTCCTTCTTGCGCTGCTCGCGCTTGGCATCCTTTTCCTGCTGATGCTGCTTGCGCGCCTGCTCTTTCTGACGCTTCGTCGACCTTCCTTGCATGTCGCCTCCCTCCTGAAAGCAAAAGCCCGACCTCACTCAAAAGGAGACCGGGCATGAGTGCTGGAGCGGACGCGCTCAGCCGATCGGGCGGACGTTCGAGGCCTGAAGTCCCTTGGGCCCCTTCTGCACTTCGAACTCCACCTTCTGACCCTCGGCCAGGGTCCGGAAGCCGTCCGCCTGGATGGCGGTGTGGTGGCAGAACACGTCAGGGCCGCCATTATCCTGCGCGATGAAGCCAAAGCCCTTCGCGTCGTTGAACCACTTCACGGAACCAGTCGCCATATGCGTCTTCTTTCGTCTTGCGGCATTCGAGGCCGCCTTTCACCCCAAAATCTGGGGTGCCGGACTGCCTCTAGCCTGATAGGAGGCCCCTGTCATCACATCCAGGCCTCGAAAAACCAACCTACCCCAACCCCGCGCGGAACAACGCACGAGCTACCCGAACAATTCTCGTTTCAGTTTAACGGTGGGCGCTCCCACCCGCCGCATTCCGGAAGGTAAGAAGACCCGGCGAAAAGGGCGCATTCAGCCTCTGCCGGAGCCCTCCTCGGGCAGGCGGCCAACACCTCCGCGACACCCCAGCTCCCCCGCCCGGCCCCGTCATGCCTGGGAGCGGGCGCGACGTCCACCCGGATTGTGAAGGACTCAACGGCGCCTGTGGACAGCGGCGCGTTGACGGCGTCCGGACGCCACTGAAAGCCGCTGCTGGCGCACCGCGCGAAGCTCCACGACGTTGCCGCGGCGCGCCTCTTCCAGCGCGTCCACCAGCCCACGCTTGCCGCCGAAGTGGTAGCGCGGCGCGCCGCGTCCCACGTGCGCGTGCCGGGCCACCGCCGCGAGCGTCAGCGACTCCAGTCCGTGCTGCTGGACGAGCTGCTCCGCCACGTGCAGGAGCCGCTCGCGCATTCCCTCCTCGATTCCCGCGCGCGGCGGCGCGACGATGAGGTGAAACCAGGGCCACCCCAGCATGACGTTTCCCCTTCTCTTCCTTCAGGCTTCCGGACCCAGGGCGGGCCACGGCCGCGACTCGCGCTACGGCCGGGACGTAACCTGCTTGCGGACGTTTCCAACAGTGATGGCTCGTGATTCCAAACATCACCGGTGTGAATTCTCCGGGACTGGGATGCGCGGGACATGACGCCCTCGAAGCCCGGCGCGAAGGGGGGTCCTCGGCGGCGGGCACGCAAGCGGCCGGCGGTGATGGCGGCCACGTCACTGGTGTTGGACGCCGCTTCGGGCGCCTCGCTCCAGACGCAGCTCGTGGAGGCGCTGCGCGCGGCCATCGTCGCGGGGCGGTTGGCGCCGGGCACGCGGCTGTTGTCCACGCGCGCGCTGGCCGAGCAGCTCGACATGTCTCGCAACACGGTGCTCAACGCGTACTCGCGGCTCTTGTCGGAGGGCTATCTGCTGGGCCAGTTGGGCTCGGGCACGTATGTGGCGCACGAGCTGCCGGAGCGGCTTCATGCCTCGCGGCGCGCCGGGGCTCCCGTCGCCGCGCCGAAGCACACGCCGGGAATCTCCAAGCGGGGGTGGGCGGTGGCCGGCCTGCCGGACCTGCGCATCACCGCGCCTGGCATTCCCGCAAGCCGGCTGGCGTTCCGCATGGGCACGCCGTCGGTGGATGCCTTCCCGAGTGACTTGTGGGGACGGCTGCTCAACACGCGCTGGCGGCGCTCGTGGGGCGACCTGCTCAAGCGCGCGGAGCCCGCGGGCCATCCGCCCCTGCGGCGCGCCGTCGCGGACTATCTGGCGACCTCGCGGGGCGTGCGGTGTGTCCCGGAGCAGGTCATCATCGTCAATGGCGCGCAGCAGGCGATGAGCCTGGCGGCGCAGGTGCTGCTGGACCCGGGCGACGCCGCGTGGGTGGAGGACCCGGGCTACTTCGCGAGCCGGGGCGCGCTCGTCGCCGCGGGCGCCACGCTGGTGCCCGTGCCGGTGGACGCGGAGGGACTGGACGTGAACGCCGGCATGCGGCTGCGGCCGGACGCGCGGCTGGCCATCGTCACCCCGGCCCACCACTTCCCGCTGGGCGTGGCGATGAGCGAGGAGAGGCGGCAGGCGCTGCTCGCGTGGGCTGTGCGCTCGGATGCCTGGATTGTGGAGGACGACTACGACAGCGAGTTCCGCTACGTGGGCCGTCCGCTGCCCGCGCTCCAGGGGCTGTCGCCGGACGCGCGGGTCATCTACATCGGCACGTTCAGCAAGGTGGTGTCTCCGGCCCTGCGGGTGGGCTACCTGGTGGTGCCGGAGTCGCTGGTGGACGTGTTCAGCGCGGCGCGGCGCTTCGCGGACGGACACACACCCGTCATCGAACAGGCGGTGCTCGCGGACTTCATCGACGAGGGCCACTTCAGCCGCCACGTGCGCCGCATGCGCGTGCTGTATGGGAGCCGGCAGGAGGCGCTCGTGGAAGCAGCCCGGCGCGAATTGCGCGGGCAACTGGACGTGTCTCCCCTCCACACGGGCATGCACCTGGTGGGCTGGCTGCCGGAGGGACTGGAGGACCGCGAGGCCAGCACGCGCGGCATCGAAGCCGGGGTGATGACGCAGCCCCTGTCGGCCTTCCGGACCCAGTCCACGGGTCCCGGAGCGCTCCTGCTCGGCTACGCGTGTGTGCCCGAAAAGGAAATCACCGAGGGCGTGCGCCTGCTCGCGCGCGCGCTGCGCTGAACAGAGTCCCTCGCGGATCGCTGGGAAGTGGCCCCCCACCCAGGTCCGAAGTGGCACCATCGAGGGGTGTGCGAGTGGCCCTCGCGCGTCGTGGGCCCCCCGGTTACTTCACGCATCAGCGAGGGGGACACGACGTCCCTCCCTGACGGAGACGAAAGACCATGGAAGCACAGCGTTTCGAGACCGCGAAGCTGGCCCCGGGCATCTTCACCGCGATGATGGGACTGGAGAAGTATCTGCATCAGTGCGGGCTGGAGGTGGGCCTGCTGCACCTCATCAAGCTGCGCGCCTCCCAGCTCAACGGCTGCGCGTACTGCATCGACATGCACTGGAAGGACCTGCGCGCCATCGGCGAGACGGAGCAGCGGCTCTACGGGCTGGATGCGTGGGAGGAGAGCCCCTACTACTCGGCGCGGGAGCGCGCGGCCCTGGCCTGGACGGAGGCCGTCACGAACCTGCGGGACGGGCATGTGTCCTCGGCCGTGTACGAGTCGGTGAAGCCGCACTTCACGGACAAGGAGCTGGCGGACCTCACCGGCGCGGTGGCCACCATCAACGCGTGGAACCGGCTGGCCATCGCCGCGCGCTCGGTGCCGGGGGCCTACCAGCCGCCGAAGTCGGCGCACAAGGCCGGCTGAAGCCACGCGGTTCGCGACGCCGCCCGGGTGTATCGACGCGAGCCCGGGCGAAGCACTACTGTCCGGGACTCATGGCGGACACCCGACAGAAAACGCCCCCCACGCACTTCACGGAGCGAGAGGCCGCGGAAATCATCCGCGAGGCCAGCGCGCATGCGCTCGCGAGTCGCGAGCCTGCGCGGACCCTGACGCGTGAGGAGGTGCTCACCATGGCGCGGGAGATGGGCCTGAGCGAGGCGGCCGTGGAGGTCGCCCTGGTCTCCCGCGCCCAGAAGGAGCAGCACCAGCGCAAGGACCGCAAGGAGCTGCTGGGCCTGGCAACGCACGGCCTCAGCTACACCATCGTCCTCGGCGGGCTGACGTTGATTGACCTCTTCTCCGGCCCTGGCTGGTGGGTGCACTGGCCCGCGCTGGGCTGGGGCATCGGGCTGGCGTTCCATGCCATGGGCACGGTGATGGGGATGGCCAGACGCGAGCTGAAGGTGGAGGACGACGAGTAGGGCGTGTCGGTTGGGAATATCGCCGAGCATCACCGGATGCTCTACGACACGGTGCGCGTCCACGCCTACCGCTCGTCACTGTTCCGGCACGCCAGGGACCAGGTCGTCCTCGACATCGGAACGGGGACGGGCCTGCTCGCGATTCTCGCCGCGAAGGCCGGGGCACGACATGTCTATGCCATCGAGGAGTCCGCCATCGCGGAGGTGGCCCTGGAGATGTACGCCGAGAATGGCGTCGCGGACCGCATCAGGATGGTCATTCCCCCCACCGCTCCGCAGGCGCTGCTCACCCGCCCCTGCCTGCTCCGGGACGTCCAGCTCGACGGGGATTTGACCGAGGCGATGAACGAGCAGTCCGTCGAATCGGTGCTCGAGGTGAACGCTCCCGGCATCCTGGGGGGCGTGGCCATCTACTTCCGCGCGCACATGGACGAGCACACCGTCCTGTCGACCTCGCCCTCCGCGCCGCCGACGTGCTGGGGCTTCCAGGTGAAGGAGTTCAAGGAGCGGGTGCAGGTGCGGCCCGGAGACCGGGTGAGAATCGTCTCGACACTCAACCGCTCCCACGGACACCGGTTCAAAATCGTCCTCGCCTGATGGGACGGCGGCGGGGTGGCCCACACGCCGTGGCGGCTCAAGTCCCCGGCGGCGTGCGCGGCAGCTCCGTGCCAAACACCGCCTGGAGCATGTCCACCAGTCCAGGCCACTCCTCCGCGCCCAGCCACAGTCCCTCTTCGACGTGCTCCACGCTCATGGCAAGTGACGCGGTCTCGAAGAGCCTCGCGGAGAGCACACCCTCCGCGGGGAGGCGGCCCTCCACCTGGAGCACCTGGCCGTCCCAATGGAACCCCGGAGGCAAGAACCGCTCCGCCATGGCGCGCAGCGCGGAGCGGCTGGCGCCCGCGCGCAACAGTCCCATCACCAGCGCCGAGGCCCCGCGCGACTCCTCCAGCTCGACACGGCCGGGCGTGCGCAGCCACAGCCGATAGCGCCCCGAGACGAACTCCACCCGCTCCAGCGTCGTCTCCACGCGCAGCTTCCAGCCCTTCACGGACAGCCGGATGTCATAGAGCTCCGGCCGGGTCTCCCAGTGGCGCAGCTCCACGTTCTTCGCCTTGCCGAGCAGCTGGCGCACCACCGTCTCCACCCGCACGTGAGACAGGCGCAGCCGTTTGCCGCCCACGTCCACCGCGACGTCTCCGGAGAGCGGGGACGGCAGCCGCTTCGCCCACTCCCGCGCGCCCTCCAGCAGCTTCATCGCCAACGACTGACTCGACATCCCAGCTCCTCCCGAGTGGGCGCGCAGCATGCACTGGATTCCCGACGCGGTAAGGAGGCCCTCGGGTACGAGGGCCTGTCACCCCGGATGCTCAGGGTGCGAGCGACGGGAAGCGACCCGCCTCCCAGTCCGCCAGCCGGGCGCGCCCCTCGGCCACGCTGTCCACCACGAAGTTCCACCAGATGACGAGCGGGTCCGGCAGCGGCTCACCTCCGAACACCACCGCCCGCCCGCCCTTCACCGAGTGCAGCGACAACATGGAGGCGCCTTCGTCCAGGTGCGCGAGCACGCCCCGCTCCACCGTCGTCCCACCCACGGCCACGTCCCCGTCCGCCACATAGAGCGCGAGCGCGTGCGTGGGCGGCACGGGCAGCGACACCGAGGCCCCCGCCTCCAGCTCCACGTCCAGGTACGTCAAGGGATGGAAGGTGGGCACGGGGGAGACGGCGTCGCCCAGGCGACCGGCGAGCACGCGCACGCGGGCGCCCTCGCGCTCCACGAGGGGCAGCCGCGACGCGGGGACATGTTCGAAGGAGGGCTCCGTGTGGCGCTGCTCGCGAGGCAGGGCGACCCAGGTCTGGATGCCGTGCAGCGGCGCGGCGCCGGGGCTCGAGTCCACGTCCTCCGCGTGGACGATGCCGCGTCCGGCGGTCATCCAATTCACATCACCCGGATGGATGTCCTGCACCGAGCCCACGGAGTCGCGATGACGGAGGGCACCGGAGAACAGGTACGTCACCGTCTGGAGGCCCACGTGGGGATGCGGGGGGACGGCCATGGTGCCCGGTACGGCGGGCGAGGGTCCGAAGTGGTCGCAGAAGACGAAGGGCCCCACGCGCCGCAGCTCCACCCGGGGCAGGGCTCGCAGCACCCGCGAGTCCCCCACCAACTCCGTCGGCTTCGCGGGCCACAGGGCCGCCACGCCACGCTCCGCCAGGGCATCCACGCGCGCCGCCGACGCTGAATCCGTCCCCATGCTCGACTCTCCTCGCCGGGCGTCCGCGTGAACCCGCGTTGTCGTGGAGCCCGAATGCCGGATGCTAGTATCACCCACTCTTCCCCTCGCGCATCCCCCCGGACCCATGGCACGAGCCTCCGCCGCACTCCCGGTTGAACCGTCTCTCGCCTTGCCTCGTGCCTTCTGGAAGCGCTTCGCCCGCGAGCACTGGGACCAGGGACCCACCGTGTTCCCGGGGATGTTCCCCCGCCACTTCCCGTCGCCCTCGGAAATCTTCGAGGCGCTGCTGAACGTGGGCATGCGCTACCGGCAGGGCGAGTCGATGCTGCCCGTGCGCTTCTACGTGGAGAGCGAGGCGACCGCGGAGGGGCCGCCGGAGGTCCTCGCCGCCGTCGCGCTGTCGCGCTACCTGCCCCTGCCGGAGGACGGTGACGTCGACGGGTACGCGCGGCGGATGGAGCGACTGCTGCAGGGACGGCGCTTCGGACTGGTGCTGAGCAGCACGGAGAGCCACCACTGGAGTCACTGGCTCCAGATGCGCAGCTTCCTGTCGGGCTTCCACGGCGCGCTCGGCGTGCCGCTGGGGGGCGCGGACTCCGCGCTGTTCCTGGGCAACTACCGCCACACGCCCTTCGGCGTGCACAAGGACGACCTGCACGTCTTCTACTTCGTCATCCAGGGCCGCCGCAGGATGAGCTTCTGGCCGCTGGAGGCGCTCAGCTCGCGGCCGGAGGTGGCGCCGCATGCGGACCCGGGGCTGAAGGACCGGCCACACGGCGTGGTGCCGCGCGACGCGGAGGACGAGCGTCAGATGATGGCCCAGGCACGCGTGCTCGAGGCCGGCGCGGGGGACTTCATGTACTGGCCCTCCTCGTACTGGCACCGCTCCGAGCCGAGCAAGGGCCTCACCATCGCCGCCTCGCTGGGCCTCAGTTTCCGCGCGCCCATGTTCCTGGACCGCGCGCCCGAGCAGCCGTGGCCTGGCAGCCTGCGCCATGGGGAGCTGCCCCAGGACAGGGACTGGAAGCTGCCGGCTTCGGTGCGCGCCGCGCTCGCCAGGCAGGGCCGGGGCCCGGGGCTGCGAGCCACGCGCGACACGCTCACCGAGGGATGGGCGCGCTTCCTCTCCAACGGCGCCTTGGACGGTCCTCCTCCCGAGGCGCGGGGCCTTGTGCCGCTCACGCTCGAGGACACGGTGGTGGCGAGCCCCGCGCGGCCCATCGTCACCGTGCCCCTGGACGAAGCACGCCTCGTCGTGGCCGCCAACGGATACTCGCGGACGCTGCGCTCCACGCCGGGCGCGCGGCGGCGGCTCCATGCGCTGGTGGAGGCGCTGAACTCCGGCCGGCCCCAGGTGGTGGGCGCGCTGGAGGAGTCCTTCTTCCAACGCCTGCCTCCGCGCGCGTTTCCCCGCTTGGGCGTGCGCACACTGTTGGATGAGCTGGCGCGGTGGCGCGCGGTGTGGCGCCACGTGCCCGCGCGCCGACGCTGAGGCCTCAGCCCCCCGGGGGAGGCAGCACCAGGGTGGGCGTGCCGCAACCCTCGGCCGAGGGAAAGAAGGCCAGGTCCGAGCCCACGCCTCGCAAGCCGCGGAACGTCTCCAGCACGGGCAGCTCCAGCTCCAGCGGCTCCACGCGGTGCACCCGGCGTCCGTCGCGGACCTCCCAGCCTCCCGCGATGAGCGACACCGTGCCCGGCGTGGGCATGGTGGAGAAGTTCTCCACGCGCGCCACCAGCTCCGTGTAGTCGGCGGGCAGAGCATCCTCGCGCGGCAGGACACACAGGTTGAGCGGCGTGGGCGTCGCGGGGTGCGCGAGCTCTCGGAGTCCTCGGCCCCCAGACTCGCCGCCGAGGCGCGCGGCCGTCTCCTCCGTGTGGAGGAACCCCGTGAGGCGGCCCTCGTCGACGAGTCGCAGGACGCGGGCGGGCCGCCCTTCGTCATCGATGCTCCGGTGCTGAGTGCCTCGGGGGTCCAGCGGGTCATCCACCACGGACAGGATGGAAGGGAAGAGCTTGCGGCCCACGGCGCGGGTGAGCGCGGGCATCGCCGCACCAATGTCTCCTCGCAACAGCCAGGCGAGCCCCGCGACGAGCGGCGCCGCGACGGCGGGCCGCAGCACCAGGGGAAGCGAGCGGTCCGCTTGCTTCGCGGGTCCTTCCAGCGCGGACACGGCGTCGGCCAGGCGAACGCGCACCGGGCCAAGGTCCCCCTCTCCCTTCGTCATCAAGGCCAGCAGGGGCACGGCATCCACCAGCGCGCCACGCGACGTCTCACAGCGCAGGAAGGCCGCCTCATGCTCGGCCCGTCGGAAGGACTCAAAGCCATCGCTGCGCACGAGCAACGCCCCCGAGCATTCCTGCTTCACCACCAGGGCCTGGACGACGACTCCCGCGGGCAGGACCTCCTCGACGATGCGCTCGGCGCAAAGGCGCGCGCGCGAGGGATGCGTCTCCAGGCGCCACGCGGCCTGGGAAATGGGCGTGCTCGCGGGCGAGGCGGGAAGAGGCGCGGGCGTACCGGTGCGTGCCTTGCCTTCCGCGGACAGCAGCAACCGCTCCAGGGCCGCCACGCCATCCACGGACTCGACGGCGGTGCCCATGAGCGCTTCGGTCCAGACCCGGGCGGAAGCGGTGAACCCGCTACCCCAGCTACAGGAGGAGGTCCGCGTGGCTACGTCGTAGTCCATGGACAGGTCCGCATGCGACAGCAGGTAGAGTTCCGCGCTCCGCCATCCTCGCTCGCGACACAGGCGGTCCATCACCTTCCGCGCCTCGACACTCCAGTCATGAGGTGACAGGCCCGCCGTGTCCGTCAGGTCGGCCTCGGTCGCTTCCACGTCCTCGTCACCTTTCGACATGCGGACTCATTCACCGGAGGGCCTGCTTCCGAGCCCCGTCGCGCCACGCGCTCACGTGCTCGCATCATGCGTCTCGTGGAGGGCCTCCACCAGCCCCGGTCTCGGTCCGCCACGCGGCGTGATACAACCCGGGAGCGCGATACCTCGCGCGTCCCTCGACACGGACGGAAGGAGCCTCTCGCCTTGGATTGGTTCGTGGAGCGACGCGAGGTCTCCGACGTGCTCCATCTCCGCTCTGGCATCCGCGTGCCGCCCGCGACCTTCGAGCGCGGTGTCTGCGCGCGCAAGGGCAGCCCGAGCCACGGCGAATACACCTGGACGGAGCTGGCACGGGACGCGCCCGCGCCAGGGCTGCTCCCCGGTGAGGTCCTGGAGCGGACACGCGGGCCGCTGGTTCGTCCCTCCGCGCTGGCGGATGGCGCGGCGCTTCGCGAGGACGTCGTTCGCCGGCTGGTGACAGTCGCTCGCGAGGCGGGCGCGGCCCACCTGGACGTGACGCTGCGCGAGGTAGACCGCTGGACGCTCCATGCCCATCCCGAGCGGCTCGTGGAGGAGCACACCCGTCATGCCCTGCTGGAGGTGAAGGCCTTCCACGGCGAGCCCGGTGGCCCCCGGTTCGATGCCTGGCGCTGCGTCAGCCACCCCGACGCCGCGCACCTCCATGCGGCCCTGCCCGCCCTGGAGGTCTGGGTGGATGCACTGGTGCGCGAGCTTCGGGAGACGACTCCCGCGCTGCCATGTCCCTCCGAGGCGCTGCCCATCCTCCTCCCACCGGGCGCGGCCTCCGCGTGCTTCTTCCACGAGGTCTGCGGCCATCCGCTGGAGGGAGATGTCGTCGCGCGCGGCGGCTCCTTCCTCGCGCGCCGGATGGGACAGCGCGTGGCGGAGCCCTTCGTCCACGTGTCGGACGACCCCACGGATGCACAGAACGCGCTCGGCTTCGCCTGGGACGATGAGGGACACGCGGCGCGCGCGGTGCCGCTCTTGCGCGAGGGCGTCGTCACCTCACCCCTGCTGGACACGCGCAGCGCTCGGGCGCTCGGCCTGGAGCCCAACGGCCACGGCCGGCGCGTGGACTTCCGCCATCCGCCGCTGCCTCGCATGGCCCACACCCGCGTGGAGCCCCATGAGGGAAACTTGAACGCATTCCTCGCGGACATGGGCCAAGGGCTGCTCGTGCAGCACCTCACGCCACGGCACATGAATTTGCTGTCGGGGGACTTCAGCTTCTACATCGTCGAGGCCCGCCAGGTCCGCGACGGGCGCGCGGGCGCGCGCGTGGGCCCAGGCATCCTCTGGGGCAACGGGCTGACGGCGCTGGCCGCCATCGACGCCGTGGGCTCCGACGCGCTCAACCTCTTCGCCACGCGCGGGTGCCGCAAGCTGGACCACGGCCCGCTGCCCGTATCCTTCGGGCAGCCGTCGGTCCGCTTCCGCGCGCTGCAGGTCCGGTCCGGGGCTTGAATCCCCGAGGCCTGGACCTCTCGCGTGACTACTCAGCCGGGGGCCCCACGGGCTCGGCCGGGGGCTCCACGGGCTCGGGCGGGATGTAGCAGGCCCAGGTGGTCTCCGGCTCCGGCGGAGGCGGGTCCTCCAGGCCACCGCCCGGCGGCGGCTCCTCGCCCGGCGGCGGAAGCGGAAACTGCCCGAAGGCCCGGTACACGCTGACCTCGCCCGGACGCGGCTCCACGATGACGGACGGAAGCAGGTACGGCCGGGGCGGCGCGTCGGGGTCGGGCTCGCCCGGCTCCGGGACGAAGGTGTCGATGAGGTTGATGGTCACCGGCGCGGTGGAGTTGGGTGGCAGCACCAGCGCGAAGTAGCCCAGGAAGCTCTCCGAGCCGGGGAGCACGCTGAAGCCCATGGGCGACTGGCCCGGCAAGCCTTCGGGGGGAGCCCAGTCCAGCGCGAAGAGCTGGCCGGCGGACGCCTCCGCGATGCTACCGACCGGCGTCTGGAACAGGTCCGCCAGGAAGCTCATGTCGTGGACCCACAGGAGCGCGACACCGCCCGTCTTCGTGGAGTCCAACAGGTCCGCCGGCGTCGTGGGCGTGCCCGCCGCCGTCATCGCCTGGGCCACCGCGTCCAGCGCGCCCGTGTTGCCCACCAGCACCGCGGACTGGCCGTAGCACTGCGTGACGCTGGCGAGGATGGGCCGCACGTACGTGGTGGGGAAGTACGTCGTCGGCGGCAGCGGGATGGGGAACTCGGGGTCCAGCACCACACCCTCCTCGGGGGGCGTGGCGGACGCGAGGTACGTCGCCGCGTCGCCCGACGGAACGCCGACCAGCTGCCACGTCCCACCGAAGTCCGAGGGAGCCGCCGCGAACTTGCTCCCCTCGGGCGAGGACAGCGTCACGCTCCCGCCCATGATGGCGGACAGGGCGGTGTAGGGCCCGTTGAAGACGCCGGGTATCGCCTCCTCGGTGACCTCTTCGGGGAGCGTCATGAAGGCGATGAGGAACGCCTCCGGGTCGTAGACCACGCCCGAGACGTTCGTCGTGCGCGCGGGGAGGTCAACCACGGGCGCGGTGTCGGGCAGGGTGATGACGGGCGCCTCGGAGTCGGCACACCCGCCGACGGCGGCGCAGAGCAGGAAGCTGGAAGCCAGGGAGCGGAGCTTCATCGGGTCCTCGGGGCTCAGCGCACTGGCAGCACGTGCTCGGCGGGAGCCGTGGTCACGTGGCAGGCGTTGGCGCAATTGCCAAAAGCGTTGGGGGGGGAGTTGATCTCCTGGAACGGCAGGTCGAAGTACTCCGTGCCATGGGTGCCCGGGTGGCAGCCGGCGCAGGCAATCATGCTGGGGCGCAGCGTGCTCTCGCGCGTCAGGTGGCACAGGGTGCAGTCACCCTTGTTCTGGACGTACTTGGGCGAGTTGATGTGCAGCCGGTGGACGAAGTCCGACACGTGCCCGACGACGTCGTCGTGGTGACACACCTTGCACGTCTCCACGTGGTCAACAGAGACGCCGTGGTGCACGTTGCTCAGCGAGCTGACCCCGTTGTGACACACCTGGCAGTTGCCGATGCGGCCCGGGTACGTGGTGGGCTCGGCCTGGCCCACCTGGAAGAAGAACGGGTCCAACCGGTTGAGCCGCTCGCCCTCGAAGTTGCGGTGGCCCTTGAGCAGGATGGCGTAGGTGCCGGGCTTGGCGTCCGGCGGCAACGTCACCGTGTAGCGCGTCGTCGGCTGCACCCACGGGCCGCCCGCGACGGCCATGATGTCCGGAGGCACGTAGAACTGCGGCTCGCTCGAGGCGGGATAGGAGAAGTAGTCCGTGGGCACGAAGCCGCCGTTGACGACCTTCAGGTCCTGCAGCGGCCCGACGACCTTGAAGCCGGACTCGGACGCGCTGCTGTCACGCCACGTCAACAGCATGAACTCGTTGAAGTAGGCCAGGCCGTTGGAGCCCTCCTCCATGTAGGTCATGAACGAGGGCATGGAGCCGCGCGGATGCAGGCCGTGGCCATCGCCGTCCTGGAGTGACACGACGAAGTCCACCGTCTCGCCACCGTTGAAGAAGTTGCCGTTGGGGGGGCGGGAGACCTGCACCTTCTGCTTGAGGCCGAAGCCGCACGGCGTGGGCACGTCCGTGGCCAACCCATCCGGCCCCAGCTCGTAGCAGGTGGGGGGGCGCTCTTTGGCGTCCTGGAAGGTGACGGGGAAGAGGAAGGGCTTCTGGGGGAGCTGGCTCCACGTGAAACGGATGACGCCCTCGCCCCGCAGGTCCGGCATGGTGAAGGACTTGAAGGGGTTGGTGGAGTTGGCGAAGGACACCTTCACCGCCGTGGCGAACTCGAGCGCGTCGTAGTTCGCTGCCCTGTGCGGCGTGGGGTCTCCGGGGAACAGCGGGCGCTGCAGGCCCGTCACCGTGAAGCTGGCGCGGGTGCGGCCCGTGACGGGGCTCTCCGCGAGGAAGTCCGAGCGCAAGTAGGTCTGGCTGACGCGCACGTTGCCATCCGCGTCCAGCACCTCCAGCAGGAAGGTGTCGTCCGTGGCCAGCATCCACGCGGCGTTCTCGTAGAACGTCTCGCGCAGGAACGTCTGCGGCTGCAGGCGCTTCCACCCGTCACGCCCCGAGGACAGGCCCGACCAGTCCAGGTCCTTGAAGTACGACTCCAGGCGCATCCACGCCGCGGGCGTGCGCTTGTCGTTGTATTCGGGGAAGCGTGCCAGCTCGACGTCCATCGCGGAGAACTCGCGCAGGAAGTACAGCTCACCGGCGGAGACGACCATTCGCGCGTGAGGCTCGCTCGGCTCGAAGGGCGCGTCCGGCCTCGGGTAGCCGTCATTCATGTTGTAGCAGGTGTCCCCGTAGGCCGGCAGGTTCAGGTCCCCCTTCGTCACGGGCTCACCCGTGGGGAGGATGGCGCAGCCCTTGAACCACAGCAGGGACAGGGAGATGGCACCGGAGGCGGAGCTGTCGTACGGGTCGAACGCGCGAGCACCCCGGCCACGGGTTCCTTCCGTGTCGGCCGTGTCGAACAGGTTGCACCCCGAGGCGACCGCCAACACCGGGAGCATCAGGACCAGCTTTTTCAGGGACAGTGTCATGGGGTTCGAGTCCAGCCCGGCGCACCGAGAACAGGGGACGGTGTAGGGCAAGGCGTGTATCCTACTTTCTAAGAATGCGCCGCGCCAATCACTGGCCGCTGGCGCGTCGCGTCGGGGTCCCCTGGGTCTTCAGGAAGCGGTACATGGCGCGCAGATCCTCCTCCTTCATGGAGGCGAAGGCCTGCCAGGGCATGGCCAGCTTGTTGACCTGGCCCTTGCGGCTGGGCGCGGCGCCCAGGTCCTTGAAGGCAGTGAAGCGGGCGACGAAGGCGTCCTCGTCCAGCCCCTTCATGACGGGCCCCCCGGGCAAGAGGGACGGAATGGGCTCCGCGCCAAAGGGGGTGGGCGCGGCGCGGCCACCCGCGAAGGGCTTGGGTTCCTCGTCCGCGCTGGCGTGGCAGAAGGCGCATTGGGCGACGGTCGCCAGGTAGCGGCCCCGGGCGATGGGGTCCGCAGCGGGCTCGGCGACGGGTCCGGGGAGGGGCGCGGCCAGGTCCTGGATCTCCGCCGTCACCTCCGGAAGCAGCTTGGAGGGGGGCGTGGCGCGGGCCACCGCGGGCACCGTGCGCAGCCAGACCACCACGGCGCGGGCGTCACCGTCCGACAGGGTGGTGCGCCACTCCATGTACGGCATCATGGGAAACAGCGTCCGTCCGTCGCGGCCGTAGCCCTCACGCAGGGTGCGCAGCAGCTGCTCGTCCGTCCAGCGCCCCACGCCGTGCTCGGGGTCTGAGGTGATGTTGGGCGCGCACAGGGTGCCCGGCATCTCCCATTCCTCACCGAAACACGCGCCCGCCAGCACCGGCCCCGACACCGGCCCGCCGAAGCGGCCGTAATCCCGCTCGGTGTGGCAGCCGACGCAGCCGAGCACCGACTCCGCCAGATACCGTCCCCGGGCCACGAGCGCCGGGTCAGCCGATGCGGGCACCACGGTAGGCGCGGGAGGCGCCACCGGCTTCGCGGCGACCACGGGCGGGGCTGGAGGTGGCGCCTTGGGAGCCTCTTCCCGTTGACGACAGGCCGCCCCGGCGACGAGCAGCACCACGGACACACTCCACCCCCAGCTTCGACTCCCTGCGTTCACTCGAGTGTCTCCCGTTCCTATTCCAAGGGGGGCCCGTCCACCGGACGGCCCGAGCGCAGGGCCGTGAGGGCCCGGCGGTATTCGATGGGGAGCCGGTCCGCCTTCACCAGGACCTCGCCCGCGAAGTCCAGCGGGTGCGCGCGCGGACGCTGCCCCTCCGCGATGCGGCGGTCCTGCTCCAGGATGGCCGACTCCGACTTCACGAACACGTCCGCGAAGTTGCGGATCCTCGGGTGGTACGAGGCGAAGTAGAAGCACTGCATCTTCTCCTCGGACCAGGGCGAGGCCACCGCGTAGACGGTGTGCGGATAGAAGAGGGTCGGCTTGAAGGACAGCCGCGCGGCGAAAGGGAACGTCACGTCATAGGTGAGCGTGGTCCGGTCCACCCGGGGCGGCGCGCCACCAACACCGGGCGCCAGCGCGGGATACACGATGCGCGCGGAGAGTCCGTCCGACCGCTTCTCCACGTCGTAGGGCGGCACCTCGGGCTGGTCCGGATTGCCGAACGTCCCCTCATGCACGAAGGAGAGGTGGGCCACGTCCAGGACGATTTCCACCATGCGGCCGGCGGCGATATCCCAGTCCAGGCGCGGCAGCGGCACCGTGGCCACCGTCGTCGTGTCAGACAGCTCCGGCCATTCTGGCAATGGCGCGGCGGGCTCGGGTGAAAGACAGACCCAGACCAGGCCATGCCGCTCCGCGGCATGAAACGTCGCGAGCCGCGCCCGCTCCGGAATGGGCGTCTGGGGTTGCGAGGGAATCCGGACGCAGCGCCCGCTCTCGCCGTACGTCCAGCCATGGAACGCGCAGCGAAGGCCCTCGGGGGTGATGGAGCCTGAGCAGAGGTCCGCGCCACGGTGCGCGCAGTAGCGCTGAGAGGCCGCGACGCCAGAGCCGGTGCGCCAGAGGACCAGATCCGTCTCCAGCAGCCGGGCTGGAAGAGGCGCGTCCCGCAGCTCGTGGGAGTACGCCACCGGATGCCAGTACGGGGCGAAAGCGTCCCGGTACGGGCGGACCTCGTGGGCCGCGCTCATGCCAGGGCGAGCGGGGCGATCTTGCTTTCGATTTCCTCGAGGAGGAAGTCGATCTCCTCTATCTCGTCGAGCTTCTCGGGAGCAGCGGACACCGCCTCGGCGGTAGTCGATGTGGATACTGCTGTAGCAGCCAATTCGGAGGGGGACTGAGCAGTCTCTTCCGACGCCATGGGATGGCCTCCACTACACAGGGGAGGCGGATGCTCGGGGGAACGCTGGGGGAATGTCAACCCACCGTGGCTTTCCTCACCTGTCACAACGCCACTAGACTGCGTTCATCCATGCCCCCTGCCCCCTCCGTCGTGCGCATCGTGGCCATGTTGTGTCTGCTTCATGGCACCGCCCACGCGGAGCCCTGGAAGAAAGCCAGACCCGGCACCACGACGGAGTCGCAGTTGCGCATCCTGTTCGGCGAGCCCGACTCACGACGTCGTGAGGATGGCGCGCTGGTGCTCGACTATCAGGGTCAGTCCTCGCCGGCGGGCACGAGGCATGCGCGTTTCACGGTGGATACACGCACCCGAAGGCTCCAGCGCATCGATGTCTTTCCCACCCGGCCTCCCTCGCGCGCCTCGGTGGAGAAACAATTCGGCGCGGCCTGTCCCAAGGTCGGCCGGAGCAAGAAGCCCTGCTACCTGGTGAAGGCCACGGCGGACACCACGCTGTACTTCCACTATCCCTCGCGCGGCCTGGCGGTGTTCTTCACCGGTGCCGACGTGCGCGCGCTGACCTACGAGCGTCCTGTCCGGGGGCGCCTCGCGCTCTCCTCCAGCGTGGAGCCGCCGCTGGAGCTGGGCGCGGGGAGCGACGGCGTTCGGAGCACGAACGCATCGGGCGACACCGTGTCCGCGTCCGGCACCGACGCGGAGGACGACACGGAGACCGCCGACGGCAACACCGTGGAGGCCTTCGCGGAGCCCGCCTCCGACACCGCGAACGCGCCCGCCGCCGCGAGCCTGGCGCTGGCGGTGCCGACCATCGACGGCGAAGGCGAGGGCCAGGCACCGCGTCCACCAGCGTCCGCTGACGTGGACACCTCGCTGCGGCCCGTGGTGGTGGCGGACATGGGGACGTCTGTCACCTCGGGCCCCTCCGTGCCGGGCGAGGGGCCCCAGCCCGTGACGGAGGAGGCCGCGGTGGAAGACCCTCTGCACCCTTCCGCATTCCTCAAGGTGCCGGAGCTGCTCACGGTGGGCGGCTTCTATCTGCAGCGCGCGGAGGTATCCGGCGCCACCCGGGCGCTGAGCGCGAAGACGGGCGTGGACCCGTTCTTCCCGGCGCTGCTGGACGTGTACCTGGACTTCAAGCCGTTCGACGGGCTGCGCAGCTTCGCGGTGGGCCGGATGGCGTACGACCCGTTGGACCCACTGCTCTCCACGCCCGTGACGAGCCTGGACCGGCTGTGGATCTACTTCGGCCTCTTCGACCACGTCTTCATCACCGCGGGCCGTCAGCACATCAAGTGGGGCAGCTCGAAGATCTGGAACACCACCGACTTCCTGCGCTCGCGCAATCCGGACCCGTTGTTCCTCTATGACTTGAGGCCCGGCGTGGACATGGTGAAGGTCAACGTGCCGTGGGAGGAGATGGCCGCCAACCTGTGGATCATCGGCACCGCGGACCTGGTGGACACGACGAGTGGAGTGGGCGGACTGGAGGACGAGGACCGCGTGCGCTACGGCGGCGCGGTGCGCGCGGAAATCGCGCTGGGCACCAGCGAGCTGGCGGCGACGGGCTCGTTCTATGAGGGGCGGCGCCCCCGCTATGGCCTGGACTACTCGCTGGGCCTGGGGCGGCTGGACTTCAACACGGAGATCGCCCTGGTGCATGGCGCGGACGTGGCCACGTGGGAGCGCGCGGCGGACGGTGGCTTCCAGGTGCGGGCGCTGGACGGGTTGCAGGTGCAGGCCAGTGGCGGCATGCAGGTCGAGCTGCGGGTGGCGGACACCTTCAAGACGGTGGTGCGGTTGGAGGGCTTCTACAACCAGTTGGGCAGCGATGACCGCGAGCTGCTGACGTGGGTGCAGACCGTCGGCGACTTCCAGCCGCTCTACTTCGGCCGCTTCTATGGCATGGCGCAGGTCGCCGTCACCGCGCGCAACATCTACGAGCCGACGACAACGCTCACCTTGCTGGGCAACGTGGGCGACCCCTCCTACGTCGTCCGGCTGGACATCAACGCCTCCCGGCTGCGTGACGTGACGGTCGCGGCCTTCGTGGAAGTTCCCTTTGGAGAGCGCGGCGGCGAGTTCCGCTTTCAGCCCGACCCCACCGTGGCGCCTGGTGCACCGGTGGACATGGGGTTGTTCCGCGCGGGCATCAACGTTCGCCTCAGGCTCTGAGCCCTACCCACATGACAGCTCCAGACGATTCCGCCCCGGCCTCCCCCAGCCAGCAAGGACGGAAGGTTCCCCCTGTCGACTCCGTCGCCGCGCCCGGCGCCGCCACCCCTCTGCCCGAACACGCTCCAGCGCACGAGCCCGGACCGCGCCCCGTCCTCTCCGACGAGCAGCGCCAGCGGGTGCTCTCCACCTTCAACGCCTCCGAGCGGGAGTTCGAGAGCGGCGACACGGTGGTGGCCTGCTTCGAGCAGCAGGTGGACCGTGCGCCCGACGCGACGGCGCTCGACTTCGAGGGCACGCGGCTGACGTACCGGGAGCTGGATGAGCGCGCCAACCGGCTCGCGCGCCACCTGCGCTCGTTGAGCGTGGGGCCGGAGACGCGCGTGGCGCTGTGCGCGGAGCGCTCCGTGGAGCAGGTGGTGGGGATGCTGGGCATCCTCAAGGCGGGAGGTGCGTTCGTTCCGTTGGACCCGGCGCATCCTCCCGAGCGCCAGGGCTTCATGCTCTCCGACAGCGGCGCGCCCGTGGTGCTCGCGCACCAGCGGGTGATGGACGAGCTGCCGCTGCGAGGCGAGATGCTGGTGGAGCTGGAGGGCCCCCGGCCGGAGTACGCGCACCTGTCCGTCGGACGACTGGACGCGGTGGTCACGCCGGAGCACCTCGCCTACGTCATCTACACCTCCGGTTCCACGGGACGCCCCAAGGGCGTCCTGGTGCCACACGCGGGTCTGCGCAATACGGCTTTGGCCGCGGTCCAGGCGCATGGCTTCCGGCCGGAGGACCGGGTGCTCCAGTTCGCGTCGATGACCTTCGACGCCTCCGTGTGCGAGGTCTTCGCCACGCTGCTCGCGGGCGCGACGCTGGTGCTCGCGCCCCAGGAGCGACTGCTTCCCGACGCGCCCCTGCGAGCGCTGCTGCGTGAGCGCGCCGTCACCGCCGTCACCCTCACCCCATCCGTGCTCGCGCAGTTGGAGACGGAGGGACTGGAGGGGCTACGCACCGTCATCTCCGCGGGCGAAGCCCTGCCCATCGCCGTGGCCGAGCGCTGGAGCGAGGGGCGCCGGATGCTCAACGCCTACGGCCCGACGGAGGCCAGCGTCTGTGCCGCCATCACTCCGCACGCGGTGGTACTGGGCGCCATCACCCTGGGCACGCCGTGGCCCAACACGCGGCTCTATGTGCTCGACGAAGCGCTGGAGCCCCTGCCCCCCGGCGTGGCCGGCGAGCTGTACATCGGCGGCGTGGGCGTGGCCCGTGGATACCTGGGCCGTCCAGACCTCACGGCGGAGCGCTTCCTGCCCCATCCCTTCAGCCCCATCCCCGGCGCGCGGCTGTACCGCACCGGAGACCTGGCGCGGTGGACGCCGGACGGAGAGCTCGAGTACGCGGGCCGCGCCGACACACAGGTGAAGC
Source organism: Myxococcus sp. CA056 (assembly GCF_013336715.1). Taxonomy (NCBI): domain Bacteria; kingdom Pseudomonadati; phylum Myxococcota; class Myxococcia; order Myxococcales; family Myxococcaceae; genus Myxococcus; species Myxococcus sp. CA056. The sequence goes on from NZ_JABUMT010000009.1 coordinate 182,023, forward strand.
TGCGCGGCATGCGCGTGGAGCCGGGTGAAGTCGAAGCCCTGCTCGCGCGCCATCCCGAGGTCCGCGAAGTCGCGGTGCTCGCGCGCGAGGTGACGGCCGGAGAGCTGTCGCTGGTGGCCTTCATCGTCCCGGACGTGGGCCTGGATGCGGCCCGTGTCAGCACGGCCCTGCGTGCGTGGCTGCGACAGCAGCTCCCCGAGCACCTGGTGCCCTCCGTGCTCATGACGCTCTCCACCCTGCCCCTGACGACCTCGGGGAAGGTGGACCGGCGAGCGCTGGGGGTGATGCCGCTCGAGCGCGGCGATGCATCGGGCGCTGTCCCTGGAGGCGAGCCTCGAGGAAAGCTGGAGGCGCTGCTCGCGGGCCTGTTCCAGCAGGTGCTGGGTGTGGAGAGGGTGGGACGGGACAGCGACTTCTTCGACCTGGGTGGGCACTCGTTGAGCGCGACGCGGCTGCTGGCGCGCGTACAGCATGCGGTGGGGGTGGAGCTGCCGCTGAGCGCGCTGTTCTCCCACGCCACGGTGGCCTCCCTGGCGCGCGCGCTGGGGCCCAAGGCCGCGTCGCTCGGAGCGCCCCTCGCGGGCCCCACGCAGCTTCCCGCCGACGCCGTCCCGATGACGTCCCTGGCACAGGAGCGGCTGTGGTTCCTTCAACAGCTTCAGCCCGACTCGGCGGCGTACCTCGTCGTCGACGCGCTGGAGTTCCGGGGCGTGCTGAGCGTGCCCGCGATGGAGGCCACGCTGCGCCGGATGGTGGAGCGACATGCCGCGCTTCGCGTCACCTTCACGCCCGTCGAGGGCAGCCCGCGCCTGCGCACCCACGCGGTGCACGAGCCCGTGCTCGCCGTGGAAGACCTGTCGCGGCTCCCGCGCGAGGCGGGGACACCGGAGGCGGTGCTCCAGCGCCGACTGAGTGAAGAAGCCGCGCGCCCGCTCTCGTTGGAAGACGGGCCGCTGTACCGGTTCCGCCTCTTCAGCGTTGGCCCCGAGCAGCACGTGCTGCTCCTGGTGCTTCACCACCTGGTGGTGGATGGCCTGTCCATGGGCATCCTCCTGAATGAGCTGGCGCGGACGTACTCCGCCCTCCAGGAAGGCCGTGAGCCCGCCCCGGCGCCGGTGACCATGACCTACGCGGATGTCTCCGCGTGGCAGCGCACCCCCGAGGTGCGCGCGCGTGAGGACATCCACCTCGAATACTGGAAGCGACAGCTCGCCGGTGCACCGGCGCTGCTCATGCTTCCCACCGACAAGCCTCGACCGCCGGTCCTCTCCGACCGGGGCGCGTACTCGCGTCGACACGTGCTGCCCCGCGAGGTCCGTCAGCGCCTGGAGGCCCTGTGCCGGCATCACCAGGTGACGCCTTTCATGGCGCTCTATGCCGTCTTCGCCACCCTGCTCCACCGTTACTCCGGTGAGCAGGAGCTGTGCATCGGCACGCCTGTCTCCGGCCGCAGTCACGAGTCCACGGAGGAGATCGTCGGTCTCTTCATCAACACGCTCGTGCTGCGCACCCACCTGTTGCCAGCCGCGCCCTTCTCCATGCTGCTGGCCCACGTCTGGGCGATGTCACTGGAGACCTTCAGCCACCAGCACGCCCCCTTCGAGCGGGTCGTCGATGCGCTCCATGTCGAGCGCAGCCTGAGCCACGCGCCGCTGTTCCAGGTGATGTTCGACCTGCGCCGCGTCGACTCGCCCCTCTCCTTCACCGGCCTGTCTTCGCAGCACGTCTTCGTCGACAACGGCACCAGCCAGCTCGACCTCGCACTCACCGCCACCGAACTGCCGGACTCTTCGCTCCAGCTCTTCTTCCAGTTCCGCACCGACCTCTTCGAGCACGCCTCCGTCGAGCGGATGCTGTCCCACTTCGTCCTGCTGCTGGAACAGGCCCTCGCCGCTCCCCAGCTTCCCCTCTCCGAGCTCTCCCTCCTCGACGCCGACGAGCGACGCCGCGTCCTGCTCGACTTCAACGACACCGAGCGGGCCTTCGACGCGGACGGCTCTGTCGCTTCTCTTCTTGAAGCCGCGTTCGCTCGCACTCCCGACGCCATCGCGCTCGTCGCTCCGGATGCCACGCTCACCTTCGCGCAGCTTCACGCTCGCGCCTCGCGTCTCGCGTTCCACCTCGCCGCGCTGGGGGCTCGTCCCGAGGCCGTTGTTGGCGTCTGCGTGGAGCGGTCCTCCGAGGCTGTCATCTCGCTGCTCGCCGTCCACCTCACCGGCGCCGCATGCCTTCCGCTGGAGCCGTCTCATCCACCAGCACGCCGTGCACTGCTGCTTCAGCAGTCCCGTGCCAGCCTCGTCGTCACTTCGCCTTCGCTGTTTGACGGCGTTCAACTCGACGCGGTGCTCGTGCAGCCACAGGACGCCCTGCGACCCGGTGCGGCGCTCGCGCAGCCCTCACGCGCGCAGCCGGACAACCTGGCGTACATCCTCTACACCTCGGGCTCCACCGGCCTGCCCAAGGGCGTCCTCTCCACCCAGCAGAACGTCGTCCACTGCTTCGACGCCTTCGACTCCCTCTACTCCACTGCCCCCGGCCACACCTGGGCCGCCTCCGGCAGCCTCTCCTTCGACATCCACCAGGAGGAAATCCTCTTCAGCCTCTCCCGCGGCGCTCGCGTCATCCTCCGCGACGTCGGCCCCCTCGGCCTCGCGCGCGACATCCTCCGCCACCGCGTCTCCCACGTCGTCATCACCCCCTCCTCCCTCGCCACGGCCCTCGAGGAGCCCGGTGCCTTCGACGCCTTCCGCTCTCTCTCCGTCCTCGTCACTGGCGGCGAAGTCCTCCCCGACTCTCTCGTCCAGTCCCTCGCGCTGACTTCCACCCGTCTCGTCAACACCTACGGGCCCACTGAAGCCAGCATCAACGTCGCCGCCGAAATCTCCCTCCCCCACCGCCCCGTTCGTCTCGGCCGCCCTCTTCCTCGCTGCCGCCTCTACGTCCTCGACGACTCCCTCCAGCCTCTCCCCCCAGGCGTCCCAGGCAAGCTCTTCATCGGCGGCATCTGCCTCGCTCGCGGCTACCACTCCCTTCCTCACCTCACCGCTGAGCGCTTCATCCCAGACGCCTTCTCTTCCTCCCCCGGCTCTCGCCTCTACGACACGGGCGACAGGGCCCGCTGGAATGACGACGGCTCCCTCTCCTTCCTCGGACGCTCCGACTTCCAGCTCAAGCTCCGCGGCGTCCGCGTCGAAGTCGAGGAAATCGAAGCCGCTCTCCTTCGCCTCCACGGCGTCCGTCAGGCCGCTGTCCTTCCCTTCCGCCCCTCTCGCGACACCTTCCTCGTCGCCTTCCTCGTCCTCGACGACTCCGCACCCTCTCTCTCCTCTCTTCGCGACGCGCTGGCCTCCTCTCTTCCGGAAGCCCTCGTCCCCTCCCGCTTCCTCTCCCTCCCCTCCCTCCCCTTCACCACCAGCGGCAAGGTCGACAGGACGGCCCTCTCCTCCTTCGACATCTCCTCCGCTGTCGCGGCCGAGTCCTCTTCCGACTCCGCTCCTCGCGGACAGGCCGAGGCCCTCCTCTCCCAGCTCTTCGCTGACGTCCTCTCCCTCTCCGTCGTCCCTCGCGACGCTGACTTCTTCTCCCTCGGCGGCCACTCCCTCTCCGCCACCCGCCTCGTCTCCCGCATCCGCCTCGCCTTCGGCGTCGAGCTTCCTCTCGCTTCCCTCTTCGCCTCTCCCTCCGTCGCGGGACTGGCCGCCGCACTCGCTCAGCACCACGCGCCTGCCCTCCCTCTCCCCAACCCCTCTCCCTCCTCCCTCCCTCCTCGCTCCTCCTTCGCCCAGGAGCGCCTCTGGTTCCTCCACCAGCTCCAGCCGGACTCCGCCGCGTATGTGATTCCCGAAGCGCTCGAGCTGACGGGCGCGCTGGACACCGAGGCCCTCGAGACGGCGCTGCGGCTGTTGCCGGAGCGGCACTCGTCCCTTCGCGCCGTCTTCGGCTCGTCGGAGGGTCAGCCTCGGATGGAATTCCAGCCCGTGTCCGAGCGCGTGCTCCACGTGGAAGACCTGCGGACGGGTGCTCGGGGTGAAGAGTCGTTGCGTGCGCTGCTCACGCGGCGCCTGGAGGAAGAGAGTGCTCGCCCGTTCTCACTGGAGCACGGGCCGCTCTATCGCTTCCGCCTGTTCAGACTGGCCGATGACCAGCATGTGCTGTTGATGGTCATCCATCACATCGTCGTGGACGGCCTGTCCATGGATCGGCTCCTGGTGGAGCTGGCACAGGGATACTCAGAGCTGAGTCAGCGACGGTCTCCGGTGCTGCCCACTCCGCTCCTGGCCTACGCGGATGTCTCCGCGTGGCAGCGCACGCCCGAGGTGCGCGCGCGTGAGGACATCCACCTCGACTACTGGAAGCAGCAGCTCGCCGATGCTCCGGCGTTGCTCGCGCTTCCCACCGACAAGCCTCGGCCGCCCGTCATCACGGACCAGGGTGGCTTCTCACGTCACCACGCCCTGCCCCGTGACGTCCGTCAGCGCCTGGAGGCCCTGTGCCGACAGCATCAGGTGACGCCGTTCATGGCGCTCTACGGCGTCTTCGCCACCCTGCTCCACCGCTACTCCGGTGAGCGGGAGCTGTGCATCGGCACGCCTGTCTCCGGCCGGACCCTCGCCGCCACCGAGGACATCGTCGGCCTCTTTCTCAACACGCTGGTCCTTCGTACCCAGGTCCCCTCGGGGATGACCTTCGCCGCGTTGCTGGCCCAGGTCCGGAGCACGTCGCTCGACGCCTTCAGCCACCAGGATGTGCCCTTCGAGCGGGTCGTCGATGCGCTCCACGTCGAACGCAGTCTGAGTCACGCGCCGCTGTTCCAGGTGATGTTCGACCTGCGCCGCGTCGACTCGCCCCTCTCCTTCTCCGGCCTGTCTTCGCAGCACGTCTTCGTCGACAACGGCACCAGCCAGCTCGACCTCGCGCTCACCGCCACCGAGCTACCTGACTCCTCCCTCCAGCTCTACTTCCAGTTCCGCACCGACCTCTTCGAGCACGCCTCCGTCGAGCGGATGCTGTCCCACTTCGTCCTCCTGTTGGAGCAGGCCCTCGCCGCTCCCCAGCTTCCTCTGTCCGAGTTCTCCCTCCTCGACGCCGACGAGCGACGACGCGTCCTCCGCGACTTCAACGACACCGACCGGGCCTTCGACTCCGACGGCACCGTCGCCTCCATCCTTGAAGCCGCTTTCGCTCGCACTCCCGACGCTGTCGCGCTCGTCGCTCCGGACGCCACGCTCACCTTCGCGCAGCTTCACGCTCGCGCCTCGCGTCTCGCGTTCCACCTCGCCGCGCTGGGGGTCCGTCCCGAGGCCGTTGTCGGTGTCTGCGTCGAGCGTTCCTCCGAGGCCGTCGTCTCGCTGCTCGCCGTCCATCTCGCGGGCGCGACGTGTCTTCCGCTGGAGCCGTCTCATCCGCCGGCACGCCGAGCCCTGCTGCTTCAACAGTCCCGAGCCTGCCTCGTCATCTCCTCGCCTTCACTGTTCGAGGGAACGCAGCTTGGGATTGTGGTCATCGAGCCGGGTGCCGCACAGCAGCCGCATGCCGCGCTGGCCGAGCCACTGCGCGCGCATCCGGACAACCTGGCGTACATCCTCTACACCTCGGGCTCCACCGGCCTGCCCAAGGGCGTCCTCTCCACCCAGCAGAACGTCGTCCACTGCTTCGACGCCTTCGACTCCCTCTACTCCACTGCCCCCGGCCACACCTGGGCCGCCTCCGGCAGCCTCTCCTTCGACATCCACCAGGAGGAAATCCTCTTCAGCCTCTCCCGCGGCGCTCGCGTCATCCTCCGCGACGTCGGCCCCCTCGGCCTCGCGCGCGACATCCTCCGCCACCGCGTCTCCCACGTCGTCATCACCCCCTCCTCCCTCGCCACGGCCCTCGAGGAGCCCGGTGCCTTCGACGCCTTCCGCTCTCTCTCCGTCCTCGTCACTGGCGGCGAAGTCCTCCCCGACTCTCTCGTCCAGTCCCTCGCGCTGACTTCCACCCGTCTCGTCAACACCTACGGGCCCACTGAAGCCAGCATCAACGTCGCCGCCGAAATCTCCCTCCCCCACCGCCCCGTTCGTCTCGGCCGCCCTCTTCCTCGCTGCCGCCTCTACGTCCTCGACGACTCCCTCCAGCCTCTCCCCCCAGGCGTCCCAGGCAAGCTCTTCATCGGCGGCATCTGCCTCGCTCGCGGCTACCACTCCCTTCCTCACCTCACCGCTGAGCGCTTCATCCCAGACGCCTTCTCTTCCTCCCCCGGCTCTCGCCTCTACGACACGGGCGACAGGGCCCGCTGGAATGACGACGGCTCCCTCTCCTTCCTCGGACGCTCCGACTTCCAGCTCAAGCTCCGCGGCGTCCGCGTCGAAGTCGAGGAAATCGAAGCCGCTCTCCTTCGCCTCCACGGCGTCCGTCAGGCCGCTGTCCTTCCCTTCCGCCCCTCTCGCGACACCTTCCTCGTCGCCTTCCTCGTCCTCGACGACTCCGCACCCTCTCTCTCCTCTCTTCGCGACGCGCTGGCCTCCTCTCTTCCGGAAGCCCTCGTCCCCTCCCGCTTCCTCTCCCTCCCCTCCCTCCCCTTCACCACCAGCGGCAAGGTCGACAGGACGGCCCTCTCCTCCTTCGACATCTCCTCCGCTGTCGCGGCCGAGTCCTCTTCCGACTCCGCTCCTCGCGGACAGGCCGAGGCCCTCCTCTCCCAGCTCTTCGCTGACGTCCTCTCCCTCTCCGTCGTCCCTCGCGACGCTGACTTCTTCTCCCTCGGCGGCCACTCCCTCTCCGCCACCCGCCTCGTCTCCCGCATCCGCCTCGCCTTCGGCGTCGAGCTTCCTCTCGCTTCCCTCTTCGCCTCTCCCTCCGTCGCGGGACTGGCCGCCGCACTCGCTCAGCACCACGCGCCTGCCCTCCCTCTCCCCAACCCCTCTCCCTCCTCCCTCCCTCCTCGC
>NZ_JABUMT010000009.1:189045-351035 GCF_013336715.1 Myxococcus sp. CA056
CGTCGAGCTTCCTCTCGCTTCCCTCTTCGCCTCTCCCTCCGTCGCGGGACTGGCCGCCGCACTCGCTCAGCACCACGCGCCTGCCCTCCCTCTCCCCAACCCCTCTCCCTCCTCCCTCCCTCCTCGCGCCTCCTTCGCCCAGGAGCGCCTCTGGTTCCTCCACCAGCTCCAGCCGGAGCTTCGCGCCTACAACATCCCCGAGGCCGTGGAGCTGCGCGGTCCGCTCGATGTGCCTGCACTCGATGGCGCGCTGCGGTTGCTCTTGGAGCGCCACCCGGTGCTGCGGACCACGCTCGTCGCGGAGGACGGACGACCGGTTCCTCGACGGGGCTCCATTCCCGTGGAGCTGCTCCAGGTCGAAGACCTTCCGGCGTTGGACGGTGACAGCCCCTTGCTCCACCAGCGGCTGCGCGAAGAAGCGACTCGCGCCATGTCACTGGAGCAGGGACCGCTCTATCGCTTCCGCCTGTTCCGCCTCGCGCCCGAGCATCATGTCCTCCTGCTCGTGCTGCACCACATCGTGGTCGATGGCCTGAGCATCGACATCCTCTTGCACGAGCTGTCCCAGGCCTACGCGGCCCTCGGTCAGCAGCGGATGCCCGCGCTGCCCCAGCTCCCGCTCGACTACGCTGACGTGGCGGCCTGGCAGCACTCAGCCCCTGTCCGGGAGCGCGAAGGCGCCCACCTCGAGTACTGGAAGCACCAGCTCGCCGGTGCTCCCGCTTTCCTATCCCTGCCCACCGACAAGCCCCGGCCCTCTGTCCTCGGAGACACAGGCGCGCTCAGTCGCTTCCACCGACTGTCCCCCGCGCTGGAGCAGGCGCTCACGAAGGTATGCCGCGAGCACCAGGTCACGCCCTTCATGGTCCTCGGCGCGGCGCTCAGCGCGTTGCTGCATCGGCACTCGGGACAGGATGACGTGTCCGTGGGCACGCCGGTCTCCGGCCGTCCCCATCCCGCGCTCGAAGACCTCGTCGGCCTCTTCACCAACACCGTCGTCCTGCGCACGCGGTTCGCTCCGGGGACCACCTTCGCGGAGCTGCTGGCGAGCACGCGGACCACGGCCCTGGAAGCCTTCACGCACCAGGACGCGCCCTTCGAGCGAGTCGTCGAGGCCCTCCAGGTCGAGCGCAGCCTCGCGCACTCCCCGCTGTTCCAGGTGGGCTTCTTCTGGGAGCACGCGGAGAGCACGCTCGCCGACACCTTCCCCGGGCTCCAGGCCCGCCCCATCGTCGTCGACGGACTGAACACCCAGTCCGAGCTGGCCCTCACCGTCACGGAGAGCCCCCAGGGCCACGAGCTGTCCTTCCAGTACAGCACCGACCTCTTCGAGGCGCCCACCATCGAGCGCCTGCTGTCCCACTATGTCCACCTGCTCGAGGACGCACTCGGCGCTCCGAGCCAGCAGGTCGCCCACCTCTCGCTCCTCGATGTCGACGCACGCCGACAGGTGCTCCGCGACTTCAACGACACGCGGAGGGAGTACGATGCGAACGCGACGCTCGTCTCGCTCATCGAAGCCCAGGCGGAGCGCACTCCCGACCTGTGCGCGCTGACCTTCGAGGGACACCACGTCACGTACGGTGAATTGGAGGCACGGGCCAATCAGCTCGCGCGGCACCTCCAGTCACTCGGCGCGGGCCCCGAGGTCCTCGTCGGCGTGTTCCTGGAGCGCTCACTCGAGCTCGTCATCGCCCTGGTGGGCATCCTCAAGTCGGGCGCGGCGTACCTGCCACTGGACCCGGAGCTTCCTCGCGAGCGACTGGCCGGAATGCTCCAGGACGGCGCGGCTCCGGTCGTCATCACTCGTCAGGACCTCGTCAGCCACCTGCCGCAGCACGAAGGACACACGGTCCTCCTCGACGCGGAAACCCCGCGGCTCGCGAGCCTCCCGAACACACGGGTCGCGAGCCGGCCGCACCCGGACTCGCTCGCTTACGTCATCTTCACCTCGGGAAGCACGGGCCGTCCCAAGGGCGCGATGAACGCGCACCGCGCGGTCGTCAATCGCCTGACGTGGATGCACCAGGTCCACGCGCTCGCCCCGGGTGACAGCGTCCTCCAGAAGACGCCGACCAGCTTCGACGTCTCGGTCTGGGAGCTGTTCTGGCCGCTCACCGTGGGCGCGCGGCTGGTGTTGGCGCGGCCGGGTGGACACCGCGAGCCCGCCTATCTCGCGCGGCTGCTGGCCGCCGAGCGCATCACCATCGCGCACTTCGTTCCTTCCATGCTCGGGGCTTTCCTCGAGGAGCCCTGGCAGGAGTCCTTCAAGGACCTGCGCGTGCTGGTGTGCAGCGGCGAGGCCCTCTCCGCGGACCTGGTCCAACGCGCCCACGAGCGGCTTCCCGCGACGGAAGTCCACAACCTCTACGGCCCCACCGAGGCCGCGGTGGACGTGACGCACTGGAGCTGCCGCCGAGGCGACACGCGCACGAGCGTGCCCATCGGTCGCCCGGTGGCGAATACCCACCTCCTCGTCCTCGACTCCTCGGGACGGCCCGTCCCCGTGGGTGTTCAGGGTGAGCTCTTCATCGGCGGCATCCAGGTGGGGCGCGGGTACTGGCGTCGTCCGGAGCTCACCGCCGAGCGCTTCATCCCGGACCCGTTCAGCGACCTGCCCGGCGCCAGCCTCTATCGCACGGGAGACCTGGCCCGCTGGCGCGGCGACGGCACGCTGGAGTACCTGGGCCGCACCGACTTCCAGGTGAAGGTGCGCGGGCAGCGCATCGAGCTGGAGGAGATTGAAGCCACGCTGCGGCGGCTGCCTTCCGTGCGTGACGCCGTTGTCCTGGCACGGGCAACGGCGCACAACGACGCGCGCCTCATCGCCTACGTCGTCGCGCGTGAGGGGCGAGCGGAAGAAGCCGCGACGTCGCGCGCGGCGCTCAAGACCCTGCTCCCCGAGGCCATGGTCCCCTCGGCCTTCGTCGTGCTGGACGCGCTGCCGCTGACGCCGTCAGGGAAGGTGGACCGGAGGGCGCTCACCGCGCTCCCGCTCCCGGAGACCGAGTCCACGAGAGGCGCCAGCGAAGCGCCACCGAAGGGACCGCTGGAGCAGTTGCTCGCGAGCTTCTTCTGCCAGGTGCTCGGCCTGGAGAGCGTCTCTCGCGACGCGGACTTCTTCGCGCTGGGCGGCCATTCGCTGAGCGCCACGCGGTTGGTGTCGCGAATCCGTCAGGCCCTGGGTCAGGAGCTGCCGCTCAAGGCCCTCTTCCTGGCACCCACGGTGGCGGGCGTCGCGCGGGCGCTCTCGGAGCTGGCTCCGGGGCAGGCCCTTCCGCTCCCCGAGCCCCTGCCTCGGAGCGCGGATGCGCCCACCCTGTCGTCGCTCTCGCAGGAGCGCATGTGGTTCCTCCAGCAGATCATGCCCGACTCCGCGTCCCTCGCCATTCCGGAGGCCACCGAGCTGCGTGGGCCGCTGGACGCCGAGGCCCTGGAGTCCGCGCTTGTCTTCATGCTCGAGCGCCACACCGCGCTGCGCTCCACCTTCATCGCCGCGGAGGGTGGGCCGCGGGTGAGCTTCCAGCCCGTACCGCCGCGAGTGCTCGACCGTGAGGACCTGTCGACGGTGGCTGGCGGTGACGAGGCCACGCGGCAGGTCCTCCTGTCCCGATTGAAGGAGGAGTCGGAGCGCCCCTTCCCTCTGGACACGGGGCCGATGTGCCGCTTCCACCTGTTCCACCTCGCGCCGGAGCATCACGTCCTGCTGCTGGTGTTCCACCACATCGTGGTGGACGGCCTGTCCATGGACATCGTGTTGCGCGAGCTGGCGGAGGCCTACGCGGCCTTCGTCGAGAACCGCACGCCGACACTCCGCCCCCTCGCGCTCGACTTCGCGGACGTCGCGGCCTGGCAGCGTTCGCCCGCCCTGGTCGCACGTCAGGACGTCCACCTGGAGTACTGGCGGCGCAAGCTGGAGGGAGCCTCCACCGTCTTGGAGCTGGCCACGGATGTGCCTCGGCACCCCGGGCGCAGTCACGAAGGCGGCTTCACGCGGCACCATCCCCTGCCAGAGCACCTCGCCGAGGCGCTGCGGACGCTGTGCCGCGAGCAGCAGGTCACCCCGTTCATCGCGCTGTACGCGGCCTTCGCCGCCCTGCTCCACCGGTACACCGGCCAGCTGGATTTGTGCGTGGGCACGCCCGTGTCCGGTCGGGTCCATCCGTCGGTGGAGCCCCTGGTCGGCCTGTTCATCAACACCGTGGCGCTGCGCACGGAGATCGCCCCCGAGGCGTCCTTCCTCACGCTGCTGAACCACGCGCGGACCACGGCGTTGGAGGCGTTCGCCCATCAGGAGGTTCCCTTCGAGCGAGTCGTGGATGCCCTCCAGGTGGAGCGCAGCCTCTCTCACGCGCCGCTCGTGCAGGCGATGTTCGAGCTGAACCCCAGTCCCCGTGTTCTCTCGGATGGCTTCCCGGGACTGAAGGCGAACCAGATTCGACTCGGCTCGGCGGCCAGCCTCTATGACGTGATGCTCACCGCCGAGGAGTTCCGCGACCGCTTCGGCCTCTACCTCGAGTATCCCACCGCGCTGTTCGAGGCCGAGAGCGCGGAGCGGATGGTGTCGAACTACGTGAGCCTGCTCGAGGCCGCGCTGCTCGCACCCTCGACTCCCGTGAGCCGACTGTCGCTCTTCACGGAGGAGGAACGCCGGAAGGTGCTCGTCGACTTCAACGACTTCTCCCTCGCCCGGGACGCACACGACAACGTCGTCTCCCGCTTCGCCGCGCAGGTCTCACGCACGCCGGACGCGGAGGCCCTCTGCTACGAGGGCCAGACGCTCTCGTACCGGGAGCTGCATGCCCGCTCCACCCAGCTCGCCCGCTTCCTGAGGGAGCTCGGCGTGGGGCCCGAGGAGCGCGTCGCCCTCTGCCTGGAGCGCGGCCCCGAGCTCATCGTGTCCATTTTCGCCGTGCTGAAGGCCGGCGGAGCCTACGTGCCGCTGGACCCCGTGCATCCGCCAGAGCGGCTCACCCAGCTCCTCGTCGACTCGGGCGCGCGGGTCCTGGTGACGCGCGAGTCCCTGGGGCACGTCTTCTCCACCGTCCCCATCATGGCCGCGTACGTCGACACCGACGCGGCGGAGATCTCCCGCAAGCCGGTGGAGGACCTGCCACCGCTCGCGGCGGGGGACCAGCTCGCGTACGTCATCTTCACCTCGGGCTCGACAGGTCGCCCCAAGGGCGCGCTTCTGACACATCAGGGCCTGTGCAACACCGCCCTCGCGTTGCTCGACGCGCAAGGGCTCCGGCCCGGCCGGAGGGTCCTCCAGTTCGCCTCCGTGACCTTCGATGGCTCGGTCTGCGAGATCTTCTCCACGCTGCTCTCCGGCGCCACGTTGGTGCTGGCCCCCCGAGAGCGGCTGATGCCCGACCTGCCGCTGCGCACACTGATGCGAGAGCAGCGCATCACCGACTGCGCGCTCACGCCGACGGTCCTCGCCCAGCTCGAAGTCGAGGGACTGGAGCACCTCCAGCTCATCATCTCCTGCGGCGAGCCCCTATCAGTCGAGGTGGCCCAGCGCTGGGCCCCGGGCCGCGCGCTGCTCAACTCCTACGGCCCCACGGAAGTCACCGTGGCCGCCACCATCACGACCTTCCCCGGCCTCGGACAGCCGTCCGGCGCGGCGGCGGACATCACCCGCGTCACCGTGGGCAAGCCCCTGACCAACAACCGCCTCTATGTGCTCGACGCGCGCCTGGAGCCGAGTCCGATTGGCGTGCCGGGTGAGCTGTACGTCGGCAGCATCGGACTGGCGCGTGGCTACCTGGAGCGCCCGGACCTGACAGCCGAGCGCTTCATCCCGAATCCCTTCGCCACCACGCCCGGCGAGCGGCTCTACCGCACGGGAGACCGGGTGCGCTGGCTCGGGGACGGCCAGGTCGAATACCTGGGCCGACTGGACACCCAGCTCAAGATACGTGGCATGCGCGTGGAGCCCGGCGAAATCGAGGCCGTGCTCGCGCGCCACTCGGACGTGCGCGAGGTCGCCGTGGTGCCTCGCGACGACGCGGGCGGCGGCACGCGACTGGTGGCGTTCCTCGTATCCGCCAGCTCCGGCACCCTCGCCCTCGACGAGCTTCGCGCATGGCTGCGTCAGCGCCTGCCCGAGCACATGGTGCCCTCGGCCTTCATTCCCATTGACGCACTGCCCCTCACGACGTCGCGCAAGGTGGACCGCAAGGCGCTGTCACAGCGGGAGCTGCCTCGACAAGAGCTGTCCGCCCTGGGCGACGATGCGCCACGCGGCGCCACGGAGCTACAGGTGGCGAGCATGTTCCAGGACGCGCTGGGACTGGAGCAGCTCTCCCGACAGGGGAACTTCTTCGAGCACGGCGGACACTCGCTCTCGGCGACCCGACTCGTGGCGCGGCTGCGTCAGGCCTTCGGAGTCGAGCTGCCCCTGTCGGTGTTCTTCGCGAACCCCACCATCGCCTCGGTGGCGGCGTTCATCGACGCTGCGCCTCGCGCGATGCAGCAGGGCCCCACCGTCGTCATCCGGCCGGAGGTGCTGCCCCCGTCGCTCGTCCAGGAGCGGCTCTGGTACGCGCTCCAGCTTCCGCAGGCGCCTCCGTATGTCCTCACGCTCGGCCTGCTGCTGGAGGGCGCGCTGGACGCGGACCGGTTCGAGGAGTCCCTCGCGGCCGTGGTGGAGCGCAACGAGACACTGCGCTCCACGTTCTTCCAGCACGGCGATGCGCTGCGCGTCCGCGTCCTGCCTTCGCGCGCCACGGTCCTCACGCGCGTGGACCTCTCGCACCTGTCCGCCGCGCACGCCCTGGAAACCGCACGCGAGGCCGTGGTGCGACTGGACCGCGAGCACTTCGACCTGGAGCACGGCCCGCTGTATCGCTTCGAGCTGCTGAAGCTGGACGCGACGGGCACGCGCCACGCCGTGGTGATTGCCTTCAGCCACACCGTGAATGACGGCGTGGGCCTGGGCACCTTCGCTGAGGAGCTTGCGACCGCCTGGAACGCCGCGGTCCACGGGCGCACCGTGACGCTGGCTCCGCTGGCGCTCCAGTACACCGACTACGCCGTCTGGCAGCGGCAGCCCGAGCAGCTGCGGCGACTCGAAGAAGGACTCGCGTCGTGGAAGCAGGCCCTGGCGAATGCGCCGCCGCTGTTGGACCTTCCGCTGGACTTCCCGCGCCGCGCGCCCGCGCTCAACGACAACATGCGCGCCGTGGCGGTGTCCCTGTCGGTGGAGCACTCGGACACCATCCGCGCGCTCGCCCGGAGCGAAGGCGTCTCCTCCTTCAGCGTCCTGCTCGCGCTGACGCAGGCGTGGCTGCACCGGCTCAGCGGACAGGCCCACGTCGTCGTCGCCACGCCCTTCTCCGGCCGGGCCACGCCCCAGGTGGAGAGGCTGCTGGGCTACTTCGCCAACGTGCTTCCGCTCTGCACGGACGTGTCGGGCGCGCCGTCGCTGCGGGCACTGCTCGGCCGCGTGCGCGACGTCGTGGCCCACGCCACCACGCACCAGGAAGTGCCCTTCAAGCGCATCGCGGACACGGTGCAGCCGGATGGAGACCGGGCCGCGCCCCGACTCGCGCAGGCGCTGCTCCAGGCGGAGCGTCCCGGACTGCCCGAGCTGGAGGGACTGTCCGTGGCGGAGCTGGACGTCGACGGCGTCATCCCCGCGTATGACGTGGTGGTGAGCGTCACCCTGGGCGATTCGGGCGCGCTGGCGGGCTTCGTCGCCCTGGACGGTGCCCTCTTCACGCCGGAGACAGGGGAGCGCTTCGCGCGCGCCTTCGAGCAGCTCGCCGCCTCCGCCCTGAGCGAGCCGGATGTGTCGCTGCCCCGGCTGTCGATGCTGTCACCGGCCCAGCGCGCCGATGTGCTCGCCGCGCTGGCGGGCCCCTCGCAGGACATCGCGCCGGGCACCTGCATCCACACCCTCTTCGAGGCCCAGGTGCGCCGCACGCCGCACGCACCCGCCGTCGCGCACGGTGACGTTACGTGGAGTTATGCCCAGCTCAACGCTCGCGCCAACCTGCTGGCCTCTCGCCTGCTCGCGCGGGGACTGGTACCCGAGGAGCGCGTGGGCGTGGTGATGGAGCCCTCCACGCAGGCCATGGCGGTGCTGCTCGGCATCCTCAAGGCGGGCGGAGCCTACGTGCCGCTGGACGCGGACTGGCCGGAGCCTCGCAAGCGCGACGTGCTGGAACGCGCCGAGGTGCGCCGGCTGTGGGTGGATGAAAACGTGCTGGAGGCCCACGTGCCGCTCGTCGCGGATGTGGAGGTGGCGCCCCAGCCCGCGGCCGTGACGGATGACCTGGAGCCCGGGCCGCGTCGCGTCCTCGACTCGCAGACGGCGTACATCGTCTTCACCTCCGGCTCCACGGGCGAGCCCAAGGGCGTCATGGTGGAGCACCGCTCCGTGGTGAACCACAACGTCGCCATCGCCAAACGCTTCCGGCTGGTGGAGGGCGACCGGATGCTCCAGTTCGCGCCGCTCACCTTCGACGCCGCCGCCGAGGACCTGTACCCGCCCCTGGCCGTGGGTGGCACGGTGGTGATGCGCAGCGGGCTCGTCCCCGCGCACACGATGACGCCGTATCTGGAGGAGACGGGCATCACCATCATCAGCCTGCCGCCCACGTACATCGAGGAGTGGATTCGGCAGATGGAGGCGCTCGGCCAGCGCGTGCCCGCGCGATTGAAGCTGCTCGCTCCGGGTGGTGACGTCCTCAAGAAGGAGACCTTCGAAGCCTGGGTGCGCGTGGGCGGTGGACACGCGCCGTGGGTGAACGTCTACGGCCCCACCGAGTGCACGATTACCTCCGCCACCTGCGACATCCCCGGTGAGGAGGGCCTGGGCACGGCGGCCACGTTCCCCATTGGCCGGCCCATGCCGCGCGTGTGCTTCTACCTGCTGGACGAGCACCTGGAGCCGGTGCCTCCGGGCCTGCCCGGCCGCGTGTACATCGGCGGAGCGGCGCTGTCGCGCGGCTACCTGCTCGCGCCGCACCTCACCTCCGAGCGCTTCCTGCCGGACCCGTTCTCGTCCACGCCCGGCGCGCGCATGTACCACACGGGAGATTTGGCCCGGCTGCTGCCGGATGGACGCCTGCGCTTCCTCGGCCGCGCCGACCACCAGGTGAAGATTCGCGGCTTCCGCATCGAGCTGTCGGAGATTGAGAACTGCCTGCGACGCCAGCCCCAGGTGCAGGAGGCCGTCGTCGTCGCGCGCGTGTCCTCCGCGGGCACGACATCGCTGTGCGCCTACGTCCAGGCGCCCGGCGTCACGCGCTCCGACGTGTTCCGGCAGCACGTCGCCTCCCAGCTCCCCGGCTACATGGTGCCCGCCACCTTCGTGGTGATGGACGCGCTGCCCATCAACGCCAACGGCAAGGTGGACCGCAAGGCGCTGCCGGACCCTGACGTGCTGGTGGCTCCCGAGTCGTCCGAGCCCGCCTCAGAATCGAAGCTGGAGACGCCCTTCCGCACCACGCTGGAGATGGTGCTCCAACGACTGTGGAAGGAGGCGCTGGGGCGCGCCGACGTGCAGGCCAGCGACGACTTCTTCGCGCTGGGCGGAGACTCCATCCTGGCCATGCGCCTGTTGGCACGACTGGAGGAGGAGCTGGGCCTGCCGCTGCCGCTGGCCACCCTCTTCCAGAGCCCCACCCTGGGCGAGTCCGCCGAGGCCATCCTCGCGCTCATGCGTGAAGGCCCCCGACGCACCAGCGCGGTGCGGCTGGCGAGTCCCCAAGTGCCGGAGGGCACGCCGCTCCTGTTCCTCTTCCACGCGGGCGACGGCGAGGTGCACCACTATCGGGACCTGGTGCCTCGGCTGGAGCCACACTTCCGCTGCTACGGCATCCAGGCCCCGGAGACGCTGGCGTCAGGCCACGGCCACGCGACGATGGAAGCACGCGTGGAGGCCTATACCCGAGACATCCGCGCCCTCCAGCCTCAGGGCCCCTACCGTCTGGTGGGCTTCTCCTACGGCGGCTATCCCGCCCTCGGTGTCGCCGCCGCGCTGGAGGCCCAGGGCGAGACGGTGGAGCTGCTTGGCATGGTGGACACCGCCACGTCCGAGGCCATCCAGGCCGTGACTCCGTCCTCCAGCGAGGACCCGGTGCTCGTGCTGGCCAGCGAGTTCGGCGTGAGGGATGAGGCGCTGGAAGAGGAGCTGTCCACGATGCCCCGGCCCCAGCAGTGGGAGCACGTGGCCTTGCGCGCCCGCGAGCGCGGCACGGCGGCGCCGCACTTCCGGGGCAGCGACTTCGCTCGCATCTGGCGCGTGCTGGGCGAGGTGCTGACGCCTCAGGCCCGCGCGTGGAGCATCCCGCTGACTCGGGTGCGGCCGCGCCTGCTCACCAGCCGGGCCGTGCGTCAGCAGGTGGGTGACGCGTTCCTGGGTTGGACGCGCCACCTTCCCGCCGAGCACCTGGACGTCGTGGAGCTGGAGGGCGAACACGCCACGGTGCTTCACCCGCCAGAAGTGGACCTCCTGGCGGAACAGCTCCTCAGCGGAAGCGGCCTTCCAACCAGGTCTTCGTGAAGATGTTGGGGCTGAGTGGCGCCAGCTCCACTTCGTCGTAGCGCACGGTGAGCTGGGTGCCCTCGGCCTCTTCCACCTCGAGCACCTCGCGCATCAGGAACACCGGCCGGTTGTCCGCGGCCGGGTCCTTGATTTTCTGGTAGCCGCGAATGATGTCGGTGCGCAGGGTGCGGCCCGAGGGCGCGTAGCCCACGCGCTTGACGATGTTGAAGTCGGGGTCCACCCAGATGCGCAGCTGCGGGAAGGACGCCTCCATGCCCGGCCGCACCTTGAGGAACAGCTTGCGGAACTTCGTGCCCGCCGCCTCCTCCTCGCCCTCGTCCTGCACCTCGTAGGTCTCCAGCAGGTGCGAGCGGTCGAAGTCCTCTTCACAGGAGATGGTGTTGACGATGTTGCCGCGCGACGTGGTGCGCTGCCAGTGGCCCACGGACGGGTCGTACTCCCACAGGTTGCGGCCGATGCGCAGGTAGCCGCCACCCGCCATGTTGCGCGGCTTGGTGATGTAGATGAGCAGGTCCCGCGAGGAGTCGCGGCGGAACACCAGCATCTCCAGGAGCGCCTCCGAGCCGTCCTTGCGCTTCTCGCGCAGGCGCACCGTGCTCTTGAAGTCGCTCTTGAGCGCCATGCGCTCGTCCACGCGACGAATCACGTCCTCCGCGGACAGGGCGGCCTTCGTCTCCGGCGGTTTCGGAGCCTTCTCCTCGGCCCCGGCCAGGGGGGCGAGCACGACGGCGAGCAGGACGGCGAGACGGCGGACGGACGTCGGCATCACAGGGCCTCCATGGCGGACCGCGGGGTCAGCGAAGCGGCACGCGCCGCGGGAACGATGGTGGCAAGCCCCGCGCCGATGGTGACGAGCACCACCGACAGCAGGCCCAGGCCCAGGCTGGGCGCCAGGGGCAGCGTGCCACTGAAGAACAGGTTGGAAATCTCACCCTGCAACGGCACCGCGCCGCGCAGCGCCACGCACAGGCCCGAGGCCAGCACGGCGCCCAGCGTCGAGCCCACCAGCCCCAAGAGCAGCCCCTCCATGAGGAACAGGGCCACCAGGCTCCGGCGATGCATACCCATGGCGCGCAGCGTGCCAATCTCCCGCGTGCGCTCCCGCACCGCGACGCTGAGCGCGACGAACAGGCCAATCACCACCAGCACCAGCACCACCGCGCTCACCAGCACCGCCAGCGCGGCCAGGCCCAGCGTGACGAAGGACAGGAAGGAGGACTCGTCCTCCCACGTGCTGACGTCCAGCCGCTGTCCGCGCCAGCCCTCGCGCAAGAGGGGCATCTGCTTCTCCGCGTAGGACTCGTTCGTGGCGGGGAGCACGTCGAAGCCCGCGCCGCGCAGCGACTCGCGCAGCGTGTCCCCCAGCGCGTCCACGTCCACCGGCGTGTCACCGCACACCAACTGCAACACACCCGCAGAGCCCGGCTTGTAGCCGTCCAGTTCGCGCAGCGTGTCGTTGGAGACGAGCAGGCCCGCGGACTCGCCCAAGAGGCCCGCCTTCTCGGTGATGGCCACCACCTCCACGTCCAGCGCGTTGCGGCGACCGCCGCCCACCGGCTGCGCGAAGAGGGTGGCGATGTCGCCTGGCTTGACCTGGAGGCGCTCGGCCAGCGTGGTGGAGATGGCCAGGGTGCGCGGCCGGGCCAGCGACTCCAGGCTGCCGGACGCCACCCGGAAGCGCTCCAGCGCCCCGCGCTCTCCCACGACGTCCATGCCCACCAGGAAGGAGCCCGTGCGGCGACGGCCCGCGCCCGCCAGCGCGAAGCTGCGGCCACGCTCGCGCACCGAGCAGCCCTCCGGGACGCTCTTCGCCAGTACGCCTCGCACCTTCGCCGCGTCGCCCACCACCGGGGCGATGGAGTCCGGGTGCACCTTGAAGAAGCCGCCGACATTCAGGTCGCCACTGATGAACGTGGTGATGGCCTCGCGCTGGGCCGCGGCCACTCCCGCTGACAGCGACGACACGGAGACGATGACGCCGCTGGCCGCGGCGGCGATGCCCAGCAGCAAGAGCGCCCGCTCCCGGTGGGCGAAGAGGTTGCGCAGGGCGAGTTGGATGAGGGAGAGCATGGGTCAGTCCTCCCTCTTGCGCATCGCCACGGCGGGAGGCACCGAGCTGCCGCGCCACGCGGGCACCAGGGACGCCACCACCACCACGCCCACCACGCCCAGCCACACCGCCGCGCCCTGCCCCAGGGACAGCCGGGGCATCAGCACCGGGCCGCCCATGAAGAACTGGAGGGACTCGTCCGTGACGCCGATGCCGTCTCCCATCGTCCCGAACAGCAGCGCCGCGGCGATGGCCAGGCCCACGCCCGCGCCCAGCCCGCCCAACAGCAACCCCTCGGTCAACAGCGAGCCGAAGACGTCGCTCCGCTGCATTCCCACCGCGCGCATCGTCCCCACCTCACCCACGCGCTCCTGCGCGAGGAGCAGCAGCGTGCCGGCGGAGACCAGCACGACGAACAGACACAACATGACGGAGAAGCCGAGCAGCACCACCCGCGTCAGGCCCACCACCTCGCTGACGAAGCCGCCCGCCGCCTCCCAGTCCACCGTCGTCAGCGGCACCGACGCGCTCGTCGCCCGCTGGACGACGTCCAGGGCCACCGCCTCCGGGTTCGCCTCCGGCGTCACCACCACGGCGGCCTGGAGCACGCTGCCTCCGCGCAGCTCCGTCGCGGAGAACGTCTCCGGCCAGGCGCGGGCACGCGGGAAGTCGGGCACCTCCGACGAGGGCTTCTCCGGCGTTTCGACCTCCACCACGGTGGCCGGCTTGAGCAGCTCCACCTCCGACTCCGGCAGGAAGTCCAGGCCGAGCGACTGGGCGTCGCGCTTCGCCTCCTCTATCAGCTCCGGCGACAGGCGGCCCGACAGGTAGCGCGCGCTCACCAGGTCCATGAGGCTGAGCGTGTTGACGCGGCTGGAGTCTCCGCCGAGCCCCCGGAAGCGGTACGTGCCCCAAATCTTGAGCGGCACACCATTAACGAGTGAGTCCAGGCCCTTGAGCACCACGGTGTCCCCGGGCTTCACGCGGTACAGCGGCAACAGCGGCGCCAGCTCCGCGTAGAAGAGCTGGTGACGCGTGGCGAAGTTGGCGTCATCCAACTTCAGGAACTCGCGCCACAGGGCCTCCGCCTCTCCGGGGTGTCCCAGCACGCGGGTGAGCACCGCGCGCGCGGCGTCCGAGCGCTCCGCGTCCACGCGCGCCAGCAGGTCCGGCAGCTCCGCCGACGCGCGGTCCACCAGCGTGCGCAGCCGCTCGTCCTCCGCGAGCAACGCGCCCCGGTCCAGCTCCCGCTTCAGCTCGTCCAGCCGCGCGGCGACCGGCAGCTTGAAGCGCTGCTCGTACAGGCCGTGCCCCAGGAGCAGGCCCCGGTGTCCCGGAGGTGGCAGCGTGCCCGTCACCAGTTCGAAGCGGGGGAAGGCGCGGACGAACTGATTCAAGTCGCTGCCCAGGTACTCGAGGTCGATGGATTCGCCCTCGCCCACCTGCCGGGCGACGTGGTTCTCCAGGTATTCGAGCGCGGCGAGCGGCTGGGCGCCGAAGCGCGCCCAGAAGGCGGGCGTCGTCGCCTCCTCCAGCGCCGCGCGGTCCATGCGCGCCTCGTCGGCGGTGAGGAAGGCCTCCGCCTGCCGGTCCGCGTCACGCGCCACTTCCAGCAGCGTGCGTTGCAGGTCCGCCGCCAGCCTCGCCAGCCGGGCGTCGCGCTCCGGCGAGGGGGGCTGACGCGCCACGGCACGCGCGGTGGAGAGCTTGTCGTCCAGGTAGTTGCCCCGGAACGTGGCGCCCATGCCCACTTCCAGCGGCACGACGTCACTCACCCCGGGCGTCTCGCGCACGCGGGCCTCGGTGGCGGGATAGTCCGGCAGGGGCACCAGCACGGGTGCGCCCGTGGGCCCCGTCACCACCACGGCGGACTCGGTGGACTGGGAGTTGTAGACGAGGAAGTGGCCCGCTCCACTCTCGATGACGCTGCGCTGGGTGCCCTCGGAGATGCCCGCCACCATCGCGAACCCCAGGGTGAGCAGCAGCGCGGAGCCGAGCGCCAGCAGGGCCACCACCCAGCTCCGAGGTCGGGCCACGACGCTCTGGAGCGCGAACGACAGCAACGTCACTGGAGACTCCTCGCGATGCGGACCCTGCACACTCGCCCCGGCGGGGCGGGCGGCGTCCTCGACCGGACGTGGAGGCCGGACGATAGAGAACCCCTTGGAGCGATACAAGCCACACGCCCTGGATGGTTGCGCGACGCGAGAAGGACAGACCAAGCTGCACGCCGCCTCCTCCCTCTCCCGAGACAGCGCATGACGGCCTCCCCCAGCCCCTCCCTCGCGCAGTCACTCCACTTCTGGGCGCGCAACGCCGCCAACGAGTCAGCGCTCCTGAGAGCCTCCCTGCGCCTGGGCCTCTTCGACGCACTTCCGGTGCAGGGCAGCTCCACTCCGTGTTCCCTCGAAGCACTCGCCACCGCCACGGAGACCTCCGCCCGAGGACTGCGGGCCCTGCTCGAGCTGCTGGTGTGTCTGGGTTACGTCTCCCAACGGGATGACGATGACGCGCGGCGCTTCGCCCTGACGCAAGGCGCGGCGGCATTCCTGCGCGACAGCGCCTTCCTCCAGCGGCTCGAGGCCGAGCAGGACTGGGGGGGCCCGGTGGCCCTGCTCGACGAGGCGGTGAAACACGGCGAGCCCGTGCAGCACGCGGGAAAGCGCTGGGACGTGCTCGGACACTTGCGCGCGCTGTTCCTGGAGGCCGCGGCGCCCGCTTCCAGCACGGAAGCGGAGGACTTCTTCGACCGCTTCGCCCGGAGCGGCGCGCGCACGCAAGTGCTCATCACCTCCGGGCGGCTGGGCCTGCTGGAGCTGCTCGCGTCGGCGCCGCGCACGTTGCCGGAGCTGGGCGCGGCCACGTACCTGAGTACGGGCGGGCTGCGCGTCGTGGTGGAGGTGCTGGAGAAGCTGGGCCTCGCGACGCGGGAGGGCGAGGCCTTCGGGTTGAGCGCGGAGGCGCGGAGGCTGCTGGACGGCAAGGCGCTGGCGTACATGGTGCGCTCGCTGAGCGTGTCCGCGCAGTACACGGAGGCGCTGGAGCGCCTGGACGAGACGGTGCGCGAGGAGCGCTTCATCCTGGACCTGAAGGACCCGGAGGTGAGCCGACGCTTCTACGCGGACAACTCCAACCAGATTACGGCGGTCTTCGCGTCGCACTTCCAGCTCAGTCGCAAGGCGGCCACCACGCTCTCGAAAGCGCACCCGCTGGAGGGCGCGTCAGTCTTGGACATCGGCACGGGCTCCGGCGTGTGGGGCGCGGCCTTCGCACGCGCGACGCCGACGACCCACGTCACCTACTTCGACCAGGCGGTGGTGCTCGAGCAGGTGCGCGCAAACCTGGAGCGGCTCCAGGTGGCGGACCGGGCGCGCTTCTGGCCCGGGGACTTGTTCACCCACGACTTCGGGGAGGCCGCCTTCGACGTCATCATCCTGCCCCAGGTGCTCAACGTCCTGAGGCCGGAGAGCCTGCCCGGCCTGTTCGCGCGCGTGGCCCGGGCCCTCAAGCCCGACGGCGTGCTGCTCATCGCCGAGTACGTGCTCAACGAGCGCCGTGACGGCCCCCTGGACCACCTGTACTTCGGCCTGCGTCGGTTCATGACCAACGAGGGCGACCTGCTGTCCGCCTCCGAGTACGCGCGGCTGCTGGAGGCGGTGGGCCTGTCCTCTTCCGTCTGCATCCCCCTGCCCACGCAGGAGATGATTTTCGCCGCGCGCCCCGGGGTGAACCTGCCCACGCGGCTGGCGGACTGAGCACGCACCGCGTCACGGGCCTTCCACCCAGGGCCTGTCCCCGTGGGAATCCGGGCCGCTCGCTTGCTCGTCGCGCGGCACCCCGACTAGCGTCGCTCCTCCCTCGCGTTCGAGTCAGACCCCTGAAAGGTCCCGATGCGCGCCGTGCCGAAGGTGGACAGTCCAGGCTCCGTGGCCTTGCCCGAAATGGGCGAGCGCGGTGCGTCCATCGCCACGAAGCTGCGCGGTCGGTTCGCCCGGCGGGTCGCCTCGCTGGGCTACCACTCGCACTCGTTGCCGGCGGGCGTGGGACATCTCCTCTTGCACGTGGGCCTGGCGGTGGTGGCGGCCCTGGGCACGGCGCGGTTGATGGCGGACCACCCCTTGGCGGGCTGGGTGCTCTACCCGCTGGTGGCCTTCTTCATCGGCACGCGCTTCCGAGCGCTGGGCAACATGCTGCATGAGGCCTGTCACGGCATGTTCGTGCGCGGCAAGCGCCGCAACCGCGTCTTCGGCCACCTGCTGGCCGTCATCGACCTGACAGCGCTGGAGCCGTACACGCGCGAGCACTTCACGCACCACCTGCACCTGGGTGACGCACAGAAGGATTTGGACTTCGCTTCCCGGCGCCGCTTCGGCTTCGCGGAGGCGGACCGGCCGTTCGTGAAGGACCATCTGCTGCGGCCCCTGTCGCTGATGCACCTGCCCGCCTTCCTGCGGCCCGTGTTCTTCCACCGCACGGACCCGTGGGCGGTGACACTCACCCGGTGGGCCTTCCTCGCGGGGCTGGTGGCGCTGGCGCAGTGGGGCATCGGCTGGAAGGCGTTCGCCCTCTTCTACGCGCTGCCGTACCTGGTGCCGTATCAGGTCATCCGCTACTGGTCGGACGCGGTGGACCACGCGGGCGTCATCGGCTCGCCGGACGAGTTCCACCGCTCCCGCAACCACGTCTTCGCGTGGGGCTGGCTCAACCGGGTGCTGTTCCCCCGGCATGACCAGTACCACCTGACGCACCATCTGTTCCCCGCCGTGCCCACCGCGTTCCAGGGCCGCGTGCACCAGATGCTGATGGAGGACGCGGACTACTCCGCCCGCGACCACTCCTTCGCCGCGCTGCTGCGGTAGCGCTACCGGGCCGTCGCCCGCTCAATCACCTCGAGCGCCTCCGCGAAGTGCGCCGGCGCCGCGCCCAAACCCAGCCGGAAGCCGTGCCCCCGCTCCAGGGGATGCGCGCCGTGGGGCTCGCCAACTTCCATGGCGCTCAGCGGCAGCACGAACACGCCCGCGGCCGCCAGGGCCTCCAGCCGGGCAGAAAACGCCGCCGGCTCCATGGCGTCCCGCACGCCGATGCAGGTGACGAGGCCGCCCTGCGGCGCGGTGCCGTACACGCCCCGCGAGCGCTCCAGGAACGCGGCCAGCGTGCGCCGGTTCTGGAGCCAGTCCTCCCGCGCGCGATGCAGCGCGGGGCTGTGCAGGTCCTTGAGGACTTCGTACGAAATCCACTCCGTCACCGGGTTCACCGTGTGCGTCGTGTAGTTCTTCTCGTTCTGCATCAGCGCCAGCATCTTCGTGTCGCCCACGCACCAGCCGATGCGCAGCCCCGGACACCCCAGGCACTTGATGAACGAGCCCGTGACGAACGAGCGCGTGCCCGGCCGCCAGACGGTGGGACCCAGCACCGCGTCCTCCGAGGACAAGAAGCGGTAGTGCTCGTCGCCCACCACCGTGGCGCCATGGGCTTCGGCCCACGCCGTCACCGCGCCCAGCAGGTCCGCGTCCAGCACCAGGCCGCTCGGGTTGTGGGGGGTGTTGATGATGACGGCGTCCGGGCGCTCGCGCTCCAGGCACTCCAGCCACTCGGCCGCGTCGATGGACGGCTGGCCCTGGGCGTTCCAACGCACGGGCAGCTTCACCCACTGCGCGCCCTGCTGCATGGGCAGCTCATAGAGGAGCTGGAACGCGGGCCACGCCAACGCCACCTTGCGCGGACGGAGCTGGCGGAACAGCAACAGCAGCGCCTCGCTGGTGCCGGTGGTGATGAGCACGTTGTCCCGCGTGGCACCCGGGTGCATGGCGGCCACCAAATCCCGCAGGTCCGCGCGCCCCCAGTTCGGACTGTCGCGCAGGAGCGTGGATAGGAAGACCTCCGACGCCTGGGCGGCACTCACCCCCGAGCCCGTCAAGAGCTCGCCCACCGTGACGGGACGGCCTCCGGACTCTCCCAGGTTGTAGCGCGCGGTGAACCGCGAGCCCTCCAGGTAGTCCTCCATGAAGAATGAACGCAGCGGTTCCATCTCGACTCCGGAAGTGAAGACTCAGGCGGCCGTCACGGCGGCGCTGGGGACCACGGGCCAGGCGACATCACCGCGATGGGCGACGACGACTTGCTGGATGGGCATGTCGAAGCCTCGCGCGGACGACAGTCCCACGGGCGTCAGGAGCGCGCGGAACTCCGGCAGGGACAACACGTCGCCCTCGTTGGACACGTAGCGCCGCAGCGAGAAGTAGAGCGCGTCGAGCGGCCCATCCCGCCGGTCCGTGAGCAGGTAGCCCGAGATGAGCAGCAGCCCTCCGGGCCGCAGCGCCCGCGCGAGCTTCGCGAAGAAGCCCGGCAGGGCCTCGGGCGGCAGCGCGGGGATGATTTGCGGCAGGAGGATGACGTCGTATTCCGCCTCGCCGTAGTCCACCGTGAGGCAGTCGCCCTCCCACAGCCGCGAGCGAGCCTCCAGCTTCAGCTTCGTCAGGTGCGGGCGCACCGCGTCCAGCACGTGGGGCGAGTCCAGGTACGTCACATGCGTCGTGGGCGCCGCCAGCCCGAAGGCCGCGCCCCACACGCCGGAGCCCGTGCCCACGTCCAGCACCCGCGCGCCCGCGAGCGAGCGCATGGAACCCACCAACTCCGCCGCCTTGCGACTCAGCCGCAGGTGAGAGGCGAAGATGCTGGAGATGCGCGACGCGTTCTCCTGGTAGATGCGGCGCGCCGTCTCGGGCTGCCTCAAGTCCAACCGGAAGCGATGCTCACGCACCGCCTCGTCCAGGTGCCCGAAGGCCTCCCAGTAGGCCATGGTCGCCGGCAGCGCGCGCTGGAAGTACGGCAGGCTCGTCGCATCCAGCATCCGCGCCGCGGACTCCGTGAAGCCCCAGCGGCCGTCCTCTTCGCGAGTGACGTCCAGCGTGGCCAGCACGCCCAGCAGCACGCCCAGCCCCTCCGGATGCGCGCCCAGCTCGGCCGCCAGCGTGGCCTTCGGCGCGGATGACTCCACCAGCCGCGCCAGCAGGCCCAGCTCCGCCGCCGTCACCAGTGCCTGGGTGCGCGCGAAGTTGCGCGCGAAGCGGTCATGAAAGTCCTCCGCCTCCGGACCGGGCGCGGGCGGCGAGGGCTCCAGGAACAGCGCGCGGTACCAGCCGAGCAGGTCGCGCCCATCCACCGCGCCACCCGTGCGCACCGCCTCCGGCAGCTTCGCCACCACATGCCACCAATCGAGGACGTCCCGCAGCCGCGCGGTGAAGGAGTCCTGCGCGAGGAAGGCCGCCGTCGCGTCCGCGAGCGAGTAGCCCCGCACCTCCTCCAGCCGCACGAAGCCCAGGCCCACCAGGGGCTCGATGACGGCGCGCACTCCGCGCGAGTTCGCTCCCAACTGTCGAGCCAGGGCGTCCAGCGACACGGGCACCGCGCCGGGTCCCCGGGGAAGCTTGTCGAGCAACCCGAGCGAGAATGCGGCCTGGAGCGCCGCGGACTCGTTGCTCGCGTCACGGGCGAGGAAGTTGAGCTGCTGGACGAAGGCGGGCGACACGGCGGGCTTCGACATGGACTCTCCTTCAGACCCAGCGGAACCAGCGCAGCGCGGCCACCATCGGAAGCACCGTCCAGGCGGCGAGCACCGCCATGGGCATGCCCAGCGTCATCAGCGACGTGCCTTCCAGCATGATGGAGCGCAGCGAGTCATTGAGCGCCGTCAACGGCAGCGCGCGGATGAGCGGCTGCATCCAGCCGGGGAAGTTCTCCGACGCGAAGAAGACGCCGGACAGGAACATCATCGGCATGGAGACGAGGTTGACGAGGCCGCCCACCGACTCCTCGTTGCGCGCCCGGATGGACACCAGCAGCGCCAGCGAGGCGAAGCACATGGCCCCCAGCAGCCCCACGCCCAGGAGCGCGAAGTAGCTGCCGAACATGGGCACGCCGAAGAGCCAGCGGGCGAAGGCGCAGAAGAAGGCGACCTCCAGCACCGCGAAGACCGTGCGCCCCAAGAGGAAGGCGAGGAAGAAGTGCGAGCGGGACATGGGTGTGCCCGCCAGGCGCTTGAGCAGCTTGCCGCCGCGCATCGACACCAGCGGCACCGCCAGCGCCCACAGGCTGGAGGACATCAACGACATGCCGAGCAGCCCGGGGATGAGGAAGTCGATGTAGCGATTGCCCGGCTCCGACACCGGCGTCGTCTTCACCGCCTCCAGTCGAGGTGCGTCCGGAGCCCGCGCCAGGGCCTGGGACACCAGCAGCCGCGCGGTGCGTCCCTCGGGCTGGCTGGGGTCCACCAGCGCCTCGGGACTCAAGTCACCGGGCACGAGCACCAGCGACACCCGCCCTCGGGCGAGCATGCGCCGTGCCTCGGCGGCGTCCAGCACCTGGGCCTCCAGCTCCGGCGTCCCCTCCAACCGGGCGAGCAGCGCCGGGGCCCCCGGCCCGTCGGTGACAGCCACGCGCACGGGCGACAGCGACTCGTTGCGGAAGGCCAGCCCCAGCACCAGCGTGGTGACGATGGGGAAGATGAACGTCCAGAAGAACACCTCCGGCTGGCGCCACAGCACCCGCAGCCGCATCAGCACCAGTTGTCCCAGCGAGCCCATCACGCCGCCTTCTCCTCGGTGCCCTCGCGAAGCGAGCGCCCCGTCAATCCGATGAACACGTCATCCAGCGTGGACCTGCGCGTGGACAGGTGCCGCAGCCGGGCGCCCGACAGCTCCACCTCGCGCAGCACCGAGGGCAGCGCCACATGCAGCTCCTTCACCCGCAGGGAGAGCCGGTCCGCGTGGCGCTGCGCCGAGACGACCGCCGGCAGCGGGCGCAGCCGCTCCAGGTCCAACGCGGGGTCCGCCTCCAGCTCGATGACCTGATCGGCCCCCAGCGAGGCGATGATTTCCCCGGGCGTCCCGCGCGTCATGACCCGGCCCTTGTCGATGATGACCAGCCTGTCACAGAGGACCTCGGCCTCGTCCATGTAGTGCGTGGTCAGCACCACCGTGCGGCCTCGCGCCTTGAGCGCCACCACCACGTCCCACAGCGCCCGGCGCGACTGTGGGTCCAACCCCGTCGTCGGCTCGTCCAGGAAGAACAGGTCCGGGTCTCCCGCCAGGCCCAGCGCCAGGGCCAGCCGCTGCCGCTGACCGCCTGAGAGCTTGCCCACCCGCGCCCCGCGCTTCTCGCCGAGCTGCACCATGCCAATGAGCTCCTCGACGGGGAGCGGGCGTGGATAGAAGGAGGCGAACATCTTCACCGTCTCCTCCACCGTGAGGTGTTCCACCAGCCGCGTCTCCTGGAGCGTCAGGCCGATGCGCTGGCGCAACTGCGTGGCGGAGCGCTTCCAGTCCAGGCCGAGCAGGCGCACGTGACCGGAGGTGGGCTCCTGGAGTCCCTCGAGGATTTCGACGGTGGTCGTCTTGCCGGCGCCGTTGGGGCCGAGCAGACCCACGCACTCGCCCCGGCGGATGTCGAGGTCGATGCCGTCCACGGCGACGACGTCACCGAAGCGCTTGACCAGTCCCTTCACCTCGATGGCGAGTTCGTCTGGGGATGTCATAGGGGGGTGGCGGCAGTATGGCCCAGGCGGGGGTCGGGGCCCAATGCACTCGGCGCGGAATGCAGCGGGACTCATCCGGGGGTGCTACGGTCCCGCGCCGTGGCCCTGAGCGACGGATTGGAAGCGCGGGTTGACCGGCTGGAGTTGCCGTTCAACGAGTACGGCGTGGACCCGTACGGAATCTCCAAGAAGCACGTGAGGGACGCGCTGCGCCTCTTCACGCTCATCTACCGGTATTACTTCCGGGTGCGCTGCCATGGCATCCACCACATCCCCGCCCGAGGCCGCGGGATGCTGGTGGGCAACCACTCCGGCGGCGTGGCGGTGGACGGCGCCATGGTGCTGACGTCCACCATGCTGGAGATGGACCCGCCCCGCCTGTCGCAGGGCATGGTGGAGCGCTTCCTCCACAAGTTCCCCGTCTCCTCCCTCTGGGCCAGCCGCACCGGCCAGTTCACCGGGCTGCCCGAGCATGCGAAGCGGCTCTTGGAGGATGACCGGCTGTTGATGATCTTCCCGGAAGGCGCGCGCGGGACGGCCAAGCTGTATCCGGACCGGTACTCGCTGGTGGACTTCGGCACGGGCTTCGTGCGGCTGGCGTTGCAGACGCGCTCGCCCATCATCCCCTTCGCGTTCCTGGGGGGCGGCTCGGCCATCCCCACGGTGTTCAACGCATACACGTTGGGCAAGCTGCTGGGGGTGCCGTACATCCCGCTGACGCCATACCTGCTCCCGTTGCCGTTGCCGGTGCAGTTGGAGATTCACTATGGCGAGCCGCTCGTCTTCCACGGCACCGGGGACGAGGACGACCACGTCATCGAGGGGTATGTGGCGAAGGTGAAGGAGCGCATCGCGGGTCTCATCGAGCTTGGCCGGGCGGGGCGACAGCACCGCGGGCTGGCGAGGAAGCTGCTGCCATGAGGGTGCTCATCCCGGGTATCGCCGGAGGTATCGCGCGCAAGCTGGCGCTGCGGCTGAAGCTCGCTGGCCACGACGTGGCGGGGGTGGACATCCGCCCATGGGAGAACGCGCGGGAGGCGGGCATCGAGGTGTTCCGGGGTGACGTGCGCAAGCGCGTGGCCGAGGACGTCTTCCGCCGCTGGCGCCCGGAGGCGGTGGTGCACATGGCCACCGTCACGGCCTTCACGGTGCCGGGGGCGGAGCGGGGGCGCATCAACCTGGACGGCACCAAGGCGGTGTTCGACCACTGCGCGACGCACGGGGTGAAGCAGCTGCTCTTCGTGGGACGGCACACGTTCTACGGGGCGGCGCCGGACTCGCCGCTGTACCACTCCGAGGACGAGCCACCGCGCGCGCTGGAGGCCATCCCTGAACTGGCGGACCTGGTGGCCGCCGACCTGTACGCGGCCACGGCGCTGTGGCGACTGCCGGAGGTGACGACGGGGGTGCTGCGGCTGCCGTACACCCTGGGCGCGCCGGGCACGGGGACGCTGGCGTCGTTCCTGAAGGGCCGGCGGGTGCCGTTGGTGCTGGGGTATGACCCGCTGTTCCATGTGATGCAGGAAGAGGACGTGGTGACGGCGTTGCAGCTCGCGCTGGAGAAGAAGGTGCGGGGCATCTTCAACATCGCCGGGCCCGCGCCGATTCCGCTCTCCGTCATCGTCCGGGAGACGGGGCGCACGGGGGTGCCGTTGCCTTCGAGGGTGTTGTCGTTCCTCCTGGGGCGGGCGGGCTTCCCTCGACTGTCGGTGGGGGCCTTGGACCACCTGCGTTATCCCATCGTCGTGGACAACCGGCGCTTCCTGGAGGCGACGGGCTTCGAGTTCCAGCACAGCGTGGCGGACACGCTGCGCCTCTACCGCGAGGCGGCGCCGGTGCCCGTGTCGGGGGGACTGCTCTAAGGGGTGCTCCGGAGGGCTTCGGGAGACATGCTAGCGTGGAGGCCCCCTCGTGCCCCGAGTCGGAGCCCATGCCCCTGAAGCCCCTGCCCTTTTCCGCCCCATCGGTTCGCAGGTTGGAGCGACCTTCACTGGAGGAACTCCGGGAGTGGCATTACCGGGAGCCCGTCATCGTGCGGGGGTTGCTGGAGGACTCGGGGCTGCTCGGGGAGCTGCGCTCTCGGTCGACGTTGGACGGCAAGCTGGCGGCGCTGGAGGCGCAGCTTGGGGAGCGCCCGCACTACTTCTGCGTGTTGCCGCCGGAGTCGCGGGGGCAGTATCGGCCGAAGCTCGTCGAGAACCATGCGGATGGGGGGGCGGCGGCGGTGCCGGAGGAGGGCACGTTCGCGGACTTCGCGGGGCGCCTGAAGGCGGCGGTGGAGACGGGCGAGTACGTCTACATGCAGAACGGGATGCTGGAGCAGTCGCACGTCCGGGAGAAACTGCGCTTCGACTTCCTGCGGTTCACCGAGCCGCGTGGGGTGGAGAGCAAGTTCTGGATTGGGTCGGATGGGCAGGTGGTGAACCTGCATTACGACGACTGCATCAACTTCATCTGCATGTTCGAGGGAACCAAGCGGGTGACGATGTTCCCGCCGGAGCAGTTGGCGAACCTGTACCACGCGCCGTTCGACGTGCTGGCGGGAGGCGCGCCCACGACGAGCGTGCAGTTGTTGAACATGGATTTGGAGCGGCATCCGAGGTTCCGCACGGCGTTGGAGCATGCGTGTGTCGCGGTCGTCGAGCCCGGGGAGGCGCTGTTGATTCCGCCCTTCTGGTGGCACCACGTGGAGTCGTTCGGGGCGATGCATGTGATGGTGAACAGCTTCATCACGACGATTCCGTCCTCGGCGACGTTGGAATTGTGGAAGGACCTGTCGGCGGGAATGAGGGCGCTGGCGAAGGCCACACCGGAGGAGCGGAGCCGGGAGCGGGACATCTTCCGGCGGCGCGTGTTCGGGAACGAGGAGGGTGGGGACACGTCACCGCTGGCGGAGCAGGCGCGCAAGACGTTCCAGGCACTGCCTCGCTCCTGGAGGGAGCACGTGGCCAGACTGTGGGAGGCGTTCGCCTTCCAGGTGCATGGGACGCCGTTCGAGGCGACGCCGGGAGGGATTGAGGGACTCCTGGAGCGACAGGCGGGACAGCTCACGCTCTACCCGAACGCCAACATGCTCGCGGAGATGCCGGATGTGCTGGAGCTGCCTCAGGGGGACCCGGACCCGCGGTAGCAGGGAAGTCTCCGGCCCGACTCGATTCGCGCATGGACACGCTCAGTCCCAAGGAGCGAAGCGAACGAATGTCCCGCGTGCGCGACCGGGACACGAAACCGGAGCTGCGCGTCCGCCGACTGGTCTCGGGCATGGGCTACCGGTATCGCCTCCAGTACAAGAAAGTTCCAGGGCGCCCCGATCTCGCCTTCCCCGGAAAGAAGAAGGCCCTCTTCGTTCACGGGTGCTTCTGGCACCGGCACCCGGAGCCGGGCTGTCCTCTCGCCCGCCTGCCAAAATCCCGGCTCGATTTTTGGATGCCCAAGCTGGATGGGAACCGCGCGCGCGATATTCGCAAACTCGAGGAGCTTCGGAATCTGGGGTGGTCGGCCCTCGTTGTCTGGGAGTGCCAGTTGCGCGACGAGGGCGCCCTGCGGGAAATCATCCGCGAGTTTCTGGACACGCCTCGGAAACCCGGTCCGATTCCGTCCCCCTGAGGCACGGGGTGGCGAGCGCCACGGCGCTCACGGTCCGACCAAAACCCTCTTGCACTTCGAGGCCGGGATCGACATGGATACGCCCCCCATGAACTCCATCGAGCTGTTCACCGGCGCGGGTGGACTGGCCCTGGGCACGCACCAAGCCGGATTCCGCCACCGCGGCCTCGTCGAGTGGGACGAGGACGCCTGCGACACCCTGCGCAACAACGCGAGTGCGAACTCCGTTCCCGGCATCCAGCACTGGAGAATCCACCACACCGACATTCGGCTTCTCTCCTTCGACATGTTCGGGAATGGAGATGTGGACCTCGTGGCTGGCGGGGCGCCTTGCCAGCCCTTCAGCCTGGGGGGGAAGCATCGCGCCCAGGATGACGCGCGGAACATGTTCCCCGAGTTCGTGCGCGCCGTGCGGGAGCTCCAGCCGCGCGCGTTCATTCTGGAGAACGTGAAGGGGCTCCTCCGGGCGAGCTTTCAGAACTACTTCGAGTACATCAAGCTGCACCTGACGTACCCGACCATCACGAAGAAGCGGACCGAGGAGTGGCCCGAGCATCGGACTCGGCTCGAGGACGTCCACACGCGAGGACGGTTTCAAGGTGTCAGATACAACGTCGTCGCCCAGCTCTTGAACTCCGCCAATTACGGAGTGCCGCAACAGCGGGAGCGCGTCTTCATCGTGGGCTTCCGCGCGGACACGGGGCTGGAGTGGCATTTCCCGGAGCCGACCCACAGCGAGGACGCACTCATCTGGGACAAGCACGTCACGGGTGAGTACTGGAAGCGCCATGGTGTCCGGCAGCCGGCTTCGAGCAAGGCCTTCGCCCTCAGCGGCGTGCGGATGCGCGACTTGGAGAACGGGCAGCCCATCCCAACGAAGCCCTGGGTGACGATTCGCGACGCCATCGCGGACATGCCCGAGCCTCGCGTGGACCGAGACGCGAAGGGCTTCACGAACCACAAGCTCATGCCGGGCGCCAAGGTCTACCCAGGTCACACGGGAAGCCCGCTCGACATGCCGTCCAAGACCCTCAAGGCGGGTGTCCACGGCGTGCCTGGCGGAGAGAACATGATCTCCTTCGAGGATGGCTCCGTGCGCTACCTGACCGTCCGAGAAGCTGCACGGGTCCAGACGTTTCCGGACTCCTGGCGGTTTGAAGGCGCGTGGTCCGAGGTCATGCGGCAACTCGGGAACGCGGTCCCGGTGGGCCTGGCGGCGGTGGTGGCACGCAGCGTCGCGTCCAAGCTCAAGTCCTCGGAGGGCAAAGAGCCCTCTCCAACGGACGAACAACCCTCTGCGCCAGCACAGTAACAAAGCGAGCTGAACTCGACGTTCGGTACAGGAACAAGCGAAGTTGTCGGTAAGGCGAGTCCGGATGCGATTGGAGACTCGGCGGTTCATTCTTACGGCACCAATAGGATGCCTTGGCTCGCTCATCAATCCGGCCAAGGCACTCAATCCGCGGAATCAGAGAATTTCGAAACCGAGGGTGCTAGAATTTCCGCGTGTCCTCATCAAAGCCCACGTTCTTCGCCACGGACTTCAAGCTCAGCATTACCAAGGCACTCGCCGATCAGCTCGCCGAAAAGCTGGACATCAACGATGGCCCATTACGAAAAGCGCCGCTCACCCAAGAGAATATCAACAGCCTTGAGTCGCGCCCCGGCGTGTATCTACTGTTTCACAATGATCGACGAGTCTACGTCGGGAAGGCACAACAATCACTCCCGACCCGGCTTCTGAATCACCGAAGAAAACTAAGCGGTCGAAAGAATATTACCCTCGAAGAGATTAGCTTCGTCTGCCTCTATGTAGACGAGGATCTCGACGCCGCCGCCCCTGAACGACTTCTGATCAAGAAGTATCGACAGACAGGCGAAGCAACGGCCAATGGGGTTCCTTGGAATACGAACGGCTTTGGGAACAAGGACCCAGGCAAGAATCGCGATACGAGCGAAGTCGCCGCGAACCATTTTGACGCGCAATATCCAATCAATCTGGCATTTAGAGTGCAGGGGCTCGATCTAGGGGACACGACGCTTGGCAAGTACCTCTCCCAGCTAAAATCCAACCTTCCCTACAATCTTCGCTTCGAGAAAAAGGCCCCAGCCACACAGGCATACAACGCGCGAGTACACGTTACTCAGGCCATGCCAACCGCCCAAGAGGCTATTGATTTCGCGATTCGGGCGTTGCCGGAACAGTGGCAAGTGACGGCGCTTCCGGGCTACCTCATCCTCTACCCCAATCCCAAACAAATACCATATCCGAGCGCTATTTATCGCTGGGTTCGAACGAGAGAGGGAGTCGACGCCCAAAGCCAGGAGATGAAAACTGCCCCCGTCGCCGAATTCGACGAGCGCGAGACCGACCTGATCGACGAAGACATCGACTGACAAGCGCCTCCCGCACGCGGCACAGCCCACGAATCAATGCCTGTTTCATGGGAGTAGGCCTCGTCGCTGCCCATAAGGGAGTCGTGGCCGACCCGTCCACGCAGGTTGTGCGCCATTGGATGGAGCTCGGCCCCTCCTGGCTTGCCAGCGGTGTCTGTGCGGGAGCAGGCTTCCATCCCAGCGTGACGGGTCCATCTCAGGAGACCCGTGGGGGAATGGCCTTGCTGTCACCGGCGGACACCGCGCTCCTGGACTCGCTGGACCGGCATGCCCGGCGGCGCGCGGAGGGTATCCCCACGCTGAGCGTCCTCGTCGGTCCTCAAGACCGCGCCCTCCTCCTCTGGGATGAATGGCTTCACCGCAGCGGATTGAAAGCCACCTCCTCGGGCAGCGAGGACCTTCGCACCACCGTCTCCACCTGGGCCTCCGCCCTCGCCACCGAGCGCAATCTCTCTCGTGACGCGGAGAGCTATGTCGTCCTCTCCCAACGCGCCTTCTCCCCTCGCGAGCTGCACTTCGAGGGCAAGACGCCTCACGAGCGCCACGTCCTCTTCGAGCGACTGGAACCTCCCCACGCAGAGCCCGTCACCTGGGCCCTGTGCCGACAGCTCCTCGTTGCCCCTTCGCCTGCCACGCCCG
Organism: Myxococcus sp. CA056; assembly: GCF_013336715.1. Taxonomy (NCBI): domain Bacteria; kingdom Pseudomonadati; phylum Myxococcota; class Myxococcia; order Myxococcales; family Myxococcaceae; genus Myxococcus; species Myxococcus sp. CA056. Next base: position 217,789 of record NZ_JABUMT010000009.1, read on the forward strand.
GCGAACTCTCGGCCGAGGTTCGCGAGGCCATCGCTCGCGATCCCCTCCGCATCCTCCACGCCCTCCTCTGCCTCATCCCCGAGGGCCGCGCTCCCGCGCTCCAACTCCGCGTCTCCCCTTCCGACCCGCGCAGCCTGCGCACGGCGACCGCCCTCTGCTCCGCGGCTCCCATGCTCCATGTCGCCTGCGTGCTGCCCCCCGACGCCCTCGGCGAACCGCGTGGCCGCAAGGAGTCTCATGCCCTCGCCATGCTGCGTGAGGGCCTCCTCGAACTCCCAGACCCCGGCAGCGTGTCCGCGCCAGTCGCAGTGACGTCCAACGCGGTGCCGCCCCCTCCCGCGCCACCACCCCGCACCCCGCGCAAGACTCCGCGCGCGAAGGACGACGAAGCCGAGCCCGTCCTCCTCGAACGCTTCCGTGAAAGCGCGCAGGCCGTCCACGTCGCCCGACAGAAGGACGAAGCCCGCGCCCGCAGCAAGGCCGAGCGCTTCCTCTACAACAAGATCCTCCAGGTCCACCCCGCCACCCGGGGCCTCTTCGCCCTCAATGCCACCCTGGACCTCGGCGACGGCAGTCGCCCCCTCGAAGTGGACTTCCTCTGCCGTGAGCTCCGGCTCGCCGTGGAGATCGACGGCTACCACCACTTCCTCGACACCGAGCGCTTCCGCCGCGACAGACGCAAGGACCTCGCGCTCCAGCGCGCCGGGTACTGGGTCGTCCGCTTCCTCGAGGAGGACGTGGTGCCTCGCTACGAAGAGATTCTCAAGACAATCGAAACGCTGATGGCCGCCCGGCGGCAAGAAGCCGCCTCGCAGAGGACAACGCATGGACAGCGCTGACAACCGGTTGGCGGGACTCACTCTCACCTGGCTCGCTCCCCGTCCCCACCGCACCGGCACCCGAGCGGACCTCGACAAGGCCCTGCGCCCCTTCGTGGAACACCGACTCAGCCGCGCCGAGTGGAAGACTCTCCTCGACTCCGTGCTGGAGCACCTGCTCCAAGAACAGCTCGTGGCCCGGAAGAACAAGGCCGGCCTGGAGCTGACCAGCGCCGGCCTCACCCGCGTCCTCCAGTTCCTGCGCCTCGAACAGCTCCCCAAGGGCCTGACCTGGAAGAAGCTCAAGGCCACCTACCTGCTCGCCAACAGCCTGGAGCTCACTCCGTCCAAGGCCGTGCTGACCCGACTCGCTGACGCCGATGGCGTGCGCGCCGCCGTACTCGGCCGGCAGTACCCCGCCGTGAGCGCGGGAGACCCTTCCCTCCCCCAGCTCCGCGACCGGCTCCTCTGGCGACAGCTCGGCGTCGACACCGAGCGCCCCTTCTCCCTCGCCGCCGTACAGGCGCACCTCCTCGGCAAGCTGCTCGGCACGGAGGTGAAGGACCCTCGCAAGGCCGTGGAGCAGCTCACCGCCCGCGTCGCGGGAGCCACACGTGCCGACGCGGAAGCCGTGCGTCTGACCCTCCTGCGCAAGTGGTTCCTCCCCGAGCAGCCCGCTGTTCCCACAGTGGTGTCCACCGCACCGACGACCCGGGACGCGAAGCCACCGGCCCCACGCACGGAGGACTTCGCCGACCACGTCCTCTCGGTGGCCCGAGCCCTGCCCACTGGCCGCTTCGGCCGCGACAAGGTGTTCATCTCCCACGTGTGGAAGGCCCTCCAGCCCGAGTGGCCCCACCGGGAGGCCTTCGAGGCCGCGCTGCTGGAAGCCAACCGCACCCAACGCCTGTCCCTGACTCGCGCCGACCTCGTCTCCGCCATGAACCCCACGGACGTCGCCGAGTCCGAGGTGCGCTCCTACGGCGCCAGCTTCCACTTCGTCGTCGTCTGATTCGCCCTTCCAGGAGCGCGCATGTCCAGCGACCCTCGACTCAAGGTCTTCCTCTCCGACAGCGGAGAGGTCTTCAGCGGCGTCCAACAGGGCCAGTACCTCTGGCAGCCCGACCCGTTCGACGTGGAGACGCTCAACGCGCCCGCGCGCCGCGCCTTCAAGCGCCTGCTGGACCGCGCGACGACCACGCCTCCTCCCGACACCGGCAAAATCCTGCTCCTGCTCGGCGAGTCCGGCAGCGGAAAGACGCACCTGGTGCGCGCCTTCCGCAACCACGCGCACGGACAGAAGCGCGGCTTCACCGGCTACATGCCGATGACCGTCGATGCCTCGCACTACGACCGCTACATCCTCTCCAGCCTCATCGACTCGCTGGACCACCCGTACGACGTGGCCCAGGGCGACGACAGCGGTCTGATGCACCTGTCCAACACCCTGATGAGCCAGTGCACCAGTCTCTTCGCGCCGCTCATCGAGCACGAACAGAAGATCCTCGAAGACGATGAACTGCACGGCACCGTCCGAGCCGTCGCGGACGAACTGCTCGCGGACGCGCGCTTCCGGAACGTGGAAGTGGACCTGCTTCGCGCGCTCATCTACTTCCAGCGCAGGGACCCCCGCATCAACCGCCGCATCTTCAACTGGCTGCGCTGCGAGGAGATTTCGACCGAGGACCGGAAGGTCATCGGAGAACTCATTCCCCGCACGTCAGATGACGGCCCCGCGCGGATGGTGGAGCACCTGGGCCGGCTCATGGGCGCGCTGGGCCATGCGCTGGTGCTCTGCGTGGACCAGGTCGAGGACATCAGCGACTTCGATCAGCGTCCGCAGATGGAGAACTCGTTCCGCCGGGCGATGAACACGCTGGCCGCCATCGCGGGCAAGGTGCCCAGGGCCGTGGTCGTCGTCTGCTGCCTCTCCGACTACTGGGAGAAGATGCGGCCCCTGCTGACGCGCTCCATGGTCGACCGTATCGAGACCGACCCGGAGCCCGGGACGCTGGAGCGCACCGTCACCGCGAGCACCGCGCGGGACATCGCGGCACGCAGGCTCCGCTCCCTGTATGAGCAGCGCGGCGTGGCCTTCGACCCCAGCACGCCCACCTATCCCATTCCTCCCGAGGGCTTCGAGGCACTCGGCGGCCAGCGGGCACGAGATGTCTTGAACGAGTGCCGCCGGTATCGAGAGCGGGCCATCGACCTGCAGCGGCTCCCGGATTCCTTCCCGCTCCCGTCTCCGAACAAGGGCCTGGGTGGGGACCTCGTGAAGCCCCCGGTTGGACCAGGCATTGACATGGACCAGGCGTGGACCGACTTCCGCGCCGCCTACAAGGAGAAGCTGCCCGAGGACCCGTCCGACGTGACGGCCCTGCTCGCCTGGGCCATCGAGATGGGCAGCGAGGAACTGAACGGCTCGCCCCGCTTCATGGTGAAGACGCGCAACGGTGACGACCTGCTGGACGTCGGCGTCCACCCGTCGGGCAACAAGCTCATCCTCGCGCTGTGTGAGCACAGCTCCCGAGGTGGTCATCTGGGTCGACAGATGGCGGAGGCCCTCAAGGCCGCGGCCGGCAAGACACCTGTCCTGGTCCGGACCTCCGAGTTCCCGGCCACGAAGGGGACCGTGGTGGAGGATCAACTGGGACATCTCTTCCGTCAGGGTGGGCGTCGCGTGGTCCTGGGAGACAGCGACCTGAGGGACCTGTCCGCCCTGCGAGACTTCCGCGCCCAGCACGTGGCGCAGGCGGCCCTCGCGGAGTGGAGCCGCACCGCGCGGCCCGTCACGCGACTGAAGTCGATGGGTGACATTCTCGGGCTGGAGCGACTCGGGCTTCCGCCTCCGCCCACGGGGCCCGCGCGTCCCAAGACTGATGGCGAGCCCACGAGCCGCGCCATGAAGAGCGCCGACGTCCCAGCCCCGCCCGCTCCATCGCGCGCCAGGACGGAGAACGGCTTCATTCCCAGGCAGGCCGGGTTCTTCGATGGCTCGGTGACGTCTCCCTTCGGGAAACCGCTTCGCGACGCCGCAACCGAGGACACCGCGTCGACCTCTCGTTCGGAATGCGCGCGTGGCACCACGGAGGCGCGCACCCCGGACAAGACATCATCGAGTCCAGCAAGTGCGCCTGGCGCACCGAGCCCCCTGGACAAGGCCTCTTCGAGTCCAGCAAGTGCGCCCACCGCACCACGCCCCCCGAGCCAGCCACCGGTCTCCGTGGGCGATGACGTCGAAAACGCCACCCAGCACATGGAGGCGGTGAGTGAGCTTTTGACCGGGCACGAGAGCCGGCCGGCCGCGCGGGCTCCCCCCGCCACCGTTCCAGGGCTCACGCGGAAGCCTCGCGTCACGCCCCCATCCGGCACTCCGGTGGCTCGGGTCGCGCCCCTGTCCGCTACCCCCGGGGCTCGCGTCACTCCCCCATCCGGCACTCCGGTGGCTCGGGTCACGCCCCTGTCCGCTACCCCCGGGGCTCGCGTCACTCCCGCAGCCGGCACCCAGGTGCCTCATGTCACTCCTGACTCCGGCACCCCGGTGCCTCGCGTCACTCACGCCTCCCTCCCCCCAGTACCTCGCGTTGCTCCCGCATCAATCCCTCCAGTGCCTCGCGAGGTGCTCACAGGCCCCCTGGGAATAGGCGCGTCCGAAGGGCTCCTCACGCAGCCCATCTCCATCGACCCGTCCGAGCTGACACGGCACAGCGCCTTCCTGGGTGGCTCGGGAAGCGGCAAGACGACGCTCGCGCTCAACATCCTGGAGCAGCTCCTGCTGCGCGGCATCCCCGTCATCCTCGTGGACAGGAAGGGCGACCTCGCCACCTACGCCCGCCCCGAGTCCTGGAACGAGCCGCTGGAAGATGCCGTGCTCCAGGAGCGGCGCCGGCTGCTGCGCGAGCGCGTGGACGTGGCGCTGTACACGCCGGGGCGCTCGGATGGCAGACCGCTGGCGATTCCCATCGTCCCTCACGGCATGGAGACACTGCCCGCCGAGGAGCGCGAGCAGGGCGTCCAGCAAGCGGCGGATGCCATCGCCGGGATGCTCGACTATCGAACCAGCCCCAATGACAAAGCCGCGAAGGCCCTGCTCGCCCAGGCCCTCCGCCTGCTGCTGGGCCAGTCGTTCGGCAAGGAAGTCACCCTCGAACTCATCCAGCAGTTCGTCACCTCTCAGGACCCCGCGCTCCTGGAGGCCACGGATGGGATTCCCCAGAAGACCTTCGCGAAGCTCGCCCAGGACCTCAGCGTGCTGCGCATCAACCTGCGCTCGCTGCTGACATCCGGTGGCGAGCGGCTCGACCTGGATGAGCTGCTCGGACGCGGCGTCCACGGCATTCCCGGGCGCACGCGACTGAGCATCATCAGCACGAAGTTCCTGGGGGACAATCCGCGCGTCCTCTTCTGGGTCTCCCAACTCCTGCTGGAGACCCACCGCTGGGCCAGTCAGCACCCCTCGCCCCAGCTTCAGGCCGTGCTCCTCTTCGACGAGGCGGACCTGTACCTGCCCGCGACGAGCAAGCCCGCGACCAAGGAGCCCATGGAGAGCCTGCTCAAGCGGGCGCGCTCGGCGGGCGTGGGCATCATGCTCGCCACGCAGAGCCCCGGAGACCTCGACTACAAGTGCCGGGAGAACGTGCGCACCTGGTGCGTGGGGCGGGTGAAGGAAGACAACGCCATCCGGAAGGTCAAACCCATGTTCACCGAGGCCCGCGTGGATGCCGAAGCCAGGCTCCCCGGGCAGAAGCCGGGACAGTTCCATGTGCTGCGCGAAGGCAAGGTGCAGCAGCTCAAGGCCGACCGCTCCGTCATGCGCACCGACCAGCTCTCCGAGGACGAGATTCTCCGGTTCGCTCGCCAGTCACGCGAGCAGCAGGCCGCGCCAGGTCCATCCAGGCCCACCGGGACGGACTGAAGTCCCGCGAAGGACTCTCGACTTCCTGCTAGGAAGCGCCCCGGAATGAGCACCCGGCCGCTTCCACCTCCGCTGGACCGAGCACGCTTCGACGCGCTCGTGGCCCAGGGTTTCAATCAAGTCCCCGTGGTCCGACGGTTGGAGCCCGGCGCCCTGCGTCCCGTGGACCTGCTGCGAGCCCTGCCCTCCGGACATCGGTTCCTGCTGGAGAGCACCCGGGTCAGCGAGGAGGGGCGCTATTCCTTCCTGGGTTCGCAGCCGTTCCTCCGCTTCTCCGCCAAGGGCAACCAGTGCTTCATCAACGACGAGCCCCAGGTGGGCGCGCCACTGGACACCCTCCGCGCGCTGTTCAAGCAGTGGCGTGGCGTGAGCCTTCCCGGCCTGCCCCTCTTCCTCGGCGGCGCGGTGGGCTTCTTCGCCTACGAGGCCAGTCACTACTTCGAGAAGCTCCCGCGACATCCCCACGATGACCTGAAGGTGCCGGACATCGCCTTGTCCTTCGTGGACACCTTCCTCGCGGTGGACCACCTCGAAGGCCACCTGCTCGCCATCGCCACGGGCTCCGACTGGACGGACTGCGCACGACGACTGGATGCACTCGAAGCCCACGTGCATCGAGCCGTCCCCACCGAGCCCCCGTCACCACCGAGCACCTCCACCGTGGAGCCTCGCTCCAACTTCACGCAGCAGGGCTACCTGGACGCGGTGGAGCGCGTGCGCGAGTACATCCGCGCCGGGGACACGTATCAGGTCAACCTCTCGCAGCGCCTGGAGGTCGACTTCCCCGGCGACCCGCTCGCGCTCTACGAGACGCTGTCCGCCACGAACCCCGTCCACTTCGCCAGCTACCTCGAAGGCGACGGCTTCCACGTCGTGAGCGCGTCACCCGAGCGACTGGTCCGCGTGGAGCAGGGCCGCGCCATCACCCGCCCCATCGCCGGCACCCGGCGCAGAGGCACACCCGAGGAGGACGCTCGCTTCGTCCAGGAGCTGCGCACCAGCGAGAAGGAGCTCGCCGAGCACGCCATGCTCGTGGACCTGGAGCGCAATGACCTGGGCCGCGTCTGTGCCTACGGCTCCGTCGAAGTGACGAAGCTGATGGAGATCGTCGAGTACGCCCACGTCCTCCACATCGAGTCCGAGGTGACGGGCCAGCTCGCCCCGGGCATCGAGCCGCTCGACGTGGTGGGCGCGCTGTTCCCCGGTGGGACGATTACCGGCGTGCCGAAGATTCGCACCATGCAGCTCATCACCGAGCTGGAGCCTCACGCGCGCGGCCTCTACACCGGCTCGCTCGGCTACGTGTCCTTCACCGGCGACCTGGACCTGAACATCGTCATCCGCACGCTGCTCGTGAAGGACGGCCGAGCCTACGCACAGGTGGGGGGTGGCATCGTCCACGACTCGCAGCCGCGCCAGGAATACAAGGAGACGCTCAACAAGGCGCGCTCACAGCTCCTCGCCCTTTCCGCGACTCGAGGCGCGCGATGATTCTCCTCATCGACAACTTCGACTCGTTCACCTTCAACCTCGTCCAGGCGCTCGGAGCCCTGGGCGCGCGCTTGAAGGTGGTGCGCAACGACGCCATCACCGTGGCCGACATCGAGTCGCTCCAGCCCGAGCGCATCGTCATCTCTCCGGGCCCGGGCACTCCCGAGGACGCGGGCATCTCCCTGGACGTCATCCGCGCCTTCGGTGGGCGCGTGCCGTTGCTCGGCGTCTGTCTGGGACACCAGTGTCTCGGGCAGGTGTTCGGCGCGAAAGTCGTGCGCGCCCCCGTGCCCGTCCACGGCAAGACGGCGGAAGTCGAGCACGAGGAGCAGGGCCTCTTTCACGGGCTGCCCCGGCCCTTCACCGCCGCGCGCTACCACTCGCTCGTGGTGGAGCGAGAGGGGCTCCCGGACTGCCTGGAGGTGACGGCCTGGCATGAAGGGCTCATCATGGGCATGCGTCACCGCACCCTGCCCGGGCTGGAGGGCGTGCAGTTCCATCCCGAGTCCTTCCTCACGACGCACGGCCCGCGGTTGCTCGCCAACTTCCTGGCGGCTCGACGCTAAGGCACGACGGAGCCCTCACGCATGTTCTCCACGGTCGCGGTGAATGGCGAGGTGAGGCGCTGGGAAGACCTGCCCCTGCACGACTACGCGCAGGGCTTCTTCTTCGGCGCGGGCTTCTTCACCACCTTCCGCATCGACGACGGTGTCCCGCTCTTTCTCGCCCGGCATCTGAAGCGCCTCGCCGCGAGCGTCGCGTCCTTCCCCGAAACCGTCCGTGCGCCACCGTCCGAGCTGCTCCACCCCGACGCCGTGCGAGAAGTCCTCCGTCGATGCCTGGAGTCAGACTCCGCGCTCGGTCCGCGCTTCACCGGCATCGGCAAGCTGACCGCGAGCGATGGTCGGCTCCTGCTCACCTTCCGGGCTCCCTCGCCGGACGCCGAGCGACTCCAGCGCGAAGGTCGCGCCGTGGACACCGTGGAGGCCGGTGCCTACCGCCACGGTGAGCCCATGCCGAACCACAAGGGCCTCTCGTACTTCCGCCAGTACTCGCTCATGCAGCGGCTCCCCGTGCTGGCCAACGACCTGGGGCACGCGTGCGAGCTGCCCACCGCGAACCTCTTCGTGCTCCTGGACGGCGCGCTCGTCACGCCTCCCCTGGATGCACCATGCCTGCCCGGCATCATCCGCGAGGTGCTCCTGGACTCGGGACACCTCGACGACATGCCCGTCGTGGAACGCGCGCTCCCGCTCGCGCGACTCTCCGAAGCTCGGGCCTGTGTCTTCACCAACTCCGCGGTGCTGGCCACTGGTGTGTCGAGCCTGCTGGGCCGCGCCCTCCCCGACAGCCTGTCACTGGCGGCGCGAATCCGGGAGCACGTCCTGGCCATGGCGTCGCGCGAGGGTTGAGGCAGACTGAGCGGCCATGAGCCGTTCCCTCGTCGTCGTTCACCGCTGGGCAGGACGTCCGAACACCGACTTCTATCCCTGGCTCGAGGAACGACTGCGTCAGCCCCCGGCGCCCTTCGACTCCATCGTCACGCTCGACATGCCCGAGCCGGCCGCGCCCACCATCGAGGGCTGGGTGTCCGCGCTCACGCAATCCCTGGGGCCGGTGCCGCCACCTTCCACGGTGTTCCTGGGCCACAGCGTGGGCTGTCAGACCATCCTCCGCTACCTCGCCGCGATGCCCGAGGGACACCGCGTGGAAGGCGCCGTCCTCGTCGCGGGCTGGTTCGAGGTGGACAAGACGTGGGGCTCGCTGCGGCCCTGGCTCGACACGCCCATCGACTTCGCTCGCGTCCGCGCGGCGCTGGGCCACTGCGTCGTGGTCCTCTCGGATGGAGACCCGTTCACCTCCGACTGGCGCCGCAACCGTCAGCTCTGGGAGGAGCGCCTCGGCGCGGAGGTCCTCGTCGTCCCCGGTGGCCGTCACTTCAACAACCCGCGCGAGCCCGCGGTGCTGGAGGCGCTGCTGTCACGCTTCGGCGCGCGCCCCACGCCGTAGTCACTCAGGCCACCTCGGGCGCCTCCGGACGAAAGCCCAGCCCCTCGGAGACTTCCTCGTCCCGCAGCGCTCGCCACGTGCTCTCGGCCACGTCCAGCACCACGGTGCCCACGGCCTCCCGGTGCAGCGCGAGCACCGGATGTCCCACGGCCGCCAGCATCCGCTTCACCTGGTGGTGCCGCCCTTCCGTCAGCGTCAGCTCCACCACGTCGGGCTCGCGCAGCCGAGCCTCCGCCGGACGCGTGAGCCCATCCTCCAGCTCCACGCCCTCTCGCAACCGCTGGAGCGCCACCGCCCCGGGCCGGCCCGACACGCGCGCGACATAACGCTTGGGCAGGTGCGTCTCGGGCGCCGTGCCATGCCGCACGAACCGCTCGTCGTTCGTGAAGAACAACAGGCCCGTGGTGTCCCGGTCCAAGCGCCCCACCGCGTACCACTCGAAGCCTCGCAGGGACTCGGGCAGCACCGCGCGCAGCCGCTCGAACACCGTGCCCACGCCCTCCGGGTCCGAGCCATGCACCACCGGACCCGACGGTTTGTGGAACATCAACACCCGCGTCGACGCCGCGAGCGAGCACGCCCGTCCATCCACGCGCACCACCCCACCGGGCCGCACCGGCGCGAAGGGCTCCAGCTCCACGCGTCCGTCCACCTCCACCCGTCCAGCGCGAATGGCCGCCTCCGCCTCGACCCGAGACAGCACCCCGGCGCGCCCCAGCGCCCGCGTCAGCCAGTCCGAGCGGCCGTCCTCCGACGACGCCTCTGGCCCCCTGCGCCGCGCCGCCTCCAGCCACCGGGGCGTCTTGCTCCTTCGCGCCATCCTCTCGCCTCCTCTCTTCGTCACCCCGACATCCCATGTCCACCTTGGAGAACCAACGAGCACCTTCTCCCGAGGGAGAGGCGGCGGACAGGCGGACGTCACGGCACCGCCATTTGACTCCACCCGGGCGCCTCTGCCATTGCGCCGCCGTGGCCGTCCCTCCCGAAATCGCCGCTTCGCTCCAACACTTCCCGCCGCCCCCAGGGCCTTCCGTCGCCTTCACGCTGCGACTGGCCGAAGCGCTGCACCGCTACGGCACCCCCGCGCACCGGCTGGAGGGGCTGATGCAGCGCGTGTCGGAGCGGCTGGGCCTGGAGGGCCGCTTCTTCTCCACCCCCACGTCCCTCTTCGCGTCCTTCGGGCCTCCTGAAGCGCTGCGCACCAGCCTCATCCGCGTGGAGCCCGGGGACATGGACCTGGAGCGGCTCACGCTGCTGGACGTGCTCGCCGACGACGTCATCCAGGCACGCCTCACGCCCGCCGAGGGCGCCCTGCGCGTGGAGGCCATCCTCGCGCGTCCGCAGCGCTTCGGGCCGGTGCTCCAGGTCCTCTGCTGGGCACTGGCCGGCGGGGCTGGCGCTCGACTCTTCGGCGGTGGGCTGAAGGAGATGGCGGTGGCGACGGTGAGCAGCCTGCTCATCGGCCTGTTGAGCGTGGTGACGCAGCGACAGCCCTCCACCGCGCGAGTGCTGGAGCCAGTCGCCGCCATCCTCTCCTCGGCGCTCGCCGTGCTCGCCGCGAGCGTCATCGGCCCGCTGTCGATTCAGGTCGCCACGCTGGCGGGGCTCATCGTCCTCTTGCCGGGCCTGACGCTGACGGTGGCTCTCAACGAGCTGGCCACGCGCCACCTCATCTCCGGCACCTCGCGACTCACGGGCGCGGCGGTGGTGTTCCTCCAGCTCGGCTTCGGCGTCGCGCTGGGCAGCCGACTGTCCGAGCTGCTTCCGCCGCCCGTCGCGCCGACGGTCGCCGCGCTGCCCGCATGGACGCAGGCGGCGGCCCTGGCCGTGGCGGGCGTGGCCATTGGTGTGCTGTTCCGCGCACGCCCTCGCGACTGGGGCTGGATTGCCGCCGCGGGCACCTTCGCCTTCACCGGCGCGCGGCTGGGCTCGGAGTTCCTGGGGCCGCAGCTCGGCGCCTTCGTGGGCGCGCTGCTCCTGGGCATCGGCGGCAACGCGCTGGCGCGACTGAGGAACAAGCCCTCCGTCACCATCGTCGTGCCGGGACTGATGTTGCTCGTGCCCGGCAGCGTGGGCTTCCGCAGCCTGTCCTCGCTGCTGGAGCGGGACGTGGTGGCGGGAGTCGACACGGCCTTCAACATGCTGATGGTGGCCGTGGCGCTGGTGGCGGGCCTCTTGTCCGCCAACGCGCTCGTCCCGCCGCGCAAGGTGCTGTGAAGCCTCAGCCCAGGCGCGTGAAGTAGATGGCCGCGAGCGACAGCAGGAAGTACGGCACCAGGCCGCCCGCGCCCGCGTAGTCCTTGGCCATGCGCTGACCGAAGAACAGGCCCACCAGCGACACCGCCGACACCAGCGCGCCCCAGAAGGCCAGGGTCGCGCTGCCCTTGGCGATGAGCGCCACCAGTCCGGCGGCGCTGAGCGCGCCCGCGGCCAGCTCCATCAGGGTGATGACACCGAGCATCAACGGGACGACACCCCGCAGGGGGCTCTTGGCGAAGTGACCGGTGAGCCAGCCCAGGTTGCCCTTCCAGTCGATGACCTTGTCGAGCCCGGACTGGAGGAACAGGATGGCGAGGAAGGCGGAGCACAGCGCCTGGAGCAGCCACGCGGTGAACTGAGTCGATTCAAAAGCCGGCATGGCGCGGCACTCTAGCCGCCTGGGGCCCGGGCCCAAGTCTTCTCCGCTGGAGACCGGGCGGGCAGCCATGGGGGCCGCTCCCCCCTTCCCTCCTGGGGAACCCGCCCTAACTTCACGGGTATGGCATCCGAGCAGACCGCCCGGCGCGTCTTCACCGGTCTCATCCTGCTGTCCATCGTGCTGTTGGCGCTGGTCATCCAGCCCTTCGCCAAGGGCATCTTCCTGGCCGCGGTGCTGGCCGGAGCCTTCTACGGCCTGCACAGCCGGCTGACGCGCAAGCTGCGCGGGCGCAAGAACATCTCCGCCGGGCTCATCTGTACGATGGTCGTCCTCGCGTTGCTGCTGCCCCTGGGAGGGCTCACGGCCTTCGTGGTCGCCGAGGTGTCGTCGGGTGCGCAGTTCGTCACCAAGACGGTGCAACAGGAGGGCGTGGAAGGTCTGGTGCAGAAGCTGCCGGGGCCGGTCCGCAAGGGCGTGGAGAGCCTGATGGAGCGGCTGCCCATGGAGGAAGCGCACCTGGACGAGAAGATCCAGGAGCAGGTGAGCAGCCAGGGTGGAACGGCCGCGCGCGCGGTGACGGGAGCGGTGGCGGCCACGGGCTCCATCGCCTTCCAGACGGTGATGATGCTCATCGCCCTCTTCTTCCTCCTCACGGATGGGCGAGAGCTGGTGCAGTGGATAGAGAGCGTGTCCCCGCTCAGACGCGGCGAGACGCTGGAAATCATGCGCGAGTTCCGCAGCGTGTCGGGCGCGGTGCTGCTGTCCTCGCTGGCCACCGCGGGCGTTCAGGCCTTCGCGGCGCTCATCGGCTTCCTGCTCGCGGGAGTTCCCGCGCCCCTGTTCTTCGCGGGCGTCGCCTTCTTCCTGGCGCTCATCCCCGCCGTGGGCGCCGCCCTCGTCGTGCTGGTGGCCGCGGCGTTGATGTTCTTCAGCGGACACCCCTGGGCCGCGCTGTTCCTGGCCATCTGGGGCACAGTGGTGGTGGGCCTGGTGGACAACATCGTCAAGCCGCTGCTCGCCAAGCGCGGCATGCACCAGCACGGGGCCATCGTCTTCTTCTCGCTGCTCGGCGGCCTGGCGGCGTTCGGCACGGTGGGCCTGCTGTTGGGCCCGCTCATCGTCGCCTTCTTCCTGGCCCTGGTCCGCATCCACGAGCGCGACTACGGCCGCAACCACCCAGGCCCCGACAGCCCGACGACGCCCGGCCCCAGCGATGGGCGCGGTCCAGACGCTGCACTGTCGACGAAGACCTCGAGCCCGGAAGGCGCGCTCACGTCGACGGTCCGCGAAAGTCACTGAGGCACCCGCGCTCCTGCCTCCCGCCTGAAGCAGGAGCCAGGAGCGCGGTGCCAGGGTTACATCAGAACGACGCGCCGCTCGCGCGCCGACCCGGCGAGGTCGACAGGCTGGACAGGCTGGTGTGCAGCACGAACGTCGCGCTCGAGCCCACGTCCGGGCTGCGGTTCGCGGAGACGCCGTCGGTGCCCGCCATGGTGGAAGACAACGTCGCCGTGTCCACCACCGTGCCGGACGCGTTCTTCACCGTCACGGTGTCACCGCTGTTCGACAGGCCCAGCGTGCCCGTGGTCGCGGCCACCGCACCCGGCGTGCCCGAGGGGATTCCCGCCGCGCCGCCGAACACCACCAGCACGCCGCCCGCGGGTACCGAGGTGCCGCTGGGGAACGTGTGCCGCACGCTGGCGGAGTCGGACACCGTCCACCCCGCCACGCTCAGCGCCGCCGTGCCCGTGTTCACCAGCTCCACGAACTCGCCATTCACATCGGAGCCGGCCTCGTTCACCAGCACCTCGTTGATGATGAGGGTGCCCGTGCCGCCACCGCCGCCCGTGGTAATCGAAAAGGTCGCGTTGCTGGTATCCGTAATGCTGGAGTTGGACGTGTCCGTCACGCGCACCCGCGCGGTGGTGCTCGCGGTGGCCGGCAGCGTCCACGACAGGCTCCCCGCCGAGGCGGGCGTGCTCGACGACAGCGTCGTCCAGGTGCTGCCGTTCAGCGTGTACTCCACCCGCACGTTCGTCACGTTCGACGACGTCCACGCAATCGTCCGCGCGCTGCTCGTCGTCCAGCTCTCACCGCCGTTGGGCGACGTCACCGTCACGCTGGACGTCACCGAGTCCGCGGGCACGAGGAAGTCCTTGATGATGCCCATGTGCTGCATGCCAGACGCACCGCTGTCTCCAGAGAGCGCGGGGGACAGGTCGCCGATGGGCGAGTACACCCGCGTGTCCACGACGAGGCCGTTGGCGAACGAGCTGCTCCCGATGACCACCGACGTCTGGTACTGCCGCAAATCACTGTCCACCAGCACGTGGTCATAGGGGCTGTTGCGGCCCGCGTTGGTGTTGGTGTTGCCATTGCGGTCCGCCGGGTAGGGGCTGGCCGTGGAGACCACCTGCGAGAAGGTGCTGAAGCTCGCCTCGGAGCGGCTGCTGGTGTTGAAGTCGCCGCCGATGACCAGGTAGTCCCCCGTGGGGATGTTGGCCTGGATGCGGCTGACCAGACTGGCCGCCTCCGTGTTGCGCGTGCTGGCGTTCGACGTCAGCAGGTGCACGCTCACCGCCCACAAGTCCCTGGGCCCCGGGATGTCGATGCGCGCCCAGGCGAAGTCGCGGTTGGTGACCTGCGGGTCATCCCACTCGCCCGAGGCGATGATGGGGTAGCGGCTGATGATGCCGTTGGGAATCTGCGCGCCGGCCTCGCGGTAGTACGAGAAGCCCGCGCCGAACGCCGTGTTCACGAAGGTCCGGATGTCGGCGGCGGAGTCCGTCAGGTAGTTGAACTCCTGAATCATCACGATGTCGGCGTCCGTGCCCTGGAAGATGCGGATGCCGTGGCCCGGGTCGTAGTCCTGCCCGTTGCCACTGGAGATGTTCGCGGCCATCACCCGGATGCGCACGTTGGCCAGCGAGTCCTGGCGCTCACCGAGCGAGGACTCCCCAGTGGTGGGCTCCACGCCCTCGCCACCGCAAGCTGCGAGTCCCAGGAAGAGCGCCACGAGCCATTGGCGCCACGACGACAGCACACGCGTTGGTACGGCGAGGTTGTTTCGCACGAAGTCCGGTCCTGCTCCCGAGCGGGAGCTGTTGAGGTCGGCAACGACTGCTGAACGGGTGGTCCAGGCAATCCACACCCAAGGCCACAGCCTCAACTTATCCGGATGTCGCGCAAGGAAGGCGCGTGAAACACGATTGAAACATGACGCGGCATCGCCCTACAGGGATGCGGCAGTGGACAGGGCGACGAACACGTAGCGCAGGCCCTTGCCCAGCGTGACGAACACGACGAAAGGCAGGGGCTTCACGCCCACCACGCCTCCGGCGATGACGAACGCGTCGCCGATGATGGGGACCCACGACATCACCAGCGCGGGTGCGCCCCAGGTGCGAAGCCGCGCTTCGACCTTCTGCATGCGCGGGCCCTCGCTGGCGCGCCGCCGTGCATACCAGCGACCCAGCGGACCGCCTCCGCCGCGCGCCACCCACAGACCCAGCACGTAGAGCGACAGCGCGCCCAGCACGTTGCCCACGGTCGCCACTGCCGTGGCCAGCATCGGCGGCGTGCCGCCATAGATGAGCGCGGCGAGCAGCGCCTCGGACGGCACCGGCACCACGGAACCCGCCAGCATCGCGACGAGGAAGAGACCTGGGAGCCCCCAGGTGGAGAGGATGGCTGCGTCGGGCATAGTGGTGGGTGCGAGCGGCCCCAGCAGTGTGCCACGCGCCTGGAAGCGGACGCGCGAAAACCTCGAAGCCGCCTGCTCCCACCTCGCGTGCGAGCGCTCGACGTACCACGAGGCTCGCGGCCCCCCCGCATGAACTGCGCGGGCATGCTGCGGTGCGCAGACCTTGCGCGCGACGAGCGCCCACGCCACGCATGCCGAGGGGACACGGGCCGCGGCGCACCCCTTGCTATGGGCCGGGGAACCTCACTCCACCGCGAAGGACCTCCGCGTCATGAGCAGCAGCGACCTCCCCGCCCCGGGCCTGAGCAACGACCTCCGCATCGTTCCCGTGGAGATTGCCCCCGAGACGTTCTGGGTGGGCAAGCGAGAGCCCGGGAACATCTTCTACGCCAACCCCTACCTCCGACGGTTCCGAGGCACGGACACGAAGACGCAGCGGGCATCGGAGTTCAACCTCCTCATCGACCCGGGCTCCAGCAGCGACTTCTCCACCATCCACACCAAGGTGACATCGCTCATCGGTGGCATGGAGCGGCTGTCGGCCCTGTTCATCAACCACCAGGACCCGGACGTGGGCTCGTCCGCGAGCATCATCTCCGCGCGGTATGCGCCTCGTGCGGGCCTCTTGTGCTCGGAGGACACCTGGAGACTCATCGTCCACCAGAACCTGCCGCGCAACCGCTTCATCCCCACGGAGAAGTTCGCGCAGGGACTGAGCGTGCCCACCGGGCACAAGCTGTTGCCGGTGCCCTCGCCCTTCTGCCACTTCCGGGGCGCGGTGATGCTCTATGACCCGCAGACGCGGGTGCTCTTCACGGGTGACCTGTTCGGCGGCCTCACCGACGCCAACGCGAAGGGCCTGTGGGCGGACGAGTCCGACTGGTCAGGCATCCGCGCGTTCCATCAAATCTACATGCCGGTGAACGCCGCCCTGGCCCGCGTGGTGGCCACCATCCGCAAGCTCACGCCGGCGGTGGAGATCATCGCGCCGCAGCACGGCCGCGTCATCCGAGGCCCGCTGGTGCAGCAATTCCTGGAGCGCATGGAGAAGCTCCAGGTGGGTCTGGACATCATGGACGAAGCGCAGGACCGCACGCATCTCCAGGCGTGGAACTCGGTGGTGGACCGCGTGCTGGCGCTGGCGCGGGGCTACCTGGGCGACTCGGTGGACGTGAAGCTCGGGGCCAGCGAGGACCTGTCGGACACGTCGACGTTCGACGGGAATCGCCTGGTCGTGAACCGGCTGGGCAAGTGGACCGTGGAGCACGTGGTGGACGTGTTGTGCAAAGGCGAGCCGCCAGAAATCGCGGGGCCCATCATGGTGGAGGCCACCAGCGCCGCCGCCGAGTACAACCTGCCCACGCCGCACCTGGACATCGAAGGCGCGGGAGCGCCGTCGCACATCTCGCTGTTGGACCCCTGAGCGAAGAGCACGGGGCCAACGGACACCGAGGGAGGCGCGGTGGGCTCGACGGAAGAAGACTCCGGAGGCGTGGTGTACCTCGGAGGGATGTCCCTGGAACCCGCGGCGGTGGTGGCGCGGACACCGACGCCCGCGCCCGTGACGCCCCCGCCTCCGGTGTCGCTGGCGGAGACGCTGCGCGCGGTGACGCCCATGTCGCCGCACGGGACGTGGCTGCAAGGCATCCCCACGCCCGCGCCTGCTCCGGCCGCGACGGTGCGCGGACTGGTGCCAGGACAGCTCGTGGGCGAGCGCTACCGGGTGGAGCGCTGGCTCGGCGCCGGAGGCAGCTCCACGGTGTACGAGGCGGAGGACCTGCGCCAGGGCCAGCGGCTGGCGCTCAAGGTGCTCGCGACACCGCACGCGGAGCCGTCGACGGTGGCGCGCTTCCGTCAGGAGGTGGAGCACGCGCGGGCGCTGGAGCACGTGAACATCCTGCGCGTCTTCGACGTGGGCCTGGATGGAGACCGGCACTTCCTCACCGTGGAGCTCCTCGACGGCATGGACCTGCGCCAGCGGATGCTGGAGCGACGGCCCACGCTCGCGGAGACGTTGCGCTGGCTCACGCACGCGGCCGTCGCGCTGGAGCACGCGCATGGCCGGGGGGTGCTGCACCGGGACGTGAAGCCCGCCAATCTCTTCATCACCCGTGCGGGCGTGCTGAAGCTGATGGACTTTGGCCTCGCCAAGAGCACCCATGTGGTGGGGACGACCGCGCAGGGCACGGTGCTCGGAACGCCGGAGTACATGGCGCCCGAGCAGGTGATGGGCAGCCCGCCGCTGTCGCCCACCACGGACCTGTACGCGCTGGGCGTGGTGGCCTACGAGCTGTGTACGGGACAGCTCCCCTTCCGTCACACCGAGCCCGTGCCGTTGATGTTCCTGCACGTGCAGCAGGCTCCGGTGCCGCCGACCACGTTGCGCCCGAGCCTGCCCGGGCCGTTCGAGCGCGTGGTGCTGAAGCTCCTGGAGAAGCGACCCGAGGACCGCTACGCCAGCGCGGGCGAGCTGCGCTCCGCGCTGGCGAAGCTGTGGCCCTGGGCGCTCAAGGAGTCGGCTTGAGCGCGACGGTGACGAGTCGCAGTCCCAACTGGGGCCAGCGGGACGTGCGCGGGATGAGGTCCGGTTGCTGGCACAGCGTGAGGACGCGGCCTCCGCCAGGGTGGAAGAAATAGAGCGAGCGCGCGGCCTTGAACTCGCCGGGGAGCGCGGCATCCCGCTCGGGCCAGACGCGGCGGGTCGCCCACCAGGACTGCACCACGGGCCGCTCGCGCAGGTGGTAGTGGACCTCCACCACCACCGCGCTCACCTCCTCCGAGCCCCACTCCAGCATGAGGCTTGAACCCGGGATGCGTCGCTCGTCGAGCAGGTGCAGGGGGCGAGGCCCCACGTAGGCGGTGGCATCCACCTTGGCGCCGCGCAACGAGCCGAGGAAGTCCAGCTCCAGGCGCGTCGTGCCCGGCTGCACCTGGAAGCGGAAGGCCATGCGGCCCGTGCCCACGTGCTGGCCGCCGAAGTACGTCCCCACGTTGGCCTCCCGGACAAGGACGGGCTCACCCGAGCGGAACTGGTCCACGTCCGCCGGCGCGGCCAGTTGGGGCGCGGACGCAGGAAGCTCCACGCGCTTCCAGCCCGGAGTCGGGTCCTCATGCGACCAGCACGCCACGGGCGTCGCCTGCGTCAGCCACAGCGCGCCCATCCAGGAGAGCAGGGGCCCCATGTCACGAGCTCCGGGGAGTGGCCGGGGTCGACCGCGCCGAGAGCCACGCGGTGCCGAGCATCAGCGCACCGGCCGCGGCGAGCCCCGCCACGCGCAGGGAGCCGTCGAGGTGGGCGGTATCATAGAGGAGCGTCTTGCCCACGGAGATGGCGACGAAGCAGAAGCCCGCGTCGCGAATCACGGGAGCGCCCCGCTTGCGGCCCAGGAACACGAGCACCACGCCGATGACGAGCCAGCCCAGCGTGAGCACGAGCCGACGCGCGATGTGGTCCTCCGCGACGCCCAGGGTGAGGAAGTGGAAGTAGAAGGTCCACGACGTGGCGATGGTCGCGGCGGTGAGGCCGAACCAGACGAGCACGTCACGGATTCGCTCCAGTTGCGTGTCACCGCGACGCAGCGAGCGCGGCAACATGATGACGGACGCGATGAACGTCAGCGCGAGTCCCACGAGCAACAAGGGTTGCTTCGTCGCCGCGTACCACAGGCCTCCTGTCACGGAGGTGGCGAGCACTGCGATGGGGAAGATCAGCAGTCCTCCGCGAGGAACCGCCAGGAAGCCCAGGGCCAGCGTCGCGACCGCCGCCAGAATGAGGAGCGCCTCCACGGGCATGTGGAGGTCCCGCCAGAGGAACACCGCGGCCAGGGCCAGCAATGCGCCGCCGAGCCCACCCAATACCTTCACGTCCCACTTCGCCATCATCTCCGTCATCGCCAATCCTCCACCGCCAACCCGTGGCGTGTGGGGAGGCTCCGATTGCATCGGACCTGCCAACCGCTGACGCACGGCATCACGCACGTTTGCACGGCGGGGCGGGCTCACGGTGTGCAGCGCGCGGCACACCGTGGGGAGGCCGCTGCACAGCGCGCACGAGCGCTACCGGCTCACGGCTCTTTTCCCTGAACTGAGTCTGCCCCAGTTCGGTGGCTCTCTTGCGCTTCGGTTTCATGGTTGTTGGACCCACCACGTCGCTCAAGTCCAGACGGGCTGGCAGTACCTTGAGTCTGCCTTTGCGCGAACCCCTCTCGCGCGGCGCTCGGAGATTCCTGCCCATCCCCCATCCCTCTGGGAGCGTTGTCCTATTCACGAATGGCGAGACCTCCTGCGAATTCTTCCAAGACTTGGGGAGGGACACGCTGCTGTTGCCCGCGCTGAAGGTCCCGTTGCGACCGGGGGCCTTCGCCTCGATGGGCCTGCGGGTGGACGATGCGCGTTGACGCTCTGCTCTGGGTCGTGGCGTTGCTGACCGCGGGATGCTCCTCGGTGACGCAGGTTCCCGGGCGTGGCGAAACGCTGAGCTACACACCCCGACAGTGGCGACACGCGACTCCACGAGCTGACGCGACGCGCGCGGGACCTGGCACAACCACGGGCGCCGTCGGGGGCGAAAGGCAAAGCGCTGAACGAACGCATCAAGCCCTCCTCGACTCCATCAACGAGGCGAAGGGCTCGCTGAAAGGAGTCGAGTCCGCGTTGTCCAAGATGGCGACGCGTCGGCCTGGCTTCGATGGCCGGAGCATCAACGGCGAGGTGTTCACGCGCTTTCTCCATCATGGCGACAAGCAGGCGACGTGGATTCGCGGCGCGCTCGAGAGTACGACCGGACTGACGGAAGTGGCCTCGGAGGTGGGGGATCCGGCCATGGAGCTGGGGATTCTTCGCATGACGGGGCCCAAGCTCCAGGCCGCGATGTTCGGGACGCTGCTGCTGGCAACCTGGGGCGACTTCCTTCAGCTCTCCGACGCCTTGCTCCGAGAGTGTTTCATGTGCGGCATCGAGAAGCAGTTCGTGGACCTCAACCGCGTTCGGGGCTTGATGGAGACCGCGCTGGCGGACCTCGCCTCCCAGGACCCTGACCGTGTCGAGGCGGCGGCACTCGGGATGCCCGAACTGATGGGGACATTGACCCGGGAGTTCAACACGCTTCGTTCGGATGGACTGTCGGCCATAGAGGATGGAGGCAAGGTCCTGGTGGCCATGCAGGTGTTGGAGATGGTCACCCTGATCTCCTCGCTGAAGATGTCGCTGCCACGGCTGCCCCCGGCCACACCTGCGACGCTCGGCGTGGGCCTCACGATGAGTTCGGGGGGAGTCATGGCGGGCTCGCGAATCGTCGTCTCCGCTGAGTGGGTGGAGATGATGCGAAGGCTCGTGCAGGCGGGCGTCATCTCCGTTCCGGCAGTGAGCGCGGCCGTCCGCATCCACGGCGGTCAGGTCATGATGGCGCAGGCCCACCAAGGCCTACCCAAGGGTGTGCGCGACGCGCTGGGGGACAGTCCCGAGGTGCGCGGCATGCAGGTGACGGGCAGAGCGGGAGCGGGCATGTCCGAGGCTCCGAAGCACCACGTCATGCCCAAGGAGCATCGCGAGTGGTTCGAGCAGCGCGGCTTCAAGGGTGACCTGGACATCGACCAGTTCTGTGTTCGACTGGAACGGGCCCACCACGAGGCGATTCACGGCGGGGGGAACTGGAAGCTGGGGCGCATATGGCCCGACGAATGGAACAGGAGGATCATGCGCACCCTGAATGATGCGGAGTTGTCGGCAGGGCAGAAGTTGACGCGCAATGAGGTGCTGAGCATCGTCGCGGAGAACATGAGGCTCTACGACATTCCGATGAAGTTCACCAAGGGGCGCAGCCGATGACCGACGGACGTTCATGGCAGGGGGATTGGAAGGCCCGCCTCTATGAACGGGTCCGCGAGCGTGGCTTCGACTCGCTGACCGCCTTCGCGGATGCACGTCCTGCTGTCCCGCTGTACGCCCTGGCCGAAGAGCTTGGCAAGGATGACGTCGCAGGGGTGCAGGTGTTGACCGGGTTGCGCACTGAAGCGGAACGACGGAAGCAGGTCACACGACTCGTTCGAGACTTGCTCGCGCGGGAGTTGGCAGCAGGCCTTCCCAACGGGTGGCCAGCCGAACTTGATGATGTGACCCGCTTCCAGGTCGCCAAGGCGCTTGGCCTCTGGTCGGGCTCCACTCCAGAAGCCTATTCGGAGCGCACTCGACGGGTGATTGTCGCGCTCCGAGCGAATCCGCCTCCCGCGAGCTGGCGCCCGCTCGGCCCTGACGACGAGCTTCTCCGGGCGCTGCTGCCGGACGACGAAGCCTGAGCGGAACCAGCGCGTCCTGCTCAGGATTTTCTACCGCCCTATCAGGTGAACTCAGGGCTCGCTGGCCATCTTGCCGGGGGCGACCACGGCCAGCAGCAGCGCCACCGTGCCCGCGAGCGCGCCAGCAATCGCGAACTGGAGCGCGAAGTGGCCTCGGGCGAGCGCCAGCGCTGCCACCGTCAGCGAGCCACCCAGCAGTCGCGTCGCATAGAGGCTGCTGGTGACGATGCCCCGGTGATGCCAGGGCGCGCGCGACTGCGGTCCGATGAGCGACGTGCTCGCCGCCGGCCCCAGCCCCATGCCCAGCACCGCGAGCGAGACGAGCGCCGGGAGCGTGCCCCAATCATACGCGGCGGTGAGCGCCAGGAGCCCCGCCCCCGTCGCGGCCACCGCGAAGCCCACGCCCGCGCTCAAGCGCATGCCTCCGCGCACCAGCAGCTTCACGCCAAACGTGGAGCCCACCGACCAGCCCAGCAACATCGGCAGGAGCGTCAGCCCCGCGACGATGGGCGTCTGGCCGCCCTGCTCCGTCATCCACAGCGGCACCCACGCGGCCATGCTGTAGAGCAACGCCCCGCCCGCGATGCCTCCCGCCACGCCACTGAGCACGGTGCGGTCCTTCACCAACTCCATCGGCAAGAGCGGCGCCTCCGACCGACGCTGCTGGAACACCAGCGCCGCGGCCCCCACCACCGCGCCCAGCAGACACAACCAGCGCAGCTCCGCATGCCCAGGCTCCAGCGAGAACAGGAGCATCGCCGCCGACGAACCCGCGAGCACCGGCCCCCAGCGGTCCAACTTCACGTCCGTGCGACGCGGCGGGTCTCGATAGGAGAGGTACAGCAGCAGCGCGGCGAACAGGCCCACGGGCACGTTGACCAGGAACACCCAGCGCCACGAGGCGTGCATCACCAGCCATCCACCGATGAGCGGCCCCACCGCGTTTCCCGCGCCCCAGGCGCCGGTGAAGAGCCCCTGAACGGCGGCGCGCTCGCGCAGCGTGTAGAGGTCCGCGCTGATGGTGAGCGTGGTGGGCTGAAGCGCGCCCGCGCCCAGCCCCTGCAACACACGGAAGGCGATGAGCCCCTCCACCGAATGGGCGAGCCCGCACAGCGCGGAGCCCACGAGAAACAACCCCATGCCGGCGAAGAAGACGGGCTTGCGTCCCAGCCGGTCCGCCAGCTTCCCGGAGATGAGCACGCCCACGGTGGACGCGAAGAGGAACGCGGAGAAGACCCACGAGTAGAGGTGCTGTCCGCCCAGCTCCCGGGTGATGGTGGGCATGGCGCTGGTCACCACCGTGCCCTCGAAGGCACTGACCACCAGGGCCAGCAGCACCGCGCCAGTGGCCATCCGCCGCGCCGCTCCAGGCCGTGCGGAAGACACCGGCTCCACCGTCAAGCCGCTTCCATCCATGGCACACGTGTAACCGGGGGCTCCCCATGCGGAAATCGCAACTTCCGCATAGACTCCATGCGGAATCCGCATGACTCACGAACAGCTCCAGGCATTCCTCCGCGTGGCCCAGGAAGGCCGCCTCTCCAGGGCCGCCAAACGGTTGGGGCTGTCCCAGTCCGGGCTGTCCCGCCAGCTCCAGTCGCTGGAGGCGGCGCTGGGCACTCGCCTGCTCGTTCGCACGCCCGGGGGCGCCGTGCTGACGGACGCGGGGGAGCGGTTCCTGCCCCACGCACGGCGCGCGCTCGATGCCCTGGCGGCGGGTACCTCCGAGCTGGAGCGGCTGTCGAACACCCCTCGCGGGCCGGTGTCGCTCGGCACGCTGCACACCGTGGGAGCGTACCTGCTACCGGACATCATCCCGGCCTTCGCGCAGCGGTTTCCGGAGGTGCGCCCCCGGCTCAGCGAGGCCATGGCGTCGACGCTGGAGGAAGGCGTGGCCCGTGGCGCGCTGGACCTGGCCATCCTGTCGCTGCCCGTGCGACGGGCGGACCTGGTGTCGCAGAAGCTCTGGGAGGAAGTGCTGATGCTGGCGGTGCCGCGCGGACACCGGCTCACGAAGAGCAGCCGGCCGGTGACGCTCGGGGACGTGGTGGAAGAGACGTGGGTGGTCATCCCCAGCATGAGCGGCACGCGCGCGCTGGAGGCGGAGTGCGAGGCGCGCGGAGTGACACCGAAGGTCGCGATGGAGACGGACAACGCGGAGGCGATGCGGCGCATGGTGGAGCGCGGACTGGGCATCGCGCTGGTGCCGGAGCTGATGGCCAGGGACCACGCGGCGCGCGGCTTCGACGTGGTGCCGCTGGCGAAGAGCGGCCTGAAGCGACAGGTGGCGCTGGTCCACCGGGGCGAGGGCTACCTCACGGCGGCGGCGCGCGAGCTCAAGTCGTTCATCGTGGAGAGCGTGCGCGCGATGCCGGAGCCCTGGGGAGCAGGCAGGCGTGGAGGAGCGCCCTCGGGGCAGCGGGTGCGATAGCCTGTCGCGCGTGGGCGGG
Organism: Myxococcus sp. CA056; assembly: GCF_013336715.1. NCBI lineage: Bacteria > Pseudomonadati > Myxococcota > Myxococcia > Myxococcales > Myxococcaceae > Myxococcus > Myxococcus sp. CA056. Next base: position 242,110 of record NZ_JABUMT010000009.1, read on the forward strand.
TGACGGGAGCCCACGGGCGAGAGGGCTGTCGCATGTCGCTGAAGGTGATGACGTTCAACGTGTTGCAGGGAGGCGAGGAGCGGTTCGACGACATCGCCACCTTCCTCTCCCGGGCCTCACCGGACGTGCTGGTGCTCCAGGAGTGCCTGGGCTGGGAAGACGGCGGGCGCCTGCGTCGGGTGGCCGAGGCGCTGGACGTGCCGCAGGACGACGCGCACGTGGTGCTGGGTCAGTCCCGCTCGCGCCCCAGTGGGCGCAGCTACCACGTCGCGGTGGTGAGCCGCCCTCCCCTGCGCTCGCTGCGCATCCACAATGACCGCCACATCCTGGGCCACTGCATCGTCGAGTGCGAGCTGGAGGCCAACGGACCGGTGACGCTGTTCGGCACGCACTTCGACGCGCACCACGAGAGGCTCCGCTACGTGGAGGCGCGCTACCTGCGCTCGCTCATCGACCCGGCGAAGTTCCGGGACGGGCAGTACCTGCTCGCCGGAGACCTCAACTCGCTGTCGCGCAGGGACCCGTACCCGGTGGACCTGGAGGACAGGCTGCGTCGCGCGGGGACGGACAAGTACGGACACCCGCCGCGCTTCGACGTCATCGACGACGTGGAGGACTTCGGCTGGGTGGACACGCTGCCGACGCGGGCCGGGTCCACGAAGTGGGTGACGGCGCGGCGCAACCGGGGTGGCGTCACCATCGACTACCGCACCGACTACGTCTTCGCGTCACCGCGCATGGTGGAGCGACTGGTGTCCTCGGAGGTCATCGACGTGGGCGACACGTCCGACCACAACCCGCTGGTGGCCACGTTCCGCTGACACGCGGTCGTCCGCGCAAGATCCTGATAGCGCCAGCCCCGGGAGGACTCCGATGGTATGTCCATGCGAACCACCCTCCTCAGCCTGCTGCTCGCCCTGACCGCATGCGCCCATGCGCCACCTTCCGTCCCCGTGGAGACGATTCCCGCCCGCCCCGAGGACGTGGCCTCCATCGATGGGGTGATGAAGGCCTTCTACGAAGTGGTGAACCTCGCCCCCGACGCACCCCGGCAGTGGGCACGCGACAGGACGCTCTACAGCCCATGGATTCACTTCGTGTCGATTGGCCAGAAGGTCTCCATCTGGGACCACCAGGGCTTCGTGGAGGCCACGGAGCCGCTCGTCCGCGCCGGGTTTCGCGAGCGGGAAATCAATCGCGTCACGCGCCGGTACGGCAACATCGCGCATGTGGCTTCGACCTACGAGACGCGGACGGGCCCCGGAGAAGGCTCGCTCTCGCGGGGCGTCAATTACATCCAGCTCTACTTCGACGGCGCGCGCTGGTGGGTGACGAGCGTGGTGTGGCAGTCGGAAGACGCGGCGCATCCCATTCCACCGGAATTGCTTCCCGCCTCGAGTCCTTGAGCATGACCGCGCGGGCGAGAGAATGAGCTGGGACCTCCCCAGTCCGATGCGCCCGCTCGTCGAGGGAAACGAACTCTTCGTGGGCGAGTGGACGTGTCCCGGAGCGCGCCAGGCTCGGACGCTGGAGCAGGCGCACTACGTCGAGCTGGACCTGCTGCGCGCGGGGATGCATGTGCGGACCCTCGGTCGGCAACGGAGCGTGGTGGACCCGACGACCGCCGCGCTGCAGGTTCCGGGTGACGAGTACTGGATGGCCTCGACCGGGGAGCAGCCACAGCGCAGCACGCTGCTGCTCCTGCGTGGCGCGCTGGCGGAGGAGCTGGGCCCGCACGTTCGAGCCCAGGTCCTCCAGGTCTCCGCGGAGGTGGCACGCCTGCACTTCAAGCTCTTGCGAGACACGGACCCGCTGGCGCGAGAGGAAGTCGCGCTGGCCCTGGTCCATCGCTTCGTGCGGGACGCCGCGCCCGAGCGGACGCGAGCAGCCTCCGTCACGCCCGCGTGGCGTCAACTCACGGAGGAGTTGCAACACCAGGTGGCCACGCGCTTCGCGGAGCGGCTGACGCTGGAGGCGCTCGCTTCGGAGGTCCACGCATCCCCCTTCCACGCCAGTCGCGTCTTTCACGCGGTGACAGGGGAGACACTGCATCGACACCTCACCCGCGTGAGGTTGCGCGCCGCGCTGTTCGAGTTGGAGGAGGCATCAGGCCGCCTCACGGACGTCGCGCTCGGAGTGGGCTTCTCCTCGCACAGTCACTTCACCAGCGCGTTCCGGCAGGAGTTCGGGTGCACGCCCTCGGCGCTTGCACGCGGGCGCGGCTGAGCGCGCGTCACCTCCGCTACGCTCCCCCTTCGATGCCCTACGACAAGACGCGCGGGGATGTTATCCCTCCAGCGTTTCATCGGGACGTGGTGTGAAGGAGGAGCAGCGTGGCTCGGACGGACAGCTTCGTGGAGTACGTGGTGGAGTTGCTGGAGAAGCTCGGACCGGTCCAGGCTCGGCGGATGTTCGGCGGGTGGGGCCTGTACTTCGGAGGGCGGATGTTCGGCCTCATTGGAGACGGACAGCTCTTCCTGAAGGTCGACGATGTCACCAGGCCCGACTTCCAGGCCGCCGGCTGCCGCCCCTTCATCTTCGAGGGCGGCGGGAAGACGGTGGCGCTGGGCTACTGGACGCCGCCCGCCGACGCGAGCGATGACGCCTATGAGCTGCTGCCCTGGGCTCGCCGTGCCGTCGACGCGGCGGCGAGGGCCGCGCTGAAGAAGGCTCCGAAGAAGAAGCCCGCCGCGGCAGCGAAGAAGGCCCCTGCCGAGAAGAAAGCGCCAAAGAAACAGGCCCCCGCGAAGAAGACCCCGGCCCCGAGCAAGCCGAAGCCGAAGTCCCTCTCGACGAGGTCGACACCCCCGAAAAAGCGCGCCGTCGCCAAGAAGACCGCGCGCAAGAGCCCCCGCCTCAAGCGGTCTTGATGGACGAGGCCGACTCCAGGCCCAGCTCGGCCACGGAGACCTCCCGCATCCGGAACTTCTGCACCTTGCCCGTCACCGTCATCGGGAACGCGTCCACCAGCTTCCAGAAGCGCGGCACCTTGAACGTGGCGATGCGGCCCGTGCAGTGCTTCCTCAGCTCCTCGGGCGTGAGCGTCACGCCCGGTTTCGGCTTCACCCAGGCCATCACCTCCTCGCCGTACTTCGCGCTCGGCACACCGATGACCTGCGCCTCGCTGACGCCCGGGTGCGTGTGCAGGAACTCCTCCACCTCCCGCGGAGAGATGTTCTCCCCGCCCCGGATGATGAGGTCCTTGATGCGACCGACAATCCGCACGTAGCCGTCCACGTCCATCGTCGCCAGGTCGCCGGTGTGCATCCACCCCGCCGCGTCCACCGCCTTCGCCGTGGCCTCCTCGTTCGCCCAGTACCCCAGCATGACGCTGTAGCCCCGCGTGCAAAGCTCTCCCGCCGCCCCGCGAGGCACCACCGCCCCCGTCTCCGCGTTGATGACCTTCACCTCCAGGTGCGGATGCACGCGCCCCACCGTGGACACCCGCTTGTCGAACGGGTCATCCAGCGAACTCTGCGTGGACACCGGAGACGTCTCCGTCATCCCGTAGCAGATGGTCACCTCGCGCATGTTCATCCGCGATTGCACCTGCTTCATCACCTCCACCGGACACGGTGAACCCGCCATGACGCCGGTGCGCAGCGTCGTCAAATCGAACTCACCGAAGCGCGGGTGGTCCAGCTCCGCGATGAACATCGTCGGCACGCCGTACAGCGACGTGCAGCGCTCCAGTTGCACCGCCTGGAGCACCGCCAGCGGGTCGAACGCCTCGCCCGGAATCACCATCGTCGAGCCATGCGTCGTGCAGGCCAGGTTCCCAATCACCATTCCGAAGCAGTGGTAGAAGGGCACGGGGATGCACACCCTGTCCTCCGGCCCGTAGCGCAGCGCCTCGCCTATGAAGTACCCGTTGTTCAGCACGTTGTGGTGCGACAGCGTGGCGCCCTTGGGGAAGCCCGTCGTCCCGGACGTGTACTGGATGTTGATGGGGTCGTCGAACTGGAGCGACGCCTCGCGGTCCTCCAGCGTGTGCTCGCTCACGTGCTTCGCGTTGGAGAGCAACAGCTGCCAGTCGTCGTCCAGCACCAGCGCCACGCGGAGCTGAGGGCAGCGGGGGCGGACCTCCTCCAGCATGGCCCGGTAGTCCGTCTGGCGGAAACCCCGCGCCAACAGCAGCACACTGGTGCCCGACTGGTTGAGCGAGTACTCCAGCTCCGCCGTGCGATAGGCCGGGTTGAGGTTCACCAGGATGGCGCCAATGCGCGCCGCCGCGTACTGCGTCACCACCCACTCGAAACGATTGGGAGACCAGAGGCCCACGCGGTCCCCCTTCTCCACGCCCATCGCCAGCAGGCCCTTCGCCACCTGCGTGGTGGTTTCCCACATCTCCCGGTACGTGGCCCGATACCCCTGCGAGACGACGACCAGCGCCTCGCGGTCCCCATGGCGCTCCACCGTTGTTCGCAGGTTCTGCCCGAGGGTCTCACCGAGGAGCGGCGTGGCACTGGTGCCATGGACATACGAGGGAGCCTGGCTCATGCACCCATCGTCACGCCGTCAAGAAGGTCGAGCAAGCGCCCCTGGGGCGAGTCCGCTGTGAAGCGCCCGCCCGACAAGCGGTCCTAAACCCGGGCGACCCGGTGGATGCTGTTCCCTTCAGGCACCCCCTGGGGTCACCGGAGGCCACTCCCCGCGCCCTCGGGCCCCCTCCCCCCCCGGTCGGACGCCCGCCAGGGCAGCCCCCCGGCATCCCCCGCTGTCCACTTGTCCCACACTCACCCGAACTTCCGAGCCATCCAGGGATTCAGGTGGTGCGGCCCCACCACGCACCGCATTAAATGGAGGGGTTCATGGATGATTCCAACGCCAGGCTGGTCGCGGCACTGCTGGAAGCCCGACAGCGCCACTGCTTCCCCCCGGACGTGCGCCGGGCGGCCCCCGAGTTCGTCGCACAGGTCCTCGGGCTGCTGTTCCCTCACTTCGCGGAGCGCCTGGAGTGTACCGCCGCCGCTGTCCGCCGGGACGTCACCACCGTGGAGGCCAGCCTCCACCGCCTGCGCGAAACGCTCGCGCCCCTCTACCCGGACATCAACGCCAGCATCCCCGCGCGCTTCATGGAGCGGCTGCCGGAGCTCTACGACTGGCTCCGTCAGGACTCGCAGGCCATCTTCGACGCGGACCCCGCCGCCCGCTCCGTGGACGAGGTCATCCTCACGTACCCGGGCTTCCAGGCCATCGCCATCTTCCGCGTGGCCAATGCGCTGCACATGCTCGGCTTCCCGCTCCTGCCACGGCTGCTCACCGAGTTCGCCCACCAGCGCACCGGCGTGGACATCCACCCCGGCGCCACCATTGGCCGGCGGTTCGTCATCGACCACGGCACCGGCGTCGTCATCGGTGAGACGACGCTCATCGGCGACAACGTGAAGCTCTACCAGGGCGTCACGCTGGGCGCGCTCATGGTGGAGAAGGCCCTGGCCGACAAGAAGCGCCACCCCACGATTGAGGACGACGTGGTGGTGTACGCCAACGCCACCATCCTCGGAGGGGAGACGGTGGTGGGCCACGGCAGCATCATCGCCGGCAACGCGTGGCTCACGCAGAGCATCCCTCCGGGTTCCGTCGTCACCCGACGCAGCGAGATTCGTCCCCGTGGAGCCGACGGCGTCCTGGACGCCATCGAGTTCCACATTTGATGACGCCTTTGCGAAGCACCTACCCCGCGCAGCCCCCGACGAGGCCCGACATGAAGGTCAACAACATCCTCGAGACCATCGGCAACACGCCGCACGTACGCATCAACCGGCTGTTCCCGTCGCGCGTCACGGTCCACATGAAGCTGGAGCGCGCCAATCCGGGCGGCAGCATCAAGGACCGCATCGCCCTCTCCATGATTGAGGACGCGGAGAAGCGCGGCATCCTCAAGAAGAACAGCGTCATCATCGAGCCCACCAGCGGCAACACCGGCATCGGTCTGGCCATGGTCGCCGCGGTGAAGGGCTACAAGCTGGTGCTCGTCATGCCGGAGTCGATGAGCGTCGAGCGCCGCCGCCTGATGGCCGCCTATGGCGCGACGTTCGAGCTCACCCCGCGCGCCCAGGGAATGAAGGGCGCCATCGCCCGCGCCAACGAGCTGCTCTCCCAGGTGCCCGACTCGTGGATGCCCCAGCAGTTCGAGAACGAGGCCAACATCGAGGTGCACAAGCGCACCACCGCCCAGGAAATCCTCAAGGACTTCCCGGACGGGTTGGACTACCTGATTACCGGCGTGGGCACCGGCGGCCACATCACTGGCTGCGCCGAGGTGCTCAAGCAGCACTGGCCCAAGCTGAAGGTCCTCGCGGTGGAGCCCACCAAGTCGCCCGTCATCAGCGGCGGCCAGCCCGGCCCCCACCCCATCCAGGGCATCGGAGCGGGCTTCATCCCGAAGAACCTCCACACCGAGGTGCTGGACGGCACCGTGCAGGTCACCGAGGAAGACGCCTTCGAGTTCACCCGCCGCTCCGCGCGCGAGGAGGGCATCTTCGTGGGCGTCTCCTCCGGCGCCGCGCTGTCCGCGGTGAACCAGAAGCTGGGTGAGATGTCGGACGGCAGCCGCGTGCTGTGCTTCTGCTACGACACCGGCGAGCGCTACCTGTCCATCGACACGCTCTTCTCGCCCCAGGGCTGAGCGCCGTCAGCCGCCGTATCCCCGCACCAATTCCACCAGCCGGTCCATCTCCTCCGGCAGGTTGTAGAAGTGCGGGGACAGGCGAATGCGCCCCCGGCGCACGGAGTGGGCGACGTGGTGCTCGGACAGATATGCCCCGAGCGCCCGCGCCTGCGCCCCGGGCGGCAGGAAGGTGAGGATGCCCGCGCGATGCTCCGGCGCGGGCCCCACCTCGCAGCCCAGCGCGAGCAGGCCCTTCTCCAGGGATGCGAGCAGCTCCCGGATGCGCACCTCGATGTTCTCCACGCCCACCTCCTGCAACAACTCCAGCGCGGCGCCCAGCGCATAGAGGCCCGGGTACGCGGCGCTGCCCTCCTCGAACTTGCCCGCGTCGGCGCGCAGCTCGAAGTGGGTGCGGTTGAAGTTCCACGCGTCGGTGGTGCTGCGCCAGCCCACCAGCACCGGACGCAGCCGGGGCAGCACCTCCTTCGCCACGTACAACAGGCCAATGCCGGAGATACCGAGCATCCACTTGTGACTGTCCGCGCTCAGGAAGTGGATGCGACACTTCTTCACGTCCACCGGCACACAGCCGACGCTCTGGATGCCGTCCACACAGAAGAGGACGCCCGCGCGCTCGCACACCCGGCCCACCGCCTCCAGGTCCGTTCGGTGCCCCGTGGCGAACTGCACGGAGGACACCGCCACCAGCCGCGTGCGCGGCGTCAGGGCCTGCTCCACCGCTTCGGGGGTGACACCTCCGGACGGCACCTGGATTTCGCGCACCGCGACGCCGCGGTCCTTCAGGTGCAGCCACGGGTAGACGTTGGAGGGGTACTCCAGCGACGTGGCCACGGCCACCTCGTCCCCCGGCTTCCAGTCCAGGCCCTCCGCCACCAGACCCAGGCCGTGGCTGGTGTTGCGCACGAAGGCCACCTCGCCGGGCTCGGCATGGAGCAGGCGCGCCGCCAACGCGCGGATGCGCTCGCAGTGGGCCTCCCAGCCTCGCTCGTGGCGGATGCCATGGTAGACGAGGTCGTCCATCCACTCGCGCACGGCTTCGGCGGCGCGCAGGCTGGTGGGCGCGACTCCGGCATGGTTGAAGTAGAGCTGCTCTTGCAGCACCGGGAAGAGGGCGCGGTAGGACTCGAGGGAGCGCGTCATGCGTCCGAGTCTAGCCACCCGCCTCCCAGTCAGGCGGACGACGTGAGCGGGGAGGCGTGCCCGCGTTCACCCGCCATCAGGGGCCCCCTCCCCTGACGGTGAGCGGATGGGCTATACCTCCGGCCCTCATCAGCGGGGAGCGCAGTGCATGCGTCGCGAGGTTCGCGGTTCCGTGAGGAGCACGTTGCTGCTGGGCCTCCTGTTGGCGGGCTGTGCCGGCACCGTCAAGGCCCCCTATCCGCCCATTCGCGCGGACACCTCTCCAGCGGCGCTCGCGCGCGGGGCGGTCATCTTCCATGCGAGCTGCGAGGCGTGTCACCGGAGCGGTGACGCGGAGACGGCCTCCGGCGCGCCGCTGCACGAGCTGCCGTCGTACATGGGCGACTTCCACTCGTCCAACCTCACCGCGCACCCCACGGCGGGCATCGGCGCGGCGACGGACGAGGAGCTGGCGCGCGTCATCCGCTACGCGGTGAGTCGAGACGGACGGCTGATGGTGATGCCCAGCTATGGCATGGGGGACAAGGACCTGGCGGCGGTGCTGGGCTTCATGCGCTCGGGGCATCCGCTCTTCACGCCGGACGCGACTCCCGCGCCGCGCTCCGACTTCAGCTTCATTGGCGGACTGGGCTTCCGAGTCATCACCGGCAACGAGCCGGTGCAGCGGCCCGTCGTCGGCATCCCCGTGCCGCCCAAGGGCCCCACGCTGGAGTACGGCCGGTACATGGCCCAGGACGTCTACGACTGCGCCTCCTGTCACACGCCGGGCTTCAGTCCGGACAAGACGCAGGGCGATGACGTCTTCTCGGGAGGAATGTCCTTCAAGGACCCGGAGGGCCAGGAGGTCCACTCCAGCAACATCACCTTCCATGAGACGGGGCTCGCCCACTGGACGCGGGCGGACTTCATGCGCGCGGTGCGGGATGGGATTGCGCCGGATGGCTCCGCGCTGCGCTCGCCCATGCCCCGCTTTCGCGGCATGGATGAGGAGGAGGCCCAGGCCCTCTATGACTATCTGCGCTCGATGCCGCCTCGGAAGAACGCCGTGGACGGAGCACGGCCCCGACTCACCGCCACGACGCCCCGCCCGGACTGGGTAGCGCCAGTCTCGTTGACCGGGGACGTGCGGGAAGTGGAAGCGCCCGAGGAGGCCACACCAACTGGCGAGGTCGCCCACGCGCCCGCTCCAACGAGCGGTCAAAGCGTCGCGACTCCGGCCGAGGCCACTTCGGCGCCAGCGAGCGTCGCGACCACTGGAGCCACGGCGGCGCCGAGCAGCAGTGCCTCCGCATCGGCGCCACCGAAGGTCGCACCGCCCGCGCCGCGCAAGCCTCGAGTCGTGCCAGCCCGGGTGGATGCGCCCAAGCTCTTCACGCAACTGGGTTGCGCGGGCTGTCATGCGCCCGGGGCCCGCTACCATGACCGGCTCGCTCGCGCCTCCCGCCGGGGCGACGCGGAGCTGGTGCGCTGGGTGCGCAACCCGGAGCAGTTCCAGCCGGGGACGACGATGCCCACCTACGCGGAGTTGCTCGACGTACCCACCGCGCTGGCCCTCGTCCGCTGGGTGAAATCCGGAGGCCCCGCGACCCTGCCTCCCGTCTCCCACTGACCCGCTGAAATTCGCGGGAAATGACCGGAGAAAGGGAGCCCCCACGTATCTGGGGTGGAAGTTCCTCGGGGTGTCCTTCGACACGCCGGGGCACGTGCCACCCCGGTGCCAACCGGCCCCTGCCCCGGGGTGGTGCGTGTAATCTTCCAAGCCTTCCGCCCCGTGGGGAGAAGGCTGCGTCCGGGACGCGGCTCGCATAGCGTGGACGCATGACGGAGTGCCTCCTCAACATCGACCTGGGTGAGCTGCCCGACGAGGATGCGCGGCTCTATGCGCTCGCCCAGGTGGCCAACATCGCCTGTGGCGGACACGCCGGAGACGACGCCTCCATGCGCCGAGCGCTGGAGCTGTGCGCGCGCCATGGCACCCGGGTGTGCGCGCATCCGTCCTATGAGGACCGCGAGGGCTTCGGACGAAGAGCGCTCGACGTGACACCGGACGTCCTGCGCGGACAGGTGGCGAGCCAGTGCGCGCGCCTCTCCAGGCTGGCGCAGGAGCAGCGGGTGCCGGTCGTCTACGCCAAGCTCCACGGCGCGCTGTACCACGCGGCCAACACCTCGCCCGTGCTGGCGCGCGCGGTGGTGGAGGGAATCGTCGAGGCGCTGGGCACCGGCGTCACCCTCATCGCGCCCGCCGAGGGCTCGCTGCGAGACGCGGCGAGGAATGCGGGGCTGGCCCATGCACGCGAGGGCTTCGCGGACCGGGGCACGCTTCCGGATGGCTCGCTGATTCCCCGGGGGCAACCGGGCGCGGTGCTCACGGAGGCGGCGAAGGTGCGGGAGAACACCGTGCGGCTGGCGACCCTGGGCACCGTCGACACGGTGTGCGTGCATGGCGACACGCCCGGGGCGGTGGAGCTGGCCCGCGAGGTGCGCGCCACGCTGGACGCGCTGTCGCTCCACGTGGAGCCGCTGGGAGACGGCGCGCTGCGGCTGACGCTACCCGACAGCTTGGAGCGGCGGGCGGCGCGCGAGGTGCTTCGGGCCCTGCCCGGCGTGGTGGACGCCGTCGTCACCGAGGAACACGCCTGCGTGTACTTCGACCCCTCCGCGCCTCCCGATGAACCCCGCCTGGCGCTGGCGCGACTGCTGCGCGAGACGGTGGCCCCGCCGGAGCAGACGCTCATCACGTTGCGCGTGCGTTACGACGGGCCCGATTTGGAGAAGGTCGCCACGCGCGCGGGCCTGTCCGTGGACGAGGTGGCCCGGCTCCATGCGGCGCGCGAGTACTCGGTGCGCTGCGTGGGCTTCCTCCCGGGCTTCGCGTATCTGGGCGAGTTGGACCCCCGCATCGTCGTGCCGCGCCTTCCCACGCCGCGTATGCGCGTGCCGGCGCTCGCGGTGGGCATCGCGGGAGGACGCACGGGCGTGTATCCCTTCGCGTCACCGGGGGGCTGGAACCTGATTGGCACGGCGCTGGACTTCACGGCCTTCCACCCGGACCGGGGCGCGGTGTTGCAACTCGGTGACCGGGTGCGCTTCGAGCGGGTGGGATGATGGCGGGCTGGCTGGAACTCGTGGGGATGGGAGGGCCCGCCACGGTGCAGGACGGCGGGCGGCCGGGGCAGATGCACCATGGCGTCCCACCCGGTGGCGCGCTGGTGCCGGAGCTGCTGGCGCTGGCCAACCGCGCCGTGGGCAACACCTGGGACGCGGCGGCGCTGGAGTGCCTGGGGTCCCTGGAGCTGCGCGCGCGAGGCAGGCCCTTGCGCGTCTCGGTGGATGGGAGAAGCGAACAGGTGGTGTCCGACGGGGAGAGCCTCCGCGTGCCCGCCCCGGAGCACGCCAGCATCCGCTACGTCGCGGTGGACGGTGGACTGGACGTGCCGGAGGTGCTGGGTGGGCGCGGCACGCTGCTGGTGGCGCGACTGGGTGGACACGAAGGGCGCGTGCTGCGCCCCGGGGATTCGCTTCCCGTGGGAGCGCCGCGAGGGCCCTCGGAGCAGGTGGACGCGGAAGGCCTCTGGGATGACACGGCACCCATCCGGCTGATGCTCGGACCGGACACGGAGAGCTTCGACGCGCTGATGGCGGCCTCGCTCCTGGGAAGCAGCTTCACCGTGTCGAGCGCGAGCGACCGCGTGGGGATGCGCCTGCAGGGTCCCGCGCTGGCGCATGGCGATGAGGGCGCGAGCACGTCGCGGCCCATGGTGCGCGGCGCCATCCAGGTGACGCTGTCGGGTGAGCCCATCATCCTCGGGCCGGACCACCCCACCACGGGCGGCTATCCGCTCATCGCCACCGTCATCCGCGCGGACTGGGGCCGGCTCGGAGCACGGCGCCCCGGAGCCACCGTCGAGTTCCACGCCGTCAATCCAGACGAAGCACGCGAGGCCTGGCGACAGCACCTGCGGCGCTTTCGTGGCGGGGCCTGAGCAGGGTGAATCGCATGGAGCTGCGCACCGAACGGCTCGTCCTTCGGGACTTCCAGCGCGAGGACACCCCGAGCGTCTTCGCCTACCACTCCAAGCCCGCGTACCTGGAGCACTACGGCCAGCCGCCACCGACCCAGGAGGACGTACGCGCCTTCGTCGCCATGCTGTGTGGCTGGGCGCAAGAGGTCCCCCGGGCGAAGTACCAGCTCGCCATCACCCTGGACGGCCGCGTCATCGGCACCTGCGGCGTGCGCAAGCAAGCGCCCGAGGACACCTCCGCGGAATACGGCTGCGAGCTCGACCCGGCTTTCTGGGGTCACGGCTACGCGCGCGAGGCGTCGCGGGCCCTGCTCGAGTTCGGCTTCCAATCGCTCGGCCTGAAGAGGCTGTTCGCCCTCACCCAGCCCGGCAACCTCGGCGCCATCCGGCTCGCGGAGTCACTCGGCTTCCACCGCGTCACCGAAGGCCGCTACGAGCGCCTCCACCCCTGACGCTCAGCCCTCCATCGGCAGCGTGAAGGTGAAGGTCGTCCCCTGCCCGAGCTCGCTGCGCACGCGCACCGCGCCACCGTGCGCCTCGACGATGCCTCGGGTGATGGAGAGCCCCAGCCCCACGCCACTCCCCGGCACTCGCGTCGGCCGCTGGAGCCTGTCGAACAAGACGGGCAAGACCTCCGGCGCAATCCCCGCTCCCGTGTCCTCCACGCTCAGCTCGACCCAATCCGCATGGACCTCCGCCATGACGGTGATGCGCCCACCCGCGGGCGTGAAGCGGACGGCATTGCCCACCAGGTTGGAGAACACCTGATGGATGCGGTCCGGGTCACATCGCACGTCGACATCCCGCTCGGGCACGCGCAGCTCCAGCCCGATGCCCCGCTCCTGCGCCAGCGGCCCCAGCTCCGACGCCTGCTCCAACAGCCGCGAGAGCGCCAACGGCACGCGGCTCACCCGGAAGCCCCCGCCCTCGATGGCCGCGAAGTCGAGCAGGTCATGGATGAGCCGCTCCATCCGGAGCGCCGAGCGGTTGAGCGTGTCCAGATGATGCCGCGCGCGCCCGTTGAGCGGAGACAGCAGCGGCGCCAGCAGCGATGACGTCATGGCGATGACGCCCAGCGGATTGCGCAAGTCATGGGACACCATCGCCAGCAGCTCCCGGCGCAGGCGCGTCTCCGACTCGGCGGCCCGCCGCGCCGCGCGCTCCGCCTCGTACAGCCGCCCGTTCTCCACCGCGACGGCCGCGGAGTCCGCGAGCGACTGGAGGAGGGACACCTCCCGAATCCCCGGCACCCGGCGCTCCGCCCAGTACGCGCCAATGGCCCCCACGGGGTCCGCGCGACGCACCGGCACCATGACGAGGCTCTTCACGAACGTCGCGCGGTAGACGTCGTGAGGGATGCGGTCATCCGCGTAGATGTCCTCGATGACCACGGGCTCCCGGTTCAAGATGGCCCACCCGGAGATGCACGACTCGATGGGGAACCGATGCCCCTTCCATAAGGGGGCAATGGCCTCCTCATCCGCGTAGTGCACGAGGTTGCCTTCGCGCAGGACGAACGTGACCCCATCCGCGCCACTGAGCTGTCGTGCCGCCCGGCGCACCAGCGCCATGACGTCTTCCAGCGTCCTCAGATGCGCCAGCTCCTGCACCACGTCCAGCAAGACCAGCGCGTCGTCGAATGTCAGCGCCTCCAGTGGCAGGCGCTCCTGAAACCTTCGCAAGGGACGGCCTCCTTGTGAGAAGGACTCAGCCAACACACCTGGGAAACAGGACGTTCATTCGCTCGTCGTGTCCGCCCGGAGAGCATCCTGGCGACCTGCCTCCTGTCGACATCTTCTAGATATAGGAACCCGCGACCCGCCCGGCCACGCCGCGCGCCCAGGGAGCACCCGACGTCACGGGCTTTGCCCACGCGTCGACATCCGCCCACCACCCGGGGTTTCCACCTGAATGGAAAATAGCACCCGCTCGCCCCTTCAGGTGGGAGGCGCCGGTGTGGGTGCGCGCCCCTCCCGAAAAATCAGCGCACGGGGGTGAGGGGAAAAAAGCGCGGGGGCCGTCCCGGAAGACAGGCGCGCACCAGGAACCGTCATGTCGACGGACTCGCGCCACCTCCGAGAGACGCCTTGCGAAAGACCGAGGACAACACGGGGCTGAGTTCGTGGCGAGGCCGCCCGGTCAACCCGCACGGGAAGAAGTCGCTTCCCGTGGCGCACGACAGCTCACGAGGCGTGTCCTTGCCGGAGTCGTCCGCCATCCCAGGAAGGCACCGAGCCTTCGTTGCCAGCGAGATACCCATCGAACAGAGCGTCACACTTGCCGGGGGAGGGACCTTTCGATGACCATGAGCGCTTCCTGGAGGACCTTCCGCGTGGAGTCGCAACCAAGGCCGACCCTGGCCGCGAGTCCTCTGTCAGGTCACGAGTTGGAGAAGCTTCGCAGGGAGCTGACCCAGGCCGTCGCCCGCGTGTGTCCCCCGCGCCTGGCCAACCGCCGTGATGACCTGGTGCAGACGGCGATGATGCGCGTCATGGAGCTCCAGCGCCGCGAGCCCGACCGCTCCCGGCTCTCCCCCTCCTACCTGTACCGCGTCGCGTACACGGCGCTGGTGGACGAGCTGCGCAACGTGGATCGCCGCCGCGAGGTCCCCATCGAGGAGGTGGAGTCGCTGCCTCAGCAGCCGGTGGCGTCGGGAGACCCGGAGAAGTCCGCGAGCGCGTCGCAGATTGCCCGGGCGGTGCGCGACTGCCTGCGCCAGCTCGCACAGGACCGCAGGCTCGCGGTGACGCTGTACCTCCAGGGACACACCGTGCCGGAAGCAGGAGAGCTGATGGGCTGGGACGGCAAGCGGACCGAGAACCTCGTCTACCGCGGGCTGAGCGCGCTGCGCGTCTGCCTCTCCACGAAGGGATTCGAGCCGTGAGCGAGCATCGACGCGACGACGAAACGAAGCCCGATGAGGCCACCGTCGAGCGCCTGCGCGCCGCGGTGCGCGACGAGGAGCTGGTTGCGGGAGACGAGCCGGTGGACGCCGATCTCGTGTGGCGAGCGGTGAGCGGGGAGCTGCCCATGGAGGAGCGGAAGGCCGTCGTCGCTCGCGTGGCGGACGACCCCGCATGGGCCGCCGCGTGGCGACTGGCCCTGGAGCTGACGCGCGCGGCCAGGGAGGCCGAGGCACCCGAGCGTCCCGAGGCGGCGGGCCCTCACGCGCGGAGGCAGGCTGATGAGGCGCGGGAACGGCGGCGGTTCCGCTTCGCCTGGAGCCGTCCCCTGCTGGGCGCGGCGGCGACGGCGGCGCTGGCGCTGGTCGTGGTGGGGGTCGCGATGAGGGAGGACACCTTGTCTCCCAGGCTGCGCGGAGCGGACCCGTCGGGGCTGGTGTCCCAGGTGCCAGAGGACGCGCCGCTGAAGCGGGAGGATTGTGTCTTGCGCTGGAGCGGAGGCCCCGCCGGCACGCGCTGGTCGGTGCGGTTGTCCACGGAGGACCTGAGCTGGGTGCACCGCGCGGACTCGCTGGAGCAGAGCGAGTACCGGGTGCCCGCCTCCGTCCTCGCGCCGTTGGAGTCGGGAACGAAGCTGCTGTGGCAGGTGGAAGCGCGGTTGCCGGATGGACAGGTGCTTCGCGGCATCACCTTCGTCAATCGGTTGGAGTGATGCATGGGGAGCGAAGTCAGGGGAGGAACGTCATGAAGGCAGGCATTCAAATGAAGACGCAACGATGGATGCAGGGGGGGCTGCTGGCGCTCGCGGTACTGGTGGGTGGACTGTCTGGACAAGCCGGGGCGCAGGTTCCTCCGGTGACCACATCGGTGGTGCGGTCCACGCCCATCGCGGGCGAGGCGCGCGACCAGGTGGTGGCCTCGGTGGTGGAGAACGGCGTGCGCACCAGCGTCAATCAACTGGTGACCCTCCAGCTCGTCAACAGTGTCACCGGCGTCGTGGTGGCGCAGACCCATGGCGTGCTGACCGAGACCACGCCCCTGAGACTGAGCTACCGCGCGCTGGTCGCCGACACATTGTACGCGCGGGCCATCGCCTATCAGAGCAGCACGCCGCGCCTGGTGGCCATCCTCACCGTGGAGCGCTGGTCTCCGGTGGCGCCATCCCCGTGGTCCGAGCCGTCCGTCTGCTACTGGGAGCTGGAGCAGATGGAGAAGGATGAGATGCCCGAGCCGGAGCGGCCAACGGTTCCGACAACGATGCAGGTGCTCAAATGCATCCCCGTAGTCCACTCAGCACACTGACATCCCCTGTTGTGACGTTCCGGAAGCGACGACCCGAGGGCTGTCACTGGAGCATCCTCGCCCTCGCGGCGGGGATGCTCCTCGTCGTGTGTCCGGGCGCTGCTTTCGCGAAGGGCGCGGACCGTCCCCCGCCCCCCACGCTCGTGGAGTGCCGGGAGCGATTCGAGGCCCATCCGGAGGAGCAGTCCTCCGCGATGTGCTTCTACCAGTGCGCGCAGGCCGCGCCCGCGCGCGACACCGTCAGGCGCGAGCTGAAGGCCCTGATGGAGCGTCATCCCGACAACGGCTGGCTGGCCCTGGTGTCCGGACACGTGGAGTACCTGGCCGACAGGAAGGCCGCGGAGGCGCCCTACCACCGTGCCGCCTTGACCTTCCGTCGACTCAAGAACGCGGAGGGAGAGGTGCTGGCCGGCATCAACCTGCGCTCCATCCTCCTGACGATGGGGCGCGGCAGCGAGGCCCGGGAGTGGACACAACGCGTGGTCGAGGTGGCCCAGTCCTCCGGGCGCGCGGATCTCCACGCGCGCGCGCTCCTCGTCGAGGCCAGTCAACTCTACGAGGTGGATCAGGACCTGGGCCGGGCCTTTCGCGTCCTCAAGCGCGCCGAGCCGCTCACCTTTCCGGACGGCAGCCCAGGGCTGAAGGCCCAGTACCTGACCGTCATGACCGGCGTCAGCGAGCGGCTGGGCAGGCTGGAGGAAGCCACGGAGGCCAACCGCCGCCTGGCGGAGCACGCCCACGACACGCGAGGCCTCGCCCTGGAGGGGCAGGCGCGGTTCACGCTCGCCAACCTCGCGCTGCGGCGGCTGGATAGGGACCGCGAGCCGGGCGGCGGGGCGCGGGTGCTGGCCCTCGCCCGCGAGGCGCTGGTCGCCGCGGAGAACACGGGGAGCAAGGAGCTGGTGAGTCGCGCGCTGCGCCTGGTCGTGGACGTGCTCGGCCCATCCCCGGAGGAGCAGCTCGAGGCCGAGGCGCTGCTGGAGCGTTGCATGGAGCTGGCGGAGGAGCTGGACTCCAACCAGCGGCGAATCGCCTGTCTCTGGACGCGCGCGGAGCGGCGGGCCGGCCAGGACCCCGCCGCCGCGCTCCGGGACTCCGACACTTCGCTGCGACTGGCCTACGCGCATGGCGAGCCGCAGTACCTGGCCCTGGCCCTGCGCGGCCGAGGCACGGTGGCCTACCGGACACAGCCCCTGCTGGAGGCACTGGTGCATGTCGAGCGGGCCCTGGACGCGGTGGAGGCCCTCCGCCAATCACAGACCGATGCCTCCAGTCAGGCGGAGCTGTTCTCGAACTGGGCACGCGACTACCACCGCCTGGCGGGCTGGACGCTGGAGGCGGGCGGCGCGACGGGGAATACCGCCGTGCTGCCCGAGCGGGAGGCGCTGCGCAGGGCCTTCGGGGTGAGCGAGCGCCTCCGGGCGCGGACGCTGCTCGACGCCCTCATGGCCTCCCGCGCGTTGTTCCCGTCCAAGCCCACACCCGAGCGCCAGGAGGTGCAACGACGACTGACGGCCGTGCAGCGACGACTCCTGGAGCCGAACCTCCCTGCCCCGGAGCGCGAGAAGACCCTGCGTGAGCTGCAGGCGCTGGAGCACAGCGAGCGCGACTTGCGGCCCGCGCCGCGACACGGCTCGACGGAGTTCGCATCACTGGAGGCCGTCGAGCAGGAACTGGCCGAGGACGAGGCCCTGCTGGCCTTCCTCGTGGGCGACGACAAGAACCTGTCCGACGTCTCGGGGGGCGGCGCATGGGTGCTGGTGGTGACACGGGGCGGGGCGCGCGCGCACCGCATCCCCGAGCGCGCGCGGCTCGCGCAGGCCGTCACGCTGTTCTCCGGCCTGCTCGAGCGGCGCGACGGCTCAGAGGTCGGCGCGGCGGCGGCCCTCCATGCGCAACTGCTCGGCCCGGCGCTCGCGGCGCTGCCTCCGGGCGTGCGCAAGCTGTTGCTGGTCCCGGATGGACCGCTGCATGACCTGCCCTTCGCCGCGTTGCGGGAGCGTCCGGGCGACGAGCCCCTGGTGGCGCGTTACGAGCTGGCCCTGGTGCCCTCCGCCAGCCTGTGGCGGCACTGGCGTCTGGAGTCCCCGCACGACCCCGGGGGAGAAGCCCTGGTGCTGGCGGACCCCGACCGCACCAAGTCTCCCCTGGATGGAGCCATCGCCGCGGCGACAGAGCGCGGCGGCGTCTTCGCGGAGGCGGCGCGGCTCGGAGCACTTCCCGAGGCCCGGCGCGAGGGGCATGCGGTGATGGAGGCGCTGCGCACCACCCAGGTGACACCCCACCTCCTGGTGGGCACCGAGGCCTCCGAGCGCGCCCTCAAGAACACCGACCTCGCACGCGTGAAGGTGTTGCATCTGGCGGCCCATGCCGTCGTCGACGCGGAGGCTCCCGAGCGCTCCGCGCTGGTGCTCGCGCCGGGCTCCGACGAGGAGGACGGCATCCTCCAGCCTCGTGACATCGTCGACCTGCCCCTGAAGGGCGCGCTGGTGGTGCTCTCCGCCTGTCGAAGCGCCTCTGGAGCGGTGCTGGCCGGAGAAGGGGTGCTGAGCCTGGCGCGCGCCTTCTTCGAGGCGGGCTCGCGCGCGGTGGTGGCCAGCTTGTGGCCCCTGCAGGACGCGGAAGCCGCGGACCTGGTGGAGCGCTTCTACCGGCACCTGGCCATGGGGGCGAGCACGTCGGCGGCGCTGAGGGCCGCGCAGTTGGAGGCCATCGATGACGGGCTGCCCCCGGCCGCGTGGGCAGGACTGGTGGTGCTGGGAGATGCGTCGCTCGTGGTCACCTCGCCGCGCGAGGACCCGGCCCGCTTCCCAGTCGGAGTGGGAAGCAAGGCGGTGCTCGTCATCGCGACGGCGCTCCTCATCGGCCTCGCGCTCGGGGCCCGCCATCGAACTCGCGGCGGGCCCCGTCCCTGACAGGCTCAGCAGCCGAACGGCGTCCCGTTGCCGCCCGCGCTGAAGGGCGTCCAGATGTAGTTCGGGTCCAGCCCCTCATACGACTGCGAGTTGCAGTACAGGTTCGTCTGCTGGAAGTTGATGAAGCAGCCGCCAGCCAGGCTCGACAGCCAGTTGGTGCGCGTCTTCCAGTCGCTGCACGTGGACACGTAGTGCTGGTGGACACCGTTGTTGTTGAGCGTGGTGGCGCGGCTGTGGGCCTTGAAGTCGTTGTTCACGTTCACGTAGGGGAAATACCAGACGTGCCCCTGGGGAATGGTCTTCTTGAAGAGAACGCCCCAGTCGCACCAGCTCTTCAGGCAGTTGCGCTTCTGGATGTCCCAGAAGACGCCGCCGTTGATGGCGCGCACGTAGGCGCCATACCCAATCATGTCCGTCGAAATCCACTCGGTGACCTCGTCGATGTCCCGGTGCCAGTCCTCGCAGCGGCCCGCGTTGTCGTGCATGGTGCCCTGCCCACCGGCCTTCAAGCCGCCGCACGTGCCCAGGGAGCGCGGTGCACCCGAGCCGAGGGCCGGCTCGGAGACGGACGGCGACGTGCTGCCCTGCTTCCAGTTGCCAGCGGCGACGACCACGTCGCTGTGGGCCTGGAGCGTGCGAGGCACCATCGTGCCCGTGGGAGACAGCGCGAGGTAGAGGGCCGCGGGGCTCGCGGCGGCGGACATCTGCGTCATCACCCGGTTGATGGACGTGGTGGACGTCTCGGGCCCACCCACGGCGACGGCGATGGACTCTTCGTCCACCTGGATGAACTCGACGGTGACGTCATCGGGGGCTCGAAGCGTGGTCAGCACCGGCGCGGTGACGGCATCGCCCGCGGGGCTCTGCACGACGGCGAGCGTCAGCGGCGGCAGACCATCATCCGGGTATTCCGGCTCGGGCGGGTTCGTGACGGACGACGCACTGGCACTGTCCAGCGCGGGCGGTGACTCCTCCACGCCCGAGTTCGGGGAATCACAGCCGACGGAAAGAGACCACAGCAGACACAGGGGAGACAGACGCACGCCCCAGGACAGGGGGCGACGCGACACGAAGCGAGGGGACATCGAGGCTCCACCACGGGCGCCCGGTCGCCATCATGGCGAGCCAGCCAATCGCGCCAGTGCCTCCACCCAACGTCCCCCGCGGGGGAATCCCCTCACCGATTGAGCAGCCGCGCGAGGAACTCACGGGTGCGTGGGTGCTGGGGCTCGCGCAACACCTGTTGAGGCGTGCCCTCCTCCACCACCTTTCCCGCGTCCATGAACACCACCCGGTGCGCCACGTCCGCCGCGAAGCCCATCTCGTGCGTCACCACGCACATCGTCATGCCCTCGCGCGCCAGCTCGCGCATGACCTCCAGCACCTCGCCCACCAGCTCCGGGTCCAACGCGCTGGTCGGCTCGTCGAAGAGCATCAACTCCGGCTTCATCGCCAGCGCCCGCGCAATCGCCACCCGCTGCTGCTGACCACCGGAGAGCTGTCCCGGGTACGCGTCCGCGCGCGAGTCCAGATGGACCATGGCCAGCATGCGCCGCCCCAGGGCCTCCGCCTCCGCGTCCGACAGCCCCAACACCTTGCGCGGCGCCAGCGTCACGTTGGCCAGCGCGCTCAGGTGGGGGAACAGGTGGAAGCGCTGGAACACCATGCCCACGCGGCGGTGCAGCACCTGGAGCGCCTTGGGCTCATCGCTCACCTGTGTGCCCCCGACGACGACCTGGCCCTCGGAGGGGACTTCCAGGCCGCACAGGCACCGCAAGAGCGTGGACTTGCCACAGCCGGACGGGCCCACGAAGACCACCACCTCTCCGGGCTGCACCGTGAGGTCCACGCCCTTGAGGACCTCCAGCGCCCCGAAACGCTTGTGCAGATTGCGAACCTCGACGAGCGCCATGGCTTTCCTCACCCCTGACGGTGGAGGCGCTTCTCCAGCGCCGAGGCCAGCCGTGTCAGCGGCAGCGTGGCCAACAAATAGAACAACGCGACGAGCGGCCAGACAGCCAGCGGCGCGGCGAGCTGGCTCGCCAGCTCCTGCCCCGCCCGCGTCAGCTCCGCCATGCCGATGATGGACACCAGCGAGGAGTCCTTCAGCAGCGCGATGCCCTCGTTCGTCAAGGGCGGCAGCACGTTGCGCACCGCCTGCGGGAGGATGACGTAGCGCATGACCTGCGCGCGGCCCATCCCCAGCGCTCGCGCGGCCTCCTCCTGCCCCGCGTCCACGGAGGCGATGCCCGCCCGGAAGATTTCCGCCACGTACGCGGCACTGTTGAGCGTCAGCGCCAGCACCGCCGCCAGCATCGGCGCCAGGTCCACGCCCAAGAGCTGCGGCAGCGCGTAGTAGATGAAGATGATTTGCACCAGCAGCGGCGTTCCACGAAGCCCCTCGACGTACGCGGCGCACAGCCACGCCAGCGGTCGGAAGCGCACCCGCCGCCCCAGCGCCACGGCCAGTCCCAGGGGCAGCCCGGAGATCAACGCCAGCACGGTGAGCCCCAGCGTCAGGCCCAGGCCCTGAACGAGCCGCCAGGTCACCTTGCCCCAGGGCACGGCCTGCGGCGTCGCCTGGGCCTTCTGGGCCGCCTCGCCGAAGTAGCGCTCCTCCAGCGCGGCGAACTTCCCGCTGTCGCGAAGGCGCTGGAGCGCGGCGTTGACGGCCTCGCGCAGCGCGGGGTCATCCGGCCGCATCGCGATGCCGTAGTGCTCCTCCGTCAGCAGCCCGCCCGCGGCGCGCAGACCCTGGAAGCCGTGGGCCAGGAAGTAGCGCAGCGTCGGCCCATCCCCCACCACGCCCGCCAGGTTGCCGTTGCGCAGGTCCTGGAGCGCCAGGTCGATGCTCGGGTACTGCCGCACCTCGATGTCCGGGAACTTCTCCAGCACCAGCGCGGCACTGGTGTTGATTTGAATGCCCGCCGTCTTCCCGCGCAGGCTCTCGATTCCGGTGACGGCCGTGTCCGCCTCCCGCGCCACCACGAGCTGTCCCGCCGTGTAGTACGGCGCGGAGAAGCCCAGCCGCTGCTGGCGCTCGGGGGTTATCGTCACGGCCGAAATCACCAGGTCGAACTTCCCCGCCATCAGCGCGGGAAACACCCCGTCGAAGGACGTGTTCGTCCACGCCACCTTCGCGCCCAGCTCTTCCGCGATGAGCGCTCCCAGCTCGATGTCGAACCCCACCAGCTCGCCGTCCTTCACGGACTCGAACGGCGGGTAGGTGGCATCCGTCCCGATGCGCAGCGTCCGCCCCTTCCAGTCCCCCCGGGAGCCCGGCGCCTCACCCCGGCCACAGCCGAGCAGCACCAGCACCCCCCACACGAGGCACAGCAAGGCCAGCCCGGGAGTGTGGGCCTGGCGACACGAAAGGCGGCGGCGCGACATGGAACGAACAGCTCCCATGCCCAACTATCCCTGAGGCATCAAGGGTTTCCACCGGGACCGGACAACCCGTGACAGCCACGCAACTTCCGCCCTCTCCGGGCCGATACTCTTCCACACCATGAAGACCCCCATCTCCGGCCCCCGCGTCCAGCCCCGTCCGCTCGAGACCCCCGCCACCCCGGCGCCCGTCCGCAACGAGGTGAAGCCCCAGGCGCCCGTGGTGCGCGGTGACGCTCGCGACGTGTCCCTGTTCGACACGGGAGCCGCTCGCAAGCCGACGGTGGCGCTGACCACGCCCGTCGCCCCCCAGGGCACGAACGTCGCCCCGGGCACCTACCCCAGCGTCGCGGACGTGAAGGCCATTGCCTCCATCCAGGACCCGGTGGCGCGCAACTACGCGATTACGCAGGGCTACGCGGACCTGTCCAACGGCCTGGGTCAGATGCTCGGCAAGGAGAACGCCAACTGGTCCACCTTCGCGACGTGGGCGTCCAAGCAGGCGGGCGTGAGCATCCGCAACGAGGACATGCCCAAGTTCTTCACCGACGCGCTCAAGGGCGCCGGTGACATGGCCGGTCCGCTGAAGAAGGTGGACGACGTGCTGCGCAAGGTGGGCCTGCCCGCGCTGCCGCTGGCGGACATCGCCGCGGCGGGCAGCGAGGCGCTCAACAACGTCAGCAAGTCGATTGCCGACGGCAACCAGTTCGTCTTCAACGAGGTGGGCCAGGAGTTCGCCCGCTTCATCGAGACCTTCCAGGGCGACACGTCCTACGACGCCGCCAAGACACAGAAGTACCTGGACGGCTTCGGCAAGGACAAGCCGCTCCTGAAGGAGGCCTTCGGCCACTACACCAAGGCCATGTTCGAGAAGGACCCGAACAAGAAGGCGGAGCTGATGCTGCTGGCCAATGACCAGATTGGCCTGCACGAGCAGACGCAGCTCCAGCAGCACGTGGAGAAGGCGCTCAACGCGCCGGTGAAGGACACCTTCCGGAGCATCCTCAAGCAGAGCATCGAGTCCGGCATCAACGCGCTGCCCTTCCCCGCCAACCTCGCGGGCAAGGCCGCCCTGAAGACGGGCCTCGTGGACGCGGCGCTCAACCCCCTGGTCGACGCGACGGCCTCCGTGTTCCGCCGGCTCGCCACCGAGCACATGATGAAGCTCGCGGTGCCGGGCGGCGCGCTGAAGCTGGGCAACGACCTGCCCCCGCCTCCGGGGATGGAGAGCACGCTCTTCCCGCCGCACCTGCGCGCCATCGAGAACCCGGAGCTGCGCGCCCTGCTGGGCAAGCTGGACTCCAGCTCCGACAGCCTCAAGGGCACCGCGGCCAAGGACTGGAGCAAGCTGGACCAGCGGATGAACTACATCATCGACCTGTTCCGCACGCGCCAGTCGGACCCGCACCTGTTCGACGCGCCGTTCGGCAAGACGGGCACCACCTACCCGCTGCCGGCCACCCAGCAGCGCGCGGGCTGAAGTCCCTCGGGGCGCCGTCACCTCGGCGCCCCGTCGCCGTCACACCTCGTCCACCACGAACTGCTCCTGCCGGGCGATGCCCAGCTTCTTCATCCGGCTCTGGAGCGTGGAGGGCTTGAGGCCCAGGAGCGCCGCCGCGCCACCCGGCCCGTAGACGCGCCCCCGTGTGAGCGTCAGCACCCGCAGGATGTGCTCCCGCTGCACCGCAGCCAGCGTCAGCACCGAGCCGGGCTTCATCGTCGCGTCCAGCACGCTCGGCACCGCCGGCTCCACCTGCGCCGCCGGGTGAGCGCTTCCACCGTGCGCCACCACGTCGAACGAGGAGGGGCCCAGCTCCGTGCCCTTCGTCAGGATGGTGGCGCGCTCCAGCGCGTTGCCCAGCTCGCGCAGGTTGCCCGGCCAGTCATACGACTCCAGCCTGGCCAGCCCCGCCGGTGACACGCGCATGCCACGCCGCCCGGTGCGCCGCGCCTGCTCCTCCAGCAAGAACGTACACAACTGCGCCAGGTCCTCGCGCCGTTCGCGCAGGGGCGGCAGCCGCAACGGGAAGACACTCAGCCGGTAGTAGAGGTCCTCGCGGAAGCGCTTCTCGGCGATGGCGCGGTGCAGGTCCACGTGCGTGGCCGCGAGGATGCGCACGTCCGAGCGCACCGTCTTGTCGCTGCCCACCGGTTCGAAGGCCTTCTCCTGGAGCGCGCGCAAGAGCTTCGCCTGAAGTTCGACGGGCAGCTCGCCCACCTCGTCCAAGAGCAGCGTGCCTCCGCTCGCCATCTGGAAGCGGCCCGCGCGGTCCTTCGTCGCGCCCGTGAAGGCGCCCTTCACGTGGCCGAACAGCTCGCTCTCCAGCAGGCCCGCCGGAATCGCCGCGCAGTTGAGCGTGACGAAGGGCTGGTCCGCGCGAGAGCTCCACTTGTGGATGGCCCGCGCCAGCCGCTCCTTGCCCGTGCCCGTCTCACCGGTAATCAGCACCGGCGTGTCCGTCTCCGCCACCTGCCGCGCCCGCCGCGCGAGGTCCCTCATGACGGGGCTCAGCGACGCCTCGAGGATTCCCTCCGACTCTCCGCTGAGCTGCGCCTCCAGGAGCTTCGCGTGCTCGTGGTCCTGCCGGTGCAGCCGCTCGAACGTCGCTCGCTGCTCGGCCGCCTGGAGCGCCGTCGCCAACATCTGGCCGTACACCTCCACCAGGTCCACCACCGGCTGCGGGTACGTCTCGCACTCGGCGCGGTCCAACGTGAGCACGCCATAGGTGCGCTCGCCCGCGCACAGCGGCACCACCATGCACGCGTGCCCCGGCGGCAAATCCAGCACGCCGTCGAACGGGTCTCCGTCGCCGTGCGAGTGGTCCTCTTCCGTGAAGGCCCGCGCGCGCCGTGTCTCCAGCGCATGCCGCAGCGAGGGGAACTCCGACAAGGTCAACGCGTGGTGGCGCACCTTCGCGTTCGCCAGCGGACCACGCGCCGCCACCGACACCAGCTTGCCGTCCCTCAACAGGAACAGCGTCGCCAGGTCGAAGCGCACCACGCGCGTCAACCAGTCCAGTCCTCGACGAAGCAGCTCATCCACCGAATCTTCGGTGGTTGCCAGCTCGACCAGGTCCCGAGCATCCTTCGCGCCCTCGGTTGGCGCTGACAGTTCATCCGACATGAGGCATGAATAATAGCGCTCCACCGAAATTGCAGTGGCGGTCATCACCGATATTTCGTTATTCACCGTCCCAGCAACACCGGCCAGTGGGGGGCTGAAGTCAAGTCCCTGGAATCATTGAAGTCGATTGACTGGCACGAGGTCTGCTGTAGCCGTTAGCAGAAGACACCTTCCCAGGGGCCCCCCGCGGGTCCCTCAACCCAAGGAGCAGTACATGCTGACCGTTGGCGACAAGATTCCGAGCTTCAAGGTCAAGGCCACCGTGAGCCTGGAGAAGGGCAAGGAGTTCCAGGAGATCACGAACGAGACCTACAAGGGCAAGTGGCTGGTGCTGTTTGCGTGGCCCAAGGACTTCACGTTCATCTGCCCCACGGAGATCGCGGAGTTCGGCAAGAAGAACAAGGACTTCAATGACCGTGACGCGCAGGTGCTGGGCCTGAGCACGGACAGCGAGTTCGTGCACCACGCGTGGCGCACGCACCACCCGGACCTCAAGGGCCTGCCGTTCCCGATGCTGGCGGACCTGAAGCACGAGCTCTGCAACGCGCTGGGCATCCTCCACAAGGAGGAGGGCGTGGCGCTGCGCGCGACGTTCATCGCGGACCCCGAGGGCATCATCCGCCACGTGACGGTCAACGACCTGTCCGTGGGCCGCAACGTCTCCGAGACGGTCCGCACCCTGGACGCGCTCCAGACGGACGAGCTGTGCCCGTGCAACTGGAGCAAGGGTGAGGAGACCCTGACCCAGAAGCTGGCGAAGGCGGGGTAACGCGTCATGGCCTCGCTCGAAGTCGTCCGCTCTGAACTCGCGGACGCCCACAAGGACACCCGCCTCAACCTCCAGGCAGTCCTGGAAGGTGGCAGCCTCACCCCCGAGCAGCGCTGGGGCGTGGCTGTCGCGTCGGCCTACGCCGTTCGGAATGACCGGCTGAAGGAAGCGATGCTCAACGAGGCGCGGAAGGCACTCGCGAACCCCGAGCCCATCATCGAGGACGCGCGTGCTGCGGCGTCGCTGATGGCGATGAACAACGTGTACTACCGCTTCCGGCACATGATCGGGAAAGAGTCGTACTCGACCAAGCGCGCCGGACTGCGGATGAACAGGCTCGCGCAGGTGCTGACCAACAAGGTGGACTTCGAGCTGGTCTGCCTCGCGGTCAGCGCCATCAACGGCTGCGAGATGTGCATGCAGTCCCACGAGAAGGTCGTCCTCGAGGGCGGCCTCTCCGAGGACCAGGTGCACGACGCGGTGCGAGTCGCGGCGGTCATCCACGCCGCGGCGGTGGGCCTGGAGTCTTAAGCCTCGCACCCGCGAGTCATTCGCTGTGCTTCACCCGCGCCCTCCGGTGGAAACACCGGGGGGCGCTCCATTTGTGGGCGACGCGCATCTGAACGAGCGTCCGCACCCCTTAAGAACGAAAGGAAGTCCCTCATGTACAAGAGCCCCAGCCCCCTCCCCGAGAAGACCCGCGCCTCCCTCGTCGAATCGCTCAACGCCCGCCTGGCGGACGGCCTGGACCTGCACTCGCAAATCAAGGTGGCCCACTGGAACATCAAGGGCCCGCAGTTCGCGGCGCTGCACCCGCTGTTCGAGACCTTCGCCGTCAGCCTCGCCAACCACAACGACTCCATCGCCGAGCGCGCGGTGACACTGGGGGGCAAGGCGTTTGGCACCACCCGCCATGTCAGCAAGTCCAGTCGCCTGCCTGAGTATCCGCAGGAGACGACGCGTGACTTGGAGCACGTGAAGCTGCTCGCCGAACGCATCGAGGTCTACCTGGAAGGCCTGCGAGACAGCCGCAAGCTCTTCGTCGAAGTGGATGACGCGGATTCCGAGGACCTGGCCACCGGCATCATCGTGGAGTTCGAGAAGCACGTCTGGTTCCTGCGCGCCTCACTGGAGACCTGAGGCCGGCGGCACCCGGGGCGAAGGCGCCGTGAGTGTGCATGGCGCTATACGCTCCCAGCACGTTTGACGGAGCCCTTGTGCCTGTTTTCGCCACGTTGCGAAGGGCACGAGGGTTGCTCTACCAGGGAGCACCCCGCCCGCGACGATGCGGACCGGGCATCCCTGGAGAAGTCCCCGTGCGAACCCTCATTGGCCTGTCTCTCTCCGCCCTCCTCGTCGCGTGTGGCCGCGACGTGCCCCCGGATGAAGTGATTGAAGCCGCCAAGGCGCGCGTGGAGCGCGTCGTCGCGGCGGGGCACCTGACGCGGGGCGCGCTGGAGGTGCTCGGGTTCATGCCCGTGTACACCTGTGGCGAGCCGCGCCGGGCGTTCCTGGATATCGCGGCGCCCGACGTGAGCGCGCGCCTGTCCTGCGCCACGGCCACGGTGGAGCAGCTCGACGCGGTGACGGACGGCGTGGTGCTGAGCTTCAACGGGCCGGACTGCGAGGTCCACGGCCTGCGGCTCGAAGGCCGTGCCTTCTTCAAGTACAGCGGCGGTGTGGACCGGATGGACGTCTCGGTGGACCTGCGCCAGCTGCGCGTGGACGGCGCGGTGCTGCCCGCGGAGGTCGGCTATGGCACCTGCGGAGACCAGACGAGCGTCTGGGCGAAGGCGGCCGGCGACGTCCCGGGACGCCCGGGCCACACGCTGCGCGTGGATGCACGGGTGGGCAAGCGCGCGGGCCTGCCGCTGTTGGGCGGCTCCTCGCTGGTGCTCGACGGTGAAGGGGAGCTCACCGGCCCCGACGGCGTGGACACGATGACGCTCGACACCCTCCAGTACGAGGTGGGCGAGTACCTGCCCAAGGAGGGCACGGCCGTCTTGGAAACGTCGGACGGACACCGCGTGGAGGCGAACTTCCAGCCGGGCCTGTGGCGGCTGGGCAAGGTGGAGGTGACTGTGGATGACCACGCCTCCGTGACGGTGCCCATCATCCGGTAGCAAGGGATTGCGCGCGCGTCGTCGCTTTCCGCTAGGGTTCCCGGCCGTGAGCGACGACGTCACGATTCCCGCATTCCGCTCCGTGCCCCGCACGGGCGTCATCTACGTCACCGCCGAGGCCACGCGCCGAGGCTACCGTTCCAGCGACCCCGACTGGTGCAACCTGGGCCAGGGGCAGCCGGAGACGGGAGATTTGCCCGGCGCACCGGCCCGCCTGAACACGGTGAACATCGACGTGGCGGACATGGAGTACGCGCCGGTGGCGGGGCTGTGGGACGTGCGAGAAGCCATCGCCAGTCTCTACAACCGCCTCTACCGCAAGGGGCTGCCCAGCCAGTACAGCGCGGAGAACGTGTGTCTCTCCGGTGGCGGGCGAGCGGCCCTCACCCGCGCCGCGGCGAGCCTGGGCTCCATCAACCTGGGCCACTTCCTGCCGGACTACACGGCCTACGAGGAGCTGCTGGACGTCTTCAAGGCGTTCACCGCCATCCCCATCCTCCTGGAGGGTGAGCGCGGCTACGCCTTCACCCACGAGGACCTGCGCCGCGAGGTGCAGGGCCGCGGGCTGTCCGCGCTGCTCTTCTCCAACCCGTGCAACCCCACCGGCAAGCTGGTGCAGGGGGACGAGCTGGCGCGGTGGGTGGGCGTGGCGCGTGAGCAGGAGTGCGTGCTGCTCATCGACGAGTTCTATTCGCACTACATCTGGACGGGCCGCCCCGGGCACCTGCCGGTGGAGAGCGCCGCGCGCTACGTGGAGGACGTGAACCGCGACCCCGTCGTCCTCTTCGACGGCTTCACCAAGAACTGGCGTTATCCGGGCTGGCGCATGACGTGGACGGTGGGGCCCAAGCAGGTGATTGAAGCCGTCTCCAGCGCGGGCAGCTTCCTGGACGGAGGAGGCAGCCGGCCCTTGCAGCGCGCCGCCATTCCCCTGCTCCAGGAGGAGCCCGTCATCGCGGAGACGCTGGCCATCCACACGGCCTTCCGCGAGAAGCGGGACAAGTTCCACTCGCGCCTGGAGCGGCTGGGCATCCGCACGGACCGCGCGCCGGATGGGACGTTCTATGTCTGGGGCAACGTGTCCGGACTGCCCGCGCCGCTCAACGACGGCATGGGCTTCTTCCGCGCCGCGCTGGAGCAGAAGATCATCACCGTGCCGGGTGAGTTCTTCGACGTGAATCCAGGCAAGCGCCGCGCGCGTCCATCCCGCTTCCGCGGCTATGTGCGGCTGTCTTTCGGGCCGTCCATGGAAGTGCTGGAGAAGGCGCTGACGCGACTGGAAGCCATGGT
Organism: Myxococcus sp. CA056; assembly: GCF_013336715.1. Lineage (NCBI taxonomy): Bacteria > Pseudomonadati > Myxococcota > Myxococcia > Myxococcales > Myxococcaceae > Myxococcus > Myxococcus sp. CA056. The sequence goes on from NZ_JABUMT010000009.1 coordinate 271,719, forward strand.
GCTGCAGCACAGCCGCACCTGACCGCGCGCAACCCCCTTCCGGAGCCGACGCGTCCCTGGCGGCTCCGGAAGGCAATGACACCCATCCGCTAGAGATTCTTCTCCAGCAACTGCACCAGGCGCTGAACGCGCTCGCTCGTGTAGTTCTCGATGTTGCTGAAGTTGTGCCGGTAGAACAGCGTCTTGTCCTGGAAGCGGTAGAAGACGCGGTCCTCGGGCTCGGTGCCGCTGATGAAGTACTTCTTGAAGCCGTCCTTCACCGCCTGCTTGGAGAAGTCATCCACGGCGATCTGCTGGAGGGCCTGCACGACCGGCTCGAAGTAGATGGCGTCGAGGCCCTTCTCGAAAATCTCCGCCAGCCCCTCCGCGCCCAGGGTGTTCCACTCCACCTCGAACTCGACGGGCGCGCCGACCAGTTCGTTGAACTTCCGCTGCCACTTCGGGCGGGACGACAGGTTCCGGAACGACCCGGGGCCCCGCGTGACGCGCGCCTGGAGGCCGTATGCTTCCCGGCGCCCATGAAACTCCCCTCCTCCCGGCTCGCGCTGCTCGGCGTCCTCTACTTCGTGCAGGGCCTGCCCTTCGGTTTCCAGGCCACCGCGCTGCCCGTGTATCTGCGGGAGCAAGGGGTGTCGCTCACCGCGCTGGGCTTCGCTGGGGTGCTCGCGCTGCCCTGGGGGCTCAAGGCGCTCTGGGCGCCGCTGGTGGACCGATATCACTCCGCGCGGCTCGGGCGTCGCAGGTCCTGGATTCTGCCGATGCAAGCAGGCCTGACGCTCACCTGCGCGGCGGCGGGGTTCATGGTCTCCGAAGGAGGGTCGCTGAAGGTCCTCCTGGGGCTCATCCTGGTGATGAACCTCTTCGCCGCCACGCAGGACATCGCGGTGGATGGGCTCGCGGTGGACACGCTGAGGCCGGAGGAGCTGGGCCTGGGCAACTCCGTGCAGGTGGTGGGCTACAAGCTGGGGATGCTCACGGGCGGCGGGCTCCTGGTCTGGGCCAGCAAGTCCATTGGCTGGTCCGGCCTGTTCCTGTCCATGGCCGCGCTGTGCACGGGCGCGCTCGTGGTGACGCTGCTCACCCGCGAGCCACCTCCGCGTGAGGATGCGAGCGGACGCGACACCGCGTCGCCCCCGGAGACACGCCTGAGCTGGCGGCAACTGCGCGAGCGCTTCGCCTCGGTGATGATGAAGCCGGGCACGCTCTGGCTGCTGCTCTTCATTGGCACGTACAAGTTCGGCGAGACGATGGCGGACGTGCTCTACAAGCCCTTCCTCCTCGACGCGGGCATACCCGCCTGGCAGATAGGCCAGTGGGTGGGGACGTGGGGGAACGTGGCCTCCATCCTCGGCTCCCTCGCGGGAGGACTGCTCGCCACGCGCCTGCCCATCATCGGAGCGCTGACGCTCACCGCCTCGCTTCGCGTGCTGCCGCTCATGGGCCGCTGGTGGCTGGCGACCCACGGCGTCAGCGACGCGGGCGTCATCGGCGTCACGCTCGCGGAGGAGCTGGTGGGCGGCGCGCTCACCACGGTGATGTTCGCGTTCATGATGTCTCGCGTGGACCGGCGTATCGGCGCCACGCACTACACGCTGCTGGCCAGCCTCGAGGTCTGGGGCAAGGCCCCCGCCGCGCCACTCGCGGGGTGGCTCGCGGACCCGGCGCACGGACTGGGACTGGGCTATGCGCCGGTCTTCCTGCTCGGTGCCGCACTGTCCGTGGCATTCCTCGCGCTGCTGATTCCCATCCGCCACCAACGCACGAGTCCCACCTCCGTCGCCTCCACCGGCTGACGCGCGCGGGCGCACGTCACGATTCCGTGACAGCCGCATTTCCTCGATTGGCTGTACTCATTTGTTATCAAGACAGATGTGTCAGACGCGCGTGTTAAGTGCGGAGCCGCAGTTCCCCCCTTCTCACGCGCGGGAGAAGTTGCCCGCGAGAGGTCCACCCTTTGTTCTCTACATCCCTGAAGTCGTTCCTGGGCGGCGTCGCGCTGTTGGCCGCGCCCCAGGCCCTCGCGGACAGCACCACCACGATTCCCGCCTTCAACGCGGCGATTGCCACGGCCCGGACGTCGAACAGCCCCGGTGGCACCACCGTGCGCCGCGCGGAGATGAAGAACGCGGTCAACCTGTTCCTCTACGACGACGGCCGCGTGGACGCCGCCGAGCGCACCTTCCTGGGCGCGCGCATCAACGACCTGGTCTTCAACATCGGCGTCACCGCCACCGCCAAGAAGTACATGATTGATGTCCACGAGCTGAACGACGGCGCCACCACCTATGCGCCGCTGTGGCTTGACGACATGGCGCAGACGCCCGAGCAGCTGTTCGGCGCGACCGGGCCGCTCACCACGTCCTCCTCCATCAAGGAGGGCTACATCCCCAACGGGCAGGGCGTGGCGAACCAGGAGACGCTGTCCTACAAGGCCGCCGCGGCCTTCGGGCTGCGGGGCGTGGGGGCGTTCACCCCCATCACCGTCCAGGAGCTGCTCGCGAAGCTCTCCGCGCAGGTCATCAGCGGCACCCCGAACTCGGATGAGGTGGATGGCGCGCTGGCGCTCATCACGCAGGTTTCGCGCAACAGCAACCGGCTCTACACCACGGGCTGGTCGTGCCAGACGTACTGCGGCGGTGGCGGCCCTGGGGACATGGGTGGCTACTTCATCGCCGCGGTGAGCACGGACCGCCAGTTCGTGCGCATGGTGCGCGTGACGACCTGGTCGGACTAATCGTTCCTCAGCGCCGTGCGCGCAGCTCGAGCCCCGCGGGAGGGAAGGTTCCTCCCACGTGGGTCCACTCGAGCCGGACCTGACGGCGGCCCTCGGGCGGAAGCTCGAGGACCGCCAGCACCCTGCCCTCTCCGCGCTGGTTGACGCGGACGTCCACGCGCTGGCCGTCGACCTTCATCGCCAGGTTCAGCACTCCGGCCTGTGGGAAGAAGTGTTCTGAGGGATGGAGTCGCGGCGAGGTGAGCAGCAATTCCACCTCGCGCGGCTCGCTGTCCTCGTTCTCCAGCGTGTACGTCAGCTGGTACGAGACGCCCCGGGCACCGTCGTGCGTCCTGTCGTCCCGAGCGGATGCGGCGCGCGAGGCGGAGGTCCCCGAGGTCGGCGTCAACGTCGGAGCGTCAGGCCCCGTGCCCGCGCGCCTGCGGGGCATGGACATGACGAGGTCGCCCGCGAGCGTTCCTGGAGACAGGCGCAGCGTGCGCTCACCCACGAAGAGGCTGCCTGCTTCGCTCACCCCCTGAAGTGAAGGGAAGGCCGTCGTGCCCGCATCCCCGGCGGTGGCCAGCGGATGCTCGCTCCGGGAGATGGCGGCGAGCTCGTCGGGAGTGAGTGGCAGGGGGCTGGACACGGTGGCCAGACGGAACCGCGCGCCGGGGTCTACCTGCCCCTTCGAGTCCAAGGCCGTGAAGTCCAGGAGGGCGCAGAGCGTGCCCGACTTTTCGTGACGCGCATCCAGGACGACCACCGTCGCGCCAGGCGGCACGGTGAGAGAGCCCTCGAAGGCGCCCCGGGTTCCAAGGCGCACGTCGTCCAGGTGGGACAGGTCGAGGTCGTCACGGACGAGCGGACGGGACTGGCGCTCTGATTCGTCACGGGCATCGAGGACGGCGTCGAGGAGGCCCGAGGCGAGGACCGCATGCGGTCCTCGGAAGAACAGGCCCTCTGGGTCTGGTTCCTTGCCTTGCTCTGCCTGCGCGTCGACCAGTCCCGTGAGGTCCTCGTCGATGCGCTCCTGGCTCAGTGGGTTGAAGGGCGCGCCCGTGGTGCTCGGTGGGAACTGGGGCGTGAGGTACTTGGAGAAGAGGCCACCCTTGACCTGGAGCTGGATGGGACGGCCCGACGTGTTTCGCAGCACGACGGAGCAACGCCCGGTTCCCTCGGAGGCTGCTTCCACGCGGTTGATGGCGCGCACGAACAGCCGGGCCTGACCGGAGAAGGTGTAGCCGCCCTCGCTCTTTCCCGGCACGAGCCGACTCATCGTGGAGCCGAGGACACCCCAGGTCCGAATCGTCTCCGGGCTCGAGTGGACGAGGAGAGGCGCGCCCGTGAAGGCGCCCTCGATGGGAGCGAGGGCGGAGACGGGGAGCACCTCCGAGTCGAGGTCACCCACGGACAGCGGCGGTCGCGTGTGCGGGCGCGCTTCGTAGCGAGGAAGCGGGGCTTCGTCCTCGATGGGGGGCACCTCCGCGATGATCACATCGTCCGAGGAGGACTCCTCCGACTCCACGCTGGCCCCCCGAGATGAAACCAGCGTGAGCCCACGCCGCGAAGGAGGCTTCGCGGGAGCTTCGGACGGGGGACTCGCGACGGAGTTCGCCCGTGGCTTCGACGCGTGAGGCGCCTCGACGACCTTCACGTGCGGCTTCGCCTCGTGGGCTGTCTCGATGGGCGTTGCTTGCGGCTTCGCCTCGTGAGCTGTCTCGATGGGCGTTGCTTGCGCCTTCGTCTCTTGCGCTGTCTCGATGGGCGTTGCTCGTGGCTTCGCCTCGTGCGCTGTCTCGATGGGCGTTGCTCGCGGCTTCGCCTCGTGCGCTGTCTCAATGGGCGTTGCTTGCGACTTCACACCCTCGACACTCTTGAGGGAAATCTCTTGCGGCGTGACGTCGGCGGACTTCGCCTGTCCTTTGCCCACTGGCTTCGCCTGAGGCTTCGCGGATTCAGAAGTCCCGGTGGCCTTCGACTGTCCCTTCAGGGCCTGCGCATCTCCCGCCGGCTTCACCTGTGCCTTCGAGGCCTGCGTATCTCCCGCCGCCGAGTTCCCCTGTGACTTCGTCGCCTGCGCATCTCCAGCCGACTTCGCCTGTGCCCTTGGGGCCTGAACATCTCCAGCGGCCTTGGCCTGTGCCTTCGAGGCCTGCGTATCTCCCGCTGACTTCCCCTGCGCCTTCGAGGCCTGAGCATCTCCAGCGGCCTTGGCCTGCGCCTTCGGGGCCAGAGCGTCCCCAGCCGGCTTCCCCTGCGCCCTCGTGGCTTGTGCCCCTCCCGCCTGCTTCGCCTGTGCCCTCGGGGCCTGAGCGGCTCCAGGCGACTTCCCCTGCGCCTTCGGAGCCACGGCGGGCTCCGGCTTGCGTGCGGGCTTCTTCGCGGACTCCGCCCCTTGCGCCGCCGAGGGCTTTCCTCCGGCGGACGCCCCACGGGTCGTCGGAGGGGCGGGTTTCGAGGACGAGCGTCTGGGCGGCGGCTTCGGGGGCGGCATGGAGAGATCCTCTCACGCCCGCGACCACTTCCTCCAGGCAAGGCCCGTCAAGGCGAGAACCCCGACGGTGGGCACGGCCCACGGCCCCACCCTCGCGAGCCGGTGCTCCCAGACATCCACCCGGTCCGCCAGGAGCAAGATCATCCAGTGGCGCGCCAGGTGGTCCGGGTAGCCATAGGCCACCTTGCGCAACAGTCCGCTTACCCCGTGAGGCGGCTGCGCGGTGCCGAACACCGGGGGGAACCCGGCACGGCCCTTGTGCTTGAACACGCGCACATCCGAGTGCTGCACACGGATGGGCACGCGCGCCCCGGGCATGGGTTGAGGCGTTCTCTCCATCGGCACACCCGGGCGACTGGAGGGTTCCAGGTCCACCGCGGCGTCAGGAATGGGTCTATCCGGCATGGTTCGGCTCCTTGCTCGTCACGCGTGCCCAGGGGTGAGGACGCACTTGACGCAGCCGTCCTGCTTCTGGGCGAACAGGTGGTACGCCTTGGGTGCCTCCTCCAGCGGGAAGCGGTGGGTGATGATGCCCTTCGCGTCGATGCGGCCCTCACGGATGTGCTGGAGCAGATGCGGCATGTAGCGACGCACGTTGCACTGGTTCATCCGCAGCGTGAGTCCCTTGTTCATCGCGGTGCCAATGGGCATCAGGTTCCACGGCGGGCCGTACACCCCGACGATGGAGACGTTGCCACCCTTGCGCACGACGTCGATGCACCAGGTGAGCACCGTGGGCGCGCCCGCCTCCAGCTTCAATCCCAGCCCCAGCACGCGCTGCCCCAGCGAGCCCTCGGCCTCCATGCCCACCGCGTCGATGCACACGTCCGGCCCGCGCCCCTCGAACAGCTCCTTCAGGTAGAGGACGATGTCGTCCACCTCCCGGAAGTTCACCGTCTCCACCTTCGCGTACCGCTCCGCGAAGTCGAGCCGGTACTGCACGCAGTCCACCGCGATGACCCGGCCCGCGCCCATCAGCCACGCGGACCGCATGGCGAACAGGCCCACCGGGCCCGCGCCGAACACCACCACCGTCTCGCCGCCCTTGATTTCACCCATCTCCGCGCCCATGTAGCCGGTGGGCAGGATGTCTCCGAGGAAGAGCGCCTCCTCGTCCTCCATGCCGTCGGGAATCTTCAGCGGCCCCACGTCCGCGAAGGGCACGCGCACGTACTCGGCCTGCCCGCCGTCGTAGCCGCCCGTCGTGTGCGAATAGCCATACACGCCACACGCCACGTCGCTCGACGGGTTGCTGTTCTCACACGAGGCCGTCAGCCCTCGCTGACAGTAGAAGCAGGTGCCACAGGAGATATTGAAGGGCACCACCACCCGGTCGCCCTTGTGCAACTGGCTCACCTCGGAGCCCAGCTCCTCCACCACACCGGTGAACTCATGACCGAACGTGTGGCCCACGCGGGTATCCGGCACCAGGCCGTGCAACAGGTGCAGGTCCGAGCCACAGATGGCCGTGCGGGTCACCTTGAGGATGACGTCCTGCGGGTGCTCCAACCGAGGGTCTGGCTTGTTCTCCACCCGGACCTTGAACGGCCCCTGGTACGTCAGTGCACGCATGTGAGTCCTCTCCCGTTGCACATACGGGTGAGGACTCCGACGCCTCGCGGCAAGACGCTCGACAGCGAGCCCCTGCTTGCCCTGCCGCCTTGTGGCGCACGAACCGCCGCTCAGCCGACCACGGGCTCCACGGGAAGCTCCGTCGCGCGCCAGAGATACCAGCTCACCACGGTGCGCCAGGGCCGCCAGCGCTCGCCGTATTCCAGCAGCGCCTTGGGGCGCGGCATCTCCGGAAGCCCATACGCGAGCATGAAGCCCTTGCGCACGCCGAAGTCGTCCACCGGCAGCACGTCCGGCCGACCGAGCCGGGAGATGAGCAGCATCTCCACCGTCCACTGACCGATGCCTCTCACCTGCGTGAAGTGCTCGATGAGCGAGGCGTCGTCCATGCGCCGCACGCGGGACAGGGGAGGAACGGTGCCGTCCAGGGACTTGCGCGCCAGGTCCTGCAGCGCGGCCAGCTTGTTGGCGGACAGGCCCGCCTCGCGCAGCACCGGCTCCGACACGGACAGCAGGGCCTGGGGCGTGAAGCGGCGGCCCTTGCCCACGCGCTCGCTGACGCGCTCGAAGATGGCGGCGGCGGCACGGCCGTGGAGCTGCTGATAGACGATGGACTCCGCCAGCGCGGCGAAGGGACTGTGCAGGGGACTCAACTGGAGGCGGAAGGAGCCCACGCGCTTCATCAGCGCGCCCAGCTTCGGGTCCTCGCGCGCCAGGGCACGGCGGACCTCGGGAGTGAAGGCTTCGGGCAGGCGCGGGGCGGTGGGAGCAGAACGCGGCATGGGAGGGGTGACATGCTGCCGCTCCCAGCGCCCCGCGCAACCCGATTCTTGTCACGAAGAGCCGAGACTCAGAGTAGCGCGGCCTTGTCCGTCTCGGAGGGCACCTGGCGCCGGGGCTCGCCCTCCATCAGCTCGTCGAACTCCTCCTCCATCTGGAGGCCCAGGTCCTCGAGCTGCTCCTTGGAGACGAGCTTGCGGACCTTCTTGAAGAGGTCACCCTCTTCCTCTTCCACGTGGTGCTCTATCTGCTCCTGGAGCACCTTCATCTTCGCGTCGAAATCCTCGTCGTGCGGCTCCATCTCCATCAGGTCGGCGATGATGCGCTTGGCGGACAGGTGCTCCTCCACGGCCTCGCGCAGCAGGTCCTCGGTGTCGTTGGCCTTGGACGCCGGATAGAAGTACTGCTCCTCGATGGTGGTGTGCGCACTGAGCCGGTCGGCGATCATCTCGAACAACTCCCGGCGCTTCGCATCGGCGTGGTCCGGGAGCTTGCCGTACTGTGTGAAGAGCTTCTTCACCTCGGCGTGTTGCTGCTTCAGGAGGTCCAACGCGTTCATGGGTGTATCTCCGTGTCCGACGGGGTTCTTGTCATCAAACGAAGAAGCCGGGGCTCAGCGGGGCAGCTTGCGGGAGGGCAGGTCCTTCACCGCGGGCCCATTGAGCACCTTGCCGGTGGGGCTGTAGCGCGCGCCGTGACAGGGGCAGTCCCACGAGCGCTCCGCGCCGTTCCAGTGCACGTGGCAGCCCAGATGCGTGCACACCGGAGACACCGCGTGAGAGGTTCCGTCCGCCTCGCGGTAGACGGCCACCTTCTGCCCTTCGACTTCCAGAATCTTCGCCTCGCCGGGCGCCACCTCGGACAGGTGCTTGCCCTCGGGCTTCGCCAGCCGGTCCGCGACGAAGCGGAAGGCCGTCTCCGCGTTCTCCTGGATGAAGTCCTTCGCGCCCGCCAGCGGTTTGACGCGCGTGGCGTCATACAGCGCGGCGTAGGGACTCTGCCGACCCAGGATGAGGTCGCTGATGAGCATCCCCGCCAGCGTGCCGAACGTCATGCCCGTCCCGGAGAAACCCGTCGCCACGTAGACATGGCGGCTGGCGCTGTTGCGGCCGATGTACGGCAGCCCGTCCGTGGACTCGATGACCTGACCGGACCAGCGATACGTGAGCTGCTTCACCGGGAAGTGCTTGCGCGCGTAGTCCTCCAGCGCCGCGTAGCGCCGCCCGGTGTCCTCCTCCGCGCCGACCTTGTGGTCCTCGCCACCGACGATGACGTACGCGCGGCCCTCGACGGACTGCGTGCGGATGTAGTGATAGGGCTCCTGCGAGTCGTAGTACTGCCCGGGCTCCAGCGGACCTTCGAGCGGACCCGCCACCGTGTAGCTGCGATACGCGGACAGCTTCGTCTGCAGCAGCACCCGGTTGAGCGGCGAGTGGGTGGCCTCCACCACGGCCGCGGCGGTGACGGTGCCCCGGTCCGTGACGACGCGACAGGGCGCGCCGTCGTGGACCTCCGTCACCCGCGTGTTCTCGAACAGGAAGCAGCCCTCGCCTATCAGCGAGTCCACCAGCCCGAGCAGATACTTGCGCGGATGGAACAGCGCCTGGTCCTCCACGCGCAGCGCGCCCTTCACCGGGAAGGGCAGCGGCACCGCGTGGGTGAGGGAGGCATGAAGGCCCGCGTCACGCGCGGCGGGGAGTTCCTTCTCCAGCGCCGCCCACTGACGCGCGGTCTCCGCGTAGCGGAACGAGGGGACGCGCTGGAAGTCACAGTCCAGGGAGAGTTCCTGGACGAGCGAGGCCACCTGCTCCATCGCCGCGCGGCTGGAGGACGCCGCCAGTCGGGCACCCTTCTCCCCGAAGTCTCGCCGCAGCGTGGCGTAGGGCGTGTCGAGCAACTCCGTGAGGTGGGCGGTGGTCTGCCCCGTCTGGCCCGACAGGATGCGGTTCATCTCCAGCACCGCCACCCGCTTTCCCGCGCGCTTCAGCAGCCATGCCGTGGTGAGTCCGGTGATGCCCGCACCGATGACGACGACATCCACCACCAGGTCGCCCGCAAGCGCCGGGAAGTCACGCGGCGGGGCAGTCAAGGTCCAGAGCGACCGGTTCGTCCGCGTCTCATCCATGTCCTCAACCTAGGAATGCGCCGGAGGTGCGATAACCCGCCGAGTCGAAGCACGGGCCTGCCCGGCTGCCCGGCTTGGGAGTCACTCGGGATGTGCACGAGCGGACAGAGCCGGGGGCCGGGTGTTGGCAAGTCACGTCGACGAGGAAGCGGTTCTGGGGTGGGCAGACCCGCCGCGCTAGAAAAGGGCTGGGTCGGCCCCCCCGAACCCTGCCGAAAGACCAGGGAGCCACAAAGGATGCCCGTGGAAAGAATGGCTGGGAGCACCAGCCTCGTCGATGTCATGGACCGGGTCCTGGACCGCGGCCTTCGCTGGGACGATGTCGTCCACGCGGACCGCCTCTCTCCCGAGCATGCCGCCCGTGTCGTGGTGACCTACCTGGAGGTTCGGACCGACGACACCCCGCGCCCTGGCGAAACACCTCGTCCCACTCCTGGAGCCTGACGCATTGGCCTCTCCCGTCCCTCTCGCCCTGGACCCCACCTCCTCCGCCGATGCACGCCTGGCCCTGGCCGAGCAGCTGCTCGCCTGCGACACGGCACGCGCCTGCGCCGAGGCCATGGTGGAGTGGCTGCCCCGGCATGCCCAGGCCGCCGCCGCGGCCTGTCTGGCGCGCGAGGAGCCCGGTGGGAGGATGAGCTGCCTCGCCGCGAAGGGGCTGTCCGAGGCGCAGCAAGCCGCGCTGCAGGCGTGGTCCGATGACGACAAGGCCCACCCGCTGACGGACGCGCTGGCCCAGGCCGCGCCGCGCTTCTTTCCGAGTGCGCGCGCGCCCCTGCCCGCGCAAGGCACGGGAGGCCTGTTCGCGGTGCCGCTCGGACGCGCCGACGCGCCTCCGGTGGGGCTGTTGCTCGTCTGGGCGAGCGGACCCACCCTTCCCCCGGAGGTGACGTGGGTCGCGGGACACGCGGGGCCCTTCCTCGCGCGGCAGGCCACGTCGGGGCCGCTGGGCACGACGGGCAGCGCGCTGCTTCGCCGCATCATCGACGCGGTGACGGACCCGGTGCTGCTGACGGACCTGAGGGGACGTCCGCGACTGGCCAACGCGCGCGCGGAGGCCCTATTGGTCGCCCATCCCGACACGAGCCACGGCCACCGGCGCGCCGTCCACCTCAACCAGCGCGTGTTCGCCACCGCGGTGGCCAGCACCGCCAGCGGTGGCGCGCCGGGTGTCAGCTGGCGCGAGATACCGCTGGTGGACCCCATGGAGGGGATGGACCTGCTCTTCGAGCTCGTCAGCACCCGCGTGTACGAGCCCGACGGCCGCGAGGCCATGGTGAGCGTGCTGCGCAACGTGACGGACCTGGGACGGGCGACCCAGGCGCTGGGAGAGAGCTACCGCCGCCTGCGCGCCACCGAGCGCGAGGCGCGCAGCGAGCGGCACCGGTTGGACCGGGTGCTGGACTCCGTGGCGGACCCCATCATCCTGTCGGACCCTTCCGGCGGCACGGTGATGATGAACGAGCCCGCGGAGAAGCTCTTCACGCCGCCTTTGGATGGAGGCCGCGCCGCGCAGCGCCGCGTGCGCTCCAACCACGCGACGTTCGCCTCGTTCCTCGCGCACCTGCTGGACGCCGGGGGCAGCCTGCGCTGGCGCGGGCAGCTCAGCCTGATGGACCCGGCCAGCGGCGACACCCTCCCGGTGGAGGCGGTGGCCAGCAAGGTGTTGGGTGAGAGCGGCGAATTGACGGGCATCGTCACCCTCTTCCGCGACAGGGGCGAGGCCCTGGCGAAGGCGCGGCTGTTGGAGCGGCTCAAGGAGGTCTCCACGCTGCTGGAGGCGCGCGTGCAGGTGGCCACCGCGGAGCTGGCGGAGCAGAACGAGAAGCTGCGCCGGCAGGCCATCCAGTTGGAACAGGCGAGCGCGGCCAAGTCGCAGTTCCTGGCCAACATGTCCCACGAGTTCCGCACGCCGCTCAACGCCATCCTCGGCTACACCAACATGCTGCTGCAGGGCGTGTCCGGTGAGCTGACGCCGCCGCAGAAGCGCAACCTGGCGCGCATCGACTCCAATGGGCGGCACCTGCTGGAGGTCATCAACGAAATCCTGGACATCACCCGCATCGAGGCGGGGCGGATGCCGTTGCATCTGTCGGACTTCGGAATCGCCGAGCTGCTCCAGGAAGTCATGGCGGAGATGGACCCCATCATCGCGCGCAGCAAGCTGACGGTGACGACGCACCTGGGCGCGAAGCTGCCGCCGGTGCACAGCGACCGACAGAAGGTGAAGCAGGTCGTCCTCAACCTGCTGTCCAATGCCCTGAAGTTCACGCACGAGGGCTGTGTGAAGGTCCTGGCGGAGTACGTTCCGTCGACCTCCATGCTCACCATCTCCGTGGAGGACTCCGGGATTGGCATCGACCCGGCCTACCAGGAGAAGATTTTCGAGGACTTCCAGCAGGTGGATAGCTCGCCCACCCGGGCCTATGGCGGCACCGGGCTGGGATTGTCCATCTGTCGCCGTCTGGCCGACATGCTGGGGGGACGCGTCTCCCTCCAGAGTACCCCTGGGCAGGGGTCGACCTTCACGTTGCACTTTCCACGACGCCCGAGGCGGACATGACGAATCCCTCCCCGAACCTCAAGCCGCTCGTACTCGTCGTGGACGACTACGACGACGCGCGGGAGATGTACGCCGAGTACCTGGAGTTCTCCGGGTTCCGCGTGGCGCAGGCGAGGAACGGCCAGGAGGCACTGGACCAGGCCTTCGCGCTCACACCGGACATCATCCTGATGGACCTGTCGTTGCCCATCATCGACGGGTGGGAGGCGACGCGGCGGCTGAAGAACGATGACCGTACGCGCACCATCCCCGTCGTCGCGCTCACCGGCCATGCGATGACGGGCCAGTCGGACGAGGCGAAGGGCGCGGGGTGCGACTCCTTCGTCACCAAGCCGTGCCTCCCCGACGAGCTGGTGGCGGAGGTCCGGCACATCCTCGCTCAGCGCGGAGCCGCCGTGTCCCACTGAGACGTGCCCATGCCACGGACCTCTCGCCCTCCCAACAAGTCCAAGGCCTCCGGTCGGCGCGGCGCCCCGGCACGCAAGAGTACTCCCGCGCGCAAGGCGCCCCGACGCACGACCTCCGCCGAGGAAACCCGTCCCCCCGCCCCGCCCCCGCCCCGGGAGGGACGCGGCAAGCGCAACACGGTGAAGAACACTCCGAAGGGCAAGCCCCGGGCGCGCGTCACGCGGACGCAGGAGGAGCTCGCGGGTCCGCACTACCTCTATGGCGTGGTGCGCACCGAGGGCCCGCTGGACTTCGGCCCCATCGGCCTGGGAATGCCGCCGGCCCACGTCCACGCGGTGCGCGAAGGAGCGCTCGTCGCGCTGGTGTCGTCAGCCCCCGCGCGCGTGGTGGACCCGACGCGAGCCAACCTGTTGGCCCACCAGCGCGCCGCCGAGGTGGTGCTGCGTGAGCACACGCTGCTGCCCGTGGCCTTCGGGACGGTGCTGGGTTCGGAGGCCGAGGTGCGGCGGTTGCTGCGCTCCGCCCAGGACGCGCTCACCCGGACCCTGGTGGCGCTGGAGGGCAAGGTGGAGCTGGGGCTCAAGGTGCTCTACCACCGCGAGCACCTGGCCCGACGCATGGAGTTCGAGGACGCGGGCCTGCGTCGCCGGGAGAACGAGCTGGAGACCGAGCACGAGCGACGGCTGGGGCAAGCCGTGGAGCTGCGCGCGTCGCTGGACATGGCCGCGATGCTGGAGGGCCTGCACCCGCTGGCCAACGCGACGCGCACGGACGCGCCCGTGGGCGAGCGGATGCTGCTCAACGCGGCCTTCCTCGTCACCAGGGACGCGGTGCCCGACTTCGAGGCGAGGGTCCGGATGCTCGCCGCGCGCTCGGACCTCTACGCCTTCCGCTTCACCGGCCCCTGGGCGCCGTACAGCTTCGTCGACGTGCGACTGGGGCTGGACGACAGCCCCGAGACGCCCGATTCACGGCGCGCCCGCTGACGACACCGGCGTCGTCACGCGCGCGGCCTCCGCGGCCAACGGGTCCACGCCCGCGTGGAGGCGGACCCAGCCGGGGGTGTGCTCGGTGCGCGCGAAGAAGCCGTCCGTGCCCCGCGCCACCGTCAGCTCGCCCACGGACTTGCCGCCGCGCCGGTACTCCACGCGGAAGGCCTCCTTGGGCTCGCCTCCCGTCGGCTGCTCGTCGCGGCCCAGCAGGTCCAACGGCATCAGGCGCCACACGCGGTCATGCCAGTTCCGGGTGAACTCGTCCGGCTTGTCCGGCGCCTCTTCTGGCGCCAACGCGACGGGGTTGGGCGCCTTGCCGGTCGCCGTGAAGGTCCGCGACGCGCCCCCGGAGGAGATGACCACCGCGTCGAAGTCACCCAAATCAAACGTGTGCAGCCGCCGGTCCACCAGCCGGCTGGTCGCGTGCTCCAAATCCGGCAGCAGCGCGGGGCCCAGCAGGAACACCTGGCCGTCCGACTCGCGACGCAGGTAGGGCGTGCCCCAACCCCCCGTCGTCGAGGCGAGCGTGAAGGTCTCCACCTTGCCCCCCAGCGTCAGCGTCAGCTTGCGCTGCGACGTGGTCAGCCCCACCTCTTCCAGCTTCTTCGCCTCGAGCACGCCGAGCGCCCGCGTGGCCCGCAGCGGGGCGAAGCGCGGGAAGAGCTTCGCCGCCACCTCGTTGGCCCGGAGCTCGCGCGGAGGCGGCTGTGGCGGCGTGGCGGCCAGGGGCGGCGTACCCGCGTCCTGTCCACCTTGAGCCACGGTGCCGGAAGCCCCGCCATCCGTGCCCGGCGCGGAGCCCGCATCCGTGCCCTCCGCCGCGGGGAGGCCCTTCGAGGGCTTGTAGCCCAGACGGACCCACAGCGTGTCCCGCGACTGCGCGTCGCGATACAGCTCCACGTAGCGCGCCTCGTCCTCGTAGCGCACCTTGTCCAGGGCGCGTGCCGGCAGCTCCACCACCGTCACGTCACCGGGAGCACCCGAGGGCGCCCGCTGCCACACGAGATAGGCGGACACCAGCGCCACCACCGCGAGGGCGCCCTGGAGCGCCAGGTCCCGCGCCTTCATTGCTCACCTCCCGCCGCCACCGGGGCGCGCGGAGCACGACGGCCTCGCCGCCGCGTCGTCACGAAGCCCAGCGCCAGCACCAGCGCCGGGGCCACGAACACGGTGGCGTAGAACCACGCCACGTCCTGCTCCCGCGTGTGCTGGATGGGCACGTCTTCCTCCGAGGACACCGCGCCGGACACGGACTCCTCGCCCGTCAACCACCGCAGCGTGTCCACCGCGAGGTAGGCATTGCCCATGTTGGACAACACCACGTCGCTCACCACGTCCGCGTCCGCCATGACGACGGCGCGCATCGGCTCCTTGCCGGCCGCCGCGGGCTGCTCCACCGCCACCACCAGCGGCCACGTGCGCCGCGTCTCTCCGGCGTCCGGGGTGAAGTTCCCGTTGGCGTCGGCGAACGTCGCGCCATGCGCGCGCACGGAGATGTCGTGCATGACGCCGTTGGGCAGCGGCTGCACCTGGTCCAACGCGCCCGCGCCCAGGAAGGCCACCGGCGACTGGCCGCCCATCGCCGACAGCGACGTGACGGACGGATGGGAGCTGAACGTCGCCGTGCCCAGGTTGCCCCGGTCGCTCTGCTGACGCGTGGTGCGGAAGTACACCTGGTCATTCGCCAGCGGCGTGCCCGCGTACTTCAAGCCCAGGGGCTCCAGCAGCTTCTCGAAGCGTGGGCCCTCCGGCTCCAGCGCCACCCACAACCGGCCGCCACGCTCCAGGTATTCGCGCACCGCCGCGAGTTCCTCGGGGAGGAAGTCGCGCGTGGCACCCACCACCACCAGCGCCCCCGCGTCGCGAGGCACCTCACGGCCCAATCCCTCCGCGACCCCCAGCGACCGCACGTCCACGTTCTGCGCGCGCAGCAGCTCCTTGAACTGGGCCACGGACGGCTGCGGCATCTCACCGGGCACCGGACGCGTCTCCGCGCGCTCGCCATGGCCCGCGGTGAAGTAGACGACGCGTCGGGGCTTCGCCACTGTCAAGAGCCGCCGTTGGACCTCCTGGTCCAGCCGCTGGAGCTGCCCTCGCGCGCGGTCCAGCTCCAACCCCACCGTGAAGGGCTCCTTGCGCTCACCCCGGGCCACCACGACGGTGCCGTTGTTGTGCACGCCCAGCGTCCTCGCGCGAGCGGGCTCCACCGCCTGGTCCAGCCGCTCCACGTTGAGCAGCTCCGGGCTCTCCAAGGACAGGTCCTGGAAGTACTGGCGCACCGCCTCTCCCACCTCGTTCGCGGGCGGGAAGAAGAGCGTCACCTGCAGCGGCTCGTTGAGTCCTCGCACCACCTTGCGCGTGGAGTCGCCGGGCTTCGCGGTGCGGAAGTACGACAGGTCCCACGTCGTGTTCGCCTGCGTGACGACGTACATGGTCGCGAAGGCGAAGATGAGCACGAAGGACAGGCCCAGGCCGGAGAACAGCGCGCTGCGAGCGCGGCCCGTCTCCAGCACCGGCGCCCGCGTCATCGCCTGCGCCGCCGTCTCCACCAGCGCCAGCGGCACCAGGCAGCACGTCAAGAGCGCGGGGAACAGCGCCGCCAGCATCACCGCCAGCTTGGGCGCCTTCTGCGACAACGGCCCGCCGAAGAGGGCCGTGCCCACATCGGACTGGAGGAAGTAGAGCGCCAGCGCGAGCAAGCCCAGGCCATAGAGGCCCAGCACCCAAACATCCACCGTGCGCCGGTCCGCGCCCGTGCCACGGGAGCGCGCGAAGCGCCAGATGACCGCGCCCACCGCCGCCACCGCGCCCAGCCCGGAGAAGGCCGCGCGGCCCGTCCCCACGCCCAGGATGCGCTCGCCGATGAAGACCGCCACCAGCCCCGCCACGAAGACCAGCGTCGCCGCCAGCCCATTGCCCACCGGACGGGTGCTCATCGCCACCTCCGCGCTTCGAGCACCCGGGTGGCCGCGAACAGCGCCACGTAGGTGACGACCAGGTAATAGACGACGTCACGCACGTGGATGAGCCCCGATTGGAACGGCGGGAAGTGCTGGTTCCACAGGGACATCGCGCTGAAGACATCCGACAGCGGCTGCTCGGTGATTCGCGCCAGCAGCCAGCAGAGGATGAGCGCCACCAGCATCACCGCGGAGGTAATCGCCGCGAGCAACTGGTTGCGCGCCAGCGCCGAGCCGAACGTGCCGACGGCGAGAGAAGCACTGCCCAGCAGCAGCAGTCCCAGGTAGCCCGCCGCCACGTGGCCGAAGGACACCTTGCCGTTCACCAGCACCAGCACCGGCATGTACAGCGTGCACAACACGTACAGCGACAGGAAGGCGAGCCCCGCCAGGAACTTGCCCAGCACGATGTCGCGGTCTCGCAGTGGCGACGAGTACAAGAGGGGCAGCGTGCCCGTCTGCCGCTCCTCCGCCAACAGCCGCATGGAGATGAACACCGAGGCGACGATGGTGAAGCCGCTCGAGTAATAGAAGAACTGCGACAGCACCTCGGCGGAGCGCTTGCTCGCGCCGCCCAGGGCGTATGCGTTGAAGAACAGGCCGTTCAACGCGAGGATGACCGCGATGACGACGTAGCCGCTGAGCGTGCGCAGGTAGCCGGACAGCTCGCGACGGGCGATGAGAAGGGCCTTCACGCGCGCACCTCCTGACCGTGCGTCAGCCGCAGGAAGATGGACTCCAACTGGCCCGCGCCCTGGTCCAACCGCAACAACTCCAGCCCCGCGCCCACCACCGCCTGTGCCACGCGCGGACGCTCGTCCGGAGAGGCCCGCAGCGTCAGCGACACCACGCCGTCCGCCGCCCGGTCCACGTCCACCGCGCCAAACGGCTTGAGCACCTCGAGCGCACGCGCCCGGTCTCCCCGCACCTCCACCTCGATGGAGCCGCCGCCGCCCATCTTCCGTCCCAGCTCCTCCTCCGTCCCCTGCGCCACCAGCGTCCCCTTGTGGATGATGAGGAGCCGGTCACACGTCTGGGAGATTTCCGGAAGGATGTGGCTGGAGACGAGCACCGTGTGCGTGCCCTTGAGCCCGCGGATGACGTCGCGCATCTCGACAATCTGCCGAGGGTCCAGGCCACTGGTGGGCTCGTCGAGGATGAGCAGCGCGGGCTTGTGCACCAGCGCCTGCGCCACGCCCACGCGCTGGCGGTAGCCATGGCTGAGCGTGGAGATGAGCTCGCCATCCACCTCGCGAAGACCCGTCTTCTCCTCCGCCTCGCCCACGCGCGCGGTGGTGTCCCGGGCCGTCACGCCGCGCAAGCGCGCGACGTAGGCCAGGTACTCGCCCACCGTCATCTCCTCGTAGAGCGGCGGCACGTCCGGGAGGTAGCCAATGCGCTGCCGCACCTCGTGGGCATTGCTCACCACGTCATGGCCGTCGATGACGACACGGCCGGCGGTTGGCAAGAGCACGCAGCCGAGGACCTTCAACGTCGTCGACTTGCCCGCGCCATTGAGGCCGAGGAAGCCGATGACTTCACCCTGGCCGATGGTGAAAGCCAGGTCCCGGATGGCCGCATGCTCACCGTAGTACTTGGTCAGCCCTTCGACCTGAATCATAGGGGGCCATTCCATCAGTCCCCCCAGGGGGCATTGTCAAGCGCCGAACCGCTCAGTCGTGGCGGAACTCCGGCCCCGCCGTGGTGCGGCCGAGCGTGAAGCGCAGCGCCCCTTCCAGGTCCGGCAGGAGGAAGGAGTAGCCAAGCCGCTCGGCGGTGGAGGGAAGCACCCGGGCACCCGCCAGCAGGGCCTCCTGCCCCATCTGCCCGAAGAGGGTGCGGATGACCGCGGCGGGCATCGGCAGGAAGGCAGGCCGTCTCAGCACCCGACCCAGCGTCTTCGCGAAGTCCGCCTGTCGCACCGCTCCCGGCGCCACGGAGTTGATGGGGCCACGCGCCGCCTCCGTGAAGAGGCTGAAGTGGAAGAGCCCGAGGATGTCCTCCATCGACACCCAGCTCATCCACTGGCGACCGGAGCCGATGGGTCCACCGCCGCCCGCGAGGAAGGCGGGCAGCATCTTCGCCAGCGCGCCATCGCGAGCGTCCAGCACGGGGCCGATGCGCAGGTGCACCACGCGAATGCCGGCGGCCTCCGCGGGCGCGGTGGCGGCCTCCCAGGCACGGCACACGTCCGCGAGGAAGCCGGTGCCCGGCGCGCTCTCCTCGGTGAGGGGCTCGTCGCCCCGGTCGCCGTAGATGCCACTGCCCGCCGCGCACACCAGCACCCGAGGCTTGCGCTTCATGCGCGCCAGCGCCTCCGACAACGTGAGCGTGCCCTCGGTGCGGCTCTTGAGGATGGCGTCCTTGTATTCGGGGGACCAGCGCTTGCCCGCGACGTTGGCGCCCGCCAGATGCACCACCGCGTCCACGCCTTCCAGCGCGGCGGTGTCCACCTCTCCCTTGTCGGGTGCCCAGGACACTTCGTTCCCAGACGCGTCCGCGCGGCCTCGCACCAGGCGCTTCACGCGATGGCCGCCGGTGGAGAGGAACGGCACGAGCGACGAGCCAATCGAGCCGGACGCTCCGGTGATGGCCACGGTGAGGGGGCCGGCTTGCGCGAAGGCGGCGTGGCGCCGCAGGTCTTCCAGTGTCACCCGGTGGCGATAGGCGAACATCCGCTCCAGCGTGCGACGCGCGGTGCCTCCACCGAAGAGGGTGCCCAGCGGGCCCATGGGCAGGACGTACTCCACCTCGTCCTCCAGGACGGAGGAGTTCGTCGCGGGCTCGGGCCACATCCGGTGGGTGTGGACCCACTTCGAGAACGGGCCGGACACCTGCGTGTCCTGGAAGAGCGAGTCCTGCACGTACGCCGTGTGCTCGGCCACCCAGCGGCGGGGGAAGGGGCCCAGGCGCATCCGCATGGTGACGCGGGCGCCGGGGTGGATGCCGTCGCCCGAGCGCTCCAGCAGCTCCATCCGCTCCCAGGGGGGCGTCAGCCGTGCGAGCGCCCCTTCCCGGGCATGCCAGGCGAACAGCTCGGAGGCCGACACCGGCATCCGACTGCGCGCATCGAAGACGTGCGACTTGCCCATGCTTCCTCCCGGCGCGACAGTGCGGCCACGCATGCTAAATCCGGAGCTCGTCGAGCGCGCGGTGGAATTGCTGCGGCACGGCGGTGTCATCGCCCTGCCGACGGAAACGGTGTACGGCCTCGCGGCCAACGCCGAGGACGAGCTGGCGGTGCGCCGTGTCTTCGCCATCAAGGGCCGCCCCGCCACCCACCCGCTCATCGTCCATCTGTCTGGCACCGAGCACCTGTCTTCCTGGGCCCGGGACATCCCCGACGCCGCGCACCGTCTCGCCGAGGCCTTCTGGCCTGGACCGCTCACGCTCGTGTTGCCTCGCACGCCCCGGGCCACGGACGCCGTGACGGGCGGCCAGGACACGGTGGCGCTGCGCGTGCCGGGACATCCGGTGGCGCTCGCGGTGCTGAAGGCCCTGGGCGGAGGCGTGGCCGCGCCGAGCGCCAATCGCTTCGGCCGGGTGAGCCCCACCACGGCGGAGCACGTGCGCGCGGACCTGGGCGCGGACGTGGACCTGGTGCTGGACGGTGGACCGAGCACCGTGGGCGTGGAGTCCACCATCGTCGATTTGAGCTCCGGCGCCCCCGCCATCCTGCGTCCCGGAGGCCTGTCCGCCGAGGACGTCGAGCGCGTGCTGGGACATCCGGTGCCCGTGCGTGCCGCGTCCAAGGTCCGCGTGTCGGGCTCGCTCGCGTCGCACTACGCGCCGCGCGCGGGCGTGGTGCTCGCCGAGCCGGGAGAGGCCGGAGCACGCGTGCGGGCATTGAGGGAGCAGGGCTTGCGCGTGGGCGTGCTGGGACCGGAGAGCCTGGAGCTGCCGCCGGACGTGCCTCGCTTCGACGTGCCCGAGGACCCGGCCGGAGCCGCGCGTGTGCTCTACGCGAGGCTGCGTGAAGCGGACGAGCGGGGACATGACGTGCTCGTCGTCTGTCTCCCCGCCGCCAGCGGGCTGGGCATCGCGGTGCGAGACAGACTCTCCCGCGCCGCCGCGCCTCGCGACCCTCAGCCCTGAACAGCAACGGAAGGCGAGGTATCGCGTCGAGGGGCCCGCCTCCCGAGCCTCCACGCGAACACGGAGTCTCGCGCGCCCCCATCACCGAGCAGCAACGGCCGCCGAGCAATCGGCTCGAGTTGGGTCCTTCTCGCGCGCCCAACGCTTGAGCGACATGCGCGGTGGAGGTGTCGCGACGCCAGTCGCCGGCTGGCATGCACCGAAGTGGAGTTACCTCGCGACTCCAGGCACCACGCGGCAACGAGTGCTCGCCCAAGGCGATATGCCCCGAAACATCCCTCGTTGTTTTCGCTGCACCGCGCGCACGACTCCCCTTGCGTCGCGCGGCCCACTCCAGCGGACGAGGCGACGATGATGGTGCGGAAGCAATGGCTCGCGGCAATGACGAGCATCGTGGCGGCGTTGTGCTTCGCGGGATGCGCCGCCCCCCAGAAGGTGCTGTTGGAGCGGACCAGCAGCCTCGTCGTGTATGACCTGCCGGCCATGGAGGTCATGAAGGCCGCGGAGAAGGTCATCGCGGACCGTGGCTATGACCTGCTGCCCAGCACCGACCCCTACTTCCTGCAGACTCCCTGGAAGGTGACGGGCAGCTTCGACATCGGCACGCGCTGGTCCCGCCTGTACGTCGAGGGGCACATCCGCGCCGATGGCCGCTTCTCCGTGCGCGCCTATGAGATGGCCGCCACGACCTTCGGCCGGACCCAGGCCCTCCCCGGCCTCGTCCACACGGGCTACGACACCGTGCACAACACCCCCAACGCCACTCCCGCCGCCCTGGTGGGGACGGAGCCGGAGATGCAGACGCGCTCCGCCCGCCCCAACATCCGCAGGCTCCTGGAGCTGGAGTGGAACATCCTCGAGCGCCTCAACCCGGAGTTCGCCGGACGCGTGAAGGAGCAGGTCGACTTCTACGTGGCGCACGCGCCCCAGTGAGCACCCGGGCGCGACGGACCTGAGTGCGCCGGCGCGCCCCTCGACTCCGCGACCCCAAGGAGCCCCGGGGCGCCAGCCACCTCGCATGACGCACCCGGCCACAGCACGCGATGCAAGGAGTTGGGGCTGCAAGGGATGAGGCCGGGCACCGCAACCCCGACTTCATCGGGCGCGTCAAGCGAGCCCGTGGAGGAAACTCACGCAAGCATTCGACAGACGCGGCCGGGTGACGGACTTGAAATGCCCTCCTGGGCTCCGGTATCCCGCATGTCCTCGCAGAGGAGCGTCCCCGCGTGATGCGAAGCCTGTTCGGCCTGGTCGTTGCCCTGTCTTTGTTCGCCTGCAAGGAAGAGCCCCGAGGGCAGCTCGAGCCCATTCCCCGGCCTCCGGGCCTGAAGGACACTCCCAAGGAGGCGGGCGCCGCCCAGCCCTCGGCCGCGCCCGCGGCGGACCCGTCCAAGGTGGTGTTGCGCTGGAAGCCCGCCGCCGGTGCGCCCGTGGCCTACCGCCTCACCCTGGACCGAGCGGGCTCCGCGCCCGCCGCCGTCGAGGAGGTGGAGGAGGCCAAGCCCGCCAAGGGCAAGAAGGGCCGCGACAAGGAAGCGCCGAAGCCCGAGCGCGCCGCCGCCCCCTCCCCCGCGTTCCCCAGCGCCTTCACCTATGTGCTGGAGCACGGCGACTCGGGTGACTTCCGGCTGCGCGTCATCCCGGAGGGCACCAACGCCGCCGAGGACACCGGCACCGTCAGCGAGCGCGGCTTCGTGCTCGACGGCCTCCAGGGCATCACCCGCAACACGGCCTCGCTGGTGCTGGAGCTGCCCCTGTCGGCGGTGGGCCCCAACGACACCTGGGCGCTGGGCACGGAGCTGCTGACGCACGACGCCCTGGGCCCCACGTTCACCATCGTCAAGACGGAGCGCCGCAACCGCGTGAAGCTCACCGCGCTCACCCCCGCGGACGGCGGCGAGCAGGTGGCCACGCTGGAGTATGACTTGCTGGACCAGCTCGCGGGCAAGGTCGCCACCCGTCGCGCGATGCCCGCCGTGCCCGCGCGCGCCGCCATCCCGGAAGAAGGCGGAGACGAGCCGGAGGGCGCCCCGCCCACCGCGACGGACGCCAGCGCGGAGGTGCGCATCGTCGGCCGTGGCGAGTTCCTGGTGAAGGCTGGCAAGTGGCGCTCGTGGGAGGGCAGCATCACCTCGTCGACGCGAGGCACCGTCTCCCCCACCGCGCTCCAGGTGCCGCCCGGCACGGTGAAGCTGAAGCTCACCGCGCTGGAGTCGGCTCCCGCTCCGGCCGCGCCCCAGCCGACGGCGAAGCCGCAGCAGTAGGCGCTCCGTCGGACTCGCGCACCAGCCGCACCACGGCGTCCACCCAGGCCGGGTGGGCGTTGAGCGAGGGGACGAGCGTCAACGACTCGCCCCCCGCCTCGACGAACTGCTCGCGGGCCCGCAGGCCCACCTCCTCCAGCGTCTCCAGGCAGTCCGCGACGAACGACGGGCACATCACCGCCAGCCGCTTCACGCCCTGCTTCGCCAGCTCTGGCAGCACCAGGTCCGTGTAGGGCTTCACCCACGGCGTGCGCCCCAGCCGCGACTGGAAGGACACCGTCCACCCGCTCGCGGGCAACCCCAGGCGCTCGGCCAGCCCTCGCGCGGTGGCGAAGCACTGGGCCCGGTAGCAGTGCCGGTTGGCGTCCGTGAGCGCGTCACAGCAGCCCGCGGAAGCAAAGCAGTGCTGGCCCGACGTGTCCGTCTTGCGCACGTGCCGCTCCGGCACGCCGTGGAAGCTGAACAGGACATGGTCCGCGCGCGCCTCGGCAATCACCGGCCGGGCCACCACGGAGAACGCGTCCAGGAAGGACGGGTGCCCATGAAACGCGGGCACCGCGCGCACGTTGGGCACGTCCCAGCCCTCCGTCATCACCTCGTACACCCGGGCCAGCGACGAGGCCGAGGACGACGTGGCCTCCTGCGGGTACAGCGGCAGCACGGTGAAGTCCGTCACGCCGCGCGCGCGCATCCGAGCCACCGTGTCGGGGATGGACGGGCTGCCGTAGCGCATGGCGAGTTCCACGTCGTACTCCCCCGCCAGCTTCTCGCGCACCGCCGCCTCCAGCTCCCGGCTGTACACCAGCAGGGGCGAGCCTTCCTTCATCCACACCTTGCGGTACGCCTCCGCGCTCTTCGCGGGCCGCGTCGGGAGGATGAAGAGGTTGAGCAGCAGCCAGCGCCCCACCGGGTGGATGTCCACCACGCGCGCGTCACTCAGGAACTCGCGCAGGTAGCGCCGCACCGGCCCGGACTCGGGCGCGTCCGGCGTGCCCAGGTTGATGAGGAGCAGCCCCCGCTTCGGGTCCGGAGTCATCATCAGTGCAGGGCGTTGGGCAGGGTGAGGGCGAACTCCGCGATGCGCGCCTCGAAGTGCGTGCCGTCCGGCCGCTCCATCTCATAGCTGCCGCGCATGGTGCCGAACGGCGTGCGCAGCATGGCCCAGCTCGTGTACTCGAAGCGCTCGCCCGGGGCCACGCGGGGCTGACGGCCGACCACGCCCTCCCCCTTCACCTCTTCCACCTTCCCGGTGGCATCGGTGATGACCCAGTGCCGCGACTTCAGCTGCGCGGGCGCCTCGCTCTCGTTGACGATTTCCACCGTGTACATGAAGGCGTACTGCCCCGACTCGGGCGAGCTTCGCTCCGGCCAGTAGGCCGGCTTCACGGTGATGCGGAGGCCATCAGTGGTGGCGCTGGAAGACATGCCTCCACATTTGAAGGCAAGGCCCCCGGGTTGCAAGGAAAACCCCGGAGGCCGTCCGTCTGGGTTCAGGTTTTCGCGCTCTCCCGGTCATGACCGGGCTCCGGGCTCTTGGGCCAGATGAGCGACGCGACGATGGCGGCCAGGAGGATGCCGCCAATCACACCCAGCGACAGGGCGATGGGGAGGTGGATGTCAAAGTACGTAATCAACATCTTCACGCCCACGAAGGCCAGGATGCCGCTCAGCCCCAGCTTCAGGAAGTGGAACTTGTCCATCAGGCTGGCCACCACGAAGAACAGCGAGCGCAGGCCCAGAATCGCGCACACGTTGGACGTGTAGATGATGAACGCGTCCTGGCTGATGCCCAGCACCGCGGGGATGGAGTCCAGGGCGAACAGCAGGTCCGTCGCCTCCACCACCAGGAGGACGATGAACAGCGGCGTCACCTTGCGGCGGCCATCCTCGGTGAGGAAGAAGCGGCTGCCCTCGCCCAGCCGGGCCACCGGCAGCACCCGGCGCGCCAGCTTGACGATGCCCTTCTGCTCCGGGTCCATCTCCTCGTCCTTGGAGACGAGCATCTTCACCGCGGTGAAGACGAGGAAGGCGCCGAACAGGTAGATGAGCCAGTGGAAGCGCTGCACCAGCGCGGCGCCGGCGATGATGAGCACCGCGCGCATGATGAACGCGCCGATGATGCCCCAGAACAGCACCCGGTGCTGGTGCTCCGCCGCCACCCGGAAGTAGCTGAACACCATCAGGAAGACGAACAGGTTGTCGACGGAGAGCGAGTACTCCACGACATACGCCGTCAGCCACTGGAGCGCCGGGGTGCTCCCCGAGAAGTGCCAGATGCCCCCGCAGAACGCGAGGCTGATGGAAATCCACACCAGCGTCCAGATGCCCGCTTCCTTGGGCGTCACCGCGTGGTCCTTGCGGTGGAACAGACCAAGGTCCACGGCGAGCATCGCCAGGACGAAGAGGTTGAAGCCCACCCAAAGCGCGACTTGCGTATTCACGTATGAATCCTGTTTCAGAAACAGCCGGCGCACCCTAGCGGTGGCGCGTCCGGGCGTCGACACTTCCGTACAACCAGGGCCCCTCCCACCTTCAGGGGCCCGGCCACCCCATCACTCCGTCGCGGGTCGGCGCAGCACCATCAGCGAGCGCCCCGCCACCTGCACCTTGCCGCCAGCGGGTGTATGTGTGTGCTGGGACTCCGCCGCCGTCGAGGTGTCCACCACCTGCTCCCAGTCGGCGCCCCACTCCAGGGCGGGCAGGAGGAAGGAGATGGGCTCGTGGTGCGCGTTCATCAGGACGAGCACGGTGTCGCCGACAATCCGGTTGCCCTCGTCATCCGGCGTGGCGATGGCATCGCCGCCCAGAAGGAAGGCGAGGGAGCGGACGTAGGGCTTCTCCCAGTCGTCCTTCTTCATCTCCTTGCCGTCGGGGCGGAACCACGCCAGGTCCTTCAGCTCGCTGTCCCACATGTGCGCGCCGCGGAAGAAGCGGCGCTTGCGCAACACGGGCTGCTCGCGGCGCAGGCGGGTAAGGCGGCTGGTGAACTCCAGCAGGGAGCGCTGCGTGTCGTTCAGCTCCCAGTCCACCCACGACAGGGCGTTGTCCTGGCAGTAGGCGTTGTTGTTGCCCTTCTGGGTGCGGCCCATCTCATCGCCGGCCACCAGCATGGGCACGCCCTGGGACACGAAGAGCGTGGCCAGGAAGTTGCGCTTCTGCTGCTCGCGCAGGGCGTTGATCTTCGCGTCGGTCGTCTCGCCCTCCACCCCGCAGTTCCAGGAGTGGTTGTCGTTGGCGCCGTCGCGATTCTCCTCGCCGTTGGCCTCGTTGTGCTTGTCGTTGTACGTGACGAGGTCGTGCAGCGTGAAGCCGTCGTGCGCGGTGACGAAGTTGACGCTCGCGGTGGGCTTGCGGCCGGACAGCGCATACAGGTCCGAGCTGCCGGTGAGCCGGTAGCCAATCTCCGCCGCCTGCCGGTCGTCACCCTTCCAGTAGCGGCGGATGGTGTCGCGGTACTTGCCGTTCCACTCGCTCCACAGCACCGGGAAGTTGCCCACCTGGTAGCCGAAGTCGCCCACGTCCCAGGGCTCGGAGATGAGCTTCACCTGACTGAGCACCGGGTCCTGGTGGAGAATCTGGAAGAAGGCCGCGCGCGTGTCGTAGCCATGCCTGTCGCGGCCCAGCGTGGTGGCCAGGTCGAAGCGGAAGCCGTCCACGTGCATCTCCTCCACCCAATAGCGGAGCGAGTCGGCGACGAGCTTCAGCGCGTACGGGTGCGTGGCGTTCCACGAGTTGCCCGTGCCCGTGACGTCCAGGTAGTAGCGCGGGTCCTTCTCCGTGAGGCGGTAGTACGCGCCGTTGTCCACGCCCTTGAAGGACAGCGTGGGGCCCAGGTGGTTGCCCTCGCAGGTGTGGTTGTAGACGACGTCGAGGATGACCTCGATGCCGGCGCGGTGAAGCGCCTTCACCATGGCCTTGAACTCGTCCACCTGGCCGCCCCGGGAGCCCGCGGCGCTGTAGCGCGAGTCCGGCGCGAAGTAGCCCAGCGTGCTGTAGCCCCAGTAGTTCGTCAGCTTCCGCTCGGCGAGGAAGGGCTCGTCGACGATGTGGTGGATGGGCAGGAGCTCCACCGCGGTGACGCCCACCTTCTTCAGGTGTTCGATGACGGCCGGGTGGCCCAGCCCCGCGTAGGTGCCCCGAAGGTCCTCCGGCACGCGCGGGTGCAGCTTGGTGAAGCCCTTGACGTGCAGCTCGTAGATGACCGTCTGGTGCCAGGGCACGCGGGGATGGGTGTCGCCCCCCCAGTCGAACGAGTCCGCCAGCACCACGCCCTTGGGCACGGCCGCGGCGTCGTCCTGCTTGTCCTGGACCAGGTCCTCTTCCTTGCCGCCGGCCACGTACCCGTAGATGGCGCCGCGGTAGTCGACGCCGCCGTGGATGGCGCGGGCGTACGGGTCCACCAGCAGCTTGTGCGGGTTGAAGCGCAGGCCCTTCTTGGGCTCGAAGGGCCCGTGGACCCTGAGGCCGTAGAGCGTCCCCGGCGTCAGGTCCGGCACATAGCCGTGCCACACCTGGTGCGTGTTCTCCAGGAGCGGGAAGCGGCGCGTCTCCTTCGACGGCTCGTCCGCGTCGTAGAGGCAGATCTCCACCTTCTTCGCATGCTCACTGAAGACCGCGAAGTTGACCCCATGCCCGTCGTACGTGGCGCCCAGGGGGAACGGCTTCCCTGGAAGCACCTCGGCCCTCCTCATCCAGTGCTCCTCTCCAGCAGCACCACCGGGAACCCCGACAGGAGCGGCGCGAGAGGCAGCACCACGCCACCCGACCCACGCTCGGGCCGTACCTGTCGCCCGGTGAAGACATCGCGGAACATCATGCCCGCATATGCCTCCGGAAGGTCGAGGAACGTGTTCTCATACGCACCGGCCAGCCCCTCGGAAGACTCCAGCGCGGACAGGGTGTAGCGCGGCGAGCACACCAGGATGACGGAGTCCTCCAGCTCACGCACGAAGGCCACCGCCGCCTGGGCCCGGGGCCCGGACAGCTCCAGGGCCTTGTAGCCCCCGCCGCGGAACAACTCCGCGTGACGCTGTCGCAGCCGCAACACGCGCGACAACAAGAAGAGCTTCGCCTGGCCGTCGTCCAGGGTCTCCACCAGTCGCGCGCACAGCCCCACCCGGTCCTCCTTCGCCCGCGCGTCCAACGCGTCCAGCAACTGAGCGCGCACGGCGAAGTCCACCGGCCGGCGGTTGTCCGGGTCCACCAGCGACAAGTCCCACAGCTCGCAACCCTGGTAGGTGTCCACCACGCCGGGCGAGGCCAGCTTCAAGAGCAGCTGGCCCAGGGCGTTGTGCTGTCCCGCGCGCTCGATGCGGCGCTTGAAGCGGCGCACCTCCTCCAGGAAGGTGGCGCCCTTGTCCCCGTCGAAGCAGGCGTCCACGAAGCCGGCCACCGCGTCGTCATAGGCGCCGTCCGGGTTGGTCCACGAGGTGCGGACCTTGGCCTCCTTGATGGCCTTGGCCATGTACTCGCGCACCCGGCGGTGGAAGTCCTCCATCGCCTCCGATGACTGGGACTCGCCCATGGGCCATGCGCCCACCACCGTCTGGAGGAAGAGGTAGACGTCATTGGGGCTGGGCGCGGGTCCGGAGGGCAGCGGCGTCACGAACTTCTCGGTGAGGCGCATCCACCGCCGCGCCAGCTTGCGCCAGTCCTCGGGCACCTCCGTCACGACGTTGATGCGGGCGCGCACGTCCTCGCTGCGCTTGGTGTCGTGGGTGCTCGACGTCAGCTGGCTCGCGGGCCAGTGCTCCGCGCGCTCCTGGTTGCGCAGGTGGAAGGTGTTGGCGCGCACCCCGAAGCGCTCCGGCTCGCCGCCCACCTCGTTGAGGCTGACCAGCCGGTTGTAGATGTAGAAGACGGTGTCCTCCAGGCCCTTGGCCATGACGGGCCCCGTCACCTGCTGGAGCTTCATCGCGAAGCGGAGCATGACGGCGCGCTCGCGCTCGTCGGACTGCTCCGGGTAGCGACCCAGGATGATGTCGCGCAGGAAGTCGAAGATGGAGGCGTTGGTGGTGGCGTTGCGCTCCTTGGCGCGCTGAATCGTCCACTCCACGTACTGCACGTCGCGCGCGTCCAGCCCCGGCCGCCAGCCATCCACGTAGGTCCGGTACACGGGAAACAGCGCGACGAACTCCACCAGCGCGCGCCGCAGCGAGTTGAGCGTGAAGTCGCGCGTGCGCCGGCTCATCTCGGAGATGCGGTTGAGCTCGTGGGCCAGCACGTTGATTTCACTGGCCATGGACACGCGCATGATGAGGAGCTTCTTCTGGTAGACGAGTTCCGCGAAGTCGCCCTTCTCCCCGGTGAGCCGCTCGTACGTCTCCGTCAGGTGTGTCTCCGCCGCCGGGTGCACGAAGAGGCCGCTCACCGCGTTGGCGAAGCGGTAGCCGGTGGTGCCGTGCACCGCCCACGCCTCGGGAATCCGCTCGCGACCGCCTTGTATCTTCTCCACCACCACGTACAGCGCCTTGCGCAGGGGACTGGACGGGCTCTCCGTCACCTCTGCCCGCCAGCGCTCGCGCAGCGCGGCCTCCACACCGGGCCAGCGCGTATCGTCCCCCGCCTGCTCCTGGAGGAACAGCGCGTGCGCGCGCTCCACGAAGTAGCGCTCCTGCAGGTCCAGGAAGTACGCAGTGGGGTCGAACAGGCCGTCCGGATGGTCGATGCGCAACCCCGTGACGCAGCCCTCGCGCAGCCAGCGGAAGATGAGCGCGTGCGCCTCCTGGAAGACCTCCGGGTCCTCCACGCGGATGGCGGCCAGCCCGTTGATGTCGAAGAAGCGCCGGTAGTTGATCTCCTCGCCCGCCACCCGCCAGTGCGCCAGCCGGAAGCTGCACGAGGCCAGCACCGCGTCCAGCAGGTCGAACGAGCGCGGGTTGCCCGGCTCCCCGTTGAACACGCGGACGTTGTCCTCGATGTACGCGAGCGCCTCTTCGCTGGACGCCGCCACCGCGGCCAGGCGCCGCTTGATGACCTCCTTCTCGCGGTGCCGTTCCACGACGCGGGCGCGTTCGACCTCCGTGCGCAGCGGCAGGTGGTCTATCGCGGTGAGGATGGAGAGCAGCTCCACCATGGGCGCGGCCTCGGTGCCCAACCGGGCCTCCAGCCGCTCCAGGCCGTGGCGGAGGATGCGGCCGTACTGACGGGGCGCCACCGGCAGCAGGTGGTCGTAGTAGTGGATGAAGAAGGCGCCCTCGCGGAACGACAGCTTCAGCTCGCCGCGCTCCAGGACGATGCCGTACTGGTCTCCCAGAATCGGCAGCAGCACCTTGTCGTGCAGCTCGTCCTTCACCGGCGACCAGTCGATGTCGAAGTACTTGGCGTAGACGGACGAGGGGCCGTTTTCCAGCACGTCGAACCACAGGCGGTTGTCGCGCTCGATGCCCATGTGGTTGGGCACCACGTCCAGCACCTGCCCCAGACCGTGCTCACGCAAGGTGGCGCACAGGGCCGCGTGGTCCTCCGGCGAGCCGACCTCCGGATTGAGCCGCGTATGGTCCACGCAGTCGTAGCCGTGGGTGCTGCCCGGCGTCGCCTTGAGGTAGGGCGAGGCGTAGAAGTCGCTCACGCCCAGACGGGCGAGGAACGGCACCACCTCGCGCGCCTGCTGGAAGGTGAACCCTCGGTGCAGTTGGACCCGATAGGTGGACAGCGGCGTGCGGGGACGCGGCCCCAGCTCCTGCTTCACGCGAGCGAACAGTCCCTCCGCCAGGGACTCCGCGCTCAGGGTGGCACCCGACGCCCCCGTGGGAGCGGTTCCCTCTTCTTCCAGTCCGTCGAGCAACATGGGGACCAGAGGTAGGGCTCCCGCGCGCCTGACGCCAGCGTGGGGTGTGACTTCCGCCCTCTATCCAACGCTCCAAGAGCCTGGATTGACGTGCGCACGGCACACGCGCGCGCACCAAAAAGCAGAGGGCTCGCCGAAACTTCCGGAGAGCCCTCGGGGATGCAACTGCCGGGTGGCCCCGGCGACGGTGTCAGCTCAGCTGCTTGTTCACCAGCGAGGTCATCTCGAACATGGTGACGTTCTTCTTGCCGCCGAAGATCGGCTTGAGCTTGTCGTCGGCGTTGATCTGCCGCTTGTTCTTCGCATCCTGGAGGTTGTTCTTCTTGATGTAGGCCCAGAGCTTCTTGACGACCTCGGTGCGCGGCAGCGGCTTGGCGCCGACAATCTCAGCCAGGGCGGCGGAAGGAGTCATCTCCTTCATGAACGACGCATTGGGCGCACGCTTCTTGGCAGCAGGGGCCTTCTTGGCGGCGGGAGCCTTCTTCGCAGCAGCTTTCTTGGCGGCCATTCGTCTTGAGTCTCCTCCCCTCCGAAGGGGACGTTGTGCGGCCTCGCTTGATTTTAAGCCAGTGCCGGTGGGGCGTAGGTAGCACGCCCAAGCCCGAAAAACAGCCCTCTCCTGCGTTTTTCCCTCTAGAAACGCCCTACGCAACGCGTTTCATGCCCGAGAAACCGGCTCCGCAACACGGTTCTCGCTCGGACGGCCCCCTCTCGCGGCGCATCCCGCCTCGAGAATCCGGCCCCAGCGCCACTTTTCCCTCGGGAAGAGCCTCGCGGGACGACTCCGGAGGCCGACCATCCGGCCTCGCGCGGGGTCCTCCCTCGCGGGTTCGCACCAGGGGACGTGGGATTCCTCTTGCGGACGAGGTGTACTTTTTCGGATGAAACGACCCATGCGAGCCCTCATCACCGGAGCCGGTGGCTTCCTTGGAATCTGGTTGGCCCGTGCCCTGGCGGCACGCGGCGACACCGTGACGTGCCTCTTGCGCCCTCGGGGAGACGCCTCGGGACTGGCCGGCATCTCCTATAAGCGCGTGGAGGGAGACGTGACGGACGCGGCCTCGCTGCGCCCCGCCGTGGAGGGACAGGACGTCGTCTTCCACCTCGCCGGAGTTCGCCGCGGCGCGACACGCGAGGACTTCATGCGCGTCAACGCGGAGGGCACGCGCCTGTTGTGCGACGCCATGGTGGCCGCGGGTCACCGTCCGCGAATGGTCCTGGTCGGCTCGCTGGCGGCCATGGGGCCCTCCTCCCCCACCCGCCCGCACGTCGAGGAGGACGCCTTCCAGCCGCACGAGTGGTACGGCGAGAGCAAGGCGGAGGCGGAGCGCATCGCCTTCTCCTATGGAGACCGGCTGCCGGTGACGGTGTCCCGCCCGCCGCGCATCCTCGGCCCCGGTGACCACGAGAACCTCACCTTCTTCAAGCTGGTGAAGAAGGGCATCCGTCTGGAGCTGGTGGGCGGCCCCCGTCCCCTCACCATGGTGGACGTGGAGGACGTGGTGGACGCGCTGATTCTCCAGGCCGAGCACCCCAACGCCGTGGGCCAGGCCTTCTTCTGCGCGGGCCCGGGCGCTCCTCTTTCCCTGGAAGCCGTGCAGGACCTGGGAGCGAAGGCGCTGGGGCTTCAACCCCGCACGGTG
Source organism: Myxococcus sp. CA056 (assembly GCF_013336715.1). Taxonomy (NCBI): domain Bacteria; kingdom Pseudomonadati; phylum Myxococcota; class Myxococcia; order Myxococcales; family Myxococcaceae; genus Myxococcus; species Myxococcus sp. CA056. The sequence continues at coordinate 304,120 of NZ_JABUMT010000009.1, forward strand.
CGCGTGAGTCCCTGGGCGCTGAGCGCCCTCGCCTCGGCGGCGGACGGCGTGTCGCGGGTGACGGGCAAGATGCTCCCCCTGAATCGGAAGCTGGCCCGACAGCTGCTCGCGCCCGCCTGGACCTGCTCCAGTGCGAAGGCCGAGCGCCTCCTGGGGTTTCACCCTCGGAGGGATTTGGAGGACTCCATCCGCCGCAGCGCCGAGTGGTACCGCGAGCAAGGCTGGCTCTAGCCATGCTAGCAGGGGTGGGGGAGCCTTCCCCCGTCCCAGCGTCGTTGACCTCACCCCCCTTGGAGTGTCAGGAAGCCCGCTGCCACATGCCCTCGAAAGCCGCCTTTTTCGATGTCGACGGGACGCTCGTGAAGACGAACGTCGTCCACGTCTACGCGTACTACGCGATGAACCGGGGCTCCGTGCTGGGCATCGCGGGACGGACCTTGAGCACCGCCCTCAGCGTGCCCCTCTTCGGTGCCATGGACACGCTGGACCGCAAGACGTTCAACGAGTTCTTCTACCGTTATTACGCGGGGTTGACCGAGGACCGCCTCGTCACCATCGCCGAGGACATGTTCGAGGACGTGCTGCAGCCCGCGCTCTTCGAGCAGTCCCAGGACCTCATCGACCAGGCCCGCCGCAGCGGGTGCAAGGTCGTGCTGGTGACGGGGGCGCTGGACTTCACCATGCGTCCGCTCGCCCGGCACCTGGGCGCCGATGACCTGATCGCCAACAAGATGCAGTTCGTGGGCGGCAAGGCCACCGGCAAGGTGATTCCGCCCATCATCGAAGGCGCGAACAAGGCCAACTCCATCCGTGCCTATTGCGCCAAGGAGGGCCTGACGCTGGACAAGTGCCACGGCTACTCCGACAGCGCCTCCGACTACGCCATGCTCGCGGTGGTGGGTCGTCCCACTGCGGTGAACCCGGACCTGCGGCTGCGCTCCATCGCGCGCGCCTACAACTGGCCCATCCTCGACCTCAAGTAGTCCCCTTGCCCGCCATGCGCCCGTTCAAGACGCTCCAGAAGCTGTACGACGAGGAAAGCCAGGTCGTCATCACCGAGAAGGGCAGCCCTCCGCGCGCCCTCTTCTACGGTGAGGGCTTCCTCCAGGAAGACCTGCCCGTGGGTACCCGGGTCATCTTCCCCCGCCCCCCCATGGCCGGCGTGCCCAACGTCAAGGCCGCCATCCGCTGGGCCATCAACCACCCGGACGGGATGGACCCGCTGCACGCGCTGCTCAAGCCGGGCATGCGACTGACGTGCGTCATCGACGACATCAGCGTGCCCCTGCCGCCCATGGTGACGCCGGACGTGCGCCAGTCCATCCTGGAGGTGGTGCTGGAGCTGGCCGCCGACAGCGGCGTGGATGACGTGCACCTGGTCATCGCCAACGCGCTGCACCGTCGCATGACGGAAGCGGAGATGAAGCGGATGGTGGGCGAGAAGATCTACGACGCCTACTACCCGGACCGCTACTACAACCACGACGCGGAAGACCCGGATGGCATCGTCGCGCTGGAGCGCACGTCCCACGGCGAGGAAGTCTCCGTCAACCGCCGCGTCGCGGAGAGCGACCTCATCGTCTATGTGAATGTGAACTTCGTGCCCATGAATGGCGGGCACAAGTCCATGGGCACCGGCGTGTCCAACTACGCGTCGCTGCGCCACCACCACAATCCGAAGACCATCCGCGAGTCGGACAGCTACATGGAGCCGAAGGCGAGCGCGCTGTACCGCAGCAACGAGCGCATCGGCCGCAACATCGACAAGCACCTGAAGGTCTTCCACATCGAGACCACGCTGAACAACCGCATGTTCGGCGCGCCCACGGACTTCCTCGCCAAGCGCGAGGAGGACTACACCGAGGGCGACCGGCTGAAGTTCCAGGCCATGCGCTACGCGTTGTCCAAGCTGCCGCGCGCGGCGGCGCGCAAGATTCTCAACGCCGTCCCCGCGCCCTACGACGTCACGGGCGTGTTCGCCGGGGCCACCGAGCCCGCGCACGCCAAGACGCTGGAGACCAGTTGGAAGCAGTACGTGGTGCCGGTGGAGGGGCAGAGCGACATCGTCATCTTCCCCATCCCCTTCGTGTCTCCGTACAGCGTCAACTCCATCCTCAACCCGCTGCTCGTGCAGGTGATGGGGCTGGGCTACTTCTTCAACCTGAACCGCGGCGTGCCGCTGGTGAAGAAGGGCGGCGTGCTCATCCTGCTGCACCCGGCCTACGACGAGTTCGACCCGGAGCACCACCCCAGCTACATCGAGTTCTTCCACCGGCTGCTTCCCGAGACGCGTGACTCCATGAAGCTGGAGCACAAGTACGAGAAGGAGTTCGCGGAGAACCCCAGCTACGTGCACCTGTACCGCAAGAACAACGCGTACCACGGCGTTCACCCCTTCTACATGTGGTACTGGGGCGAGAACGGTCGTCAGCACGTGGGCAAGGTCATCGTCGCGGGCGCGGAGAACAACCACGTCCCCGCGCTGCTCGGGTGGGACCGCACCGACACGCTCACCGAGGCCATCGAGGAAGCGCGCGGCTTCATGGGCCGCTCGGCCACCATCAGCCTGTTGCGCATTGCCCCCACGGTGATGGTGGACGTGAAGTGAGGCCGGACATGTCACCGCAACCCGAGCTGAACGTCTCCCAGGTCTTCACCGGCAAGCGCCTCTTGTTCGCGGGCGCCACGGGCTTCGTGGGCAAGGTGACGCTGTCCATGCTGCTGCACCGCTACGGGCAGGAGCTGGAGCGGGTGTACGTGCTCGTCCGCAAGGGCAGCGCGGCCTCCGCCGAGCGTCGCTTCTTCGACAAGGTCGCCACCAGCGAGCCCTTCCAGCCCCTGCGCGACACGTATGGGGAAGAAGGCGCGCTCGAGTTCCTGCGCAAGAAGTGCCACGTCCTCGACGGCGACATCACCGACCCGTGGGTGGGCCTGGAAGAAGCCCAGGTGGCGGAGCTGACGGGCAAGGTGCACGCCTTCGTCAACTGCGCGGGCCTGGTGTCCTTCAACCCGTCGCTGGAAGTGGGCCTCAACGTCAACACCCACGGCGTGAAGTACGCGGTGGAGCTGGCGCTGCGCTGGGCGGTGCCCCTCATCCACATGTCCACGTCCTTCGTCGCGGGCAACCGCAGCGGGCTCGTGTTCGAGGACGAGGAGGTCCGAGGCTACTTCCCGAAGAAGGAGGAGCTGGACGGGCGCGACTTCAGCCTGGAGCAGGAGCTGAAGGACGCGGAGCGCATCGTGGCGCGGCTGCGCGAGCAGGCCGATGACCGGGCGCTGACGTCCACCTTCCGCAAGAAGGCGTTGGACCGGCTGGCCGAGGAAGGCCGCGACGTCAACGACGAGAAGACGCTGCGGCTCGCGGTCGGCCGTGAGCGCAAGCTGTGGCTGAGCGGCGAATTGGTGCGCGCGGGCATGGAGCGCGCGGCGCACTGGGGCTGGCCCAACACGTACACGTACACGAAGTCCCTGGGCGAGCAGGTCATCGCCGGTACGCCGGGGCTGCGCTACGCGATTGTGCGGCCCTCGATTGTGGAGAGCGCGCGGCACTTCCCGTTCCCGGGTTGGAATGAGGGCTTCACCACGTCCGCCCCGCTGGCCTTCGCCGGCATCAAGGGCCCGGGTGGCATCCCCGCGGGCGAGAACACCATCCTGGACATCATCCCGGTGGACCAGGTGGCGGGCGCGACGATTGGCATCACCGCGCAGTCCATCGACGTGGAGGAGCGGCGCGTCTACCAGCTCGCCTCGGGCGACGTGAATCCGTTCTACGCCAGCCGCTCCGTGGAGCTGGTGGGCCTGTACCGGCGGCGCTACTACCGGAACAAGGAGTCGGGCAACAAGGTGCTCAACTCGCTGCGCTCGCGGCTGGAGCCGCAGCCGGTCAGCAAGCTCGAGTTCGAGTGGATGAGCGCGCCCATGCTCGTCCGGGGCGCCAAATTCCTGAGGAAGGCCATCGACGAGGTGCGGCCCGCGTGGGGCGCGCCCGCCGTGCAGGCGATGCTGGACAAGGCCAAGGTCTCGCTCGAGGAAGTGGAGACGAGCAACGCGGGCCTCATCGCGATGACGGACCTGTTCCTCCCCTTCCTCTACGAGAACCGGTACGTCTTCCGCTGTGACAACACGCGCTCGGTCTACACGCGCATGGTGCACTCGGACCGGCTGAAGATTCCGTGGGACCCGGAGCACATCGACTGGCGCGCGTACTTCATGGAGACGCACCTGCCGGGCCTGGAGAAGTGGGTGTTCCCCGGCCTGGAGGAGGAGCGCGAGAAGCGCACCGTCATCCCCGCGCACAGGGACTTGCTGGAGCTGTTCGAGGCGACGGTGCATGCGTACCGGCACCGGGTGGCCTTCCGGATGGTGGCGGGCGAGAAGGAGGAGCGCTTCACCTTCGGCGAGGTGCACCGCTACGCGGCGCGCGTGGGCAGCTTCCTGGTGCGCTCGGGCGTGAAGCCTGGAGACCGGGTGCTGCTGGTGTCGGAGAACCGGCCCGAGTGGGGCACGTGTTTCTTCGGCATCCTGCGCGCGGGCGCGACGATGGTGCCGGTGGACCCGGGGTTGAGCGAGGCGGAGGTCATCAACATCGCGAAGCGGGCGGAGGCGAAGGTCTGCCTGATGTCCGAGGACGCGACGCGGGACTTCTCCGGCCTGCTCGGCGCGCTGGGTGACAACGTCATCATCGCCAGCCTCGCGGAGGCGATGACGGGCGACCCGGCGTACCCGGAGGACCGCATCGGGCCGGTGCGCAAGTCCGCGTCGGCGGATGACCTGGCGAGCCTCATCTTCACGTCGGGCACGACGGGCACGCCCAAGGGCGTGATGCTCACCCACCGCAACTTCTCCTCGCTGGTGGCGAAGCTGGCCGGCGTGTTCAACGTGGGCGTGGGTGACGGCGTGTTGTCCGTGCTGCCCCTGCACCACACGTTCGAGTTCTCCGCGGGTTTCCTCACCCCGTTCTCACGGGGCGCTGAAATCACGTACATCGACGAGCTGACGTCGGACCGGCTGGGCGAGGTCTTCGAGACGGGCCGCATCACCGCGATGATTGGCGTGCCGGCGCTGTGGCAGTTGCTGCACCGGAAGATGACGCAGGAGTTCGCCAGCCGTCCGCCGCTGGTAGAGCAGGCCATCAAGGCGATGATGGCCACGCACGGCGAGCTGCGGAACCGCGCCAACGTCAACCTGGGCAAGCTGCTGTTCTGGCCCGTGCACCGCAAGTTCGGCGGGCGCATCAAGGTGCTGGTGTCCGGTGGTTCGGCGCTGCCCGAGGAAGTGCACAAGGCCTTCCACGAGCTGGGCTTCAACATCACGGAGGGCTACGGCCTGACGGAGGCCGCGCCGGTGCTCGCCGTCGCGTCGCCCGGCAACAAGCGCACGCCCGGCTCGGTGGGCAAGCCGCTCACGGGCATCGAAGTGCGCATCCTCCATCCGGACAACGACGGCATTGGCGAGGTGCTGGCCAAGGGCCCCAACGTCATGGCGGGCTACTTCGGAGACCGCGAGGCGACGGAGGCGGTGCTGAAGGAAGGCTGGCTGCACACCGGCGACCTGGGCCGCGTGGACGCGGAGGGTCGGCTGTACCTGGTGGGTCGAGCCAAGGACGTCATCATCGACCACAACGGGAAGAACATCTACCCGGACGAGCTGGAGGAGCTGTACCAGGAGCACCCGCACGTCAAGGAGCTGTCCATCGTCGGTCTGCCGGACGACGCGGGTGGCGAGAAGGTGGCGTGTCTGTGCGTGCCGGACTACGGCGACCGCCCCCGCGAGGAGGTGCGCCGCGACCTGGAGGAGCACTTCCGCAAGGTGGGCGCGGGCATGCCCTTCTACCGGCGCATGAAGGTGCTGCGCTTCTGGGATGGCGAGCTGCCGCGCACCTCCACGCGCAAGGTGAAGCGCAAGCAGGTGGTGGAGGAGCTGCAGCGGCTGGAGCGCGTGGCGGCCAGCGCCACCAAGGCGCGTGAGAAGGTCGCCGCCACGGTGGCGGGCACCGGCGGCGCGTCCGAGTGGCTCTACCCGCTCATCGCCGAGGTCTGTCACAAGCCACTCGCGGACGTGCGTCCGGAGACGCACCTCACGGGGGATTTGGGCTTCGACTCGCTGATGCTCACGGAGCTGTCCTCCGCGCTGGAAGGCGCGGGTGTGCCGCTGCCGGCGATTGAGGATTTGACGCAGGTGCAGACCGTGGAGGACCTGCGCAAGGTGGTGGTGGCGTCGGGTCGCAGGCCGTCCGCGGAGACCCGGGCGAAGGAGATCTCCAAGGAGAACGCGAAGGCGGAAGAGGTGGAGATTCCGGTGCCGGACGTCGTCGCGGACGTGGGCCGGCAGCTGCTGTCCTTCGGGCAGAAGGTCCTCTACGGCGGCGTCTTCGACGTGAAGGTGACGGGCCGTCCCTTCATCCCGATGAACCGCAACTTCCTGGTCATCGCCAACCACGCCAGCCACCTGGACGCGGGGCTGGTGCGCGTGGTGCTGGCGGAGCAGGGAGACCGGCTCGTCTCGCTGGCCGCGCGCGACTACTTCTTCGACACGCCGCTCAAGCGCGCGTGGTTCGAGAACTTCACCAACCTGGTCCCCATCGAACGGCACGGCTCGCTGCGCCAGTCGCTGCGCCAGGCGGGCGAGGCGCTGCGTCAGGGCTTCAACGTCCTCATCTTCCCGGAGGGCACCCGCTCGCCCACCGGAGAGCTGCAGGAGTTCAAGTCCACGCTGGGCTATCTGGCGTTGACGTACCGGGTGGACGTGCTGCCGCTCTACATCCACGGCGCCTTCGACGCGCTGCCCAAGGGGAGCGTCTTCCCCAAGTCCAAGGACCTCAAGGTGAGCATCGGCCCCGCGCTGGGACACGAGGCGTTGCGTGCTCGCACGCAGGGCATGGCGCGCTCGGAGAGCTACCGCTACGCCACCCGCATCGCCGAGGACGCGGTGCGCGAGCTGCGTGACGGCCGCGTCCTCAACCTGGGCGGACCGCCCTCGACGGACGTGGATGTCCTGCCCGCGCTCCCCTCGGGAGGAAAGAACTCGTGAAGCTGCTCGTCACTGGAGGCACGGGATTCCTGGGCACGCATCTGGTGCCCAAGCTGGTGGCGGCGGGCCACACGGTGCGCCTCATCGGGCGCTCGCGTCCGACGGGGCCGGCGTATGCGGGCACGGAGTACGTCGCGGGTGACTTGAAGGACCGGGACGCGGTGCGCCGCGCGCTGGACGGCGTGGAGGGCGTCTATCACCTCGCCGGGCTCGTCTCCTTCCAGCCGAAGGACGCTCGGAAGATGTTCGAGCTGCACGTGGACAGCACGCGAGAGCTCTTGCGCGACGTGCGCGAGGCGGGCGTGAAGCGCGTCGTCCTCGCGTCCACGTCCGGCACCACGGCGGTCTCGAAGGAAGAGGCGGTCTTCGACGAGTCCGCTGACTATCCGATTACCGTGGTAGCGCGGTGGCCGTACTACATCTCCAAAATCTACGAGGAGAAGCTGGCGCTGGAGTACTGCCGCAAGCACGCCATTCCGCTCGTGGTGCTCAACCCCAGCCTGTTGATGGGGCCGGGGGATGACCGGCTGTCGTCGACGTGGACGGTGGTGAAGTTCCTCAACCGGGAGATTCCGGCGATGCCGGGTGGCGGCATCTCCTTCGTGGACGTGCGCGACGCCGCGGAGGCGTTCCACCAGGCGCTCACCCGGGGCGAGCTGTACAGCCGCCACCTGATGGGCGTGAACATGACGACCCGGGAGTTCTTCCAGCGGCTGGAGCGCCTCACCGGCGTGCCCGCGCCCCGGCTGCGGCTGCCCGCGCAGATGAACATCCTGGGCGGCCAGTTGCTGGAGCGCTGGGCGAAGCTGCGCGGCACGCCCGCGCCGTTGGATCCGCAGGAAGTGGAGATTGGCGAGCACTACTTCTGGCTGGACGCCGGCAAGGCGGAGGCCGAGCTGGGCTTCCGCGCGCGCGACGTGCAGGAGACGCTGGTCGACACCGTGAAGCACATCTACGGGAAGCTGCCGCCCGGGAGCCTGCCCGGCACCAAGGGCCGGCTCGGCGACCTGCGCGAAGGCACCTGAGCGTTTCGTGCACGGTGAGGAGCGCCGCCCCACACGAAGGGCGGCGCTTCACCCATCTCCGGTGTGGTGCCCCGGACGGACGTTCCGCAACGTCACGGCCGCGAGCACCGAGAGCGCGAGGAAGACCCCCGCGCCAATCGCCGCGGCGGTGTTGAGTCCCACGGTGAAGGACTCCCGCGCGGCCCCCAGCAGGGAAGCCTGGAGCAACGGTGGGAGCGAGGGCACCACGGCCGCCGTGCCGATGAGGCTCTCTCGGACTCGGTCGGCGACCTCCATCGGGATGTCGGGCATCACCACCGTGTCCATCCGCTTCCGGTAGATGAAGGTGCCCAGGCTGCCCATCAGCGCGACGCCCAGGGCGAAGCCCAGCTCATTTGCGGTCTCCGAGGCCGAGGCCGCGGAGCCTGCCTTCTCCGGGGGCGCCGAGCCCACCACCAGGTCCGTGCCCAGGACGGCCATGGGCGCGAAGCCGATGGCCGCCACGACGGTGCCGACCACCAGCAACAGGCCTCCACCCACGCTGTCCGCCTGGGTCATCACCGCATAGCCCAGGCTCGACAACATCAGCCCCGCGGCCATGATGAAGCCCGGGCGCATCCGCCGGATGATGAAGGGCCCCAAGAGCGAGCTCGCCATCATCCCCACCATCTGCGGCACCATCCGCAGCCCGGCGTCCAGGGGCGACAGCCCCGCCACCAACTGGAAGTACATGGGGACGAGCAAGGCCATCCCGCCCGAGCAGATGGCCATGAACAGCATGATGACCAGCGTCGCGCTGAACGCACGGTTCGCGAACAGCCGGGGGTCCAACAGGGGATGGGCCAGCCGCCCCTGACGCCGGACGAACACCACGCCCAGGGCGAGTCCTCCCAGCAGCACCGCGGCGGGCAGCGGATGCCAGCCATATCGGGCCAGCTGCTTGAGGCCATAGACGGTGGGGAGAATCGCGGCCAGCGACAACACCACGCTGGTCAGCTCCACGCGGCCTCCCGCGGGGTCCTTGTACTCGGGGAGCAACAGCGGCGCCGCCACCAGCAACACCCCCATCACCGGGACGCCCATCAGGAACGCGGCGCCCCACCAGAAGTGTTGCAACAGCAGCCCGCCGAGCAGCGGCGCGACGACCATGCCCAGGAGGAAGCAGTTGAGCCACACGGCGATGGCCAGCGAGCGCTGCCGTGGCACCTGGAACATGTTGCTGATGAGCGCCAGCGTGGAGGGCATCAGCGTCGCGCCAGCCATGCCCAGCGCGGCACGCGAGGCGATGAGCATCTCCGGAGTGCGGGAGTACGCCGCCGCCACCGACGCGAGACAGAAGGCCGAGGCTCCTATCAGCAGCAGCTTGCGCCGGCCGATGCGGTCCCCCAGCGTGCCCATCGTCACGAGCAGGCCGGAGAGCATGAAGCCGTAGATGTCCATGATCCACAGCTGCTGCACGCTGCTCGCCCCCAGCTCCGCGCTCAGGTGCGGCAACGCCAGATAGAGCACGCTGACATCCACGGAGATGAGCAGCGTGGGGAGCGCGAGCACCACCAGGCCAATCCACTCCTTGCGTCCCGCCAGGGGAGGCGCTCCGCCCACCGCATCCTGGGACTTCATCATCACGTCACCCTCTCCCACTTTCAGTGCTTCCATCCAGGGGACTCACGCTTCCCTATCGTCGATTCCAACGCGTGGAGCCCAGACGCCATGAACGTGCGTCCATGACACCAGGGTGGCCTGCCAGGCACAGGGGGCTGTCTGCCTGGAGCGTCGTCGCCGCGCACAAGGCGCACGCCTGCGTGACGCACCGGCCACTGCACGTCACGTCCACTGGAGTGCCGTCTCGACCTCAGCGCTCTCTAGCGCGCCTGACACCTGGACGGGCCCGAGCACGCCGTGACGGCGAGCCAGGGCACACTCCAAGCCTCGCACAGCGGCCGGGGCTCCGAGCAGTCAGCAGGAAATCCGGAGCAACCGGAGCCGCGTCGCCCGCTCGAGGTGGACCTAGCGCCGACCCACCGACGCGCGGGCACGGTCCACCATCTTCCCCGCCCAGGGCTCCGAGCGGTGACTCCACACCCACGCGGCGCCCAGGAAGCTCAGCCCGAGCAGCACGAGCACCAGCCGCGCCAGCTTGGAAGGCCCCTGTTCGCCCTGCGCCATGACTAGCCCACCACCCGGTTGCGGCCCGTCTTCTTGGCCTTGTACAGGTTGGCGTCCGCCACCTTGATGAAGTGGGTGGGCTCCGTCATGTCCACCGCCATCTCCGCCACGCCGATGGAGATGGTCACCGGAATCTCCTTCTCGTCGTAGACGAAGGACTTCTCCGCGATGAGCTTGCGAATCTTCTCCGCGAACAGGAGCGCCTTGTCCGGCCCGTCCTCGGGCATGACCACGGCGAACTCCTCGCCGCCGTAGCGCGCGAAGCACTGCTCACGGCGCACCAGCCGCTTGACGGACTGAGCCAACTCCCGCAGCACGTAGTCCCCGGCCAGGTGCCCGTGGACGTCGTTGATCTGCTTGAAGTGGTCGATGTCGAACATCATCAGCGACAACGTGCGCTGGTACCTGCTGGAGCGGCCCATCTCCCGCTCGAGGTACTCCAGGAAGAAGCGCTTGTTGTTCACGCCGGTGAGGCCGTCGGCGATGGTCAGCGTGTAGATGGTCTCGTGGTACTGGGTCTCGATGTTGTCGCCATCGAGGAACTTGAAGATGGAGCCCCCCACCTTGATGAGGTCGCCGCTGCGAAGCGGCTGGGCCTGGAGCACTTCCTGGTCGTTCAGGTAGGTGCCGTTGGTGGAACCCAAATCCTCCACCAGCATCTTCCCGCCCCGCCCCAGCACGCGGGCGTGCCGACGGGAGACGTTGTCCAGGTCCACCACGATGTGGTTGTGCTGGTCCCTGCCAATGGTCAGCTCGGAGTCGACAAGGTACTTCTTGCCGAGCTCCGGGCCGTGAATCTGGACGAGGCAGCACTCGGTGCTGCGCTCAGAGCGCAGATCCAGGGAGGAAATCTTGGTGACGCGCGTTTCGTCGCCTGACATCGCCGCCAAGGCTAGCACGACCCCCTTTTCGGAAGCCAAGTAACCCCTGCGGGAACCGTGCTTCCCGGCGCTCCCAGGAAGGCCCCGACGGCGACGATGTCCCACATCTGGGGAGTCCGGCCCGGTGAGGAGGACGTGGGCGGGCGGTTGGGCACTCAACGAAGGCAACCGAGCAGGCCTCGGCGGCCTTGTCGCCCGAGGGGGGCGGACTAACGTCCGGCCCAACTATGTCCAAAGTCCTGGCGATGATTCTGGCGGGCGGCGCGGGTACGCGCCTGGAGCCCCTCACCCGTGAGCGGGCCAAGCCCGCCGTCCCCTTCGGGGGACGCTACCGCATCATCGATTTCGCCCTCTCCAACTTCACCAACTCGGGTGTCTACCGGGTCAAGGTGCTCACCCAATACAAGAGCGACTCGCTCAACAACCACCTGTCCCGCGCCTGGCGGATGTCCGCCTTCCTGGGTCACTACGTGGAGGCGGTGCCCGCGCAGATGCGCACCGGCGTGGACTGGTACAAAGGCAGCGCCGACGCCATCTACCAGAACCTCAACATCATCACCGACGAGGAGCCGGACTTCATCTTCGTCTTCGGCGCGGACCACGTGTACCGGATGGACACGCGGCAGATGCTCGACTTCCACGTGTCCAAGCGGGCCGCGTGCACCGTGGCGGCCATCCCCGTCCCGATTGAGCAGGGGCGCGAGTTCGGCATCATCGACGTGGGCCCCGACGGGCGCATGCGCGCGTTCCTGGAGAAGCCCAAGGACCCGCCGCCCATGCCGGGCAACCCGAAGATGTGCCTGGCCTCCATGGGCAACTACCTCTTCACCACCGAGGTGCTGGTGCAGGAGGTGGTGCGCGACGCGGCCAACGAGACCAGCGCTCACGACTTCGGCAAGTCCATCATCAGCCAGATGTACAAGACGGCGCCGGTGTACGTGTACGACTTCGCGCAGAACGAGATTGCCGGGCAGGAGGGCAAGGAGCGCGGCTACTGGCGGGACGTGGGGAACATCGACGTGTACTACCAGTCCAACATGGAGCTGGTGGAGGTGGACCCCGTCTTCAACCTGTACAACGACCGCTGGCCCATCCACACGCAGTCCAACAACTACCCGCCGGCCAAGTTCGTCTTCGCGGACAAGGACAACCAGCGGGTCGGCCACGCCACGGACTCGCTGGTGGCCGAGGGCTGCATCATCTCCGGCGGGCACGTGAATCGCTCCGTGCTGTCCCCGAAGGTGCGCGTCAACTCGTACTCGGAAGTGGAGGCGTCCATCCTCTTCGAGAACGTCACCATCGGCCGCCGCAGCCGCATCCGGAAGGCCATCATCGACAAGAACGTGGAGATTCCGCCGGGGACGACCATTGGCTACGACCCGGTGGAGGACAAGCGGCGCTTCCACGTCACACCGGATGGCGTCGTCGTGATTCCCAAGGGCATGAAAGTGGTGTGAGGCGACCATGGGCTCATCGGGGGGCCTTCACCTGCGGCCAGCGCGCGACTCGGACCGTCGCGCGCTGTGGCGTGTCCACACCGAGGCGGTGGAGACGCTGTGCCAGGGTGTCTATGCCCCCGATGAGCTGAACACCTGGGTGAGCCTGCTGCGGCCAGAGGGTTACCTCCGGCCGGACCGGCCTCGCACGGTGCTGGTGGCGGAGCGAGGCCGCCGGCTGGTGGGCTTTGGCCAGCTCGATTCCCGCGCCGGAGAGCTGGAGGCCCTCTACGTGGTGCCGGACGAGGTGGGCCACGGCGTCGGCTCTCGTCTGCTCGCCGCGCTGGAGTCGGTGGCCTGGGGTGGCGGCACGCCGCTGCTGGGCCTGGATGCCAGCCTCAACGCGGAGGACTTCTACCGGCACCGCGGCTACGTGTCGCTGCACCCGGCCAAACGGCCGTTGACGCAACGGGTGCAGCTGGCCTGCGTGCGGATGCAGAAGCGCAGGCCCATGCTCTCCTCGCGGCGCGAGCCGAGCGCCGGGGCGATGACGTCTACCTGAAGGCGGCCTTGACCTCGGGCTTGGCGAGCACCACCAACGCCCAGATGCTGATGGGCAGGGCCAGACAGCCACAGGTGCCACAGCATGGCACGAGCGACGCGATGGCCCCCGCCATGGCCAGTCCACGGCTCTGGAGCTGCCGCATCTTCAGCGCGCCGAAGAAGGTGAGCGCATTGAGGAGCAGCACCGGGCCGAACATCACCAGCCGCCCTCCCACGGAGACAAGCCAGTCGATGGTTTCCTTGTTCTGCTCCAGCATGTCCCGGTACGGCGCCAGGTTCGGGTCGTTGTAGAGCTGCTCCAGCTGCTCCGGGCCCACGGGCGTCGCGAGGTTCGTGAGCGCCCACAGGAACGTCACCGCGGAGGTGACCATCAGGAGGATGGCCGGCAGGGACACGGCCTCTTTCGGGTTCGTGCCAGGGAAGCCGTCTCCCGCGGGGGCTCCGTATACGTTCTCCATGTTTCCAGCTCCCATGACACGTGAAGGGTGCGCGGGCCCACGGCCCGGGACGGCGCGCATTCCAACCAGGAGGCGGTGCGGGCACCAAGCGAAATGGCGCCGCACCGTCCCCCAGTCGTCATGCTCATGCCTTGAAGGTGAGCAGGGGCGCCAGCCGCGCCACCTCGCGGACGATGCCCGCCTTCACCTGCGAGTCCACCACCGGACGGATGGGCTTGTAGGCGGCCGGAGCCTCCTCCACCCGCCGCTCCGAGCGCAGGGTGATGCAATCCACGCCCTTGAGCCCCAGCGCCGCCTCGCTCTGGTCCGCCCCACCGCGAGACAGGGAGAAGCGCGAGCGCGCCCGCCCGGCCCCATGCGACGCGGACTCCAGCGCCCGCGCATCGCCACACCCCACCATGAGGAAGGACGTGGCGCCCATGGAGCCAGGAATGATGACGGGCTGCTCGGCGCCCGCGGGGCAGGCCCCCTTGCGCGCCAACCAGCCCCCCTCGTACGGGAGGGTGAGGTTGTGCGGTACGTCGTAGACGAGCGGTGCCTCCACATCTCCGAACAGCTCGCGCAGCGTCTGTCGCAGAAGCTCCGCGAGCAGCAGGCGGTTGAGGAAGGCGTAGTTGGCGGCCGTGGCCTCCGCCTCCAGGTAGCCGGAGACGAGCGCCTCGTCGGCCAGGGGGAGGATGCCGCTCTCCGGGAAGGGAGCCCCTTGTGGCCACGCCTTGCGGGTGCGCTCACGCCAGGCGACCCCGACGTGTTTGCCCACGTCGCGGCTGCCAGTGTGAATCATGAACGCGAGCTGCCCCTCTCGCACGCCCCACTCCCAGGCTCGGGCCCGGTCCTCGACGGCCTCCACGCGCTGCACCTCGACGAAGTGGTTGCCTCCGCCAATGGTGCCCAGGCCCGCGTCGCGCACCACGCCCTCACGGGTGAGTGCGTCCGGTGCCCAGCTCGGGTTTCCTCGCAGCGCGCCGCCCAGGTGGATGCGGCCCACCTCCGCGTCGAGCTGCCCCAGGTCCGCCGTTCGCGCGCAGCCCAGCGGTGCGTCCAGCGTCTCCAGGAGCCAGCCTGGGATGCCGTCGCGCAGCAGGGCCGTGGACGCACGCGAGGACATCGCCACGTCCCTCGTGCCGAAGAAGTAGTGGCCCTTCATGCGCTCGACGAAGTCGTCGCGTCGAGCCAGGAAGTCCTCCACGGAGAGGTCCGCGACGTGCAAGCGCATGCCGCAGTTGATGTCGGTGCCCACGGCGCCCGGGACGACGAGACCCCGCGTGTGCAGCACCGAGCCGATGGCCACACCGGAGTCGCCCGGGTGAAAATCAGGAGTGGCGCGCACGCGCAGCACCTCGCCACCGCCCGGGTGCTTCAGGGCCGCGAGCTGTGCGAGTTGTTGGAAGGCCTTGCCCTCGACGGGCAGGTCCGGGGGAAGAAGCACCTCGGCGGGTGGCGCGTTCGCGTCACCGTGGAGGCGCACGGTGTAGAGGTGACCGTCATAGGTCACCTCGAGCCCCTCGCGGGCAAGCGCCCGCAGGAGCCGATTCAGTTTCGGCTGCATGACCCAACTCAGGGAATGCCCCGGTGCTCGCGTGCGAGCGGCTCGGGGAGACGTGGCGAAGAGAGATGGTGGACCTTGGGTCAGCAGCCGCGGTCGCCGGACGGCTCGAAAGCCATCCTCACCGCGCAGGGACGCAGGGCGCCCCGGGGACTGACGAAACAGTCCACCGGAGCGGCCACGACTCATCCAAGGTCTCGGCTCTATTCACAGGACGGCCGTGCCCGCTCGACGAAGAGCCGTGCGGCCGCGAGCAGCACGTCGCCGTCACCCCGTCGGGACTACACCGCCCCGGACAGGCCACCGTCGACGTTGATGGCCGCGCCACTGATGTAGCCGCCCCGAGGCGACAGCAGGAAGGCGACGACGTCCGCGAACTCCTCCGCGCGGCCCACCCGCCCCAGGGGGATGCCCGCGTTGCGCGCCATCTCCGCCTGGAACGACTCCACCGACTTGCCCAGCTCCTGCGCCCGGCGCACCCACTGGCCACTCTCGATGATGCCCACGAGCACGGCATTCACACGGATGTTCTTCGCCCCCAGCTCCTTCGACAGCGCCTTCGTCAGCGCCATGCCCGCCGCGCGCGAAACCGAGGACGGCGTGGACTGCGCCCCCGGAGACTTCGCGCCAATCGAAAGCACGTTGACGATGGACCCTCCCCCGGACTCGCTCAGGTGAGGCAGCACGTGCCGCGACGCTCGCACCGCCGCGAACAACTTGAGCTGGAGGTCCGTTTCCCACTCCGCGTCCGTCACCGAGGAGAACGGACGGGCCGAGGCGGTGCCGGCGTTGTTCACCAGCGCGTCCACCCGCCCCCACCGCGCATGGGCCGCGTCCACGAAGTGCTCGACCTCCCACGCCTTGGACACGTCCGCCTGCACCGCGAGGACATCACCGCCCTCCGCGCGCAGGGCCGTGGCCGTGGCCTCCAGCCGCTCCGCGCCCCGGGCACACAAGGCCACTCGCGCCCCTTCCCGGACGAGCCGTCGGGCCACCGCCGCCCCCAGCCCGTCCGAGCCGCCCGTCACCAACACCACCTTGCCACCCAGCTCCAGGTCCATGTGCGCCTCCTTCGCGGTCCACGGCACCGGAGGCTCGCGAGAGCCTCCGGCATGGACACCGGCGCGCGACCGATGACGCCGCGCACACAGCGGAGGCTACGCCATCACGCGGGCTGCTTCACGGGCACATGCCGCTTCTTGTCGAAGGCGGCCAGCGTGGTGGCGATTTCCTCGTTCACCAACCGCAGCATGTCCTGCTTCTCGCGGAACGGGAGGAAGGCGCTCTTGAAGCCGGAGACGATGATGGTGGCCAGGTCATCGAGCGACAGCCCGAGTTCCTTGTGCGCCACCCACAGCTCCTTCGTCACCGTTGTGTCGGTGATGAGGCGGTTGTCGGTGTTGATGGTCACCCGCAGGCCGTAGTCGAAGTAGAACTTCAACGGGTGCGCGGCGAGGCTCGACACCGCGCCCGTCTGCACGTTCGACGTCGGACAGACCTCCAGTGGAATCCGGTGGTCGTTGACGTAGTTGAGCAGGTCCCCGTCCTCGCGCAGCCGCGTGCCGTGGCCAATGCGGTGCGAACCCAGGTTGTGGATGGCCTGGGAGATGGACTCGGGGCCGTACGCCTCGCCGGCGTGGGCGGTGCAGTTGACGTTGTTCTTCAGGATGAGCTGGAAGGCGTCCTTGTGGTCCTTGGCCGGGAAGCTGGCCTCGGCGCCCGCGAGGTCGAAGCCGATGACGCCCCGGTTCTTGTAGGCCACCGACAGCTCCGCCAGCCGCATGGACGTCTGCGGATTGATGTGGCGGATGCCGCAGACGATGACGCCGCACTTGATGCCCGTCTCGCGCTTGGCCACCCTCAGGCCCTCGAGCACCGAGTCGATGACGGTGGTCATCTTCAGGCCCTTCTGCAGGTGCAGCGCGGGCGAATAGCGCACCTCCAGCCACCGCACGTTCTCCGCCGCCGCGTCCACCGCCAGCTCATAGGCCGCGCGGTAGAGGGCATCCGCCGTTTGGAGCACGGAGAGCGTCACGTCGAACGCGACGAGGTACTCCTCCAGGCTCTCGCAGACCTCACCCATGTGGATGGCCTTGGCCAGTCCGTCCACGGTGTCCGAGGGCAGCTTGACCTTCTGCTGCTCGGCGAGCTCGAGAATGGTCTTCACCCGCATCGAGCCATCCAGGTGGCAGTGCAGGTCCGTCTTCGGCAAAGCGTGCAGCAGCTCTTCGGTCACCGCCAGCGTGGGGGGCGGGACGAAGTCCGTCCGCCGGGCTCCAGAAGGGATGCCGGTGGCGCTGGGAATCTCGTCGTCACGAATCGTAGGCATGGTCGAATTTCCTTCCTTACGCCATCCTCCAAACCATGTCGCCCCGCGCGTGTCCATGCAGGCACCTCGCCCTCGCCCTCACCCTGACACTGGTGACGGCCATGGGGTGCCGGGAGCCCGCGGAAACGGTCTTCCGGTACTCGACGGATGCATCCTCCCGCGCCGGGCTGACGCCCCTTCCGGACGGGGTCCTCACCGGGAACGAGGCCGGCGCCGTGGTGCGGTTGGACAGGACGGGGGCGCTGGTCTGGAGGGTGGCGCTCGGACGGGAAGTGGCGACGCGGCCCGTCGTGGCCGGAGACAGCGTCATTGTCGGAACGGTCGCTGGAGACCTGGTGCGTCTGGCGCTCGCGGACGGGGCGGAGCGCTGGCGCCTCACCGGCGAGCCCCCGGTCCTCACCCCCCTGGTCCCCGCCCCTGACGGGGCGTCGGTCTACGTGGTGGCCCCGGATGGCGCGGTGCGTTCCCTCGCGGTGGACACCGGGAAGGTCCGGTGGAAGACCCCCGCCCCCAAGCCCGACGAGGCCCACCTGGACGCCGGTCGCGGGCTCCCCTCCCCCGTTCTCGTGGACGGGCGGCTCGTGGTGGCGCTCGGCGACGTGGGGCTGGTGGCCCTGTCCACCGCGGATGGAGCCCGGGTCTGGCGGCAGGAGGTCCGGGGCGTTTTGGGACTGGAAGTCAGGGGGGAGGCCCTCTTCGCCAGCACGCGAGACAAGCGCGTCTGGGCCTTGCGGACCCAGGACGGCGCGCCGCTATGGGAGCAGAGCCCCGCGAAGGACCTCACCAGCCCTCCCTCCCTGGCCCTGGGCCTGCTGTGGGTGGGGGCGCGCGTAGAGGATGCACCGGTGCTGGTGGGGCTGTCGCCCGAGGACGGGAAGGAAGTGGCGCGGGTGGGACTGCCGGATGTGCTCACCACCCACGTAGCGGAGGCCCCCGGCGACGTGCTGCTGGTGCCCACCCACGGAAGACAGGGACGGCTCCTGGCCTTGAAGCAACCCACGTGGGAGCGCGCGTTCTCCCTCCGCACGGACACCGCGCTGCGCTCGCGGCCGGTGGTCCTGGGTGAGCAGGTCTTCGTACTCGGCCAGGATGGGCGGGTGCTGTCGTGGAAGCTGCGCCCACCGGAGCCTGAGCGCCGGCCGTGAAGTTTCCCGGCGCGACGTTGTCAGGAGGCCCCGCGGACGGGCGTCCTCTTCCCGCGCCCGGCAGAAGAGGCCCTACACGCTCTCGGACTTCGCTGGTTCGAATCCAGCTCCCTCCGTCACAGGAGGGATAGCCAAGCGGTCAAAGGCACCAGATTTCCATCTGGCGGTTCATCCTCACGGCTTCCTCACTCGGGCGCGGAAGAAACCCCGCGCGTCCCTCGCTAGCCTGGCATCAGGAAGCGGGCGATGACGCGCTTGAGCCCCACGGCGCCACCGAACTCCACCGTCACCTTGGCGTTCGGCCCCGAGCCATCCGTGGCGACGATGCGGCCCACGCCGAACTGCTCGTGTCGCACGCGCATGCCGCGCACGTCTCCGCTCACCGCGTCCATGTCCGACGCCTGCGAATAGGAACGGTCGATGCGCGGCCCGTCGTCCTCGTCCCAGCTCCGCTTGCGCGGGGCCACGGGAGCGGGCCGAGGCGGCTCTGGCACATCCTGCTCGCTGATGCCGAACAACTTGGGCGGCACGTCTCGCAGGAAGCGGCTGGGCGGGTTGTAGCGCAGCTCACCGAACAGCGAGCGGCACTGCGCCAGGCTCACGAAGAGCCGCTTGCGCGCTCGGGTGAAACCCACGTAGCAGAGGCGCCGTTCCTCGGCCATCTCCTCCCCGTTGTCCGGGTCCTCACCCTTCAGCGCGCGTGAGTGCGGGAAGACGCCGTCTTCCAGACCCGTGAGGAACACCGCGTCGAACTCCAGGCCCTTCGCCGCGTGCAGCGTCATCAGCGCCACCCGGCCCTCGCCGACCTCCGCGTCCGCGTCACCCACCAGCGAAATCTGCTCGAGGAACGCCTGGAGCGGCGGAGTGTCCGCCGACAGGGGCGCGGCATCCACCTCGGGCGGCACCTCTGGAGGAGGATGGGCCGCGGCGGCCACGGCGGCAGCCGCGCGGTTCAGGTCGAACTCCTGCGCGGCGCCCAGGAACTCGCGAAGGTTCTCCGCGCGTGTCGTCGCCTCGTCGCTGCCCTCCGCGACGAGCGTCTCCACCAGCTTCGTCTCGCGCAGCATCTCGTCCACGGCGCTCGCCGCGTCCGTGGTTCCCTGCGCATAGACGTTCAGCGACTTCAGCAGCGCGTGGAACGTGCGCAACCGCTTCACCGCCGTGGAGTTCAGCGCGGGGATGCGCTCCGGCTCGGCGAGGACCTCGAAGAGGCTCTGCCCCTGGGTGTTGGCGTGGTCCGTCACCCGTTCGACCGTGGTGTCACCGATTCCGCGCGCCGGGGTGTTGATGATGCGCAGCAGGTCCGCGTCCGAGCGCGGGTTCACCATCAACCGCAGATACGCGGAGGCGTCCCGCACTTCCGCGCGGTCATAGAAGCTGCGTCCGCTCACCAGCGTGTACGGCACGCGCGCCAGGCGCAGTCCCTCTTCCAGCACGCGGCTCTGCGCATTGACGCGGTAGAAGACCGCCATGCTGGAGTACTTGATGAAGCCCTCGCGCTGGAGCGCCAGAATCTGGCGAGCGACCTCCTGCGCTTCCATCCGCTCGTCGCGGTTGAGCATGAGCTGGAGCGTCTGGCCCGCGGGCCGGTCGGACCACAGCTTCTTCTCCATCCGTCGCGTGTTCTTCCGGATGACCTCGTAGGCCGCGTCCAGGATGTTCCGGTCCGAGCGGTAGTTCTGCTCCAGCTTCACCACCTTCGCGCCCGGGTACTCGCGGGGGAAGTTGAGGATGTTGTCCACGTCCGCGCCGCGCCAGCGGTAGATGGACTGGTCGTCGTCCCCCACCACCACCAGGTTCGCCGACGGCGGCGGCGCCAACTGCTGCAGGAGCGCGTACTGCACGGGGTTGGTGTCCTGGAACTCGTCCACCAGCACGTGGTGGAAGCGGCGCCGGTAGTTCTCCAGCACCTCCGGCCGCTTGCGGAACAGCGTCACCAGCAGGAGCAGCAGGTCGCCGAAGTCCACGGCGTTGGCCGCGCGCAGGCGGTCCTGATAGGCGCGGTACACCTTGTGGACCAGCTGGCCGCGCTCGTCACCGGGCGCCACCTCCATGTCCTCGGGCAGCCGGGCCGCGTTCTTCTCCTGGTCGATGCGGCTCAGGATTTCGCGCGGTTGCATGGACTGCTCCAGCCCCGCCTCCCGCATGGCCCGCTTCACGACGTTGAGCTGATCCCCATCGTCGTAGATGACGAACGAGCGGGTGAGCCCCACGTGCTCCGCCTCGCGCCGCAGAATCATCGCCGCGGCCGAGTGGAACGTGCTCACCACCAGGTCGTTCGCCTGACGCCCCAGCAACTGCACCAGGCGCTCGCGCATCTCCCGCGCCGCCTTGTTGGTGAAGGTGACGGCGAGGATGCGCCACGGGAAGACCTCTTGAACCTTCACCAGGTGCGCCACCCGGCGGGTGATGACGCGCGTCTTGCCACTGCCGGCGCCCGACAGGACTAGGAGAGGGCCCGTCTGGTGGAGCACGGCCTCGCGCTGGGGAGGGTTCAGGTCTTCGAGGAGGGCGGATTCGTGGGCGTTCACGGTGGGACTCAAGAGGGGGCCTGTGCTTCTAACGTCTTTCTCCGTCCGGTGGGCGGCCTTCCACCACACCCGGACGCCCGGCCGGTCCCCTGGCTTTTCGCCCTCGGCTATAAAGGGCGAAACACCATGTCCGACTCCCCCTCAGGTCCTCCGTCGCGGCCCACCCAGGCCGCGCTGGACCGCTACGCAGAGCTCTTCAACCAGAGCCTGACGATGCGTCACTTCGGCGCCATCGTGTCCTTCCCCGAAGGCCGCAAGGTCGTCGTCTCCCTACTTGAGCTGCGGCCAGAGCACCGAGGGGGCGTGGGCAGCGCCGCCGCCGTCAACGGCGGCATCCTCGCCGCGCTCTTCGACCTGGCCATCGGTACCTGTGGCGCGCTGGTGGACCCCAGCCGCCGCTGCGCCACCGTGCAGCTCTCCATGAGCTTCGAGCGGCCCGTCACCGGCGACCACATTCGCGTGGAGGCCGAAATCGACAGCCAGGGCCTCACCCTCCTCTTCGCCACCGCCCGCGTGTACGACGAACAGGGGCGGATGTGTGGGCGGTGCCAGGGCGTCGTCCGCCTCTCCAACCTCCCCTGGTCCTCAGGGGAAAGCCCCGCCATCAACTGACCCTTGACTACCCCTCCGCACACCCTCCCGGCATCCGACGATATGTCCGCCTCGGACACACGTTACCCGGGCACCGGGGAGCGGCCACGTCCCGGAGACGCTTCAGAGCGACGGGAAGACGGCATGAGTGCAGCCGTGCAGGGCCTGCGGATGACGACGGTTCGACTACCGAGGGAAGCCGAGGAGCCGATGGAGGCGTCGCGCGGGACGGACGAGGAGTCCCTGTCGCGCAAGGCCCTCGCCGGGGACAGGGGCGCGTGGGACGCACTGGTTGCGCGCCACCACCGCCGCGTCGTGGTATCGCTCCTGGCCCGAGGCGTCCGGGTGGACCGGGCGCACGAGCTGGCCCAGGAGACGTGGGCCCGGCTCATCCAACAACAGCAGCGAGGGCTGCTGACGGAGCTGCGCCTGCCCAACCTCGCCCTCACCCAGGCGGCCTTCCTGGCCGCGGACGATGCCCGCCGCGTCCGGCGAGAGTCCATCTCCGGGGCGGTGGAGGAATTGCCCGAGCGCCAGCACCCGGTGGACCCCTCCGTGTCCGCCGAGCGTCGCCTGCTTTCCGAAGAGCAGCTGTCCCGCGCCCATGCCGCGCTCGCCCAGGTGTCGCCGAGCGCGCGGAGCGTGTTTCTCCTGGCCTGTGACGGCCAGGAGCTTCCCCATGCCGAAGTCGCCGCGAAGGTCGGTCTCTCCGTCCAGCGCGTGCGGCAGATCCTGTGCGAGGTCCGCAAGAAGCTGCGGACCGCGCTCGAGGAGGAGACCCATGCTTAAGCCCCACCTGACCCGCGACTCCGCGGAGCAATACATCCTGGGCGCGTTGGCCCCGGAGAAGGCGGCGGCGTTGGAGGCCCACACGTTGGAGTGTGAGCCTTGCGCCGTGCTGCTGCAGGAAGAGGCCCTCCTGTCCGAACAGCTCACCGAGGCGGCCAGCACCTTCCCCCAGGAAGAGCGCGTCATCCGCCCCGCGGCGTGGCACGCGCGACGCGCGGTGACGGGCGCGGCCATCGCGGCCCTCGCTGCCGCCGCTTCGCTCGCACTGGTGCTGCTGACCGGCGACAAGGCGCCCCATCCGTCGCTGCCCGACAGCCTCGATTCACGGCCGCCCATGGTGGCCGTGGACCTGGATGACGGCGACTCCCCGACGAAGACGAACGTCGTCGCCTGTCCGGACCTGGCCACGCAGGACTTCTGCAGGCGCAAGGCCGCCGAGCGCGGCCTGCTGGTCATGAATCCCGGGGGCACCGCCGAGGTCCCCCGCTACGAGGCCCGCACCGGCCTCCCCGAAGGCGCGCTGAGCGCGCGCCAGCCCGTGTCGCTGTGAGGACGCCCGCCATGGACTTCCGGAAGAAACTCGTCGCCCTGCTGCTCGCCCTGGCCGCTCCGGTGGCCCTGGCGCAGCCGTCGGGCGGCGCCCCGAAGCTGCCAGTCGGCTGGTACGTCACGGAGAGCGCACCCAAGCGCTACGAGGCCGGCGTGGACAACAGCGCGCCCTGCGAGGGCGCTCGCAGCGCGTACCTGCGCTCGCTGTCGCTCGACGAGGCGGGCTACGGCACCTTCATGCAGGCCTTTGGCGCGCAGGACTTCCGCGGCAAGCGGCTGCGCTTCTCCGCCGCCGCGCGCGTGAAGGACGTGGACGGCTGGGCCGGCTTGTGGATGCGCGTGGAGGGGCCGGACCCGAAGCAGCCCCTCGCCTTCGACAACATGCAGTCGCGCGCGCTGGTCGGCACCCGTGGCTGCAAGCGCTACGAGGTGGTGCTGGACGTCCCCAAGGAGGCCACCACCATCATGGCCGGCCTCATCATGAGCGGCACGGGGCAAGCGTGGCTGGACGGCGTGCGCTTCGACATCGTGGACAACACGGTGCCCGTGACGGACCTGCTCGCCGCGCGCCCGGTGGTCGCCTCCACCGGCCCCGCCGGGCTGGACGAAGTCGCGCCCGTGGCGAAGAACGACCAGGTCCCCCTGGGCCGCGTGGGCGACGTCTGGTTCAACCATGGCCGCGTCGCGGCGGACAAGCCGTACACCCGGCGCACGGATGGCGTCTGGGTGAGCATCCTCTCCGAGGAGATCTACGAGCACGGCATCGAGGTGACGGGCACCTTCGGCCAGCGTCAGCTCGACCTGAAGGTACGGGCCGGCACCTCGAAGACGCTCATCGACGGCACGTGGGGCGGAGAGCCCGTCAGCATCATGCTCTCTCCGGACACCCTCACCATGAAGTGGGGCCGGCTGACGCGCGAGCTGCAGCGGGACAAGAACGCCGCGGTAGACAGCACCTGCAACCGCTACCAGGTCAACGAAGGGCCGCGCATCATGGACCAGATCGACGTGTGCGGCGCGGCGCTGGGCACCCGGCCTCCGCCGGCCCAGCTCGTCACGGCCTTCCTGGCCAACGGCTTCCGCCGCTCCACGCCGGCTCGCAACTTCCCCATCCCGCAGCCGCCCGTGCTCAGCCGGGAGGCGCTCGACACGCAGCGCACCGGCACTCCGAATCAGTAGCAACCCGGGAACGGTGGGGCCCCGCGCTCACCGCGAGGGCCCCGTCCCGCGAAGTCAGAAGGCGAAGTCGCGCTCCAGCGTCTCGCCGCCAGCCTGCACCGTGAGGTGGGCGGAGCGCGCGCCGGTGGAAGAGGCCGTGGACAGGTCGAAGGCCAGACCCTCCGGCCCGGACGTGGGCTTGAGCGAGGGACGGCCGGGACTGAGGAACACCGCCGCCGTCACCGTCCGGCCCGCCAGGGGCTGCACGAGCAGCTTGACGCGCTGACGCTCGCGAACCAGCACCACGCGGAACTCCCGCCGCTCCTCCAGAATCTCACGGTGCTCCGGGTGGCGCGCCGCGGAGGGGCGCTGCGACACCGACTCGCGAGAGGAGCGCGCGGAGCGGGCCATCGTCCCGTCCCCCTCCTCCATCTCCAGGGCTTCCTCAATCGCGTCGTCACCCTCGCCCAAGGCCAGCACCGCCTGGGCGCACTCGCCACAGCGCGCGGTGTGCGCATCCATCCGCTCGCGCTCGTCCGAGGACATCATCCCCATGTCGAAGCGCCAGAGGTCATCTTGCGTGAGATGGCGACGCGGGGGCGCGTCCACGGGCGCCGCATCCGCGATGTCCGCGCGGCACTCGGCACAGCCCTGGATGTGGGGGGTGGGCGATTGGGGCGCGCCTGTCCAGGTGGCCACCAGGTCATCGCAGCCGGCCCGGGAAGCGAACCACCAGGCCTTGTCCTGCTCCGCCGAGTCGAGGAGTTCGAACTCCTGCCGACGCTGCGGGTTGAGGGGAATGAACCAACGCGCTCTGGGACGAAGCGACGAATCCAGGCTCCCGAGCGACTCCAGATAGCGGTCTCGATTTCGCGCGGCCTCACCGTCCAAGGAACCGTGGAGGGCCTCCCAGGCGGCCAGCGCAAATGCGGCGGAGGCGGCCCTGTCCCGAGCGGCAAGTCCCTCCAGCGCCGAGGCCCGCCACACTTCCGCCTCGTCCCCGCCGTCCAGCGCCACTTCCATCGCTTCTTCCGCGGCCCTCAACAGCACGGGCTGGAGCGCCTGCGGTTTCTGCGCTTGGAGCCAGGTCTCCACCCCCGGTCGACCGAGGCCGCGAAGGGCGGCCTCCACACCTTCTGTCCCCAGCCGGGTCGCCCTCCTCAACAAGTCCCCCGCGGCTTCGAGGACGACTCCTGGTGAGGTGGACCCGGCGGTGAGAACAGAACGACGGGCGGCGTAGCGAGACATGGCATCGGTCTTCATGACTTCATTCCTCCTGAATACCCCGGGGTGTGACCGGGAAGGAGGCTCACGCTTCCTCCCCTCGTGGCGACTCGCGCTGGAGATCCAGCAGGTAGAGCTTCAAGTAGGCCTGGGCGCGACTGACGCGCTTGTAGGAATTGACCACGGTGATGTTCAAGCGACGCGCGCATTCCTCGTGATCCTCCACGTCCTCGTGGTGATACAGCTCCCATGCCGAGGCTTCCTTGGGGTGCTCCTGCTGGAGTCGTGCGAACGCGGCCCAGTACAGCTCCTGGGCGTCCGCCCGCTCCTCGGTCCTCCTGCCCATCTCCACGGCGCGAGACCGCTCGGACGGCGACTCTTCCATGGCGTCATCGGGGTCCGACGAAGGCGCCGCGAGCTCCTCGCGGTGCCTCCGGTAGAAGTCGATGGCCACGTGCTTGACGATGCGCAGGAAGAACGTCTTGGGAGACGCGCTCCGGCCCGGCATCTGCTGGGAGATGCCACGGAACTGATCCAACCCGCGGTCGAGGAACTTACCGACCGCGTCCTGGAAGAGCTCGTCCGAGTCCGCTGGGGACCCACGGCCGTAGCTCGCCTGAATCTTGCTGATGACGTACCGGGCAGGCCGGTTCCATCGCTGAACCAACGTACCGAGCGGGCCTCCAATGGGCTCGCCCGTGGCGCGGCGGCGGACCACCTCCGCGAACAATTCGTCATCCGTGAGCTGCTCGAACACCGGAAGGACCTGAGGGCTGTGCCCGGAGAACCGCCCCGGGAGATGGGGTTACAGGGATGTGGCGCGGCAAGGTACCACGTTGGCATCCGCAGGCAGCCTCCGAGTGGAGCAGAGGACCCCGGCCACCCGGACGACCGGACAGACGGAGCACCCAGGGAGGCCCGACCCGCGGGGCGCCGGTTTCCTGACAAATATCCCCCAAGAGAATGCGGGTGGGGGAGCGGGAATTTCCTCGTCAGGAACCCGGAAAGGCCGCGTCCCTGGCCGCAACGCTTTCGAGCGCCCGGCCCGAGAGGCCCTACACGCAGTGGTTCGACTCCACGCACCCGCCACCCGGTGGGTGACGCCGGCGGTCCGGCACTGAACTCCAAACTCAGCCCACCGGCCTCTCGACTCGGGCGCTCACTCTTCTTTCAAGGAACCGTGTCATGTCCCCCCGCACCATCGTCATCGGAGATCTCCACGGCTGCCACGACGAGGCCCTGGAGCTGCTCGCCAAGGTGGGGGCCACGTCCAGCGACCGGGTCATCTTCGCCGGGGACCTGGTGGACCGGGGCCCCAAGCCCCGCGAGTGCGTGGAGCTGGCGATGCGGCACGAGGCCATCCTCGGCAACCACGAGGAGAAGCACCTCCAGCAGCGCCACCGCGAGGATGACCGGCTGCTGCCGGACCACCTGGCGACGCGCCAGGCGCTCGACACCGAGCACTTCGACTGGATGGCGGGGCTGCCCCACTACCTCCGGTTGCCCGAGCACAACGCCATCGTCGTGCACGCCGGCATGCTGCCCCACCTGCCTGTCGAGAAGCAGGACCCCTACCACCTGCTCCACGCCCAGTGCATCCAGCCGCCCGGCAAGAAGAGTTGCTGGCCGTCCAAGGCACCGGCGGGATGGAAGTTCTGGACCCATCACTGGACGGGGCCAGAGCGGGTCATCTTCGGACACACCGTGTTCGACCAGCCGCTCGTCACCGAGCACGCGGTGGGTATCGACACCGGCTGCGTGTATGGCCGCTCACTGACGGCGGTGGTGTTGCCCACGTGGGAGCTCGTCTCGGTGCCTGCCCGGAGAAGCTACAAGGGTGGCAAGGACGTCGCGCGGTTCCCCATCCACGGCGACGTGTGCGTCTACTCCTGAGCACCCGCGCCTGACCGCCACCCGGTGGCGGTTGCGCATACAGCTTCGCGCCCGGCCGACGGGGCCAGACACGCCTGAGAGATGCGGGTTCGAGTCCCGCCGAGGCCGTCAGGCCTCGTAGTTCAACTGGCAGAACACTGGACACTCAATCCAGCAACACAGGCCTCGTCACTCGGGCGCACCCTCTCTCCCTCTCATCCCAGCTTCGCGCGGGTGGCCGTGCCTGGTGCACGAAAGGCCCCCGTGCGTTCCACGCGCGGTGCACTCCCCTCACGCCCTTTTGCGCCTGGGGTCCGCCCCGCGCCTGACCCGCCGCACGTCCCGAAAGGTGGCACCCCATGACGACCGCGAACCAGAACACCCCGCTGCTGCCCGAGACGCAGCGTGGCCCCGCCGAGCGCCTGCTGGACCTGGTGCTCAGCGGCTCCGCGCACCTGTGGCACAACCGGCCCGGGCTGGACGTGAACGGCACGTGGGTGGCCGCGGCGCACGCCACCCCGGCGCAGCGCACGCTCGGCAAGCCCGTGAAGCCGGGCCTCTTCGTGCCCGCGGCGGTGCGGCTCTACCGGCAGCTCCTGGACATCCACCGACTCAACTCGGAGCTGATGGCGCACTTCGCGTCGTACGCGCTGACGCAGACGGACTGGCGTGACCTGAAGGTGGCCACGTGCGCGCTCATGCTGGTGCAGGAGCACGCGGGTCAGCCCGTGGTCGGCGAGGACGGGAAGGTGGCGTTCCACGACGACGACTGGCGCGCCATTGGCGAGGCCATGGTGCTGCACTACGAGCGCAAGTCCACGCGCATGCTCACGCCCAAGGCGGTGCTGCGGGTGGCGGAGCTGCTCGAGCTGCCGGACATCGCGCGCCTCAACCGCGAGGCGGGCTTCGGAGACCCTGCGTCCCGCAAGGCGCCCATGGGCCGCTGGAAGCGCGTGGCGTCCCGGTGGCTGGCGGCGCGTGAGGCCAACCTGCCCATGCTCCAGGGCCTGGTGAAGGCGGGCTACAAGGAGACGCTGAAGAAGCTGGCGCGCAAGGCGGGGTACAAGCCGCGCGCGCAGGGCTTCTTCGAGGTGCTCGGCTGGAAGCAGAAGCAGTCCGAGGGCGGGCACCGCACGGTGGGCCTGAACGGGCTGACGCTCGTGAAGAGCCAGCGCTTCGACGGGTTGTCGGAGGCGGAGATCTGCGAGTGGATCGAGCTGGAGCGCCTCTCCTACAAGGAGGTGGTGGGCCGGCTGCCGAAGGACCTGGGCATGACTCCGGCCATCATGGCGGCGCTGCTGCCCTCGTTGTCGGACAGGGACTTGCGGCTGATGACGCCGACGCTCGAGGAGCTGGGGCTGCTGGCGGAGCCCTCCGTGCGCGGGCGCTGGGAGCAGGCCGTCCAGACGGCGACGGACCAGCGCGCGCTGAACATCGCGAAAAACGTGCGCAGCGAGGTGCTGCGCCAGAAGCTGGAGGAGGCGAGCGACAACGCGGCACGACAGGCGGTGGCGGAGGCGACGGCGGAGACCGACGTGAGGGTGATGTTCCTCATCGACAAGTCGGGCTCCATGGAGGGCGCCATCGAGAACTCGAAGGAGGCGCTGGCGCGCATCCTCGCGGGCTTCCCGATGGAGAAGCTGCACATCGCGGCGTTCGACACGATGGGCACCGTCCTCAAGCCGAAGGCGTCCAACCGCACGGCGGTGCAGCACATGCTCGAGCGGCTCAAGGCGTCGGGCGGCACGACTCACGCGGCCGGGGTGCATGCCCTGCACCGCGACGGCGTGAAGGTGCCGGAGGGGGCGAAGCTGGTGGTCATCGTCGTGGGCGACGAGGCGGGCGAGGCGGGCGACCAGTTCGCCCGGGCGTTCCGTGACTGCGGCTACACGGTGGCGGCGCTGGCGTTGCTGGTGAGCGTGGCGGGGGGCCGTGGCAACACGGTTCGCACGTGCGCGAGCTTCATGAAGGTGCCCTTCAGCGAGGTGAACGTGGACCAGTTCGCGGACCCCT
The DNA here is from genome assembly GCF_013336715.1 of Myxococcus sp. CA056. NCBI lineage: Bacteria > Pseudomonadati > Myxococcota > Myxococcia > Myxococcales > Myxococcaceae > Myxococcus > Myxococcus sp. CA056. The sequence goes on from NZ_JABUMT010000009.1 coordinate 333,405, forward strand.
ACCAGGTCCCCCGGGTGCTCAAGGCGCTGCTGGATGCGCCGACGCAGACTGGTGCCAGCCAGTCCGGCTGGGTGGAGCGGGTGATGCGCACGCCGCTGTTGAAGGTGGCGTGAACCCGAAGTCGTGGTGACAAGGAGGCGGCGTGGACTACCGGAAGTTTCTCGGAAAGGTGGAGTCGGCGGTGCTGCCGTATCTGGGCGGCGGCACCGTGGACACCTCTTCGCGCCGCCTCCGTGTCACCTCCCCCGTGGCGCCGGGGTGGTGGCGCTTCGAGGTGAAGGGGCGGGAGGCCACGGCGCGTGAGCCAGCCAGCCCCGAAGGTCTGGACAGGCTGCCGCGCGTGCGAGGCCACATGTGGGGCGCTCGGCTGGTGCGCGAGGGCGCGGTGGCCGAGCCCCTGGAGTTGATGCCGGAGGAAGAGCCCGCCGTGCTCGCGCCCGTGAGTGCCCGGCGCTGGCATGACGGTTCGCTGCTGTTCGACGGCGTGGACTTCGAGGGCGAGGCGGAGGACCAGGCACGTCGAGCCCTGGAGGAAGGCCAGCCGCTCTCCACCGTGAAGGGCGTGAGCGCGCCGCTGCGGGCGGCCTATGGCTATGCGCTGCTGGAGTCGGCGTCGCGGACGCTCGACATCCGCTTCGCGCCAGCGGAGACGCGGGGCCGGGTACTGATGGTGGCCGAGCAGGGCCGGGTCGAGGCGGAGTCCTGTCTGCGGGCCCTCGTCGCGGAGCGAGAGGCTCATCGGCGCGCGCTCGCGGCACGGGTGCTCACGGCGAGCGTGCAAGCACAGGCGGCGCAGACAGTGGAGGCTGCGCGGGCTCGGGCCGTGGAGCTGGCGGAGCGGGCTCGGCGGCAGGTCGATTTCACGGGGGCTCGACACGGGCGAGGCGCGCCGGTGGGCGACCACTCGCGCGCGGAGGTCGCGCTCCAGGGCGCGGGGGCGCGGTTGCTGAACCATCGACGGATGGGGGGACATCAACTGGAAGTGACGTTTGCCTTCATGGGGGAGCGCTTCATCTCCGTCGTCGACGCGAACACGCTCCAGGTGGTCGACGCGGGCGTGTGTCTGGCGGGAGCGGACAGCGAGGTGACGCTGGAGAGCCTGCCCTCGGTCATCCGCGAGGCCATCGACACGGATGTCCTGGTCATCACCCGGCACGCGTGACGTGCGGAGAGGAGGAGAATCATGTCGACGCAAGAGGTCTGTCTGCTCATCGGCCAGGACGAGGAGGTGCTGTGGTGCGAGACCTCCGACAGTCCCGTCCTGCTGCCGGACTCCCGCACACGGTGGGAGGCCATCTGGTACTGGCGTCACGAACTGGTGGAGGTGGCGCACAGTCATCCCGAGGGGCCCCTCGGCTTCTCCTCCGAGGATGAGACAACGATGACCGCGCTGACGGAGGCGCTCGGGCGCGCACCGCGCTTCTCCGTCGTGGCCCCCGGCGGCATGGTCGCCCGCGTCGAGGGCCGCGATGTCTGGGTCTCCGACGAGCCCTGGTGGGCCGAGCCCCTGCGGGAAGTCTCGGGCATGACTCACGCGCCCATGGCACGCGCGTGATGCCCGCTCAGCTCGGGCGGCGCCACAGCTCCTTGAGGTCCTCGGGGAGCTGGTCCATGACGTCCTCGGCTTCCCCTTCGCTGATCTGATCTCTCACGGCGTTGAGGACCGCGCGCACCACGGGCACCACCGCGTCCGGGTTGAGCGCCAGGTCCTCCCCTACGCGCTTGAGCAGCGCCTCACGCCCGAAGCCCCCCGGCAACTCGTCCTCGTGGCGCTCGCACCGGTGGAGCAGTTCCGCCAGCTTGCTGGGGAGTTGCGCCTCCAGGTCCTCTGTCTCTTCACTGTTGATGCGCTGTTCCACCGCGCAGAGCACGGACACCGCGGCCTGCTCCGCCACCGCGGGCGACATGCCACCGCGCTCGCACAGGTGCTTGATGAAGGCCCGGTAGGTCTGGCTCGCGTGCGCGGCGCTTCGCCGGGCACGACGGGCCTCGATGGGCAGCTCGCCGCGCGCGCCTTCTCGTGAAGCCCGCCGGCCCTCTTGCTCCCGCTTGTCCGCCATGACCTGTCCTCCCGATGTGCCTTCGTGGGCATCAGGTTGCCCACGGCCCACCGGAGGAGCATCACTCGACCTGCATGGAAGGCGGGCCGCCGCCTCCCTGCCCGCTACGCGGCTTTACGCACGTAGGTGTCGTAGAGCGCGCCGAAGAAGAACCGCCCGAAGCGCAGCAGCGTCGACAGCCGACGCGAGGTGTCTCGGGCACTCGGCACGCGCAGCGTGGAGAGCTGCACGGCGAAGTCCTTTGCGTTCAACCGCAAGAGCCCCCGCGCGATGCAGGGCCCCGAGGCGTCATTCCCCCGGTGTACCGACACGAGCAGCCGTGTGGTGTCCACCCAGAGGTCGAAGCCCGCGTCGTCGTGGACGTCCTTATAGCCGTCGAGGAAGAAGCGCTCGCCCGACTCTGCCACCAGAGGAAGCTGGTAGTGCATCCTCCGCCCGCCCGGTCGCGCCGCCTCCCTCGTCATCAGATGCAGCTCGCCTCGCTCCACCGTCAGGGGCCGAGGAGACAACGACAAGGCCTCCACCACGCCAGAGAGTCCCAGGGGATGCAGCGGGTCTTCCAGCGTCCGCTCCAGGTCCTGCGTCTCCACCGTGACGATGAAGCGCAGCTGGGTCGCGTCGATGCGCTTCGGGTCTCCGGCGACGAGCGAGTTCTCCTCCACCGCGCCCGAGATGGAGCCGTACATCGTCTCGGTGAAGCGCACGCCCACTGGCACCCGCGCTCCCACGTCCGGCTCCTCCGTCGCGGGCGTGTAGTCGATGGTCCACCCGTACCGCTTCGCCATCAGCGCGGCGCAACGCTCGGCCACGGCGGAGAGGGTGAAGAGGGGGTTGGTCCCCAGCGGCCTCGGAATCACCGAGCCGTCACTGACATAGAGCCCGTCATGAACCTCGGTGCCTTCCTCGTGGGAGAAGACACGCCCTTCATGATCCACGACACCCGCGCTGGCGTCCTCGGCCATGACACAGCCACCGAGCGGATGCGTGCAGAGGACCTCATGTCCGGTGAGCCGATTCCACAGCGGGTTGCGCACGAACGTCCCGCCAAGGGCCGCCGTGGCTTCGCGCAGTCGACTGTCCACCCGCGCAAGCTCCGGCTGCGTGCCCACGTCCGGCCAGTTCACCCGAACCCGGTCGCCCTCCAGCCGCAGCTCACCGATACCCGCGTCGTGAGACATGACGAGGAAGGTCTGCGTGTGCCGCATGGCCCCATGGTACGGCCCGCGCACCGCGCTCTCCGCCACGCGCGCAAGCTCCTCCAGCTTGTCCTTCAGCCCCTCGTCCGTGTCTTCCCCGCCCACCGCGGCAGCGGCGGCGAGCAGCCCCAGCATCGGCCTTCCGAACGCCCCCGGCATGGCGCCATTCTCGATGACCATGCCGTCCTCCTGTCGGGAGGTCGCACGCGCGTCGATGATGCCGCTGATGGTCGGCCCCACGGGCTCGCGACCTTCCGCCGGATGCGTCCCGTGGCCCACGCCATTGATGGGGACGTCCGTGTTGTAGCCAAAGGCCATCACATCGCCATTGGCGCTGAAGCGTTGGCCCAGCATCCCCGACAACGGCAGGCCCAGTGCTCGGGAGCGCAGCAGGATTTCCGCTGTGCCCATGGTCCCCGCGGCGAGCACGACCATGTCCGCTGTCACCCACGGGTCCGGCGCCTCGAAGCGCTCACGGCCGCTGTTCATCGGCCGGTAGTAGATGCGCCAGCGTCCGCCGTCGCGCGCCAGGTAGCGCACCCCTACCTCGGTGAAGAGCTTCGCACCGTGGCGGTGCGCATCCGGCAGGTAGTTCATCAGCACGGAGTTCTTCGAGCCCTGGTTGCACCCGGTGAGGCAATCCCCGCACAGCGTGCAGGCGCCCTGTCGCACGCCCGCTTCATTCACTCCGCCCTCGAAGGAGACCGCCAGCGGTGGACGCCGGAAGGTGCCCCCCAGGTGGCGCGCGGCCCGCTCCATGGCCTCCAGCGAGGCCAGGGGCGGCGAGGACTCGGGATAGGGCGTGGGACGCAACATGCGCTCGGCCCAGGTGAAGCCGTCCTCGAGGCGGCCGGGCACATCCGCGCGAAGCGCCTCGGGCCAGCGCGCATCCTGGAACACGCGAGGGTCTGGCCGCAGCGTGACTCCGGCGTTGATGAGCGACGTGCCGCCCAGACCGCAGCCCGTCACGACGGCCACGTCCCCACCCCGGTGCAGCTCGAACAGGGCCGTGGAGCGACCCAGGTCGACGCCGCTCTCCGCCTCGAGGTGGACTTGGAATTCCTTGGCGAAGTCCGCCTCCGTGCGCGGGTAGTCGCCCGGCTGCAGTTCGCGCCCGCGCTCCAGCACACACACCTGGCGACCTGCGCGTGCGAGCCGGCTGGCGGTGATGGCACCCCCATAGCCCGACCCCACGACCACCACGGAGTAATGGGACTCCAGCTCACTCCACCGTGACGACAGCCTCCGCATCGACACTCCCAATGGCGACCCCCGCCCTCGCTTCACCACCTCCGGGGTACGGTGCCAATGCCCTGGCACTCCTTCCCGCGAAGGCGGCCGGGGTGACGTCCGCCCGGGCAGCCCAGCGCCAGGACCACGACCCCGTCATGAGGACTCCGGACATAGAGGGGGATGGGCCGGCGGTCAAATCAATGGGAGTCGCCTCACTCCAGCTCCGCGGCCTCACCGTCCGCGCGCCTCAGCGCATTCACCAGCCGATGTGCCTGGCGCGTGGTCTCCGGCTCGCGGTACTTCGGGCTGGCCCGCAGCACCAGCTCCACTGCCGTGGGCAGGTCCATCAGGTGACCCGGTGACACATAGACGGGCTGCACCGCCTTGCGCGTGCGGACCGCCATCCCCACGACCTCGCCCTTGTGGGTGATGGGTGACGTAGCACCTCGCGCCTCCCCCAGCTTGCCGTGCGTCCCCACCAGCAGGGACTTGCCACAGCCGATGGAGGGAATCCCGAACAGCAACCCGCCATGGCTCGCGATGCCCAGCCTGCGCGGATGAGCGATGCCGTGCCCGTCGAAGATGAGCACGTCGGGCTTCACCGTAAGCCGCTCCCAGGCGACCGCCACCACGGGCAGCTCGCGGAAGGACAACAGGCCCGGCACGTACGGAAACCCGAGGGTCACCGCGGAGCCAGCCTGCGCCACCGGAGAGAGCGTGGCCGCGTCCAGCACCACGATGCCGCCGAACCCCGTGTCATTCCCCTTCTCCGTGGACACATCGGCGCCCGCGATGCGCTCCACCCGAAGTCCCGCGGGCGGATGGAGCACCACGCGCTCCTTGAGCTGACGCTGAAGCGCCACCGCCTCCGTCGGCGTGACATCCCAACGATGCATCTCCGGCTGAAGCTCCATGCGGGGTCCGCCTCCTCGTGTGCCCCAAGTCTGCGAACCCGCACCGCTCCGGCAACCCGCCACGGCACTCGCGAGCACCTCCGGCGTGAACCATCCAACGTCCACACGGCCCCGGCGGGCTGACCACGTGTCCCCTGTCACACTGCCCTCCGGGTCCGGCCTGGAATGCCGAGACACCGTGCGTACCCTGCTCGCTCCCAGGCATCGGTGAAGCCCGCTCCCATGGACCTCTCCCCGAGTCACGCCTGGGTCGCCAGAGGGGCCGGCCCACGGGAGCGTCGCATGTCCGGGAGTATCTGATGCGTCGAGTCCTCGCAGGCTGTCTGGCCGTATCCGCGCTGGGAACCACCTTCCCCGCCGCCGCGTCTGAGTGCGGCTACACCGCGGCGGGCTGGAATGCCCCCAACGGAGCGGTGGTGTTCAGTCGCAGTGATGAAGGTCCCATCCGCAATGTGATTGATGCCATTGGCGAGTTCCGCACGCACTCCATGCTCTCGCATGGCGCCACGGGAGGCGTGACTCACGCCACCATGAGGGACCCCGACCAGAACTCATGGCCCACCGTCTGCGGAACACCGCTCAACATCAACCAGCTCCGGGACGGCTACCCCGGGCTGGAGCAGATCAACCAGGGCGGCATCTACCATTACCTGTACGACGCGAATGGCCATGGCCCCGACTGGACCGCGTGGCAACTGGGAGACGCAACGGGCGCGGCGCGCATCGCGGACAGTCTCTGGTTCAACCACCCGTATGCCAGCGATGTGTCCCGCGTCGACGGCAGCCAGCTCATCGACCGGCCCCTGTGGAACGGGGCGCGCGTGCCGTATTCGTTGTTCCAGTACAGGGACGTGGAGTCGGCGCACCAGATTCCCGGCGGCGCGGCCAACAACGGAATGATGTGCTCGAGTTTTCTCGCCTACGCCCACAACTACGCGGGCAGGGGCCTCGTCACCACGCACACCTATCCGCACGAGGTCATCGCCAACGCCTCCAATACCATCCACTGGGGCGTGCATGGCCAGTGCAAGGAGTCGCTCGGCTGGTTCGAGAACGCCGCGCTGACCGTCATCTGCCCCGTCTTCTGGAACGTATGCACCAACGCTGGCAACCAGGTGGCCAACTGCATGTCCGCCAATCGCTGCGACACGAGCAGCAGCGTCATCTGGAAGGGCGTGCGCGACGACCCCGACGCCACCGCCACCTCCATCAGCCCGGACCGCATCGGCGGCTGGAGCGTGCACCCCGTCTCCACCACGCTGTGGGCCTCCGACTACTCCCACCAGCTCCAGTGGAACTCCGGCGGCAACGTCTACGGCTGCTGGCAGTAAGCGCTCTTCCCCACTGAATCGACAGGAGCCCCCGGATGAATCCCTCGGAACCGCCCTGGTGGCGCCGAAGACTCACTTTCATGCTCGGTCTCGGAATCGCGGCGCTGGTGGCCGGCGGGTTGCTCTCCCTGGAGCCACCCGCTCCGCCAGATGCCACGCCTGTCGCCGCGGCGGACCACCGTCCTCCACCCACGCCCACCAGCGCCGCTCCGGTGCTGCCCACGAAAGTGGAACCCGTGGTCCGCCCCGCACCGAAACCCGCGCCCGCCCCCATCATCGACAGCGTGACGGTGGAGAAGCAGGAGGTCTGCTCCGGCGAGGACAACCTCATCAACGTCCGGGCGCACTCGCCGGACGGCAATGACGCCTATCTCCACACCACCATTGGCGCGGGCATTGGCATGCGCGTTCCCCTGCGTGTCTGGCGCGAGCCGGATGGGACGTACGAGCTGCCCACCGTGACGGTGTTCGGCAAGGACAACGTCGCCACCACCGTGCAGGTGCCCCGATACACCGTGAAGGACTGCGAGCCCGAGCGACTGGTCGAGGTCTTCTCCCGGCGCGCCCCCAACACCGAGGAGGACTTCGAGTTCCTCGCGCGCATCCTCGAACCACCGCGAAGGGACAAGGCCGCACGGGCTTCTTTCACGCCCGTGCGGTTCGTCTGGACCTTCGACGACCAACACACGGTGACGACGAGCACGCCCATGGTGACCCAGACGTTGAGCCCCGACGTCACGCGTCCCCGCGCCATGTACATCCAGCACCTCGTCCGGGTGGACGTGTTCGATGCCACGGGCAAGAAGGTGACGGGCCGCTCGTCGCTTCAGCTCCTCGACAGCACCTTCGAGAACTTCGACAAGAAGGGCGTCGTCACAATCCTGGCGGTGGGGACCCCACGATTCCCCGTGGAGGATGCGGACGGCGTGGTCCGACAGAGCTTCCGCCTGTCCCACCGCTGGAAGGGACCCGTGCGACTGGAGCGCGTCACCGCGCTGCGCGCGCGCACACCGGAGCCCGATGCCCCGCCCCTGCCCGAGGACACCGAGGAGGTGAATCTGGATGTGGACACCCTCCCTGAAGGGCGGGGCGTGGACATCCCCGTCTCCCTGGACACGCGGTCCGAGTCGGGCGTGACGCAAGTCACCTACCTGCTGGAGGGCACCACCGCGGACGGGCACCCCGCGCGCGGAACCTTCTCCGTGATGCGTCCCCCTCCCCGCCCCACCCGGGAGAACAGCACCCCGGTGACGGACCCGCTGCTGCTGGCGAAGGTGAAGCGGGCACGGGAGCTGCTCGGCCAGCCCTTCGTCACCGACGAGGACCTCTGGCGACTGGAGCGAGAGGGACGCTTCAAGGACCTCAAGGTCCAACGCGACACACCGTGAGCACGCTCCATCCACTGGGCGGGAGCGACCACTCCCGCCTGGCTGGCGACCACTGAGCGTCACGCGGGGGCCCGGGCGTGGAGGGCGTGATGTCCTTCCGGCCCATGCCTCGCGCCCTCCTCCGTACCCTGCCTCCACTGCTGGTCCTGCTGATGTGGAGCACCGGCACCATCAACTCCGCCGCCGCGCCACCGGCCACGACGACGCCTTCCTCGACTGACCTGGACGTCCCCTCGGTCCAGGCACTCGAAGTCCTCGAGCAGCGAATCCTCGGGCTCGGCTGCGAGCCCAAGCTGTTGGGCGATGCGAACCGCCGCTTCTCCGAGGCCCAGCTCCTGTGTGCCGCGCACCTGTCCTTCATCCTCGTCCAGCTGTCGCTGGATGGCGCCCCCCTGCCAGAGACACCTCGACGCGTGAAGGCCCTGCTCGACGATGCCCTGACGAAAGGACGTGGGCCCTTCCTTTCCGACGGCAGTGCACGCGTGGAGGAACACCTCCTGCCCCACAGCGTGCTCTACCGAGGTTATGTGCTGTTGATGCTCGCGGGAATGGAGCGCGCGGGGCTGGCCGACCCGGCGTCGACGGCACTCTTCGACACCCTGGCCGAAAAGCTCGTGGAGGCACTCTCGCGGCAGCTCCTGCTGCCCTCGTTCGGCAAGTCCATCTGGCCTTGTGACAGCGCCCCCGCCGCCGCGGGCCTGTTGCTGCATGGGCGACTGCGCGGCAACGCCGCGTCTCTCGCCATGGGCGAGCGGCTCACGGCCCGACTGGTGGAGCTCGCCGCCCTGCCCTCGGGGTTTCCCACCCGGGTGAACGCCAAGGGGAAGCTCGTCGAGTCCACGCCGCGCGGCACCACGCTGGCGTGGACGGGCGCCTTCCTTGCCATGGGCTCACACCCCGCCGCGTCCACCTTCACCACCACCCTGGTGAAGGGCTACTGCGACCGTCCCGGAGGAGACCTGCTCCCCTTCGCCGCCTGCCGGGAATGGCCCCGGGGCGTGAAGGGCCGCGAGGACGCCGCGAGCGGACCGCTCCTGCACGGCGGCTACTCCGTGGGCGCCAGCGCCCTGGCCATCGCCGCCACCCGCCTCTCCCCGGAACACCGCGCCTGGCACCAGGACCTGCTCAATACCGCGCGAGAAATGGGCATCCGACCCATGCTCGAAAAGCCACACAAACACCCGCTGGAGACGGCGCTGTATTGGTGGGGAGCCAACGCTCGTCCCTGGTAGGCAATGCGCCCGCATGTCGGCGAACACCCAGGACGTTCAATGACGAACCGCTGTCTCATCCCAGAGGGCTAAATCAGGATTAAGCCGAATTTAAAGTCCATCCGTATCATTCCGCGTAACCCATTGCAGGGGATGAGACATGAATCGACGGATGACGAAGCTGACCCTGGCCATGGGTGGACTGGCGCTGCTGGGCGCCTGCTCGAGCAGCCGGCCGGCATGCAAGGACCCGTCGGCCACCGCCGCGCTCCTCGCGCCACCGACGGAGAAGTTCCTCACGGTCCGCAAGAACGTGCCGGGTGAGTACGTGGTGGTGCTCAAGGCGCCCGAGCCGGGACTGCAGGCGCTCGCCGTCACCCAGGCCACTCTGAACCTCACGCAGAAGTACGGCGGCACCGCTTTCGCGGTGTACGAGCACGCGCTGCGCGGCTTCGCCAGCCGGATGAGCGAGGACCAGGCGCGCGCCCTCGCCGAGGACCCCTCGGTCGCCTACGTCCAGGAGAACGGGGTGCTGTCCATCCGGGAGAGCCAGCCGAGCCCCACCTGGGGCATCGACCGCGTGGACCAGCGCACGCTGCCGCTGGACAAGCTCTACATGTACAACGCCACGGGGCTGGGGGTGCACGTGTACATCCTCGACACGGGCGTGCGGTTCTCGCACCGCGAGTTCGGTGGCAGGGCGTCTGTCGGGTTCGATGCCATTGGCGACAGCATGAAGGGCAATGATTGTCATGGCCACGGAACCCACGTAGCGGGCACGGCGGCGGGCAGCACGTATGGGCTCGCCAAGAACGCCACCGTGCACTCCGTCCGGGTGCTCGCGTGCAACGGCTCGGGCTCCACGGCCCAGGTCATCGCGGGCATTGACTGGGTGACGAAGAACCACCAGGCCCCGGCCGTGGCGAACATGAGCCTGGGCGGAGACTCGGACCCGGCCATCGACGAAGCGGTCCGCCGCTCCATCGCCTCGGGCGTCACCTACGTGCTCGCCGCGGGCAATGAGTCCGGCGATGCCTGCAAGCACTCCCCGGCGCGGACGGCGGAGGCCATCACCGTCGCCGCCACCGACACCAGCGACAAGCGCACGTCCTTCTCCAACTACGGCGACTGCGTGGACGTCTTCGCCCCCGGCAACAAAATCACCTCCGCCTGGCACTACGGCGACAGGGAGTCGCGAGAGATGAGCGGCACCTCCATGTCCGCACCCCACGTGACGGGGGTGGCCGCGCTCTGGCTGGAGCTGAACCCCAATGCCACGCCCGATACCGTCGCCAGCGCGCTGTTCGACAACGCCACGCTCGACAAGGTGCGCAGCCCCGGCGAGTGCACGCCCAACCGCATGGCCTACTCGGGCTTCATCGGCGCCGTGCCGGTGCTGCCCACCGTGAGCACGGAGCCCGCGACGACGCCGGCACCCGTGAGCGGCGAAACCTCGAAGTAAGCGTCCGGCCGCGAGGACCCCTCCCCCTCGCGGCCCCCGAGGGCCGGACTCCGTCATCACGACGGAGCCCGGCCCTCGTCTTTTCACGCAGCGCCCATCCCGAGTCAGGACGCCTGGCGCGCCTCCGTCCCGCGAGGTGCCTGGCCGGCCGCCCTTTTCGCGGCCCCTGGCACGCGCGAGGAGGCGCGAGACGACCATGGCGACCCTGAACATCACCTATGACGGCATGTCCGCGGATGTGCCGGTGGAGCTGGACCGGCCGGTGTCGGACTCCGACGTGCGCCGCATCGCCGCGGAGCTGATTCGCGCGGGCGGAGTGCCGGGCCTCCATCTGGCCCACCTGCGCGACGACGCGTTCCAGCACTTCGTCGTGGACCGGTTCCGGGGTGCGAGCGGCGACGAGCGCATCTACCTGCGCCCCAAGGTGCCCTTCGGGGCCCGCTGAGGAGCCGCCATGCGCATCCTCTTCTGCGGCGTGGGCGCCATCGGCTCCCAGGCGGCCCTCCTGTGCCGCAACCTGGAGGCCACCCTGGTCTTCGTCGACTTCGACCGGGTGGAGTCCAAGAACCTGCTCGCCCAGGCCCACGTGAAGCCCTCCGTGGGAAAGAACAAGGCCGAGGCCCTCAAGCTCCAACTCCTCAACCTGCACGGCGTGAAGACGGAGTCCTTCGGCGTGCGCGTCACCCGCGACAACGTGGCGGCGTTGTGTGGTGGCGCGGACCTGCTGGTGGACTGCTTCGACAACCAGGACAGCCGCCAGCTCCTCAGCGACTTCGCCCGAGGAGCAGGCAAGCCCCTGGTGCACGGCGCGGTGAGCGCTGACGGGACGTTCGGTCTGGTCCGCTGGGACGAGCGCTTCGTCCCGGACGCGGAGGACACCGCGGGCCAGGCCACCTGCGAGGGGGGCGCGCACCTGCCCCTCCTGGGCTTGCTGGCCGCCACGCTCGCCCGCTCCGTGCAGGACTTCATCAAGCAAGGAGTGAAGCGGGACGCGTTGGTGAATCTCTCCTCCGTCGTCCCCACCACCCACCACTGACCCCGATTTGACGGGGACACCCCGCCTCTCTCTACTCAGGGACGCCAATGGCCCAGGACATTCTCTTCGACATGGAAACGAGCGATCCGGACGACGCGCTCACGCTCTGCCTGTTGGCCACACATCCCGCCGTCGCGCTGCGCGCGGTGACCGTGACACCCGGCACGCTGGCACAGGTGGGGATGGTGCGACACCTGCTCGCACGTGCCGGCAGGAGTGATGTGCCCGTGGGCGCGCGCAATCCGGCGGCGGAGAAGGAGAGCCTTTCGGCCTTCCACACCCAATGGCTGGGGCAACTACCTCCCTCCACTCCGGATGCCCTGGCGCACGAGGTGCTGGCGCTCGTGCTCGGGCGGTTCCCCGAGGCAACACTGCTCACGGGTGCGCCGCTCCAGAATCTGCGATTGCTGCTGGAGCTTCACCCGGACATCAAGCTGCACCGGTGGGTGGCGCAGGGCGGCTTCGCTGGCGACAACGTGGTTCCACCCGAGCACCGGCTGCCCAAGTTCGAGGGCCGGCGAACCTGTCCGACCTTCAACTTCAACGGAGACCCCAAGGGCGCACTGCTGGCCCTGTCCTCGGACCGCGTGGGCCGACGCGAACTCGTGTCCAAGAACGTCACCCATGGCCTGGCCTACGACGGCCCCTTTCACGAGCGCATGCGGCCTTATGCCTCGACGACACCGGGGCTCGGGCTCATCTTCGAGGCCATGGAGCGCTACCTGGCGCAGCGCCCCGAAGGCAAACTCCTGCACGACCCCATCGCCGCATGCGCGGCCATCGACCCCGAAATCATCACCTGGGCGGAAGTGGAGATGGTGCGCCAGCGCGGAGAGTGGGGAGCCGAGCTTGCGCAGGGTACCCATACGTTCATCTCGGTGGCCCTGGACTCCGAGCGCTTCTTCCAGACGCTCGTGGGAATCGGCGCCGCGACAAAAAACAATCGCGGCGCTTGTCAGGGCTGAAAATCAACCGCCGTAGATTCCCCCAGAAAGGAGCGGTGACCATGAAGACGGTGACGAGGCAGTCGAGCAAGGCGAAGCACAGCTATCGAAACAACCTCTGGCCCCAGTTCGACGCCGCCTCCTGCTCCTTCTCGAGCACCGGCTCGATTCGCAACGTGGGATTCGGCCACCTTCACGGCCATCCGCCCGTACCCTGCTGACGCTCGCGCTTCGTCATCGACGCGCCAAGCCACGCAGAGGCCGGGCTCCCATCCAGGGGACCCGGCCTTTCGGCTTTCGGGCCTCCGCTCCTCCAGGGGACGTAGAGCGTTACGGCAGACGCGCGGGCCTGTAGAGCCCGAGCCCGACAGGGCCTGCTGGGTTCAACTCCCAGCGTCCCCATGCTCCACACGAGCAGGGTCCGCCTCACCCAAACCCAGACATCTTTCAGGGGTATAGCTCAAAGGCAGAGCACTCGCTTGATAAGCGAGTGATCCCGGTTCGACTCCGGGTACCCCGACTCCATGTTGGCCGAAGGCGAATGGTGAGCCACCGGGATGTGACCCCGGGGAAGAGGGTTCGAATCCCTCCGGTCAACCTGACAGTTCCAGCTCCCTGACAACTGAATCGTCGTGGTGAATGCACGCCGCCTGCTCGCATGGGGGTGGCGGCAATATGCCTCCGTAGCTCATTGGAAGAGCATCCGCCTCTTAAGCGGACGGCGAGGGTTCGAATCCCTCCGGAGGTACTCGAAGCAGCGGTAGCAACGCGGGTGTCGTCCAGCGGCAGGATGGCGGTTTCCCATACCGTCGACACGGGTTCGAATCCCGTCGCCCGCTTCACATGTGTCACTTTCATACCGGAGTCGTCTAATGAGCGAGGATGGCGGACTCTGACTCCGCAGGTGCAGGTGCAATTCCTGCCTCCGGTTCTCTCTTCACGCAGCGCATTCCCCGGTAGCTCAATGGCAGAGCGCGCGGCTGTTAACCGCGAAGTTGAGGGTTCGAGTCCCTCCTGGGGAGCTACTTGAAAGGCCCTACCAACCGGTAGTGCCTTTTTTGTTTAACACGGGCCTCGCGATGACATCGTGGGGTCTTCGTGTTTAAGCCCCTGAATCCCAAGGGATTTTTCCTCGCGGGTCTGAAGCGGGCGCTCTCGGCCCTCTACCCCGCAGAGCGAGATACCCGCGCTCCTCAGCCGCCGATTGGGCTCTCTGGAGCGCTCTTTCACCCGTTTTGGGGAGAGAGAGGCCGAGAGTAGTTAACAGGTGCTGTTAACCATTGGGGATGCGGTTAACAACATTCTCCTGGAGATCCTCTCCTTCCGCTTTCAGGTTTCTGGGAAGGCGTCTCTCTGCTTTCAGGTTTCATCTCTTACCTGTTTTGCTGGTCCCCGAGAGGGTGACGCAAGGCCAGCAGGGACCCTCCAGACCCATACTCGAAGTGAGGGCGTCTTAAGGAGGCTTCTGATCCAGCCGCCTCCGCCGCGTTGTTCTACGCGGCGGAGAAGGGCCACAACGAGAAGGTCGAGACCCTCGACGACGCCCTCGTCTTCTGCTCGACGTGTCTCTCGGTCGGCTACGACCGGACGTTCCCGGTGACGCCCACGGGCAAGCGGATCGCCGCCGCGCTCATGGCGCTCGGCCCCGCGATGGCGGCCAGAGCGCTCGACGACCCCGAGCGCTGAGCCGCCTGCACACCCGAAGGCCCGCGGTGATCGAGAGGTCGCCGCGGGCTTTCGCGTCTGGTTCGCGGAGATCGTTGACGCGGCGTCCCTCCGGTGGTGACGTCGTTCGATGCCGCAGCCTCCCGAGGATCTCGCCCGCGCTCTCGAACGCCTCGATGTGGCCATCCGCCGCGCCGACCCCGGGGGGCACGCCTCGTTCCTACCGCCGGCTGCGCCCGAGCAGCTGGCCGGGCTCGAGGCCGAGATCGGGACGGCGCTGCCAGGCGACCTTCGCGCCCTGTTCAGCTGGCACGATGGGACCGCGCGGGTGTCGTTCGATGGCTCGAGCGTTTACTCGATGATGGGCTGCGTCGAGGCGATCTCGACCCGTCGGTTTCTCCTCGGGCCCGACAGTGACGGTGCGCGGTTCTCCGAACATTGGGTTCCCGTGCTCACGAAGGGCAACGGCGACCACGTCGCGTATGTGCTGTCGGGAACCGAGGCCGGCCCGCTGGTCGAGTACCGACACGACGACGCCTCGCGCCCCATTTGGGCGCCCTCGCTCGCGGCACTCGTGGCCCGCGCACTGCGCACCTGGGAGAGCAAGCCGGTTCGACAGCAGGGGGCGCTGATGCGGATCGGCGGGTGGAGCCGAGAGTGCGCGGTCCACGTGGGGGCGCTGGGGGTCGGCGACGCCATCGTCGTGTGCACCCTCGGCGCGGCGATGCGCCCATTCTGGAACCTCTATGTTCAGGTCGACGCCAATCGGTGGGTGTGGGGATTCTCAGGAGCAGAAGATTGGGAGCCGGAGGCGCTCGCGGTGGCCTCGCGGGCCATCGGCGGCCCGCTGAAAGACACGAGCACCGTCGCATCCAGCGTGGACGGCCTCTTGCTCGACAACGCATGGGCGCTCGAGGACCGCCCGCCGCGCGCCCCCGACGACTTGAGCATGCTGGGCGTGTACCGAGGCCGCGTCGTTCGCGCCTGACGTCGGCGGCTCGATGACAACCACCACGGTTCACCGGTAGCCTCGGTCCATGGGCCTTCGCACCTGTGCTGGTTGCCAACGTCACATCCGATGCGCGTCCACCGCGTGCCCGTTCTGCGGCCTCGCGTGCGAGCCGGTCGCGGGAGCTACTTGAAAGGCCCTACCAACCGGTAGGGCCTTTTTTGTTTAACACGGGCCTCGCGATGACATCGCGGGGCCTTCGTGCTTAAGCCCCTGAACTCCAAGGGATTTTGCCCAGCAGTGCTGAGAACGGCACTAACCGACCGACGGCGGGCGTTCTGGGGGCACACCACCGCCCCTCGCGGTGGCCCATGGCCCTGGTCGCCGCGCCGACTTGAGCGATGTCTGCGAGCACCAGACGCAGGCGGCCATTCAGGATGAGTCGGCTGGCGCCGGTGACCAGCGGTGCGGAAGCAGTTCGTCCAGGCGGGAGGCTGGATGCGAGCCGAGCCGCAGCAGCACATCAGCCAGGTACGCCTCGGGGTTGACGCCGTTGGCCTCGCACGTGGCGACGAGAGACGCGAGCCCCGCGAGGTGCTGGCCAGCCTCGTCGCTGCCGACGAAGAGGTAGTTCTTGCGGCCCAAGGCCATCGCCCGCAGGGCCCGCGCGGAGGCGTTGTTGTCGAGCGGCAGCGAGGCGTCCTCGAGGAAGCGTGAGAGGGCCGCCCACTGGCCTTGGGTGTAGCGCAGTGCGAGCCCCATTGGCCCCCGCGGCGGGTGCCGCGGCAGTTGCTCCGCGAGCCACGCGGCGAAGGCTTCGAGTACCAGCGCACTGCGCTCACGACGCAGCGCCAGGTGCTCGGGCCCTCCCAGCACGCCGCGCTGCATGGCCTCGTGCTCGACGCGGTAGAGGGCCAGGATGAAGTCGAGCGCGTGCCTGGCCTCGGGCGCGGTGGCTTGCGCGTCGAAGAATTTGCGGCGCACGTGCGCCCAGCACGCCACGCGCGTGCGGCCCTCGGGCAGGGTGACGCGGTTGTAACCCGTGTAGCCGTCGACGAGCAGGTAGCCGCGCGTGCCGCCCAGGACGGCCTGGGGCGTCGCACCGCTGCGACTGGGACTGTGCACGTAGGCGATGAGGCGCTCGGTCCGGAAGGTCCAGACGTAAGCCCGGCGCGTCTTGCCCTCATCGAGCACGCGCTGCGGCGTCTCGTCCGCGCGCACCAAGGGGGCCTGGCGCACCAGGGCGAGCAGTCGCGCCGACAGCGGCGCGGTGGCAGCTGCAACGGCATGAAAGAGGTCACACAGCGTCGTGCGCGCAATAGGGGCACCCGCGCGTGCGAGCGCCTTCGCCTGGCGGTAGAGGGGAATCGCGTCGCACACCTTCGCAGTCACCAGGTGGGCCAGCAGCCCGGGGCCGTAGTGGCCCTGCTCGAGGGCCTTGGGCGCCATGGCCGTGACAATGCCCTGCCCACACCGGCATACGAGCGTCTCCTGCACGTGCACCTGTCGCTCGAGGCGCGCCGGGACGTACTCGAGGACGCCCGTCCGCTTGCCGGGGCCCAGGCGCCTGAAGTCCGTGCCGCCACACGCCGGGCAGCGACGCTCGGCGGCAGGGACTCGATGGTGGACGATGCGCTCGGGAAGGGAGGCGCGCGCCTGGCGCCGCTGCTCGCGCAGCTTCAGCGTCGCGGCCCGCGCCCCGGCGCAGTCACCTGACGCGAGCCGGAGCTCGTCCTGGATGCTCGCCATCTTCTCGCTCCGCTTGCCGAAAAGGGCACGCTGGAGCTGAGCAAGCTGGGCTTCGAGTCGGGCGACACGCTCCCGGAGGTGGGCGTTCTGAGCCTCGAGCCGCTCGGCGCTCTCTCGCCAGTCGCACCGGTGCGCCTCCTGGGGCTCTTCTGCCATCGCTCCGGGGAAACAAGCTGCCCGGTGGAGACCTTCTCGACGCTCTCTGGAGGCGCCCACCTGGCTGGCCTGCGGACGTGCGTGACGTCCAGGCCGTCCAGCAGCATCGACAGCTGGGTGGCATCGAGCTGGGCGCCGAGCAACTCCTCGCCGATGGTTGGCACCTTGAAGCGGCCCTTCTCCAGTCGCTTGTACGTCAGCACGAAGCCGCCCGCGTCCCAAACGAGCCGGCATGATGCGTCCCTTCTCTCAGTGCGACTGTAGTTTCCTCAGGCTACGCGTCCGTGTGTGTGCGTCGCGGACGCGCTGCAGGTGGTGCCGAGTCTCTGCGTCGAGC